>NZ_CP118963.1:1200000-2400000 GCF_029024105.1 Acinetobacter lwoffii | reverse complement strand
GCTAGAGCGAAATGAATTATTTCGAACAGTTAAACGTTTAGGCAGGACACTATGGAAAAAATGGTCAGGCTATCATCGGCGAAGTTTGGTTGAAACTAAGATGCACTGCATTAAATGATTAGGAGATAAACTCAGTGCAAGGCGTTTTGATAGCCAAGTGAATGAGATTCATGCACGTGTAGCAGGCCTCAACAGATTTACGGAATTAGGTCGACCACTTACCCAAGTTACGCCTTAAATTTAGCTCAATTAGGGCGGCTTTGTATTTCAAATCTTTGTGCAACAAAGCTGTAATATATTTATAGCATCTACCAGATGCTATTTTTTCTCTAAAAAGTTATTACCATTCGTCAGAATACCAGTTTTCAGTGATATACAACTTTGTATGTAATGTTTTGTAATTGTACCAAATGTTTAAAAATTACAGGTACAGATATGAACCACATCTTTAAAAAAATCTGGAATAAATCTTTGGGGCGTATGGTTGTTGTTTCGGAGCATGCCAAAAGTGCAGGTAAGACCGACAATACCACAGGTGAGCAACCAAATAGCCTAAGCAAAGTTCAGCATGATGAACAAGGCAAAAACGGGGTTTTTGCCTATAAACCTTTTATTTTACAAAGTCTGGTTTTAAGTATTGCCGCGATTTCGGGAATGAGTGTTTGGGCAGGAGATGTCTGTGATGGCAGTACTGACACTGGTGAACAATCTTTAGACAGTACCGCAGGCGGCCTAGATGCTTTTGCCTGTGGTCATAAGAATGAAGCATCGGGTGATTCTAGCAGTGCATTGGGGTATAACAATAAATCATCGGATAGTTATAGCAGTGCATTGGGTTATAATAATACAGCATCGCAAAACTCTAGCAGTGCAGTCGGTATGGGGAATACTGCATCGGGTTGGGCTAGCAGTGCAGTCGGGGGTGGAAATGAAGCATCGGGTAGTAGTAGCAGTGCAGTCGGTTATTACAATAAAGCATCAGGTAGAGCGAGTAATGCCTTTGGTACAGCCACAATTGCCAATAAACAGGGGGCAATTGCTGTAGGTGGCTGGTATGACCAAGATAACAATAGTAGCTTTACACATGGTGGACCCGAAACCGCAGCAGCCACAGGTGTAAGTTCAGTTGCGATGGGTGCAGGCGTAACCGCAACGGCAGACCGTAGCAGCGTGTTTGGTGTGGGTAGCCAAGCCACGGCACAAAATGCAACAGCGATTGGTTTTAACTCTTTAGCTGATGAAGCCAATACAATTTCGGTTGGTCGTGCAGGTGCAGAAAAACAAATTACCAATGTTAAGGCAGGTACGGCAGATACCGATGCGGTCAATAAAAAACAACTGGATACAGCGATTTTAAGTGTTTCAGGCGGAACTGTCGCCACCGACAACTACGCTCACTATGCTGGTGATACCGCTTTAGGTTCGGCATCGGGTACTGTACATACGACCACACGAACCAATGGAAGAATTACCACAGTAGCAGGCATTACCGTCACTGCAACAGGTGAAAATATTGATGACATTACCTCATTTACTGTAAATGGGGTAACAACAACCAAAGCAGCCGACCCAGACAAAGTTGCTGCCTTTATTAACGCAGCGAAAAACGGCGGAAATATTGCCGTTGGTCTATATAGTAGTGCTGTAGGGGTAAAAAATGTTGCATCGAATTATGGTAGTAGTGCCGTTGGTAGACAAAATAAAGCATCGGGTTTTGAGAGCAGTGCATTCGGTTCTCACAATGAAGCATCGGGTTATGCGAGCAGTGCAGTCGGTTATAGCAATGAAGCATCGGGTGTGAATAGCAGTGCAGTCGGTTTTGGCAATGAAGCATCGGGTGTGAATAGCAGTGCAGTCGGTTTTGAGAATACTGCATCAGGAATAGTCAGTAATGCCTTTGGTGTAAAGACAATCGCCGATAAAAAAGGATCAATCGCCGTAGGTGGTTGGTATGACAAAGATGAAGATAGCTTAATTAATACTATTTTAACAGAAACCGAAACCGCAGCAGCTACAGGTGTAAGTTCAGTAGCGATGGGTGCAGGCGTAAGCGCAACGGCAGACCGTAGCAGCGTGTTTGGTGTGGGTAGCCAAGCCACGGCACAAAATGCAACAGCGATTGGTTTTAACTCTTTAGCCGATAAAGAAAATACCATTTCAGTGGGTCGTGCAGGCGCAGAGAAACAAATTACCAATGTGGCAGCAGGTACACAAACCACCGATGCAGTCAATAAAAAACAACTCGATGATGGATTGGCAGCTAAAGTAGATCAGTCTGCACTTTTCAATCCAGTTACAGGTATTTTAAATCCAGTCACAG
This sequence comes from Acinetobacter lwoffii, assembly GCF_029024105.1. Lineage (NCBI taxonomy): Bacteria > Pseudomonadati > Pseudomonadota > Gammaproteobacteria > Moraxellales > Moraxellaceae > Acinetobacter > Acinetobacter lwoffii. Next base: position 2,397,680 of record NZ_CP118963.1, on the reverse strand, counting down.
GTTTACCAAGCAAAATTGGTTATGACACGCCTACTGTAGATAAAATTACCTTACGTGGTACAGGGGGGACGACCATTTCCAATGTCGCAGCAGGCACACTAGCCACCGATGCGGTCAATAAAGGACAACTGGATACAGCGATTTTAAGTGTTTCAGGCGGAACTGTCGCCACCGACAACTACACTCATACTTCAACCGAGACCGCTTTAGGTTCAGCGAAAGGTACACCGCATGCCACAACAACCACAGCAGGAAAAATTACCGCAGTGGGTGGCATTACTGTAACCACTGACCTAGCGACAGCAGGCATAAGTATTGATGATATTAATTCATTTACAGTGGGTGGGGTCATCACGACCAAAGCAGCCGACCCAGCCAAAGTAGCAGCCTTTATCAATGCAGCCAAGAAAGGCGGAAATATTGCGGTTGGTCAACTGAGTAGTGCGGTAGGTACAGCAAATATTGCATCGGGTAATAATAGCAGTGCATTGGGTTCTAATAATACTGCATCGAGTAATAATAGCAGTGCATTGGGTTATGGGAATACTGCATCGAATCTATATAGTAATGCATTGGGTTATAGGAATACTGCATCGAATCTATATAGTAATGCATTGGGCTTTAATAATGACGCATTGGGTTGGTCTAGCAGTTCGGTTGGTCTTGGCAATCTGACAACACAATTTGCTTCAAGTGCGTTTGGTTTTTTTAATGCTGCTGTCGCCGAATCCTCAACCGCTATGGGGTCGGGTATTAGTGGAGGCGTATCCTCACGACTACGAACTTTAGAAGAAAAAGTTGAAAATGGTAAGTTGGTCAGCGTCAATGGCGTTGCAGTGACTGCAACAGGTAATACGACTGCAACAATTACACATGTCAATGGTGTAGCGGTCGATGAAAATCAAAAATCTCAATTTTTAAATATATTACGACAAGGGAATGTGGCGGCAGGTCAATATAGTTCTGCGATGGGTGTACGCAATTTAGCCACAGGTGTAGATAGCAGTGCTTTTGGCTATGGCAATGATGCATCGGGTGTGAATAGCAGTGCAGTCGGTTTTGAGAATACTGCATCGAATGGAGACCTCAATAATGCTTTTGGTGCCTATAATAAAAACAATGGCGCTGCGAAAAATACCGCGGTTGGTATTGGCAACATAATTAATTCTTCAGCCTGGGGCACTAATGCGTTAGGTTATAGCAATAACGTAAGTAATCTGTATGGTTCAGCCATCGGCACAAAAAATACCGTCACTGTGGTTGGAGGTAATGCCATAGGTCTAAATAATATAGTAACAGGCGGATATGCCAACGCCATAGGTACCGGTAATACCGTGATTGGGCAAAATGGTGCTGCGGTCGGCTCCGGTTTGGCCGACTATGCAGGTAATTTAGGTCCACAGGTTGTTTTAACGCCCTTCAGCTACACACCAACGTTTAGCAGTGTGGGTGGCGTCACCACTTTGGATGGTGTGGTGATAAAAACCAGCGCAGCAGATTGGGCGGCATTATCTGCCAATCCAAGCTTGTTGACCGAAGTCAATGGACAGAGCGTCACAGCAGCACAGGCAACCGATATTATCAATAACTTCAAACAGGGCGGAAACCTTGCATTGGCTGATCGCAGTAGCGTGTTCGGGATTAACAGTAAAGCGGTGGCAACAGGGGCAACTGCCATCGGTTTAAATGCGGTAGCCGACCGTGCCGATACTGTGTCGGTAGGTCAGGCGGGTGCGGAAAAACAAATTACCAATGTCAAAGCCGGTACCACCGATACCGATGCGATCAATAAAAAACAACTGACCGATGCGCTGGCTGCCATACCCAATGCCACCCCTAGCGATAACTATGCACGTGCTTCTAGCTCAACTGCATTGGGTTCAGCCAAAGGTTCTCCACATACCATTACCACAATCTCAGGGAAAATTGCCACAGTGGGGGGTATTGCGGTAACCACCACCGGTGCAGGGACTACTCTGGATGATATTGACTCTTTTACCGTCAATAGTCTGACCACCACCAAAGCCGCCGATCCGGTTAAATTTGCAACCTTTATTAATGCCATCAAAAAAGGTGGCAACCTGGCGATGGATGGTCAAGCCAGTGCCCTGGGTACCGGCAATATTGCCTCAGGGTTATATAGTAATGCGGTCGGTAATAGCAATACTGCATCGAGTGGTTATAGTACTGCGGTGGGTTATATGAATACCGCATCGGGTAGTAATAGCAGTGCGGTGGGTTATGTGAATATTGCATCGGGTTGGTATAGCAGTGCGGTGGGTTATAGGAATGAAGCATCAGGTTTGGGTAGTAATGCCGTAGGTGGTAACAACCTAGCGAAAAGCCAAGCTAGCAATGCTTTTGGTATTACAAATACCGTAGATCATGGTGCATCAAACACAAATCCCTTTATTAGTGATAATAGTAGTAGAACGACAGCCAATGCCTTTGGTAGTGTCAATAATGTAACTGGTGCAGGAGCAACCGCAGTCGGTTTAAAAAATACTGCATCAGGTGTGGTCAGTAGTGCATTTGGTACAGGTGCAACTGCCAATAGAACTGGATCAATTGCCTTTGGTGGTTGGTATGACCAAAATGCTGATAATGAAATTGATGATGCAAGTTTAACCGCATCGGAAACCGCAGCAGCGACAGGGGTAAGCTCAGTTGCTATTGGTGCAGGTGTGACCGCAACGGCTGACCGTAGCAGTGTGTTCGGTGTAGGCAGCCAAGCGACAGCATTAAATGCCACCGCCATTGGTTTTGACTCTTTAGCTGATGAAGCCAATACAATTTCGGTTGGTCGTGCAGGTGCAACAAAACGGATTACCAATGTGGCAACACCAGTAAATGCGACTGATGCCACCAATAAAGCTTATGTGGATACTGCATTAAGTAATTTTACAGCTAATGCCGATACAGTTCTATACGACACCGCCTCGAACCAAGCGACATTAACGCTGGCAGGTGCAAGCGGTACAAAAATCACCAATCTGCAAAATGCTACTTTAGACGCAAACTCTAAAGATGCAGTGACAGGCAAGCAGTTACATGCAACCAATACGGCCTTAACAGATGGTTTAGCCTTAAAAGCCGACCAGACTGCATTAACCACAGGTTTGTCTAGTACATTGGCAGATGCTAAAACTTACGCAGACACGGGCTTAGCTTTAAAAGCAGATCAAACCGCGCTAACCACAGGTTTGTCTAATACATTGGTAGATGCCAAAACCTATGCAGACACGGGCTTAGCTTTAAAAGCAGATCAAACCGCGCTAACCACAGGATTGGCGAATACCTTAACTGATGCAAAAGGTTATACCGATGTGGAAGTTGGTAAACTGGATACTAAACTTGGTACAGAAGTTGGCAACTTAAATACAGCCATTACCAATAGTGCCAATACGATTAACACCCGTATTGATGGTGTGGATACCCGAATCGGCAATGAAGTGACTACCTTAAATACCAGGATTGGTACAGAAGTTGGAACACTGAATACCCGAATTAGCAATGAAGTTGGAACGATGAACACCACAATTTCAGGAATTGATGGACGAGTCACGACTAACACAAATGACATTGCACTGTTAAAAACCAATACAGGGAATCTTGCAGCAAATGCAGTGATCTATGATTCAGCAACCAAAGACACAATTACTTTGGCAGGTACAAACGGTACGAAACTTACAGGTCTGCAAGATGCAACATTAGATGCAACGTCTAAAGATGCAGTGACAGGTAAACAGTTACATGTGACCAATACCAGTGTCACAACATTGAGTGATCGGGTGACCACGGAAGTTGGCAACTTAAATACAGCAATCACAACCAGCGCAAATACGATTAATACCCGTATTGATGGTGTCGATACCCGAATCGGCAATGAAGTCACTACCTTAAATACACGTGTTGATACGACTAATACTGCGTTGGTTCAGGCATTAGGTGGTGGTGCGGCATGGAACAATGGTGTATTCACAAATCCAACTTTTACAATCCAAGGAAAAGCTAAAAATACAGTGAGTGATGCATTCATTGCAGTTGATCAACAATTAGGTGCAATTAAAACCTCTGTATCAGATTTAAAAACACATACAGACCAGCAAGCTGTATCTAATTTAAATGATGCAAAAAATTATGCAGATCAACAAACAACCACTGCATTAAATAATGCAAAAGGCTATACCGACCAGAAAACCACATCAACCTTAAATGATGCAAAAAGCTATGCAGACCAAAAGGCGGTTGATGGTAAAGCCTACACAGATCAGCAAACTGCATCGACACTAAACAATGCGAAAAATTATGCTGACCAGAAAGCTGCCGATGGCAAAGCCTATACTGATCAACAAACTGCATCTGTACTTAATGATGCAAAAAGCTACACAGATCAAAAAGCGGCATCTTCTTTAAGTGGCGCAAAAGATTATACCGACCAGCAAACGGCATCGGCACTTTCCAGTGCGAATAGCTATACCGATGGCAAAATTGCAGATGTGCAAACTCAACTTACAGCCAGTAACCAGTTTGTTCAGGTGAATGGAGTAACTGATGCCCAAGCTGCTTCGGCAACAGGTGAAAACTCGGTTGCGATTGGAACAAATACCGTAGTGACAGGCCATCGCTCAACTGCTGTAGGTGTGGGTAATCAGGTTTCAGGTAATGGTTCTGGTGCCTTTGGTGATCCAAACACGGTATCTGGAAACGGTAGTTATGTTGTGGGTAATGACAATAAAGTCACGGGTGATAATACCTTTGTGCTGGGCAATAATGTCGATACTCAAGCCAAAAATGCAGTGGTATTGGGTAATGATTCTGCATCGGATCGTGATAATACGGTATCAGTTGGAGCAAAAGGCAAAGAACGCCAAATCATCCATGTGGCGGATGCCGTTGAAGATACCGATGCAGTCAACTATCAACAGCTAAAAGCAGCAGAAAAATCGACCAATAACTATACCAATGAGCGTGTAAATGCCTTAAATAGCGCGTTTAATGATTATCGTATGGAAACAGAACAGCGCTTCCATAAAGTGGATGAACGTTTTAACCGCCAAGGTGCCATGACTGCTGCGATGATGAATATGTCAAGTAGTGCTGCCAGTGTCAAAGGACAAAATCGTGTCGGTGTGGGTGCTGGCTTTCAGGGACAGGAACAGGCGGTGTCAATTGGCTATCAACGGATTATTAATGATAATACCTCACTCACCATTGGTGGCGCATTTACCAAGGAAGAAAGTTCGGGTGGTGTAGGCGTTGGTTTTGGTTGGTAAAATTTAAAGCATAAAGGGCTTTGTTGCACAAACCTATCTATAAAGGCTTTTTCAGCGATATAATTTTCAAATGAAGAAGCCTACACACAAAATCTACCGCACTACCAATTGGCCCGCATATAACCGAGCACTCATGAGTCGCGGAAATATTGCCCTTTGGTTGGATCCTGCTACGCAATGGTATGCTCCATCAAAAGGCAAACAAGGGCGAAATCAAATCTACTCCGACGTAGCCATCCAATGCTGCTTAATGATTAAATCCTTATTCCGTCTGTCTTTACGTATGGTTACTGGCTTTGTGCAAAGTCTGATTAAGCTTTGCGGCTGAGCAGCCCCGAATATCAGTGATATTCGTATTCCACCATTTGTAGAAAACAAAAGCATATTGATATTGCAAGCAGCTACCAAAAAAGTAGCGATGGGCTGCATCTACTCGTAGACTCTACAGGCATGAAGCTTCTAGGTGAGGGCGAATGGAAACGCAAGAAACATGGACCTGAATATCGTCGCAAATGGCGTAAACTACATATTGGTATCGATGCTAAAACCCTACAAATACGCGTTATTCGGCTCACAACCAATAATGTCAGTGATTCACAGGTGCTTGGTGATTTACTTAATTAGATTCCACAAGATGAGCAGATTGACTCTGTTTATACCGATGGAGCTTATGACACCAAGCAATGCCGTCAGGTCATTGCAGATCGGCAAGCGTATGCGGTGATTCCACCTAGAAAAAATGCGAAACCGTGGAAAGATACAAAGAGTAGCTCGCTAGAGCGAAATGAATTACTTCGAACAGTTGCACGTTTAGGCAGGACACTATGAACAAAATGGTCAGGCTATCATCGGCGAAGTTTGGTTGAAACTAAGATGCACTGCATTAAATTATTAGGAGATAAACTCAGTGAACCGTACCGGGTTTGTCGGAGACTTTTTTATTTAAGTTAGGCCACCTGACCTAACGGGTTAATCTTATCATAGTACATTGCTTCAAACTCAAAAGGCGATACATAACCCAGTGCACTGTGTACACGCTCTTTATTGAACCAATCTACCCAATTTAGTGTCGCAAGTTGTACATCTGCTAAACCTTGCCAATCTGCTTTTAAATATTCAATCACCTCGGTTTTGTATAAGCCATTCACCGTTTCAGCCAAAGCATTATCGTATGAATCACCAGTTGTACCGACTGATGCTCGTAAATTTGCTGCTTCTAAACGATTGGTATAGCGAATGGAAAGATATTACACACCTCTGTCGGAATGATGAATCACATTCTTTGGCATGCCTCGATCATGCAATGCTTGCTCCAATGCATCGAGCACCATATCTGTATTCATTCGTGTAGATACTTTCCAGCCAACAATTGCTCGTGAGAACACATCAATAATAAAGGCGGTATAGACCCAGCCTGAATTTGTTTGAATATAGGTAAAGTCAGCAACCCACAAGTGATTAGGCTGATCAGCTCTAAAATTCCGTTTCACCAAGTCAGGTGCTCGTTTTTGGTCATCTCGGCTACGGGTGGTTTGTTTGTTCTTACCTCGCCAAACACCTTGTATATCTAGCTTCTGCATCAATCGAGCAACTGTACAGCGTGCAATAATATAGCCTTCACGTTTCAGTTTTTGCCAGACTTTACGTACACCATACCGACCTGAACTTTCCTTCCAAATTCGTTTAATCTCCTCAGCATGATGCAAGTCATGTAAATCTCGCTTTGCTCGATGTTCTGGATTTTCGCAGAGATCTAGAGTCCGGTAATAGGTTGAAGGTGCGATCGGTAAAATTCTACAAATCGCATCAACACCATATAAGTCTTTATTGTTATGGATGAAATCCACCATTATTTGTGTGGGCGGTCGAGCTCCGCCTGGGCGAAAAAAGCGGCTGCTTTACGTAGAATCTCATTGGCGCGTTGCAGTTCTTTATTTTCGCGTTTGAGTTGTTTGATACGTTCTTGGTCTGAAAGCTGCTGTACTTTAACTGGATTTTGTTTATCTAAATATTTTTGATACCAAACACGTAGTGTTTCAGGAGTACAACCAATCTTGGGAGCAATTGCTGTGATCGCAGCCCAATTCGATGGATAATCTTTTTCAGATTCAATCAATAATTGAACCGCTCTTTCTCTGATTTCAGGGGTATATTTTAATTTTGTCATCGGAATAGTCTCTCAGAATATTGAGTCTCCGACAAACCCGGTACGGTTCATAACGTTGTCCCTTTCTTCTAAACTCAGATAAAAGTCTAAATATTACCCACATGAAATAACAATACAATACGATGTCATAAAAATGTCATGAAGCAGTCACAGAATACTTAATTGAATAAAATTAAATTCTTAGCCTTCTTGCAGAATTAATCATTTTTTATTTACGAAGAATTAATTAACCTCTTTCAAAGGCTTTAAAAGAATTTTTATTAGCTTCCTTCAGCGCTGCAATCTAACTTTATAAGAGCCATAAATGACTGCTTTAAATGTGCCTTCAAATTCTTCCATACATACATTAAAAACTTATATTAATCGGGACCTTTCCTTACTTGAATTTCATAAGCGAGTATTGGCACAGGCGAAAGATACTGAATATCCTTTACTTGAACGACTCAATTTTTTAATTATTTTTTCAAGTAATCTGGATGAATTTTTTCAAATACGAGTTGCCAGTTTAATGCAACAAATTGAACTTTCAGATCATGCTAGAACTCATCCAGATGACTTACTACTCTCAGATATAGTCACCACCATTTCCAAACTTGCACACGAAGCTGTCGAAGAACAGTATAAAATTCTTAATTATAATCTCTTACCACAACTGCAAGGACATGGCGTTCATTTCATTCAGTATGGTGACATCCTTGAAAAACATAAAGAATGGATTAAAAATTATTTTCATCATGAAGTTCAACCTGTGGTCACGCCTATCAGTCTAGACCCCGCACACCCTTTTCCTCGTTTAGCCAATAAAAGCTTAAATTTTATTGTCACTTTGGAAGGCAACGATGCCTTTGGACGAAAAATTAATTTAGCGATTGTTCCAGCACCACGATCATTACCTAGATTAGTGAAGTTACCTAAAAATATTTCTGGTGAGGATGAACACTACATTCTACTTTCAGCCATTATTCAGCAACATCTTCATGAATTATTTCCAGGGGTGACCACCACTGGATGTTATCAATTTCGGGTCACACGTAATGCAGATTTAAGTATCTCAGAAGATGTTGAAGACTTAGCAATTGCCTTAAAAGATGAACTATCCTCACGACGCTTTGGTCGGGCTGTAAGACTTGAGGTGACTAAAAATTGCCCTGAAAATATTATTGATTATTTACTTGGACAATTTGATCTTAAGCAAGAGCAACTCTATCGTATTGATGGCCCGCTTAATCTGGCGCGCTTTATATCGAACTTTAATTTGCCTGAGTTACGTTTTCCTTCCCATGTACAAAAATTACCGAAAGTGTTGTATGGGAAAAAATCCATATTTGAGGTATTAAAAACCGAAGATGTTTTATTACATCACCCTTTTCACTCTTTTGCTCCGGTCATTAAGCTACTGAAAGAGGCAGCCCGTGATCCACATGTGTTAGCCATAAAACAAACCCTTTATCGTAGTGGTGTAGATTCTGAAATTGTGCAAGTCCTTGCTGAAGCAGCACGAAATGGTAAGGAAGTCACAGCAGTGATTGAATTACGTGCTCGCTTTGATGAGGAGTCAAATATCGAAGTTGCCAATCTATTACAAGAAGCTGGGGCGGTTGTTGTATATGGGATCGTTGGTTATAAAACCCACGCCAAAATGATTCTGATCGTGCGTCGTGAAGTAGACAAGATTAAACGTTATGTTCATTTAGGCACAGGTAACTATCATGCAATGAATGCCAAAATCTATACTGATTATGGACTACTGACCAGTGATGCTGATATTTGTGAAGATGTCCATAAAGTCTTCCAGGAGCTCACAGGCATGGGGAAAATGGTCAAATTGAAAAAACTTTTTCATGCACCATTTACTCTGCATTCTCAATTGATTGAACTCATTGAAAATGAAACTGAAAATAGCAAAGCGGGCAAAAAAGCGCAGATTATTATTAAAGTCAACGCCTTAACTGAATCTCAACTAATTGATGCTCTGTATAGAGCGTCTCAAGCGGGCGTTCAAATCGATTTGATTATCCGTTCAATTTGCTGCTTACGCCCACAAGTGAAAGGACTTTCTGAAAATATTCGAGTCCGCTCAATTGTGGGACGTTTTTTAGAACATACCCGAGTTTATTATTTTTACCATCAGGGTGAAAGTAAACTTTTTTGCGCCAGTGCAGATTGGATGGGGCGTAATTTATTCTCTCGCATCGAGACCTGTTTCCCAATCGAAGATAAAAAACTTCGTAAACAAATTCTGGAAGAGGGCTTAATGAATTATCTTCAAGATAATCGGCGTGCATGGGAATTACAAGCCGATGGTACCTGGATACAATGTCAGGCTGGCAATGGACAGGCAGTCCATATTGCCCAGCAACAATTAATGAATCAAATTATTTAACGAAAAATTTCAAGTCATTGTATAAATGACAATCATTTGCAATGATTTAAACTTATTTTAACTAAACTGTAACAATACAACCCTAAAGTAAAAATCAAGTGGGAATGAGTCAATTACATGAATGATATCAGTGTTAAAAAGATCAACAAATTAATTGAACAGTTCGAAGAAGAAGGCAATAAAACACAAGCGCTTGAAATAGGTTATAAAACATATGCCATGCTTATGTCTGATCAGAAATTTGCTGATAAAGTGACAAAATCAGCAGAAAATTCTGAAGAGCGACTTTATAAATCGATAAAAATAAAACTTATTCCTGAGAAACATCATTTTAAAATAAAGTAAGAAGTACCAAACTTATAAAATACGATAAGTGACCGTCACATGACGCATAAGTTGTCATTGATAAAAAACCGCCATTATTGGTGGTTTTTTTATAGCAAAATAAATAGTTTTATATTTCAAAGTTATGTTCATCATTTAAAGAGAAATATAATTATTTAAGGGGCTGTAGTAGAAGTGACTATAACCCCAAACGGCCATCTCTTGATTTACCTTGCTCTAGACTCTGCTCAACCTTGGCATTTAGATCAATACCCATAATTAAGGGACCATGATCACAAGAGAGATATTTTGGTGTTTTTTTAGGAAGGTGGTGATAGTCCAGCCCACTAGAGGTAGCTCACTTAGAATGTAACTAGGCTACTCCAACGCTTAAATGCTCTTTTAAAATTATGTATGTCATTAATATTTAAATAGTTTGCTATTTGCTCATCACTATAATGATGTAATTCTTTTAATTGTATTGATGTGAATAATCTAGCTTGGTCTAATAGTTGCTGATAACTAGTATGATGTTTATGTAATCTTCTTTTAAAACTAGCAATACTCATTTGAAAATATTCAGCACATTCCTCAAGATTCGGTACTTGATGAATATTACGAATAAGAAAATTATAAACTTTTTGAAGAAAACTCTGTTCTAATCCTAACTGTTGTTGTACCAAATTAGCTTGTCGATAATAAGCTTGACGCATTGCACTAGTTTGATAACTCTGTTTTTGTTGGCTCTCACAAATATCGATATGCATGGCATTGACAAGGGTGTTAAACTTAATGTCATCTCCAAGATGTTCCCAAAATTGTTCGATAAATTTTGGCTCGTCACCTACAAAACTATAAGTAATATTCAATTCCTCTTGCATGCTATTCATCAAAATAGCCCTAAGGGCGGTCATAGCACTAATTGCTAAATAATTAGCATGGATCTCCTGATTATTTAACCAAAATAGAATGATCTTTTTTTCCGAATAAAATGCAACGGGAATGCACCATGGGGTTAGGAATATATGAAATTCAACATAGCGTTGTACGGCTTCTTTTATATTCTGACTGTAGGCAATTGCATTTAAGGCAGGGTGAGTTAAAGTTTCAATATAACGTTGCCCAAACAGAAATTGAACTTCCGGATGGGTAATACTCTCATGCATATTTCGTATCATTTGTATCAGTTGTTCTAAACTTACAGCATGATTCTCTGTGATCAAACTCTCAAGAAAAACGGGCGTTCCCTTTAAAATAATATTGGGATTTACACCGTATTGCTCAGCCAAATCAATCAATAATGCAGGGGCCAGATATGTGGGTAAAATCAATTGATCGTTTTGATAGCTCATACCGAAACCTTTACATTTTTTAGCTTTCGATGCTGCTGACTTTTGATTTGTTTATATAGTTTTTGAATTTCTACAGCTGGATTTTCTTGATGTACTTGACTAATGCTATAGCTGCAATCTATTTTAAATTTATGAAAATCTTCAGATGTATAAAATATTTGTGACTGAATACATTTTTGTAATTCTCTAGCCATCATTTCGACTTGTAGTTCTGTCAAATCAATTAACATCAAAATAAACTTATCTCCTGCTAAACGACAAACTAAGTCACAAGGTCTTATGTTCATACTTATCGTCTGAGCAATCATAGATAGCACTTGATTACCTGATTCAAAACCAAATTGTCTATTGATCAAAGTTAAATTCTTTAGATTGATCATCATCAGATGTATGCTTTTTTCTGAATTATTTTGCTGACTTATTTCATATTGTAATTGTTGTTTAAAGTATTGAGCATCTGCCAAGGGGGTAATTGCATCAAATAAACGATGATCCCGAAATACATGCTCTTTAGTTTGTAGCTTTTTGGACAATACCAATTGTTCTTTGTGCCAGTTAATCATAGCTGCAGTAAGTACAACAAAGCCTATCGGTGTAGTAAAAGATTCTAATAAATCATCCCAAATCAGTGTTTTGGGTATTGATATAAATTCATCCAATACATCCATCCATAAAGCTAAAAATACACATACCAGACCCCAGTAAAAATAGCTCGTCACATATCCTCTCGGGCGACTTTTAAGAATGAGATAAATCCATAATAAAACGAGTATACAGGCCAGCCCCTCTCCAAGAATATCAATGACCTGAATTTCATTTTGAGTTTTGAAACTACCAAAAAAAATAAATGAAGCTAAGCAGATCAGAGCAACAGTGATAATCAATAAAAAGTGTCGTGGATAGTGTAGAAAGGGTTTTAACATAGCAGGGGTGTGGTTATTGTTTTGATAAAGCTAATCAGCATTCTATGACAGTTTCATTGCAAATATATTTTCTTCCACTTTTCAAATTAGCTCACTATAAATATCAAAAATCTACTTAACTCCCTTTTAATTCTATAATTCACATTCACTTAGTTCAGTCTACTTGAGCAATGAAAGATATAGTCCCATCAAATTAGCTCAAAATGATCTAAAAAGTTAATTCTCTGATTTTTAGATTTTTTTCCTGTCATCATTCAGTCATTATGCATATTTAAGGTGCTCAACAAACAGCCGTTGCGCTATTTGGGGAAATAACAAATGAGCACTCATCGCAGTAAGAAAAAAACACCTTTCACTTTTAAAGTCACTACCTTAGTTTTATGTATAACAGCTATTGGTCAAAGTATGGCTGCAGAAACAAAAACTGAATATGTTCGTGTTGTAGGTCAAGCAGCAAGTATTAATGAAGCCTTGAAAGAACAACGAAAATCAAACTCTATAGCTAGTGTAGTACATGCCGATGCTATTGCGAAGCTGCCAGATGACAACGCTGCTGAAGCACTACAACGTATTCCTGGTGTTTCTACAGAACGTGACCAAGGTGAAGGTCGTTTTGTGACTGTGCGAGGTTTAGGAGCTGATCTGAATACCGTCACTATTAACGGCACCTTAGTCCCAGCACCAGAAGCAGGACGTCGTGGAGTTGCGCTAGATGTATTGCCAGCAGAACTTGTACAGTCATTAACTGTTGTTAAAACTTTGACCCCAGATATGGATGCAAATTCACTTGGTGGAACAATTGAGGTAGAGAGTTTATCTGCTTTTGATCATGACGGTCTGTTCTATACTGCTGCGGTTGAAGGTGGTTATGATGATAAACGTGAAGAGTATAGTCCTAAAGTTTCAGGCGCGGTCAGTCAAAAGTTTAGTCTAGGTTCGGGTACTGACAATCTTGGTATTGCGGCAGCACTAAGTTGGCAAGAGCGCACTTTTGGCTCAGATAACGTTGAAACAGGTGGAGCATGGGACGATCACCTGTTAGAAGAAACTGAACTGCGTCAATATGATATTGAACGTGAGAGACTTGGTGCCGGACTAAATTTTGACTATCGTCCAAATAAGAACAGTGAATACTATTTACGGACATTGTATAGCCGCTTTAAAGACAATGAAACGCGTCAAGGTATGGGTGTTGAGTTTTCAGACCCATTGGCAATGCATACTCCAAGTGATGCAGAGGTAGTTCGCAGTTTAAAAGAACGTGAGGAAACTCAGGAAATCAAATCTTTTGTACTAGGTGGCAAAAATCGTTTTGACCAATGGACACTAGAAACACAAGTGGGCTACAGTGAAGCATCAGAAAAGAATCCTGGTGGGATTGCTGAAGCAGGGTTTGCAGGTGAGTTTGAGGATGTAGAGTACACAAGTACACGTATCCCCGTGGTTAAAGGTAATGCTAGCTTGTATGATCCGGCACAGTATGAGCTTGATGAAGTAGAATGGGAAAAAAGTACTGCCAAAGATAAAGAGAAAAATGCCAAGTTTGATCTTAGCCGAGACTATTTGATCAAAGATTATGCTTCTGTTTTTAAATTTGGTGCAAAAGTCAGTCAGCGAACTAAAACGAATAATACAGATATCTGGAAAGTAGAGGATTTACAAACTTTACCTGCACATTTTGGACAAAATAGTCACTATGAACTTGCACAGTTCGGCCCAACGTTGTCTAGTGCTCCAATCCATAATCAACTGGCTCAATTGAACCTAGAAGATTGGGTTGATGATGAAGAATCCGTAATTAATGACTATAAAAGCTCCGAAGATATTCATGCGGCATATTTCATGAATACAATTGATTTTGATCGTTTACGCGTCATTGCGGGTTTACGCTATGAAGATACTGCTTTTGAAACTCAAGGCTATCGAATCTTAGATGGGGAAACCACCAATATTTCTACCAAAAATGATTATGATCATTGGTTACCAAGTTTACATTTTAAATATCAGTTAAGTGCAGATGCCATTCTAAGAGCAGCATGGACCAATACCGTGGTACGTCCGAACTTCGAACAGTCACGACCAGGTATTTACATTGATGGCGATGAAGCTGAGTTTGGTGATCCAAATCTCAAGCCACTTGAAGCCTCAAATTTTGATTTAGGTGTAGAGAAATACTTGGGTGATGCCAGCATTATTTCCATGAATGCATTTTATAAAGATATTGAGCACTTTATTTATAACTCCAATGTAGCAGGTACAGGGGACTGGGCTAATTTTGATGAGGCACTAACTTTCAAAAACGGCTCATCTGCTAAAATTTATGGTGTAGAACTGGGTTATAGCCAAAAATGGAACAACTTTATCTTTGGCTTAAATAGTACTTTCAGCCGTGCTAAAGCAGATATTGATGGCATGGTAGATGGTGAACTAATGACCAGAACCATTAACTTTCCACACCAATCCAAAGTTGTAGGCAATGCCATGATTGGTTGGGAAAATGATCTGTTCGGCCTACGTCTTGCGGCCAACTATAAATCACGTTATCTCAATGAAGTTTCGGATGTCGATGATCCTGAGAAAGATTTATATACCGATGATCAAGTATTTCTTGATTTTAGTGGACATGTGAATTTTAACAAAAATATGCAACTGTTCTTTAATGCTCAGAATCTTACTGATGAAGTGTATTACAACTATAACAGCAACCGTAATTATAACGCTCAATATGAAGAATACGGTCCAAGCTATAAAGTTGGTCTGAAATTCACACACTTCTAAGCCTTTAGCTCACCCAAAGCCAGATTGGCTTTGGGTGCTTTTTATTTCGAGAAAATTCATGACAACACTTTTTAAATTGAGCGCTTTTTGTGCAGCATTTTTGACTTTATCTGGCTGTGTATCCACTAGTCCAACTCAGCAAAAACATATCAGCAGCTCTCTGCAATCTGAGCATATCCTTTCAGAACTAGATCAGCCCGCTCTTCAAGTTGATCAAGTTTTTAAATTACCTATTAAAGTAGAGGATGCTCATTGGGTCGAGATCATAGGTTCAGATGCTCAGGTGATTACTTCTAGTAAAATTGAAGGTTTAAGCCTGTGGAATAAAGACCGTCAACGTGTACAGCATATTCCTGGTTCTTTTAGTAAAATTGATTATCGAATAATTAATAATCAGCTCATTATTCAGACTACAGATCTCTCTATACAGCAGCCTGTAATTTTTAATTTTAATATTAAAGCAGGCACCTGGGCAAAACCTACCTATCTCCCTGTACGTAAGTTTAAAACTGAAGATAATTGTCTATATCTTACTTCTGATCAGTCTCTTTATAGCTTCTTTATCGGTGAAGAAGGGGTTGGGGAGCAATGGATGATTCAGTCCAAAGATTCAGCGCAAATTACTCCTCGTTTTATCCGTAAAATGAGCTTGCCACCTAATAGTAGTTTTTGTGTCGTAGATGACCATAATGCCAAGCTCTATATTAATGAAGAAAACGTAGGAATTTGGTCTTATGAGGCAGACCCTGAAGCAGACCTCATCCGATATCCCGTTGATTTAAACGATCCACATGGCTCTATTCTTGGGAATATCAGTGGACTGAGTTTAATAGATAATGCACTAGCAGCAATAGATGAGTCAAAAGCGATCCTTTACCGCTACAGCATAAAAGGAACATCTTGGGAAAAGCTTCCGCCAGTCACTTTACAAAATGTGGATGAGGCAGAACGTATTCACCTAAAAGGTAATCAAGATCAAAAACAACTCCTGCTTGTAGACGGTGAAATCAAAATGTTGGATCTTGATTGGACCACTCAGAAACTGCCTTCTACGCAGACTGTATTAGCCCTACCAGCAGATGTCGAAACTGATTTGGTGCCTAACAGTGGAGATGCAGCAGATGATCCTGCAATCTGGATTAATCCAACAAACCCTAATCTATCACGTGTATTGGGCACAGATAAGCAGGGTGGGCTTGCAGTCTATGATTTGCAAGGTAAACAGTTGCAATACTTGAAAGTAGGACGTCTGAATAATGTTGATATTCGACCTAATTTCAAACTTGGGCAACAGAAAGTAGATCTAGCGATTGCTACTAATCGTGATCAAAACAGCTTGCATCTGTTTAGTATTCATCAAAAAACGGGACAAGTTAAGGATTTAGGAAAACTTCCTACAGACCTACAGGATATATACGGATTCTGTATGTATCAGAATCGACAAGGTGAAACCTTTGCCATTCCAAATGATAAAAATGGAACCTTTGTACAGTACAAAATTCAAAATAACGCTAAAGGTCTAACTGCACATGAGGTGCTCAGATTCAAAGTCACATCACAGCCAGAAGGTTGTGTGGTCGATGATGAAAATGATCGTATTTATGTAGGAGAAGAGGATAAAGCTGTTTGGACCACAAAACTCAATGATCCTCAGCATATCAATCTGCAAAACGTTATTAGCGTTGGAGAACATGTAAAGGCAGATGTTGAAGGACTTGCAATCTATAAAGGGAAAGTACGCGATTATTTGGTTATTTCTAGTCAAGGAGATGATAGTTACGTTGTAGTCGACGCTAAAGCACCATATCAAATACGTGGAAAATTTAAAATTTCAGCCAATTTGAACTCAGAGATTGATGCTGTATCTGAAACAGATGGGCTGGAAGTGACTTCAGCAAATCTGGGTGGGGTCTGGAAGCAAGGTATGTTGGTTGTTCAAGATGGTCGTAAGCGGATGCCAGAAGGGAATCAGAACTATAAGTATGTAGCATGGGAAAAGATTGCTCAAGCCTTAGGCCTGGAATAACACTTTTCATCAGGTACAGTGCACCGTGCTGTACCTATATTCGAATTAAATTATGATTTTATTGAGGTTTTTATGTCAAATCCAACTACGGCACAGCTTTCAGTATGGGAACTGATTAGCCATGCCAGTTTACTTGTTCAAATGGTCATGCTGATATTATTGTGCGCATCGGTCATTAGTTGGTATGTCATTATTAAGCAGGGGATCAAACTGCGTCAGGAAGCATTAGCAAATAAAGTTTTCTTAGGGCATTTCCACCAACAACAATTTCCTCTTAGCATGGTAGAAGAATCTGAACAAAAAATGTGTGGTTTAGAACAAATCTACCAAGCTGGACTAGATGAGTTTAATGCCCTCAGAAATGCCACAACTTCGGTTTCATCAGTCGAGGTAACGGATCAAGTTGAGCGTCGTCTTTTAAGCAGTGTCACGGAACAGGAAGAAAAACTGGAAAAGCACTTGAGCTTTCTTGCGACAGTTGGTTCAGTCAGCCCATATATCGGTTTATTTGGAACTGTATGGGGCATCATGAATTCTTTTATTGGTCTATCACAACTTGAGCAAGCAACACTTTCTGCTGTAGCTCCTGGTATTGCAGAAGCTTTGATTGCTACAGCCATTGGTTTATTTGCAGCTATTCCTGCTGTGATTGCCTATAACCGCCTAAGCGCACGTGCAGAAAAAATTTCTAATAGCTACTACAGTTTCGGAAATGCGTTACAAACTCGAATGCTACGTTTTTTACAAGCAGGAAATTAACAACAGATGCAGAAACGTCAGAAAAAGCGTGTGCTCAACGCAGAAATGAACGTCGTTCCTTATATCGACGTGATGTTAGTGCTGCTTGTAATTTTTATGGTCACTGCACCCATGCTCACCCAGGGGATTAAAGTGAACTTACCAAATCTAGAAGCAGAAACATTGGTCACCCCTAAAGATCAGAAAGTAATCACTATTTCTATTCAGGAAGAAGGGCAATACTACTGGAATGTTGGGGAAACTGTCGATACAAAACAAGTGACAGATCGGGCAACCAACTTGGCAGAAATGAAAGAGAAGTTATCTCCATTGTTACAGAATCCTCAGGACCTGCAAGTTTTCATTCGTGCTGACAGTACTGCCAATTATGAACTTGTTGCTCAGACGATTGGTATTTTGCAACAAAGTGGTGTTGAGCAATTAGGCTTAGTGACTGAGGAGCAAGATCAGTGAACAGTATCTCACAGATCAACTCTAGCTCTGCTGTCGCTCTATCTATCACTGCGCTACTGCATGCAACTGTGATTTACAGTTTATTGAATCAGAACTTTGATAGTCCTATCAAAGAGGTAGAGCCAAAAACTGTACAGGTTAAATTTGTACAGCTTCCCAAAACTACAGTATCTTCACCTCAAGTTGAACACGCTCAACCTGAACCAAAAGTGACTCAACCCTTAGCAACCCCTGTTCAGCCCTTACCGCCTCAACAGGCTGAACCTGTCAAAACAAATCAGACATCAAAGCCACAACCTCAAAACAAACCTTCACCAAGTAACCTAGACAAAGCAGTTGTTAAAAAAACATCAACTAATGATTCAGCTTCTATAATATCTTCCACTGCTGAAGAGCCTAAAAATATTACCCCTACACCCATCCAGTCTGATGTCTCAACAAACACCGCTACACCTGTAAATAAGCCTGCAGCGACTGAAAAGGTTAAAACGCCTCCAACCTTTGATGAGAAAAACTATAAACCGATTTCAAAGCTTAAACCTGATTATCCAATGCGTGCTTTGGAAAATGAACTTGAAGGGAACTGTACTATCGAATATAGCGTGAATACCCAAGGGCACGTTATTAACCCTAAGGCCTTATCTGACTGTGATCCTGTGTTCATTCGCCCTTCACTCAATGCGGCTCGTCAGTTCAAATACCAGCCACATATTGTTAATGGTCAGGCTGTTGAAGTACCTAAAATTAGAAATACCTTTGAATATCGAATTGAATAAAGGCCACTAAATATGCTCACCTCCTTGCATTACCTGTCCTCGTTTAAACTTCTAGGAGTTTCATTCTGCACCAGTATGCTTATAGGTTGCCAAGGCATTCCTGATACACAGGTTTCTAGTCGTCAAATGTCTGTGAAAGCTCCTAAACAAGTAGTGTTTTTTATTGGTGATGGAATGGGCATCACGACATTGACTGCAGCAAGAATTTATAAGGTCGGTGAATCAGGAAGTTTAAGCATTGATCAATTGCCAGAAACAGCATTTGTCCGAACATTTTCAGAAAATGCTCAAGTCACTGATAGTGCCCCCTCTATGGGAGCCTATATGACCGGCGTAAAAATGAAAAATGAAGTCATTTCAATGCAAACAGGAACTAATGCCGTTGAACTAAAAAATGGACAGCAGCAATGTGATACAGATCCAGTAAACCGTAACAAAGCTTTTAGTGAAACCTTGCTTGAAAAGGCAATTTCCGCCCAATACGCAACAGGAATTGTGACCACAACTCGAGTGACGCATGCAACCCCTGCATCGACTTATGCTCATATCTGTCACCGTGATGCAGAAAATGAAATCGCTGCACAATTGGTACCGAGTAAGATAAAAGCAGATCGATATAGCAATTACAACACGCGTTTAAAAAATGGAATTGATGTCATTCTTGGGGGAGGGAAACGCCACTTCCTGCCAACAGAGTCTGGAGGGAAACGCCAAGATGGTCGTAATTTCTTAAAAGAACTTAAAAAACAGGGCTATCAAGTTGTTGAAAATCGTAGTCAACTGAACAGTTTAGATCCTGCAGATCAGCGCAAAATCATAGGCCTCTTCAATGACTCCCACTTAAATTACGATCTAGACCGTCAGAACAAACAGATAAATGAACCTAGCCTGAAGGAAATGACCTTAATAGCTTTACAGAAGCTTTCATCTAATACCAAGGGTTTTTTTCTGATGGTTGAAGGAGGGAGGATTGACCATGCATTGCATGATACCAATGCAAAACGAGCACTTCAGGATGTGATTGCGCTAGATGACACACTACAGGCAACCATTGATTTTCTGAAAATTAAAGATCCTCTGCTCGAAAATAGTTTAATTATCATCACTGCCGACCATGATCACACGCTCATGTTGAATGGCTATGTAGAGCGTACTGGCCCTTATCTGCCAGGACAGCAAACTAGTGTACTCGGACTTGTAAAAAACCAAAATGGATTAACACGAGACATTAATGGTAATCCCTATCCAGTCATTAGTTTTGGCAATGGGAAAAAGCGTCCAACTCTAAATCGAAATGATGATTCGGTAACTCAATTACGTGATGATGATGAATGTCGTCCTGTGATGAATACCTCATCCTATACATTTAGTTATACACCCTCCTATCAGGGATGGTGTACAGGTGCAGCTGCAGATGATTTTCAGCAGGAGGCCGTTATCCAAACTGGTTTTAAGGATTCTGAGACCCATGGTGGCACAGATGTTTTTCTAGGGGCAATAGGTCAAGGTTCAGATCAATTTTCAGGTAGTTTGGAAAATATTGACGTCTTTTATCGACTTAATCAGATTATGGGATTTGAGAAATGAAATCTAAATTCAGTATGTTGTTGATTTCATTATGTGGCTGTACATCTGTAATGGCTGATCCACCATCTAATACTCCTGCAAAAAATATTATCTTTTTTCTTGGCGATGGGATGGGACCTACGACAGTAACCGCAAGTCGGATTTACGCAGTTGGTGAGGCTGGTAAGCTTACAATAGATCGCCTAAAACATAGTGCTCGCATTAAAACTTATTCTGAAGATGCACAAACTACAGATAGTGCTCCATCTATGGGTGCCTATATGACGGGCTTAAAAAACAAAAATGATGTGATTTCCATGCCTACAGGCACTCTCGCAAAAGAACCCAAAGATTTAAAACTTGCGAATGGTCAGAGTATTCATAACGCCATTAATTTATGCCAACCTCGAATACCTGAACAAACAGTTCCATCTCTTTTAGAGTTAGCAATACAACGAGGTAAAGCGGTTGGTGTGGTGACCACTGCAGAGTTAACCCATGCAACGCCTGCGGCAACCTATGCTCATATTTGTCATCGTGATGCAAAGTTTGATATTGCAGTACAGGCAGTACCAAATGGATTGGGGTATAACCCAAAACTTAAAGAGGGGATTCATGTACTCATGGGGGGTGGTCGTAACCATTGGACACCTTACCATGCTATCAACAATCCACAGGGCCGTGCTGATCAACGACATTTAATTCAGGAAATGCAAACTCAAAAGTATCAATATGTAGAAACAGCATCCGCCCTTCAGCACGCTAATCCGAATCAAAAAATTCTGGGGCTATTCTCAGCGACGTCTCATCTGCATTATGACCTAGATCGAATCAATAAAAATATTGTGGAACAACCTAGTTTGTCAGAAATGACTTTAAAATCTATTCAAATGCTTGAAGCACAGTCTAAGGGACGTGGATGGTTTTTAATGGTGGAATCGGGACGTATTGATCATGCTTTACATGCCAATAATGCCAAACGCGCATTACATGAAACTAAAGCTTTTGATGATGCCATTCATGCAGCTATACAGCAGGTAGATCTTAGCAATACCTTAATCGTGGTCACTGCAGATCATGATCATGTCATGACTTTTAATGGTTACAATGCGCTAACAGGAAAGACTACGCCAAATCAGCCAGGTATTTTAGGTTTAAATTATCACTATCAAATAACAACACAACCAGATGCTTTAGCTAAAAAAATGGCAGATGGCAAACTACATGCTCCCTCACTTGATGTAAATGGTAATACCAACACCGTCTTAGTTTTTGGTAATGGTAAGAGGCAGAGAGAAAATATTCAGCAAAGTGTAACTGAATCTCAGGTATTTGATGATAATTACCAACAAGCTGTTGGGGTACAACTCGACCGTTCTGAAACACATGGTGGTGGAGATGTAATGTTATTTGCTGAAGGGAAAAATGCTCATTTATTCAAAGGCACTCAAGATAATATCTGGGTCTTTCAACAAATAATCAAGGCGGTAGGGTTTACTGACCATGAATAATAAATGCCAGTTCGTATTCGGTTTAGTATTGATTATTCTATGCATTCCCAAACCTTTCGCGCGCGCTGCTGAACATTTTCAAATTGATTATGAACACCTACAGCAAGGTCATGACGGCATTACACGAATTGAACGATATTCAAATCTGATGATTCGTGATCAGGGCAACATTCTTATCAAACGTTTAAACAGATTGCCTAGTGACTCTTATATTGATATAGGCAAGCATCAACATTTTGATATTTCAAATATGTCTATCTGGATAGCTAGGGAGCCTGAAACCAAGCGCTTGACCATTCAATTAGTTGACTTTGATGAAAATCAACGTATCCATCTTAATGAGATTAATCAGGAAATTTTGGGCTTTAGTAATTGTTGGGAGTGTTACTCATCTCTTTTACCTCACTCTACGACACCGAAGAACAACATAAAAAATGGGCACATTCATTTGGACTATAATAGCCAACGCGATATTGTTAAAAACTATAAAGCTACCCATCATAAAGGCTATAACTCGTTTCAAGTAAAGCCTTTACCAACTCAAGAAATGGATTGGGATAAATTGTATAAACTTAATTTAAAACAGTATGATGACTTTAGTGATTGATCTGTTCAGAAAGTATATATATTTCTATATGTTCAAAAAAATCTGCAGAATTTTTTTTGGATAGATGTTCGGGTAACTTGGGGAAAACCTATACCTTTAATTTTTTTAATAAGCTGATTTCACTGGTAAGCGTCCGCTGAATCCCATGCCTATTTTTTAATTTTGGTCGGATTTCCAGCGGTGTGGCAATAATTCTTCAATCTGGGTCACTTTATGTGTCGGCAGCCTTTTCAGAACATCACTTAAATAGGCATACGGGTCCAAGCAATTCAGCTTTGCTGACTGGATCAGGGTCATGATGTTTGCAGCTCGTTGACCACTGCGCAGTGAACCTGCAAATAGCCAGTTCTTTCGTCCCGCTGCTGGCATTGCTGAATAAGTTGATGTTTAAATTCAGCCGTAAAGGTTCGATGGGGCTTTTTTAGCGTTGGATGATTTGAATATACAAAAACAGCTAGTTATCCAGGACTTTGGTTATACAATCTTACCCCTAGTTTCTGTAATAAATGAGTTTAGGGCAGAATTAATTAAAGTTACTCCAATTTTAGACCCCTCATTTTCTCGTGTGATTACTTTAGCAACGCACTCTACGAGAAATATTCCCAAGCATATTAGGATCATTTCACGCGAAATTATTGGTTGTGTTGAGCAATCTATTGATGAGAAAAAATGGCCGAATGCTCAATGGATATATGAAAATTAATATCTAAATTTTATTTATAAAATTGTAAGTTAAAGACCTAAAACCACTTGATATGGTTTAAATCCTTCAAGTACAGCATCCGAAACCAATTGAATAAAAGCTTCAGTTTTTCCGTAAGCTATCCACTGATCAAGAGCTTCATAATAAGCCAAACGATTTTCAACTGTGATGACACAAGGTGGATAACCAGCTTTAATCAATTCGAGGTTCATCAATAGACGTGATGTACGGCCATTGCCATCAATGAATGGATGGATACCTACAAAATCAGCATGTACTTTGGCTGCACGTTCAATTGGATGCAGCTTATGTGCTTCACTATTATACCAGTCTACGAATTGAGCCATCTTGTCATTTAATAACGTGTAATCAGGCGGGGTAGACGTTGCACCAGAGATTAAGACATTTTGTTGGCGATAGCGGCCAGCATTATCATCATCAATATTTTTTAAAATGAGTTGATGGATATTGCGAATTTGCCATTCAGAAAATGGTTCCTCTTTCTGAATGATATCCTCAACATAGTAAATTGCATTTCTATGGTTGATCGCTTCGAAGTGTTCTCTTAATGCCTTTCCGCCAACAGTAATACCTTCGAGTACTACTTTAGTTTCTAGCAGGGTGAGTGTATTGCCTTCAATTGCATTCGAATGATAGGTCCAGCGGACAATAAGATCTTCTTGTAAATTTTTAACAATTGATGGAGAAAGAGGGCGATGTTGATCTAATTTTTTCTTTAAATCATCAATAGTTTCAAACATAACCTTATCCCTGAATTTATCTTAGTCGATCATACATGAAAAAAGAAATATCAGAAATGTAGTGATATATCATTACATTTTGTATTGATTATAAAAGTAGTAATTGGATGGCTTTCAATATTCTAGACACGAGACAGCCTCATTTTGAAAACCCATTATTGTTCATTTCCCCATACGCCCATTGCATGCTGTAGATGACCAGTTTTGACATAAAGCGTTGCGCCTGATAGACCTGCCTGAAATTTAGCCGCACTATTGATGGGAAGACGGACCCATGAACCTGCGGGATATATTTCAGTGCCGCAAAATAATTGACCTTTGATAATTAGCACTTCAATCCCTTGTTCTGATTTCTCTTCGAAAATCTGAGCAGGTTTTAGCTTTTCTAAATAGGTCTGTTCATGTTCCGATTGAAATAACGGGCATCTCATCCGATGTTTAGTAAGCTTCCAATTCGCTGGATCATTGGTATTAATTCGGGTGGGCTCTATCTCATTTTCGGTCATTTGCATCAGTTTCACAAAGATTAAACAACCAGCTTTACTGGAAACCTGATGAGTTGAATGATGGGGATTACGTAAATACCAGCCTGCCGGATAATCATCTTCAGCATTCTCTGTAAAAATGCCTGACAAGATAAGGACTTCTTCACCCAAAGGATGCTGATGTTCAGGAAAGGCAGATTCTGGCGCGTATTTCACAAGACTAGTTGCACGTGCTTTCTCATTGCCAATACGATCAAGCATCATTCTATCGACTTCACCTCCTGGAGATTTCACCCAATGGTAATCCTCTGGCTTGATGATGACGGGCTGTGAGAAGTCGGCATGAATAAACATAATGCTGTCCTGTAATGAAAAAACCTACGTATTTTAACGAGAATGCATAGGTTTATTTTAAAAGAAATAGCGATGAGTTATCTCACTGTTTCAGAAAAGATAAGCAGGTTAATAGCAGATATTACTCATTAAGCTATGCAATATTAATATTTTAGAGTTTAATCAACTGTGCTTTGTTTTTACATCAATGAGGAATGGCATGAGATATCAACCGCCTTATACGATCACCTCTAGAATTATTCACTTGATTGCACAAATTAGTGAATCAATAGGGCGTTTGACTGCATTAACCCAAATTCAAGATAGCCTTAAATTGCGAAAAGCAAATCGTATCCGAACGATTCAAGGGTCTTTAGCGATCGAAGGGAATACCTTGAGTACAGAGCAAATCACAGCGATCCTGAATGGCAAGACCATTATCGCGCCACCTAAAGAAGTTCAAGAAGTCCGTAATGCCCTAAAAGCATATGAAGAAATTCAAAATTGGAACCCTGATCAAGAAACACATTTGCTGAAAGCACATCAAATATTGATGACAGGACTGATTGATGAGGTTGGACAGTATCGCCATGGCGGTGTTGGTGTGATGTCAGGGGATCGAGTCGTGCATATGGCTCCGCCTGCAAATCAAGTGCATCGCTTAATGGGAGAATTATTGCAGTGGTTGGCTGAAGGCAATGAGCACCCATTGATTCAGAGTTCAGTATTTCATTATGAGTTTGAGTTTATACATCCATTTGCTGATGGCAATGGGCGTATGGGACGTTTATGGCAAACTTTAATCTTAAGCCAGTGGAATCCAATTTTTCTCAATATCCCTGTAGAAAGCTTGATTTATCAAAACCAAAAAGCTTATTACGATGCATTGCAAGCGAGCACAGATCGCTCAGATTCAGCACCTTTTATTGAGTTTATTTTGCAGATGATTTTAGATGCAATACTCAGTTCTGATGCCAGCGATCAAGATACCGCTCAAGATAGCGTACAAGTTAGCGATCAAGTTAAACGTCTCGTCCAGAAGATGGAGCAGAAGGAATATAGCTTAGCTGAGCTTATGGCTCTATTAGACTTGTCCCATCGAGCAACATTCCAAAAAAATTATTTAACTCCAGCATTAGAAGCCGGTGTGATTGAACGCACCTTTCCTGATAAGCCTAAGAGTCCTAAGCAAAAGTACAAATTAAAAAATTGAACTATACTGAGGTGGATGTGATTATTAATATCATAATGAGCTAATTGTAATGTTATAACATTTCATTTATTTTTAGGTGTAATTTTCTGCTATAATGTCAGTACGCCACTTCAAATCCTGAATTCGGATTTGAACAAGATTTTAAAGTGATTCAATGCACTAAATCTAATTTGGGTCAAAATTGGGTCAATGAATTTTTTTATTCAACAAAAGAGCTTTAAAATGAATGAGTTAGGTTTTGAGTTCAATTGACGCCACCTCCACCAAAATTCTTGTTATAAATCAGACGCTTATTTAAGTGGCTTTTTTATTGCCTAAATTTTATAAGCGATTTAAAAAATCAAATCAAAACTAGAGCGAATACGCTCAATCAATAAATGCTTCGACTCTGACAAATGGGTATTTTTACGTACCATCAATTGGGTCTGAGCCATGTTGCACAGCTCGGAATCAATAGTTAAAGCAACGGCCTGACCTTCTTTGACTGCATCTGCAATATCTGCATAGCGCATGGCGGAAATCCCATGTCCAGCCACAACATAGTTTTTTAGAGCATAAATAGAGTTGGTGGTCAGGCCAATATTCAGGTTTACTTGTAAGCGCAC
The DNA here is from genome assembly GCF_029024105.1 of Acinetobacter lwoffii. Lineage (NCBI taxonomy): Bacteria > Pseudomonadati > Pseudomonadota > Gammaproteobacteria > Moraxellales > Moraxellaceae > Acinetobacter > Acinetobacter lwoffii. The sequence goes on along the minus strand of NZ_CP118963.1, from coordinate 2,370,679 downwards.
CATTTCACTGTCGAGTAACTGACGGAAACCATGCCCTACGGGCATTAAGGCAAATTTATAGGCTGAAATTTCGGAAAGACAAATGCGATGCTTGAGCTTGGCAAGAGGATGACCGGCAGGAACAGCCACAATAAAAGGTTCTATTTTATGGGCAATAGTGCTGATGTCTGTATGAAATGGGGGATTATACGCCAGTCCAATATGCGCCAGGCTGTCCACGATATGTCGTACCACATGTTGGGCACTCATTAATTCTAACTGGATTTCAAGATTTGGATATTTATGATGCACATGTCGAAGTACATCATAAATCATGTGTTGCATATAACTTTCACTAGAAACAATGTTCACTTTGCCGAGTTGAGAAGATTGCAGCTGAAATAAACTGTCAAATAATTCATTTTCACGATTTTTATTTTCCTTGAAATACTCAAGTACCAGATAGGCAGCTTCAGTCGGAATAATATGCCGTCCCTTACGTTTAAATAAGTTTATTTTTAGTTCAGATTCAAAGAGTTGAATCTGTCGGCTCATGGCAGACTGTTCGATATTCAGGATGTCTGCTGCTTTACGCATCGAGCCAAACATCATCACCGTATAGAAATAGCGTAAACGCTTTTCATTGATTCCGTTCAGTGGCGCAAGGAATTGCAAGTTTCTGTCCATAAAAACTCTGATGCTTTTAAAGCATCAGTATGCCTAAAAAATTACATTGTTATCAAGTCAGGAGCATGCTTACATGGGTTTTGAACAATAAGAAGATCTAGATAAAAAGGAGTTTTAGATGGATTTAATCACCTCCCGTCAACAACGGTTAGACCAGATTTACAAGAAAGTAAGCTGGCGCCTGCTGCCATTTTTATTGCTGTGTTATTTCTTTGCTTATCTGGACCGGATCAATATCGGATTTGCCAAGTTGCAAATGCAGCAGGAGCTGGGCTTTAACGATGCAATTTATGGCATGGCAGCCGGCATATTCTTTTTAGGTTATGTCCTGTTTGAAGTGCCAACCAACCTGTATTTTGAAAAAGTCGGCGCCAGAAAAACCATTACCCGCATCATGATTTTGTGGGGCCTGACCTCCATGTCGATGCTATTTGTCACCACCCCGCAGATGTTCTATGTCTTGCGCTTTTTACTAGGCGTATTCGAAGCCGGTTTTGCCCCGGGCATGATTTTCTATCTGACCTATTGGTATTCCGGTGCACGCATGGCACGTGTCATGGCGATTGTCATGCTGGCCGGGCCGCTTGCTGGCATGTTAGGCGCACCGTTATCGACACAAATTATGAGTACTTTCCATCAGATTTATAATCTTTCTGGCTGGCAATGGTTATTTTTATTAGAAGCTGTGCCGACCGTGCTGTTGGGCTGCGTAGCGTACTTTTATTTAACTGATCATCCCTCACAAGCAAAATGGCTGTCCCAAGAGGACAAAGCCTTATTGGTGAAAGAAATTTCCCAACATCAGTCTGCCACTGGTCATAGTAATTTTAAAGCGGTATTAAAGGATCCTTGGATTTATTTCATGGCCTTGGCCTACTTCACCATTATCTGTGGGATCTATGCGATTGGCTTCTGGCTACCATCTTTACTGAAGTCGGGCGGTATCCAAAATTTGCAGATGATTGGTTGGCTGGTGGCGATTCCATATTTATGCGGTGCAATTTTCATGATCATTTTTGCCCGCAGCTCGGACAAATGGCAGGAACGGAAATGGCATTGTGTAGTGCCGACGGTATTGGCCTGAGTCAGCTTGATGTTGTCGGTGATGAGTGCGAATTTCCTGCTGTCCTTTATTGCGATCTGTACCGCAACGGCCTTTATGTTTAGTGCCTATACCATTTTCTGGTCGATTCCATCGAAATACTTAAGCGGTAGTGCGGCAGCAGGCGGAATTGCCCTGATTAACAGTATCGGATTACTCGGTGGTTTTGTCAGTCTAAATATTATGGGCATGGCGCAGTCAATGACCGGTTCCATGCTGGCAGGCTGGTTCACGATTGCTGTGATCATGATGCTCGGAGGCACTTTCCTGATCTATGCCTTCAGACTGAAAAAGCAAGTTGTTTCCCAGCAAGTAACACGCGCTGCCTTAATCGTCGATAAATAATCAATCATGCAGCATAGGAAGGATTCAAGATATGAAGAAAATCATCATTGCGGGCTTTCAACATGAAACCAATACCTTTGCCCCGACCAAAGCAAGATATGTGGATTTTGTCCAGGGCGGGGGATTTCCTCCGCTTAGCCGCGGCGCAGATGTCCTGAAATTTCGGGAACAGAACATTCCGATTGGCGGTTTTATTCAACAAGCAGAACAATTCGGTTATCAACTTTTGCCGGTAATCTGGGCTGGCACTTCACCTTCAGCGCATGTAGAGCAGGACACTTACCAACGGATCTGTGATGAAATTATTGCAAGCATCCAGCAGCATCCGGCAGATGCGGTGTATCTGTATCTGCATGGTGCCATGGTTAGTGAACAGGTGGATGATGGTGAAGGGGAATTTTTAAGACGGGTTCGTGAAGCAGTCGGGTCGGACATTCCGGTAATTGCCAGTCTGGATTTCCATGCCAATGTCACGCAAGCGATGTTTGCTCATAGTGATGCATTGATTTGCTATCGGACTTATCCGCATGTAGATATGGCCCAAACTGGACAACGCTGTGCCCAACTGCTGAATCAAATATTCGAGGGCAAAAAACTGTATAAGAAAATGTACAAGCTACCGTTTTTGATTGCGTTGAATGCACAATGTACCGAGCTGGAACCTACCCAGTCTTGTATGAATTTACTCGAACAGCTAGAACAAAATAATCCTGTCCAGATGAATTTTACGCCGGGTTTTCCGGCGGCAGATTTTGAGGAATGTGGCGGTTGTATCTGGGGCTATAGTGAAAACGCTGAGCAGTTAGATCAGGCCATGCAACGCTATATCGACCATGTGCTGCAACAAGAAGCGCATTGGAATATGGATTTTTTATCACCAGATCATGCCGTGCAGCAGGCAATTCAACTTTATCAACAGCATTATTCGGCCAAACCCGTGGTGATTGCCGATACTCAGGATAATCCGGGAGCTAGTGGCGATTCGAATACAACCGGGATGTTATCGGCGCTATATCGACATCCGGTTAAAAATGCATTGATTGGCCTCATTGTCGATCCCGCGGTGGTGCAACAAGCCTATCAGTTTGAGCTTGGTCAGCATTTTTATGCGCAACTGGGTGGAACATCGGGTATTGTCGGGGATGCCCCATTTAGCGCTGAATTTAAAATCAAAGCCTATAGCGATGGAAAATTCAGCTATGGCGGACCCATGATGCATGGCGTTGAGGCGGATATCGGCCCGAGTATATTACTGGAAATAGACGGTATTGAAATTGCAGTCAGCTCTTACAAAGCCCAGTTGCTCGATCGTAATATGTTTAGAATTTTTGGTGTTGTGCCTGAAGATAAATCAATTATTGTAGTGAAAAGCTCGGTACATTTTCGTACAGATTTTCAGGACATGGCTGCTGCCATTTTAGTCGCAAAAGCGCCTGGGGCCATGAAAGCAGACCCGAATGACCTGCCTTGGCAAAAGATTGAGCCTGATAGACGACTCGTGCCAATGGGCGAAAGTCTGGCGCAGCGTGATCAGCCATTGCGTCGTACGGTCTAATATTTAACTAATATTCAATTAACACCCAAACGATTGAACAGGCAAGCTCTATCATGATCTAGCCTGTTTTTTGATCACATCTCCATTTCCTTAAACTTAATACAATTTTCTGTTACTTGATTCCGTGTCTGGATCTGCCATAGATGAACTTGACTGACACCGACTTAAGCTAGCTCAAAAAAGTGGACAGGAACTCAACATTCTTTTCAAACTCAACAAAATACCTATAATTCCAATTAGAAACTTGTTGTAAATTAAACCTTAGGAAAAAAACAAATACAGTTTTGACTTTCTTATTTCAAATTAGACGAATCAACCGGAGATTCTCATTGCGCGCTGCCCGCTATAAAATTTTGCTCATTATCGTATTGCTACTGGCAGTAGGGTTTGCTCTATTTCGCTGGTGGCAAGGGCCAGTGGTGCCTAGTTATACGCTGAGTGCCATGCCGCTAGTACAAAATGTTGTTGCGACCGGACGTGTTGCGACAGTATCACGTGCCCAGGTAGGCAGTGAAATTAGTGCTGTGGTTCTGCAACGTCTGGTGCAGGAAGGCGATCAGGTTAAACCGGGTGATCTGCTAGTGGTATTGAAGTCGGATGAATTGCTGGCCCAAGTCAGACAGGCTGAGCTGGCATTGACTGAATTGGCAAGCAGCCGACGGCCACAGGCTGCAGCAGAACTGGCCAGTGCCAAAGCCCAGTTGGAGCAGGCCAGCCGAGAAGCAGCACGTAGACGTAATGCAGAAGCCGGCATCCTGTCGAGGGAAGAAGTCGAACAGGCTGTGGAAGCAGAAAGAGTCGCGCGCAATAATTATGAGACAGCCCGGGTAAAAGCAGGCGCATTGGCTGCGGGTCAAGTCGAAGAAGCGTCGCTTCGGGAACAGCTGGCGGTGGCACAGGCGCAACTGGCCAAAACCAAGATTCGAGCGGCGGTCGCCGGTACAGTATTGACACGCGATGTCGAGCCGGGTGATCTGGTTCAGCCGGGACAAACTTTATTTACCATTGCGTTAATAGGGAATACAGAAATCCGGGTACCGCTAGATGAGCGGAATTTACCGCAACTCGCCTTGCAGCAAAATGCCACCGTAATTAGCGATGCCTATCCGGATCAGTCTTTCCCGGCCCGGATTAACTTTATTGCACCAAGTATCGATCCACAGCGAGGTACGGTAGAAGTCAGGTTAACTGTCAATCCCGTACCAGATTTTCTGCGTCAGGACATGACGGTATCGGTGAATGTCGAGACGGCCAAACGAGCACGGGCTCTGGCTATTCCGAATGATGCTTTAAGCAGTATCAAGGGAGATAAAGCCGTGGTCTTAATGGTACGTGATGGAAAAATACAGCGTCAGCAGATTACTTTGGGCTTGCGTGGCCTGGCCATGTCAGAAGTGAAATCCGGGTTGAGCGAGGGTGATCAGGTGTTGGTAGATGCCGAATCTTCATTGGAGGATGGCACCAGAGTTCGCTTAAAACCACACCAGAGTTCATTACAGAATTCTGCTGATATGGCCAATAGTAAAAATGAATTACCGGTGAACTTCGATTGAAAAATTTATTCGGGCGGCTCTGGATCGAATGGAAAATCGCGGTCAGTTTTTTGCGCGAGGGTCGCGCGCAGTCCATCATGATCACCATCGGGGTTGCCGTGGGCGTAGCGGTGATCGTCTTTATCACTGCGTTGATTCAGGGGCTGCAAGCCAATATTGTTGAACGAACCTTAGGTACACAGGCTCATATTCGTCTGCTGTCACCGGATGAAGTCAACCGGATTGTGTCACCTCCCGCCGGAACAGTGCAATTATTGCAGGAAGACAAACGGGCACAGCGCCTGCGTTCGATTAACAATTGGCAACAGATTACCGAAACACTAGACCAGTTGCCTGTACTGACCTCCGTCTCGCCGGTGGTGTCGGGGCCAGCTTTTGTACAACGTGGTGATGCGATCGAATCAGTGGCCTTGGTCGGGATGAATTTAGAACGTTATCAGCAGATCATTCCATTAAAAGAATATTTAATCAGTGGCCAGTTGCGGGTCGGCGCGGATGATGTACTGATTGGCAGTCAATTGGCCAAAGACCTCGGTGTTCAGGTCGGCAGCAAGTTGCGACTCGATACTGGCCAACAGAACAGTGCTTTGGTGAATATTGCCGGTATTTTTGAACTGGGTGTGCGCGAACTGGATGCGCGTTATGTATATCTGGATCTCAAGCAGGCACAGTCCTTACTCGGCCTGCCAGGCGGGGTAACGGTGATTGACCTAACCATTGCCAATATTTTTGAAGCAGACCAGGTTGCCGCACAAGTCGGACGCCTGACCTCATTAAAAGCCGAAAGCTGGATTGAAACCAATGCACAACTGATGAATGCCATTACTGCACAAAGCCTGTCGACTAATATGATTATTGTCTTTGTCGCAATTTCGGTGGCTTTCGGGATTGCCAGCGTCATGTCCGTCAGTGTGGTGCAGCGCACCCGAGAAATTGGTATTCTGCGGGCGACAGGTGCAACCCAATCGCAAATCCTGAGGGTTTTTCTGTTTCAGGGCGCAATCTTCGGCTTGCTCGGTTCAGTGCTGGGCAGCATAGTCAGTTATGGCCTGGTGTGGGTATTTAATAATTTTGGTCCGGGATTATTCTATATTCCGATATCGATTGAACTGGTGATTTTGGCATTATTGTTGGCGACATTAACAGGCGTACTGGCTGCAGCGGTGCCATCACGTCGGGCCGCGGCACTCGATCCAGTGGAGGCGATTCGTCATGTCTGAGCAATCTCAGGAAGTTCTGCGTCTGGAAGCGCTACGCAAGTCTTATAACATTGGACAGCCCAATGAAGTTGAGGTTTTGCATGGCATTGACCTGCGCATTGATCGCAACGACTTTGCTGCACTTATTGGCCCTTCCGGTTCTGGAAAAAGTACCTTACTGAATATTCTGGGACTGCTAGATAAACCAACGAGTGGCGAGCTGTATTTGTTGGGACAACCTACCAGTGCGATGGATGATACCGGCCGTACGGCGCTGCGCGGCAACAGCATCGGATTTGTATTTCAGTTTCACCATCTGATTCAGGCATTTAGTGCACTGGATAATATTCTCATGCCTTTAATGATGGCGCATGGCAAACCGAATCAGCAGGCAATGCAACGCGCACGTGATTTACTGGCGGCAGTGGGGCTGGAAAAATTTGCCGAGCGTAAACCGAATGAATTGTCCGGAGGACAGCAGCAGCGGGTGGCCATTGCTCGGGCCTTGATTACTGAGCCGGCCTTATTATTGGCCGATGAACCGACAGGTAATCTGGATACCCAGACCGCGGCTGATATGTTTGAACTGTTTCGTAAAGTGCATCGTGAACGCGACTGCGCCGTACTTTTAGTCACGCATGATCCGCGCCTGTCTGCCACTTGTGATCGTACCATCAATCTGGTCGATGGCCGGATTGAAAGTGATTCGAGCAATTCTCCTCAAGATTAAGCTGTACTGTAAGGAGCCAGGAGGGCTAATTTTTTGAAGCGATCGAAAAGATATTTCAGATTTATAGCTTTCAAAAAATGATAGCCATATATGAGATTGAAATAATCTGTAAACAATCTGTTTGTTAAAAAAGGATGTATGCGATTGCCTACATCCTTAAATTTTGATGGTTTAATTTTAATGATCCTGACTTTTAGCTTGATCTAATCATTGAGTGCCGATAAATCCCCCTAATATAAACGTCAGGATGAAGCCGAACTTTAATGGCACTACCGCAAGTTTCCATTTCATCCTGTGAATAAGCCTGATTTCAAAGATTCGATCCGATTTTATTGTTCCAGATTGCTTCTCAGCATCCAGGCAGTTTTTTCGTGTACTTCCAGTCTTTGCGTGAGAATGTCAGCGGTCGGCTGATCATTGGCTTCTTCAATGATCGAAAAAATACTTCTGGCGGTACGTGCCACAGTTTCATGTGCATCTACCAGTAAACGTATCATTTCTTCAGCTTTAGGTACACCTTCGACTTCTTTAATGGAGGTGAGTTTTACAAACTGTTTATAAGTGCCGGGTGCTGCAAAACCTAGAGCACGAATACGTTCAGCAATGATGTCCAACGCATTCCATTGCTCGGTATATTGAGTCATAAACATGTTGTGCAGGCTGTTGAACTGGGGGCCGGTGACATTCCAGTGGAAATTATGGGTCATCAAATACAGGGTATAACTGTCTGCTAAAAGTCTGGATAAACCATCGACAATTTTGGCGCGATCATCATGCGAAATCCCGATATCAATTTTCATTGCTTTAGATTCTTTTTTAGAAGAGGCCATGCTCTTACTCCTTCAAACTTAACGCGATACGGTGTATTAAAATAAAGTCGGATGTATCTGAAGCCCGAGCCAAGAGATGAAATGATCTCTATGACTTTGTATTTGATCTAACAGGCTAAGAGATTTAAGTGGTTATAAGTTATAGATATTAGATCAATATAAAGGCAGGAAGTTTAGTCATTATGTATAAGCAGGGCGCGGGATTGTAACTATTTAAATCTGTCAAGTTCTGACCATCTTCAGCGGTAGCACGTTAATTTTTCATAGCAAATTGAACTTCTAAAAAAGTCCTAATCATTTCAGGACTGAAACATCGTGTTAGGTTATGACGCTTATTTATGAGCAAGATCACATATCACTCCACTGAGTCTTTATTTCAAAATATCTCTGTAATATTTTAAAATTTTATTTTAAACAAATAACTTAGATTAAAATCTTAATCACTAATAAACCCGAAATTTATAAAAAATAACACAATGCTGCCTTAATTAAACAAGGCACTACAAACAATAATAAATCTCTTTCTCAAATGCAGTTATGTTAGGACACAGGCGAAACCAATAACAATATTCCCAGAAAAGCAAAAATGCTTCGAGTCAGCATATTCAGAATTCAGAAGAAATATGAGGCTGATACAGGATCGGCTGTAGCAGATTGACTTGCGGGATGAGTTTGATTGGTCAAGCCATGCAACATATCAGCTCAAGCGACTTTGAGATAGACCAAAAATATCTGCACTAAACTCAAGCTCAGCAAGGAATACATCATGAAAATTAAGGCCAATAGCCCCGCGACTGGTAAAGACGGTTTAGACAAACAAAATACCAATAAAAAAAGTGAGCAGCTCGACGCATATCGCAGTGATGCGACCGAGCAGGCACTCACCACCAATCAAGGGGTTAAAATTTCCGATAACCAGAACAGTCTCAAGGCAGGGGTTCGCGGTGCGACCTTGATCGAAGATTTTATTCTTCGGGAAAAAATTACCCATTTTGACCATGAGCGAATTCCAGAACGTATTGTGCATGCCCGCGGTGTCGGCGCACATGGCTATTTTGAGGCTTATCCGGGGAATGAAAAACTGACCAAGGCAGGCTTCCTGACTAATACCAGTGTACAAACGCCAGTATTTGTGCGTTTTTCTACCGTACAGGGCCCGCGTGGTTCAGCAGATACGGTACGTGATATTCGTGGTTTTGCGACCAAGTTTTATACTGAAGAAGGTAACTTTGATTTAGTGGCGAATGATGCCCCAGTATTCTTTATTCAGGATGGGATCAAGTTCCCGGATTTTGTACATGCGGTCAAACCTGAACCTCAGACCGAGATTCCTACTGGTGCATCTGCACATGATACTTTTTGGGATTTTGTTTCCTTAGTGCCTGAATCTGCACATGCGGTGATGTGGGCCATGTCGGATCGGGGTATTCCACGTAATTTAAGAGCCATTCAAGGCTTTGGTGTGCATACTTTCCGTTTTATCAATACCGAGAATAAAGCGGTTTTTGTGAAATTCCACTGGACGCCAAAACAGGGTCTCGCCCAACTGGTCTGGGATGAAGCACAAAAACTGGCGGGTAAAGATCCGGATTTCCATCGTCGTGACTTATATGAAGCGATTGCATCCGGTAACTATCCGGAATGGGAGCTTGGTGTACAGGTCGTTCCAGAAGAAGATGAGATGAAGTACGACTTCGACTTGCTGGATCCAACCAAAATTATTCCGGAAGAACTGGTGCCGGTGACACCGATTGGCAGAATGGTACTTAACCGTAATGTTGATTATTTCTTCGGTGAAACCGAGCAGGTAGCATTCTGTCCGGGACATATTGTGCCAGGACTGGATTTTACCAATGATCCATTATTACAAGCACGTCTGTTTTCCTATACCGATACCCAGCTTAGCCGTTTAGGTGGTCCAAATTTCCACCAGATTCCAATCAACAAGCCGGTTTGTCCATTCCACAATAACCAGCGTGATGGTTTACATCAGCGTATTGTACATACTGGTCAAGCCAGTTATGAGCCGAACTCGATTGACAATAACTGGCCGGCTGAAACCCCGCCAGCAGCACAAGGCGGTGGTTTTGAAAGCTATCAGGAACGTATTGATGGACACAAGATCCGTCAGCGTAGCGAATCATTCAGTGATCACTTTAGTCAGCCCCGTCTTTTCTATCGCAGCCAGACGCCGCATGAGCAAAAGCATATTGTCGATGCCTATGTCTTCGAGCTGAGCAAGGTGGAGCGCAAATATATTCGTGAGCGTGAAGTGCTTGAAGTGCTCTGCAATATCGATCTGGATTTGGCACAGCAGGTTGCTGACCAATTGGGTATTGAAATTCCAGCAGAGAAAAAAGCAGCAAAATTGCCAGAGGTGCAGATTTCACCACGCTTATCTTTCGAGGCATTCAAACCTGAAGATATTAAGGCACGCAAAATTGCGCTACTGGTGCACGACAAGGCCAATGAGGCGAGTATCAAAGCTGTTCAAGCCTGGGCAGAATCAGAAGGTGCTGTGGTCGATGTACTGACCCCAAAACCGGGTCCGGTACTGGGTCTGCAAGGTGGGGTGATTCCTTCCGATGGTATGCAAAAAGCCGAGCCATCCATCGCCTATGATGCTGTGGTGATTGCTGACGGTGATAATTACGATGTGGTGATGAAAGATGGTGTGGCGACTCATTATCTGCTGGAAGCCTACAAGCATTTAAAACCAATCGTGTTCCTGGGCGATAAAGGCAAGCTGATTGAACATTTACGCTTGGTTAGCGATGAAGGAACTCTGGCAAACGGACAGTTTGCAGCAGTACAAGATAGCTTCAAGACTTTGATCCTGAACCATCGTGTCTGGGCGCGTGAAGCGATTGCAGAAGCAATTCCTGCCTAAACGATCTAATTTATATTTTAGAGGATAGAGGCTCCGGCTTCTATCCTGATGGTTTTAAAATGGATGAAGAGATGGTGAGACCGGATGTCAAAAAGTTGTTGGCTCAAGCACAACAAACCAAATGGAGCAGAGAGCAGGATATCTATCTCATTGAGCATAATCATTTGCCTCTAACTGAACTGATGCAGCAACTCTGTTTCAATGAAGAAGAGATTAATACACGGCGTAAGGTATTAGGGCTGACCACACGTTTAAAACAAATGCGCAAGCTTTCTCATTAACTGACTTTAAAAACACAACAACATTATCCGTATTTTATGAGGAACCGCATGCAGAACCTCGGTTCAATATTACAAAGATTTGAAAACTCTCCTCTGGAGCTACAAGAAAAAATTCAGCACACTTTAATGGAACTGGTGGCGATTTCCGATCAGGTGCCTTATCCCGCTTCCGGAGCCACCTTAAAACGCTGGCAGATGCTTAGTCAGGTTTCGGCAAGCAATCTGAGCCTAGGCAAATTGTTTGAATCCCATCTGGACGCCTTGGCCATTTTGCATGAATTGAATATTCCGGTAGAACAAAAAGGCCTATGGGCAGTATGGGCGGCAGAAGGTGGACCCAAACCTTTAACATTGCAAGCAGGAAAGCTAAGCGGAATTAAGCCTTGGTGTTCTGCATCGGTCTGGGTGCAACACGGTCTGCTGACTCACCGTGATGAGCAGCAACAATCCCAATTACTGATTCTAGATTTGTCGCAAGAAGGCATTCAGCATCATCAGGATGCCTGGCAGGCAGTGGGCATGCAGCATACCGTGACTGCCCGGCTGGAACTGGATCAGGTCGAGGTAGAAAAAGTCGCAGCTCCGGATGCCTATCTGGATCGGCCCGGATTCTGGCACGGTGCCGCAGGTGTGGCTGCGTGCTGGTATGGCGCAACCGTGCGTTTGGCTGAATATTTAAGGCAGACGTTCTTGCTCAAACCGCATGCCTATAAAGCCATGTATCTCGGTGAAATTAGTCGGGAGCTTTTAGCGACACAGTCCTTATTTTATCAAGTTGCTGAATTGATTGATCAGCAACCGCAACACGCACATGAGTTAAAGATTCGTAGCCTACGTGCTCAGGTGGAAGCGACTGCCTTAAATGTACTAACTCATGTAGGTAAGGCACTTGGTGCTGGGCCGTATTGTGAGCATCCGCATTTCGCTCGGCTTGCAGCAGATCTTCCGGTATTTATTCGTCAAAGTCATGCTGCATTTGACTTGGAGCGGATTGGCGAGCTGACTGCACAGGAGGAACAATTATGGACGTTATAAGACATGAGATTGTAGGGGATCGTGTCATCCATGGTGAAGGCACAAGACTTGAAGAATGGCGTTCCTGTCAGATCCTGCAACAGATGCCGGAATTTGATATTCCTAAGGTTATTCCTCTAGATGCCAGAGTCTGCATCATTGCCCCTCATCCTGATGATGAAATTTTGGGCTGTGGAGGCCTGATTCAGCGTCTGGACAAACTTGGCTATCAGATCATACTTTTTGCCGTTACCAATGGGACAGCCAGTCATCCCGGCTCTAGTCTGTATACTCCCGAAGAGTTGAACCAGATTCGTCCTGCTGAAACGCGAGCAGCTTTAGAAGCGTTACCTTTAAAACAGAATATTTTGCGGATCGCTTTAGATATTCAAGATGGCAAGGTGGCCGAACAGCGGGATGTGTTGCAACAGCACCTGCAATCTTATCTGCAACCGAATGATGTGTTAATTAGCACATTTGTTCATGATGGACATCCAGATCATGAAATTACGGGGCAGGTCACACAGCAGCTGGCCACTGAGCTTAATTTAACCTGTATTCAGGTCCTGATTTGGGCATGGCATTGGGCAACACCTGGAGATACCAGAATTCCCTGGACCGTCGCTCATCAACTCAAATTAACTGAGGAAGAATTACAATATAAGTCTCGAGCTGCGCGGTGTTTTAAGAGCCAGATCGAGCTTGATCCGACAATAGATGAATCACCGATTCTGCCAGAGCAGGCATTGCAACGTATTTTACAGCCCTGGGAGGTATATCTGTATGAACAGTAAAGCAGCCTATGATCAGGAATATTTCGATGCCTTATATGCACTGAATCAGGGAGACCCCTGGCAATATGAACAGCGTTGGTATGAACAGCGCAAACGGCAGATTTGTCTGGCGGTCTTGCCAAGCTTGCAGTTTGACTCCGCGATTGAAATTGGTTGCAGTAACGGCATCTTCAGTCAGGAACTGGCGCAGCGGACAAATAGCTTAATGTGTCTGGATGCCAATGATACTGCGATCCACTTGGCACAGCAGCGTCTACAAGCTTATCAGCATGTACAGGTTCTACAGCATATCGTACCAGATGAGTTGCCCAAACAAAAATTTCAGCTCATTGTCGTCAGTGAGATTTTATATTATCTGAACCTGACTGCACTGCAACAGGTGCTGACATGGTTGCATACTGCGCTGGAACCGGGCGGATGTATCTTGAGTTGTCATTGGCGCGCGCCGATCTCGGGATTTAGCTTAAATGGTGAAGATGTCCATCAGTATCTCAAAGCGCATTTAAACTATGCACATCGTTTAAGCTTGCAGGACTCCGATTTTTTGATAGATCTGTGGCTGAATTCAGCGCAATCCGTAGCAGAGCAGGAGGGCTTAAGATGAAAAAAATCGGTGTGGTAATTCCGGCCTGTAATGAAGAAGCCTATATCGAACGCTGCCTGTTAGCCTTAAAATCAGCACAAACTTATTTTTTTCAATACTTTAAAACAATAGAAAATCTTCCTGAAATTCATATTCTCGTGGTCTTGGACCATTGTACCGATAGCACCGCACTTAAAGTTCAGCAAATGAACATTCCGGCTATGAGCTGCGACTTCCGAAATGTCGGTAAGGCACGCCATTTGGGGATTCAGCAAATGATCGAGCAGGGCTGTGACTGGATTTGCTGTACCGATGCCGATTCATTCGTACAGTGTGACTGGTTTCAGATGATGTTACAGCATCAACCCACCGATGCGATTTGTGGTGTGGTTGAGCTGGATCAATGGGATCATTTAAGCCGGAAAACCCGTCAGGCTTATCTCCGACATTATCAGGACAGCATGGGACATCGGCATGTTCATGGCGCAAACCTGTGTTTTAAAGCTTCGGCTTATATACAGGTCAATGGGTTTCAGCAACTGGACTGTCATGAAGATGTCGATTTCATCCGTCGTTTAGAAAAAGCTGACGCGCAGATTGTCTGGTCGAATCAGCTGAGAGTCACTACCAGCAGTCGTCTTAGCTCAAAAATTGCTGCAGGTTTTGCCCATTTTCTGCAAAAACTTGAGCTTAAGCAGGCCGCGAAAAAACCGATCAGCCTGTGCAAATAAAAGCATAAAACTATAAATTTTATACAATCAGACACTTGTAAAAAATCTTAAAATTCGTGTCTAAAAACTATTCCATTTAAATTTATTCTGTTTATAATTCACGCAAATTCAGCCCCGCAAACTTATACATTCTAGCTATAAGTCTGTGGGGTTTTTCTATGGATGAACGGTAATGGATGCCTGAGCCTTCTTTTTTGGTAATACAATGTTCAATCAAACACTGCTTTCTCGAATTCAGTCTCCATCACCATATCTATGGCAGAAAATAGCGACTGCGTTATGCTTCTTTAGCTTGGGCTTTAGTACTGCGGCTTGGGCACCCTTAATTCCATATGCACAGCAGCGCCTGTTATTAAATCATGCTGATTTTGGCCTGTTATTGCTGTGTGCCGGAATCGGTTCAATGCTGGCGATGCCGCTGGCCGGTCGACTGGCCAATGCCTTGGGTTGCCGTGCTGTTTTGGCCGTAATTCTCAGTGCATTTTTATTTATTTTGCCTGCTCTGGCTTATAGTCCGAATCATTTAATGATGGCAATCAGCCTGTTTTTCTTTGGTGCCAGTGCCGGTGCTTTGGGCGTGACTGTCAATATCCAGGCTGCACAGATTGAGAAAAAACTCGGTAAAAGTTTAATGTCGGGTTTTCATGGAGTGTGTAGTTTAGGTGGTCTGGCAGGCGTACTGGGCATGACCATGTTAATGGGACTTGGCTTGGCGCCTTTAACCGGTGCGGTGATTGTCAGTGTAATTTTGCTGCTTATTGCCTTATTCGCTGTTCCTTTAAGTTTGGGTGCTGAGCCAAAAACAGCGGTAGAAGAAACATCACCAGAACAACCGGTAAAAAAAGCAGCACCGACCTGGGCAATTTTAGGTATTGGTCTGATCTGTTTTGTGGCTTTCCTTTCGGAAGGTGCCGCCATGGACTGGAGTGGTATTTATCTTGCTACTGAGTTCAGCCTGCCTGCGGCGCAAACCGGTTTGGCTTATAGTTTCTTTGCGGGTTTGATGGTGTTGGGACGTTTTAGCGGTCACTTGATTATTCAGCAGTTTGGTGAAAAAAATACAATTCTATTAAGCGCACTCTTGGCTGCAACCGGTTTATTAACCGTGGTTTTTGCCCCAGTCTGGCAGGTGGTATTGGTAGGTTATGCGATTTTAGGTTTAGGTAGTGCCAATATTGTACCGCTGATGTTTTCCCGTGCAGGACGTCAGAAAACTTTGGCTTCACATGTGGCATTGTCTTATGTATCGGTATTTGCCTATACAGGTTCATTGATTGGACCGGCATTGGTTGGCTTCGGTAGTGAAATCATCGGATTGAGCTTAGTATTTAGCGTGATTGCGATTGGTCTATTGAGTATTGTGATTTTGAATCATTTCACTGCAGACCCAAGCGAAGTACAACAAAGCGAAGAGATTGTGGCTCCTCTTCAAAATGAAACACCAGCTTAATGCTGGTGTTTTTTTTTACTTAAAAATTTAGGCATGCATACTGAACTGGTTTGAAACTCCTGCAGCCACCGGACGATAGATCCGCAAGCTTTGTGAGTTTTTCAGGTCAGTAATAAACTGATCACGCCAGCGAATAATATCGAAATTTTTCAAGCCTTGGCTTAAATAACGATAGCGCTCTAAACGTTCTGATTTAGACATGCGCAGCGCCTTCTTCAAAGCTTTAGCCATACTGTCATGCTCATAAGGATCGACCAGTAAGGCTTCTTTCATTTGTTCAGCAGCACCGGCATATTTAGATAGAATCAAGACACCCGGATCTAAAGGATCCTGTGCAGCAATATATTCCTTGGCGACCAGATTCATACCATCCCGGATCGAATTTACCCAGCAAATATCAGCCTTACGATACAGTTGCATCAAGGCTTCATGACCCAAGGTGTCATAGCTGCAATCAAAGGGTAACCAGTCCGTTGTGCCATGCTGGCTATTGAGTTCATGCACGGCAGCTTTAAATTGCGTATACAGGTTCTTATAGGTTTTTACATCCAGTCGGCATGGGCAGGCAATTTGTAATTGCTGGAATTGATTTTTAAACTCCGGTTGATCTTCCAGCAAGCTCTGCAACGATCCGATTTTCTCCAATAAGCCTTTACTATAATCAATCCGGTCAACTGAAATGATGGTTTTATAAGGCTGCACTGTATCCAGATCAAAGGGAAGCTTTTCCAGATGGGTATCTGAGGCCTGATTCTGTAGTTGCACAGGATGCACACCAATCGGATAGCATTTCACATGAATCTTTCGAGATTGATAATTCAGGATTTCATTGTGACGATGCTGCACTTTTAAGGTCTGTTCAAGGAAATTTAAACAGTTTTCCTGATCGCGAGAGGTCTGCAAACCCAGTACATCGTAGTTGGCCAAATGATGTGCCAAATCGCGATGGGCGGGTAAAGTCTGCCAGAGCCTTAGTTCAGGAAAGGGAATATGCAGGAAAAAGCCAATACGGTTACGCATGCCCAGTTTACGGCAATAATGCGCCACGCTTAAAAAATGATAATCATGGATCCAGATAATATCATGTGGAGATGCTACCTGTTTCAGGTGCTTGGCAAAGCGTAAATTGACATCCTGATAGATCTTAAAATCCTGCGGCTGATAATCTACAAGTTGATGCTGATCGTGCATCAGTGGCCATAATGCATTGTTGGCAAAACCACAATAAAAACCTTGATATTGGGATTCAGTCAATGGACTCGTGTGATATTCAACATTTTGATGCTTCAGGATTTGAAACTTCTGCTCTTTCGTCTGGTCAACTCGGGATCCATTCCAGCCAACCCAGATACCGCCTATATCCTGCAAAGCATCCTGCAATGCCACCGCTAATCCACCTGCCTGGGTATTGTCTGACTTAGGTAGATTTACACGATTTGATAACACTATGAGTTTCGACATGTAATTTCTCCAATAATAATTGTTGTTGTGCTTTCAGTATTTCTAGAAATTCTGCTAGAAAAGCCTGTACTTGAGTCACGTTTTCGAGGCGATGTTGTGCCACGGTGTTGCCTGTACCGACTTTGATAGAGCAGCCTTTGAATGTGTTGATGACTTGAAAACCGGCTTCGTCGGTCAGGTCATCTCCGATAAAAATGGGGTAATGATCACTTAAGTGATATTGCTGAATGATTTGCTGGATGGCTGAACCTTTATTTGCCCCTTTGGGCACCAGTTCGAATACAAACTTTCCAGCCTTAAGTTCAAAATCCTGAAAATGAGTAAGACAATTCAAGGCAAATGCATGCACTTGATGCTCTAAATAGGGATGTTCACGAAAATGCAGGGCGACTGAATAGTCTTTAATTTCTATTCGAGTCTGAGGAATATTATTACTATGTTCTGTAATATAATTTTTTAATAATTCAAACTGTTCAGGATTTAAATCAATTAACTTGCTTAAACGCGATTGATAGCTTAATTCCAGACCGTGAGAACCGGCAATATTCCAGTCAAATGGATAAATAAGTTTTTGGGCTTGTGCAATTGAGCGACCGGTCACTAATATTAGCTGAATATATTGTTGTAACTCTTTTAAGGTATTTAAGGTTCCGCTCTTAATTATACTTTTTGCTGGATCTGGGTGGAATTCAGAAATGGTTCCATCAATATCAATAAATAAAACAAGTTTGTGAGAATAAATAATAGGTTTGAGCTGATTTAAAATCACTTGAGGTAATATATAAGAAGATGTAGCAAGTGAATCTTCTAGGTCTTGATCTTCTTTGAGAATCGACATAAATACTACCTAAGCCTCTGAAATTAAATTGATTTAAAAGTTAAAATTACCTGAATGATCATTGATCTGATTAAATTTATAACATATTTCATTTAACAGACTGGCTTTAAGTGCAGAAACGAAACACTTTTAACAAGTACAGTTACTTTGTAAGATTTAGAAATATTTTGGTAGAAATCCAGTATTGTTAATAAATTTTAAAAATAAATTATGAGAATTTTATATTTTAAGATTTTCTTGGATTGATTGTTTTTCAGGATTTTAAATAATAAGATTTATTATTTAATCTTTATTTTTGAATATGTATTTTTTAATTAATTTTTTAGAATATAGTATTTATTATTAATTTATTTTTTTATTTTTAAATATATGAGGGAGATGTAATTTTGAGATCTTTTTAAATAGAATAATCTAAATAAATTTATAAATCAGGTATATATAATTAAAATATTTAACTTAAGTTTATGAAAATTAATAATTTTTAAGATTGGCTGAGCTGTCTTAAAAGAAAAAATACTAATATTGGCTAGAGGGAAATTTCGTATTATCAAATTTTCTTGGGACCAATTGCAGAGCTATACAATTTAAACAGCCTCTTAATTTAGCATCTCAGATTAATTTTTAAATCTTATTGATGAATTTTATCAAAGGATAAAAAAACGAAGCAAGACGAATATCATTTCTATGACTAACGCTGAAAATAATTTGAATATTCTTCTTTGAATCAAAGCGTAGTATATTAGATGAAGTTGCGCTAAACAAAGATGAGAGATTTAAACGTGGTATGGTCATCACAGAGCAGATACAAAACCGGAAAAATAGAGAATTAATGATCTTATATAGACCGAAAAAATTAGAGAAGTTTCAATTAATTTTTTGCTCAAATGGATGAGTCAATTTAACAGCAGTAAATGATGAGAGAAAAGGGAAGAAATAATTTCTTGAAAAAATAATGAAAGAGCAATTAAAGTAGAGAGAAGCTCAGGGTCGTATCATATAAAGTTAAGAAACCAAACTCAGATACAACCCGTCTATTTGCATGAAAGAAAAATACTCAGATTTCTCGCCACACTTCATTTTCGTCTTTTAACGGAATGGTAAAGTTAAAATCATCATCATTACTGACCAGAAGACTGGTTGGAGTCTGCATGACCACTTTCAAAACAGTACCTGCTTCAAAACTAATAGGGGCGCAGTTTTCTTTTTCTAGAGTCACCGGTTTAAGTAATTCAATTACCGAACTTTCCATAGTTTTTTCCAAAATAAGATTACTTTTCGATAATTAAATCATAGCATGATTTTTGAAAATTTAACTGTTTCTTCAAAAACTGAGAACTTGATCAATGACTTATTCAAATAGGGAGAAGTGCTCTATTTAGATTAAAGATACCTAGAAGACATGCAGTATGGCTGATTTTCATCCTATTCTCGCAGTGCTCGGAAGCATAAGGCTCTTTTACATAAACCCGACAGATAACAGGCATAAAAATTTTATCAAAATAACGAAAGGTCAAAAACATGATGATTTTTCTGTTTTTTGGTATCGCTCTACTGAATGATAAAAATCGAGAATATAAGGAAAATCATAACGCAGAGCTGAATGATAAAAATAAGTTTCTAGAGACTTGATATCCTTCTATCCTTTTTTACACTAAATTGAAAATTAATGCTTTATAACAGTAAAAATCTAAAATAAGAATAAACTAGGCGTCATTTGGATGACCAAGAGACATAAGGAGAACTGGGTCGGTATGTTTAAGTCATTTTTCCCGCAACCCATCTGGTTTTTTAGCAGCCTGATTTTATGGTTTATCATTAATCTTGTGCTTTGGCATAGTGGCGGATCAGGATGGGGAACCTATCTGGGTTTTCCTGAAAATTATTTTGATGAAAAGCTTACAATCGGTATCGGGCGTTTCTGGTCAGCTCAATTCATCTGGTTCTATCTCTGGTATTTCATTGCAACTACGATATTTGCGCTGTTCTGGCAATGGAAAGCCAGACACCGATGGCAGCGCTGGTCGGTCTGGGGCTCGGCATTTATTCTGTTTAATATCTGGTTCGGGGTACAGGTCAATGTCGTATTAAACGAATGGTATAGCCCGTTTTATGATCAGATTCAACAAATGCTCACTAAGGGTGGTGGGGATGTTTCATTGCTGTATCAAGGCGCATTAACCTTTATTTATATTGCGATGGTTTATGTCACTTTAGCGGTATTTAACCTGTTTTTTGTCAGCCATTATGTCTTCCGCTGGCGTACCGCGATGAATGATTATTACACCGCACATTGGGAGCAGTTACGTCATATTGAAGGTGCATCACAACGTATCCAGGAAGATACCATGCGCTTTGCCAAAACCACGGAGCAGTTAAGTGTTTCCTTGATCGAAGCGCTGATGTTGCTGATGGCATTCCTGCCGATCTTATATCAGCTCTCTAGTCATGTGAAAGTTTTACCGATTGTAGGGGAAATACCGCATGCTTTAATGTGGGCCTCGATCGGCTGGGCGGTATTGGGTACGGTCATTTTAATGGTCGTGGGAATGAAATTGCCCGGACTGGAGTTCAATAACCAGAAAGTTGAGGCAGCCTATCGTAAAGAGCTGGTCTATGGCGAAGACTATGCTGATCGCGCACATCCGCTGACATTACAAGAACTGTTTAGCCGGGTACGCTGGAATTATTTCCGGTTATATTTTCACTATGCTTATTTCAACATGGTTCGGATCTGGTACTTGCAGTTAGACAATATTTACGGATTATTTATTCTGTTTCCAAGTATTGCAGCAGGGGCAATTACTCTTGGTTTGATGATGCAAATCCTGAATGTATTTGGCAAAGTGCGGGAATCTTTCCAGTATCTGATTCTGTCTTGGCCGACGATTATTGAACTGATGTCGATCTATAAACGCTTAAAAGCATTTGAATCACATATTGATTAATTTTTTCTCATATTATTATCCTGCTTTATCAGCCAAACAGTTTTAGGTTTGGCTTTTTTTAGGGCGAGTTAATTTACAAAATCCAATGGAAAATATCGATCTGACCGTTGGTCAGATGACTTGGGTAAATCGTGTCAGAACCTCCCAATATTGGGGTATTCAGATATTTTTTTCTTGTCTAAAATCCTAAGGGCCAGCCAAGATGGCGTTTAATTTCCGGTGGTTTGACGTATAAAAATAACAAATGTACGTTGAGGAAATTATTCTTATGCTGATCTTGTTCAGGCAATGTTATAGCGGATAAAAGGTAAATTTATTACCCATTATAATAAAGGTCTGTAGCGTTCCCTGAATAAGCCGCCGGAGAAGGACTCACCGCCTTCTTCGGTTTTTTATGTGTTTTTTCTATCTTTTTCTTGAGTCCTGAATGGAATTGTTTATTATTTGAACTGATTTAAAAATGATACTTGTGTCAATTTTTATCACATGAAGCTTGGCATAATCAGCAAAGTTGAGGCTGATATGTGCCTTTTTACCATTTAAATATTATAGTTATCAATATCTTGTGTTTGTTGTTTTGTGCTATTTAAGCTATGTTATACGGGATTTTGGGGTTGAGATATTTGCTGTGAAGCTAAAAGTAATAATTCTAATAATAGGGGCAGCAGCTTTAGCTGGATGTAATAGCGTGAATCGGTTGAAATCAGAGGTGTTACATCCTTTTGCCAGTCCGGAAGAACTAATTGCCAAACGGGCTTTGAATCAACGTGATGGTAGTGCAAAAGATTATGTTTATCTTTGGGGACAAGCTCAGAAAAATAACACGACTCAGGCCATGTATCCGCGTTCGATACTGACGCAATATTGTCATGAACAGGGTGGTAAATTTTCACTGCTGTATAAAAGTAATTTTAGTGCAGTGGCAGATGTTGCCCAGCGTAAACGCCTGAGTGCCAATCGGGGTGTTGTACAAGGTAGTGGTGCCTATCAGTGTCGTATGGATGACCTGACTGAAAGCTGGATTGTCTCGATTGAGCCAATTTCTGAACGACAAGTTGATAAAACTAGCCAGACACGTAGTGTTCGACTATTCACCCAGGTCATGAGTCTTTCTCAAGCAAAAAACTTTTATCGTCCAACTAAAGCCAGGGTTGCTGTGGAGAAAACCACACCTGCATCGATAAAAAGCACGACTTCTCCTAAGACTCCTGCCGCAAAGACGACAAATGAGCTGAAGGAATCAGCACGTAAAGAATTAGAGCGAAAGGAATTAGAAAGAAAAGAGCTTGAGAAAAAAGAAGCAGAGAAAAAGCAGCTAGCAGCGGCATCAGCTCGAGCTGCGGTAGCAGAAACACCGCAACAACATCAGATGAAAATCTATGTGGCAGCGCGACGTGATATTAATAGCGGTAAGAATCTGAATAATGCCTGTAACAACGCCCAGCGTGCCTATAACTATGGCAAATTGCAGGGCACAGAGGGAACACGTGTCTATACTGAATCAGGGATGCTGGTAGCGCGCTGTTTAACCAGTGTGCCGAGTTATAGCAGCCGTTTTTCCAATGCCAAAGGTCAGGCGGTAAAAATTTTGCAAAACCTGGCCAATAATTATAATCATGCCGGAGCAAAGAATATGCTCAGGCAGGTGAAGTAGGACTATTTTTTCCTTCTTAATCCATCCTCTTTCGAGCATCCTTAAAATACATTCTGAGGATGCTTTCACTCGCCTTTTTTTTAAAGTGGCGTCTTAAAAAATGCTGAACAGAGACGGGGATTTCTAATCTCAAACTCACATTTACACTCAATACACCTAATCAGATATCGGTCTTTTGCCCGTGGCTTGTGTATTGCCATAAATTACAGAGTAATAACACGGGCAAGGTGCGAGTCTATGATACAAAGTAGCTGATTGTTAAAAAAGAGATTCGCTTATGTCACGCCAAACTGAGGTTATCCGTCGCAGATTTACAGCTAAAATTCGGTGGGGATTAATGGCAATGGCCTTGATGGCTACCACCCAAATGGCTATTGCGGGGCCAACCGTCGAGCAGCTGAGTAACTGTCTGGTGAAATCCACCACGGCAGCAGATAAAACAACGGTGCTGCAATGGACCTTTGTTGCCTTATCTGCACATCCGGAATTGAAGAAATTCAGTAATGTGAATGAAGCACAAAGAACCCAGCTGGATAAAAATTTAGCCCAAGTATTGCAGCGTATATTGGTAGAGCAATGTTCTGCACAGACCAAAGCGGTAATTGCTGCGGAAGGCGTACAAGCGGTGGGTGACAGTTTTCAGGAACTTGGACGGATTACCGGTGAGGAAATTTTAGAAAATCCTGAAATGAAAAGTCAGCTTAAAGGTGTGCTGCGTTATGTGGATTTAAATAAACTGGTGGTCACTTTCTTGACACCGGATGTGTGGAATAAGTTGGGTGAGTTAAGAGGGAAATAACTGATTGAATGCATGCGTGCCAGGGTTCAATTATGGTATTTATTATGAATAACATAAATGAAAAGATAGGGGTTGTTATGTTCAAACGCACTGCTTTATTGGGTTTAAGTATGTTTATACTTCCTCCTGCGCTGTACGCAGGGGACAATGATTTGAGTCGGCAATACTCAAATTGTATGGATCGCTCAGGTGGCGTTACTGTAAATATGCTGGATTGTATTGCGGCCGAAACAGATCGCCAAGATACACGGTTAAATAATGCCTATAAACAGACGATGGCATCGCTGAATGCAAACCGTAAAAAACAGCTTCAAGAGGTTCAGCGTCTCTGGATTCGCTATCGTGATGCCAATTGCGATTTTTATGCCGACCCGAATGGAGGGACGATTGCAACTGTAAATAGCAATAGTTGTTACATGGAAGCGACTGCCGCACGTGCGACTGAATTAGAAAATTTAAGAGAAGAGTATTAATTTAAAAAAATCCTCTCCCTAGCCCTCATCCTTTCTTGCGCTTCATTTTAAAGCAGTGCTTTAAAACTTGCTCAGGAGAGGGAACCACGCGTATCAATTGATGACGTGGCAAGTCCTCCTTTGAAAAAGGGGGATTTGGGGGGATTAATGATTACAATAAATCAGGATAAAATTTCTCAAATTCTTTATTCACAGCTTCACCACGCAGCAAATAGCCTTTCGGTTGGATATAACTATAAATTTCTCGTGTAGGCTGTTCATGCCAACCAATGTTAAAGGCACAGAGTTTTGGAAAAAATTGTAGGTGACTGTAATTCAGATTGTTATGAATCCAATAAGCGAGTTGTTCCCAATTGGCTTGGTCTTTTTCATAGAGTTCTAAAAATGCAGGAACGACAATACATGCCGTTGCGCCATAACCTTTTGCATCAGGATAGTCCCATATATGATTGAAAATTTTCTTAAATTTATATTGTAAACTTGCCTTCTATTTTGATATTTATGAATTTTAATAACTTAATTTTTGGGCATGTCGTGCATATATGTTATTTGTGTGGATTAGAATTAATAAGCTTAAAAGGGCTTAAGCTAAGTAAAGAACAGAAAATTGAAAAGATAGAAAGTCTTAAAAATAAAGGACAATGTATAACGCATGAAGAACATATTATTCCTAATGCTTTAGGCGGATATCTGAAGTCAGAAGATGTACTATGTGAGGAGTGTGGGAGTAAGTTAAACGATTCTATCGATAAAAAATTTATAGAAAATTTTGATTTCTTGAAAAAACTATTAGATCTTAGAGTAGATCGTTCTTCAAACAAAAATAACCAAACAAAAGCTAAAGTTTATTTATCAAAGTTAAACATTATTTTAGATGTCATGTGGTCTAGTCAAAAGATAGAATGTTTTGGTGCGACTCATCATATAGATCAGAAAGAGAAAAAGCTTCATTTCTTTGGAAAAAAACAAAGAGTGGGAAAATATTTAAAAGAAAAAAGACTTGACTCATTAGGCTACAAGTTAATTATAAAAGAATTTCTAGAGTTGGAAAACGAGGATCGGATTTTTCCAAATTTTAATATTGAGAATCTTAATTTTAAACAAGAATTAGCGAAAATATGTGCAGGCTATGCAACAAAATTAGGTATAAAAAGAGATTTTTTGAATAGAATAATTGACTTTGAAAATCAAAACATTCTAGATAAATTGTGTGTAATTCCTTTTTATCCTTTTACTGAATTGGATATAGAGATTGAAAAGATAAAGTCAGAGTGCTACGAATACCCACATCATTTCTTATCATTATTTACTTTGCAATGTGAAGGACAGGAAGAAAAATTAATTTTTTGTTATGTTGAGTTATTCTCAACATTCCAATGGTATGTCTTATTGTCAGATAACTACACAGAAAATCAAATTTCTGAGGTTTATGCTCAACCTGTATTGTTTAAGGAATTTCAAGAGACAGACTTGGATTACAAACAAGGGAAATATTATTATGATCTTTTAAAGTATGGTGGTTATGACAAACTAACTTGGGACGATTTTAATGGAATGGATTATGAGGAGCAGAAACGGAAAGTTAATCATGTTATGGAGAGAACTAGATATGATTTCTATTACGAAAATTATTTAGATGCTATATTTACTCCGATAACTCATAATTTTTTTTTGAATAAAAATGATAAGTCTCTTAATCTAGGTTTTAATATTAAAGATCTTTATTTAAATGAATATGATGATGAAGGTGAATTAATATCAGAATCAGTGAATGTGAAGCAATATAGGATATTTTATGAAGATAACCTTCCTAGGAGAGAGAAAAAATTTTATGTATTTGAATCCTATAGACAAATGAAAGATAAAGAATTTTTAGAGAAATTAAAAATTTATAATCATACAAAATTTTTTCAGCTTCTAGATTTTATACAAAATAAAACTAAAAACCCGCTCTAAAGCGGGTTTTTTATTCCAAAATTAATCAGTCTCAACCAATCAACTTCTTCATCAATTCATTTACTTGAGCAGGGTTCGCTTTACCTTTTGCTGCTTTCATCACTTGACCAACTAGACCATTGAACGCTTTCTCTTTACCAGATTTATACTCTTCAACCATCTTCTCATTGGCAGCAAGCACGTCTTTAATAATCGCTTCAATCGCGCCTGTATCAGTTTCCTGTTTCAAGCCTTTTTCAGCAATAATCTCGTCCGCAGATTTGCCTTCTTCCCACATAAAGCCGAATACTTGCTTCGCGATCTTACCGTTAATTGTGTTGTCCACAATACGTGCAATCATACCACCAAGTTTTCCAGCTGATACAGGAGAATCAGCCAAATCTAGGCCTGCTTTGTTTAAAGCACCTGAGAATTCGCCCATCACCCAGTTTGCCGCAATCTTACCTTGTGCAGCGCCACCAGCAGCCTTAACCACCTCTTCGTAGAACTCTGACATTTCACGAGTCAATGTAAGCACGTGAGCATCGTACTCAGTCACACCAAAGTCAGTCACAAAACGCGCACGACGTGCCGCAGGAAGCTCAGGCATGGTTGCTTTAATTGCTTCGATTTGTTCGTCCGCAATCACTACAGGCAACAAGTCTGGGTCAGGGAAGTAGCGGTAATCGTTCGCTTCTTCTTTAGAACGCATTGAACGCGTTTCCATCTTTACAGGGTCGAACAGACGCGTTTCCTGATCAATGGTGCCATCCCAGTCCAGAATTTCCATTTGACGTTCAATTTCAACATTGATCGCCTGTTCAATGAAACGGAATGAATTCAGGTTTTTCAATTCACAACGTGTACCGAAAGGTTGACCCGGACGACGTAAAGACACGTTACAGTCACAACGGAACGAACCTTCCGCCATGTTACCGTCAGAAATGCCTAACCAGCGCACTAGCGTGTGAATCGCTTTAATGTATGCAACCGCTTCTTCAACTGAACGCATATCCGGTTCAGATACGATTTCAAGTAAAGGCGTACCTGCACGGTTCAAGTCGATGCCTGACATACCTTCGAACTGGTCATGGATCGATTTACCTGCATCTTCTTCAAGGTGCGCGCGCGTTACGCCAATGCGTTTAACCGTGCCATCTTCAAGTTGAATGTCGATATGCCCCAAGCCCACAATCGGGTTATCCATCTGGCTGATCTGATAACCTTTTGGAGAATCCGGGTAGAAGTAGTTCTTACGTGCAAATACAGATGCCTGGTCGATGTATGCATCGATGCCCAAACCAAAGCGAATCGCAAGATCAACTACTTCTTTGTTTAATACCGGCAATACGCCCGGCATAGCCAAATCAACCAGGCTGGCTTGCGTGTTTGGATCATTACCGAAAACAGTCGATGAACCTGAAAAAATTTTGGTATTGGTGGCAAGCTGAGTGTGAATCTCGATACCAATAACGACTTCCCAACCATCAATCAGGTTGGATTTTGGTTTAGCCGATTTTTGAGCTTGAGCCATTATGCGTTCTCCTCAGCAATTGCAGCGCGTTTTGTATGCCAATCGGTGGCCTGTTGATACTGGTGTACCACAGACAACAATTGAGATTCTGACCAGTAATTACCAATCAGCTGTAAGCCAACTGGCAAGTTATTTTGGTCAAAACCGACAGGCGCGTTAATCGCAGGAAGACCTGCCAGATTTACCGCAAGCGTATAAATATCGCCCAGGTACATTTCAACTGGCGTTAAATCTGCACCAATTTTATAGGCAGTCGTTGGCGCAGAAGGTGCTGCAATGACATCGACCGATTCAAATGCTTTAAGGAAATCTTGCTGGATCAGGCGACGTACTTTCTGTGCTTTTACATAGTAAGCATCGTAATAACCTGCAGACAGGGCATACGTACCAATCAGGATACGGCGTTGCACTTCTGCACCAAAACCTTCTGAACGTGAACGCTTGTACAGGTCCATCAGGTCCACAGGATTTTCTGCGCGATAGCCATAACGTACGCCATCAAAACGTGATAGGTTCGAAGAAGCTTCGGCAGGTGCGATCAGGTAATAAGTCGGAACATAGCTTTCAGTCATGTTGAGGTCGATCTCAACAAGCGTAGCGCCCATTTCTTCTAACTTTTTAAGTGATTCTTCGACACGTGCTTTAACATCTTCAGCTAGGCCAGCAACATTAAAATACTGTTTTGGAATACCAATGCGTAAACCTTTTACTGAGGTAGCGTTCAGGTTCGCGACATAGTTATCTACCACTTGATCCATTGAAGTTGAATCTTTGGCATCATGACCGGCCATGACATTCATCAGGTAAGCACAGTCTTCTGCAGAACGTGCCATTGGACCACCTTGGTCTAGTGATGATGCATAAGCAATCATACCGAAGCGCGATACACGACCGTAAGTCGGTTTAAGACCGGTCAGACCACAGAATGATGCAGGTTGACGGATTGAACCACCGGTGTCAGTACCAGTTGCAAATGGTGCCAAATCCGCTGCCACAGCTGCTGCAGAACCGCCTGAAGAACCACCAGGGACATGGCCCAGGTTCCAAGGGTTGGCAGTTGCGCCGTAATATGAGTTCTCAGAGGTCGAACCCATCGCGAATTCGTCCATGTTCACTTTACCCAAAGTGACCAGGCCCGCAGCTTTACCTTTCGCTACAACGGTTGCGTCGTAAGGAGAGATAAAATTGTCCAGCATTTTTGAACCGGCAGTGGTTTTAATGCCTTGGGTACAGAAAATATCTTTGTGGGCAACTGGCACACCAGTCAGGGCAGAGGCATTGCCAGCTTTGATTGCAGCATCGGCAGCATCAGCTTGAGCCAATGCCTGTTCAGCAGTCACGGTCACATAAGCCTTGACCTGTGCATCAATTTTTTCGATGCGTTTTAAATAGTGTTGAGTCAATTCGCGGGATGAAAATTGAGCATTTGCCAAACCTTCAGTCAGTTCACGAATGGATAAGCGGTGTAAATCTGTCATGAGAAATAATTCTTTACGTTTAATTTAATAAAAAGAATGAACTGGGTAATAATTACTCAATCACGCGTGGGACGAGATACAAACCGTCCTGTACAGCAGGTGCAACTGCTTGGTATTCCTCACGATGATTGCTTTCCGACACGACATCTTCACGTAAAGGCTGTGGGTGGTCGAAAGGGCTTTTCAGTGGTTCAACACCGTCGGTATTGATGCCTTTCAGGGTTTCCATCATGCCTAAAATTTTATTTAAACTTTGAGCATATTCAGCAGATTGCGTATCATTGAGAGATAACCTTGCAAGGTTGGCAATGGCTGAAACTGTTTCTGCACTTAAATCTGCAGAATGCTGTGCATCCGATGTAGACATAATATTACCTAATCAGTATTAAAAAAATTCAAATTATCATGCGTTATGATAAGCGATTGACTTGTCCAAATCATCACATTTAGTTAAAGTGGCCACCTTGCGTCCATATAAAGTTTAACTGAGAACGTCCCCGTGATTCTAAAACGACTAATAGGCTTGTTTTCGCCCGATCTTGCCATTGATTTAGGTACAGCAAATACACTTATTTATGCGCCAGGACGAGGCATTATATTAAATGAACCGACGGTTGTAGCCATCCGTCATAGTGGTTCACATAAAATTGTTGCGGCAGTCGGTCTTGAAGCGAAGCAAATGCTAGGTCGTACCCCAGCCAATATCTCAGCGATCCGTCCTATGAAAGACGGTGTGATTGCGGATTTTGAAGTCACTGAGACCATGCTGAATCAGTTTATTCGCAAAGTACATGAAAACCGTTTATTTACTCCGGCACCGCGTGTCGTGGTTTGCGTGCCATGTAAATCAACCCTTGTTGAGCGCCGTGCCATTCGTGAAGCCGTGTTTAATGCGGGCGCACGTGATGTACGTTTAATCGAAGAGCCGATGGCAGCAGCGATTGGTGCAGGTATGCCAGTTGAGCAAGCCTGTGGTTCGATGGTGGTTGATGTGGGCGGTGGTACCACTGAAATTGCGATTATCTCGTTGCAGGGTTGTGTTTATGCAGATTCGTTACGTATCGGCGGTGATGTATTTGATGAGCAGATCATTAACTATGTGCGTAAAGCGCATGGCTGTGTGATCGGCGAAACCACGGCTGAAGTGATCAAAAAAGAAGTGGGTATGGCGTTGCCAGATGAAGGCGCTAAACCGCTTGAAATTGAAGTTCGTGGCCGTAACCTCGCAGAAGGTGTGCCTCGTGCGATTGTGGTCAATTCAGACGAAGTGACCCAAGCGATTTCTGATCCATTGCAAAACATCGTGTCTGCGGTGAAATCTGCTTTAGAACATACCCCTCCTGAGCTTTCTTCGGACATCGCTGAACGTGGTATCGTGTTAACCGGTGGTGGTGCATTGCTACGTAATCTTGACAAACTGCTTGCCAAAGAAACTGGCCTGCCAGTGGTAGTGGCAGAAGATCCACTATCATGTGTGACTCGTGGTGGCGGCAAGGTACTCGAATTTTTCGACAACCCAAATCATGACATGTTATTCGTAGGCTAAGAAAAGGATTCGGCGGGTGCAAGCACATCTGTTTTCTCGACAACCGCCATCTTTTCGCTCTTTTATCATTGCATTGGTAACATGCTTGGTGGTGCTTTTCTTTGATTGGCGCATGCCGCATGTTGTTCAACCTGCAAGGGATGTCCTGTACGCTGCTTATAATCCTATTTATGCGGTGGCCAGCTATCCGGTATTGTCGCGAGAGTGGTTGAATCAACAAACCAAGTCTGAAGCTCAATTGCGTCGGGAAAATACCGCG
Organism: Acinetobacter lwoffii; assembly: GCF_029024105.1. Lineage (NCBI taxonomy): Bacteria > Pseudomonadati > Pseudomonadota > Gammaproteobacteria > Moraxellales > Moraxellaceae > Acinetobacter > Acinetobacter lwoffii. Next base: position 2,340,034 of record NZ_CP118963.1, on the reverse strand, counting down.
ATGCAGGCCGAGCTGTTACAGGCACAGGTACGCTTACAAAAAATCTCTGAACTTTCTGCTGAAAATACCCGTTTGCGCGGTCTATTGGACACGCCGCTGATCATTGATGGACGTATTGAAATTGCCGAAGTGATTGGCACCGATGCCGATCCATTACGGCATATTATCGTGATCAACCGTGGTTCGAATAACGAGCTGAAAGTCGGGCAAACGGTACTGGATGACAAGGGGATCATGGGGCAGATTATCAATGTCTATCCGCATAGTAGCCGGGTCATGCTGTTGTCTGATAAAGAACATTCACTGTCAGTGCGCCTGGAACATACTGGGATGCGTGCCATTGTCTCGGGTACGGGTGATCTGGGACGTTTAAAAATGGAATATGTACCGACCAGTGCCAATATCAAGGTCGGTGAAAAAGTCTATAGTTCGGGCTTGGGACAACATTTCCCGGCAGGTTATCTGGTGGGGCAGGTGTCTAAAGTACAACGCCATAATTCTGGTGAATTTGCCCAGATTGATGTGACGCCTGCGGCTCAACTCGCCGGTGGACATCATGTCGTAGTGTTATTTTCCGATTCATTAGCGATGGAGCAACCGCATGTCAATCGCTAAGATGAAATCCAGAAAGCATCGTGATCCTTTAATGGCTATTGTCATTTCGGTGATTGTGGCTTCTATTTTAATGGTCTATCCACTTTCCTATAATCTCTCGGGCTGGCGTCCGCTGTTTATGCTGATGATCATGCTCTTCTGGGTGTTATGTCAGCCAACCTGGTGCGGGATCTGGTTTGCCTTTGGCACCGGTATTTTTATTGATCTGTTGCTGGATGCACCTTTGGGTCTGAATGCGCTGAGCTTTATCATTATTGCCTTTTTAGCTCGCTTTCTGACCCGTGAACGCCGTATCCTGACCTTTAATAATCTCTGGGTGATTATGGGGCTGGCGATTGTCGCATATCTGCTGATGATCTTTTTTACCCAGATTATAGCTGGCGTGCAATTTTCTTATGCACGGCACTGGATTCCGATGGTGACCAGTATTCTGGTTTGGCCTGCTATTTATTATATGCTCAAAAAATGGCGCATATAATTCTAGCTTCGAGCTCACCCCGGCGTCGCGAGTTATTGCAACAACTCGGGCTGAGCTTCGATATTTACAGTCCCGAGATCGACGAATCTGTACAAGCAGGCGAGTCGGTCGCAGCCTATGTTGAACGTCTGGCACGAGCCAAAGCAGATGCCGTGGCTGAGTATTATCCAGATGCCATCATCATTGCTGCGGATACCAGTCTGGGGGTGGATCAGGAGATTCTGGGTAAGCCTGAATCCAAACAACATGCGATTGAAATGTGGACAAAAATCTCCGGTCGATGGCATGATGTCTATAGCGGTGTCTGTGTTCGTACAAAGCATGAAAAATACAGTATAGTGGTACGCACACAGGTCGAATTTCAAATCCTGAGCGCCGTAGATATGGAAAGTTACTGGGCGACAGGTGAGCCACTGGGTAAAGCCGGGGCTTATGCGATTCAAGGAATTGCAGCACGTTATATTCCAAAAATACAGGGCAGTTATTCCAATGTGGTCGGCTTGCCTTTATATGAGACAGTACAGTTATTACAGACGGTTAAGGCACTAAATTAACTGCTGAAAAGAATTCTTATAATGTTTTGAGTGTAGTTATGTCTGACGAGTTGTTGATTAATGTCACGCCGATGGAATGTCGGGTCGCGTTAATTGAAAACGGCACGGTCAATGAACTGTTTGTCGAGCGTACGGCCAAGCGTGGCCTGGTAGGGAATGTCTATAAAGGAAAAGTGGTGCGGGTCTTACCCGGCATGCAGGCTGCTTTCGTGGATATCGGACTTTCTCGTACTGCGTTTTTACATATCAATGATATGGTCTGGCCCCGCAATCAACCGACGCCGAATGTCTTTGAGTTACTTCAACCGGGACAAGTCCTCACGGTTCAGGTGATGAAAGATATGCTCGGTACCAAAGGCGCACGCCTGTCTACCGATCTGTCGATTCCTTCGCGTTATTTGGTGCTGATGCCATATGGCAATCATATAGGTGTATCACAACGGATTGAATCTGAGGAAGAGCGCAATCGCTTGCGTTCCATCATTGAGCGGATTCAGGCAGAACATAAGCTGCCGGGTTCAGTGATTGTGCGTACTGCGGCAGAAGGGATTGAAGAAGAAGCCATCGCACAGGATATGGCTTATCTGGCCAAGCTTTGGGAATATATCCAGCGCAAGCAGAAGATTATTGCAGTACCATCTTTGATCTTTGAAGAATTGCCTTTGCCGCAACGGGTGATTCGTGATCTGGCCAATGAAGAAACTGCTAAAATTTACGTGGATTCACGTGAAATTCATGCCAAGTTGCAGGAATTTGTCGAAGAATTTGTCCCGAACATGAAAGACCGTTTGCTGCATTATCCGGGCGAGCGGCCAATTTTCGACTTGTATAATGTCGAAGAAGATCTGCAAAAGGCATTGCAAACTCGTGTCGCATTGAAGTCTGGCGGTTATCTGATGATTGACCAGACTGAAGCCATGGCCACAATTGATGTCAATACCGGTTCTTATGTTGGTGGCCGTTCGTTGGAAGATACGGTTTTTAAAACCAATATGGAAGCGACGGATGTTATCGCGCGTCAGTTACGTCTGCGTAATCTCGGCGGCATTATTATCATCGACTTCATCGATATGCAGGAAGCGCAGCATCGTGAAGAAGTGATGAAACAGTTTGAGCGCATGTTAGAACGTGACCACGCCAAGACCAAGATTACTCAGGTATCAGAACTGGGCTTGGTGGAAATGACCCGGAAACGCACCCGTGAGTCGCTGGAACATCTGCTGTGCGAGTCTTGTCCGACCTGTCAAGGACGCGGTTATGTCAAAACAGCCGAGTCAGTATGTTACGAAATATTCAGGGAGATTCTGCGTTATGCTCGTGCTTATGAGTCACAGAGTGGCTTTACTGTCGTTGCGCATCCGGCTGTTATTGATCGATTATTGACGGCAGAAGCGCCTGCAGTCGCTGATCTGGAACATTTCATTAATCGCGTGATTAAGTTCCAGGTGGAAAATCTGTATACGCAAGAGCAATACGATATCATTCTCAGCTGAAATTGTAACAGAATATCGTTAAACACTTGTTACATCTGAAATTTTACAACAGGGCCTTTATTTACAATACTAGATGCATGAATTAGCCAAAGCCGTTTCTTCCAGTTTCAGGCTTAGCAAAAGGAGTGTGTGATGAGTATGAGTAAAGCAGTAATCCATAAAGGCCTAAAACACGTATTAGAACCAAAGACTGTACATGCGGGATATATCGTTGATGAGCGCGGTAATGAAGTTCAAATTACCGCGAGCATGATCCGTAACGTCTGCCATCAATTATTACAACAGTGCCGTACTATTAAAAGCTGATTGCATTTGTGCATTGTTTCTAACTTGTCAAAAATAATTTAAAAAGATTTCAAAAATAAAGAAAAGGGACCAGATCGGTCCCTTTATTCTGTGCTCAAAGACTGGCAAAAATGATCAGCACCTTTGGCAGCCCATCTATCTTATTTATTCATCCGCGGCTAGCTTACCGCCCGTAACTTTGGGACAGGTTCGCCATCTACAATAAGTTCAAAACGTTGAATTTCTTCTTCCAGATGTGTCAGCAAGTTCTGCATTTTCGGCAGGGCATTACGACATGCAGTTAAGCCGACTTCCAGTTTGTCTAGATAGCTGGTCATGGTGATATTCAAGGCCTGACCATCCAGTACGATAGAAGCCGGATAAAGTGCTTCAAGACGTGCACCATTCCAGTAAAGGGGCTCTTGTGGTCCAGGTACATTGGAAATAATGACGTTAAACGCCTGACGTGTCGGCATTAAACCGGAGGCAATATTCAGACCTGCTGCACCGTAGACAAAGGCACTATAGTTCAAAATCTGGTTGGCATTCATACGTTTGAAGCGTTCTTTGGCACTCAGTACACTACGGCGTACGATCTTGAGACGTTCCAGCGGATCTTCTTTATGCGTACCCAGATTGGCCAGAATCATGGTAATACGGTTGGATATATCTGAATCGTCACTGCGAACAGAAGCTGGAACCATAGCAATTAACGGTTTTTTCGGTAAGGCATTTTGCGATAATAAATATTCACGTAATGCACCTGAACAAATGGCCAGGACGATATCATTAATGGTCACGCCCAATGCCTTAGAAATATGACGTAAACGTGAAAATTCGAAAGACTGGGCTGCAAAGCGACGTGAAGCACTGACGCGTTGATTCAGAATACTGCTTGGCGCCTGAAAGCTGGATACATAATCCGGATTGCGTCCCATATCTTTCATGACGGTTTGCGACAGTTCATAAGCAACTCGTGGCGCACATTCCAGTTGCCCCTTAATGGTCTGCAGGACATTTTTAAACCTGTTCACTTTAGGTGCTTTCAGGCGTTTAGCACGTGGCCCTTCTACACACCACGGCGGTACAATACTCTTGGCATGGGGGTCAAATGAAAGTGATTTTTCTACCAGACGCATGCCGGCAATCCCATCTACCATGGCATGGTGAATTTTGAAATACATGGCAAAACGGTTACCTTCAATACCTTCAATAATATGACAGGTCCATAAAGGTTTGGCACGATCAATCAGGGCACTATGTTCTTGAGAAATATAGGTCAGCAATTCACGGATACGGCCCGGTTTTGGCAGGGCGATATGACGAAAATGATGATCTAAATCAAATTCTTGGTCTTCATCCCAAAACAGGCCGTTTAAATAATTGTTAAAAGGTGGGATTGGAGAGCATTTCGAATTTTGGATATCCGTGACTAGATCCTGAATAAAGGAAGCTGGCGCATTGTCGGGAATTTGGAATAAAAATAGTCCACCTACATGCATAGGCTGCTGCCGTTTCTCTAAAGTTAAGAAAATAAAATCAATTGGATGTAATGGACGCATAGCGTGGATTGCCTCACTGCATTCTCTATGGCTTTTTTGCTAAAAGGCCTTGTTAGAATTATTACTTTAGTTTTTAAAGTATATCTTTTTTAGCATATAAATGAACTGCTTTATCTTGCCTCAACTGTGAAAAAGTGGCTATTGACAAGAACAAAATATCTTCCTAAGTTTATGAAATGTGAAAATTTTAGTTTTAAAATAGATTTCTAAAAATAGTATTTTCTAGGCGAAGTGGAGTGTAACTTAATAATTATGTGTTATTAGAAGAATAGCATTGTGTTCAATTTCACATTTTATGCAAATAAATCAATGAGCTAAAATTTTATCAATTCTTTAATTAAAATAATATTATCCCGATAAAAGGTAATTTCTATCTTGTCACTAAATGTAAAATTATCAATTAAAAAAGACTATCTTTATTAAAAAAATAGCCTTTCAATCAATAGGAGCGATAAAACTTAACTTTATTTTTTTAGATTGCCAGCATGTAAGCCACATTCTTTATGGGTGGCTTCTTCCCACCACCAGCGGCCTTCGCGTTCATGCTGATTTGGCAGCACAGGGCGAGTACAAGGTTCACAGCCGATAGAAACAAAACCTTTCTCATGCAGGGCATTATAAGGGACTTCCATCATACGGATATAACTCCAGACATCTGCACTGGACCAGTTGGCTAGAGGATTGTACTTAATCAACTGCTTTCCAGGACCGGAGAAACCTGGATCTGCCTGAACCACAGGAATTTCATTACGGGTACCCGGGCTTTGGTCTTTACGCTGACCGGTAATCCAGCCATCCAGCGTGGCCAGTTTTTTACGCAGTGGTTGAACCTTGCGTATACCGCAACATTCTTGATGGCCATCTTCAAAGAAACTGAATAAACCTTTTGTCGTCACTAGATTTTGCACGTCTGCAGTTTCGGGGAAGCAGATTTCAATCTCGATATTATAATGCTTACGCACCCGCTCAATAAACTGATAGGTCTCTGCATGTAAACGTCCAGTATCCAGACTGAATACCCGGAATGGTTTACCCAGATGAGAGGCCATATCAATCAATACAACATCTTCGGCCCCAGAAAATGAAATCGCAATTTCACCTTGCTGGCTCAGTGCAAGTGCCAAGATTTCATTAGGCGATTTATCTGCATATTCAGATGCAAGTGCATCAATACGATCAATAGTAGGAATGATGGTCATGAGAGTCCTGGCGATATAGGCTTGGAAAGGACATGGCCTATATTAATTAATTTCACATCTATTTTAATAGAATTGATTTAGTTGACTTATCACTAAAAAATAAATACTTATGAAAAAAATAGATTTAAAAAAGTACAGTGCAAAATCTATTTCTTCAGCTATGATAGTGCAAAATTTTTTCAATACAACTCAGAGGGAATGTTCATGGAAGTCGTATGTCTAGATTTAGAAGGCGTGTTGGTTCCAGAAATCTGGATTAACTTTGCCAAAAAAACCGGGATTAAAGAGCTTGAAGCGACGACTCGTGACATTCCTGACTATGATGTACTGATGACCCAACGTCTGAATATTTTAAAACAGCACGGTTTAGGCTTGAACGATATTCAGGAAGTGATTGCAGAAATGGGGCCGTTCCCAGGAGCAAAAGAATTTGTGAAATGGGTGAGTACGCATTTTCAATTAATTATTCTTTCAGATACTTTCTATGAATTTGCACATCCATTGATGAAGCAACTGGATTGGCCGACGATTTTCTGTCATAAACTGGAAACAGATGAAGCAGGCATGATCTCGGCTTATAAACTTCGTCAGCCGGACCAAAAACGTCAAGCCGTAAAAGCATTACATGGCTTGAACTTCCGTGTGATTGCAGCAGGAGATTCTTATAATGATACCACGATGCTAGGTGAAGCAGATCATGGTTTCCTATTTGATGCGCCTGAAAATGTGATTGCTGAATTCCCGCAATTCCCGCCAATTCGTGGTTATGATGCGTTAAAAGAAGCGATTCGTAATGCTTCAGTACGTGATATTCCAGCTTAATATTTAAGTGTATGTAATAAAAGAAAGGGCGCTTATAGCGCCCTTTCTTGTTGAATACTAATTTTTTAACGCAATTAGAAACGGTAACCGATTTTCATACCATAGCCGATTGCATGGTTGTCTTCAAAGCTACCTTTTACTTCACCACCTGTTTGTGCTTGTGCATCTCCTAGCCAGAAGTATTTAACCCCAGCCTGGATAAAATAGTTTTCTGCAGGGCTGTATTGGCCGCCTAGACCGACACTCCAATAACCTTCAGTTGGACCCAAGGTGGTTACCGGGTTTCCTGCGCCAGAGTCATAACCTACAGCAGCAGAGCCTGACCATTTAACGTTAAATTTATGACCTAAACCCACATTTGCAGACCATTGATCATCTGAATAATCGACAAGATTCTGCTGTTTTCCGGTGAGTGCGCCAGTTAGCTGAGATAAATAAGCAGGTTTTACTGCAAACTGATCCCAATGTACCCAGCGAATATTAGCAAAGGCTAAGGTATTTTTTGCAATGCCTGACTGTAAGTCAATGTTGACTGATTGTGGTGTAGTAATTTCCGCTTTATGGTAAGTTGGAATTACTGGTTTACCTAATAATGTGCCAGTTAATCCAGGAATATATAAAGCCCCATCTGTACCAAAACCGAAGGTTTCTGTGGTATCTAATTCATGTTTAATTTCAGAGCGATAAGTCACAGCAGCTTTTAAGGCAATTTCAGGAATAGAATATGCAAAACCAGCTAACCAACCGTAAGCTTCACTTTCTTTAAGGTCAATATCATAACCGCCAAGAACTTGCGGGCCTCTATAAGCTGTACCACGTAGGGAGACTTTCGCCTTTACGCTTTGATAGACAGGTCCGGCATAAACATTCCAGTTCTCATTTGGCTGATACCCTATAAGTGCTGTAATGCTATTGGTTTTTACTTCAACAGAAGTGCCTTCCAATACACCAGTATTGGTATTTACTGTAGCAAAAGCATTAGATTCAGGCGCATATTGAGAGTCAGCTCCAAATGGCTGGTCATAAAGTAAACCCAGAGATATTTTATCAGTTGCCTGAATTTTTATAGCAGCAGTAGGGAAGTAGTAATCTTCAGCCATATCGCTGACTTTATTGCCGGCATTGTCTTTACCTTGAACTTCTGGATCTAAAACAGAAATACCTGCTTCCGCATAGTTACCCGGCTGTAAAAAAGCAGAAATAGATTGACCAGAACGGTCTAAGCCAGCTGCTTGAACTGCAGAAAGAGGTAAAGTGCTAAGTACAATAGCAGAATAAATTTTATTGAGCTTCATGGTACGTTCCCTGATGCCATCTGTAACAAAAATGTGCAGGAAAAGTAACATAATTTTAAAAAGAGTAAATACTCAGCTCTGTTGAAGAAATGAACTAAGGCGGTTAAGGAAAGGGCTTGATTAGAGTTTTTATACTAATTTTATTGGTATAAATATATGAAAAATATCAGATTAAATTAACTTTAAATAATGTGAAAGGATTGAAGTTCTATTAATTTTAATTGGTGCTAAAATAATCGAATGATATGCAAGTGTATAAAATTAGAGTTAAAAAATAAAAACCACTCGAAAGTGGTTTTTATTTAATCAGAGCTTAGAAGCGATAGCCGATTTTCAGACCATATGCCCATGCATCGTTATCTTCAAATTCAGCAACATACTCAGGACCACCAGCTTGTGCACCAGTTTGTGCTTTTGCATCACCTAACATGAAGTATTTTACACCACCAGCAATGAAAGTGGCTGGGGTTGGGCTGTATTGAAGACCTAGGCCAACATTCCAGTAACCTTCAGTTGGACCAAGTGTAGATACAGGGTTGCCTGCACCAGAATCCCAACCTACTGATACGTTACCAGCCCATAGGTCATTAAATTTACGGCCTACACCTACAGTTGCTGAAATTTGGTCATCTTCATATTCAACCAGATTAAAGCCATTTGGACGACCTATTAGAGGGCCTACAGCTTCACTTACATTGCCAAATTGGTAAGGACGAATAGAAAAGTTTGACCAGTCTACCCAGCGTACATTAGCGAAAGCTACAGTATTTGCCATTACACCTGTTTGGAAATCCAAGTTTACAGATTGAGGTGTAGTAATTTTGGTTTTTCCAGAATCATCTAGAGTAGCAAGCTGAGCAGGAGAAACACCTAGACCACCTAATACAGTTGTTAGTAAAGGGAAGTTTAAAAGTGATAAGTCTTCAGAAGCTGAAATATCATGGTCAATTTCTGAACGATAAGTTACAGAAGCTTTTAAAGCAATATCTGGGATTTGGAAGGCTAAACCTGCTAACCAGCCTGTACCACTTGTTTCTTTAAATGTCGCATCATAACCATTGAAAAGGCTATATGCTTGACCGCGTAAGCTTAGATTCCCTTTAACGGTTTGATAGACACCACCACCATAGATATTCCAGTTTTCAGTCGGTTGGTAACCAAAAACTAAAGATAGGTTTTGAGTATCTACTTCAACTTTAGTATTGCCTTCGCCTAAGAAATTATTACCTGCAGCAAGTGCTCCAGTTAACTGTTGAAAAGCTGGACTACTTCTAACTTGTGCTTCAGCACCTGCTAGCGTTTGTTCATTTACTGGTGCTCCTAGGGCTTCAAGAGCTGCAACTGCTCTAGCGCGTACAATATTGTTTATTGCACCAGTTGATAAGATAGTGTCTGTACCTGGGTTTGAAGTAAAGACATTAGTGCCTTGGTATTCAGCATCAGCACCATATGGTTGATCATATAAAATACCAACTGAGAATTTTTCAGTAGGTTGAAACTTTAATGCTGCACTTGGGAAATAGTAATCACCAGCCATATCATCAATATTACGGCGTGTTTCACTTGTACCAGCTTCTTTACCAGATACATCTGGGTCTAGGACAGAAATACCTGCTTCAAAATAATTACCTGGTTGCAGGAAGGCCGCCATTGATTGGCCTGAACGATCTAGAGCTGCTGCAAAAGCACCCGTCATTGGTACAGTTGCAAGAATCATTGCAGTAGTTAATGTTTTTAATTTCATTTACGTCTTTCCTTGAGGTACAAATTTATATCTAGCGTTGTTGTTTGCACTTATTAAATTCTTGGAGATTTCGGGTATTTATCCGCAATCATTTGTTACTCCATGTGACAAAAATAGCACAATTAAAATAAGAGTAAATGCTCTAGAAAAAACTAATTAGTCTAAAAAAGCATCAAAATAGAGTTTTTACACCAAAAAATAGCCTCATTTTGAAATAAGTATTTGAAAGTAAAAGAAATAAAATAATGAAGAAAAAATGATTTTTTGTATAAAAAATATTCTAAAAATATGAAGATTAACGCTAATTTTTTGAAGTATAGATCACATTTTGAAAGGATGGTGCGCCCTGCGGGACTCGAACCCACGTCGGTCGCTTAGGAGGCAACTGCTCTATCCAGTTAAGCTAAGGGCGCGAAAAGAAGGCTATTGTACTGTAAAAAATACAAAAAAAAGTTATTGCCGAAGCAATAACTTTTAAGGACTCATAGCTACAGGAGTTGTCTAGGTATTTTTAGGCTTAAGTAACTTAAACAGACCCAACATAATCACAATCCAGACTGGAATCATATAGACCGATTCCTGGAAACCTTGTGTCCACATGATATAAAGAATAGTTGCGATAAAGCCCAGTACCAAGATGTTGCTTGCAGGTGACCACAGAGCAGGGAACGATGTTTTCTGTCCGAGCTTTTTCATGCTCTGAATAAACTTCAAATGAGTTAGGGTGATCATAGCCCAGTTCAAGACCAATGCACCGACTACGATGTAAATCAGATGACTTAAAGCATCTTCAGGCACGAAGTAGTTGAGTAGTACACAGCCGAAAATCAGCACGGCAGAGAACAATACAGCAGGAATTGGCGTACCTTGCTTATTCACTTTCATGAAGACTTTCGGGGCATTTCCTTGCTGCGCTAAACCATACAGCATGCGGCTATTGGCATACATCCCGCTGTTATAGACAGACAAGGCAGCTGTTAAGATAATAAAGTTCAGTAAGTGTGCTGCCCAGCCAATACCCAATTGACTGAAAATCATCACAAACGGACTTTTATCCAGACCGCCGAGTTCCAGCTGATTCCAAGGCACCAGCGATAACAGAATCGTCAATGCACCAACATAGAAAATCAGGATACGGAACACCACCTGATTAATCGCTTTCGGAATGGTTTTTTCTGGATTTTCAGCTTCTGCCGCAGCCATGCCGATCAGTTCAATACCACCGAAGGCGAACATCAGGAAGGCCAGCATGAAGAACAGGCCTTCAAAGCCATTCGGGAAGAAGCCACCCGCAGTCCATAAATTACTGAACGATGCAGTTGATGAAGCATCTGCGGTTAAGATCAGATATAGCCCGAACACAATCATCGAGATGACCGCAGTCACTTTAATGATCGAGAGCCAGAATTCCGATTCACCGTAGAATTTCACATTGCCGAGGTTGACCAGCGTAATCAAGATAAAGAAAAACAGTACCGATGCCCAGGCTGGAATATGCGGCCACCAGTAGTTGATATATTTCGCAACAGCGGTGAGTTCGGTCATGGCCACCAGGATATACAGAATCCAGTAGTTCCAACCTGCAAGGAAACCGGGGAATTTGCCCCAGTATTTATAAGCAAAATGGCTGAATGAACCTGCGACCGGTTCATGAACAATCATCTCACCCAATTGACGCATGATTAAAAATGCAATCAAGCCACCAATGGCATAGCCCAAAATAATAGAAGGACCCGCAGATTGGATCACCTGTGCGGAACCTAAGAATAAGCCTGTGCCAATTGCACCGCCCATGGCGATCAACTGAATATGACGGTTCTTTAAGCCACGCTGAAGTTGTGAAGACTCGTTATTCAAAGTGTTCAGCCCGACAATGGAAAATGATAAGTGGCTGATTGTAATTGATCAGACTAAAGAAGCCTAGTCCATCCTAAGAATGAAATATTGTTGGAGGAGTAATAAAAAATATTCATATAAATAACTGAAATAAAATATAAATGAATCAATATATTAATTTTATTGAAACTGTTACTGATGAGTTCTCTTTTTTCTTGGATAAAATACAAATGCCGTTTTTTTATACTAAGGTCTGGCAGTCAAGCAGTTCTGCTTTCAACATACTATACTTTGAATATAAATATTGAATAACCCGTACGAAAACAAAGACAAGTCAAAGGATGAAATAATTCATGAGTTTTGCCGCCCAAATCAAGATTCCTGCAACCTATATGCGTGGAGGCACCAGTAAAGGTGTTTTCTTTAAGCTGGATAACCTGCCTGTAGAAGCACAACAGCCGGGCCGGATTCGTGATCAGCTTTTGCTGCGCGTGATTGGTAGCCCCGATCCATACGGGAAACAGATCGACGGTATGGGTGGTGCCAGTTCCAGTACCAGTAAAACGGTGATCCTGTCAAAAAGCCAACACGCTGATCATGATGTCGATTATTTATTTGGTCAGGTGTCAATTGACCGTCCTTTTGTGGACTGGAGTGGCAACTGTGGCAATCTGACCGCGGCAGTAGGTGCATTTGCCATTTCCAATGGTCTGGTCGATGCCGAACGTATTCCTGAAAATGGGCTGTGCACGGTACGTATCTGGCAGGCCAATATTCAGAAAACCATTATTGCACATGTGCCGATACAGAATGGACAGGTGCAGGAGTTGGGTGATTTCGAACTGGATGGCGTAACCTTTCCTGCTGCCGAAGTGCAGATCGAGTTTCTGGATCCAGCCGATGACGATGCTGAAGGCGGTTCAATGTTTCCAACAGGTAATCTGGTCGATACTTTGGAAGTTCCCAATATTGGCAGTTTCGAAGTGACCATGATTAATGCCGGCATTCCGACGGTATTTTTGAATGCTGGAGATCTCGGTTATAAGGGTACCGAGCTTCAGGATCATATCAATAATGACGTGGCAGCCCTGACAAAATTTGAGACAATTCGTGCCTATGCAGCGAAGCAGATGGGACTGATTCAGGATATTGCCGAAGCCGTAACCCGACAACATACTCCAAAAATTGCCTTTGTTGCACCACCGAGTAGCTATACCTCTTCAAGTGGCAAAACTGTCACTGAATCAGACACCGATATTCTGGTTCGTGCCTTGTCTATGGGTAAACTCCATCATGCCATGATGGGTACGGCTGCGGTGGCCATTGGTACGGCAGCTGCTATTCCCGGAACATTGGTGAACCGGGTCGCAGGTGGAGTAGAGCGTGAAGCAGTGCGTTTCGGTCATCCTTCCGGGACGTTGAGAGTGGGTGCACAAGCAAGTTTTGAAAATGGTGAGTGGAAAGTGAAGAAAGCGATTATGAGCCGTAGTGCCCGTGTCTTGATGGAAGGCTGGGTGCGCGTACCAGAAGATGTTCTCGTTTAAATGCTGTGCATACATTTAGCCTGAATAAAACCACCGGTTCTGCGGTGGTTTTTTATTGTTTAAAATCTCTGACTTGCTTATTTGATGTTGAATAGCGAATTTCAGCAGAACAATACGATTTATGGCTGAAAATTCAAGGCATTTCTAGGTACAATGCCTGATCAGCGTACAGGCATTTATTCGCTTGTCATTTTATTTTTCTGGACTACGTATTCGAGGCGAATGTGTCATCTATTACTGACGTATCAACCCATGCACTCACTCAAGCACAACACCGCATTCAACAGGATTTATTGACCGCTCTGGAAGCCTTTGCCATTCCGGAACCGTTAAGGTCGGCAGTCCATCATGCTGTGATGCTTGGCGGTAAACGAGTACGTCCAGCGCTATGCTATGCCACCGCCGCATTAAAGCCGAACCAGAATAGCGCTGCAGTGCGCCGTGCAGCGGTTGCGATCGAGTTTATTCACTGCTATTCACTGGCCCATGATGATCTACCATGTATGGACAATGATTTGCTGCGCCGTGGCCAACCGACCTGTCATGTGGCTTATGGGGAAGATACAGCATTGTTGGCAGGTGATATCCTGCAGTCTATGGCTTTTGAAATTTTGGGTAGCCGTCTGTTTGATCAGGGGCCAGCGGTAGAAGCTTCCATTGTACTGAAGCAGATGCAGATTCTGGCAACCGCTTCTTCGAAAATGGTGAATGGTCAGGTTTTAGATTTGCAGTCTGAAGGCAAAAAAATCGATCAGCAAGCACTGGAAAATATTCATCGCAATAAAACCGGTGCTTTGATTAGCGCCGCGATCATGATGGCGGCGGTGACAATCTTTGAAGGCACCGATCTGGCCATTCCTAAATTACGTGAGTTTGGACAGGCGATTGGTCTGGCTTTCCAGGTACAGGACGATATTCTGGATATTATTTCCGATACCGAAGTCTTGGGGAAAACCGCAGGTAAAGATGAACAGGTAGAAAAATCGACTTATCCGGCATTGATGGGTCTAGAGCAGGCCAAAGCCTATGCCCAGCAATTACATGATCAGGCGATCAATGCCTTGAACCATTTTGAAGGTCAGGCGGAAGAGTTGATGCAAATTACCCAGTTCCTGCTCACGCGCAAAAGCTGATTGAAAAATTATTTTTCTAAAAAATTTTAAAGGAACCGCATAAAAAAAGAGGACTTGAAGTCCTCTTTTTAGTTGATACAGAATTATTTACTTTCGTTATACAGGCGTTCAGCTTCTTCAAAACGGTCAGTAATTTCTGCTGTTGGTGCTTTACCCATCAGACTCACCACCACAATCGCCAGCATTGAACAGATAAAGCCAGGAACGATTTCATACAGACCAGTGTCAGCAAACAGGTTCTTCCAGAAAATAACCACGACTGCACCAACGATCATACCCGCCAAGGCACCATTCAAGGTCATACGTTTCCAGAACAATGACAGGATAATCAATGGACCAAAAGCGGCACCAAAACCTGCCCATGCATAAGCCACCAGACCCAGCACTTTAGATTCAGGATTACCCGCCATCCAGATCGCCAGCAAGGCAATCAGCAGTACCATCAAACGTCCAACCCAGACCAGTTCTTTTTGCGAGGCATTTTTACGCAGGAAAGATTTATAGAAGTCTTCTGTCAAAGTGCTTGAACAGACCAAGAGCTGACAGCTTAAAGTACT
This sequence comes from Acinetobacter lwoffii, assembly GCF_029024105.1. NCBI lineage: Bacteria > Pseudomonadati > Pseudomonadota > Gammaproteobacteria > Moraxellales > Moraxellaceae > Acinetobacter > Acinetobacter lwoffii. The sequence continues at coordinate 2,324,917 of NZ_CP118963.1, read as the reverse complement.
CATTACTGCCGCCAGAATCGCCGCCAGAACTACACCTGCAATCCATGGGTTAAACAGGATTTTGGTCAGTTCCATAAATACGGTTTCAGGATTGGCATTCACCACGCTTGCCAGTTCTGGATGCTGCTCGAAATAAGCAATACCGAAGAAGCCGGCTGCGACTGCACCGCCCAGACACAGAATCATCCAGGTCATGCCAATACGACGTGCATTTGGAATGGATTTGACTGAATCTGCAGCCATGAAGCGCACCAGAATATGCGGCTGGCCAAAGTAACCCAAACCCCAGGCAAGCAGGGAAATAATTGCAACAAAGCTCAGATTACCCAGAATATTCATTGCTTGAGGACGAGCAGCTTCCAGTGCCAAAGTCACCTGGGACATATCCGAGAACGCCATCAACGTCACGATTGGCGTCAGCAACAGGGCAAAGATCATCAGACCGGCCTGAATGGTATCGGTCCAGCTCACAGCCAGGAAGCCACCAATAAACACATAGCTGATGGTGGCAATGGCACTGATCCAGAGCGCAGTGCTGTAAGACATGTCAAACATGCTTTCGAACAGACGCGCACCTGCAACCATGCCGGAAGCACAGTAAATCGCAAAGAAAATCAGAATCACGAAAGCCGAAACAATACGCAGGATTTTTTTCTGGTCGTTAAAACGATTCGAGAAATAATCCGGCAGGGTCAGGGCATTGTGCTGGACTTCGGTATGCACCCGCAGACGACCAGCGACCAGTAGCCAATTGAGCCAGGCACCAATGATCAGACCGATGGCAATCCACATCTCAGACAGACCAGAAAGATAAATCGCACCGGGCAGACCCATCAGTAGCCAGCCACTCATGTCGGAAGCCCCTGCAGAAAGTGCAGTTACGAAACTCCCTAAACGTCGGCCCCCTAAGATGTAATCGGAAAAGTTGCTTGTCGCGCGATAAGCCATTAGGCCGATCACCACCATTGCGACAATATAGAAAAGAAAAGTAATTAAGGTTGGATTTAGGGAGCTCATACGGTATCCATTTTTAAGTTGGACAGTAGATCGAAACAAGGAATAAGATAGCTGCGAAAAGCTTTAATCCGAAAGCCAGGCAACATCAAATCCAGTAGATTTCAAAAATAAACGCGAAATTTAACCATAAATTCACATTTTTTGCTGAGATTTTCTTGCGCGAATAAAAATAGGCAACCCTCGGGCTGCCTATGTATAAAGTCAAAAGATAAATTAGTTAGGGCGACCCATGACACCGCGGATCGTATTTAACACATCGGCTGGAAGGACCACGGTCTTGGCATTTGGCGACTTGGCCATATCCTGCATGGCTTTAATATACTGTTCACCCAGTAAATAGGCGACCGGAATTTCATTATCACCAATGGCAGAAGTCACCATGTCAATTGCACGTTGTGAAGACTCAGCCAGAACCACTTGCGCTTCGGCATCACGACGTGAGGCTTCCAGACGGCCATCCGCTTCCAGAATTGCGGCCTGTTTTTCACCGTCAGCTTTGGTGACGGTTGCACGACGCTGACGTTCAGCAGCGGCCTGTTCTTCCATCGCGGTCTGCATGGTGATTGAAGGTTTAATATCTTGAATTTCTACAGTTTTTAAGGTAATACCCCAATCCGAAATATCATCGGAAATACTGGATTTCAAGCGTGCCTTAATATGATCACGCGAAGACAGGGCATCATCCAGATCCATTTCACCGACAATCGAACGCAGTGAGGTTTGTACCAGGTTCTGAATCGCCCAGGAATAGTTTTCAATCCCGTACACGGCTTTTTCTGGTGTGGTCAGGTTGATATAGGCCACGGCATTCATCAGCAAAACCGCGTTATCACGGGTAATCACTTCCTGTGAGGGAATATCCAGAACGATATCTTTGGTTGTGACTTTATAGGCGACTTCATCGACATAAGGAATGACAAAATTCAGACCCGGATTTAGCGTGGTGTGGTATTTACCCAGACGCTGTACGATCCATTTGTAGCCTTGCGGCACAATCCGCACACCTTTAAAAATGGTAATCGCAACAAAGGCCAGAAACGCGATAACAATGATAGAACCACCAGACATAGCTTATTCACCTTATTGATTTTGATAATTCGTGCTGTGGGGTTGTACGACCAGATCATTACCCAGAATATCCACGACGCGAACGCGATCTCCGACTTGAACTGGGTCCAGAGTTCGGCATTCCCATTCATCCGAACCTAAAACTGGCATCGGAAAACGCACCCGGATTTGCCCATGATCCAGATTGATCTGAATCACCATGCCCACTTGACCAATGGTCGCCTCACGCGACAGACCGGCTTTGGTCTTGTCAATGGAAAGCGGTTTGATAAACTTGAACCAGAGCAGCGTACACAGTACAGAAAGTACGATCCAGGTCAGGAGCTGGGTCGTCAGTCCCATCATCGGGAACATCCAGTACAGGACGCCAACCATGATGGCACCGATCCCGAACCACAGGGCAGCAAATGCGGGCAGTAGTAATTCCGATAGAATCAGAAGGATGCCTAATACAAACCAGTGCCAAGGTTCAAGAACTAATTCCATATCGTGACCTATATCGCTAAGTATTTAATTAATCATCATCTTTATATGATTGATCTTCAATGTAGCAGATGCGGCCGCAGATGAATATAAAAAATTCATGCATCAAAATTTTGCCGGACGTGGCGGTTTAAATGCCGCGGGAGACTGCTTGAAGTTGCTAATGGCTTTTTCAATAGTACGGATTTTCAGCTGAGCAGCCTTTTCACCTTCCAGAATGGTCGCATTACTGGCTTTCAGGTCTAAAGTACCAATATGGCCGACTTTGGGCTGGATCACCACATTGGCCTGACTCAGTTCCTCATGAATGCTTTGCTGTCCCATAATATTCAGGGTCTGGTCTAGTACGCCCCACATATTTAGAGCCTTATTACCATCCGGACGGGCAGAAATATCCACGGCAATCACAATGTCTGCTCCCATATCTTTGGCGGTCTTGACCGGAATCGGACTGACCAGACCGCCATCGACATATTTGCTTCCACCAATCACTGCAGGCACAAACACATTCGGAATGCTACAGGAAGCACGAACTGCCTGTCCGGCATTGCCTTTAATAAAATCTGCCTTGCGGCCATTGTCCAGGCGAGTGGCAACTGCAGCAAAACGAATTGGGAATTGTTCAATTGGTTTGTTCGCTACATTCTTATTGACGAAATCCTGCAATTTTTGCCCAGCAATAATCCCTTGCCGGTTCAAGGTTAAATCGCGGATATCCGATTCTTTAAAATTCAGGGCAATCTGCTGTAACTGATAAGGCGATTTACCACTGGCATATAAGCTACCGACAAAACTGCCAGCACTGGTTCCGGTGACAATCTTCGGTTTGATGCCGTGTGATTCGAGCACTTTAATGACGCCAATATGGGCAAAACCTTTGGCACCGCCACCACCGAGGGCAATGGCGACGACAGGTTCACGGGCTTTTATTGGCGTGGCAGGCGTGGGTGTTTTAGTGGCTTTGTCACAGGCTGCAAGACTGAATCCAAGACAGCCGATCAAGGCATAACGGGCTAATTTCATTATAAAAACTGGTGATTAAATCAACAAAATTCAGGCTATCACATCAAAAAAAGCCGTATTTGCCTAGTCTTTTTTCAAAAGCTTTTGTAACGGCTTGGCCACCCAGTCAGGATTTTTGGCTGAGAATTTACCTTGATAATGCTGATAAATCTGTTCCAGGTCATATTCATAATCACCAGTCAGATGGTACACGCCCAGGATATGAATGGTCTTGATATCGTAATCAAAGGAAAACATCACAATCGGCAAATGGGCTGCCTTGGCAATATGATAAAAACCGCTGCGAATTTTTTCTGGTGCTTTACGTGAACCTTCCGGTGCCATACCGACCCAGATCTGTTCTGATTTTTCAATGATGTCTACAATCTGTCGGGTATGACCTTGCGGACTATCGCGCACCACCGGAACGACGCCAATCCATTCCAGAACCGGCTTCAGTGGTGTGCGGAACAGGCTGTCTTTACCAAAAATTGTAATCTGTATACCGAGACCGAGCAGGGCGTTAAAACCCAGCCATGCATCAATATTGGAAGTATGCGGAGAAATAATCGCGACTGCTTTAGCTAAGTCTGGAAATTCGCCTTCCAGATGCCAGCCTTGGGCCAAAAAAAGCTGCCTGAAAAAAGTCCGGCTCAACTTGCTGCCGCGGGCCGGGACATGTGGCGATAGCCGAGGGAAACGTGTTTGGGTCATTGCTTCTGTCTCTTCCTGAAACTAATTTTTCTTTATTTTTGATTATATTAGACTGTTGTAAAATCCGGATCATTGGCAAAATGTATGGCATCTTAAATGCCGTTAATGCATTTTCACCTAAAGGACTTGGCCTGCATATGCGGAATATCTATATCTTACTGTTTTCGCTGTATTGGGCACAGGGGCTTCCGGTCGGATTTATGACACATGCCTTGCCGGTCATTCTGCGGGCTGAAGGGGTATCGCTGGCGCATATCGGGGGCTTTGGCCTGCTGATGATACCTTGGTCGATTAAAATATTCTGGGCACCTTGGGTTGATCGGCACGGATCGAGCGCCCAAGGTCATTACCGTAGCTGGATTATTCCCTTGCAATGGCTGTCAGTTGCTGTATTGATTGGGCTCTCATTTCTACCGATTCAGGCCTTGAATCAGCCGCTGTATTTACTACTGTTTTTTATCACGCTTTTATTGATGAATGGTATTGGCGCCACGCAGGATATTGCCACCGATGCACTGGCGGTCAATATTCTGAAAAATGAACAGCAACATTGGGGTAATACCTTTCAGGTCATCGGTTCACGACTGGGATTTATTGTCGGAGGTGGAGCAGTATTATGGTTGCTCGATCTGCTGCAATGGCAAGCCACCTTTCTATTATTGGCCGCTCTGGTCTTTATTAATACTTTACCCATTTTACTTTTTAGAGAACCTCAGCATTCAAAAATTATCACGCCAGCTGATAAACGACCTGCATTCAGCAATATAAAAACCTATTTTCAATACTTCTGGTCAGATTTAAGCTTGGCGAGGTGGCTTCTGGTTTTACTGACCTTTAAAATCGCCGATGGTTTATCCGGGCCTTTATTAAAACCGTTAATGGTAGATCTCGGACTGAGCTTTAGCCAGATTGGTCTTTATGTCACCATGCTGGGAGCCATGGCTGCCTTGATTGGGGCAGGACTGGCCGGTTGGTGTCTGAAGTACTGGTCGCGCAGCTCGAGTTTGATCGTTTTCTCAATTCTAAAAATATTGGGCTTAATGGCCTACGCCTGGCTGGCTGCCCAGTATGAAACCCAAAAAAAAGTAGAAAACTGGATGATATATCTGATTAATGCCGCCGAAGACATGATCTCTGCCATGCTTTTGGTGGTCATGCTGACCTTGGTCATGCAATACAGTCGCAAGTATCTGGCCGGTACTGATTTTACCTTTCAGGTGGCGCTGATGGCCACGGTAAGTGGGGGACTTTATAGCCTGAGTGGCATTTTTGGAGATGCTTTAGGCTATCAAAATTATCTAAACCTGATCGTGATCATAGCAATTTTCAGTTTAATTCCAATTTTCCGATGGATGAAAGTTGCAGAAAAAGTATAAAATTTCTAAATAATCAACTATTTGGTTAAATGTTAGCCTAAAGTACTGGTGGTGTTTCAAAAAGTATGCTGGCATTAAACGAATCCATTATTGATATAAAAGAACACTAAATCAAAGGCTTTGAAATGATTTTCAAGCTTTTTGGAGAAGTTGCAGCTTCTCCTAAAGCCTCGCCTGATTCGATGCCGTAATCGACAATTATTGCCTTCTATACCCACAGTGAAAAATTTACCAATCAACTGTTTGCATTCTTTAAAGGTCGTAACAAAGCTATCCCAATGGTCACTTGATATACATGTATAGCTTACACCTAACTGCTTCAATTTTAATTTAAGTCGTTTTGCAGTGGCTAAATCTCGGTTACCCCATACATAAGCAACAATTTCACCTGTTTCTCGATGATAGGCATAAATTAGCCATTGTTTATTTTGCTTATGACCAACAAAAGTCCAAAACTCATCTACTTCAAGGGTTTCATAATGACTTTGCTGTGCTCGAAGTTGATATTTTGATTGGCTAAGTGTCCGTAGAACTTTACCGATACTTACTCTTTCAATTTCTGCTATATCCCTGACACCACTGCCTCGCACCATGAGGTGTAATATTTTGGTTTTGATACCTGAGTGACAGCCTTGATAACTGAGAGCATGATCACCAATAAATTGACGTCTGCATATTTTACATTGGTAATTTTGCTTACCATCTACTTTTGTGCCATTTTTCTTTATACTGTCACTTAGGCAGGCTGGACACTTGATTTCTAGAGTTATTCGCATTTCTCTATTTTATCAAAATCCAACCTGCTTTTTTTCAGCATACTTTTTGAAACACCACCAAAGTACTAAATAGAATATATAAATATTAATTTAATAATTTTGTAATATAAGCGCCGTGTGTATTATTTGTTACAAAATAAATTAAGGATATTTTTGATGAAAACTAAGTTAGCAACAGCAATTGCATTCAGCCTTTTGGCGGGGACAACTTTTGCAGCACCAACTTTCTATGGTGAGATTGATGCGTCAGTAGATTATTTACCTGAAGATAATGCTTCACCAGTATCTGACAAAGATGTAATTGAACTAAGTTCAAATAGCTCATTCGTTGGTTTAAAAGGGGATGAAAAGTTAACGGATCGCCTAAGCGCAATTTATGCAATTGAATGGGCTTTTAACTCTGATGGTGAGGGTGACGACTGGTCTAAACGTAACCGTTTTGTTGGTTTAAAAGATGCAAAACTTGGTACTTTAAAAATTGGTGCACATGACACTCCATTAAAACAATTGTCTAGCCCGGTAGATACCTTCAATAATTATGTAGGTAACCGTGCTGATGTAAGTGGTATTTTCACTGGTGAAAGCCGAGTAGCGAATGCTGTAGTGTATGAAGCTCCAGCTATTGCCTTGCCTCAAGGTGCTATTAAAGTGAATGCTTTATTGGCAACTGGTGAAAATTCAGGAATTAAATCTGATAAAGGTGTAGTTAAAACTGCAAATCGTGGTTTAGGTGATGCTTGGTCTGCTTCTGTAGTATATGACAGCCCAGTAGTTGTAGCAGGTGTTGCTTATGACAAAGCAATTCCGACTAACTTCTTAGGGCGCGGTTTTGATAATGCTTCTGCTCCAGAAGTAACGGGCGGTACTTTATTTGCTGCTGCAAATACCATTCGTGCAATTGGCCGTGTAAATCTAGATGGTGGTTTAGCGCTTAAAGCTCTTTATCAAACTTCAGAAGTGGCGGATGTGGATGCAGCTTCTAAAGCAGTTGATTTGCTTATTGATGATGCTCAAGGTTGGTTAATTGGTGCTGAATATAATCTTCCAAATGCAAAAGCTTGGACAGTTAAAGGTCAATACAGCCAAAACACTACAAGCTTCAAAGATAATACTGCCGATTATGAAGCACAGCAGATCTTTGTTGGTGCAGATTACGCATTTAGTAAACAAGTGAAAGCATATGGTTATGCCGGTTATCTAACACTTGAGCGTGGTTCTTTAGAAACTAAACAACCAGTTGTTGGTACAGGCTTAGAGTACAAATTCTAATTTAGATTTTGTACTCTAAGAAAAGGCGATGCTTTGGCATCGCTTTTTTTATGCTTAAAACAACAAAACTTAGCAATTTTATGTCTGATCTAATGAGTTTCGGGCTGTTAACATGATTGAAAGTTTCAGCATCTCGTTTTGAAAATTATGCCTATTCAAGCTGTTTTATTTGACCTCGACAATACCTTGACCCATCGTGATCTGACTGCACAGGCCTATAGCCGTTATCTGGCAGAATATTATGCGCCAGCATTGAAACAGGTCGAGTCTGATAAAATTATCGAGATTGTAAGACGCATCGATAATGGCGGTTATCCTAAAAAGGAATTGCTAACGCATGGCAGCATCGGGGCTTCGGCAGCTTATGCATTATTACAGGAGCTATCTTGGTTAAATCCACCCAGCATAGATGAGCTGGCACAGTTCTGGTTTAGCCAGTTTGGTCGCTGCGCCGTAGAAATGCCGGCAGCAGAGCAAGTATTAACGCAGCTGAAAGATGAGGGTTATCAGCTAGCCATTGTTTCCAATGGCGGACATGACACCCGTTTAAATACGATTCGGGGTTTGGGTATTGAAACTTATTTTGATGAGATCATCAGTTCGGGACTAGTAGGCTTTAACAAACCACAGCCAGAAATATTCCAGATCACTGCAGAGCGTTTAGGCGTGCAGCCTGCACAGTGCCTGTATATTGGCGACCATCCAATTAATGATGTACAAGGAGCTACAGAGGCCGGAATGCATGCATTATGGATGCAAGGCTTTCATGCAGATGCTGAACATATCCAATATAAAATTCAGCAACTGCCGGAAATTTTTGCCCATTTGCAGTTACTGAATCAGGCTTAAGTGATTCTTAAACAGTCAATCGTTTCGGCCCATTGCGAAGAATCACAGCGCGGACATTGCTGGTCGGCATGCGAAAGGGTTTGTACCTGTCCACAGTAAATGCAGGCATATAATTGCCCGGCCTTGACCTGTTGGACAATAGAGCAGGTTTTAGGAAAAAGTGGCAGCCCAGGCCGAACCTCATCCGATTTGAAAAACAGGATACTGAACTTACCGTCAGTTTCCAGTAAACCGGTGCGTACCTGACCGAGATGTTCTACGCCTTGCTGGCGCATTTCGGCAAAGAATTCATCATGGGACATTTTACCTTTTTTAATCTCTTCAACGACCAGCACGCCATCTTCTACGATATAAATCGGTTTACCTTCCAATAGGTCTTCAAACCATTGATATTTCATCATGAGCCAGGTGGTCAGGCGATACATGATAATAATCACCGACATCACCAGGACTGCCTGAATCAGAGGAATATCTTCGGTAAACATCGGGTCGCCGGCAATCGAACCCAAGCTCAAAATGATAGCGACTTCGAAGATGGAAAGCTGACGTACCCCGCGTTTTCCGGTCAGGCGCAGAAACAGGATAATCATCGTATACATCAGGGCACAACGCAGCAAAATTTCTGCAGTAAACTCCCAGGTGGTGTCATGTATAAATATCGTGGCCCAGTCCATTTAAATTCTTTATCCTCATTTTGCTCTTTGGCTCGAGTCTAGCAATATCAGTATTTTATTTGCTGCTGTGTTTATGTAAGTTTATGAATCAAGACAGATTCTATTTAAAAAAGAAGCTTGAGCTTAAAAATCTAGCTATTCAATTTATTCAAAATAAGATAGAGATTTCATGTAAATAATGCATAAAAAATCAGCAGATTAAATTTGAAGAAGATCACATTCTCTGCTGTCTATTTTTAAATCTATAAAAGTATTATCCATTTGAAATCTACCAATATATATTCTGAATAATGTGTTTTGAAGAACTAGGAGTGTTTAGAAATTTGTAAGCAAATCACTTCATCTCTATAAAAATCTGTAGTTTGTGGCCTGAAAAATAGAGTGATTACACCAGGTTAATAAACTGTTTTTAAATTAAAAATTGTGATTTTGACTTCCAACAAGGGATGTATTGTGAAAAGAATATTCACGCTTTTAACGGTTATGGGTTTAAGTACAGCGGTCTGGGCAGATGCGGATTGGGATTATACTCAGCCTGAGCAATGGTCGACTTTGAGCCAGAAATATTCGGCCTGTAATGGTCTGAACCAGTCACCAATCAATATTGAGCGAACAGTGAAAGCAGAACTGGAACCGCTCAAGTTCAGCTATAACACCATGATTCATGCGATCGAAAATAAAGGTCATACTGTTCAGGTGGATTTTTCGCAAGGTGGTGAATTGCAACTGGATGGCGATACCTTTGTACTGAAGCAGTTTCATTTGCACAGCCCGAGTGAAAACCTGATCAAGGGTAAAAGCTATCCACTGGAAATCCATTTTGTCCATTCCAATGCCAAAGGTGAGCTGGCTGTGGTGGGGATGATGTTTGAACAGGGACAGGAAAGTCAGATGCTCAAACGCATGTGGAGTCGCCTACCAAAAAAACAGGGTGAAAAAGTGGTTTTGAAAACGCCACAAGCGGTGAATCAGATGTTGCCTAAGAATCTGGATTATTATCGCTTTAGCGGCTCGCTGACCACACCTCCGTGTTCGGAAGGCGTACGCTGGCTGATTCTGAAAGATATTCAGCAGGCTTCTGCCAAGCAGATTTCGGAATTTACCAAACTGATGGGGCATCCAAATAACCGTCCGGTACAGTCCTTGAATGGCCGTGTAGTGCTGGAATAATCAATATGAGAGCGAAAAAGCAGACTTTGGTCTGCTTTTTTTAATTCTGATACAAATTTCGAAAGGGCACACTGAAAAGGACTTTGTGACGAAAGCTGAAAGATTTAATATGGATATTATTTCTTCTTTGACCTTCTCCTGCCATGCTCTTTGACTTAAAAACCATGATTCAGCCATTCACAGCGCTTTCGCCACAGCAGAAGAAGCTGGATCATCTGATTGATAAAATCGAGCAACAGAAACAGGAATTACACCAATGGCAACAGGCTGAAGAAGATCTGCAGCAATATACCCATAAAACCTTCATGCCAGTTTACCATGAATTGCATGGCGTACTGTTCAAGCAGCTGGAACAGCTCTGGAAGCACCTGCAGGAAACCACATTTTCCAAGGCAGAACTGGTGGTGCTGGATGAAAAGATTCAATACCTTGCAAATTATCTAAAAGACTCTCAGGCAATGTCGGTGCAACAAGCTCATAAAGTGAATGAAATCTTCACTTACTATCAGCAACGTGCCGAACATGCCCAATTCAGAAAAAGCCAAAAGAAAGTAAATGAACTGGAAACATTTTTTAAGAATGAGCATCCCTCAGATCTTGCAGATGTAGAAGTATTTGAAGAATGGGAATCAGATCATTTTCAGCAGGCACGTGAGCAGGCCAGATTAAAACGCCAGCAGGAAAAACAGGAACAGGCAGCAGCGATGGCAGAGCAGTCATTGAAAACCGTTTATTTAAAAATTGCTGCCATCATTCACCCTGACCGTGAAGTGAATGATGTCAAAAAAATCAAGAAAACTGAATTATTGCAACGTGCCAACGAGGCGTATGCAGAGCAGGACCTGTTTACGTTACTAAGAATGCAACTACAAATTGAACAAGATCAGGATGTTTCACAAAAAGGTTTAAGTGCAGAGCAACTCAAGTTTTATCAACTCGCTTTGGATGCACAGAGTCAGAAATTACAAGATCAGATCGATGTATTGATACATAGATTAGTCTGGTCACAAAAAACCAGAATTGCAGTAAAAAAGGCGAAAGGCAAAGTTCAGATTGCTGACCTGTATAAGCAAATCGATGAAGATACTTCAGCCATCAAACAGCAGATTAAAGTAGAAAAAGAACGCCTGATGTATATCAAAAAGGTAAGTGGCTTGGAGATGTTTTTAAGGCATGGGATGCTTTAACTTAATTAGAATTACCTCTCCCTAACCCTCACTTGCGCTTCGTTTTAAAGCAGTACTTTAAAACTTGCTCAGGATAGGGAACATCCATTACAGAATAAATTTAAGCTAGAATTTCAATATTGGAATTAAATAACAATAAATTAAAGTCACAATGAAAGTTCCCTCTCCCTTTGGGATGAGAAGCACTGCTTCGCAAGGGGGTGAGGGTTAATCATCTAAATCATCATCTTTTCCATTAGTTTTAGCTTCTATATTTTTCTTAAACATTTCTATTAATTCTTTTTCCTCTTCTGAAAGAACAGAATGATCAGCAGAGTCAATTATGTTTGATATGCGTGGAATATCTAAAAAATTTTCTACAGTATCAGCTTTAATTTTTTTTGAAACATTCGATATTGTATAAAAATCATTGGATGATCGAGTCACTTGAATCATCTTGCTGAGTATTTTTAAAACTCCATTTATATCTTGAGTTTGTTTTTCGAACCAAGTGAGTACATCAGAAGAATTCCCCCATTCTTTCCAACGATACATGAGTGAAAGGAATGATGTATTTTTTAATAGACTTTCAGGATTTGAATTAGCGAATTGATTTAATTGATTTATAAAATCATTTTTGAGTTGTTCAAAATCATATTCTTCGAATATTGTTTCATTATTCTTTTCTTTGTTTTGATGTTCTGCGGTTAGAATGTAATCAATAATTGAAAAATTAGAATTTTGATTAATGTAATTCTGTAATATTTTAGCCCGAAATTTTATATCGGGTATATCTTCTAAGGACCAAGAGCATAATCTGAATAAATAAGTTTGGGCTGAAAAACCAAAAAATTTACTAGATTCATGATTAATTTCATCACCAGCATCTAACATTGCGTAAATGTATGAATTAATATTTTCTTGAGGAACTTGTTTACTATATGCTTCAAATTTGGATAGAAAGTCTTCAAGTAAATTTCTGGCATCTAGGGCAAGAATTTTCTCTTTAAGCTGTTCTCTATTAGCAGTTAGTTGCAGGAAATTTATAAAGTCTGACGTAGAAAAATCTTCGCTATCAAAACTAAGTTTGAAATATTTATCAAAGTGGTCTTTATGGCATACTCTGAGTTGAGTAAACCATTCTTGATATGAACTATGATCATGATAATAGTTACTTATGATCCACTGAGTAGTAGGAAAGAGGGTTTTCAAAATACCTTCGACAGATTCTCTATTGTTCTCAGATGCGCTCTTGAAAATATCTTCAATTATTCGTGAATACTTTACTTTATCTGTTGAATAGCCACCAAAATTCTAGACACACATAACCATCTGTTGATGGGCCTTTTCATAATCTAATGGAGAACACTGACCATTGGAACCATGTCTGCGTTTTGAATTGTAGAACATCTCAATATATTCAAAGATATCCGACCTTGCTTCAGTTCTCGATACATATATTTTCTTCTTGATCCTCTCTCGCTTTAACAACTGAAAGAAACTCTCGGCAACAGCATTATCATGACAATTTCCTCGTCTGCTCATACTGCTTTCAAGATTATGATGTTTGAGAAATGTCTGCCATTCATGACTGGTGTATTGACTGCCTTGGTCAGAATGGATCAAAACTTTGTTCTTTGGGTTTCTTCGCCACAAAGCCATCAGTAATGCATCTAACACCAGATCTGTTGTGATTCTGGATTTCATAGACCAGCCAATAACAAGACGCGAAAACAGGTCAATCACAACTGCGAGATATAACCACCCTTCATGAGTACGGATATAAGTGATGTCAGTCACCCATAATTGGTTCGGCTGCGTTGGATTAAATTGGCGGCCCAAAGTGTTTGCAGCAACGACAGCTGGAGTACCTGCATGAGTTCTAGGTTTGCGATAGCCACGCTGTGATTTAAGACCATTCGCCTTCATGAGCCGATATACCCGATTGATCCCGCAACTTTCGCCAACATCTTTCAAATCACAGTGAATCTTGCGATAACCATAGACTCCGCCAGATTCCAACCAGAACTGTTTAATCAGTCCTGAAAGCTGTTGCCGTTTCTTGGCAGTTTTACTGGTGGGTTGCTTTAACCATGCGTAATAACCACTGTGATGAACATCTAAAGTTGAACATAAACGACGAACAGGCCATATATGTTGGTTGTCCTGAATAAAGGCGTACCTCATTTGGACTGGCTTGCGAAGTACACCGCGGCCTTTTTTAAGATGTCTCTTTCTTCTGTAACCCTTTGAAGCTCTTTTTTTAACTTTGCTAACTCTGAACTTGGGTCATTAAACTCAGTTGTCCTAGGTTGCTGTGGATCATAACGTTTAATCCAGGTATACAGACTATGGGTGGTCGTCCCTAAACGTGCAGCAACTTCAGCTACACTATGACCTTTCTCAGTAACTTGCTTTACTGCTTCAATTTTGAATTCTTCAGGGTATCGTTTACTGCTCATAAGCACCTCGTTAATTAGCCATTTTATCTAACTAAAAGGTGTCTACAAAATCGGTGGCTATTCACTGTTTGATTGTTACTTGAGACAGAACGTAAAGTGGTAAAAGCTTCTTTAGAGTTGGAGAGTTTGCTATAAACATTCGGCTCAAACACTCTTAAGCATTCAATGGCTATCAAATCTATTGGATCTGCTTCGAAAATATCATTATTTTTAAAAAGATTGAAGTTAAAGCATAGAGTCGAGTTGAATCTATAGACATTTCTTAAATTATTGAAATAGTTTTTTAAACCGTTATGATAAATTTCCACCCATCTTTTTTGATCAAATTTTTTGTCTGCATCAGTATGACTATTTATCACATCTTCTAGTAGATTAACTAGAACTTCATGGACTTGTTTTAATTGAATTTGTGGAATTGTAAAAGGTATTTGAATAATTTTTTCTAGATAGTTCTCGCCAGATTGCGTAGTATCAGTGAGCTTTTTTTCAACTATATCTTTCTGAAATAAAAGTAAAAATATTACATTAGGAAAATCAGTATTTGCTTTAATTAATTGAAAGATCATTCGCAACTCTACAGTTGTTAAGCGATCAATATCATCCATAACGATCAAAAGAGGAGTTGTCCTACTCTTCAAAGCGGTAATTAATTCCTCACGAATTTCTGCTAAGGTTTTTTCATTCAGTTTAGCCTTTTGACTAGAATTTTCTGACATTTTACCTAGTATGTCACTTCCTTTCTCAGTAACTGACATAAGGATAGGAATGAGTGATGTTAAGGTCGTAATGAGTAACACTAATTGTGTATTATCAGTAAAATAGCTACTTACTAGTCCTGTACCTAAAATTGCAGTAGTTAATAAAGGAACGAAAAGATTAGCACTTTTAAAAATCGTGTGAGCTGTAGAAAGGTGATTACCATACTTAGCAAATATATTTGCCAAATTTTGATCTTCTTTAGATGAGTCTTTCCTTCCAATAGATTTTGATATTTCATCAAAAAAAGCTTGAACAATCTTATCCTGAGCTGACCATTCCCAAGGTGAAAACTCTATAATTGTGGGTGAGTTATCTTGCTTTTTTTGAATAAGACAATGCCATATTTTTAATTGATGATTTTCCTGAGCCCCAATCTCCATGCAACGCAATAACTAGACTTTCATCACCTTTCCATTGAGAAATAGCATCACTTAAGTTTTTTGCAAAATCAGCTCGACCTAATAAGTCTTGTTCTAAATTTCTAATTGGTCTATCAGCAGAAAATGCGTATTTATCTATATTTGTCATGTTGGGGTATTTATAAAGTTTTAATCAAATAATTCTATCAAATATCATTATGATTTTAAAAAAAATCCCCTCACTAAGAGGGGATCTTTTTGAATCAAACTACAGCATTAAAGCGCTGCAATTTGCTCCATATTCGCTTTAATCGTCGCTAACTGATCCGCAAACTCAGCAAGTTTTGCTTTTTCGCCTTCAACCACAGCAGCAGGCGCTTTCGCCACAAAACCTTCATTAGCAAGTTTAGTTGCAATTTGGTCATGCTGTTTTTGGACCTTGTCTAAGTCTTTTTGTAGACGACCCAATTCCGCTTTAGGGTCAATTAAACCCTTCATTGGAACGAACACAGATACGTGACCGACTACAGAAGAAGAAGACAATGGTGGTTGTTCGCCATCCGCCAAGAAGGTGATGCTTTCAACTTTTGCCAATGCTTTAAACAACGGCTCAATACGAGAAATTTGGGCAGTTTCAGCTTCAGTGGTGTTCTGTAAAAGTACAGGCAATAAACGCGCATTGCCTAGACCCATCTCACCACGGATGTTACGTACCGCACCAATCAAACCTTGCAGCCATTGCATATCTGCTTCAGCTTGGTCATTCATCAATGCTTCGTCAGCAGTTGGGTACTGTGCAAGCATGATGGTTTCGCCAGAGATACCCAATTTAGGCGCAAGCGTTTGCCAAATTTCTTCTGTCAAATACGGCATTAACGGATGAGCAAGACGTAAAGACGCTTCCATGACCGCGAGCAATACACGACGAACTTCAGCTTTACGCTCTTCAGAAACGTTTTCATCGTTCAATACAGGTTTGGTCAGTTCTACATACCAGTCACAGTATTCATTCCAGATGAACTCGTAAATCGCTTGCGCAGCCAAGTCTAAACGGTAGGTTGCAAATGCAGTTTGTACCGCAGCAGTCGCTTTTTGCAGACGGCTTACGATCCATTGTTCAGGCAATTCCCAAAGATCAGGACGCGCTGTTTGACCAACCGTTTGACCTTCAATATTCATCATCACGAAACGCGTTGCGTTCCAGATTTTATTGGCAAAGTTACGGTAACCTTCAACACGCTTCATGTCGAACTTGATGTCACGACCAGTATTGGCAAGTGCACAGAATGTGAAACGAACTGCGTCAGTACCGTAAGACTGAATCCCTTCAGGGAATTCTTTACGGGTCGATTTTTCAATCTTCGCTGCCTGTTTCGGGTTCATCAAACCTGTAGTACGTTTTTGTACCAAAGTTTCTAAATCCACACCGTCAATCAAGTCTAATGGGTCAAGCACGTTACCTTTAGATTTAGACATCTTCTGACCTTCGCCATCACGTACCAAACCGTGAACGTACACAGTTTTAAATGGCACTTGTGGCGTACCATCTTCATTCTTCATGAAGTGCATGGTCAGCATGATCATGCGGGCAACCCAGAAGAAGATGATGTCAAAACCTGTCACCAGTACATCTGTTGGATGGAATGTATTTAAGAAGTAGTTGGCTTTGTCTTTTGCTTCGTCGCCAGTCCAACCTAAAGTTGAGAATGTCCAAAGACCTGAAGAGAACCATGTGTCCAGTACATCTTCATCCTGGTTCAACTCAACATCGGCAGGAATATTGTTTTTCGCACGAACTTCTTCCTCGTTACGACCTACATAAACGTTGCCTTGGGCATCGTACCAGGCCGGAATGCGGTGACCCCACCACAATTGACGTGAGATACACCAGTCTTGGATATTGTTCATCCAAGCCATGTACATGTTGCTGTACTGCTCAGGAACGAACTTGATACGGCCGTCTTGAACTGCTTCAATCGCAGGTTTCGCAAGTGGCGCAATTTTTACATACCATTGGTCAGTCAGTAATGGCTCAACGATCACGCCTGAACGGTCACCGCGAGGTGGTTTTAATGTATAAGGTTGAATCTGGTCTAACCAGCCTTCAGCTTCAGCCTGTTCAACGATCTTCTTACGTGCCTCAAAACGTTCTAAACCAATGTAATCTGCAGGCGCAGGAATGGTTTTAGAAATTTGCTCGCCCGCTTTCGCGATGTATTCAAACTCAGCCAACACTTCAGCATTTTTGTTGAAAATGTTGATGATTGGCAATTCGCAACGTTTACCCACTTCATAGTCATTGAAGTCGTGTGCAGGGGTGATTTTTACACAGCCTGTACCGAATTCTTTGTCTACATATTCGTCTTTTACGATTGGAACTGCACGACCTGTGATTGGTAAGATTATATTTTTACCTACTAGATCAGCATAACGTTCATCATCCAGTGCAACCGCAACCGCAGTATCACCCAATAATGTTTCAGGACGCGTCGTTGCAACCACGATGTGATCTTTACCATCGTGGGTGCGGAGTGACTTATCTTCAAAGAAATATTTGAAGTGCCACAATGAACCTGCTTCTTCTTTATCAGACTCAACTTCCAGGTCAGAAAGGGCAGTTTGCAGTTTTGGATCCCAGTTCACCAGACGTTTGCCGCGGTAGATCAGGCCTTCTTCGTGAAGTTTTACAAACACTTCTTTTACTGCGTTTGATAAACCATCATCCATCGTGAAGCGTTCACGTGACCAGTCAACCGAAGAACCTAAGCGACGGATTTGACGGGTAATGTTACCGCCAGACTGTTCTTTCCATTCCCAGACTTTTTCGATGAACTTTTCACGACCCAGGTCATGACGGCTAATCCCTTGTGCACCCAGCTGACGCTCAACCACCATTTGCGTTGCAATACCTGCGTGGTCAGTACCCGGTTGCCAAAGCGTATTTTTACCAGACATACGGTTGAAACGCGTCAAGGCATCCATGATGGCATTGTTGAAACCATGACCCATGTGCAGGCTACCAGTGACGTTTGGTGGCGGAATCATGATACAGAAAGATTCGCCTTTTTCAGACGGCTTAAAGTAACCACGCTCTTCCCAAGTTTGGTACCATTTTTTCTCGATCTCGTTCGGATCGTAGGTTGTCGCGATATTTTGCGCTGAGTCAGTCATAGTCTAAACAGATCAAAAGTGAATGAAAAATTGGATCTATTGTAGCAAAAAAAATAGTGCATGCGGCAGCTTAACCAAATGCAAACTTTAGCCAATTGGCATGTATAGCAACTCATCGTATGATAGATTGATAAAAAAACGCGACTCATCGCAGCATATCAAAAAGGATAATAAGATGAGCTATAACATTTCCCTGAAGCTTCAACCCGAAACCCATCAGCGCTTTAAAGACCTTCATTCCAGATTAAATGCCGGCGAGCGAGACAGTCTTGCCAGACCCTTAGGTGAAAATCTGGCCGATATGGCCTGTGAAATTATTGACCAGATTTTTGGTCAGGTGGTGCAGTTGGCCAATTCACCGGACAGCGAGTCCGAAAAAGTGATTCAGCAGATTATGCATAACACCCGTAAATATATGCCGTGGTCGGTTTCGTTGTTTGGCAATGAGCGTCTGATGCCTATGGTGAACTATTTGCATCGCATGACCTATGAGCATCAAGGTGATGCTTTTGTTCGATATCCGGTGGAAAAATTGCTGGTGATGGAGTTGCTCGGCTGTATTGACCAGATGAAAAATGGTAATCATCAATATGTATCACCCGCTTTAAAAGCCTTTACTCAGGTGGTCGATCAAGGGGTGACACATCTGATCCGTGAACCGAAAAAAATGTTGAAATTTAATGTGGTGGTCGATAAAACCTTGAATGGGGTGATTCATTTAACCACCCAGTTAGGCTATAAACGTTTTGACAAGCTCGGTAGCATCTATGATGCCGATACGATGAGTTATTATTTTGAGCATTTGCTGGCATTTCTGGAAGATGAAATGCAGCACCATATTCATTAAAACAAGGGAAAGAGGATTTCATGGCGAAAGTTGAAGACTTAAATGGAAAAGTGGTCTGGATTACCGGCGCATCTTCAGGGATTGGCAAGGCGATTGCCCAGCAATGTGCTGCACTTGGGGCACAGGTGGTACTGACTGCACGTCGGCATGAAGAACTGGAAAATGTTCGCCAAAGTCTCACTAATCCAGATCAGCATATTTCAGTCATTGCCGATATCACGGATGAAAGCCAGGTTCGTCATGCCTATGAACAGGTTTTGCAACAAAAAGGCCGGATTGACTGGCTGATTAATAATGCAGGACTCAGTCAACGTGCCCTGATTCAGCACACCACCATGCAGACTGAACGCGCTATTATGGAAGTCGATTATTTCTCGCAGGTATTTCTTACCAAAATGGTATTGCCGACCTTTCTGGCACAAAAATCAGGTCGTATCGTGTTTATTTCCAGTGTGGCAGGTTTGCTTGGCACCCAGTATCGTATCGCGCCTCCTATTCAGCAGCCAAAGCAGCGATTCATATGTGGGCCAATAGTTTACGTGCTGAAGTTGCTGATCAGGGCGTTCAGGTCTCAGTGATATTCCCGGGCTTTGTTCAAACCAATGTGTCGTTTAATGCTTTAAATGGGGAAGGCAAGCCACAAGCCAAGCAGGATGAAGCGATTGAAAATGGTCTGTCGGCAGAAGATTTTGCCCGTCAAAGCGTACAAGCCTTGCAGTGCGGCGAAGAATATATCGTGATTGGCGGAAAGAAAGAAAAACTTGGTGTGCTAGTTTCACGTATTTCCCCCAAGGTGCTGTACAAAATGATTCGCAAGACCAAGGTGAAATAAGAGATTTAAAGTTTTATCAAATTCAGGCAATTTTCTCTTGAGCGAATTGAACCTGATTACGGCCCATCTGTTTGGCCTGATATATGGCATGATCGGCCGCTAAAGTGGCTTCTTTAATCTGATTAGGATGATTGAAGAAGCTGACTCCGATACTGATAGTCAGGTAAATATGCTGCTGTTCATGATGTAATGGAGTTTCTTTAAGCTGTAACCGGATCCGTTCAGCAATTTTAAAGGCGGCATCTTTTTGAATGTCATGCAAGACGAGCAGAAACTCTTCACCGCCAATCCGTGACACCTGGTCTTTACTGCGAATATTGGCTTTAAATATCTGACTGATATGTTGTAAAATCAGATCACCGACCTGATGTCCATAACGATCATTAACTGCTTTGAAATGATCTAAATCTGCCATCAAAACTGCATGCTGTAAGGCAGGATTAGGATCTATTTTTTGAATATAGGCTTCAAATCCACGGCGGTTTAATAATCCGGTTAGTGGGTCGTGATGGCGCTCCCGTTGCAACTTTCGCACCAGATCCAAAATTGCACAGCCAATGAATAAACCTAAAAAGATCAAATCAATCAGCAGCAGGAGCAGCTGTGTAAATGCCCACGCTGGTTCGTAATGGGCGACAAATCCCTGATCCTTAAGTAAAACAGAGAATAGCAAGGCACGACCCATAATGATGAACACGGTCGCGAGGGTAAAAATTTTCAGGTAACTGTCGATACGTAAGCCTGTGCTCGTCCGAATAAAGGCAATTGGGCGGTGCAAATAAATTGCCGCAGTAATGCTACCAATAATCAGCAAACGGGCAGTCTGGTCAGCAGTCACTTGGGTAAAGTAGTAAATACCAAACGCACCCAAGGCAATCAGGTAAATATAGTTTGGCCATGCATAGTCGATTTTTAAACGCTCATAAATGGCTTTGCTGTGAAAGGTACAGGACAAGAAGTAAAGAGCAGCAATGAAACTAGATATTTCAACTAAAACTGATGCAGATAAAACGGTATTGAGTAATATCGTCACGCCAATCAGAATCAGTGCATAAGCATAAGATCTTAAATAATTAGGTAAGCCTTTATAATAGGAAATACTCAGCGTGATGATCCCCAGGCTCGACATGATGCTGGGCACGAGTAGACTGTAAAAATTCAAATCCGGGATCAGCGTGTTAGATTATAATGTGAGCAGGTGGGTGAATAATATCATTTATTGCGATGAAAAATATAAATAAAATGGATAATCAAACTAATCGAAATGACCTGTTGAACCGCTCGATATTTTATAAAAACTCAAAAAAATAATATCAAAATGCCCCTTACTCCTGATGATCATTGAGCTGAAAAGGCATTTGTTTTAGTCCAAATCAATGGACGTATTTATAAAATGCTACCAATTTGGACTTGTAGTTTTATCCTGAAAATTTAAGGTGTAAACAGGATGAAAATATAAAGGATCTATCTGAATGAAAACCCCGGTGCCCGATTATCTCCAGCATGTATTAACGGTCTGTCATGATAATGATCAGGGCGCTTTGGCTGACTATATCCCTGAACTGGCAGCGGTAGATCCAAACAAGTTCGCTTTGGCGCTGACCACGGTGGATGGCACGATTTATTCCACGGGAGATGATGAAACCGAATTTACCATGCAGTCGATGTCCAAGCCTTTTGCCTATGCCTTGGCATTGCAGCATTTGGGAATTCCAGCAGTACTGGAAAAGGTCGGCGTTGAACCTTCAGGAGAGGCTTTTAATCAGATTTCGCTAGATAAAGAAACCAATCTTCCTAAAAATCCAATGATTAACTCGGGTGCGATCATTACGCATTCTTTGATTCCGGTACAAAAAGGCATTTCACGTGCGGAATGCTTACGCCGTTTTTTAAGTGAGCTGGCAGGACGTCAACTGGAATTCGACAAGCAGGTGTATAAGTCGGAAGTCAAAACTGCATTCCGGAACCTGTCGATTGGCTATATGCTACGTACCGTAGGTGTGCTGGATTCGGATCCGGTAGAAATCGTCAATGGATACATCAAGCAATGTGCGATTAAAGTGACGGTCAAAGATCTGGCAAATATCTGTAGTGTGCTCGCCAATGGCGGTGTTCAGGCCAAAACGGGCAAACAGCTGCTAGAGCGTGATGTGGTGCGCCAAGTGCTCAGCGTGATGATGACCTGTGGCATGTATGATGCGGCGGGTGACTGGCTGACGACGGTGGGCATTCCTGCCAAAAGTGGTGTATCGGGCGGAATTATCGGGGTATTGCCTGGGCAGGTGGGAATTGTGGTTTTTTCTCCTAAAATTGATGAGCATGGGCATAGTGTACGTGGCGTGGATATTTTTGAGCGTTTGTCGCGGGACATGGGCTTGCATCTGATGGAAGGGACGCCATCGGCACAGACCATTTTGCAAAGTCGTTATACGGCAGGTAAGAACAATGACATTGTCGTGTATGAGCTGCGCGGTGTATTGCAATTTACAGAATCCGAAATGTTGCTGCGAATTTTGCAGGATGAGCCAGACGCTCAAACACGTATAGTCATAGACCTGACCAATTTGACTTTGATTCATGATGTGGGTGCACGCATGTTATTTGAAGGTGTCAAACGTTTACAAGCGAATGGGCACAAAGTGGTGGTCATTGACTCAGAAGGCGTATTGGGTGAGGAACAGGTGAAAGGCAATAAGCGGGTAGTGGTGACAGAAGAGTTAGAGCGCTATTTAGAGAAGTTTAGTTAGACCATGTTGATGGGGATGAGCAATGTCTTACCTTACTTGACTGATGCTTTAAGATGTACAGCCTAGAAATGAAATATAAAAAAGCCCCGACCAGTGTCGAGGCTTTTTTAAAATATTGTAAAGCTTATTTAATATGCTGGGTAATGTCCGTAAAGATCACGCCTAAGCCATGTGCACCAGCATCTGGATAGCCTAAGCTACGATCACCCACCGTACCGGCACGGCCCATACGCGCCACGATCTCTTTGGTCGATTCTGCACCTTTTACCGCAGCCTTTGCACCAAGTATAA
Source organism: Acinetobacter lwoffii (assembly GCF_029024105.1). Taxonomy (NCBI): domain Bacteria; kingdom Pseudomonadati; phylum Pseudomonadota; class Gammaproteobacteria; order Moraxellales; family Moraxellaceae; genus Acinetobacter; species Acinetobacter lwoffii. Next base: position 2,301,885 of record NZ_CP118963.1, on the reverse strand, counting down.
AGTTCTCTTTAAAAGGTTTGTCTGTATTGGTAGACCATGAATCTGCACAAGGAACCAAAGCATCAATCAGGGTTTTGTCGCCCACTACAGCGCCACGACCAAATGAACGCTCACCTGTCACTTGAATGCCTTTGACTGCTGCTTGAAGCATCTCGGCAAAATCTGCCACGCTTAGAGTTTGTTTCCCTTGAATAGCTTTACTGGCCGAACGGAATGCTGAACCCCAAATTGGACCTGACGCACCACCACAGTGTTCCATAATAATCATGGAACTGTTTAGCAAGAATTCATCCATGTGCTGTGCTTGAATCAGGCTTTGCCATTCACGTTTCAGTTGTTTAAAGCCTTTGGCGACGCTCATACCAAAATCGCCATCGCCTGCATGCGCATCTAGTTCGCAGAATGGCACTTCATTTTTGATGATGCAGGCCGCCATGACATCGACCACATAACGCATGTTTTCAATCGTGAATTGTTCATTTTGAATTTCAGCATGTTCAGGCTGAGTTTCGACTTCTGTATTGGCGGTTTGTTTTGCTGCTGCGTCTTGTGCTGCAAATTCAAATGGTAGTGCAGGCGAGCCATCCAGTTTAAATGCTGGAGTATTGGCTTCCGCATCCAGATAGGTTTTCAGTTCATCATCCACAGCAAGCAATGAAACCGATGCACCGTTCATGTCGATACTGGTCATGTAGTTGCCAACAAATGTACGGTAAATCTTGATGCCTTTACGTGCCAGATGTTCGCATACATCATTGTTAAACACATACAGTTCTTGCATTGGTGTTGAACCAAAGCCATTCACCAACAACGCAACTTCTTGCATGTCAGGACGGTCAAGAAATAAGTCATCGACCATACGTTGTGCCATTTCTTTCGATGGCAAGATTTTTTCACGACGGATGCCGGGTTCACCGTGGATACCGACGCCGTATTCCATTTCATCATTCGCCAAGGTGAAGGTGGGTGTACCTTTCGCAGGAACGGTACATGAGCTATAAGCAAAACCTAAGCTAATCACGTTATCTGCCGCTTTTTGTGCGACGGCTTTAACTTCCGCCAGCTCTAAACCTTTTGATGCTGCTGCACCTGCAATCTTATGTACGAAGATGGTACCAGCAACGCCACGACGACCGACCGTATAAAGGCTATCTTTTACCGCGATATCATCTGCTACTTTTACATAATCGACTTTAATGCCATCTTCCTGAGCAAGTGCTGCACCATTCTGGAAATTCATCATATCGCCAGAATAGTTTTTGATGATCATCAAAACGCCTTTGTCTGTTGCCACATGTTGCAGGGCTTTGTAGACCTGAATTTGAGAAGGTGATGCAAACACGTCACCACATACAGCCGCGTCTAACATGCCTGTACCGACAAAGCCCGCATGTGCAGGTTCGTGACCACTACCACCGCCACTAATCAGTGCCACGTTATTGTGTTTTTGTTTACGTGAAATGATTTTATGCGATTCGGTAAATGTCAGTTCAGGGTGAGCAAGGACAAAGCCTTTGCACATTTCGACAACCAGATTTTCAGGGTTGTTGATGAGTTTTTTCATGGAGGAAGGCCTTCACGTATTCTGGGAGATGTGTAAAGTCTTATTATTATGGAAATGTTTGAAATTTGCAGACTCAAAAGTGTAAAAACAGATGATTTTGGGGTGAGCGGTTAGAAAAGGGGCAGTTTCAGATTTTTTATTGGTTGTTAAATTTTACCTCTCCCTAACCCTCTCCTAAAAGGAGAGGGAATGTCTATTCATAAATTCATGTCAGCATTCAAATAGTAATGAATGCTCCCTCTCCCATTGGGAGAGGGTCGGGGTGAGGGTGGAAACAGTGATTGAGTATGATTGTAGTCAATACTTCACTGATGATGGATTAGAAGCAGATCGAAACTGAGATGAAGCTTTGGCACAACTTAGGTTAGTTAATTAAATGAACTACATTTTTTCTGTAAACTATTATAAAATTTAAAAAATAAGAAAATTAGTGCTATGAAGTATTCGAAAAAACAAATCGAAAAAGCTGGATTTGACTTAATTGGTTCAGCTATTGAATTTGATAAAAAATTGTTGTCTGAAACGATGAGTGTTTTGACTGATTGGAGAGATAGTCATATTACTGCATTGGATACATGCGAAAATTTTCTAAAGAGTAAAGTCTATTCAACTGATAGCGCTGCTTTTATTGCTAAAAGAATAAAAAGAACTGAATCTATCGTAAAGAAATTAAAAAGATTTAATAAAATGAGCCTGAAAAATATGCAGGACATTGGAGGTATTAGAATTGTCTTGGCAAATAATAAAAAAGTAAAAAAATTATTTGATGAATTGTGTAAAGAACCAAATTTTATGAACGATGATGGCAATGTTAAATTCAAAGACTATATTCTAGAACCTAAAGCTGATGGATATAGAAGTATCCATATAATTGGAAAATTTTTAAATGATGATCAGGAACTCAAAAATATAGAAGTTCAATTAAGAACAGCATTACAACATTGTTGGGCTACTAGTTTAGAAATTATAGATTTATTTACGAATCAAAATTTGAAGTTGAATGAAGGCACAACAGAGTGGCGTCTATTCTTCAAGTATGTAAGTAATCAGTTCGAAATTATCGAAAGTTTAAAAGGATTTAAAAGAAATGATCAACGATCAATGGTTACAGAGTATATAGAGTTTATAAAAAAAGAAGAGAAATTAAATTCGATGAATGAAGCTGTATATATACATAACTTTGTGACGAAATTAATACCAGGTAGTAGTTATACTATTGAGTCCTTATTTCAAGAATATGCGAGATCATTGCATTCAATTGATGAGAAAATTCTTAAGGGGAAATCTAAGCAAGGCTATGTTTTACTAAGGTTAAATGTTTTTACAGGGCGGTTGGATACAGAATACTATGATAAATCTCAATATTCTGAAGCGTCTAAACGATACAGTTTTTATGAAACTACTCTAGCTGCTAATAAAAGTTGGGTTGTCGCATTAGTTTCATCGAATGCTGTTGGTGGGATTAAAGAAGCTTATCCAAATTATTTTGCTGATTCGAAGGTTTTTTGGAATTACATTGCGTTAATTAGACAAGCAGCGTTTATTGGATACTTTACTAATCAAGCAAGAAAAAAAGTAAGTTAAAAAAATCCCCTCACTCGAGGGGATTTTTATATCAAAGCTTGGTGATGTCTTAAGAAATCGAATCATCCAAATTCGGCGCTAACCAACGTTTCGCTTCATCTAACGTCCAACCTTTACGCTTCGCATAATCTTCCAACTGGTCGCCAGAGATTTTACCCACGTTAAAGTATTCAGTTTCAGGGTTTGCATAATAGAAACCGCTCACTGATGAAGGTGGCCACATCGCAAAGCTCGTCGTCAAGTACGTACCAATCTTGTCGGTTGTACCTAACCAATCAAAGAGTGGTGCTTTTTCAGAATGCTCAGGACAAGCAGGGTAGCCCGGTGCAGGACGAATACCGACATACTTCTCTTTGATCAATTCTTCATTTGAAAGCTGCTCATCTGCTTGGTAGCCCCAGAACTCTTTACGAACACGCTCATGTAAGTGCTCCGCAAATGCTTCTGCAAAACGGTCACCCAAGGCTTGAACCATAATTGCGTTATAGTCATCGCCTTTGGCTTTGTATTCTTGAGATAACTCTTCCGCACCGAAGATTGACACGGCAAAGCCACCCAAGTAATCCTGAGCTACATCTTTTGGCGCAATAAAGTCAGCCAGAGAGTAGTTTGCTTTGCCAGTGACTTTGTCAGACTGCTGACGTAAGTGTTCGAAGCTGTGCGTTATATTGCCTGATTCATCAGCAACCGCAACTGTATCTGCGGCTACACGGTTTGCAGGGTAAATGCTGAACGTTGCACGCGCATCAAAGCGTTTATTCTCGATGATGTCTTTCAGCATGGCTTGAGCTTGTTCATACAAGTCACGTGCAGCTTCACCCACCACTTCATCTTCAAGGATTTTCGGGAATTTACCCGCCAAGCTCCATGAAATAAAGAACGGCGTCCAGTCAAAATATTCCACCAAAGCTTCAAGCGGATAATTTGTGAAAGTTTCAGATCCAATGAAGTTTGGTTTAACCGGTGCATTCTTGTCGAAGTCGATCTTGAAGCCATTTTCAACAGATTCTTGATAAGACAATTTCGCCGCTTTCGGTTGCTTGTTGGCAAGACGGGTACGAATTTTTTCATAATCCGCTGCATAGTCAGCCAAAAGCTTAGGTTTCATCTCAGGAGAGAGCAACTGCGTGGCTACACCCACGGCACGTGAAGCATCCGCGGTATAAAGCACGCCATCATTATGATATTGCGGTGAGATTTTCACTGCGGTATGCGCTTTAGAAGTCGTCGCACCACCAATCATTAAGGGAATATTAAAGCCTTTGCGCTGCATTTCTTTGGCAACAAACACCATTTCATCCAATGACGGCGTGATTAGACCAGACAAACCGATGATATCGACTTTTTCATCAATCGCAGTTTGCAGAATCTTCTCGCATGGCACCATCACGCCCAGATCCACGATGTCATAACCATTACAGCCTAATACTACACCAACGATGTTCTTACCGATGTCGTGTACGTCACCTTTCACCGTAGCCAGCAGGATTTTACCTTTAGCTTCAGCTTGGGTTTTCTCGGCCTCAATGAACGGGTTCAACCACGCCACAGCCTGTTTCATCACACGTGCTGATTTTACTACTTGCGGCAAGAACATTTTACCGGCACCGAACAGGTCGCCGACCACATTCATACCTGCCATCAATGGGCCTTCGATCACATCGAGTGGGCGTGTAGAGTTTAAACGAGCTTCTTCAGTATCTTGGTCGATATAAGTCGTGATGCCTTTTACCAACGCATATTCAAGACGTTTTTCAACAGACTCATTACGCCACTCAAGATTTTCTTCGGCTTTTTGCGTACCACTTTGACCACGGTATTTTTCAGCAACCGCAAGTAGTTTTTCGGTTGCTTCCTGACCGCTTTCACCCTGGTTCTGGTTTAAAACAACATCTTCAACCGCTTCTTTCAATTCTTTATCGATGTCATCGTAAATCGCCATCTGACCGGCATTTACAATACCCATAGTCATGCCTTGCTGAATGGCATAGTACAGGAACACCGAGTGAATCGCTTCACGTACCGGTTCGTTACCACGGAACGAGAACGATACGTTCGACACACCACCAGAAATCATCGCATTTGGCAGGTTCTGTTTAATCCAGCCAGTCGCTTCAATAAAGTCCACACCATAGTTGTTGTGTTCTTCAATACCGGTTGCAATCGCAAAGACGTTCGGGTCAAAGATAATATCTTCGGACGGGAAGCCTATTTCATTCACCAGAACATCATATGAACGCTTACAGATTTCTTTTTTACGCGCAGCTGTATCGGCCTGACCATCTTCATCAAATGCCATCACGATGACCGCAGCACCATATTGACGGCAGAGGCGGGCACGTTCGACAAACTCGTCATGACCTTCTTTCAGGGAAATCGAGTTCACCACGGCTTTACCTTGCACACATTTCAGGCCCGCTTCGATAATCTCCCATTTAGAAGAATCCAGCATGATGGGTACGCGTGAAATATCTGGCTCAGAAGCAATCAGATTCAGGAAGTGCACCATCGCACCTTGCGAATCGAGCATGCCTTCATCCATGTTGATGTCGATGATCTGCGCACCGGCTTCAACCTGTTGACGGGCAACATCAAGTGCTTCGGCGAAGTTTTCTTCACGAATCAGACGCAGGAATTTTTTCGAACCGGTGACGTTGGTACGTTCACCGACGTTCACAAACAGTGAATCTTTGGTGATGTTAAATGGCTCTAAACCACTTAAACGACAAGCCGGTTCAATTTCAGGAATTTGGCGAGGGGTAATGCCTGCAACAGCATTTGCAATCGCGCGGATATGATCCGGCGTAGTGCCACAGCAACCACCGGTAATATTAATTAAGCCACTTTCAGCAAATTCTTTAATAAATGCTGCAGTTTCTTCCGGCGTTTCATCATATCCACCGAAGGCATTTGGCAAACCAGCGTTTGGATGCGCTGAAACAAAGGTATCGGCAACATCAGACACGGTTTTCACGTGTGGACGCATCGCATCTGCACCCAGCGCACAGTTAAAGCCGATAGAAAGTGGCTCTGCATGGCGCATCGAGTTCCAGAAGGCTTCAGCGGTTTGACCGGTTAAAGTACGACCTGATGCATCCGTGATCGTACCTGAAATCATGATTGGCAGTTCATAGCCCAATTCTTTAAAGACTTCTTTCACTGCAAAGATGGCAGCTTTGGCATTTAAAGTATCGAACACGGTTTCGATCAGGATGATGTCTGCACCACCTTCGATCAAAGCTTTGGTTGATTCAATATAATCAACTTTTAAAGCATCAAAGGTGATGTTACGGAACGCCGGGTCATTCACGTTTGGAGAAATAGAAGTGGTACGCGATGTCGGACCAATCACACCTGCCACAAAGCGTGGTTTTTCAGGCGTTGAATATTTGGCACAGGCTTCTTTGGCCAGACGCGCTGCTTCACGGTTAATTTCAGGAACCAGATCTTCCATGTGGTAATCCGACATTGAAACGCGGGTACCGTTAAAGGTGTTGGTTTCAATAATGTCGGCACCAGCTTCCAAGTAAGCTTCATGAATGCCTTGAATGATTTGTGGCTGAGTCAGTACCAGCAAATCATTATTACCTTTGAGATCATAGGCCCAGTCAGCAAAACGCTCACCACGATAATCGGCTTCTTCCAGTTTATGGCGCTGGATCATGGTACCCATCGCACCATCGATAATTAAAATTCTTTTGGCAAGAAGTTCTTTTAAAGTGGTAAGTGTAGACATTCAAACTTTCTCAGCAGAAATCAAAAAAAACGACGCTAATCTTAGCAGATTAGTTGGCTGATTTCTGCTGAGATTGCTCAGAATGATGGATAAGCATGATATGAAAATTTGATAAGTCATCTAGAAAAACAACAAGTTTTAACATCCGGATCAGAAAATATTGCAATCTCACATCTGATTCGATGCCTTTCAGGCAGTAAACAAAATCAAAAAATTAAGCTGATGCTTTCATTCATGAAATTGTCATATTGATGGCTTATGCTGTGCAAATGAAACTTTTGCTCAGCTTGATGACAGGCAGGGTTTGAATCGTTTTGGTAGCAAAATATGTGCGGTTGCTAAGCTTAAATAAGCTGGAATCTTATCTTAAGTAAATGATTTATAAAATCAAAATCTAGTGTTTTAGTCGGAATTAAACAGGACGAATAGCAGCAAGAAAATCCAAATAATTGCTTCATATGACAGCAGTTTGTCATATAATTGTCACAATTTAACTGAACAATATGGGGATTCTTGAATCCTCTATTCCTGCTTGCATGAATCCTAATCAAACTCCCGTAGATTCAGCACACGGGTCGGCTTTCCAAAAGTCGACCAATGTTCATGTGCCAACACCGAAATTCTTTATGCCGGTGTTCCTGACTCTTATTATCACTACGCTGATTTATATCGGCTTCCAGTTGTCTGCAGATTTAGCGCATGTACCGGCCTTGGGCTTGTATTCAGTTATTTTGTTAGCGACAGCACTTTTTATTGCGTTGAGCTTTGAGTTTGTCAATGGCTTCCACGATACCGCCAATGCAGTTGCCACGGTCATCTATACCAATGCACTTTCTGCTCCTGTCGCAGTGATGTGGGCCGGCTTCTGTAACTTCCTTGGGGTTATGGTGGCCAGTGGTGCGGTCGCTTACGGCATTATTGCGTTATTGCCGGTCGAGCTGATCATGAATGTCGGCTCCGGAGCAGGCTTTGCCATGGTCTTTGCCATGCTGATCGCGGCTATTCTCTGGAATCTGGGAACCTGGTTCCTCGGTATTCCAGCATCCAGTTCACATACCCTGATCGGTTCGATTCTGGGTGTGGGCATCATGAACTATATTCTGAATGCCGGTACTGGCGCTTCAGGTATAGACATGGAGCAGGTGATGAAAGTCGGTAAGGCGCTGTTATTCTCGCCTTTAATCGGTTTTGCATTTGCTGCGATTGTGTTCCTGCTGGTGAAAAAAATCTTCAAGCGTCAACTGGAACTGTTTCAGCCACCTGAAGGTAACAAGCCACCACCACCATTGATTCGTGCCATGCTGATCTTTACCTGTACTGGGGTGAGCTTTGCCCATGGTTCAAATGACGGTCAAAAAGGTATGGGTCTGATCATGTTAATCCTGATCGGCTGTGTGCCGTTGGCGTACTCGCTGAACAAAAATCTGGATGTACAACATATTCAGTCTTTTGGTCAGTTATCTGCACAAACAGCGGATGTGATCTATCCAAATCATCAGGATATTCCGGATGAACAAGCCCGTGATGTGATCACCAAGTACATTCAGACCAAGGAAATTACCCCTGAAGTCGTGCCTGCATTGGCAAGCTTGACGGATCATCTGGGTGAAAAAGTTGGTAGCTATACTAGCATTAAGGATGTTCCTGAAGCTCAAGTTTCTGAATTTCGCAACGACATGTACCTGAGCACCACAGCATTTAAACGTCTGGATAAAGCAGAAGCTTTACCAACAATGAGTGCTGCACAGGAAAAAACAGTAGATGAATACCGTGACAATCTGGATTCATTCCTGCAATACATCCCGACCTGGGTGAAAGTGGCGACAGCCTTGGCACTTGGTCTGGGTACGATGGTCGGCTGGAAGCGTATTGTCGTTACTGTCGGGGAGCGTATTGGTAAACAGCATATGACTTATGGTCAGGGTATGTCTGCCGAACTTGTTGCGATGTCAACCATTGCGGCAGCAGATGGCTTTGGTATGCCGGTATCCACTACCCATGTATTGAACTCTGCAGTAGCAGGTACCATGGTGGCGAACAAGTCAGGTCTGAACTTCCAGATGGTGAAAACCATTCTGTCTGCCTGGGTCTTTACCTTGCCAGCAACGATCTGTCTGTCAGGCGGTTTGTACTGGGTACTGTTAAAAGTGTTCTAAGAGATAGACAATAAAAAACGCTGCTTCGGCAGCGTTTTTTTTATAGGTGATTTTTACCTCTCTCTAACCCTCACTTGCGCTTCGATTTAAAAGCGGTGCTTTAAAACTTGCTCAGGAGAGGGAATTACATTATTTATTCAAATAAAGCGAGTTTAATTTGAATAGTATTCATTTTATTAAAAAACGTTTCTTTAGATGCTTAATACTCATTTGAATCCATTGGGGAAGCTCCCTCTCCCTTTGGGAGAGGGCTGGGGTGAGGGGATAAACATTAAATAAAAGTTTATCTAACGTAGAAGAAGTCTCGAAAGAAGGAACTAAATTACTTCTTCAACTTACTTAATAATCCTTTTGGCAACTTCTCCGTTGCAAAACCATACAGCGCAGCAAAAGGCAATGCAGTACGCGCCAGATAAGCAACCCGCCACAAACCACCATGATTCGCGCCATGCATCATCAATTCAAGCGGATGGTTGAGTTTTACTTCAGGATTGGCCACCGATTCCGGATTACGCAGATCATGAATCCATAGTGCCGCCATAATCGCATTGGTGGTTTCAGGCGCGAAAGCTTCAACATCAAACAGGCTGGCACCGTTAAATGCGGCTTTTAATAGCGGATTCTTGGTCACGGAATAGGTGGTCGTCGAAGGCGCAATATTGATACTGACCCGTTGGCCTTGAGCGCGAGCCAAGGTGGCACGCCATTGCTGGATACGTTTTGCCAGCGCATAGTTCGGGCCTTGTTCAACTACTAGACAGTCACAAATGCCATATGCCTGATCACCAGACTGAATCAGTTCATGCGCATTTTTCTGGAAAAAATGTTTGCGGCTTAAAGTGGAAACACCTTTGGAGATGATTGCCTGTGCCTTGGAGCGTTCAGTATATTTTACTTTTGACGCTTCAATCACTTCACTCGGCACCGCATACACATCGGTCGGCGTACACATGTACATCAGGCTGGTATTGGCTTTTTGCTGGCTGACATGCTGCATGATGGCATCCATCGCCATAGAGACGCGGACATGCTTTTCACCATCAAGATAAGCAATTGCAGCCAGATCCAGATCCTGCTTGAACTGTAATAACCATTTGGCAATTTCAGGAATCTGGGTTAGCAAATTCGCGCCCAGTTTTTCTTTTAAAATATCAAGTGAAGTATCAGCAGGCAGGTCTTCAGTACAAGGTGCATACAGCGTGGCATTGCCTTGGCTGATGGTATCAACAATCTTGCCCCATACCCTGGTATTCGGCAGATCAATCGCTACAATATTGGCTTTCCATTTCGCCAGCCAGGTCAAAGGGCCGGCTTCCGATGCGGCACCAAACAGCACCGTGGTCCGATCGGAAAGATCAAACCATTCAGGATGCACCACACATTCACGCAGGGCATTGGCATGACTGGTTTCCACGATGCCTTGGCTTTCCCAGTGCTCAATCTGCTCCAATAAGGCGTCACCTTGCAGCTTTTGACCGTGGTAAGGCACATACCATTCTGGTGCCGATTTGCTATTACCTGTCAGCTTGAAGGTATGCAACTGACCCGCGGGCAGAGTTAAAGCATCTTGTAATACATACTTTTGACCATCACGGTAAAATTCAAAAGTCTGATGTGCTTTTGCCAATCCATCTTCGGCAATTTTCAAGCTGGATTCAGGGGAACTTAATCCTTGCTCGACCAGCTGCTTAAAATGCACAGTATATTGTTTGCGCCAGTTTTTTTCTGATTGTGCCTGTTGAGAACTGCGTGAATCGACATTGGCTAGCGCTGCCGCGATGATTGCGCGCCCTGCTTTAGAGCTACTTGGTTTTTGTTGCTGAGACTGAAGAGGAAATTGAAGACCGTCTGGTGTAGTGGACATGCAAAATATCTCGAGAATGATAGTAATTAATATACAGATGTATATATTATCGCTGCAAAATTCAGTCCAAGATTGGCATTAAGTGACATCATCACTTTCTAATATATTACCAGATGTTTCAAACTAATAAGGGAGCAGCAGCTCTCTTATTCGTTTTCAGCAGAAATATGAGGCTTAACTCATATGTAGCTTTATTCCTTCAGTATTTAAAAAACTGATTAAAACGGAACCTGCATCAGTTTATTCAGGAAATGCGGAATCAGGCGTGGCTCCAGAATAATCGTCATGACTACCCCGTAAGCCGCTCCCCATAAATGCGCGCTGTGATTAATATTGCTATTGCCTTTTTTGCCTGACCAGATGCTATAGGCTACGTACAGCACAGCAAAAATAATGGCAGGAACCGGAATGAAGAACACAAAGATCAACTTCCAAGGTTCAAACAGAATATAGGCAAACAGCACAGCCGACACTGCACCGGAAGCACCTAAACTGGCCCAGCGCGCATCATTTTTATGCTTTAGGTAACTTGGCAGAATGGCTGCGATCAGACCACCAAGGTAAAACAGGATAAAACCCAGGTCATACAGATATTGACGATAAAAGCTTTCAATCACGCTGCCAAAAAAGAACAGGGTAATCATGTTGAACAACAGATGTGCACCATCCGCATGGATAAAGCCATGCGTAATAAAGCGGTCGTATTGTCCACGTTGCAGTGCCGGCGGCCAGAAAATCAGGCGATTCATCACCGTCTCTTTGGAGAAAGCAATAAATGACACAATACAGGTGATCAGAATAATGGTCACGGTATGATTAAAAGGTAAATCAAGCATATAAATGATTCTAATGGTGCCTATTTGCCAATTATCATGCCATTAAAATTGAGCTAAAGTTGTACTTTTATAATAAATCCGACAATTTTAGTTGATTTTTAAAAATTACCCCGCATCTTCAGTTAAAATGGCCGCTTGAGCTTGAGGAAATTATTGTTATGTCGACTGAGAACAGCAGCACTCCAGTTGTTGGTGAAATTCCCAACTTATTGATTACACCAACAGCACAAGAGTATTTAAAGGATCTACTGGATAAACAGAACACCCCGGGTATTGGTGTGCGTGTTTTTGTAGAGCATCCGGGTACTCCTCGCGCTGAATGTTGCATGGCCTATAGTGCACCTGATGAAGTTGTACCGACAGATTATAAGCAGGAATATCCTGATTTCCCTGCTTTTATCGACTCGCCATCTATTCCGTATTTACTCGATGCCGTGATTGACTACAACAAAGACCGTTTTGGTGGTCAGTTGACTTTCCGTGCGCCGAACTCTAAAGTGCCACGCGTAGGGCCAGATGCATCGGTAGAAGAGCGTATTACCTATGTATTGCAGTCTGAAATTAACCCGGGCCTAGCAGGCCATGGCGGTAACTGTGCACTGGTTGAAGTCAAAGAAGACCCTGAAAAAGGTTTAACCGCTGTACTTAAATTTGGTGGTGGTTGCCAGGGTTGTTCAGCGATTGATATCACCTTGAAACAAGGCGTAGAAACCACATTAAAACAGCATGTACCTGAATTAATGCATGTCGTTGATGAAACGGATCATAGTCAGTCTGAAGGTGCGTATATGAAATAAGCTGTTCCATATAACAGTTTATTTATCGCATTTTAAAAAACCTCGACAGTTCGAGGTTTTTTTATATCTGGCTTAAAATATATTGAATATTAATGATAATAATTATCAATAGCAATTGTATTTAAGTGGAAAGCTGTTACACTTCGCAACCGAATAAACATGATCTCTTCATAAATATTGGGGCGCACAAGGTATGAATAAGCCATTCTTAAAAACAACTTTAGCTTTTGCCGTATTCACAGCAATGACTGTTTCAGTACAAGCACAAGACCAAGTTACTGAAGAAAAAGAAGGCGTATTGCAGTCTGAGACGACCAAGTTACAAACGATTGTGGTGACTGCAACAGGTTATGAGCAAGATTTGGCTAAAGCACCTGCTTCCATTACTGTGATTGATCGTGGAGAATTGGATAAACGTGAATATAACGACATTACTGATGTGCTGCGTAATACGCCTGGGGTCGTGGTTTCGGGTTCGGGTTCTGCACAGACCATCAGTATTCGAGGCATGAGTTCAAACTACACCTTGTTTCTGGTCGATGGTAAGCGTCAATATGGCAAGGATGTGAACCCGAATGGGGATGATGGCGGTTTTGAGAAAAATATTCTGCCACCACTTGCCGCCATCGAACGTATTGAAATTATTCGTGGTCCAGCTTCTACACTGTATGGTACGGATGCTATGGGCGGGGTAGTCAATATCATTACCAAAAAAGTGTCTGATGAATGGTCTGGCAATGTTGAATTAGGAACCATCATTCAGGACAGTAGCCGTTCAGGTGATATCAAAAATGCTTCTGCATATCTTGCGGGTCCTTTGATTGCAGACAAGCTGGGCTTGCAGCTGGCAGTCAATAAGCAGGAACGTAATGAAGACCGTTATGTGGGCGGTTTTCGTGGCACAGAACGTGAAAGCTTAAATTCACGTCTGACCTATGCCATTAATGATGATCATGATGTACAAGTTGAAGCCAATTTCGTGCAGCAGGAATCAACTACGTCTGTAGGGGAAACGGTAGCACCTGCTCAAGGTGCTGCAGATTCATTCTCGCGTAATTATCGTAATGTTTATTCATTAACCCATAATGGCCGTTATAGCGATAACTTGGACAGTTCATCTTATATTCAATATGAAAATTCAAAAAATCCGGATCGTGGAAATACGGAACTCGGCACCAAAGGGATTACCCTGGATACTTGGACAGCCAATAGTCAATGGAACTTAGCCTTAGGTGATCATACGCTGTCATTCGGGGGATATCTTAAAGATGAAAAACTGGTCGATAAAGCGACTAACCGTAATCCTAATGCACCTGAATTTAGTGAATTAACACGTTGGTCTGCTGCCGCTTTCTTTGAAGACACCTGGAGTATTACGGATCGCTTCGATTTAACCGCCGGTCTACGTTATGACCATGATGAAAACTATAGCGGTCATTTATCGCCACGCCTCTATGGAGTCTATTCTATAAATGATAACTTTGTGGTAAAAGGCGGTGTGGCCACAGGGTATAAGCAGCCTGATATTCGTGCAGCAACAGATGGATTCTATAGTGTTACAGGTGGTGGTGGTGCACCCTTAGCAACAGGTCGTGGCATCATCCGTGCTAATCCAGATTTAGAACCTGAATCAAGTGTATCTACTGAATTGGGTTTCAACTGGAAAAATGATTATATCAATACATCGCTGACTGGCTTTATCACTAAATATGAAGATCGTATTACGGAAGTTCGTGCCTGTGAAACCGATACTGATGGCACCACAACAAACCGTAATAACTGGCAGAATTGGAAATGCTTCGAAGGAGATATTCCATTCTACTTTATTAGTGAACGGATCAACGTGGATGAAGCAGAAATTCGTGGTGTAGAAGCAACCGTAGAAGCCAGTCTGAATGACTACACAACATTGACGGCAAACTATACCTATACTGATTCAGAGTTTAAGTCAGGTGCTTTTAAAGGACAGCCACTGAACCAGATGCCAGAACACATGTTTAATATTGGCGTGAATTATGAGCTAAATGATGCATTAAACGTCTGGAGCCGCTTGCACCATCGTTCTGAAACCTCTGCATACCTGAGCCGTACTTCTATCGCTCAGCCAAATCCAGGTTACCAATTTGTAGATGTCGGCTTTAACTATAAATTCAGTCCGAATCTAACAGGTAAATTTGGTGTCTATAACCTACTGGATGAAAAAGCTGAAGATATTGATGGTGATCAATTGTTAGATGGCCGTCGTTACGGTATCAGCCTGAATGCAAAATTCTAAGCAAATGACAATATAAAAAAGCCGCTTTAAGCGGCTTTTTATTTAAATCTTAAGAATTTTTAAAGTATCTGCATGGTAATAAAATTGTTCCAGATATTTGCGTGCGCGTTCACGTAAATGGCCTTGAGAAACCATCTGCTGGATTACCGGGCTGAGCAGATGCTGCAATTCATTCTGAATTAAAGCTTCATCAATATTCAGATCACGTAATAACTGATCAAAAGTATGTTCCTGATTGCGGACATACCAGGTATGAATTCCGTCATGTAACTGCTGCCACAGATAGTCAGTCTGGCGTATGTGATCCCAGATGTCATGACCTAAGCCGACCGTCTGATTCAGATCCTGAAGTTCAATATAATTCTTTAAGACTGATACTGGCATATCTTTGATTTTATGCCAGAGATTGGCCTGAAAATGATAGAGTTTCTCGTCGTCAAAATGCTGGTTCAGCACATGCTCACTCATCTGGCTGAGCTTTAGAATGTTTTTTTGCAGATAACGTGCAATGGTGCTATCGAGGTTGGTATCGGTGACATTTTCCAGAACGGATTTGCCCATTTTCATAAAGCGGGAAACCCCGGGCACGCTTTTGGCAATCATGGAGTTATCCATATAATCCTGAATGGAATGCTGGATCAATTGGGTAATCATGGCTGAAAATGCCGGATTATTCACGACGGTTTTAATCAGACGCTGACGATGGCCACTTTTGCTGGCCACATACTGGGCGATTTTATCGACGGTCAGGACTGGAATCAGATCGGCAATCGTGGTGGTATCATTGGCCGGATGCACCAATGCAAAACGGATATGCTCGGCAATCTGTTCAATCAGAAAGCTGCTGGCTACAGTACCCAGAATCTGTTTTTGTAAAAGCTGATTGATCAGTTCACAGCTCCACAGCTCTTTTAGCGTCTGTTTACGCAGCCACAAATAAAATGCATGAAACTCGCTTTGAATCGTTTCAGATTGAGAAAATGCCTGATCGAGAAAATCAAGTTGAGCATCGATCAACTGCTCAATCATCGGGTGTTTCTGCATAGCATCTCTGAAACTTAATTTAAAGGAATGAGTTTATCAGCAAGCGGGTTTTTTAGGGTCTGCGTCTTGGCCAGAAAAGGCAAATAATGTTGTGCGACCTGTTTTTCTGCTTCCAGAATCGGCATATGCCCGACATTGTTTAAAATCACCGGTTTTTCGGCACGTTTCAGCAGGGCATGCAGTTCTTTAACTACTTCGACATTAATGATCCGATCCTGTCTGCCCCACAAAATCAAGGTCGGTGCTTCTACCGTGCGGGTCAGGCGAGCAAAGGTTTCCGGTGTATAAATCCGGTTTAGCATCACCACCTGATCAATCGATTTACTGGTTTGTTCAGCGCGTGAAATCAGCAGTTTTTCCTGTGCATGTCGTAACTGATAAGGAATCACCGGCGGGTTCTGCATCAGCTGTTTGGAAACATCTTGCAGATCACCGGGCTTGCTGACGATGAGATCTTTTAAGGCCTGTGGGTCTTTGGTATAGGACGTATTCCCCATTTTGTAGAGGCCAGCGCTATTGATTAAAAACAGGCTTTGCGTATCGAAAGGGTATTGAGAGGCATACACCGTAGCAATCGAGCCGCCCAAGGAATGTCCGGCAATATGTAAATTCTCATCCACATTTAAGGTTTCAATAAATAGACGCAGTTGCGAGGTCACATTGGGCACAGAAACATCAAAATTGTCCGGAACTTTGGTGTCGCCGTTGCTCGGCAGATCCGGAATAATGACATGATAATAGGGCGTCAGAAACTGGGCAACCCGGTTCCAGTTGTCGCGCGTGCCGGCCAGACCATGAATCAGTAGAATGGATGGTTTGTTCTTGGCGCCGCCTTCGCTATAGCTCCAGGTGACCTCGCCAATTTTGAGGGTCTTGGATTTGAGACCGGCAAGGCTGCGTTCCTGCAACAGATGCTGCTGCAAGACTTTGGCAGATGTTTCATTTTTCTGGCTAAACAGTATTTGAGCATGTGTCAGGCCCGGTAATGCCATGCTTAAGGCAACCACGGCTGAACAAATCATTTTCGAGCGCAATTTTATTATTTTCTTCATTGGCCATTCCCCAAAACAAACCCAGTGAGCAAATTGCTCAATTAAAATACTTCCATGTTATAAATTTGCAATTTTCATTCAAATAAAAACATTATTCTTCACCCTATTTTAAATCAATCCTTGCGCTTGTCACCCATTAGTTTTTTGCTAGATTGCATTAAATGACTGGAAAATGTGATGTATTGCGCATAAATTCCCTGCAGAAATGAAATTAGATAAATGCTAAAAATTTAATCAGCTAAGATTTTTTGCAAGTGACATTCAAAAAAACTGGCAGTAAGATATTGCAACTAAAACCATCGGTGATAGAAAAGAATGCTCACAGCTCAAGAAGCTTTAGAACGTCTTAGACAGGGTAACCAACGTTTTGTCAGTGGCGATACCACGCATCCAAAACAACTTAGCCACCAACAGCGCGCAGAAATGGCAGAGGATCAGAATCCGTTTGCGATTGTTTTGGGATGTTCAGATTCGCGCGTTCCAGCCGAAATGGTTTTTGATCAGGGTCTCGGTGACCTTTTTGTGATTCGTGTTGCAGGTAATATTGTTGCACCTTCACAGGTCGGCAGTGTTGAATTTGCCGCGGCACGTTATGATTGCGCGATTGTGGTGGTGTTAGGTCACAGTCACTGTGGTGCGATTAAAGCCACTATTGATACTTTAATGTGTCCGGATTGCCCGCCATCGGCAAACCTGATGTCGATTGTGAACCGCGTACGTCCTTCAGTTGAAACCTTAATGCAAACTGAACTGAAAAACGACTTGGCAAAATTATCCAAGCATGCGGTACGTTCCAATGTATTTGCTTCGGTGAATCAGTTGCGTCATGGTTCAGCCGTTCTGGAAAACCTGATTGGACAAGGAAAATTAAAAGTCGTCGGTGCTGAATATTCACTGGAAACTGGTGAAGTGACATTCTTCGATTTCTAATCACGATTCATCTAAATACATTCTAAAATAAGTTAAAGGCGCTTTATAAAGCGCCTTTAATATATGGATAAGCATTATTTAACAGGATCGTCTGTGCTTTAGCATTTGGATGAATCAGATCCTTTTGCATCAGGGTTTTGTTGCCGGCTACACCTTGCATAAAGAAGGGCAATAACTTCACCTTATATTGCTGACTGACCACTTTATAATTATTTTCAAAAGCTTTGCTATAGGCCTGACCGTAGTTAGGCGGCATTTTCATACCAAATACAATAACCTTGGCTTTGGCTTTCTGGCTCTGCTGAATCAGGCTGGCTAAATTTTTTTGAATCATTTGCGGTGGTTGTCCACGTAAGCCATCATTGCCACCTAACTCAATCACCACAAGGTCTGGACGATGCGTCTGTAACAGTTTAGGCAGTCTGGCCAGTGCTCCGCTGGTGGTTTCGCCACTGACACTTGCATTGACCACTTTATGCTGTTTCGGATACTGTTGCTCTAAACGCTTTTGTAATAAATGTACCCAACCTTGCTGGGGCTGGATACCATAACCTGCACTTAAACTATCACCTAAAATCATAATCGTCTTTGCTGAAACCCCAAGAGGTAATAGGCACAGACTGAGAAAAAAAAAGTAAGGCAATAGCCGAGTTTTCTGATTAAGATCTTTCATATAGGACACGTATGATTCAAAGCAGCAACGATTCGACCATCATGCCACAGGCTATTATTTCTGCCCAGAAATTGACACAAAAGATACAACTTTCACAAAAACAACTCACCATTTTTGAGGATCTTGATCTGGATATTCAGGCCGGAGAACAAGTGGCTATTACCGGTCGTTCCGGTTCCGGAAAATCCACATTACTGGGTATTCTGGCGACACTGGATCAGGCAAGTTCAGGTCAGCTTCTGGTCTGTGGCGAATCAGTGTCTAACTTGAATGAAGAACAACGTGCGCTGGTACGTTTAAGAAATATCGGATTTGTCTTTCAGTCTTTTCAGCTCTTACCGCACCTGACTGCACTTGAAAATGTAATGCTGCCACTGCGCCTGCAGCCCGGCTTTAAATATGCAGAAGCTGAGCAAAAGGCGTTGGCATTACTACATAAGGTCGGTCTGGATCGACAGGCGCAGCAAACCCCAAAAGTATTGTCCGGGGGAGAACAGCAACGTGTGGCGATTGCACGCGCACTGGTCAGTGAACCAAAAATCATTTTTGCCGATGAACCTACGGGCAATCTCGATGGTGAAACAGCCAGAGAAATTGAACAACTGCTATTTCAACTGAACCGGGAACTGGGAACAACTTTGGTGCTGGTCACGCATGACCGCAAATTGGCGCAGCAGTGTCAGCGGCATTTTGAACTGCTGAATGGCGAGCTGATTGAACATCCGAATGGAGGATGAAATGAATCCATTATTTCGTCCTTTACTGACGCAAAGCTTTAAAACGACCGGGATTTATCTACTGATTATTGCCTTAACACTGGCGATCAGTGCGACCACTGCACTCAAATTTAGCAATGAACAGATCCAAAATGCAGTTGCCTTGCAGGCAGCAGAAATGCTGGCCGGTGATCTGGTGCTTTCAGATAATGAGCTTTTGCCAAAGCAGTGGCGTGATCAGGCCAAGCAGCTGGATTTAAAGCAGTCAGAAGTCACTTTCTTTAGCAGTATGGCCTATACCGATGCGCAGTTTGTCATGGTCAATGTCAAAGCCATCGATCAGGCTTTTCCTTTGCGTGGTGAACTGCGGGTGCAACCGGCAAAAAAGTCGATTCAGTCTGGTGAAATCTGGCTTAGTCCACGAGCCATGGATTTGCTCAAAGTCAAACTGGGCGATCAGCTCAATATTGCCGATGCAGCATTTAAAGTTACTGCCAAGATTGAACAAGACTCCAATCAGGAGCTTGGATTTTCCGGTTTTTCACCGACCGTAATTATTTCTCAGGCAGATGTCGCACGAACCAATGCCATTCAGGTGGGGAGCCGGATTGAATATCGCCTACTTATGGCTGGCCGTCCGGATGATACCCAACAATATGAAGCCCTGTTCAAGCAGCAGGTCAAGTCAGCAAACGCCTCAGCTGAAACGCCAGCGGAAGTACAAGGGCAGGAGTTTGAGGAGCAAAGCAGTCTCAGGTTACGCAATGCCAGTGAAGGCAATACCCGCTTGATGAAGCCGATTGCTAATCTGGACACTTTCCTGCAACTGGCCAATATTCTGACCATTCTATTATGTGGGATTGCCATTGCTTTAACCGCGCAGCGTTATGTACAGCAGAATCAGGATCATATTGCCTTGATGCGTTGTATTGGCGCCACCAAGCAGCAGATTCTGTCGGCTTATCTGGCTTTACTCGGGATGGTGCTGTTAATTGCGATGCTAATTGGTACCGTGGTCGGGATCAGTCTGGGTTATGGACTGTTGCAATTGATGTTGCAGCTGATTCCAAATTTGCAGATTGAGTTTTCGGCCATCGCGATGTTGCTCGGGCCTTTGCCGGTCGCCATGCTGACCAGTGCCGTAGTGCTACTCGGTTTTGTCATGCCAAGCTTGTTGCAATTGCTAAATACGCCACCGATTCGGGTCATTCGCCAGCAGGAAAAATCAGTACAATCCATGCTGTGGATGCTGCTGACCGGAACGCTCAGCCTGATTGTTTTTAGTGTGATTTTGACTGAAAATCTGTTGCTGACCGCCTGGGTGATTGGCGCGATTATTGTGTTATGTGCAGTGCTGTATCTGACGGTATGGGGGGTGTTGAAACTGCTGCGGAATATGAAGCTGAATCTGTCAGCCTATGTACGCACGCCTTCTCAGACCGCCTTGCAGATTACGGCTTTAGCCTTGGGCTTGAGCCTGATTACAGTATTGGCCGTCTTGCGTACCGATCTGCTAGATCGTTGGCAGCAACAGTTACCGGAAGGTACGCCGAACCAGTTTGTTTATGGCTTACCGCCTTTTGATATGCCGGATCTCAAAGCCCAACTTGAGCAGAATGGCTGGAAAAGCACACCGCTATATCCAAATGTCCGTGGGCGTCTGGTCGCCAAAAATGATCAGCCATTTGCCGAAGAGTTGGTTAAAAGTAGCAATACTTTAAGACGTGAGCTGAATCTGACCCAGTCAAATAGCTATCCACAAGATAATGTGATTGTCAGTGGTGACGCGGTATTAAAACAAGTCGGCACCGTATCGGTCGAAGCCAATACTGCGGAAGAGCTAGGGATCAAGATCGGAGATAAACTCAGTTTCAGTCTGCCAGAAGGGATACTGGAAGCTAAAGTCGTTAATCTAAGAACCGTCGAATGGGAAAGTTTTAGCCCGAATTTCTTCTTTATCTTTGCACCGAATAGCATGGATGCCAATGCCGGCAGTTATCTGGGCAGTTTTTATGTCCCGGAAACAGATAAAGGCAAACTGGTCCCTGTGATCCAGCAATTTTCCAACACGGTCTTTATTGATGTCAGCCTGATTCTGGAAGAGATCAAACGCATTGTGAATGTGCTGGTGCAAATCGTGACGATTCTGGCGGTACTGGTCAGCATTTCCGGTTTTCTGGTGCTGATGGCCTGTCTGAACCTGTTGATGGATGAACGCAAACGTGAAGTGGCTTTGCTACGATCATTCGGTAGTTCCAAGCAGAAACTGAAAACCATGATGAGTCTGGAAATTGGTTTTATTGGGCTGTTTGCCGGAATAGTTTCCTGCCTGTTTGCCGAAGTGATCAGTGCGATTGCCAGTTATAAAATGGATTTAATGATTCAGCCGCATTGGGAAATCTGGATTATCCTGCCGATCTTTATGACCTCTTTATGTGCGCTGATTGGCCGTTATCGCCTGAGTTATCTGTCAGAGATTCCACCCTTACAAAGCTTGCGTGAGATGAATCAATAAGATTCATCTCCGTGATTTTTAAACTGGCTGAGAGTTAAAGTTTTAGTTGCTGTTGCATCATTTCCAGAATCTCTTGCCACAGTGGGCGAATGGGTTCGAGTAAGGCCAAGTTATGTTGATAAAGCAGCACACAAAGGCCGAACCCGACAATCAAGGCAATCAGATTGAACAGGTGGCTACGCTGCATTTTTTGCCCGATGTACCAGAGCAAGGTGAGAAAAGCCCCCATCAGCATGCCGCCAATATGTGCGGCATTGTTGATTCCACTGATCATAAAGCCCAGCGTGAGGTTTAGACCCATCACCATCACCAGGGTTTTTTTATCCAGAATAAAACGTTGCTGTGGCAGCATTGGCAATAAAGCCAGCACCGTGAGTGAAGCACCGAGTCCCATCACGGCACCAGATGCGCCGGCACTGACCGCAGGCAATAAATCGGGATTGGCCACACCGCCTTCGATCAGGCTATAGCTGTCCTGAATGTTCATATAGCCACTGAGCAGGCTGCCCATTAATCCGGCACACACATACAGGCCAATAAAATACATCCGGCCAAACAGCTGTTCGGCAACACTACCAAAAATATACAAGGCCCACATATTCAACATCAGGTGAATCAGGCCAAAATGAAAAAATATGCTGCTAAACAAGCGCATGGGTTCCGCTAAATAGGTTAAAGGTGCATAATCGGCACCCCAGAGAATAGCGTCTCGGGTACTCGGCTGGTTAACATCCATGCCATGCATGGCTTGCCAGCCAAATAATCCAACATTGATCCCGATTAAAATGGCGGTGATCCACCAGAGATGCATTTCAAGTTTGTGATGTTCGACAGGGGGAGAGTATTCAGACATGCTATTTTTTTGCTGTGATTGTATATTTCGAATAAGCTTAACACGAAAAATTAAATTTTCAGGAGTAACGCACTGACATGAAAGCCTTTCTGATCCGCACGATGCTCGTCATCGTCAGTGTGATTCTGCTGGTTCAATTGTGGATCTTTGCCAGTCTGGCCTGGTGGCGAACCAATCCGGTGAACACCACCATGATGATGCGGATTGATTACTGGACAGAACCTTCCAAAGCGATTCAGCATCAGTGGCGTCCCTATGACGAAATCAGCCTGAATCTGAAACGTGCCATCGTCACTGCGGAAGATGGAAAATTTATTCATCACCATGGTTTTGACTGGGACGGAATTCAAACTGCGCTGAATAAAAACAGAAATCAGGGCCGTGTAGTGGCCGGTGGTTCGACAATCTCCCAGCAATTGGCGAAAAACCTGTTCCTCGTCAACAAGCGTTCCTTTGTGCGTAAAGGTCAGGAAGCAGTCGCAACCTGGATGATGGAACGCATGTGGTCGAAAGAACGGATTCTGGAAGTCTATTTAAACTCGATCGAGTTCGGGGACAATATTTACGGCGTTGAAGCGGCGGCCAAGCATTATTTTGGTAAAACCGCGCAAAGTCTGACCCGGGATCAAGCCATCTTTCTCGCGGCCATTCTCACCAATCCGAAATACTTTCAGGATCATCGCAATTCCTCTGCATTAAATGCGCGTAAACGGATGATTCAGCGCTATATGCGCTATGCAGAATTACCTTAATTGATGATTTGAAGAGAAAGCCCAATTATTTGGGCTTTTTTTTATGAAATTGTCATCAATTTGAAGCATACTTGGAGCGATAAGCACAATTTTAAATCCGCATAGGTTTGATATGAATACGGCAGCCAGCACAACTTCAGCACAGCCCGAATATACATATAATGATCGTTATATTAATCGTGAACTGTCTATCCTAGACTTCCATTTACGCGTTCTGGAACAGGCTGTCGATCCTTTACATCCATTGCTCGAACGCATGAATTTTCTGTTGATTTTCTCGCGTAATCTGGACGAATTTTTTGAAATCCGGGTCGCCGGGATGATGGAACAGCTGGATCTGGACAATGAAAGTCGGAGTCCGGATGGCTTGACTCCAAAGCAGGTTTTAGAACAGATTTCTAAAACGGCACATGCCGCCATTGAACGTCAATACCGTATTTTAAATGAAGAAATTTTGCCAAAACTGCGTGAGGAAGATATTTGCTTCTTGCGCCGTGGTGAATTGACCCCAGCTCAATCTGCCTGGGTGAAAAAATATTTTCAGGAGCAGGTGGCTCCCGTCCTCACGCCGATCAGCCTAGACCCAGCGCATCCATTCCCGCGGCTGGTGAATAAATCACTGAACTTTATTGTCACGCTGGAAGGGAAAGATGCTTTTGGCCGTCAGATTGATCTGGCTGTGGTACCTGCACCGCGTTCTCTGCCACGCGTGGTACGTTTACCGGATGAACTGACCGATGGAAAAGAACATCATGTAATGCTGTCGGCGATTATTCATGAGCATGTTTCTGACCTGTTCCCGGGGATGACAGCGACTGGCTGTTATCAGTTCCGTGTCACCCGAAATGCCGATTTGGCCTTGAATGAAGATGTGGAAGATCTGG
Source organism: Acinetobacter lwoffii (assembly GCF_029024105.1). Lineage (NCBI taxonomy): Bacteria > Pseudomonadati > Pseudomonadota > Gammaproteobacteria > Moraxellales > Moraxellaceae > Acinetobacter > Acinetobacter lwoffii. The sequence continues at coordinate 2,277,654 of NZ_CP118963.1, read as the reverse complement.
CCAAGGCACTCAAAGGTGAACTCAGTTCACGCCGGTTTGGTCGTGCGGTACGTCTGGAAGTAACGGAAAACTGCCCACAGCATATTTATGAATATCTGCTGAATGAATTTGATCTGGACGACGAGCAGCTTTATAAAGTTGCTGGCCCGGTCAATCTGGCACGTTTACTATCTAATTTTAAACGTCCGCATTTACGTTATGACTCGCATACTCCCATCATTCCTAAAGTACTGAAAAAATCTGAAAATATTTTTAGTGCGATGCAGAAACAGGATATTTTGCTACATCATCCCTTTGAATCTTTTGCGCCGGTCATTTCATTATTACGTGAAGCGGCACGCGATCCACAAGTACTGGCGATCAAGCAGACCTTGTACCGTAGTGGACCAGATTCTGAAATTGTCCAAGTGTTGGCAGAGGCTGCCCGCAATGGCAAGGAAGTGACCGCAGTCATTGAATTACGTGCGCGTTTTGATGAAGAATCCAATATTGCGGTGGCCAATGTCCTCCAAGAAGCGGGTGCGGTCGTGGTCTACGGCATTGTCGGTTACAAGACTCACGCCAAGATGATTCTGGTGGTGCGCCGGGAAAATAACAAACTGGTGCGCTATGTGCATCTGGGCACCGGTAATTATCATGCCGGCAATGCGCGAATCTATACCGATTACGGCCTGTTAACGACGGATAAAGATCTGTGTGAAGATGTGCATCGTATTTTTCAGGAACTGACCGGTATGGGGAAAATGGCCAAGCTGAAAAAGCTGCTGCATGCGCCGTTTACCTTACATGCCCAGTTACTGAACTATATTGATAATGAAATTGCCTATGCTCAGGCAGGGAAACCGGCGCAGATTATTGTCAAAGTCAATGCGCTGACCGAAATGCAGTTGATTAACAAACTCTATGAAGCTTCTCAGGCCGGGGTACAAATTGACCTGATTATTCGCTCAATTTGCAGTTTGCGTCCGGGGTTGCCGGGGCTGTCAGAAAATATCCGGGTGCGTTCAATTGTCGGACGTTTCCTGGAACATACCCGCGTGTATTATTTCAGCAATAATGGCAATTCACGTATTTACTGCTCAAGTGCAGACTGGATGGATCGTAACCTGTTTAATCGGGTCGAAGCCTGTTTCCCGGTCGAAGATGAAGCTTTGAAAAAACGCATCTATCAACAGGGTCTGTTGAATTACCTGAAAGACAACCAGCAATCCTGGTTATTGCAAGGTGATGGCACCTGGCTGCGGGCACAGCCAAAAGAAGGTGACAAACCGCATAATGCACAACGTATTCTGTTAGAGCTGTTTAAATAAGTTTAAGCATTTAAAGAGGCTGAATATTCAGCCTCTTTTTATTCCGAAGATAGAATTTAACTGTTCAAGCTGAGTTGAACCAGTTTTCGATAGATATGTTTGACCCGACTATACATCTGATAGTCCTTCATCTGGAGCTGGTTTTGTCGTTCGGCTTGCGATTGATGTTGACTCAATACTTTTAATAACTGCAATTCAGCGAGGTTAAGACAGGTTTTGGCAATGGGCTGGTGCAGGATATAGTCTGCCAGTTCAGTATGAATGTAGGCTCCGCCGCGTAAGACAATTTTTAGACTCTCAGCGAACTGCGGTAATGAATCATGATGCTGCATATAGCTATCTGCTCCGGATAATAAAGCAGAATAGATCGTTACTATGGCATCCGTATTGAATATGGTAATAACAGGCGGGTACGGGTTTTGCTGTTTCAGCTGACGGATCAAACTGATCTCTGAAGTTGTTGCTGCATGATAAAGAATCAGATTGGGCAGATGTTCAGTAATCATGGACTGTGCAGACAGTATATTGTCCGCATACAGCAGCATATCTGGCTGATAGCCCAGTTGCAGTAGCACGGTTTGGATTTTTGACAGGTCGAGTCCAGTCGGTGAACGAATCACTAAAACCGGTGCAGGCAAAAGGCTAGCCAATAAAACGCGATCCTGTAGATGCGATAGAGAGCTATACTGTGAATCAGGCAGATGCAAATGCCTATCCCAAAGAATAGTGATTTAGCTGAAATGTAGAGATTCTAAGTTTCTAGGCGGACTGGATGCATTCAATTCAAGATATAAAAAAGGAGCAACATGTGCTCCTTTTTATTATCTATAGATCAGGCAGCATCGTGCTGAGTGATTTTCTGGAAAATCTGTAATAGCACATCAAACTCGCTTTGCAGCGGTGTGCTTTTACGGGTTACCAATGCCAGGGTACGACTTGGGGCTGAATCGATCGCTTTTACCTGAATCTCAGGATTGCCTTTAATCATATTGGTATGGATCGCAATTTCAGGCAGCAGGGTAAAGCCCAGATTTGCAGACACCATTTCGATTAAAGTCGGCAGTGAGCTGGCTTTTAAACGGTGATCATTTTTACGCTCACCAATCGGGCAGGCACTCAAGGCATGATCACGCAGGCAATGACCTTCTTCAAGTAACATCAGGCGAGACAGATCCAGATCTTCTAAAGAGTTTGCTTGTGCAGCATGCTGATCAGATTTTTGGTAAACCAGATACAGATTCTCTTTGGCAATTTCAGCAACTTTCAGACCACGGGTGTCGAAAGGCAATGCCAAAGCCACCATATCCAGGTTGCCATGTTCCAGCTTTTCTACAATCTTTTCACTTTGCGCTTCATGCAGATGCAACTGGATTTTTGGTAATTGCTTATGCACTTCATCCAGCAGCTGGGACAATAGGAAAGGTGCAATTGTTGGAATGACGCCGAGATGTAGATCACCGGTTAAAGGTTCACTCATCTCACGACTTAAACGCATTAGGTCCTGAGCATCGGCCAGTAGAACACGTGCGCGTGCAACCACTTGTTCACCAAGAGGCGTTAAACGAACATTCTGGCGGTCGCGTTCAACAAGTACGCCACCGAGTAAACGCTCCAGCTCCATGATGCCGCCAGACAAGGTTGACTGGGTGACAAAGGAGCGGCGAGCAGCTTCTGTAAAGTGTAGCGTCTCTGACAGTGTTACGAGGTATGACAGCTGTCTTAGGGATGGTAATGCAGCCATAGTGTCCTAATGTTTATGATTTAAAATGATCAGCAAATAATTCGCTAAGATATGGAATAAAATGCGGTGGGATATCATGCCCCATTCCATCAATTAATTCAAATTTAGCCCCTGAAATTGCTTTCGCAACGGCCTTGCCATGGCTAGGAGGCAGCAATCGATCTCGAGAACCATGGACTACCAGGGTTTCTTGTTTGATTTGCTTGTCCAGTTGCAGCAATGAGCCTGTACATAATATTGCTAAAAACTGTTGAAGTACACCAGCAGGATAGTAACTTCGCTTATATAATTTACGGGCGGTCTGTACCGCTTCCAGATGATTGACATAACCTGGCGAGCCGATGATCTTAAACAGTTTCAAACTATGATCAACAATGCCATCTTCATCTGTTGAAGCCGGTTTGTCAATCAAACTAAAGAGTTGCTTAGGGAAGGGCGGTGGCAACATCGGCTGGTTATTGCTGGTAAACAGTAAGCCCAGTTTTTTGACTTTGTCCGGATAACGCGCGGCCAGAATCTGGGCAATCATACCGCCCATCGAAGCACCCAGCACATAGACCTGTTCCAGCTGCATTTTTTCAATCAGCAGACTGACATCTTCGGCCATATCATATAGATCATAAGGTGCACCCTGATTACCCAGACCCAGCACAAAACGGCTCATCATTTTCAGGGTATTCAGGCGTGGACCTTTGTGATGGACTTTTGAAGACAGACCAATATCACGATTATCAAAACGGATGATGTGATAGCCATTGTCTATCAGTGACTTGCAGAAAAAGTCAGGCCAGTACAGCATTTGCCCACCCAGACCCATAATCAGCAAAATGGTGGGATGTTCCGGATTTCCGCCAACCTCGACATGTAGCTGGATCCCATTACCAAGATCAACCTTGGTTTCATGCATAAACGAGGTATATGGGGAAAGATTAAACTGTGCTGCGCTGTACATAGTCGCTGTCCTAATTAAAGGATATTTCGTTTAAAAAATATCCTTGCTATTAAACCTCTAAACCGCAGCAGGAATCAAGTCAGGAACCTGCTTGGTCAAGGCCAGACGCTGTTTGGCTGCAGTGGCGCCCAAAAGCACGAAACCGCGTAAGGTGCCGTTAGCATCGAACGCTTTAGCCAGCATGCCATCGTCAAACTCTTCAGTTTCCCAGGTGACATCAACATCAACCGGTGCAGGCAATACCGTTAAAGGAGCAGCAGGCGTTTTAACTGCCACTGGCATAGCCGGATAATGCACGGCAGTATGTTCACCATTTAAGGTTTTTGCCAAAGCGCGGGCTTGTTGCATGATCGGCATAACATAAGGCAATAAAGTTCCATTGACCTCGGCACAGTCGCCCACAGCATAAATATCGACCTGGTTGGTTTCCAGTTGTGCCGTGGTTAACACTCCGCGACTGGTATGTACGTCTGCCTGTTTCGCCAAAGAAATATTCGGCTGTAAGCCCACCGCAGATAACACTACATCAGCGACCAAAGACTGACCGTTGGCCAGCGTGACCAGATAATCACCATTGCCCGCACGAGAGACTTTTTCGACCGTTGTGCCCAAGACAAAGTGAATGCCGGTTTCTTCAAGATTCTTCTGGAATGCAGTAGCAACATGTTCTGGCAATAAGCGGCCAAGTGGCCGAGGGGCTAAATCAATGACTGTAACCTGATGATCGGTATTTTGTAGGTCGTTGGCAAATTCACAGCCAATCAGGCCTGCACCTAAAATTACTACACGTTTGTCTTCACGTGCTGCCAGATTGTTACGGAAAGCTTTATAGTCACTCAAATTGTTGACGACATGAATGTCATCGCTGGCATCACCGGCAATCGCCAGACGTACCGGATTGGCACCGATGGCTAATACCAGTTTGCTATAATTTTGCGTACTTTCCTGACCATCTTTTTCCAGAACCAGCTGATGATCTTCCGGATGAATGGCTTTGACCCAGGTATGCTGTTCAATGCGCATATTCAGCTGTGCTGACATTTTAGCCGCATCGCCTAGTGGAATTTGTTCAGGCGCTTTATTGCCAGCCAAAGCATTGGAGAGCGTCGGTTTGGCGTAATTGACCGCATCATCCGCACAGATCATCAGCAATTCATGTTCTGGATTGAGTTTACGAAATTCACGTGCTACGGCATAACCCGCCATACCTGAACCAATAATGACGATAGGATGCATAGTTGTTTCCATATGGTAGAGCTCCATGCTGTATAAATGATTGAAAGGCATAAAAAAAGACCATATGGATATGGCCTTTAACTGGACGTGATTAGACTTCGATCATTTCGAAATCAATTTTAGACACGCCGCAATCTGGACAGGTCCAGTCATCTGGGATATCTTCCCATTTGGTGCCTGCTACGATCCCGTCTTGAGGCCAACCTTCTGCCTCGTCATAAATCCATCCACATACGATGCATTGAAACTTTCTCATGTAACTCTCCAAAACTGAGCAACTGTAGGCGTCAGCTTAAAATCCATAAAAGGCAAGACTCTAAAAGAATATGACTTTTTAACAGTGAACATATTTGGCTAAATTTTTACGCAGTTCTATTCATAAAGTAAAGTGAATAAAAGCTTAATCAGCGAAATTAGCAGCAGAATAGACGACACATTCCTCATTTATCTAAAAATCACGCCAATCAGCTTTTCTGGCGTAGGCGGTTAAAGGATAAAAAGCTGACGATGGCAAAAATGAGTGTTTATCTTGTGGGATAGACCAAAGTCGTGCAGTAAAAACTTGAGTTTTTAGGTAATTTAAAATCAGTAAAGTCCGGATTAAATATTTTTAAAATAAATCAATATAATAAAATCAATATCTTGTAATTAAACGTCGGGTTTTTATTAGGCAGCTTGGCTTGTCCGCTCTACTCAAATAGGTTTAAAATTCCCATATTCCTTTTCTTTTTTTAAGATCTCCCATGAGCAATTTGTCTACTTCTTTGTGGTCTCACATTCGTACGGTCCAAGATTTTCCAAAACCAGGAATTTGCTTCTTTGATTTGACCCCACTTTTCATGAGCAATATTGGTCCTTTGACTGACGCTTTGATTGCCAGCATTCCTGCTGACAAACTGGCAGAAGTAGAAAGCTTTATTGCGGTCGAAGCGCGTGGTTTTGTGTTGGCAAGCTTGTTGGCACAACGTACAGGCAAAGGCTTATTGTTGGTGCGTAAAGCAGGCAAATTGCCACCTCCAGTGGTCGGTGTGGGTTATAGCCTGGAATATGGTATGGATCGTTTAGAAATGTCTGCGGAAGTTCAGTCCCAGAAAGTAATTATTGTGGATGATGTTCTGGCAACTGGCGGAACCTTAAAAGCAGTGAATGAACTGGCTCAAAAATGTCAACATGAAGTACTTGGCGCAAGTATCTTCCTTGATCTTCCTGACCTGCATGCTGAATTAGGCCTGGATATCTGGTCAGTGCTGGATGACAAATCTCAGCCTGAAGCGGCAGTTGCTTAAGTTATACATTTAAAAAAAGCCCCAAAATTGTGGGGCTTTTTTATTGCCTGATAAAATGATCTTCGATTTCCTGAATCAGTGTATTAATTTGCTCAGGATGTTCCAGACGATGATGGCCGCCATCAACTGCCTGAATTTGCATATAGTCTTCAAGTTGTGTCTGAACCGCATGCATATCCAGAATTTCATCGCCCAGCTCCAGATAGGCAAACTGAGGAATATCATGCTGTAAATCGTGATGCCCAATCGGCGGATAATCATCGCGGAAGTTAGGCTGCAAAATGGGATTGGCCACTACACATGGAATTTGATACGCTTGTGACATTTTCAGTGCCCAATAACCGCCAAGACTGTGGCCGACCAGAATATCCGGTTTGATGGTTTCAATCATCTCATGATAAAACTCGGTGACCGAACTATAACTCAGATTTCGATAATCGACATCGATACAGTATTTATGTACCACATCAATGGCATGGAACTTGGTGGATTCTCTGGAGGAATCTAAGCCATGTAAAAACAAAATCTTAGACATAGTTCATTACTCATTTTTATGGGACATGCCATATTGGTTATTTGTTGATTGGCATATCATCTTCAATCTGAGCGTCATTGTAGAACGTCTGGGTGTACAAGGCAGTTAGCTATTGGTCTAAGCCACAATTTTGCAGTGCAATGATTTTGTATAACCCCTGTCTGATTTAAACTTTAATCCCAACTGAGAGCAGCGGGGTGCTGCAAAAGGTTGAAGAAAGGGAATTTAAAAGAGTGACAGAAGGGCTCAACCGAATGGTGTAAATAGCAGGATAGTGGATTTTTCCAAAGAAAAGCCGGTTCCTGAGAGTGTTTGCGCTACGATTTGAGAAGGATTTCTGCTATTCTATGCAACTTCTATTTTTTAACTAATCTTATTCGAGGCAGAGATGACGCAAACTAACGCTCAATCGACTTCTGAACAAATCATTTCCGAAAACGATTTAATTGCACAGCGTCATGTCAAGTTAAAGCAAATCGAAGCTCAGGCACAAGAAACAGGTAAGAGCCCATGGCCGAATACCTTTAAGCGTGAGCATTATGCCCAAGATTTACAAGACCAGTTCGCTGATAAATCTAAAGAAGAAATTGAAGCAGGCGAAAAGGTCTACGTCAAAGTTGCCGGTCGAGTGATGTTGAACCGTGGTTCATTTATTGTGATCCAGGACATGACAGGTCGTATCCAGCTATATGTGGCGCGTAAAGAACTCGCTGAAGATGTCCTGGCTACCATTAAAGGTCTGGACCTTGGCGATATCATCGCAGTCGAAGGTTATATCGGTCGTTCAGGTAAAGGCGATTTGTATGTACACATCGAACATTTTGAATTACTGACCAAATCATTACGTCCGCTTCCAGACAAGTTCCATGGTTTGAACGATACTGAAGTAAAGTATCGTAAACGTTATCTTGATCTGATCGTTAACGAAGAAACACGTAAAACTTTTGAAATTCGTGCCAAAGTTGTGGCGGGTATCCGTGCCTTCCTGACTGAAAAGCGCTATATGGAAGTTGAAACGCCAATGATGCATGTGATTCCAGGCGGTGCATCGGCACGTCCTTTCGAAACACATCATAATGCACTGGACATGTCGCTGTTCTTGCGTATTGCGCCAGAGCTTTACTTAAAGCGTTTGGTGGTCGGCGGTTTTGAACGTGTGTTTGAAATTAACCGTAACTTCCGTAACGAAGGTGTTTCTACCCGTCACAACCCTGAATTCACCATGATCGAATTCTATCAGGCTTATGCAGATTACAAAGACTTGATGGAATTGACCGAGCAAATGCTGGAGCGTCTGGCGATTGATATCTTGGGTACCACTGATGTGCCTTATGGCGATGAAGTGTATAGCTTCAAAGGGCCATTCAAGAAAATTTCAATGTTCGATGCAATTCTGGAAAATAACCCGCAATTTACCCCTGAAAATGTCAATGACCGTGAGTTCCTGGCAAAATTCCTTCAGGAAGAATTGAAAGAGCCGGTGAAACCAGGTTTTGGTCTGGGCAAACTGCAAACCATGGTATTTGAAGAAACCGTAGAAACCAAATTGCGTCAACCGACGTTCATTACTGAATATCCAGCGGAAACTTCTCCATTGGCGCGCCGTAATGATCACAATCCACACATTACCGACCGTTTTGAATTCTTCATCGGTGGCCGTGAGTTGGCAAATGGCTTCTCGGAATTAAATGATCCAATCGATCAGGCTGAACGATTCCAGGCACAGGTTGCTGAAAAAGATGCTGGTGATGATGAAGCTATGCATTACGATGCTGACTTTGTAGAAGCATTGGAATACGGTCTTCCTCCAACAGCAGGTGAGGGTATTGGTATTGACCGTCTGGTGATGATCTTTGCCAATGCAGCAAGTATCCGCGATGTGATCTTGTTCCCGCATATGCGTCATAAAAATGCTTAAATGCTGAATTCAAAATAACCCGCTCTGGCGGGTTTTTTTATACTTGAAATAAAATAGATTCAAAAATTAAAGACAAAAAAAACGCAATGATTGGGGTTGTCATTGCGTAGAAAAAGGAATGTTTTTTCAAACTATTTCAAAATTAACTGTGGAGAGAGTTAAATCTGATTCCTTACTGAATATGACCATAATAGGACGCATTCTCATATGACTCATCAGTATTCATGTTAATACATGTTAAATAAGGTTAAAACTATGAAGATTATGTGGGGGCATTTGCATCATTTTTGCGCAATTTTAGCTTAAATAAAAAAGCTCTTCATCAGAAGAGCTTTTAAGAGCAATTTTATATTTAGAAATGGAATACGCCGAGGCCAGATTTAACTTCATCCAGTGTCGCCTGGGTAATATCGCGACATTTATCCGTACCAGTTTTTAGAATATCCATGATGTAATCCGGATCTTTAGCCAGTTCAATACGACGCTCACGAATTGGACCGATCAATTCTTTTAAAATGCTTTCCAGACGTTTTTTCACTGTACCATCGCCTAAACCACCACGACGATAATGGGCTTTAAGTTCTTCCAGCTCTTCTTTATTTGGATCGAAGGCATCTAGATAGGTGAATACCACGTTGCCTTCGACCTGACCTGGATCTTCAATACGTAAGTGATTCGGATCGGTATACATGGCATTGACGGCTTTCTTAATATCTTTATCTGTTGCATCTAGCACAATGGTATTGCCCAAAGATTTCGACATTTTTGCTTTACCATCAAAACCAGGTAGGCGACCAACATTGGAAAGTAGTGCCTTACATTCTGGTAACAGGTCATGACCAATTTGACGGTTTAAACGACGCACGATTTCGTTGGTCTGTTCGATCATTGGAATCTGATCTTCACCCACAGGAACTACAGTGGCCTTGAATGCCGTAATGTCAGCAGCTTGAGCCACCGGGTAGCACAAGAAACCGGCTGGAATATCACGCTCAAAACCACGCATCTGGATTTCAGATTTAATGGTCGGGTTACGCTCAAGACGTGAAACCGTCACGAAATTGAGGTAAAGCATGGTCAGTTCATTTAGTGCTGGCAGGCATGACTGCACACAAATTGTGGTTTTAGTTGGATCAATACCGACAGCCAGATAATCCGTCGCCACTTCAATAATGTTACGACGTACTTTTTCAAAATTGTCCGCATTATCAGTTAGGGCTTGAGCATCGGCGAGTAACAAGTGTTGATGGTGAGAATCTTGCAGACCTACACGAGAGCGTAATGAACCGACAAAGTGGCCGAGGTGGAGTTGTCCGGTAGGACGGTCGCCCGTCAAGATCACTGGACGATTATCTTGATTACTCATTATCTATTCCAAAGGGTAGTCAGTACTACAGCTGTATTTTAACGAATGGCAACATTGTACGGCATTCTGTTTTTGATTGTCAGCCAGAAAAAAAGCTGTCGTAAAAAAATCTTATAAATTAAACAAGTGAATACAATATTTTTAAGAATTTTGATTAAACTATCTGGAAAGAAGATAAGGATAATAAGTATGGCGAGCAGTTTATTACTATTATTAGATGATATTGCTACTGTTCTGGATGATGTCGCTGTCATGAGCAAAATGGCAGCAAAAAAAACAGCAGGCGTCCTTGGTGATGATCTGGCTTTAAATGCGCAGCAAGTGACAGGTGTGCGGGCTGATCGTGAATTACCGGTGGTCTGGAAAGTTGCCAAAGGTTCTTTTGTTAATAAACTGATTTTGGTGCCGCTGGCATTATTAATCAGCTTTATTGCAGGCTGGCTGATTAATCCCTTGTTGGTGCTGGGTGGTTTGTTCCTATGTTATGAAGGCGTGGAAAAAATTATTCATACCTTGCATACACCGAAGGCCAAGGACGCGGAACAGGCGCGTGAGCAATTGATTCATACAGAAATGGATTTGCACCAGTTTGAAAATGAAAAAGTCAAAGGTGCTATTCGCACTGACTTTATCCTGTCTGCTGAAATTATCGTGATTACTTTGGGAACGGTCGCCGCAGCCTCGATGCTGACCAAAGTGACTGTTTTAAGCCTGATCGCGGTGGTGATGACCATTGGTGTTTATGGTTTTGTTGCGCTGATTGTCAAACTGGATGATATCGGTCTGCATCTGACTGAACAGCAGTCCGATTTTAAACAAAAAATAGGACGTGGCTTGTTGGCATTTGCCCCGATCTTAATGAAAATTCTCTCCATTGTTGGGACCGCTGCGATGTTTCTGGTGGGCGGTGGAATTATTAACCATGCAATTCCTTTTATTCATCACTTTACTGAAGACAGTGTTGCTTATGTGCAGGATATTCCCAGCATTGGCAACATTGTCGGTGCCGTAACACCGACCTTGATTAATTTCGCAGTAGGAATTTTAGCGGGTCTGCTGGTCATGCTGGTCATCAGCCTGATTAAGAAAATCTGGCCTAAATCATCAAAAGCTTAAGGTGTGGAAATATCTGGATATTAAGCAGATTAAGAAAAGGAAAAGACTATGCGTTGGAAAGGTCGTCGTGTCAGTAGCAATGTAGAAGACCGTCGCGGTGGTGGTGCCAAAGCTGGCGGAATCAGTATTGTTGGGTTGATTGTAGCCTTTGTGGCCTGGAAGTTTTTTGGTGTCGATCCACAGCAGGCTTATCAAACCACCAAGCAGGTCACTCAGGGTGTATCGGGTGCAGCAGAAACACGTGGCCTGGAAAATCCCACGCCAGAACAGCAGGAGTCGATTGATTTTGTCGGCACCGTATTGGCAGATACTGAAGATACCTGGAATCAGGTGTTTCAGCAGCAGTTAAATCAGCAGTATGTTCCACCGAAACTAGTGTTGTTTAACGGCATCGTGAATTCTGGTTGTGGTACGGCTCAGGCGGCCATGGGACCTTTCTACTGTCCGACAGACCAGAAAGTGTATATCGATACGGCATTCTTTAAAGATATGCGCAGTCAAATGGGCATTACCGGAGAACAGAATGCCACCGAACTTTCCCGCAATGATCAGGCGGGGGATTTTGCGCTGGCCTATGTTGTGGCCCATGAAGTGGGGCATCATATTCAGACGATTTTAGGTATTTCTTCTCAAGTACAACAGGCGCGTCAGCAAGCAAGCGAAGTGCAAAGTAACCAGCTTTCAGTGCGTCAGGAATTGCAGGCAGACTGTCTGGCCGGCGTCTGGGCTTACCATAATCATGAGCGAACCCAATTTTTGGAACAGGGCGATGTGCAGGAAGCGATGGATGCCGCTCATAAAATTGGCGATGACTATTTGCAGAAACGTGCCCGCGGGCAGGTGGTGCCGGACAGCTTTACTCATGGCAGCAGCGCGCAGCGGGTACAATGGTTTAATACCGGCTTGAAATCCGGTCAGGTTGCGAATTGTGATACCTTTAATCAAAATATTTAAATGACTTCGATAAAAAAAGGAGCAGATGCTCCTTTTTTTATTTATGCAGAAAACGCCGGAAATTTCTTAATATCTTGATACTGACGAATAATGCAGCCAAAGCAAACAGTGCAATTGCAAAGACCGTATATTTGAGGTTGCTCATGTCATTTTGATAAAACTGCTGAATATCTTGTTTGTTATATTCTAAAGCAGTTGCTTTGCCAGTCCGGCTATCTCTGAACTGGATTTTTTCAATATAGAACAGATTTCCCGCTTTGATTAAGTCAACAGTCTGGATTTGACGGGTATGCGATTGATTGTCTTCATCGCTACATAAAGCGCTGTAATGTTCACAGTTGATTTTGGCCACATAACCATTTCCTGCAATCAGAATAAAAATGGCATTGTCCGGTCGCTGGTTATTGGACACCAATACATACTGCTCCCCGGTTGAACTTTGTAAGGGAATGCTGGTGGCTTGCTGATAATGCTGTTCTGCTTGCAGAATTTCCTGAATTTTAGCAAAGCAGGTAAAACATAAGGACAACGTGATCAGAAAAATCACGCTGGCAAAACAGAGACGAAAAATGGTTTTGACAGTTTGATGCATGGGAGAAAAATTCAAAATAGAATGATGGGAAAGCAAAAGCCGAGTGCTGATCTGTATGTTAAATCATCATTCGAAAATACTGAAAAGAAACTTAACTCAATTCGATAAAAAACGGACTAAACTTGTTTTGCCAGAATACCTTGCTATTCAAATCTCTATTTTAACAACGCCTCTCGGCGCATAGTGCTCCATATCGCCCGATTTTAGGAAACCGAATGGGAAATTTCTTTTTTCTTCAGCTACTCACAGTCGTATTTGCCCTGTCCATTGCTACGACGATGTTTAATAAGCGTGTTTTGGGTTTTCCGCAAGCGATTGGTGTCCCTATTGTCTCGGCAATCTTTGTTTTCATTTTGCAGTGGGGCGCCAGTTTACTGCATGGCAATCCATTCTTTAGCATCAATATTGACAATATCGAGCAGGCTGTTCGTCACGTCGATTTCTATGATTTTCTGATCAATGGTGTGATCTGTTTTATCCTGACCTCATCTGCGCTGAAATTTAAAGTTTCGGATTTACGTAATCACTGGCGGCCGATCAGTATTCTGGCCGGTCTGGCTTTGGTGTTCTGTGCAGTGTTCTTTGGCGTAGTGTTGTATGGTTATCAGTTCCTGATTGGTAAGCATGTTGACTTGCTGGTTTTGCTTTTGCTAGGGGCGGCTTTAGGCGCTACAGATCCGATCGGTATCAAAGGCGTATTGAGTTCGGTTCGCGCACCGCATCATTTGATCGTTAAATTGGAAGGTGAGTCGTTATTTAATGATGCAATGTGTATTGCCTTATTTATGACCTTACTTAATGTCCTGCAAGGTGAAAACTTTACGATACTGGCAGTACTGCAAACCTTGCTTTATGAGATTGTCGTGGCAGTGCTGATTGGTCTCGGATTCGGTTTTGCGATCTTGCGGATTTTGCGCGGTAAGCATGAAATGGAATCTCTGATTTTGACCACGGCCTTGCTAGCTTGTGGTTCCTATCTGGTGGCTTTGCTGGCACATGCTTCCGCGCCAATTGCCTGTGTGATTGGTGGTTTGATTGTTGGCAATAAATGGAAAGAAATCCTAGCAGATGCCGAAATTGGTGACGTTAATCATTTCTGGCATACGGTTGAGGGAATTATCAATTCATTCCTGTTTACTCTGATCGGTCTGGAATTGTTTATTCTGGACTTGAGTACCAGTCTGGTTCTGGGCGGGATGGTGGCCTTTGTGATTCTGCATCTGGCCCGTTTTGCAGCCAACTATCTGGCCTTTGCTATGTTCCCAAAAGTCAGCAAGAAAAGCTATAACGGTAGTTTGACCATCCTGTCTTGGGGCGGGGTACGTGGCGGGATTTCTTTGGCCTTAATTCTGGCGGTCGCCAATATTCCTCAGCTGGAAGCCTATAGCAGTATTCTGGTGGGTTATACCTTTATTGTGGTGCTGTTGTCCGGTGTGGTGTGCGGCTTGGGCCTACCTGCGGTCATGAATGCCTTTTATTATAATCCCAATGAAGAGACACAGGGCTTTAAAGGTTGGTATCAACGCATGTGCCATAAAATGAATCGTAAGGGTTTTCGCTATATTGTCGGAGAAGATGCCAAAGGAAATGAGACTATTACTATCTTTCAGCCAGAAATTCTGATTGATCAGAAAGATGCAGATGGCGTTGCCACGGTGCATCATCCAGATAAGGTTCAGGAAGTAAAACGCTTAGAAAATCCGGATAATTTCTAAAGATAAAACTTAGAAGATCAAGAGACTGTTAGATTGGTTTTTATAGTGAGATGAGAGCTTGAATCAGCGTATTTCATCAGGCTTAATCACTCTCCTATAGCTTTTTTACTGGGGGTGGATTGTGATTTTTGATTTAAATAAGCTATTAATGAGATGAAAATGACCCAGACAAGTTCAGCCAGTCAGGAAATGGCAGAAATGATTTTGGCTGTGGTCAATCAGATTCCGTATGCCAAAGTCGCCACCTACGGACAGATTGCTAGACTGGCAGGTTTACCCAAACATGCGCGATTGGTCGGACGGGTATTAAGTCATCTAGATTCGGACACTGATATTCCTTGGTATCGGGTGATCAATGCCCAGGCGAAAATCAGTGTGAAGCAACTGGACGAACATGGCCAGAATATCCAGCAGCAAAAACTCATGCAGGAAGGAATTTTTCTTAAAGGTGATCGCTTGGATTTAAAACGCTATCAATGGGATTGTCTGGTCAAGATATAAAAGAAATCCCCACTTGGTGAAAAGTGGGGATTTTAAACATAACTTAGTTGCGAATCACCATTACTGGGATATCCGCTTGGCCGAGAATGCTTTGCGCTACGCTGCCAAGGAACAGCTTTTTGAAGCCCGTGCGACCATGGGAACCAATCACGATCAGGTCAGAATTTAAATCTTTAGCTGCTTTGACAATCTCGCTATAAATTACCTGACCCTCAAGGAGCTGTGTATCCACTTCAACACCGGCACCAGAGAATTTTGCTTTGGCTTCATCCAGCGTTTTCAGGATGGAAGTACGGGCACGTTCAATCAGGTCATTGGTTTGTGCCGCAGAGATATATTCCGCAGCGATATAAGGGTCCAGTGCCAGCACTTGAACCACTGTGACTTTACTGTTAAATGCTTTGGCAATTTCTACAGCTTTATCCACTGCAGCATACGATGTTTCTGAACCGTCAACAGGTACTAAAATATGTTCAAAAGGCATTAGAATTCTCCTGAGGGGAATTTAGAGTTATAAAATTATGACGCGTTAAACCGGGTACGAATAGTTGTTTATACTTTGATCATAGCCTGTATTGTATAAAAATAAAACCAAGTAAATACATAGGTATAATGTCTAATAGATTAAAAAATGAAGCACCTGTTTAGAGCTATTTAATTGGGTGATTTATTTAGCCTAAGTTAATAATTTATATGTAATTAATGTGATAGCCTAAGACAGTGATTAATCACATCGAATAGAGGTCGGGTCTAATTTTATTTGCGGTGACAGCTGTTCATAGCGATTTAAAATTGTTTGAGCTTCACCTGCATAAATTTTTTGCTGTAGCTGCCGGATTTTATGTTCTGTCACATGTAAACGCGCACAATGTAATGCAATCTGATTTTCCCGGGTTACCGCCAGTCGTTGGCTCTGATCATATTCCGGATAGCGCTCGATTTTCTGCTGTGCTCTGCTGAGTTGTGCCAAAGACCTTTTCTGCTGCATGCTCATCAGTTGCTGCTGATTAATCCACTGTGCCACATCACGTCTGACGCCATTATAATCTACGAAAATAGGCGAGATGGTCTGGCAGGCACTCAGACTTGAAAGGCCAATGAGTAAAATAAATATTTTGATTTTATACATCTAATGATTCCTCGAAGAATTAAATGGTGCTATGAATGCGTGAATTACATACTAAAAAACCCTTTTTTGTTTAAAATTTAAAAGTTTATTCCGTATTTGCATAAAGACTGAACATTTGTGTTTTAAAATGCTTGACGATAGAAGCTGAAATTACGATAATGCGCACACAGTTTACGGCTATGTAGCTCAGTTGGTTAGAGCACCGCACTCATAATGCGGGGGTCACAAGTTCAAGTCTCGTCATAGCCACCATTTTAAAAGACCAAGCTCTCAGCTTGGTCTCTTTTTTTGTCTTTTAAAAAGTACTGCAAACTATAAAAAATATTTGAAGCATCCACTAATTTTTTCAGATTTCTCAAAACATCATTTTTCCTTAATGTTGAGTCTGATCTTCATTTTACTGTCGCATAAAAAAATCGCCCAAGCATTCACTTGGACGATTCTGATTTACATCATTGAGAGCAGAATTTAGCTACCTGCTTTCCATCCATTGACGATTGGATAACGACGCTCACGACCATAAGAACGTGAACTGATACGTGGTCCAATGGCACCTTGGCGGCGCTTGTACTCATTGATATCAACCAGACGAATCACTTTTTTCACGACTTCAGCATCAAAGCCTTTGGCAATGATATCGTCTTGACTCATATCTTCTTCAATATAAGAGTACAAGATCGCATCTAGAATGTCATAAGCAGGCAAAGAGTCTTGATCGACCTGATCCGGACGCAGTTCTGCTGAAGGTGGGCGGGTAATCACACGTTCCGGAATCACTGGAATTTCTGAAATGCTGTTACGATACTTCGCCAGTTCAAACACAATGGTTTTATATACATCTTTCAGAACTGCATAACCACCGACCATATCGCCATACAGGGTGCAATAACCGACAGCTAGTTCAGATTTATTACCGGTTGCCAGCACCAGATTACCGAATTTATTAGACAGGGCCATCAATAAGGTGCCACGTGAACGTGCTTGCAGGTTTTCCTCGGTGGCATCGACTGGAGCATTGCCAAAGAATGGGAATAGCACCTGCATAAAGCCGCTTACCACTGGATTGATTTCGGCAATACCGAAAGTCACGCCCATATTTTTGGCTTGAGCCGCTGCATCTTCTACACTGATTTGTGCGGTATAGGTATAAGGCATCATCACGGCTTGAACTTTGTCTGCACCAAGCGCATCTACAGCAATCGCCAGGGTCAGGGCAGAGTCAATCCCGCCAGACAGGCCCAGAATCACACCTGGGAAGCCAGAGCGTTGTACATAATCACGTGTGGCCATGACCAGGCTTTGATAAATCTCAGCCATGGTGTCTAAAGCAGGTGCAATTGCGCCTTTGCTGAATTGCAGCTGTTCAGCATTAAATTCTGCAATTGCCAGATTTTCCTGGAAAGTTGGTGCCTGTAAAGCCACCTCGCCAGATTTGTTGAGCACAAAACTGGTACCGTCAAAGATCAGATCATCTTGGCCACCGACCTGGTTACAGTACACCAGATTGATATTTAGCTGTTTGACCAAGGCCGCCATGGTTTCAATGCGATGTTGTGGTTTACCCACTTCATATGGCGATGCATTCAGTACCAAAGCTGTGTCGATATTCAATTTTGCCAGTTGCTGAACAGTGGCTAAAGACCAGACATCTTCACAGATCAGTACGCCAAATTTATGTCCAAGATACTCAAAAACCAGATGCTGATGACCTTCGCCAAAATAACGCTTTTCATCAAATACGCCATAGTTTGGCAACACTTGCTTGTTATAAACACCCAGTACTTCGCCATCTTTCATGACAGCAGCCGAGTTATAACGCTGACCATCTTCAGTTTGATTAACAAAACCAAAGACCATGACAATATCTTTTACTTCAGTCAGTTTTTCAAAAGCCGCTTTGGTGCGTTTCACCAGGCTCGGGCGAATTAATAAGTCTTCTGCAGGGTAGCCCAGCGTTGAAAGTTCAGGAAAGATAATCAGATCCGCTTTATCTTTTTTAGCCTGATTCGCCAGATCAATCATTTTTTGCGTATTTGCATCCAGATTGCCCACATGTGGAGAGAATTGAGCAATTGCAATTTTAAAACTTTTCATTCCAAGTAAATCCTATTCCTATAGGTTGATACACTAAATTACTGATTTTTATAATTCTAATTATCCAGTTGAGTGCACATCGATATTCATAAAATGCCAAATGGCTTAAATAAAAAAACTTTTTATCGCATGATCATTGAATCTTAATCTGCGATGCAAAATAATCATACCGGCTTATTTTATCGAAATTTTATCGATAAGCTAGAGCTGATTTAGCAGAACAGGCATTGAGTGAAAAAGTTATTATATAAAATTAGAAAATATGCTGATTTTTTATGCATCTAGGCTTATATAGATTTAAAGATTGAAGTCGAAATTTTGGCTTTTAAAATATGCCTTATCTATTTTCTTTGGAATTAAACTGATTAAATATCATCTGTTTATTTGTGAGTTTAAAATAATATTCGGAATTTTTTTTAGAAAAATATCCCGGGCAATATCGCCTTGCTGTTCAATATTGTAGGTTGAAAATGATTTGTTGGGATTAAATTGATATTTGTACGGATTATATTTTCCCAAGCTAAGAAAATAAGCACTTTGTAAAAATGCGCCTTTTAAAAGCACATTGATGCGGCATTGGTGTTGATAAATATGCGCCATCTCATGAATAAAGAGCGCTTGATAAGATAAACTCTCGCGTGAATAATCTTCCCGATAATTTAAATTGCGTACATGTATGTAGCCACTGGGCGCCATAATGACATGTTTGGATTGCCAGGGCAGGTAGGGGTGATTCATGATTTTAACGCGGGAATAATCGATCAGGTTGCCAAATACTCGTTGGGAAATTTTGATTTCACCAGACGTTAAACTGCGGCACTTAAACTGTTCAAAACGAACCAGTCTCAAAATAAAGGGCAGAAAATACAACAGCATTCAATATACGTCCTGTTTTTAGGTGACTTAATCCGTGAATATGATTTTGATATATTCATTTTAAAACGTTTCAGGTCAATTTTTTGTAGGCTTTTGTCAGTGCTAAAAAAACCACCCGGGTGGGTGGTTTTCTTGAGTCTTTCGACGCGGTTCGAATTAACGAACGATATCGCGTTGAACTTCGCCAGTATAAAGCTGACGAGGACGACCGATCTTGTAAGGACCGCTGTGCATTTCTAACCAGTGGCTGATCCAGCCAACAGTACGTGCAAGCGCGAAGATCACAGTAAACATTTCTGTCGGGATACCAATCGCTTTAAGGATGATACCTGAGTAGAAGTCTACGTTCGGGTATAGGTTACGCTTGATGAAGTATTCGTCAGAAAGCGCGATACGTTCAAGTTCCATAGCCAATGCAAGCTGTGGATCATTGATGCCAAGTGCACCAAGAACTTCGTCACAAGTTTCTTTCATTACTTTCGCACGTGGATCGAAGTTTTTGTAAACTCGGTGACCGAAGCCCATTAGTTTAACTTCTTTAGTTTTTACTTTTTCCATGAAGCCAGCAACGTTTTCTACAGTGCCGATTTCGTCAAGCATCTTAAGAACAGCTTCGTTCGCGCCGCCGTGAGCAGGACCCCAAAGTGCAGAGATACCAGCAGCGATACATGCATACGGATTCGCACCGGTAGAACCAGCTAAACGTACTGTAGACGTAGACGCATTTTGTTCGTGGTCAGCATGAAGCGTGAAAATACGGTCCATTGCTTTTGCAAGAATTGGATCAACTTTATAATCACGGTCTGCAGGAGTAGCAAACATCATGTGCAGGAAGTTTTCTGCATAACCAAGGTCGTTACGTGGGTAAACGAATGGTTGACCGATGGTGTACTTGTAGCTCCAAGCCGCCAGCGTAGGAATCTTCGCGATTAAACGAATTGCAGTGATTTCACGGTGGTTCACATCTTCGATGTCAAGGTTGTTGTGATAGAACGCAGACAACGCACCAACCACACCTACCATGATCGCCATAGGATGCGCATCACGACGGAAACCATTGTAGAAACGGCTAACTTGATCGTGAACCATTGTATGGTTACGTACTTTAGCGTCAAATTCTTCTTTTTGCTCAGCAGTTGGAAGTTCGCCATTTAACAATAAATAGCAAGTTTCCAAGTAATCAGCTTTAGTCGCCAATTGATCGATTGGGTAGCCGCGGTGTAAAAGTACACCTTTGTTACCATCGATGAACGTGATTTTAGACTCGCACGCAGCTGTCGCCATAAAACCAGGATCAAAAGTAAAGTGACCTGCAGCCAACACATCTTTAACGTCGATTACATCTGGGCCCAATGTGCCGCTGTAAATTGGTAGTTCAATTTCTTTGCCATCAAGCTGTAAAACGGCTTTCTTGCCAGTTGCTTCAGACATTCAATAGATCTCCTGTCCTGGTGAATGTATATCCGCTTTGTCTATCAATCTTTTAATGCACAAAACGGACGGATCAAAAATTTGCTATAAGATTAGTGAGTACTGAAATTTTGTCAATTATACTTATGGATGAAAAATGACGGCCGCACAGCAGTTTAGTCACATTCGCTCAGTATAAAAAGTTCAGTAAAATCACAGCATCAAACCTCTATAATAAGTCAAATTGATGCAGAGGTGCAGAAAAAAATAGACTGCTTGGGGCATTTGTAAGCGTTTTTTCCTAGCAAGAAATGCGGGCGAAAATAGTGAAAGATTAAGGTGAGCATGCTTAAAACTATATAAATCTCATAACTTACATCGTTTTTGCCAAGCTGAATTTAACAGGTAGAATTATAAATAAAAGCAATTAATTGAATTTTGAATATGGTTCAATTGATTAAAAAGTAGCTTAATAAATGGCCAGTTTGGCAGCAAAGGTAAGCAGTATAAAAATAAATGAATGATTTTTTGAATCTAAATGCTTCAAATCGATTGAAAAACCCATCGTGTGGTGTACTAAGTCGCTATTTAACATCAGGTTATCTGAATCACTGCGCTGCTGATGAATTGGGGCAATTGGTCTGTTAAATCTAGACACTTGATTTAAATCTGAATTAAAAAGAGATTTAAATAATATTTGTGATGGAACTGTGCATCTTTAGTCTAAAACTCAAACATGATCCTGTAGGCTGAAAACCGAGTAAATTAATCATCTTAATTATTTAAAAACAATCATATAGATAGGAATTGAAAGGGTGGAATAATATATAAAGTCTGACTTATTGTTGTTAATGATTCTTATTTAATGGTTTTTTATCCAAAAAGCCAAATTCAGCCGTTTGTATTTTAATAGTTCACGTTTTATAATTCAGTGTCGTTTTGATTTTAGGCATGTATTTGCCTGAGAATGCCAGCTTTCCTTCGAATTAATTCCAACAAACTCCGGATGGAGTTTTTACTTACAGGATGCCCGCTGTGAAAAGCAACAGACCTGTCAATTTGTCCATGGGTCAAGTTTTAGAAGTAAACTTAAAATCACCCGTGGCTATTGCATCAATTCTACACCGTCTTTCAGGTGTTATCGTATTCTTACTCGTACCGGTCCTTCTATGGATTTTAGACAAGTCATTGTCTTCGCCTGAAGGTTTTGCGCAAGTTCAAGAAATCTTTAACGGTTTCATTGTTCGCTTTATTGTATGGGTATTTGTCGCCGGCATGATTTTTCACTTTATTGCGGGTGTTAAGCATTTACTTGCTGACATTGGCGTTGCTGAAGAACTAGAAAGTGGCCGTGTTGCATCTACTATCGCATTAATCTTGTCTGCAATCGGTATTGTTGCAGCATTTGTATGGATCGTACTCTAATGAAAAGCGCTACTGGTTTAACAGGTTCAGGTTCTCGCGATTGGTTTCTCCAACGTGTCAGTGCTGTAGTTCTAGCTGTTTATACCGTTGTTGTACTGGGTTGGATTCTACTGAATGGTGGTTTCAACTTTGAACAGTGGTACGGCTTTATGATGACAGTTCCAATGAAGATTATGTCTTTATTGGCGGTCTTATCTCTTGTTGCACACGCATGGATCGGGATGTGGCAGGTATTCACGGATTATGTGACTACTCGTCAAATGGGTCCTTCAGCTTCAGGTTTACGCCTTGTACTGACTTCAGCAGTGATCATTGCTGTACTTGCATATGCAATCTGGGCGATCCAGATTTTTTGGGCGAATTGATAGGAAACAATCATGGGCGCTATAAACCCTAAAGAAGATTACACAAATATTCCACACGAAACTTTCGATGCTGTCATCGTTGGTGGTGGTGGTTCAGGTATGCGTGCGTCTTACCAACTTGCTCAAGCTGGTTTGAAAGTTGCGGTTCTGACTAAAGTATTCCCAACCCGTTCGCACACTGTTGCAGCGCAGGGTGGTATTGGTGCATCTCTTGGTAACATGCAAGAAGATAACTGGCACTACCATTTCTATGACACCGTTAAAGGTTCGGACTGGTTGGGTGACCAAGACGCGATCGAGTTCATGACTCGTGAAGCGCCTCAAGTGGTTTATGAGCTTGAACACCTAGGTATGCCATTCGACCGTAACGCTGATGGTACAATTTACCAGCGTCCATTCGGTGGTCACTCGGCAAACTACGGTGAGAAAGCTGTGCCACGTGCATGCGCTGCTGCCGATCGTACCGGTCACGCACTTCTTCACACGCTTTATCAAAGCAACGTGAAAATGGGCACTCAATTCTTCGTTGAATGGATTGCGCTTGACCTGATCCGTAACGAAAAAGGCGACGTTCTTGGTGTTACAGCAATTGATCAGGAAACTGGTAAAATTGCAGTATTCCAAGCAAAAGCGACTTTGTTCGCTACTGGTGGTGCTGGTCGTGTGTACCGTGCATCTACAAATGCTTATATCAACACTGGTGACGGTCTTGGTATGGCTGCTCGTGCAGGTATTCCATTACAAGATATGGAATTCTGGCAATTCCACCCAACGGGTGTTGCGGGCGCAGGCGTATTGTTGACTGAAGGTTGTCGTGGTGAAGGTGCAATCCTTCGTAACAAAGACGGCGAACCGTTCATGGAACGTTATGCACCAACTTTGAAAGACTTGGCGCCACGTGACTTCGTATCACGTTCTATGGACCAAGAGATCAAAGAAGGTCGTGGTTGTGGTCCTAAAGGCGATTACATCCTGCTTGATATGACGCACTTGGGTGCTGACACGATCATGAAACGTCTTCCATCTGTATTTGAGATTGGTAAGAAATTCGCGAACGTTGACATCACTAAAGAGCCAATTCCTGTAGTACCAACAATTCATTACCAAATGGGTGGTATTCCAACGAATATTCATGGTCAAGTGGTTGTTCCTGAGTCTCGTGAAACTGAAGCGCTTGTTGCTAACTACAATAAAGACACCGACGTTTACTCTACAAATGCCGAAGGTCGTGACTTTGCTAAGCCAGTAAAAGGCTTCTATGCAATCGGTGAGTGTTCATGTGTATCTGTACACGGTGCGAACCGTCTAGGTACGAACTCATTGCTTGACTTGGTTGTATTTGGTAAGGCTGCTGGTCAACATATCATTGAATATGTGACTAAACAGCACGATGGCGAATATGAGCCACTTCCAACAACTGTGCTTCAAGAAACTGTTGAACGTATTCGTAAACTTGACGAATCGACTACAGGTGAGAATGCTCAAGACGTTGCTGATGCAATCCGTGACATCGTTCAAGACCACGCTGGTGTATTCCGTACATCTGCGCTTCTAGACGAAGGTGTGAAGCAGATTCTTGCAATTGAACCGCGCGTACGCAATATTCACTTGAAAGACAAATCTAAAGTATTCAACACTGCACGTATTGAAGCACTTGAAGTTGAAAACTTGTATGAAGTTGCGAAAGCAACGCTTATTTCAGCTGCTGCTCGTAAAGAATGCCGTGGTGCACATACGGTTGTAGACTTTGAAGAGTCTCCAGACCATGCTGAATACCCATATGGTCGTCGTGATGATGAGTGGATGAAGCACACTTTATGGTTCTCTGCGGATAACCGTCTAGAGTACAAGCCAGTTCGTTACCGTCCATTGTCGGTTGACGCGATTCCACCTAAACCACGTACATTCTAATCAGGAGAATTCAGATGAGTAGAGGTACTCGTACATTTCATATCTACCGCTACGATCCTGACAAGGATAAAGCACCGTACATGCAAACTTTCAAACTTGAACTGACTGATAAGCACCGTATGTTGCTTGACGCACTTCTTGCATTGAAAGTACAGGACGAGACTTTAACGTTCCGTCGTTCA
Source organism: Acinetobacter lwoffii (assembly GCF_029024105.1). Taxonomy (NCBI): domain Bacteria; kingdom Pseudomonadati; phylum Pseudomonadota; class Gammaproteobacteria; order Moraxellales; family Moraxellaceae; genus Acinetobacter; species Acinetobacter lwoffii. The sequence goes on along the minus strand of NZ_CP118963.1, from coordinate 2,253,040 downwards.
TGTCGTGAAGGTATTTGTGGTTCTGATGGCGTGAACATCAATGGTAAAAACGGTTTGGCGTGTCTTTGGAACCTGAACGATTTACCAAATGAAATTACTGTTCGTCCATTGCCTGGTCTTCCTGTAGTGAAAGACTTGGTGGTTGACATGAACCAGTTCTATGATCAGTACAACAAGATCCATCCATTCTTGATCAACAACCAGCCTGCGCCTCCTAAGGAACGTTTACAGTCTCCTGAAGAGCGTGAGCATCTTGATGGTCTATATGAATGTATTCTATGTGCATGCTGTTCAACTTCATGCCCGTCATTCTGGTGGAACCCGGACAAGTTCTTGGGTCCTTCAGCATTGTTGAACGCTTACCGCTTCATTATTGACTCGCGTGATACGGGAACACAAGAGCGTTTGGCTCGTCTAGACGACCCGTTCTCATTGTTCCGTTGTAAAGGCATTATGAACTGTGTATCTGTATGTCCTAAAGGCTTGAACCCAACTAAAGCAATCGGTCACATCCGTAATATGCTTTTAGATATGGCAGGCTAATAGGCTGCTCTTCGCAGTTTAGAAAAAAGCACACCTTCAGGTGTGCTTTTTTTATGCAAACTATTGGAAAAATTAAAAAATCATAGGATAAAAATAAAGATACTATACTTAAAATGTATAAAGTTGAGTGAAACAGTCAGGAAAAGGGTAATGGCTTTGAGCGCCATATAAGAAGAACATGTGATTATTTTGGGTATTTATGATTTTTAGATGTAAAACTGACCTGAAAAATAGCAAGAACGATGTTATTATATAACGGAAATTTAAGGAGGGAGTGGATTGAAAGGTTTGCTCTCTTTTTATTTATCGGAAATGCTTAGGACTTAAGTCTACATTGAATCTATTTTTGAGATAAAGCACCATATATTAGAGTAAAATATCTGAACTGTATTTAGCCAATTTATGGAAGGTATGTGTCAAAAAAATCAATTGAAAAGTTGAGATTATGTTAGCATTTAGCTCATGACTATGTTTAAAAAATGCCACGCCAGGTACATTTTTTAAACACTGCATAATCAGGGACTGGTATATAAAGGTAGACCCGAGTCGCTTTAGAAAAAATCTTTGTTAATGCTTGCTTTTTTCTAAGTCGATTTGCAAAAAATTGCCCGGTTTCGATCGGGTATTCAATGAGTGATGATGCCGCTGAGGGGCGTTATTGTTCATTAAACATATCAAGATTTTCTTGGTGTGGTGATAACGCCTCATGGCTTATGCCTTATGGGGGACTAGTATCATATTACCAATTTGATGCTAATAATCCTGGGTTTTGCTTAAAAAGCATCCTGAAAATGTTTTTGCAATAGGAAATGGGTCCACAAATGCAAGAAGTTGCTGACGCTCTGCGTCTTGACACTGAACTTTCCGCTGATAGTGCAGCGTATATTGAAGAACTTTATGAGCAGTATCTGACTGCTCCAGACTCAGTGGGTGCTGACTGGAGAGCGTACTTCGATAAATTCCCAAAAGGTGATCAACCACACAGTAATGTACGTGAGCAATTCCTACTTTTAGGTCGCAATTCAAGCCGTATTCAGCCTATTGTTCAGTCGACAGTCAGCTCAGAGCATGAACGTCGTCAAATTGGCGTGCTACAGCTGATTGCTGCTTACCGTAACCGTGGCCACCAGAAAGCAAAACTGGATCCATTAGGTTTGGCGAAGCGTGAAGTTGTGCCTGATCTAGATCTTGCTGCGCATGGTTTGACTCAGTCTGACTTAGACACAGTATTCAATACTGGTAACCTGGCGATCGGTAAAGAAGAAGCGACTTTGGCTGAAATGGTTCAGTCAATGGAAGCCACTTACTGTGGTTCAATCGGTGCTGAATACATGCACATCGTGGACACCAAAGAAAAACGTTGGATTCAACAACGTCTAGAAAGTGCACGCGGTCAATATGGCTTCAATGCTGATCAAAAGAAACATGTCCTTGAGCGTTTAACTGCGGCTGAAGGCCTAGAAAAATATCTTGGTAATAAATTCGTTGGTGCCAAACGTTTCGGCGTTGAAGGTGGTGAAGCATTCATCCCGATGGTCAACGAAATTATTCAGCGTGCAGGTTCTGTAGGCTGTAAAGAAGTTGTGATCGGTATGCCTCACCGCGGCCGTTTAAACCTTCTTGTTAACATCATGGGTAAGAACCCGGCTGACCTGTTTGGTGAGTTCGAAGGTAAGTCTATTCACAAGAAAGGTTCTGGTGACGTTAAGTATCACCAAGGCTTCTCTTCAAACGTGATGACTCCAGGTGGCGAAGTTCACTTGGCATTGGCGTTTAACCCGTCACACCTTGAAATCGTTGGCCCTGTGGTTGAAGGTTCAGTACGTGCACGTCAAGTACGTCGTAAAGACATTGGCGGCGATGACGTATTGCCATTAATCGTACACGGTGATGCTGCATTTGCAGGTCAGGGCGTTAACCAGGAAACTTTCCAGATGTCACAAACTCGCGGTTATACCGTGGGTGGTACAGTGCACATTGTAATTAACAACCAGGTTGGTTTCACGACGTCTGATCCACGTGACGCACGTTCTACAGAATACTGTACTGACATCGCAAAAATGATTCAGGCACCGATCTTCCATGTGAATGGTGATGATCCTGAAGCTGTGGTGTTCATTTCACAATTGGCACATGACTTCCGTCATACCTTCCGTAAAGACGTTGTGATTGACATGTTCTGCTACCGTCGTCGTGGTCATAACGAAGCGGATGAGCCAGCTGCAACTCAACCAATGATGTATCAAGTGATTAACAAGAAAGCGACTACGCGTACGCTTTATGCGGATCAATTGGTACAACAGGGTGTTCTTGATCGCGCAAGTGCAGATCAAATGGTTGAAAACTACCGTGCAGACCTGGAAGCGGGTAATCACGTTGCCAATGCACTGGTACTTGAACCAAACAAAAAAATGTTTGTGGATTGGACTCCTTACTTAGGTCATGAGTACACAGACGAGTGGGATACAACTTTCCCAATCGAACGTCTAAAAGAGCTTGGCAAGAAAATGCGTGAGCTTCCTGAAGGCTTCGTGATGCAGCGTCAAGTTGCAAAAGTAATTGATGACCGTCTGAAAATGCAAACGGGTGAAATGCCTCTGAACTGGGGTGCTGCTGAAACTCTGGCGTATGCAACTGTACTAGATGATGGTTACTTGCTTCGTTTAACGGGTGAAGACGTAGGTCGTGGTACTTTCTCACACCGTCATGCAAAACTGCATAATCAGGTAGATGGTTCAACTTATCTTCCACTGTGTAACCTGAAAGAAAACCAGCCGCGTACTGCAATCTATGACTCTTTGTTGTCAGAAATGGCTGTATTGGCATTTGAATATGGTTATGCGACGACTCTTCCTAAGAGTTTGATCATCTGGGAAGCACAATTCGGTGACTTCGCAAACTGTGCACAGGTTGTCATTGACCAGTTCATCTCATCTGGTGAAACCAAATGGGAGCGTGTATGTGGCTTAACTATGCTTCTTCCACACGGTTTTGAAGGTCAAGGTCCAGAACATTCATCTGCACGTTTGGAACGTTTCTTGCAGCTATGTGCTGAAGACAACATGCAAGTCATCACACCGACTACGCCTGCGCAGATTTTCCACGCATTACGTCGTCAAGCGATTCGTCCAATCCGTAAGCCATTGATTGTTACTTCGCCGAAATCTTTACTTCGTCACAAGCTTGCTGTATCTAGCCTTGAAGAGCTTGCAAACGGTACATTCCAAACCGTGATTGATGAAGTAGACAACATCAACAAGTCAGATGTAACCCGTCTGGTTCTGTGTGGTGGTAAGGTGTATTACGACCTAGTTGAAAAACGTCGTGAAAAAGAATTGAACAACACTGCAATTGTACGTATTGAACAATTATATCCATACCCAGAAAAACGCCTGGCAGAAGTGCTTGCGCAATATCCAAACGTTAAAGAACTTGTTTGGGCGCAAGAAGAACCGAAGAACCAAGGCGCTTGGTTGTTCATCGCACCGCGTCTATATGACGACGTGATGAAAGCGGGTAAACAAGTACGTATTAGCTATGCAGGCCGTGAAGCTTCTGCTGCACCGGCATGTGGTTCACCATATTTGCATGCAAAACAACAAGCTCAGCTCATCAACGACGCGCTTGCGATCGACGCTGAATAATCCAGGAGATTCTAAGTAATGGCAACCGAAATTAAAGCACCGGTATTCCCAGAGTCAGTTGCGGACGGTACGATCGCAACTTGGCACAAACAACCAGGTGAAGCAGTGTCACGTGATGAAGTGATCTGCGATATTGAGACTGATAAAGTTGTTTTAGAAGTTGTTGCTCCTGCAGACGGTACACTTGCATCTATTATTAAAGGTGAAGGCGATACTGTTCTTTCAGCTGAAGTCATTGCACAGTTTGAAGAAGGTGCTGTTTCTGGCGCTACGCAAACTCAAGCAGTTCAGTCTGAAGAGAAAGTTGAACAAGCTGCTGCGCAAACTGAAGCGGGTAATGCACCGATCGTTGAACGTCAACAAGTACAGGATCAGGCTCCAGCAGTGCGTAAAGCATTGACTGAATCTGGTGTTGCAGCTGCTGACGTTGCAGGTACAGGCCGTGGCGGTCGCATCACGAAAGAAGATGTGGCAAATCATCAGGCGAAACCGGCAGCACCTGCAGCGCAACCATTAAGCGTTGCAGTGGGCGAGCGTATCGAAAAACGTGTTCCTATGACTCGCCTTCGTAAGCGTGTTGCTGAACGTTTACTTGCAGCGACTCAAGAAACTGCAATGTTGACCACGTTCAACGAAGTGAACATGAAACCAATCATGGAAATGCGTGCTCAATACAAAGATGCATTTGAGAAGCGTCATGGTGCGCGTCTTGGCTTCATGTCATTTTTCGTTAAAGCAGCAACTGAAGCACTTAAACGCTATCCAGCGGTAAATGCTTCAATTGATGGCGATGATATCGTGTATCACGGTTATTACGACATCGGTGTTGCGGTTTCATCTGAGCGTGGTCTAGTGGTTCCTGTACTTCGTGATACAGACCGCATGAACTATGCTGAAGTTGAAAATGGCATCCGTGCATATGCTGGCAAGGCACGTGACGGTAAACTGGGTATCGAAGATATGACTGGCGGTACATTCACCATTACTAATGGTGGTACTTTCGGTTCATTGCTTTCTACACCAATTCTAAATACGCCACAAACTGCGATTCTGGGTATGCACAAAATCCAGGAACGTCCGATGGCGGTGAATGGTCAAGTAGAAATCTTGCCAATGATGTACCTTGCACTGTCTTATGACCACCGTTTAATCGATGGTAAAGAAGCAGTCGGTTTCCTTGTAACAATCAAAGAATTGTTAGAAGAGCCAGCGCGTCTGATCCTTGATCTGTAATTTATTCATTAAAAATCTCCCCTAACCCCCTCTTTAAAAAGAGGGGAAGATCCCCCTTTGGAAAAGGGGGATTAATAAGGGGGATTAGTTGGAGATAAACATGTCTCAATTCGATTTAGTCGTAATTGGTGGTGGCCCGGGCGGCTACGAAGCAGCAATTCGTGCAGCTCAACTTGGTTTTAAAGTTGCGTGTATCGAAAAACGTATTCATAAAGGTAAACCATCTTTAGGTGGTACTTGCTTAAACGTCGGTTGTATCCCGTCTAAAGCTTTACTTGATTCTTCACATCGTTATGAAGATACAGTTCAACATCTAGATGACCATGGTATTACGACTGGTGAAGTTAAATTCGATCTTTCTAAAATGCTGGCTCGTAAAGACAAAGTTGTAGATCAATTGACTGGCGGTATCGATCAGTTACTTAAAGGTAATGGCATCGAGTGGTTAAAAGGTACGGGTAAACTGCTTGCAGGTAAAAAAGTAGAATTTGTTTCTCACGAAGGTGAAACTCAAGTTTTAGAGCCTAAATATGTGATTCTTGCGACGGGTTCTGTACCAGTAAATATTCCAGTGGCTCCTGTAGATCAAGACTTAATTGTTGATTCTACTGGCGCGCTTGAATTCCCAGAAGTACCTAAGCGTTTAGGTGTAATTGGTGCGGGCGTGATCGGTCTTGAGCTTGGTTCTGTATGGCGTCGTCTTGGTGCTGAAGTTGTTGTATTTGAAGCAATGGATGCATTCTTACCAATGGCTGATAAAGCATTGGCAAAAGACTTCCAAAAACTGTTGACTAAGCAAGGTATGGATATCCGTATCGGTGCAAAAGTTGCAGGTACTGAAATCAATGGTCGTGAAGTAACGGTTAAATATAACCAAGCTGGTGAAGACAAAACTGAAACTTTCGATAAATTGATCGTTTGTGTCGGTCGTCGCGCATATGCTGAAGGTTTATTGGCTGATGATTCAGGCATTAAATTGACTGAACGCGGTTTGGTTGAAGTCAACGATTGGTGTGCAACTTCAGTTGAAGGCGTATACGCAATTGGTGACTTGGTACGTGGTCCAATGCTTGCGCATAAAGCAATGGAAGAAGGCGTAATGGCGGTTGAGCGTATTCACGGCCATGCTGCACAAGTGAACTATGACACCATTATTTCTGTAATTTACACACATCCGGAAGCGGCGTGGGTAGGTTTAACAGAACAGCAAGCGACTGAAAAAGGTCACGAAGTTAAAACGGGTCAATTCGGTTTTGCTGTGAACGGTCGTGCTTTAGCTGCGGGTGAAGGTGCCGGTTTCGTGAAGTTTGTTGCTGATGCAAAAACGGATCGTTTACTCGGTATGCACGTGATTGGACCTGCTGCGTCTGATATCGTTCACCAAGGTATGATCGCGCTTGAGTTTGTATCTTCAGTTGAAGATCTTCAGTTGATGACTTTCGGTCACCCGACATTCTCTGAAGTGGTACATGAAGCTGCACTTGCAGTTGATGGGCGTGCGATTCACGCGATCCAACGTAAGCGTAAGTAATTCGAAAAAAGAGCGACTTAGGTCGCTCTTTTTACATTTCATGGTTGTTTTTATTGGAACAATCATCTAAAAATAAAGATAACGATTTTAAGAAATGCTGGTGCTGCTTTGACGGACGTCTGGGTGCTAGTGGGTTATAACAAGGCAAAGAAGTAATAAAAGGTTATTCAATGAATTTACATGAGTATCAAGCAAAAGCGCTATTAAAAAAATATGGTATGCCTGTGCAGGAAGGGATACTTGCCACCAATGCCGATGAAACGGTGCATGCTTTCGAGCAGCTGGGTGGAAAGTTCGCAGTATTGAAAGCACAGGTGCATGCGGGTGGCCGGGGTAAGGCTGGTGGGGTAAAAGTGGTGAAATCGGCTGCCGAGGCTGCTGAATATGCCAACCAGATTATTGGTTCACGCTTGGTGACTTATCAAACGGATGCCAATGGTCAGCCAGTCAATAGCATTTTAGTTTCGGAAGATGTTTATCCGGTTGAGCGCGAGCTGTACTTGGGCGCTGTTGTAGATCGCTCGACTCGCCGCATCACTTTTATGGCATCGACTGAAGGCGGTGTTGAAATTGAGAAAGTGGCCGAAGAAACCCCTGAAAAAATTATTAAAGTTGAAGTTAATCCTTTAGTTGGTCTAATGCCATTTCAGGCGCGTGAAGTTGCTTTTGCACTTAAACTCAAAGATGGACAAATTAATCAGTTTGTTAAAGTCATGACGGCTGCTTATCAGGCATTTATAGAGAATGATTTTGCACTTTTCGAAATCAATCCGCTGTCTGTGCGTGAAAACGGCGACATTCTGTGTGTCGATGCCAAAATCGGAATTGATTCAAATGCGCTGTACCGTTTGCCTGAAGTGGCTGCTTTGCGTGATAAGTCTCAAGAAAATGAACGTGAGTTAAAAGCCTCTGAGTTTGATCTGAACTATGTGGCTTTAGAGGGTAACATTGGTTGTATGGTCAATGGTGCCGGTCTTGCCATGGCAACCATGGATATTATTAAGCTGTATGGCGGTCAACCAGCCAACTTCCTGGATGTTGGTGGTGGTGCAACCAAAGAGCGCGTGATTGAAGCCTTTAAAATTATCCTTGCAGATAGCTCTGTACAGGGCGTATTAATCAATATTTTTGGTGGAATTGTACGTTGTGACATGATTGCTGAAGCAATTATTGCAGCGGTTCAGGAAGTAAATGTGACTGTTCCAGTGGTTGTTCGCCTTGAAGGCAACAATGCGGAACTGGGCGCGAAATTACTGGATGAATCAGGTTTGAAATTGATTTCTGCAGACGGTCTTGCTGACGCTGCAGAAAAAATCGTTGCTGCTGTAAAAGCTTAAGGAGTATCTAACATGAGCGTATTAGTTAATAAAGACACTAAAGTATTGGTACAGGGCTTTACAGGTAAAAACGGTACATTCCATTCTGAACAGGCTTTGGCCTATGGTACCAAAGTTGTGGGTGGTGTAACCCCAGGTAAAGGTGGTCAAACCCATCTAGAATTGCCTGTATTTAATACCATGCGTGAAGCGGTGAAAGAAACAGGTGCAGATGCTTCGGTGATTTATGTTCCGGCCCCCTTTGTACTGGATTCTATTGTTGAAGCGGTTGATTCTGGCATTGAGTTAATTGTGGTGATCACTGAAGGTGTACCGACCATCGACATGCTTAAAGCCAAGCGTTATCTGGAAACCAATGGTAATGGCACACGTCTCATCGGACCAAACTGTCCGGGTATTATTACGCCAGGTGAATGTAAGATCGGGATCATGCCGGGACATATTCATCAGCCGGGTAAAATCGGGATTATCTCGCGTTCAGGCACATTGACTTATGAGGCTGTGGCGCAAACTACAAAACTCGGTTTAGGTCAGTCGACCTGTATCGGGATTGGTGGTGACCCGATTCCGGGCATGAACCAGATTGACTGCTTGAAACTGTTCCAGGAAGATCCACAAACTGAAGCTATCATTATGATTGGTGAGATTGGCGGTACTGCGGAAGAAGAAGCTGCGGAATATATTCAATCGAATGTGACCAAGCCAGTTGTTGGTTATATTGCGGGTGTGACTGCACCTAAGGGCAAGCGTATGGGTCACGCAGGTGCGATTATTTCAGGTGGTAAGGGCACAGCAGAAGAAAAGTTTGCTGCCTTTGAGCGTGCGGGTATGGCGTATACACGTAGTCCTGCCGAACTCGGTTCAACCATGCTACAAGTGTTAAAAGATAAAGGTTTAGTATAATTGTAAATTTAAAGTTAATAAAATGCCCTCAATATTGTGGGCATTTTATTTTTAAAGTAGCTTAAAAATAAAATAGAAATAAACCATTCTTGATGATCCTATTTAAAAAATTAAAAAGATTTTTGTAATAGATATTGTGAATTAAATCACATTTATCTTATTATAGGGTTAATAATTATACTAATTTGAGAAAAATAACATGATCAATAGAACAATGATCATTCCTCTAAGTTGTTTTACGATTCTTATTTCACAACCGTTTAATACTCTCTTGGCCCAAGATATAAGTCATAAACGTGAGCAAGCTACTAGTCTAATTTATCAGGGGAAAATAGAAGATGGTTTAGAAAAACTAAAAAATATGCTTAAGGAAAATCCATCCGACCAGAAACTTTTGGCTGACTATATTGTATTGAGTTATAACAATGCACGTTTTAGCAAAACAGATCTAAAATATCTGCAACAGATTAAACCGGCAGAATTTCCTGAATATGCCCAGATTAATTTGATTAAGGCTTTGCGAGACCAAAAAGAATTTGGGTTGGCTCAGTCTTATATTCAGCAGTTTGCCAAACAAAGACCGGCATCCTATTGGAATGTCTGGTCAGGGGTAATTTATGCAGAGTCTCAACAAAAGGATCGTGCCAAACATGCACTTTCTCTAGTCTCTATTGATGGACTTTCGGCAGATTATTTGAGTCTCACGGCATATGCTTACCGATTACTGGAGATGCCGGTTGAATCTTTAGCAATTGCAAAGCGTGCTGTTCAGGCCAATGCTAATAACGAATCACACTCACAATATGTATTGGCTCTGCTAGCCAATAGTGATTATTTTACTGCTGATCAATATATTAAAAATCAACGGTTAGATATTAATCAGCCTCAATTAAAGCATGTCCTTAAGCTGAATGAGTTTTCTCAATATACGCAACAAGCAATTCAGTATTATCAGGTGGCTCATCAGCAGGATCGAGGATATCAGGCCAATCTGAAACTGGACGAAATCTTGCAGGAGATGAGAGCTTATGAAACTCAACTGCCGGATGATATCGATATTCGACGCCGATTTTACTATAACTATATTTATGCATTAAGTTTCAGAAATTTATCTTCAGAAGCACTTCTACAAATTCCTAAAGCTGAGCAGCCTGTAAAGGCGATGCCACCTTATGTGCGTCAGGCATTGGCTGCTGCTTATTTAAGAGAGCGTCAACCTAAGCAGGCAGAATCACTTTATACATCCTTATTGTCTGAAAAAAATTATGCCGATTATGAGGTTTATGAAGGTTTGTATTACAGCTTGATCGAACAGGAGAAATTTCGTGAAGCAAATGACATTATTAACTTGATGGATCAGGTTTTGCCCACCTATCAATATAGTAATGCCAAAGGTGTAGACCGTACGACCCATAGTAACCGCTATGAATTTTATAATCTGAAAGGTCTAAATTATGCTTATCGCAATGAGTTAGATAAAGCAGAACACTATTTTGAAAATTTAGTCGATCATGCACCGAATCATGCGGTTTATTATAATAATCTTGCACAAGTACAACGTTGGCGTGAAAAACCTCAGCAGTCTGAACACACGCTTACACAGTGGAATGGCGTCGAGCCGGTTACTCAGTTTACCCGTATTAATCATATGCAAAATGCCCAAGCCTTATCCGATATTCAGGAATGGCGTAAAACATATACTTTTCTGGCAGAGCATGAGCCAGATGATACTGGGGTAATTGAAAGTTCAAAATTTTTAGGAGACCGTGATCGGGCTACTATTCAGCACTCTAGCAGCTTTTCAAAGAGTGAAGCAGATAATCCTGATATCTTGGGGCGCTTACAAGGGTCACGTGAAGTAGAAAGCTGGACCCGACTGAACAGTCCCTGGTTTGCTGATAATTTCCGTGGTTTCGTTGATCACCGTTACCGTTGGGCTAAATATGATTTTGGTAAGTTGGATGATCAGCGTATAGGCGTAGGAGCGGAATGGCTATCCAGACGTAAACATGCCACGCTTTTAGTTTCACAAACAACGGATGGTGATCGTCTTGGTGCACAATTGGGTTGGTCGCATTGGTTGAATGATCATTGGAACTATATGCTGGATTATAACAGTCAGGCAGCGATTCCTTTGCAGGCTCAAGATGAGTTTGACGGAAAATCTTATTTAGTAAATTTGAATTGGCAAGCACACGAATCGCGAAAGGCGGGACTCAGTTATGTCTATACCGATATCAATGATGGTAATTTACGTCAGGAATTAAGTGCATATTTTAAACAGCAGATTTTTCAAGGACCGAAGCATCAGACGGTAGCGACTCTAAGTGGCTATTATGGAAAAAATGATGTGCTGGATGTGTCCTATTTTAATCCTGAACATAGCAACAGTTTTGAGTTAAATATTGAGCATAACTGGCTGACCTGGCGTCATTATGAGCGTAATTTTAATCAAAAGTTGAGTGCTACGATTGGGGCATATAATCAGAAAAACTATTCAACTGAGCCGATTTATAACTTGAGCTATCAGCATGAGTGGCAGTTATCAAGGACTTGGAAAATGGATTATGGAATTGGCTACAGTGTACATCCATATGACGGAAATGATGAAGAAAAACTATATGCCGTCTTTGGTTTTGAGGGGCGATTCTAATGAAAATATTAATCAAAACCTTAGTTGCAGTATGTCTTAATACGATGATGTACTTGCCAATTTGCACTCATGCAGAAGGTACTGCAATTGAATTAAAAGAAAATCAATTTGTTACTTTAACTTTTCATGATGTGCGTGATGATATTGCCAAAAGCGGTGACCGCGATGTATATGCCATCAGTACTAAAAATTTAGGGCAATATTTAGCTTGGATGAAAAAGGAAGGTTGGACAGCAATCCGGCTAGAGGATGTGTGGCAAGCTCGTCAGAAACAGTACTCTCTACCTGAAAAAGCTGTTTTATTGAGCTTTGATGACGGTGCATTAAGTAGTTATAGTCGAGTATTTCCGTTATTAAAGCAATTTAATGTGCCTGCCGTATTTGCTATTCCAACCAGTTGGATTAATGGAAACACCAAAGATGCGTATGAGGCTTATGGAGCTGGTAACCTAATGAATTGGAACCAGATGCGGGAAATGCAAGCGAGTGGCTTGGTCGAGTTTGTTTCCCATTCAGATAATATGCATCACGGTGTTTTGGCAAATCCACAAATGAATATGCAGCCAGCGGCAATTACTCGTATATATAGCCCTGCCACCAGAAATTATGAGTCGGATAAGGCTTATGCTGCACGCGTCATTGCTGATTTAAAAAAATCAAAACAGATTCTGGATCAGGAATTGAACATTAATACTCGGGCAATTTTCTGGCCTTATGGGGCAGTTACTCCAGAAGCGGAGGCTTTGGCGAGAACAGCCGGTTTACCTATGTCTTTCAGTTTGGGATCAATTTCTTCATTGGCTGATTCTGTAAAGACTTATCAACGTGCCTTGGTGATGCTGAATCCAACCCCTGAAATTTTGCGTGAAGAGAAAATTGATTTCTTAACCTACGCACGATCACCTAACAGAATGAAAAAAACCTTTTTACGATTGGACTTAAATGAGCTTGTGACACCAAGCTATAGCGAATCAGATCAAAAATTGGGACAGCTCCTTGATCAAATCAACGCCTTTAAAAGTAATGTATTGGTACTACGTACTGTCGCTGATTTAGATGGCGATGGTAAGATTGATGTCAGCTATTTTCCAAATCGTCAGTTAAAAATGCAGCAGGATTTGCTAAATCGTACAGTCTGGCAGGCACGTACCCGTAGTGCACATAAAGTCTATGCAGAATTACCTTTGACTCTGGAAACTGAACAAAAATATGATTTGGCCGAGCTGACTGGGGATTTGGTCAAGAATAACAGTTCAATCGAAGGCCTTATGATTGAAACTGGGCAAACACTGCGCTGTGCAATTGATCAGGCGATCTGGAGTGAAATATGTAAGACTAATCTACAGACTATTCTTAATATCAAAAACCGTACCAAGAATAAAGCCAGTTATTATGCCAATATCAGTCATAACTATCAGACCGCGTTAAAAATTAATGTGGGCGACAGCAAGTTACTCGGATTAAAATCATTAATTGGCAGGATTCCAGACCATGCGGATTTTCTTTATTTAACAGTTGATCCTGTAAAGGATCCACATAGCTTCAAAGCACTGTTGACTGCAATTCAGAGCTTATCTGTCGAGGAGCGGGAACACTTGATTGTAAGCCTGCCAGTGGATACTTCAATAAAATCCTGGAATATTTATCAACAAGCGTATGCTCAGCTTAAAGCGCATTCTATCCAAAAACTTGCAATAAATAATTATCAATTTAGTAATGCAAAAGCGGTACATCAACAACTCTATAAAACACTGAGTCTGAATGATAGTCCATTGACTTACCGTGACCCGTTTGTGCAAATCACACAGGAGAAAAGGTAATGGAATGGATTAATCAATTACAGCTGAGTGACCTTTACTTTGGCTTTGCTTTTTTCTATCCACTCTTTATGGCATGGTTATGGATTGCAGGTGGAATCTGGTTTTATCTGAAACATGAGATCAAACAACCCATTATTCCTGAACCTTCAAAACAGGGCTGTAGCATTATTATTCCTTGTTTTAATGAAGCAGAGCAGGTGCGAGATACCATTCGCTTTGCCATGCAAAGCCAATATCCAAATTTTGAGGTAATTGCAGTCAATGATGGCAGTACGGATGGTACAGGTAACATTCTGGATGAACTCGAAACCCAATATCCTCAGCTGAGAGTAGTACATCTGGCAGAAAACCAAGGCAAGGCCTATGCATTAAGATCAGGTACGATGGTTAGTCAGTTTGAATATCTGATTTGTATTGATGGAGATGCTTTGTTGCATCCTCATTCGGTATTATGGATGATGCATCATCTGATCAAGTTTCCACGTGTTGGTGCAGTGACTGGTAATCCCCGAATCATTAACCGTTCCAGTATACTGGGTAAAATTCAGGTTGGAGAGTTTTCTTCAATTATTGGTTTGATCAAGCGGGCACAACGAACCTACGGACGTATTTTTACGGTTTCCGGTGCGATTGTCGGCTTTCGTAAGACTGCGTTGAACCGGATCGGTTACTGGCGTGATGATATGATCACTGAAGATATTGACGTGTCTTGGCGGCTGCAGTTCGATCATTGGGACTTGCAATATGTACCCAAAGCTTTGTGCTATATATATATGCCTGAAACTTTTAAAGGGCTCTGGAAGCAGCGTTTACGTTGGGCACAAGGTGGAATTGAAGTGTTATTTGCCTATATTCCTAAAATATTTAAATGGCGCTTACGTCGAATGTGGCCGATTGCTATTGAATCAATTATTAGCGTGATATGGGCTTATTTCATGTTTGGGATCATTGTATTGTATGTGTATGGAGTGTTTATGCCGCTTCCCGGGGAGTGGGCGATTCAGACTTTATTGCCGCAATGGTATGGTGTGGTTTTAGGTATCACTTGTCTAATCCAGTTTTTTGTGAGCCTTTATATTGATAGGTACTATGACAAAGACCGTATGCTAAGAAATTACTTCTGGGTGATCTGGTATCCCTTATTCTTTTGGATGATTACCATGTTGACCACAGTAGTTGCACTTCCTAAAACTATATTTAAAAAACAACAACGTGCACGATGGGTAAGTCCTGACCGTGGATTTCGACCTGAGGAAGAAGACTATGAACAACGTTAAAAATGAAAGAATAATAACAGATCTATCTCAACTGGAATTGCCGGAATATATTGATAAACCAGAATATGTTCGCCATAAAACAGTGGGCTATAGTTTAATAGGTTTAGGGTGGATATGCTGGATGTGGCTATTTATGCCACTCCTTACCCTAGGTCTATGGTGGTTTGAAGGTAGGACAGCAATCCATCAATTAGCAGTTGATCCGGTTACTCATGGCAATACGACCCTAGGAGATATTGCTATTCTAGTGGCTTGCTTTATTGTCAGTTTGTTTATCTGGGCAAGTTATAACTGGATCCGTTTCAAGGGGAACGAACGCCGTACTGCGCCTAAAGAAGTTAAATTTGAT
This sequence comes from Acinetobacter lwoffii, assembly GCF_029024105.1. Lineage (NCBI taxonomy): Bacteria > Pseudomonadati > Pseudomonadota > Gammaproteobacteria > Moraxellales > Moraxellaceae > Acinetobacter > Acinetobacter lwoffii. The sequence continues at coordinate 2,237,750 of NZ_CP118963.1, read as the reverse complement.
GAATTAGCCGCTTCTTTTGAAATTAGCCCAGTTGCTATTCATACCTTAAGTTCTGCCAAAAATATTACTCTATATTATTCTATACAGGGGAAACTGGTGGAATTTAGCGTGAATGATCCACTTGAAATACCGACTTTATCTCCACTGCCGCAGGATGTGCTTGCGCAAAGTCATCGGGATAATACCCGATATGCTTAACCCCGTGTTGTTGCAAAAAGTGGATGGTTTGTACTAGTTCTGAGGTAGCGATCTTCTGATTGCTACGCCAGTCTGTGGCCTGTAATTCAAAAATGGTACGATCCAAATCTGGATCGTACTTTTTGGATTGCTGAATTAAGTCTAAATAAAATTGGTGATGGTCGCCTGCCTGTTCCATATAAGGCATGGCCATAATGGCATTGTAATTATAATATCTTAAAGTGCTGCTCACGGACTGGCTAAACCATTTTTCACTTTCTGGCTGTAAGACGATAGGCGCGTAAGTATTTCGTGCTGTTAGTAATTGAGGACGATAATGTTGTAACAGACGAGTGATTCCTGCAGCCAATTGATCAAGATAAGCTGTTTTGGCTGCTGCAAAAGCAGATTGCTGTGGATGCTGTGGCTCTTCCAGTAACTTCAAGTCATATCCCCATTGTTGATAGACTTGCCGTGCTACTACTGAAGCATCTTCAAAATCATTTAAGGTAATATCGTCGTGATATAGTACACCGTCTACAGCATTCTTCTGAATAAAGTCCTGAAAAATTTCTGCAATATATTTTAAATTCGTCGGGTCAAAGGGGGATAGCCGGATATAACCATGTGTTTTGTCCTGACTATGTTTAACATATTGTAGCTGATAGGATTTTGGTAGCTCCCAAGCTATTAAAGGCAGCCACGCATAGATCTGTTTGACCTGTGTATGTTGCCGGATCTGTTTTAGTAGTTCAGGAAATAAATTGGCCCGCATTGGAATATGCCGATTTTCAAAATAAACCAGATTAGCAGAACCATTGGCATCCGGATCAGCAAAAGCCTGTAAAAAAATAGTATTGGGCTGAATTTGTTGAATACGCTGGATCAAGGCTTGGATATTGGATTGTTGCTGTTGTTGGTCTGAATCAAAAATATAATCTAGGTCAATATGCATAATCCGCATCTGTTTAAGCTGCTTAGCGTTTTTAGTCTTAAACAATTTTTTTATATTTGTGGGTTGATTCAAATACGGCTCTATAATGACATTAATAGGATGAGAGGGAGAGTGAATTGCATTGGAATCTTCATGATTATTTGCACAGGCACTCATTGGAATACCTAGGCATGCCAAGAGGGTGAGTAGGAATTTTTTTTTATAGGTGGAAACTGAATAGTAGTAAGCCATTTTAGAATGCTACTTGAGACTATTAAGTTACTATAAGAATTTTTTTATAGAAGACCAAGTCTAGCAATCGATGAATCTCATAATTTCTGACGAACAGTCAATATCCAAATGGATGAAGTGAAGCAGTATATGATGTCAAACATCATCGGCTTCAAATCTTAATAAAGAAATAGATAAGATATATAAGCGTATATTGAAAATTATCCCCGAATAGGTATTAAAAAGGCGGCCAATGACCGCTTTTTTGAGTAAGTAATATTAGGCAGATGTACCAGTTTTGGCTTTAAGGCTCTGAGTCATGCCGTTGATATCACCACCTTGAATACCAAGCTCACTCATCAGACTGTCAATAAGCGGTGCTTGGCTACGATAACGTAGGGCGCTATTCACTACCTGATCTGATAGAGCAACATTACCATTCTCATGATGGGCATCTGCCTGACAGGCACCGGTATGACCGCCATGTAGGCCATTCACTTGGAGAATCTTGATATCATCAATATTTTCCATTGGCTTGACACTTTCCCGGATAATTTCAGGCAAGTATTTCAGCATGGTCAGACGAATCTGCATTTCGACCTGTTCAGGTGACAGGACGTTATTGGCTTCATTGACCGCACGCGTACCTTCAGCATCCACCTGATACTGTTTTTCCATTGCCTGAGCCAGTAGGATTTTTGCATCCGCTTCACCCTTGGCTTTAAGGCGGACTTTTTCTGCTTCGGCTTCAGCCGCAATCCGCACAGCTTCTGCATCATCTGCTGCCGCCTGTTTGCCAGCTTCAGCAGCAACTGTAATTGCAATCGCATCTTTTTCAGCGTGTTCTTTGGCTGCGACCAGCTCAACTGCCTTTTGACGCTCTGCCTGCTGGATTTGACGTACGGTAATGACTTCTTCTTCCGCTTTTACCGCTTGTGCACGTGCCTGATCAGCTTGGGCTTTAGCTTCAGATTCAGCACGTGATTTTTCCGCAATAGCAATGGCGCGGTCCTGTTCAGCCAGTTCAATGGTTTTCTTTTGCTCGACCTGTGCTTTTTGAATCAGCTGAGCCTTTTGAATATTTTCATTTTCGACATCACGAGCGGCCAAAATACGCTTGAGTTCGACTTCTCGTTCAGCGGCAATTTGTGCTTCTTCTGCTTCACGTTTTTTGCCGGCTTCCTGAGCGGCAATTTCAGCCAGCTGTTCAGCACGGCGAATGGCAATTTCACGTTCTTGTTGCAGTTTGGCATATTCTTCTTCACGAATAATTTGCAGGCGCGCCTGTTCAGCTTCCAGATTTTTGGTTTTAATCGCCAGATCGGTATCCTGTTCAATATGGTTGCGCTTACGACGACGGTCTTCAATGGTTTCAGTGAGCTTGGTCAGACCTTCAGCATCAAACGCATTTTGCGGATTGAAGTATTTAAATCCGGTCTGATCCAGTCCAGTCAAGGAAACCGTTTCAAGCTCCAGACCATTTTTATGTAAATCTTCTGAAACGACTTGCTGAACTTTTTGCACGAAATCGACGCGTTTTTCATGCAGTTCTTCCATGGCCATTTCTGCCGCCACTGCGCGCAGTGAATCAACAAATTTACCTTCCACCAGATTTTTCAGTTCATTCGGTGACATGGTTTTTTGACCAAGGGTTTGTGCTGCGGTGGCAATTGAATCTGCGGTAGGCTTGACCCGTACATAGAATTCGGCCATGACATCGACCCGCATACGGTCACGGGTAATCAGTGCCTGATCATCAGCACGGCGGACTTCAAGACGTAGGGTGTTCATATTTACCGGAATAATTTCATGTAACACCGGAAGCACGATTGCGCCTCCACCTAAAATCACTTTTTCTCCACCCCAACCGGTACGCACAAAGGAAATTTCCTTGCTTGAACGACGGTATAAGCGTGCAATGATGAGACCGAAGGTCACCAGTGCCACAAAAATAATTCCCGCAATAATTAAAATATTATATAAATCAAATGTTAACATTGTTGTAAAGTCTCAATTGAGTGCTAGCTAAATAAAATTAAAGTGCAATGGCTTGAAAGCCGTTCTTGGTTTTGTGGGTTAGAACTACATTCTGACCTTGATTTAAAATTTGATTGTTTTCTGGTTCGACCAGTACATAATGGGTCTGGCCATGTTGATCCCGGACTTTGGCTTGTGCGGGAGAATTCACTTTGGCATCTCCCAGAATAATGGTCGCGGTACGCCCGATGAGTTCATCGCTATGAATCGCAGAGGTTTCATCTTGGGGCAGGAGTTTACTGGCGGCCATGGCAAGAAAGCGCACCACAGGCATACACAGAAACAGGCAGGCTGGAGAAATCAGCCAGACGTTAAACAGCTGACTGGTCAGGCGCTCAAATATTCCCTGAATCAATAAACCGCTCAAGCCATAACTGGTCAGGAAAATGATTAGCCAGATAAATAAAGGCAGACGCCCCAGATATAACCAGTCAAATACTTTGCTGAAAACACCGGGAGACTGATCCGGGCTTATTTCCGGTTGCAGGGAATCTTCAGGTAAAAACTGTTCGAAGATATGCTGAGAGCCGCCGCCAAGCAGCAATAGAATACATTCTAGTGCAGCAAACATCAGCATTAGGCTCAGGCTAATACTAAATACGATATTTGATGGATGCGTAAACAGTTCCCACATTTCTTTATCTCTATAATTATGTTTTTAGGAAAAGTGTCTGAAAGTTTTTATTGATATAACGATAACAGTAATTGCTGATTTTGTATGCAAAAAAATAACAAAAAACCTTACAAACAAGGATTGAATATGTTGATTATTTGATAATTATTGAACTATTAAAATTAATAATAAACTATAAGAAGCTAACTGGATGTTTGAGCAAGTGATGCCATAGCGGCAATAGGAATTCTGAATAGCATGGCATTCTGTGTGTGCTTGCCTGAGAAAGTATAGAGATACATCGACCTGAGTATCTCCAAATTTTTCTGTTCAAGTTTAAAGTAGGGCAGTCTGAATCCGGACTTTCATATCTAGAGTCTGTTGCAGAATATAGTGTTGCATCCATTTGACTTGTTCGCCCATAGGATTGACCTTGACTGCAGTATTCAGGAAGTCGAGATCAGGCTGCTTGAAAAGCTGCTTTTGCAAGGTTTGCTCCAAAATCTGACTGTTGGTTGTCAAAGGTAATGCCACTAGATAGAACGCTTTAGGATAATTATAAAAGGCATATAATAAGTTAAAGGCTTTTTGATCACCTTTGAGGTTGCCAGCACCAATTTCGTAAGCTGCGTTCTGGTTACTATAAGTAACGCCGATTAGAAATTCCCAATGACCTTCTTGCAAACGCAGACCAAACTGTAATCCAATTTGATCCGCGGTCAGCTCGTGTTGCAGATAGATATTTAAAGGCTTGCCATCATCACTGAAAGGTTCTTGCAAGACCAAAATATGTTGCTGGTGCTGATAAATATAACCAGCAAGCTGGGCCTGTTCCAGACGGGTTTTTACAGTGGTGAGATCAAAAGCGCTATAGGGCATAAATGAAGTATATCAAGAGGGAGAATTGAGTCTTACTCTAGTAATTTTTTAACTATTTGAGAACCACTACTTTAGATTATTTTCCTAGGATTTTATTGGTTTAGCGACAGGTTAATATATACCTCTACCACACAATATCATCGCTTGAATTGTGCAAATCATTGATTCATAAAAACTGATATTCATTATTGATGAATTTTTATATGAGCTTTTGATATATCAATATCATAAAACAAGCAATGGATAGGATAAGTAAATCACTATAATGAATATAAATTTTCAAAAGTGTCATAAGTACACGTTTTTCTAAGCTGGTGTTGTCCATGTCGTTAAATGAGGAAAGACTTACTCATCTCAAACAGCTTGAAGCTGAGAGTATTCATATCATCCGCGAAGTTGCTGCCGAGTTTGAAAATCCGGTCATGCTGTATTCGATTGGTAAAGATTCAGCGGTCATGCTGCATCTTGCGCTAAAAGCGTTCTACCCAGCAAAACTTCCATTTCCATTATTACATGTCGATACAGGCTGGAAGTTTAAAGACATGATCACTTTCCGGGACAATATGGCGAAAACCCATGGTTTCGATTTGATCGTGCATCAGAATAGAGAAGGGGTTGAGGCAGGTATTAACCCGTTCGACCACGGTAGTTCTAAATATACCGACATCATGAAAACTCAGGGCTTAAAACAGGCCCTGGATAAATACGGTTTTGATGCTGCTTTTGGTGGCGCGCGCCGTGATGAAGAAAAATCACGTGCCAAGGAACGTGTTTATTCATTCCGTGATTCGAAACATCGTTGGGATCCGAAAAACCAGCGTCCAGAACTTTGGAATCTTTACAACGGTAAAGTGAACAAGGGCGAAAGTATTCGTGTATTCCCATTATCTAACTGGACTGAGCTGGATATCTGGCAATACATCTATTTAGAAAGTATTCCATTAGTACCACTTTATTTGGCTGCAGAACGTCCTGTGGTTGAACGTAGTGGCACACTTATTATGGTTGATGATGAACGTATGCCTTTAAAAGAAGGTGAAGTTCCACAAATGAAATCGGTACGTTTCCGTACTTTGGGTTGTTATCCATTAACAGGTGCTGTGGAATCTACAGCCAATACCTTGCCGGAAATTATTCAGGAAATGTTGCTGGCAACCAGTTCTGAGCGTCAAGGTCGTATGATTGACCATGATGAAGCAGGCTCGATGGAGAAGAAGAAGCAGGAAGGCTACTTCTAATTTAATCTCCCCCCTTGCGCAGCAATGCTGCTCACCTCTTTAAAAAGAGGGGGAACTCCTAAATCAGAACGGAGATAAAGTCCCTCTTTATTAAAGAGGGATTTAGGGAGATTAAAAAAAGATTCAAAACAACCGATTTCTAAAGAATATGTGGAGCTTTGAGCGATGTCTCATCAATCTGATTTAATCAGCCAAGATATCTTGGGCTATCTGAAACAACATGAAAATAAAGACCTGTTGCGTTTCCTGACTTGCGGTAACGTGGACGATGGTAAATCGACGTTAATCGGTCGTCTGCTGTACGATTCAAAATTGATTTATGAAGATCAATTACAGGCTGTGACCCGTGACTCGAAAAAAGTCGGTACGACTGGCGATGCACCTGACTTGGCGCTTCTGGTCGATGGTTTACAAGCAGAGCGTGAGCAAGGCATTACCATTGATGTAGCATATCGTTATTTCTCGACAGAAAAACGTAAATTCATCATCGCGGATACGCCGGGACACGAACAGTACACCCGTAACATGGCAACAGGTGCGTCGACGTGTGATCTTGCGATCATTTTGATTGATGCGCGTTATGGTGTGCAAACCCAGACGCGTCGTCATACCTTTATTGCGAGTTTGCTCGGGATCAAGAACATCATTGTTGCGATCAACAAGATGGACTTGGTGGAATTCTCTGAAACACGTTTCAATGAAATCCAAGCTGAATATGCGGCATTCGTTGCACAATTGGGCGATCGTAAACCAAGCAATATCATCTTTACGCCTATTTCTGCATTGAATGGCGATAACGTGGTGAACAAGTCAGCCAATACGCCATGGTACACTGGTGAAACGCTGATGGGTACACTTGAATCGGTGGAAATTAACCGTAGTTCAGCGAAGCAGGATTTCCGTTTCCCTGTGCAATACGTGAACCGTCCAAACCTCGACTTCCGTGGTTTCTGCGGTACGATCGCACTTGGCGATATCAATGTTGGTGATACCGTAACAGCTTTGCCTTCTGGTAAATCATCGACTGTTAAAGAAATTGTCACTTTTGATGGCAATCTTGAGCATGCAGTTGCAGGTCAGGCAGTGACTTTAACGCTTAACGATGAAATTGATATTTCACGTGGTAACGTGTTAATTCGTGCGGATCAAGCTGTTCCAAATATTTCCCGTTCAGTTCAAGCGACTGTTGTGTGGATGGCAGATCAACCACTTGTACTGGGTAAGCTGTACAACATCAAGATTGGTACGCAAACCGTTCCGGCAAAAGTAACGGCGATTCATTACCGTACCAACGTCAACACATTGGAAAAAGTTCAGGTAGATAAGCTTGAGCTGAATGCAATTGCCAATGTAACTGTTGAATTTGATGCACCAGTAGTCTTTGACCGTTATCAAGACAGCCGTTTCACCGGTTCGTTTATCTTCATCGATCGTTTGAATAACGTGACGATTGGTGCGGGTATGGTGGAAGAATCAGTTGAATGGTCTGCACACGATGAGCCTGTTACTGCGGAATCACGTGCGGCACGTTTGGGTCAAAAACCTGCTGCGGTGACTGTATCTGGTAAAGCTTTGGAAAATGCTCAGGCGCTAGAAAGCTTGCTGATTCAGCAAGGGATCGTTGCTATTGCTAAAGCAGGTTTGAATGCGGAGCAGGTTGCACTGGTTCGTGAAACTGGTGTGGTTGTGATTACCGATGCTGCTGAAGGTACAGACACGACTTTAACTGCTGAAGCAGTTGAAGAACTTGCTGAGAAGATTGTGGAATTGGTTCGTCTTTAAGACTGGACTGATTTGAAGAAACCCGCTGAAAAGCGGGTTTTTTATTGCCTAAATTTTGATTGCATGAAAATCATTCGATTAGTCAAAATGTGATCTTTCAATTTACTAGTCAATTAATACAATACTCCCTAGATTTGGGGAATATATGAAAAATTAATATTGCTGGCTGGCTTGTGTGTGGCTTTTGGAGCTGAAGCCAAACAGAGCAGCCAAAGCGTTGAAGCAATCAAGCAAAAAATAATCCAGCAGTCGATTGAGAATTATCCGGGAAATTGTCCGTGTCCTTACAATACTGCAAGTAATGGTAGTCGTTGTGGTAAGCGTAGTGCTTATAATCGTGCAGGCGGATATGCGCCGCTGTGTTATCCGGAAGATGTGAGTGATCGAATGGTAAAGGAATATAAAGGGCGTAGTTAATTAAAGGCTCCGTATTTAGATAGTGAGCTAAAAGAAATATTTTTGTTAGATTTGGCTTCACATGGGTAATTATTCATAAGAATCATTGAGGACTAAGGCCAGAATTGCTTTCATTTCAGTTAAACTTTTCACGCCTGCAATCCTTTTAATAATTTCTCCATTTCTAAAAATAAGCGTAGAAGGCAAACCATAGGCATTATAGCGCAAGGTTAAAATCGGAGACTGATCCACATTGATCTTGCCAAATTTAACTTCAGGATTTACCTCAGCATAGTATGTCGCCAGTTCGGCAAAGACCGGAAAATTCTGAACACAGGGCTTGCACCAGTCTGCATAAAAGCGAATCACGGCAAAACCTTCAAACCACTCAAAATCACTGTAATTGTTTTCGTTATATTCGATCACTTGGGTCATGGTTGGCCTATTATCAATTTCCTGAATAGTCCCCCGATTATACATAAGTCCGATGTAGCTTCATTCCTCATGCTAACTATGTTCAAATAAGTCCAAGATATATGAAATGCATAGATTAGGGAAAGAAATCATGTCGCAACAAACCATGCAGCAAGTCATTATTACAGAACCAGGTGGTGTCGATAAACTCGCTTATGAAACGGTGACTTTACCTGAACCTAAAGCAGATGAAGTTCTGGTGAAAGTTCATGCCTTTGGTATTAACCGTCCAGATATCCTGCAGCGTCAAGGCTTATATCCGATGCCGAAAGGGGTAACGCCAGTTCCTGGCCTGGAAGTGGCAGGTGAGGTGGTTGCGATTGGTAGTGATGTAAGTCAGTTTAAAGTTGGTGATCAAGTCTGTGGTTTGACCAATGGTGGCGGTTATGCTGAATATTGCGTCATACCTGAAAGCCAGACCTTGAATATTCCTGAAGGCGTAAGTTTTGTACAGGCAGCGGCCATTCCTGAAACTTTCTTTACTGTATGGGCGAACGTGTTCCAGATGGGTAAGGCCAAAGCAGGGGAAACTGTACTGGTACATGGTGGAACGAGCGGGATTGGTACGACTGCTTTAATGTTATGTAAATCACTCGGAATCAAAACTTTTGCAACTGTCGGTTCAGATGAAAAAGTTGCGGCTATTTCTGATTTAACCACGGCTATTAATTATAAAACTCAGGACTTTGAGCAAGTTATTAATGAAGCCACTGACAATGGTGGTGTCGATGTCATTTTAGATATGGTCGGTGCACCATATTTAGAGCGTAATTTGAATTTGTTGCGCCGTGATGGACGTCTGGTCTATATCGCTTTCTTGGGTGGTGCCAAGGCCAAAGAAGTCAAACTGGGTCAAATCATGATGAAACGTCTGACCATTACCGGTTCGACCATGCGTGCACGCAGCACGGCTGAAAAAGCGGAAATTGCACAAGGCCTGAAAGAGCAGATTGCACCATTGTGGGCAAAAGGCGAATGTCTCCCGATGATCTATAAAACGTTTAAGTTCGATCAGATTCAGGATGCCCATGCCACAATGGATACTGGAGAGCATGTGGGTAAAGTTGTAGTTGAAATTATTTAATACGAGATAAGTGATTCAAAAAAAGCCAGTAATTTTACTGGCTTTTTTTAATTTTAAGTAAAATATTATTACAAATAAATATATAAAATCTTGAATAAAAATTAAAAAATGTTAACTGTTCGACACAACCTGTCAATTATGACACGTAAATTGCATGTATAGATAATTCCGACCAAATGGTTAAACATTCACATGAATGTGAGAGGGAAAATAAGATGAAAATTATTTCAACAGCATATAGTTCAAAACATAGTTTAAGAGCATTACGACGTATTCATAAAATGATTATTCGCGGAACCATCAGCTGGGTAGAGTTACATAAAATGTATCGGGCGATGCTGCATCTGGAGCGTTATATAGAAAGATTAACAATACAAAATCGTCATTCAAGCAAGAAAGCATCCAGAAAATCCAAATAAGATCTTGTATGTTTAGGGTGAATAAAGGGTCAAGATCTGATGCAAAAAAATATCTTAGACTTTGTCCTAATATTATTCATTGATCGGCATTCAGTATAATCATTCAACATCTAGCGATAAATAAGTACATGAGAATGTATTAAGTGGGGATTTATGAAGCGCCCAGCTTCAACACATGAGCGTCTTGCAGAGCGTTTAGCCAGAATTTTGACCAAATTAAACGTCGGATATCAACTCCGGGCTGCAGAGCTAGCTGCAGAATTTCAGGTCAGCACCCGCACCATTGAGCGTGATTTTGATCGTCTAGGCTCTTACTTACCCTTACTTCAAGATGAACAGAAACGATATTATCTGGAACCCTCTTATTTAGGGCGCTTTAAATTGCAGGATATCCAGACCTTTGCCCAGCTTTCGGGGATCAGTGAGCTGTATCCGGCGCTGGATATGTCTTTTATGCGTGAATTGCTGGATGAGCGGGCAAATCAGGTATTTTCGGCAAAAGGCTATTATTTTGAAGATGCCAAACAGTTTGCCGAGCATTTCAAGTTGCTTGCAAGCGCAATCTATAAACGTCAGCAGGTTGAGTTGCAATATTCAGATCAATTGCGAATCATTAAGCCTTATCGCTTGATTCACCATCATGGTATCTGGTATCTGGTGGGTGTAGATCAGGACAAGTTGCGCACCTATCGCTTAAGTCAGGTGCAACAACTCAAGCTGGTTTCTGAGGTGGAGAGCTTTGCGCATGATCCTGAAATACTAAAAATACTGGTAGATGAAGACAGCATCTGGTTTGGGCAGCAAAAGCAGCAAGTCTTAATCAAGGTACAACCTGAAGTCGCGATCTTTTTTAAAGAGCGCCGTTTATTTCCAGAACAGCAGATCGAGCAGGAAACAGGGACTGGAGAGTTAGTGATTAGTTGCCAGATTCGTCACGAAATGCAGTTATTGCCTTTGGTGCGTTACTGGTTACCTTATGTGAAAATTATTGAGCCGATTCATTTCCAGCAAAAACTGGAACAGGATTTGCAAGGATATTTACGTTCTGCTGGATGATATTGAGAAAGCAGAGCAGGAGGGCCTGATTAATGATGACACTTTAAATGGGAATTTAATTTACTTATTTTTTGACTAACTAAATTACAGACATAAAAAAACCAGCTTTCGCTGGGTTCTTTATTTGCACCATCTTTCTATAGTAGAAGAATGGTGCCCGAGGCCAGACTCGAACTGGCACGCTTTGTGGGCGGGGGATTTTAAATCCCCTGTGTCTACCGATTTCACCACTCGGGCTTTAACAAGATGGAGGCGGAGGTCGGAATCGAACCGGCGTCCACGGAGTTGCAGTCCGCTGCATGACCACTCTGCCACCCCGCCGCGTCTTGTTGATGCGTATATTAGCAAGCTCAGAAAAAAAAACAATAGTGTATTCATCTGTATGCGCATAAAAACATCATCTGGCGGAAAATATTTAAATTATTCATGTAGAATGTGCAAAATTGATTCATATCAACACTTGGGAGAAGTGCCGTGGCATTAGTTCTAGACGGTCGTGCATTGGCGAAGCAAATTGAAGCTGACTTGTTTACTCGCGTAGAAGCGCTGAAAGCAAAATCAGGTCGTACTCCAATTCTTGCGACGATTTTGGTAGGTGACGATGGTGCATCTGCAACTTATGTTCGCATGAAAGGCAATGCCTGCCGCCGTGTTGGTATGGATTCACTCAAAGTGGAACTTCCTAAAGAAACCACAACTGAAGAATTATTGGCTGAAATTGAAAAATTAAATGCAAATCCTGATGTGCACGGTATTCTGCTTCAGCACCCGGTTCCTGCGCAAATTGATGAGCGTGCCTGTTTCGATGCAATCTCGCTTGAAAAAGACGTAGATGGTGTCACTTGCCTGGGCTATGGTCGTATGGCAATGGGTGAGGCAGCCTATGGTTCAGCGACGCCTGCGGGTATTATGACTATCCTGAAAGAGAACAACATTGAAATCGCTGGTAAACATGCGGTAGTTGTAGGTCGTTCTGCAATTTTGGGTAAACCAATGGCTGCGATGCTGCTAGAAGCGAATGCAACCGTAACCATTTGCCACTCACGTACTCAAGATCTTGCTAGCTTCGTTAAGCAAGCAGATATCATTGTTGGTGCGGTAGGTAAAGCAGAATTAATTCAAAAAGACTGGATCAAACAAGGTGCAGTGGTTGTTGATGCTGGTTTCCATCCACGTGATGGCGGTGGTGTTGGTGATATCCAACTTGTTGGCATTGAAGAAATTGCTTCTGCTTACACACCAGTTCCGGGTGGTGTAGGTCCAATGACGATTACCACTTTAATCCGTCAAACGGTTGAAGCTGCTGAAAAAGCTTTAGGTTAATCAAATCCTCCCTAACCCTCCTTTTTAAAAGGAGGGAACTCTGATCACTATTTTTGGATGGAGTTTCCCCCTCTTTTTTAAAGAGGGGCTAGGGGAGATTCTTCAAAGACATTAATACTAATTAAAAGAAATCTAATGAGCTGCACCTTCCGACTCCCTCAAGCCCCAGAACATCTACTAAAAGCCTTGCATGATGTGATTCCACACTGTGAGCTACATGCACAGCAATTGCCGGATACACCCATTTCCCTGTGGCTGATTCCGCCAATATTCCCAACAGATAAGCTGGATGATGAGGTGATTCGTCGCATTTGGAATGATACACCATACTGGATCTTTTGCTGGGCCTCAGGCTTGGCGATGGCGCAGTGGCTATTGGCAGAGCCGCATCATGTTAAAGACAAAGTAGTTTTGGATTTTGGGGCGGGATCGGGCGTAGTTGCCATTGCGGCGAAAATGGCAGGTGCAAAACGTGTGATCTGCTGTGATATCGATCAAGTTAGTCTAGATGCGTGTCGTGCCAATGCAGAGCTAAATGATGTCGAGCTTGAATATCTGGATGACCTATATAAGGCAGAGAAAGTGGATATTTTATTAGCCGCAGATGTGCTCTATGATCAATGTAACCGTTTCTTCCTGGATGAGTTTTTAAAATTTGCACCTGAGGTGTGGGTTGCAGACAGTCGGGTAAAAAACTTTAGTCATCCTCAATATGAAAAACTGGATGAGCGTAGTGCGACGACCTGGCCGGATTTGGATGAATCGCCCGAATTTCGTAATGTCAGTTTCTATAAAACACGTTAATTTTAAAAAATCAAAAAGGGCACTAGGCCCTTTTTGATTGTCTTACTCTGATTAAGTAACTAAGTATCAGATATTAAGAACAGGTATAACGAATAACCCGCATGGTCGTAGGGCGGGCTTCTAAAGCTTCGCGTGCACCCGGGTTCTCGCTATTATGTAAATCAGGCGTATTGCTCAAGCTGATTTGCGTGCGGCTATTACCCAGTTGGCGGCCATAGTTTTCCTGTTCCGCAGTTGGATTGGAAATTTCATTGGTGCTTAAAATCTGGATGTTGTAAGTTTTGGAATTTCCTAATACGTGTCTGCAAGCGGCTTGCAAGCGATTTTCATCCTGGCTTGGTCGTCCTGAGAGGGTGTAGCTCAAGGTTGCTGTATTGCCTGAACGTTCCAGAATTTCATAGCCACTTTGTCCATTGAATTGATGGGGTGTGGTCTGACATGCACTCAGTACGAAACTGCTCGCAGCCATAGCCAAAATTACTGTTGTTCTTTTCATATTTATAGTTCCTGAAGTCTTGGCTTAAGTATGCCATATTTTGCTTAAACTGCTGCTCTGGTCAATTGTGATCAATTGTTTAAACAGCCAATAAAAAAGGCCGCTTACGCGACCTTTTTTAATTAAATCAGCAATTAAGCAGATTTAACCGCAGCAATAAGTTCTGCTTGACGAGTTTTTAACGCTTCCGGTAAACGCTCACCTAACTTATCGAACAATTCAGTATGGCTTTCAAGCTCTTTGATCCATTGATCTTTGTCTTGAGAAGTTACTAGGTCAAACTGTTCTTTAGTGAAGTCAGAACCAGTCCAGTTCAGCTGTTCGTAAGTAGGAACTAGGCCGATTGGTGTTTCAACAGCATCAGCACGACCTTCACAACGGTCAATGATCCACTCAAGAACACGCATGTTTTGACCGAAACCAGGCCATACGAAGTTGCCTTCAGCATCACGACGGAACCAGTTCACGTTGTAGATACCTGGAAGTTTGTTGCCAGCAGCAGCAGCTTTCGCACCCACTTGCTCACCCATTTCTAACCAGTGCGTGAAGTAATCTGCCATGTTGTAGCCCGCGAATGGAAGCATCGCGAACGGGTCACGACGAACAACACCTTGTTGACCAACAGCAGCAGCAGTTGTTTCAGAGCCCATCGTTGCAGCTTTGTAAACACCGTCAACCCAGTCAAATGCTTCTGAAATTAGAGGCACAGTGTCTGCACGGCGACCACCGAAGATGAACGCAGAAATTGGCACGCCAGCTGGATTTTCCCAGTCAGCGTCAATAGAAGGGCATTGACCAGCTGCAACTGTGAAACGAGCATTTGGATGCGCTGCTTTTTCTTCGCCAGTGTGTGGTTGACCTTTCCAGTTAGTCAAGTTGGCAGGCGCTTCTTTAGTCAGACCTTCCCACCATACTTCACCGTTGTCAGTCACAGCGACGTTTGTATAAATCACGTCTTTGTGCATGGTTGCCATACAGTTCGGGTTGGTCTTGGTGTTGGTACCAGGCGCTACACCGAAGAAGCCAGCTTCAGGGTTGATTGCATATAAGCGACCGTCTTCACCTGGTTTGATCCAAGCAATATCGTCACCTACAGTTTCAATCTTCCAGCCTTCATAGCCTGCTGGTGGAATCAACATAGCGAAGTTTGTTTTACCACATGCAGATGGGAATGCAGCTGCGATGTAGTGTTTTTCGCCTTGTGGATTGGTCACGCCAAGGATCAGCATGTGTTCAGCTAACCAGCCTTGTTGACGACCCATAAATGATGCAATACGTAATGCCAGGCATTTTTTACCCAACAATGCGTTACCGCCATAACCAGAACCATAAGACCAGATCTCACGAGTTTCTGGGTAATGCACGATGTATTTTTCTTTGTTGCAAGGCCATGCAACATCTTTTTCGCCGTTCGCAAGCGGAGCACCTACAGTGTGTACGCAAGGAACGTATTCACCGTCAGTACCAAGAACGTCATAAACAGCTTTACCCATACGAGCCATTTTAGACATGCTTACTGCAACGTAAGGAGAGTCAGTTAACTCGATACCGATATGAGCGATATGAGAACCCAATGGACCCATTGAGAATGGAACCACATAAAGTGTACGACCTGCCATTGAACCGTCAAATAAACCGTTCAATTTTTCGCGCATGACAGCAGGTGCTTCCCAGTTGTTGGTCGCGCCAGCATCGTCTTTGTTTTCAGAACAGATGTAAGTACGATCTTCAACACGTGCTACGTCAGAAGGATCAGAATTTGCAAGATAAGAACCAGGATGAGTTTCTTGATTCAGCGCTTGCATTGTGCCGTTAGCGATCATCAAGTCGATATAACGTTGATATTCTTCTGCGCTACCGTCACACCATTCAATTTTTGCTGGTTTTGTTAATTTAGCAATCTCTTCCACCCAAGCAATAAGCTTAGGGTGACGAACGAATTCTGGTGCGTTCACTTGGGTCATGGTGAGGCCTATCTCAAATGTGTACAAATTAGATGTACAAAGTACAATCCGAGCAATAAAAAATATCGCCCAGATGAAATATGAAAAAAAGTGGCTGTATTAAAGCATAAAATGATAAAAAAAATAAGACCAAAGAAGTGCTAGATTTCTTTTGGAATATAATGCTATTTTATTTATAAATATAAGTAAAACAACAAGATAAAACTAAATATTTGAATTATTGATTCTATTTATTTAAATGATGAATGGTATTTATTTTAAAAATTAATATTAAAATCATTATCTTAATTTTATAAGATCTCTAATATTCATTATTGATTAAATAAATGGTTGCCATTTGAATTTTACATAAAGCCACTGTTAATTGTCTATGAATTGGACAAAATGCCAATAGGCTTCAATGAAATTGCGCGAAAAATGTCTAATCAATCTAAACCCTTATCGCTGATTTTTAATCATAAAGCTGGTTTTCGCATACAGGGGCCAGAAGGCATTTATGAACAGCTGATCGATATATTTTCAGCGCAGGGTTATCAAACTAAAGCTTATGAAATCAATGATTCACAGCAATTTGATAAAATTATGACTGAGGTGCTTGAACAGCATTTGGCATCTAGCGAGTCAGGAATCATCGTTGCGGCAGGCGGAGATGGCACTTTAAATACAGTCGCCAAACATGTGTTGAATACGCAAATTCCTGTCGGTATTTTGCCTTTAGGGACTTTTAACTATGTGGCGAGATTATTGGGGATTCCGCTGGATTTGCTTGAAGCGGCAAAAGTGATTGCGACAGGACAGCCACAACGTATGAATGTTGCTCGTATCAATCAGGAAATTTATCTGAATAATGCCAGTTTAGGTCTATATCCTTTATTTATTAAAAAACGTGAAGACTATAATCGTATTTTTGGTCGCTTACCGCTACATGCCTATACTTCTGCACTGGATGTTTTAATTCGCGACCGTAAAGAATTAAAACTAAAAATCTGGGTGGATCAAAAGAAATATCCGGTAAAAACACCACTGATTTTTTTTGGCAATAATCCCTTGCAACTGGCGGATATGAAAATGCGCATTGCAGAAGCGGCTGAAAAAGGCAAAGTGGCGGGAGTTGTAGTTTCTAAAAGTGATAAGCTTACTTTATTTAAGCTAGTGTATCAGCTGATTCGTGGCAAGATTGACCAGGCATCGGATGTTTATAGTTTTGCAGCCGATCAAGTTCGAATCGAATCCCGAGCCAAGAAACTGATGGTAGCGATTGATGGGGAAATTGTGGAAATGGCCCCGCCACTCAATATTTCTGTATTAAAAGATAGCCTAAACGTAATGGTGCCACATGATCCTGCATCTGTCTGATCTGCATTTTGGAACAGAGAAGCCGGAGTGTTTAGAAGCGATTCGGCATTTCTGTCAGACCCATCCACTTGAAGCCGTCGTCATCAGTGGTGACCTGACTCAGCGCGCACGTTTGGGTCAATTCTTTGCCTGCAAAAAATTTTTAGATCAGCTCAATACGCCTTATATGGTGATCCCGGGGAATCATGATATTCCGCTCTATCATTTGTGGAATCGGCTTTTCAATCCATTTACCCGTTACCAGATTTTTTTTGGTGAATTGGAGCCAATATTTGAAACTGAAAATTTTTATCTGATTGGGGTGAATTCGATCCGACGTCGATATCATACCAAAGGGCATTTATCCCTTGAGCAGATTCAGCGTATTGACCTGACGCTGGCGCAGGCACCTGCGTCCAAATTAAAAATCATTGTCAGCCATCAGCCTTTTTATGTGCCTTTTCAAAATAAGCGCGGTTTCAAAGACAGCCCATTGATGGCCAAAATTGCTTTAGAGGCTTGGGCAGAGCATGGTCTGTTTGCGGTGTTGCATGGGCATCTGCATCAACCGGCGATTTATGATTTGAATCAGATGTTCGGATTGGGGATGGATCATCCTGTATATGATGTACATGCAGGTACTTCTGCGTCAAATCGTCTACATAAAGATGAACCGAACAGCTTTAATCTGATTGATGCCACAGGAAAAATTTCTCAATATTTATTCGATGAAGTGGCACAAGCCTTTATGTTGAAGGCTGATCTGCCGAATAAATAGACGAAAACCTATGATTCGTTAAAAAAAACCAATTTTTTTTCATTTTTGCCCTTGAAGCGTTTTATTCCATCTCCATAAAAGTGACATCAAAAATTTTTGATGATGACCCATGGAATAATTAAGTCGTCATCAGTGACCTAAAAAAGACTTAGTCTGATGGAGTTATTTATGAGCAACATTCGTCCATTACATGACCGCGTTGTTATTCGTCGTGTTGAAGAAGAAACTAAAACAGCTGGGGGCATTTTACTTCCAGGTTCGGCTGCTGAAAAACCTGCTCAAGGTGAAATCATTGCAGTTGGTAATGGTCAAATCACTGACAATGGCGTACGCGCGTTAGACGTAAAAGTTGGCGACAAAGTATTGTTCGGTACTTATGCAGGCACTACTGTAAAAGTAAACGGCGAAGAGCTTTTAATCATGAAAGAATCTGACATTTTAGCGGTATTAGAAGCTTAATCTGCGCTAAAAAAGTTTTATTCATTCCAAATCAGATTTTGTAAAGATACAACAATATTCGGAGTCAAATATGTCAGCTAAAGACGTAAAATTTGGTGATTCAGCTCGTTCAAAAATGATTGCTGGTGTAAACACCCTTGCAGATGCAGTAAAGGTTACTTTGGGTCCTAAGGGCCGTAACGTTGTTATCGACCGTTCTTTTGGTGCACCGCACATCACTAAAGATGGTGTCACTGTTGCCAAAGAAATTACGCTGAAAGACAAGTTCGAGAACATGGGTGCTCAACTGGTTCGTGAAGTTTCTTCAAAAACCAATGACATCGCAGGTGATGGTACAACGACTGCAACTGTATTGGCACAAGCAATTTTGAATGAAGGCATCAAGTCAGTAACAGCGGGTATGAACCCAATGGACTTGAAACGCGGTATCGATATTGCGGTACGTTCTGTAGTTGAAAACATCAAGGCAACTGCAAAACCAGCATCAGACTCTAAAGCGATTGAACAAGTAGGTTCGATCTCTGCTAACTCTGATACGACTGTAGGTCAGCTGATTGCGCAAGCAATGGAAAAAGTGGGCAAAGAAGGCGTGATCACGGTTGAAGAAGGTTCAGGCTTCGAAGATTCGCTTGACGTAGTTGAAGGCATGCAGTTCGACCGCGGTTATATTTCTCCGTACTTCGCGAACAAGCAAGATACTTTAACAGCTGAACTTGAAAATCCATTCATTCTTCTTGTTGATAAGAAAATCAGCAATATTCGTGAATTGATTACAGTACTTGAAGCTGTTGCTAAAACTGGCAAACCGCTTTTAATCATTTCTGAAGATGTTGAAGGCGAAGCGCTTGCGACGCTTGTTGTCAACAACATGCGCGGTATTATCAAAGTATGTGCGGTGAAAGCACCTGGTTTTGGTGATCGTCGTAAAGCTATGCTTCAAGACATCGCGATCTTGACTGGCGGTACTGTGATTTCTGAAGAAATCGGCATGCAGCTGGATCAAACGACGCTTGATCACTTGGGTACAGCACATAAAGTAACTGTATCTAAAGAAAATACTGTAATTGTAGATGGTGCTGGTAATGCTGGCCAAATCGCTGACCGTGTACAGCAAATCCGTGCACAGATCGAAGAATCTACTTCAGAATATGACAAAGAAAAACTTCAAGAGCGTGTAGCGAAACTTGCTGGCGGTGTTGCTGTCATCAAAATCGGTGCTGCAACTGAAGTTGCAATGAAAGAGAAAAAAGACCGTGTAGATGACGCGCTTCATGCGACTCGCGCTGCAGTTGAAGAAGGTGTCGTTGCGGGTGGTGGTGTTGCACTAGTACGTGCTGCATCTGCACTTGAAGGCGTAACAGGCGCGAATGATGACCAAAACGTAGGTATCAACATTCTTCGTCGTGCGATTGAAGCACCGCTTCGTCAAATCGTATCTAACGCAGGTGATGAGCCTTCTGTAGTGATCAACGCTGTGAAGAATGGCGAAGGTAACTTCGGTTATAACGCTGCAACTGGCGAATATGGCGATATGCTGGAAATGGGTATTCTTGACCCTGCTAAAGTAACGCGTTCTGCACTTGAGCACGCCGCTTCTGTTGCTGGCTTGATGCTGACCACTGAATGCATGATCACTGAAATCCCAGAAGACAAACCTGCAATGCCTGATATGGGTGGCATGGGTGGTATGGGCGGCATGATGTAATTCATCATCCGAGCATTTCATAAAAAATCCCCGCAATAGCGGGGATTTTTTTATGCGTTTACAAAATTATGATGCGGACTTTTTAACTAATTTATAATTTAAATTACTGTCGATTTTTTTACCTGATTTCATCTCGCGTGCTTCAACAAAATTTTCACCAACAAAGAATTTACGGTTTTCAGCTTTGTTATCTAATGTGATGATTGAAGGATCTTGAGGGTCAAAACTGAAACTACCTTTAGTTTCCGTCTCATTATTTCCAGCTTTACCTAAATATTCCTCATTTAGCTCATAGGTTTTATCCGGATTGAGATCTAGCTCGACCTTAATCCCTTCACAGTCAGCACAAGGAAAAACACCTTCGTATTCACCTGCCCAATCTAGCGAGGTTTCTGCGCTATCAGCACGGTTCACACTGGTATCCGCGTTATTTTGCTCCATCATGGCTGGGCTGGATTGAGCATTATTATTCATCGGCTCATTATCATTGGGCTTTGAACAGGCGGTTAAAGCTCCTGCAAGAACGACTGCTATCGCACCAGTAAGCGTTAATTTTTTCATTGTTTTGACCCTATTAAATTATTTGTTATGAATTACATTAAAAGTAGTCAGTACAGATAAATAGGGCAATCTTGTTAAAGTTTGATTCATTAGGTGAATCAGGCCAGAGTTATTGATAAGTGAACAGGATTTAAGAATTTTTAGCCAAGTTTAAAGTCACTTTATGCTGTTTCGTTAACCAATTCTGAACGCTATGATTAGAAAATAATGATAATGCGGAGGGGATAATGAAATTAGAACAAGAAAATAATCTGATTGCAAAAATTTATGATGCTGCTGTATTGCCATCTTTGTGGCTGGACGTGATCAAAGATATCGTGAGCTATACTAAAAGTAAGAGTGCAATTTTTACCGGTCTGGATCAGCTTAATCCAGGCTATGATTTTGTTTACACTCATAATATCCCTAATGAAAGTTTGGCCGCTTATCGAGATGAGCGTATCCGAGTGATTGATATGAAACTGCATATGCCATTATGGAATGCGATCGAGATGGGCGATGCATTGAGTCATAACTGTCAGCACTATGCAGAACAGCCGGGTACGGATCACTATGTGTTCTATGAGAAGTGTTTAAAGCCTGGCGGTGTATCTTATCTGGCGGGCGTATTGCTGGATCGGGGAAATTATCGTTGGGCAGTACTGGGTATTCATCGTGCACCTGAAGTACAGCCTTTTGAACAGCCTGAGCTGGATTTTCCAAGACGTATCAGTATTCATTTACGCCGGGCTTTGCAAATTCACCGGCAAATCAACTTGATTCAACAAGATAATTTAAGCTTGTATACGGTATTGGATAGTTTAAAAACTGGGATTGTACTGCTCGATCAAAACCTGTGTTTAAGTTATTCCAATCCTGTTGCGCAAAAGATGCTTGATCAAAGTTCATGTCTGGATCTGGATATACATAACCGTCTAAAAACCAATTATGCTCAGCAGATACGTTTTGATCAGCTATTAGAAAGTGCTTTGCTGGAAGATACGACCATTCAGACTGAAGTGGGTGGAGTCTTGGCGTTGAGTGATGGGGCAGGCTCGCAATTCATGCTGACGGTGGTGCCATTTAAGAAATTAAGAAATATGCAACATTTACAGTCTGCTCAGCATCAGATTGCCTTATTTATGACAGATAAAAACCAGTATTATTCCCTGTCAAGAACTTACCTACAACAGTGTTACCAGCTTTCCAAAAGAGAGTTTGATTTATGTGAGTTATTAATTAATGGTTATAAAATAGAAGATATTGCAGAACAGTGTGGCATTACGCTGAGTTCGGTGCGGACTTATTTTAAAAATATTTATGAAAAAACCCAATGTTGTTCGCAAATCGAACTGATGCATTTATTGATGGGCTGTACCATTCAATTTGAACATATTGATTAAACCGGCTTGAATTTCATATTCAAGCCGGTTTATGTGGGTTATTTAACACGTTGTAAAGTTACAGGATCTTCACCTTGCGGATGTAAGATAAGATTGTTGTTAGATATATTGATGTTTGCAATTGTCTTACCGCCATTTGAACTATCTTGTAATCCACCACACTCATTGGTATCGAATAATACCTCGGTTGTGGTGAGAGTATTTGCTGACAATGTATATTTGCCATATTCAATTCCTGGCCAACCACAGTCATCTCCACCTTCAGTGTCTAGGAAGAAATAATAGTTGTTATCGAAGAAAGCAAATAGGTGCGTTTCATTGAGTCGCCACGTGCCGACGAGACTATTAGACTGCTTAACTCGATTTAAACGGTATTCAGTACTAACGCCGGGTTCAGTAAGAATTAATTGAGTTCCATTAAAGTTTAAAGAATAAGGTTTATTCTCGGCAGGATGTGAAAGTCCCCATTCACCATTGGTGTCATGTAGGATTTCCGGTTCAATCACGGTTGTTGTTGCATTCCATTTTAAGCGGCCCATTTCAATGCCTGCTTGACCACTCTCATCTTTTGCTTCTGCTTCACCTAGTGCATAGCGTCCATCTTCCAGAATGTGAATCAACACAGCAGTGTTATCGGTACGGTTAATCTCCCACGTACCGGCAATATCTTTGTAGAAGGTCGCTTGGAAGTTTTCTGAAGCTTTTTCTGGTGTTATCAACTGATCTGGTGTGATGGCTGTTTTGGTGACAACTTCATTTACGAAGTCGGTGGTACTTTGGTTAAAATTAAGCTTTACAGCAGTGAAGGCTGTTTTAGTGTCATCACTAATCTGAATGCCATCGCTATGATCACCTTTTCCATCTAAGGATTGTAAAAAAACCATAAGGTTGATACGCGCATTTTCACTTTCGACTAAATCTAATGGTGTGATACGCTCCTTTGCTTCAATTTCATCACCGAGTTGTACACCCCCAATAAAGAATTTTACTTTTTCATCATCATTAAATTTAAATTCTCCTTTTTCGTTGGTAACTCCTGTTGCACCACTACTTGTGACATAGCGTACTCCAGAAATCACAGCATCCGTCAGCACCCCTGTCTGGGTTCCAATATTACTTGCAGGAGGTGTACTTGAGTTATCATCCGAACCGCCGCAGGCACTAAGTAACCCCGCTAAAGCAAGGCAAAGTAAAGTTTTTTTCATTAGAATCTTCCTGAAATTTATAATGTGGATACAGTATAAAAAGACCCCCATATTTGCCATATCCCAAAATTAGGAGGTCAAGAGCTTTTTAATGCATGAATTCTTTAAATTGGAAAGAAATTCCTATTTATATGGGGAAGCAATCTGAACTATCCGTAAATTGATGTGTGAGATAAGTTGAAGGCGGTAAAAATAATCAACTATTCATTTAAAAATTCTAATTATACAAATATAGATTAATTGTTTATTTATTGCTCATAGAACACTATCTATATTTGTCTAGGTTGCTAAAATTCGCGCAATTTTGAATAGAATTGGTGCGTGACGTGTTTGAGAAGTTAGCAGAACAAAGCCTGAACCTGATGGGTTGGGAAATTGATAACCATTGGCCCCTAGATTTAGACCAATGTGTCATGATTGCTGCTCCTCATACCAGTAATTGGGATGCATTGTATGCACGTCTGGCCTTAAAAGCATTAGGCGTGAATGTTCGCTTAACCATTAAAGACAGTTACATGAAATTGCCATTTGGGCCTTTTGTGCGTGCTATGGGCGGTATCGGGATTGATCGCCGTCCTAAACAGCCGGGTGAGCCTCGTCCGAGCATGGTTCAGCTGATGACAGACTTATTCAAGACTCATCCTAAACTGGTCATGCTGGTCACGCCAGAAGCAACGCGTGCAAAGCAGGAACAGTGGAAGACAGGTTTTTATCATGTAGCGATTAATGCAGGTGTGCCGATTGCATTGGCCTATATGGACTATGCCAAGAAGAAAACTGGCGTAGGTAAAATCGTTTATCCGACAGGGGATTATGAAAAAGATATGGCGGAAATCATGGCATTTTATGCAGAGATTCAGCCAAAATTCCCTGAATGCTTTAGTGTAGATCAGCGTTATTATCAGAATTAAAACTGAATTGAAAAAGCAGGAAAATTCTCCTGCTTTTTTATTGCCTAATAATCATGAAGATTGACAGACTTAAGATGCATGTTCAGAAGCGGGCAAAATTCCACCCAGATTTTGGCAGGCATCTTTATACAGATCATATTGCTGTTCTACTACTTCATGCAGTGGCAGGTCAAACAGCTCTTCACCCTGATGATATTGCTTGATATAAGATTCGACCTTTGATTTGCTGCTATACAACATCTGCTGATAATAGTCGGTCATACTGTTATGTGGCATTTGGGCGGTATCTACCTTGACACAATGGAAATTTTGCAGTAATTGTTCTGATTTTTTCAAATCGCTGGACATACAACCTGCCAGTAGCAAGGTACTGAGCAATGTCGTGATAAATTTCATGGAAAGTAGACTAAAGGCTTTATGGGAGCGCACTATTGTAGAAGTAAAACCCGGTCACAAAACCTTTTTAATCTACCAAATGGTTAAAAAATAGAACAACAGAATTTGAAAATTCAAGTCCATTCTCTAAACATTTAACCTTTGACCAAGCCACCATCTACAATCAGGTTTTGTCCTGTGACGGCACGTGAATAAGGTGACAAAAACATCAGGATTGCAGCAGCAAATTCTTCTGGTGTAATTACGCGGCGTAAAGGCGTCGATTGAGCAATCAGGTCAAAGACAATGTCAGGTGTGGCCTTACTGGCATCCGTGGTTTGTAACAGGCCACCAGAGAGCATATTCACATTGATGCCATATTGTCCCAAGTCCTGCGCCGTGGTGCGGGTAAAGGCCAATAATGCAGCTTTGGCGGTGGTATAGTCATGATAAGGAACCACCGGATTTTGCACCAGGTTTGTACCAATATTCACGATCCGGCCAAACCCTGCCTGTTTCATATCATCCAGTGCGGCTTGTGTAGTATTTAAGGCAGCCTGTACTGCACCGCTAAATTGCCGTTGCAACATATCCCAAGTCAGCGTTTCTACTTTAGGGCGTGCATCACCATTAAATTCAAATTGAATCAGTGCGTTATTGATTACAGCATGAATCGCTTCCCCGAAATGGGTTTTAGCTGCGGCAAATAAAGCACGTACCTGATCAGCTTGGGTCACATCTGCCTGATAAATAAAGACTTGATCTGGATATTGCTGGGCCAGCTGTTCAGCTTGCTGCTGACTGCGATGATAGTTGACGACCACACGCGCACCCTCCGCCAGTAAAGCCTGAGTAATGGCTAAACCCAAACCACGTGCACCGCCAGTAACAAGAACGATCTGATCACGAATCTCCATAATGATGATCTATATTTACAAAGATTGGCCTTAACATAGCAGTTATTTCACCGGATTCAAGCTTTAGCGGGGAAGACAGACTCGGCTTGATCTTGTGTTTAAATGAATTGGGACGCTAATAGAAAACAGCCTGCACTAAAGAGTAAACTTAAGATCATGCGTTTGAACAATAATTCCGAAATTTTATAAAATAGTTTTGCGCCTAAAATCGCCGGAATACTCACAAAAACAATCAGCAATGCCAGATACGGTAAATGGCTTTGATTGATCAGGCCTTGCCATAGATACGTACCCAGCGTGAAGAGCTGAATTGCAAAATTAAAATGCCGCAAAATATAGCGCTGCTGGGCTTTGGATAATTGTTTTAACATCACCCAGGCCGAAGGAATGGCACCGCAAAAACCGCCCAGTCCTCCTAAAATTCCGCCAATAAAACCGATGCAGCTATCAGTCAATTTTCCTGAATGCTGAATTGTTTTGAATTGCGGATTGAATAGCATCACCGGACACCACAGTACCAGAAAAAATCCCAAGATCATCTTAAAGGTATCTGCTTGAATGATCTGCAACAGATAAGTACCCAGCGGCACGCCAATCAGACCAGCAATCAGATAAGGCAGCACCAACTGCCTGGATAAAACTAGCTGCTTTTTTTCCTGACTGAGTGAAATCACATGACTCCAGATCGAGGCAAATACCAGCAAGGGCGCGGCCAGTTGCGGAGGCAGCACCCAGACCCAGAAAGACATGGCGATCAGGGCAAAGGCAAAGCCGGTCAGCCCCTGGACAAAACCTGCGACCATTGCACCAAGAATAAATAACAGCCAAGTCATAAAGATCAGGTCATAAGCAAAGGCAGCAGTATTCTCAAGATTTAAACAAAAGCCAAGCTTCCATTTAGCTGGATTTATGCAAATGAAAGTTCAAATTCTCATAAAAGCATGAATGCTAATTAAAAAAAAAGAGGTTTACGGCCATGCATAAAACATGCATAAATCTCTACAAGAGTGCAACAATGGCTCCGTTCACTCTCCATGAACTCGCCTGATACTGACAGAGTGCAGTAAGAGGTGATGGACATGATGAAAAAAGTGATATTACTTTCTGTATTGGCTGTGTCATTAACCGGTTGTGTGGTTGATCCTTGGGATGATGATTATCGTGGCAACAGAGATCGTAATGGACATTATGATCGAGACCACAGAAATCATGACTGGAAAAATAAGGACCATAAAGATCATCGGGATTGGAAACGTGACCGAGATAACCGCGACTGGCGCCGTGATCGTTAATCACAGTCTTTAAATTTGACTCACTACAATGACAAAAAGGATTCCACTGAGGAATCCTTTTTTAATGTCTCTTCAAAATAATTTAAATCAAGAAATACTTTTTTGATAAAGCCCCGCACGAACTGTACCGGCTTTGGTATTTTTAATTAAACGCCATGAAGACGGCAATTTAAGCAATTGTAAATCACGATCTGCTTCTACATAAATATAGGCATTGTCCTTGATCAGAGGATCTGCCTTTAGCGCTAGTTCTTCCCATAAATCTAAGCTATATGGCGGATCTAGAAAAACCAGATCAAACTGTGCCTGAAGGGTAGACAAAGCTTGCTGCGCCGTAGCTACCTTTAATTGAGCACGTGCTTTGGTGACTTTTAAAAGTTCCAGATTTTGGGTTAGAAATTGTGCCTGAGTACGATCCGGCTCAATCATCACCACTGATGCAGCACCACGCGATAATGCCTCAAACGCCAATGCCCCAGAGCCGGCACAAATATCCAAAACCTGTGCATTTTGTACATTCCACATCAGCCAGTTAAACAGTGTTTCCCGAACACGGTCAGGCGTCGGGCGCAAACCTTCAATGCTGGCAAAAGGCAATTGGCGGCGTTTCCAGTCACCACCAATAATTCGAAGTTGGTTTTTCATCTTTAGTCTCGCTCTACTGGTGTAGGAGCAGGTGTTGCTGCGGGAGATGCAGTCGTATTTGCAGAAGTCGGAGCAATCATTTCGGGCTGGTCACTGGCTGGAACGGCACTAGATGCTGCATCCTGACTCAACATGCCTGCACCACTTGGCAATTCAGCTGGCTTGATTCCGGCCGTCATCAGACCACCACTTAATTGGTGGCCTTGTGGGCGTACCGGATTTTTATCTTTATGCAGTAACCAGTAATCAAAAATTGGACGGGCCAGAGCCGTTGCGGCACTACCACCGCGACCATTTTCCAGAATAACTGCAATCGCGATTTCAGGATTTTCAGCAGGTGCAAAACCGACAAACAGGCCATGATCCAGCTGACGGTCAGTCAATAAGGATTCATTATAGCGCTTGCCCTGAGCAATACTTTTTACCTGTGCCGTACCGGTTTTTCCGGCAATAGAATATTGTAAGCCGCTTTTGATGCCTCGGCCTGTACCGGATTGAATTACGTCCACCATCGCATCACGCATTTTGATCCAGTCTTCTTCCTGACCATTAAAATCGATCTTGCCATGCGTGCCATTATGCACCTTGAACGGTTTGGCACCGCGACTTTCGCGCAGAACATGGGGAATGACTTTATTGCCATGGTTGGCGGTAATGGCTGTGGCCATAGCCAGCTGCAATGGCGTTGAAGTAAAAGCACCCTGACCAATACTGACAGAAATGGTTTCACCACGTGACCATTTGGCCTTGCGGGTACGCATTTTCCATTCCGGGTTTGGATACAGTCCTGAGCTTTCACTTGGTAAGTCCACGCCGGTTTTTTCCCCAAAGCCAAACTGACGCATCCAGGTATTCATTTTTTCAATACCCATGCGGTAGGACATGACATAGAAATAAGTATCACAGGAGACGACTTGGGCCTTATGCATATTCACTGCGCCATGCCCGGATTTTTTATGGTCACGGAAACGGTGACTGTCTCCCGGCAGGCTGAAATAACCCGGATCAGAAATAGTGGTATCCCAGTCCACCAAACCATGATGCAGACCACCGAGTGCAAACATTGGTTTAATAGTAGAGCCAGGCGGATAAACCCCTTGCACGGCACGGTTATATAAAGGTTGATCAAGGTTATCACGCAGGAACGAATAATCTTTGGTGCTGATCCCGGTCACAAACAGATTCGGGTTAAAACTTGGACTGGAGACCAGCGCCAGAATTTCCCCGGTTTTGGGATTCATCGCCACAATCGCGCCACGACGCCCGGCCAGTTGCTCCGAAGCGACTACCTGCAAGCCGTAATCCAGTGACAGGAACAGATCATTACCACGTACCGGATCTTTACGGCCCAAATGATGCAGCACATTACCAAAGGCATCTGCTTCTACCGATTCATTTCCCGGCACACCATGTAAAAGTTCTTCATAGGATTTTTCCACACCGATTTTTCCGATCAGGTTGGTTCCAGCATAGAGATCCTTATCAATTGATTTCAGTTCTTTGTCATTAATCCGACCGACATAACCAATCACATGTGCGAACAGGTCACCATGCGGATAGTAGCGGGTCATCTGGGTTTCAATATTCACGCCCGGAAACTGATATTTCACTTCACTAAAACGGGCAATATCATTTTCGTTCAGATTGAGCTTGATTGAAACCCGTTCGGTTTTACGCGCTGTTTTAATCCGGGTTTGAAAGCGTTCAAGATCTTCTTCGGTCAGTTCCAGAATCGGTTTGAGGCGTTCGAGCGTCTGGTTGATATCCTGTACGTCGGCACGACTTAAAGTGGCAGTAAATACTGGGTAATTATCGGCCAGCAGAACGCCGTTACGGTCATAAATATAACCGCGCGCTGGAGGCAAGGGCTGTAGACGAATCCGGTTCTCATCAGAAGCTGTAGTAAAGCTTTCAAAGTTGAACAATTGCAAATAGGCATAGCGGCTGACCAGCAGCAGCATAAAGAAAATGACAATCCCCATGGAAATCAAGACTCGACTGCGATAGATGCGCTTTTCTTGTTGTGCATTTTTTAAAGGAAAGTGCTGCTTCATACGCGATCGACTTAAGACCTGAGAGTGGTAGAAAAGAATCAAAGTGGAGTATTCTAACGCAACTGCACTTGATTTGATAATGAAAAACTGTCCTTGCAATCAGTTCCTTTAAGCTTTGACTTTGCAGACATTAAAATTGTAAAGTGCTGTATATAAGAGTTGTGATAATTCTGCTAGAGTAAAATCTAATAAAAATAGGACTATACCAAAAACTATAATTAAGGAAGATGGTGAAGGAATGAACAAGGTTTACCCTTTGTTAGCGTTTGCATTGTGGGCGAACGGGGCTTATGCACATGATCAAATAAGTACTACTACAACTAAAATAGAGCCTGCTCAGGCAAAAGCCTTTAATGTGGGTGTTGGTTTTACCCAGAAATTACTGCATTTAAATACCGAATGGGTGAACCCTTATGGGATTGCTTATGTGAAAGGTGGTGTTTTTCTGGATGATGATCGTACGATTGGCGGTCAGGCAGGCTTTCGTTATCCTGCACATCTCACCGGCAAAGACAAAAATGGTTATTATGTCGGGGTTTATGCCGGTCATATCGACAGCAAACAGGTTGATGGCGAGTATGAAGGCCGTTTAGGTGCTGGCGTTGATTTGGCCTATGTTTTGCTTAGTTCAGAACGGATCAGCAGTTTTAGTATCGGGATCGGTGCCGGAGAGAAACTCGAAGACCGAAATGGTCGTGCTGTGGCTGAAACAGAACCCCGGCTACAATTTTCCTATACTTTAAGTATCGGTTTATAGACAAAATATTCGACCTTATTAATATGTGTATTCTGTGAACAAAAAATTAAATATGGAAGTTATGCATGCTTGAGTACGTCAACGAGTTGTGGCAAACCTTTGTAAACCGCCCGGATTTTTGGGCCGTGCTCAGCATTATTCCAGTGACTGCATTTGTAACCTGGGCTCACGTCTGGATGGCGCTGAAAATGGTCTTTTATCCGATCAATTTTTGGGGTTTCCATCTCGGGCCATTACCTGTGGGCTGGCAAGGGATTGTGCCACGCAAAGCTGGACGTATTTCAGGCATTATTACCGATAACACACTGTCAAAATTAGGCTCTATCCGCGAATTTTTACAGGCGATGGATCCGGATGATATGGCACGCATCATTGGCGAGCAGGTCGGTTTCGAACTGGAACATCTGATTGATGAAGTCATGATGGATCGCAATGCGGTGCTCTGGGAAAACCTGCCTTTTGCCATCAAACGCAGAATTTATGCACAAGCACAAAAACAAATGCCGGCAATTTTGCGTGAATTAGTGACTGAGCTGACCATGAACGTCGAGTCACTTGTAGATATGCGTGAAATGGTAGTGAGCCAGATGGAAGGCGACCGTCGCTTGATGGTGCGTATGTTCCTGAAGGTGGGTCAAAAAGAGATCAATTTTATCTGGCATATCAGTGCCCTCATCGGGATGTTCTTTGGGATTTTCCAGATGATTGTCTGGTTTGTAGTGCCGTGGCACTGGACTGTACCGTTCTGGGCTGCGATCTGGGGCTTTTTGACCAACTGGATCGCGATCTGGATGGTATTCAACCCACTCTATCCACACCCAGTAAAGTACCCGCAATTCTTTGCCCGTACCACAAATCGCAAGTTTCCGTGGATTAAGCCGGTGATTCCTCGTATCGGCACCTATAACATACAAGGCGCATTTATGAAACGTCAGGATGAAGTCTCTGACGTCTTCGCAAGTGTAGTCACAGAAGACCTGATTACGTTAAAATCGATCATGACCGAGATGATGTATGGCGGCAGAAAAGACAAAACCCGCCGCATTATCAAACGTCATATTAATGAAATTATGGAAACACCCCTGGTTCGGACCTCTTTACAGCTGTCTTTAGGACCAAAAGAGTATGCAAAACTCAAGACGGACTTGATCGATCGCTCGATTGAAATTACGATGGTACCTGTATGCGACCCAGCATTTAATGCGAGCCGTGCACAGAAAATCTATCAAATGTTTAGAGACCGCATACGTGAGTTGACTCCGAAGGAGTTTCAGAATCTTTTACGTCCTGCATTTCAGGAAGATGAATGGATTCTGATTTTATTGGGTGGGGTAACCGGTTTTGTCGCGGGTTTAATCCATTTGTTTGTGGCTTTCTTATAATGAGATGTCGGGGGACACAATCGGGTGATTGTGGTCGTGGCGTCATACATATTGTTTAAATGAGGATGTTTATATATGCGCATTATCTTACTCGGACCACCTGGAGCAGGTAAAGGTACACAAGCTCAGTTGATCTGTAAGCGCTACAATATCCCACAAATTTCAACCGGTGATATGCTCCGTGCTGCAATTCGTGAAGGAACTGAATTAGGTCTACAAGCTAAAAGTGTCATGGACAATGGCGGTTTGGTTTCTGATGAGTTGATCATTGGTCTGGTGAAAGAGCGCATTGCGCAACCTGACTGTGTAAACGGCTGCATTTTTGATGGTTTCCCGCGTACCATTCCTCAAGCAGAAGCCTTGGAAAAAGAAGGCATTGCAATTGATCACGTGATTGAAATTGATGTACCAGATGAAGAAATCGTACAACGTCTTTCTGGCCGTCGTCAGCATCCTGCATCTGGCCGTGTCTATCACATCGTTTACAACCCGCCAAAAGTGGAAGGTAAAGATGACGAAACGGGTGAAGATCTGGTTCAACGTCCTGATGACCAGGAAGCAACCATTCGTAAGCGTCTAGGTTCTTACCATACTGAAACCGAGCAACTGGTTGGTTTCTACCAAGGCCGTGCAGCGTCTGGTGAAAATGCACCAACTTATGACAAGCTAAATGGTTTACGTCCAATCGATGAAGTTCAAACTGATCTTTTCGCGATTCTGGATCAGGCAAAATAATCGGCTGACGATGATTTTGACAATCGGAGAGCCCTAAGTCATATTAGGGCTCTTTTTTATTGCGTATTTGAACAGGGTACTTGTTGCTATGAAATTTGGCGTATTGGTGTTGATGGTAGTCTTTCTGGCAGTATTGGTAGGTCTGTTCTATTTCAGTTTTAAAATGCTCAACAAAGTACGTCAGGAAGAACGTGCTGAAAATGCAGCAAAGCGACCTGAGCGCCAGCTCCATCCAAAATTACAAGCCGAACTTGAACAGCGCAAGCAGCAGGAAAAGGCTGAACAAGATCAGGATAAATAATCCATAATAGTTCAGCTCAGCTAAGAATTTGGTTTGAACGAAAAGCACTCTTCTCATAGTCGATAAAAAGGTGACACATTGGTCACCTATTTTTATCCCAGCTTGATCACGCCGTTCTATTCAGCAAGCTCAATATTTTTCACTGCAATTTGGCGGGCTGCACCAAATTCAAACCGATCCGGCCAGTTACACACATCGGATACTACACATTCATGACATTTCGGTTTGCGCGCAATACACGTATAACGACCGTGTAAAATCAGCCAGTGATGTGAATCAATGATAAATTCCTTGGGAATGACTTTGACCAGACGGTGTTCAACTTCCAACACATTTTTGCCAACCGCTAGTCCGGTACGGTTACCTACCCGGAAAATATGGGTATCAACCGCCATGGTCGGCTGACCAAAGGCCGTATTCAGTACCACATTCGCCGTTTTACGACCTACACCCGGCAGGGCTTCTAAGTCTGCACGATTGTCCGGTACGATGCTGTTGTGCTTCTGAATCAGCATCTCGCAGGCTTTAATCACGTTGACCGCTTTCGAGTTATATAAACCAATGGTCTTGATATATTCCTTCAAGCCGTCCACACCTAGCGCATAAATGGCTTCCGGTGTATTGGCGACTGGAAAGAGTCTGTCCGTGGCTTTGTTAACGCTGACATCGGTGGCTTGAGCAGAGAGCGTGACCGCGACCAGCAATTCAAAAGGACTAGAATAATTTAGTTCGGTTTTCGGATTGGGACGCTGTTCACGCAGGCGTTCAAAAAAGGTCTGAATCTGCTTTTTGGTCATGTTTTTAACAGGCTTGGCCTTTGCTGTGGTCATGTTCTATCCCTGTAAAGCCTGTAATTGCTGTGTCAGTTCTTCCAGTTGGGTACGCTTTCGGACATCTTCACGAACCGAAAGCTGTTTTTCCAGTTTTTTAATTTGGGTACGTAGTTTTGCCAGTTCAATCGTGGTTTTGGAGTCGAGGGCTACAGGTACATGCTCTGGCTTGCTCGCGACTTCAATCACGGGAAGTTGCTCATTTAAAGCTGAGAAACGGGCAAACAGGGCAGTATCGATTTCTGCACGGACCACAGGTCCCTTACGATCGGTACGCCGTTTTTCTTCACGCTGGATGTGCGCATAGTAGCGTTGACGTAAATCCTCCTGTTCCGCTATGCGCTGTGCTTCATTTGGTAAAGGCTGATCATCTTCGACTAGGTCAATACAATCTACCGGACAGGGTGGAATACACAGTTCGCAACCGGTACACAGGTCAGTCAGAATGGTATGCATCAGTTTACCGGAACCAATAATCGCATCGACCGGGCAGGCACTAATGCATTTGGTACAGCCAATACATTCATCTTCACGAATTACGGCTTTGATGCGCTGAGGTCGACCATCGGCTTGAACTGGCCAGACACTTTCTTCAGCTTGAAGTTTAGGACGATTTAATAATGCAGCCAAAGCATCGGCAACAGGCTGTCCGCCCGGCACACATTTATTGGCATTTTCCCCCTCAGTAATCGACTGGGCATAAGGTAAACATCCGTCACGGTGACCGCAGAGTCCACATTGGGTTTGAGGGAGTAAAGCGTCAATCGATTGGACCAGAGAAATGGGCGAATTCATGTATAACCAGCGTTACTCATGGCAAGCATGAGAGAGTAAGTGAAACAAAATATGTCGATTCATCAATTTTAACATATTTTTAAACTCCTAAGTCGTGCGCAATTAAGGGTCAACTTGTGCCTTATTATTAGGCATAAATCTGAATGTAAGCCTTGATTCGATTGGCATTTCCTGACATAGAAAAAATTTTCATAATCAATATAAATATTTGTTATCAAATTAATTTTAAAGTATTTTCAAAAAAAGTATTGTAGATTAGTTACAAAAGATATTTAATATTTTGCGCCAAAATTTAACATTGATTGTAAATTTGACCAATTTTGATCCATTTTCTGCTGAGGATTAAGCGTTGAAATACAACACACTTAATGAGTTCCTAGATTACGTAAAATCACGTGATGCACATCAACCAGAATTTCTTCAAGCTGTAGAAGAAGTGATGACCAGTTTGTGGCCGTTCATTGAAAAGAACCCACAATACGCAGCACATGGTTTACTAGAGCGTCTAGTTGAGCCAGAACGTGCGATCCAGTTCCGAGTTTCTTGGGTAGATGACCAAGGTCAGACTCAAGTAAACCGTGCGTTCCGCGTACAGTACAACTCAGCGATCGGTCCATTTAAAGGTGGTATGCGTTTCCACCCTTCAGTGAATCTTTCAATCCTAAAATTCTTAGGCTTTGAGCAAACATTTAAAAATGCTTTAACCACACTTCCTATGGGTGGCGGTAAAGGCGGTTCTGATTTTGACCCTAAAGGCAAATCAGAAGGCGAAATCATGCGTTTCTGCCAGGCTTTAATGATCGAGCTGTATCGTCACCTTGGTGCGAACACAGATATCCCTGCAGGTGATATTGGTGTAGGCGGTCGTGAAGTGGGCTACATGGCCGGCATGATGAAAAAATTAAGTAACGATACGGCATGTGTATTCACTGGTAAAGGTTTAACTTTCGGTGGTTCATTGGCACGTCCGGAAGCAACGGGTTACGGTACTGTGTATTTCGCTGAGGAAATGCTTAAGTCTCGTGGCGAAAGCTTCAAAGATAAAGTCGTTGCGATTTCAGGTTCTGGTAACGTTGCGCAATATGCTGCTGAAAAAGCAATGTACCTCGGTGCGAAAGTGGTTTCACTTTCTGACTCTGCCGGTACAGTTCACGTTAAAGACGGTTTCACTGAGGCGCTTCTTGCTGAAGTCATGGAACTTAAAAATGTAAAACGTGGCCGTATTTCAGAATTCGCGTCTAAACATGGTTTCGAATATCTTGAAGGACAACGTCCTTGGGGTATCAAGTGTGATATCGCATTGCCATGTGCGACTCAAAACGAACTTGATGCAGACGACGCTGCTCAGCTTCTTGCAAACGGTGTAATCTGTGTGGCTGAAGGTGCGA
The DNA here is from genome assembly GCF_029024105.1 of Acinetobacter lwoffii. Taxonomy (NCBI): domain Bacteria; kingdom Pseudomonadati; phylum Pseudomonadota; class Gammaproteobacteria; order Moraxellales; family Moraxellaceae; genus Acinetobacter; species Acinetobacter lwoffii. Next base: position 2,202,036 of record NZ_CP118963.1, on the reverse strand, counting down.
ACATGCCTTCTACGCTTGAAGCGGTTGAGAAATTCGTTGAAGCGAAAATTCTTTATGCGCCAGGTAAAGCATCAAATGCAGGTGGTGTGGCAACTTCTGGTCTGGAAATGTCTCAAAACGCATTGCGTTTAGGCTGGACTTTCGAAGAAGTTGATGAGCGTTTACACGCAATCATGAAAGAAATTCACCGTAACTGTGTGAAATTCGGTACTAAAGAAGACGGTACTGTGAACTATGTTGACGGTGCGAACATTGCTGGCTTCGTAAAAGTTGCTGATGCAATGCTTGCTCAAGGCGTATTCTAAGTCTGACTTAGTCTAAGCTGAAAAAACCGGGGCTGTTGCCCCGGTTTTTTTATATCTGGTATTTTTAGCCTTAAAGAGCACCCTTAACTAATTCACGCTCAACCGCTATATCAAAAATATAGGCATATTTCGATTGATCAGCTGCCGGATGCTTAATTTCAAAACGTTTGACCCGAATAATCTGCCGTTCATTTGGTGAATGCCGAAAACCTTCAATCTGATCATAGAATAAAGTCCAGTCCTTATCGACCTGAGTTTTCAGGCCATTCTGATCATATTTTACTTCTTTGACTTGCAAGCAGCTTTGTTGGGTTACGCCAGTACATTGTTTGGTATCGGGGGAAATTTCCAGAAAAATTGTTTCAGCCTGTCCTTGGTATTTGGTTTCCGGAGTCATTTTCCCGATAAATTCATAGGTTTGACCATTTGCGGCCATCAACGTCAGGGTCGGCTTGTTAGGATCTGTTACATTGAGCATAAAAGGAATGTCACGCTTCTGTAAAAGCTGGCTGACAAAACGTTCCTGCTCCATCAAGGCTGCATCACAGGCCATTTCAGTGCCTACAACTTCGCTGGTGGTGATGATATTGTTTTTGACTGACCAGGTCGTCCCGAGTCCATTACAGCCCGTCACGGCGCTCAGCCGGCCTTGAGCATCAAAACTGAGTACGATTGGTCGTTCTAGTCCACGATTTAGTTCCCAGTGATAGGCTGGAAAGATCTGATCTGCATTTTTTTGTTGGATGGTGGCCACTGCAAGATCTCCAGCTCGTTGAATATCACTGGACTGACAGCCTGCAAAAGTTAAAGGCAATAATGCCAGCACAATAAATTTTAATTTCATGGACTTATAATGAAGTATATAAAGTTCAAACAATAATAATGGATGTATTGCAAAAAAATATGGATACATTTCGCAGCTTTGAGTTGCAAAATGTATCCATCATTAAGATTTTAGCGCTGAAGCAAGATTAATCGAAGCGGTAAATATCCATACCGAGTGAACCCATGGTGAAACTGCTATGTACCAGACTAAAACGCTGACCTGTGCCCATCGCAAAGAAAATCGGAGCAAAATGTTCCAGCGTTGGATGATTCCGTGCCATATGCGGAATATTGGACCAGTCCAGTACAGCATCATAATCATTGTGCGTCAGTTTATGCACCACAAAATTACGGAAGCCTGAGGCCCATTCGGGTACATCAGCAGCCGATCCATCCCAAGACAGTTCACGTAAATTATGGGTAATACTGCCCGAACCAATCAGCAGGATTTGCTGTTCACGTAAAGGTGCGAGACTTTGACCAATCTGATAAATCTCATCCGCACTCATCGACATGGGTAAGGAAATTTCTACCACGGGAATGTTGGCATCTGGATACATATGTAGCAGCGGCATCCATACACCATGATCACGCGGACGAGTACTGTTGGCATGTGCAGAAAAGCCGGCATTGGCCAGCAAGCCTAAGACTTTCTCGGCCAATTCAGGATTTCCCGGTGCAGGGTAGCGTAATTGATAAAGTTCAGGCGGGAAACCACGAAAATCATGCCAAGTTTCTGGGCGAATTGCGCTACTGACTTCCAACGCATCACTTTCCCAATGCGCAGACATCACAATAATCGCTTCCGGGCGTGGCAGATTTTCGCTCAAACGATGCAAGGCAGGACCCACTTGCTCAGGATTCAGCGCCAGCATAGGAGAGCCATGAGAAATAAATAAGCCGGGCAACGTTTGTAAGTTCATAAGTCAAACCACATCTGGAAGATGCCTCAATAATGCATGAAAAATAGAAATAAGAGCAGAAGAGATTATTCAACAAAACGTTGCATATAAAGAACGCTTCAGCAAAATCATTAGCCTGCCCGATGATAAGGATGGTTGTTATTGATGCTCATAGCACGATAAAGCTGCTCGATCAGCATGACACGTACCAGTGGATGCGGCAGGGTTAACTTGGAAAGTGACCAGTGCCATGCCGCAGCTTTACGTACGGCTTCCGAGTGACCATCCGGCCCGCCAATCGCAAGAGCCACATCATTGCCTTCCAGCATCCAGCCTTTCATGGTTTCAGCCAGTTTTTCGGTACTAAATTCGCGTCCACCCACTTCAAGCGCAATCAGGGTTTCATTCTGCTTGAGCGCATTTAAAATGCTGTCGCCCTCAATATTGCGGTATTTCAGAATATCGGCTTCAGAATCGTTTTTGCCCCGTTTCGCCATCGGCAGCTCAATAATCTGGGTCTGTACAAAAGGTTGAATACGCTTGAAATAATCTTCAAAACCAGTCAGCACCCACGCTGGCATTTTTTGACCAATGGTCAGGATACGGATTTTCATACAGACAGATCAATAATTGGATACCTCATTATAACGATCAAACAACACGAAGTTGAGCTGGGAAACAAATTGAAATTGAAATGAGAGATTTAGTGTTGCTTTAATGTCCGTAGTTCAAGTATCCGCTTGATAAAGGAATGGAATAATAATAAATGCGGAACAGTGTCATGATAAAAGGATGTTGTACTGTGCTGCTGTTACTGATAGGCCTCATGGGGCCTAGTCTCTGTGCAGCCAATTCGAGCAAAAATGCTCAGGTCTCTCATCTGGAATTATTTTTTAGCCAGATCATGAGTGTCGATGAATACCGAAATTATAAAAATCTAAAAGAGCTGAATCGGGTATCTGCCTGGATCAAAGGGCAGATGCAGCGCTTTGGTATTCCATGCCAGTTTCAGGTTTATGTGGTCAATAACCTGAGTTACCGAAATGTCATCTGTAGCTTGGATACTCAAGCCAAAACCAAGATGGTGATGGGGGCACATTATGATGTCTTTAGTGCCCGAAACGGTGCTGATAATAATGCCTCAGGGGTAGCGGGTTTACTGGAAACCGCAAGATTACTGGCCCTGCAAAAATCCAAGCTCAAACATGATGTCGAATTTGCTTTCTATACGCTTGAAGAGCCGCCTTTTTTCAAGACAGAACATATGGGCAGTTATATGCATGCCAAGTCTTTAAAAAAGCAGAAGCAGAAAATTAAGGGCGTGGTGATTCTGGATTCGATTGGTTATTTTGATGAACATCAGGTGCAGAGCTATCCGGTGGGATTAAAGTGGATTTATCCACGACATGGTAACTTTATTGCCGCGATTGGGCATTTAGCCTCAACTGGCCTGACTGGAGATTATTGTGATGCCATGCAGCGTTTTAACCGTCTGGAGTGTCAACGCTTTGTTAGCCCAAGTTTTGCTCAGGATATGAATTTCTCTGGCTATCTGAATTATGCCAAATTCAACTATTCGACCATGTTGATTACCGATACTGCGAATTATCGTAATCCTTATTACAATACCGAATTGGATACTTTAGACAAGCTTGATCTGAACAAGATGACTCATGTGATTGATGGATTGGTTACGATGGCACTACAGCCATAATTCAGTTGTTTTATTCAATAACTCAATAAAAAACCCTGCCGAAGCAGGGTTTTTTATACGAAACATCAAGTCTTAATGACGCGCTGCTTTCGCTTCTTCTTTGGTTTTCACAATTGGTGCTTTAACCAAGGCTTTTGGCAAAGAGGTCAGTGCCAGCGGTAAAATCTCATCAATCGATTTTACGGCTTTAATTTCTAGACCTTCTTTGACATTTTCTGGAATTTCCGCCAGGTCACGTATGTTTTCCTGTGGAATGAATACCAGCTTGATGCCACCACGATGGGCTGCCAAAAGTTTCTCTTTCAAGCCACCGATACGCAGCGCACGACCGCCCAGACTGGTTTCACCTGTCATCGCGATATCCGGACGAATCGGGATACCCGTGAAAGCAGATACCAATGCTGTAGTCAAAGCCAAACCTGCCGATGGACCATCTTTCGGTGTTGCGCCTTCAGGTAAATGCACATGCACGTCGGTTTCTTCAAAGCGCGAGGCTTCGATGCCGAGTTCATCCGCACGGGTACGCACTACAGTCATCGCAGCGGTAATCGATTCTTTCATGACATCGCCAAGAGAACCGGTGGTAATGAACTTGCCTTTACCTGGGACTGCTGCAACTTCAATGGTCAGTAATTCACCGCCGACAGAAGTCCAAGCCAGACCATTTACACGGCCAATTTGCGCTTCTTCTTCCGCCATACCGTAGTCAAATTTATGTGGACCCAAGTAATCTGGAAGATTTCCTGCGGTCACTTCAACCTGAAGGTTTTTGGCTTTCTTGCTAACCGCTTCTTTTACCACTTTACGTGCAATTTTTGACACTTCACGTTCAAGGTTACGAACACCGGCTTCACGGGTATAACGGCGCACGATGTCACGAATCGCCTCTTCATGCACGGTCAATTCTTTGGCACGTAGACCATTGTTCTTGATTGCTTTAGGAACAAGGTAACGATCCGCAATATTTACTTTCTCTTCTTCGGTATAACCCGGAAGACGAATCACTTCCATACGGTCCAGCAGCGCCTCAGGAATGTTCATACTGTTTGCGGTACAGATAAACATCACTTCAGACAGGTCCAGATCCAGATCCAGATAGTGATCGCTGAACTTGTTGTTTTGTGATGGATCAAGTACCTCAAGCATCGCAGAAGCCGGATCGCCACGGTAGTCTTGCGCCATCTTGTCGATTTCATCGAGCAGGAACAACGGGTTTTTTACACCCACTTTAGTCAATGACTGCACAATTTTACCTGGCATCGCACCGATATAGGTACGACGGTGACCGCGAATTTCCGCTTCATCACGCACGCCGCCCAGTGCCATACGCACGAACTCACGACCAGTTGCTTTGGCAATTGATTCACCGAGTGAAGTTTTACCCACACCTGGAGGACCAACCAGACACAGAATCGGGCCACGCAATTTTTTCACGCGTGACTGAACTGCCAGATATTCCACAATGCGATCTTTGACATCGTCCAGACCATAATGGTCTGCATCCAGAATTTCCTGTGCTTTGCTCAGGTTAATGCTGACTTTGCTGGCTTTATTCCATGGTGTATCCAGAATGACTTCCAGATAGTTACGTACCACAGCAGCTTCACTTGAAGCAGGCTGCATCGCTTTTAATTTACGGAATTCAGCTTCTGCTTTTTTACGTACATGCTCAGGCAAATCTGCTTCAGCCAGACGTTTTTCAATTTCAGCGACATCGTCTTCCGCGCCGCCGTTCATATCAGAAAGCTCGCGCTGAATGACTTTCATTTTTTCATTCAGGAAATATTCGCGCTGGTTCTTTTCCATCTGACGTTTAACAGAATCATGCAGGGTTTGCTCAATCTGTTGTTCTTCAGACTGTTGCAATAGATAAGTCATCAGCTCAGTCAAATGCGCTTCGAATTCGTCATGTTCCAGGAATTTCTGTTTGACATCAATATTCAATGGAACACGGGTTGCGACGAAGAACAATAACTGTAATAGATCTTCAATTTTGTTGGCTGCGGTGATCAGTTCACGCGCATTACGAAGTTTCGCTTCTGCATATTGAGCGAAAAGCGCACGTAATTCCTGCAAGCGCACAGCTTGGGTATCTGCATCGACGCTCACCGTCATTGGGCTGAGTTCATGCTCTGCTGTCAGATACTCAGTTTCGTCAATGATGGTTTTCAGTTTGGCACGATGCAGGCCTTCAATCAGAACTTTAATACAGTTTTCATCATTTTCGTGATTCACAACTTGCACAATCTTCGCGACAGTACCGTATTGATATAAATTGTCGTGATCAATTTCTTCTGTAAGCGAATCTTTTTGCGCAACTACAAATACTAGATTGTCACTGTTACGAGCCACATCAACTGCATTGATCGATTTTTCACGACCGACAAACAGCGCAATTTGCATATGCGGATAAACCACCACATCACGCAACGCCAAAAGGGGTAGTACACTTGGAACCTGAGGCTCTAAGGTTTCTTGATTCATAATAATTTCAGACATGAGCACTCCTAATGAGTGACAACGGTGTTGCCATGCTTTTAATAGTGATGGGTAATTTTAAAAATACAAGGGCAGTTAAGATTAAATTGTATGAAAAATGACTAATTATGTGATTTTAAAGTAGTTAGCAAGGGTAAAAATGCAAAATTAACGTTTGAACTTTATAAAAATTGTCGGGGTGATTAAAGCATCAAGGGGCTGATCCCATATTTCACGTTTTAACGGCTGTGCCAGCAGTTGAAAGTTATGCGCCAGACCCAGACGGAACGGACGCCCGGGCGCAGAAGCCAAGGTACGATCATAAAAACCGCCGCCCATACCAATCCGTGTGCCCGCAGTATCACAGGCCAATAGCGGCATGAGCAATAAATCCAGTTTGGAAACATGCACACCACGGGTGCTCATGGGCTCTCGCATACCCAGCCGATGATGAGCAAAGCGCTTGTTATGATATTGATGCTGGCTGATTCGAATCCAGACCAGCTGCTTATTCATGTCGCAAATCGCTGGTAGATACACCTGTTTGCCCAGTTTAAAGCAGCGTTCAATAATCGCCTGGGTCTGAATCTCCCCAAAGGCATGCAAATACAGCCCAATACGTTGGGCATGAATAAATTCTGGACTGCGGATCAGACGGTTTAGAACTTTTTGTGCGGACTGCCTTTGCTCAAATTTAGAGAGATGACGACGCGTTTTACGAAGGTATCTTCTTAATTCCTGAATGGTCATAGGGCAAAAAGCATATGCAACAAAATTGTGCTCTAGTCTAAGTGGGAATTCTGGAAAAGTAAAAAATAATTGTAAGCTGCAATTTTATATTATTCCGTATCTGCTGATTTAAATTTAGCTAATTTGTCACCAGTTTCAAAGTTAAAAAACAGTTGCATCACTGGTTGTTAAAATGTGTTGAAACGGTCAATTTATTTTCTTTGATTCACGATTTTCCAAGCAACCGATTGTTCAGTGACAAACTCTGGAAACGCATCAGTTTAAGCACTTTGCAACAGCTTTAGATCAATAAAAATACAATTCTAAAGTAGGTTTATTCTGTTTTTTGGTGAAAGATAGACAAGGGATTATATGACTATTCTCGACCGATATATGAGACACATTGTGCTTAGGCAGAGCACGTAAGACCTAAATCAATGGAGATTGAACATGATGAATATTGCCAAGAACACCATCTGTCTTTGGTATGATGACGATGCCGAAGGTGCAGCACGATTTTATGCAGAAACCTTTCCAGACTCCTCAGTTGGCGCGATCAATCTTGCACCCGGAGATTATCCCTCCGGAAAAGAAGGCGATGTTATCACCGTTGAATTTACGGTGATGGGCGTTGCCTGCATTGGACTGAATGGTGGCGCTGACTTTCAACACAATGAAGCATTTTCATTTCAGGTGGCGACTGAAGACCAAGAAGAAACAGACCGTTACTGGAATGCCATTATTGGCAATGGTGGTCAGGAAAGTGAGTGTGGATGGTGTAAAGACAAGTGGGGCATTTCCTGGCAGATTACGCCAGTGGTCCTCATCAACGCCTGTAACAGTCTTGACCGCGCTGCGGCCAAGCGCGCATTTAATGCGATGATGACCATGAAAAAAATTGACATCTCCGTGATCGAAGCGGCATTTCATGGTTAAGCGCCAAAGATATTGTCTTTCATTCGAGTTGATATTGCTGTGTAGCGCAATTTCACTGCAATAGTTAAATCTTCTCCTTTCTTTTTATCAACTCAAATTATCCCTCAACTCTATAAGGATCCGTTACAAAAATTTCAGATCAATCCAACTTGATTTGAACCTAAATCCAATTTCTTCATGATGATTCAAGGAGAATGTGCCATGAATTTTCCTCAATTACTGTTTATGGCGGGATGGGTCGCCCTGTCTGCACCTGCCGCTTTAGCCGTTGAACCGCCCATGTCGGGCAAAGCTAGCTCAGGTGCAGCTTCCTCTGCCGCCGATAAGAAAGCCATTGCAAGTGCTATGACTGCCGCACCTAAAAAAAGTAGCCGCTGCGGCCACGATTGTCGCTGTCGGTGCAGATGGCAAAATGCGTACCTTGCGCAAGGGCAATAATGGGTTTACCTGTATGCCTGATAATCCGACTACGCCAGGTCCAGACCCAATGTGTATGGATCAGGCCGCTCTAGAATGGGCAGAGGCCTGGATGGGACATAAACTGCCCACAGTCGGGAAAGTAGGCTTTATGTATATGCTGGCAGGTGGTACGGATGCCAGTAATGTTGATCCCTATGCCAAGAAGCCTAGTGCGGGCAATCATTGGGTCAAAACGGGTCCCCATGTCATGATCGTCGGTGCTGAAGCTCGTTTCTATGATATGTATCCTAAGCATAAGCAACCGGATACCGCTTTGCCCTATGTCATGTGGTCTGGGACGCCTTATCAGCACTTAATGATCCCGGTGAAATAGTGAATACCGTAATGACGAATACACGCTGATTCAAACCTTTCAATTCAGGTATTTAATACACTCAATTTTTATGACTGTACTAAGCTACAAATAGAATAGTTGGTGGTGTTTCAAAAAGTATGCTGAAAAAAACAATATGGCTTTTGATAAAATAGAGGTATGAAAATAACGCTACAAATCAAATGTCCTACCTGTCTAAGTAACAATATAAAGAGAAATGGCATCAAAGTAGATGGGAAACAAAACCATCAATGCAAAGATTGCAAACGTCAGTTTATTGGTGATCATGCATTAAGCTATCAAGGATGTAACTCAGGTATTACCGGCAAGATATTACATTTAATGGTCAGAGGAAGCGGTGTAAGAGATATTGCTGAAGTCGAGCGTATCAGCATTGGCAAGGTATTACGAACCTTAAGTGAATCGATCTATCAGATTCAGCCTAAACAAAGCCACTACGAATGTCTTGAAGTCGATGAACTTTGGACTTTTGTAGGGAATAAGAAAAATAAACAATGGCTTATTTATGCCTACCATCGAGAATCTGGAGAAGTTGTTGCTTATGTTTGGGGTAAGCGGGATTTAGCAACGGTTCAACGTCTTAAAGCTAGACTTAAAAAGCTTGGGGTTCAATATGCTGGAATTGCGAGTGATCACTGGGATAGTTTTATCACAACATTTCAATGTTGCAAGCAAGTGATCGGTAAGTTTTTTACCGTCGGTATTGAAGGTAACAACTGTAGAATTCGTCATCGAATCAGGCGTGGATTTAGGAGAAGTTGCAACTTTTCTAAAAAGCTCGAAAATCATTTTAAAGCCTTTGATTTGACTTTCTTTTACCTTAATAACGGATTTGTTTAACGCCAGCATACTTTTTGAAACACCACCGAATAGTTCACTTAGAAGCTCATCAACAGATGGGCTTTTATATGAGCATTGCAAAAGTTGAGATGATGCAGATCATGCAATATGAGTTTCAGAATAATTTTTGCACTGAATTGAAAACAGGCTGAACCAAAAACAACCATCCAATGAAATTCTCCCTAATTTATACATCTTAAATTTTATTAAGATATTGAAAATAAAATAAAAATTAAACTGGCATAAGTTCTGCATAACTGTATTCAAACTTGGATACAAGATTGGATACAGAATGCTTCATCAGAAAATGATCGGCTGGATAGTCCCAGCATGCCGCGATGCCGATCAGCAAAAAATGCTTCCACTGAATAACTTGGCTCAATTCATTGCCCGACTTGAGGGGAATGAACCTGCCTGGATTTCGGTTAGGACTGCTGCATATCTTATTCAAACAAAAATTGATGTATTCAAAAAACTGTATTTCGGACTGTATGTATCAGAGGCTGCCAGAGATCAGTGACGGCGGTAGGCTTATATGCAGCAGCTTAATCAAAAAAATAGATCAATTCGGCAGATTCAGAAAATAGATAAAATAACAGAGGATTCATATGTTTAAGACTGTATTGATTGCAAACCGCGGCGAAATTGCCGTTCGTGCCATTCGCACATTAAAAAAAATGGGCGTAACCAGTATAGCCGTCTATTCAGAAACGGACCGTTATGCACAGCATGTGATTGATGCAGATATTGCAGTGTCCTTAGAAGGGACCAAACCGAGTGATACCTATTTAAGTATTGAAAAACTGATTGCTGCAGCCAAGAATACCGGGGCTGAAGCAATTTTCCCAGGTTATGGTTTTCTGTCAGAAAGTGCTGACTTTGCCCGTGCCTGCGAAGAAAATAATATTGCTTTCATGGGACCAACAGCTGAGCAAATTTTAGAGTTTGGTTTAAAACATCGTGCCCGTGAACTTGCTGCAGCTGCCAATGTACCGATGACTCCCGGTACAGGTCTGCTAAATAGTCTGGACGAAGCTTTGGCAGAAGCTGAAAAAATTGGTTATCCAATTATGCTGAAAAGTACAGCAGGCGGTGGCGGAATTGGCTTGACCCGTTGTGATGATGCCGAGGCACTTCAGGAGGCTTATGAAAGTGTAAAACGTCTGGGCGAGCAGTTCTTTAAAGATGCCGGAGTATTTTTAGAATGCTTTCTCGATAAAGCCCGTCATGTCGAAGTACAGATTTTTGGGGATGGTCAGGGGCAAGTGGTGGCTTTGGGCGAGCGTGACTGTTCACTGCAGCGCCGTAATCAGAAGGTTGTGGAAGAAACACCAGCGGCACAGTTACCTGAAGCAACCCGTCAAAAATTGCATCAGGCGGCAGTTGAACTGGGCAAATCGGTGGAATATCGCAGTGCCGGTACGGTTGAGTTTATTTACGATACAGCACGTGACGAGTTTTATTTCCTTGAAGTGAATACCCGTTTGCAGGTGGAGCATCCGGTGACTGAAATGGTGACCGGTTTAGACCTGATTGAATGCATGTTGAAAGTTGCAGCAGGTGATACTCTGGATTGGAAGCATCTAAGCAGTATTCAGCCTCAAGGTGCAGCGATTGAAGTACGCATCTATGCCGAAGATCCAGTTAAGAATTTCCAGCCGAGTCCAGGGATTTTGACCGATGTCTTTTTTCCGGAAAATGTCCGGGTTGATACCTGGGTGAGTACCGGAACTGAAATTTCCCAATACTTTGACCCGATGATTGCCAAGATTATTGTGCATGCTGAAGATCGTGATACTGCCATTCATACGCTTAAATCAGCTTTAGCTGAAACTCGCCTGAATGGTATTAGTACCAATCTGGATTATGTGCATACTGTTATTTCAGATCCACGTTTTGAACAGATGCAGATCTGGACACGCATGCTGGATGATTTCAAATATGTGCCGAATGTGATTGAGGTGATTCAGCCGGGTACACAAAGTTCGATTCAGGATTATCCGGGTCGTGTCGGGTATTGGGATATTGGTGTACCGCCTTCAGGCCCAATGGATGATTATGCCTTCCGGCTGGCCAATAAAATTGTTGGAAATGTCGAGGCCGCCGCCGGGTTTGAATTTACCCTGCAAGGTCCAATCCTCAAATTTCATGCAGAAAATATCATTGCTTTAACTGGCGCACCTTGTCCGGTAAGTCTGGATGATGAAGCAGTAAATTTCTGGCAGCCTATTCAGGTAAAAGCAGGCCAAACCCTAAAAATTGGACAGGTTGAATCTGGATGCCGGACCTACCTGGCTGTACGAAATGGTCTGAATGTGCCGGAATATCTGGGTAGCCGTTCTACCTTTGCTTTAGGTAATTTTGGTGGACATGCAGGCCGAGTGTTACGGGCTGGTGACATGATTAAGATGGTGAATCCTGAGCTGCCGGCCGATGGTCTACCTTTAGCGATTGCAGAACCTGAAGTTTTGGCAACAGATCTGATTCCAAGTTATGGCAAGGAATGGAAAATTGGTGTGCTCTATGGTCCGCATGGCGCTCCTGATTTCTTTAAAGCTGAATATATTGAGGAGTTTTTTGCATCAAGCTGGAAAGTGCATTTTAACTCGAACCGATTGGGTATCCGTTTAACCGGACCGACGCCAAGCTGGGCGCGTGAAAATGGCGGTGAAGCGGGTCTGCATCCATCCAATGTACATGACTGTGAATATGCCATTGGTGCGATTAACTTTACCGGTGATTTCCCCGTAATTCTTGCCAAAGATGGTCCGAGCCTGGGTGGCTTTGTCTGTCCGGTGACCATTGCCAAAGCTGAACTCTGGAAAATTGGTCAACTGAAAGCCGATGACACGATTAGCTTCTATCCAATCTCGGTAAAGCAGGCCAATGCGCTGGAGCGGCAGCAAATTCAAACCCTTCAAAACTTTGCCAAGGCAGAGATAACCAGCGAGGCTGAAATCGTTACAGTTCAGGCAGAAAGTATCCTGGCATTGCGTGAAGCTACGCCAGATGCACCAAAAGCTGTATATCGTCAGGCAGGTGACAGTTATATCTTGCTGGAATACGGTGATAACGTACTGGATTTGGCCCTACGCCTGCGCGTACACCGCTTGATGCAACTGATCCGTGAAGCTGATCTTGACGGTATCCTGGAATTATCACCTGGTGTGCGATCCTTGCAGATTAAATATGATGGTCTGCGTTTGAGCCAGCAGCAACTGATTCACTTCCTGCTTGGTCTTGAAGAACAGATGGGTGATTTACGTGACATTAAAATACCTTCAAGAATTATCCATTTACCCATGGCCTTTGAGGACTCAGCGACTCTGGGTGCGGTTGAGCGTTATCAGGAAAGTGTCTGTGCCAAGGCCCCATGGCTACCGAATAATGTCGATTTTATTCAGCGAATCAATGGTCTAAACACTCGTCAGCAAGTTAAAGACATTATTTTTGATGCCAATTATCTGATTTTAGGGCTAGGTGATGTATATCTGACTGCACCTTGTGCAGTGCCCATTGATCCGCGCCACCGTTTACTGAGTTCCAAATATAATCCGGCCCGTACTTTTACCGCTGAAGGTACAGTCGGGATTGGTGGTATGTATATGTGTATTTATGGCATGGACTCACCGGGTGGCTATCAGTTGATTGGCCGTACCGTACCGATCTGGAATAAGTTTAAAAAGAACAAGCAGTTTGGCGATCAGCAATGGTTCTTACGCTTTTTTGACCAGATTAAATATTATGAGGTCACTGAGGCCGAACTGGATCAGTTCCGTGCTGATTTCGCCCATGGTCTGGCAGAAATCAAAATTGAGGAATGCGAGTTTGACTTTGCAGCATATCAGGATTTCCTTGCTGCAGAACAGGACAGCATTGCCACCTTTAAAGCGCAGCAGCAGGCTGCTTTTAGTGCCGAGGTAGAACGCTGGAAAGACGAGTTTGATGCACCTGTAGAAATAGAAGTGCTGCAGGATGACACCGATTACAGCCAGTATGTCCCTCTCAACGCCTCTATGACCGGCAATATCTGGAAGATTTTTGTAGAAGCGGGGCAGATTGTGAAAAAAGGCGACACGGTGGCCATCATTGAAGCCATGAAAATGGAACTGCCGGTCTATGCTGACGATGATGGTATCGTTAAAGCGATTATCTGCCGTTCTGGTCAGACCGTGCATAGTGGTGAGCCACTGGTCTATATGGAGTAATGGAGTGAGCCATGACTATTGTTCGCAATCCAAGTACTAAAGCGACCGGAAAAAGCTCAGACAATCTGTCTGAGCTGGTTCTCCAGAAAATTAAAAATGATATTTTTGACTTTAAACTGATGCCGGGAGAGCGGTTTACCGAATCGGAAATTGCTGAAAGCTATGCCGTCAGCCGTACACCTATTCGGCAAGCTTTGTATCGCTTGCAGCAGGAAGGTTATGTCGAGGTGCAGTTTAGAAGTGGCTGGAAGGTTCGGTCACTAGACTTTAAAGTTTATGAAGAACTGTATGATCTGCGGATTTTATTGGAAGGTTATGCAGTCGAACAACTTTGTCAGATGCCCAAAGACCAGTTGCAGGTTGCTCTGGCTGTTTTGATTCAAACCTGGTGTATTCAACCAGAACAATATATCTATGATCTCAGGCGGTTATCTGCACAAGATGAAGCATTTCATTGTCATTTGGTATTTGCAGCCGGCAATACAGAAATGGCAAAAATACATAGTGAGATCAGCGAGAAAATTCGCATCATACGCCGTCTGGATTTTTCCAAAGATTATCGGATTGAGGCCACCTATGCCGAACATCAACAGATTTTAAGGGGATTACTTGCACAAGATGCAGCGTTCTGTCTCTCTATATTGGATGCCCATATCCGGCACAGCCGTAATGAGGTGAAAAAAATTACACTGGAAATGTTATCCTCTAGTCCTGCGTAAGTTAATCAGGATAAATTTATTTTATAGCAAGAAAAATATCAGACCTGACTTAAAATTGATAACCAATTCATAACCAGAAAAAACAAGAACCCGCTAGTGGCATCTCAAATTGTTTTTTAAAGTAAGTTGAGGATGATAATAACAAGAGATAAAAATGCTTCATCAGCCTATTCAACTTTTACTTACAGGTGCCGGCTGTGCACTTCTCTTAACCATGACTGGATGTACCATGCCTTCCAAATCGCCCATCAATGACAGTTATGGTTCCCAGCCACATTTGCCCAAACCAAAATCAAGCTTGCTGCCTACGGTCAATATTGCACCTGCTAAAGGTTGGCCTGAAGGTAAAATGCCGACAACAGCGACAGGTTTAAAAGTTCAGGCATTTGCCAAAGGGTTGCAGCATCCGCGCTGGCTGTATGTATTGCCGAATGGTGATGTACTGGTGGCTGAAACCGATGCACCGCCTAAGCCCGATGACAGCAAAGGGATCAAAGGCAAAATCATGAAATGGGTGATGCAACGTGCAGGTTCATCGCACCCCAGTGCCAACCGCATCAGTCTGCTTCGCGATAGCAATGGAGACGGGGTGGCTGAACAAAAAATCGTATTTTTACAGAATCTCAATTCTCCATTTGGCATGGCACTGGTCGGCAATATGTTGTATGTGGCGAATACTGATGCCCTAATGCGCTTTCCTTATCAGAACGGTGCGACTCAAATTACAGCAGCCGGTACCAAGGTGCTGGATTTACCGGCAGGCCGTTTAAACCATCACTGGACCAAAAATGTCATTGCCAATCCTGCCGGCAGCAAACTCTATATTACAGTGGGTTCCAACAGCAATGTCGCTGAAAATGGCCTAGAGCAGGAGCAGGGCCGGGCACTAATCATGGAATTTGACATAGCCAGTGCTCAAGCGCGACCTTTTGCTACCGGACTGCGTAATCCGAATGGTATGGACTGGCAACCCCAGAGTGGCACACTCTGGACGGTGGTAAATGAACGTGATGAACTCGGCAATGATCTGGTTCCTGATTATCTGACCTCTGTCAAAGAAGGCGCTTTTTATGGCTGGCCCTATAGTTATTATGGCCAACATGTAGATACCCGGGTCAAACCGCAAAATCCTGCGCAAGTTGCGCAGGCCATTCCACCAGATTATGCATTGGGCAATCATACTGCATCATTGGGCTTGGCCTTCTATAGGGCAGATCTGATGCCTCAATATCGAAACGGTGCGCTGATTGGCCAGCATGGTTCATGGAACCGCAAACCGCACAGTGGCTATAAAGTGATTTTTATTCCCTTTCAAAATGGACAACCGATGGGCCCACCTCAAGATATCTTGACTGGATTCTTAAGCGATCAGGGCGATGCATATGGGCGACCGGTCGGTGTGGCGGTAGATTCTTCAGGTGCCATTTTGGTTGCTGATGATGTCGGTGATGTGATTTGGCGAGTATCACCCTTGTGTACACCAGCTGCAGTAAGTAAATAAAGGTTTAGGGATTCAGGATTTTATTCGGATCTGAATCTGTGGAAAGTAAAAGTTAAAGCAAAGACTGTTTCATTCAAACGTCAATATTTTGATTGAAAATATGCAAAGGCTAGCGGATTTAAAATAATTTTTAAGCTTCATTTAAGCTGGCTGAATTAGGCTTTCAGGATATTTTTACGCGGGATTACAGCATGTACAGAGATTCTGCTGATCCTATTAAAAATATCTAAATCTAAGTGCCAGTTTTAAGTGCCAATAAAAACTGGATATAAAAGTTAGAACGTTGCAAAAAAAGAGGGTTTTAAGAATGAAATCAATTGTTGCATTTATTTTCCCTTGGTCATTATTTATGACCCTTCATCGACCAGCCGAAGCCACAGTATGCTTAATGCTTCATATTTCGATTTTAGGCTGGATTCCTGCTGCAATCTGGGCCATGCATACTTTATATCGGGATAAAATAGCCTGAAAATAGGAAAATAAGTTACTGAAAGATTGTTTGATTTTGACGGAAGTAATTAAAGCCCTATCTTTTTTATAGCTAAAGATTTTTTTTCATTCCAGATGATGAATACATCAATAAAATGAATCTAGAGGAATGTTCGAGAGAAATACTACAAAATTAAAATAAGAGGAAATTCAGGAAAAATTATAATTATATTTTGAAAACGAAATTGAAGTACTCCGAAGATGCCGCTGCATGTGTCGTTACCCTGAACCCGATGAGTTCAAGGAGGATGCGACGTATACTTGCTGGGTTTCCCATACGGAGATGGGCATACACTCTAAATATACAGAACACACCCATAAGTGTTAGTATCGGCAGGGGAATAGACCCGCTGGCGAACACCTCAGAGTTAAGTTAATTATAAACAATAATCCCGGTGTGGCAACTCTATGCTGTTCATGAACTGTAAACAGTTCGGTCGAATGTCCGAAGTTTAAACAGAATTCGAGATTATTCAGTCAGTTCTTCAACTTCTTCTAAAATAGTTTGTAACAAACGCTCGCAATGCGCATATTGTTGCAGTGATCTGTTCATATTCAAGACCTCCTGCATCAGCTCAAGTGCAACCATAATAATCAGCTTGCTAGGTTCCATGCGTGGTGCTTTACGGCGAAATTCATCATATTTGTCATTTAATAACTGTGCCGCGCGTTCTAATTCTTCCTGCTTGTCAGGAGTAGAGGCCAAACGGAAACTATGCCCCAATACTCTGAGATCAATTGCAATTTGTTCACTCATGATGAGGCTTCCTCAGTCGCTTCAGTCGGATGGGCCAGTTGTTGAATTTCCTGTGCGTGATGATCCTGCGCAGTGCCAAGAATGGCCAGACGTTGAATAATCGCTTCAACCTTGGCTTTGGCATTTTCATTTTTCTGGGTTAAACGTTCAGATTCCTGAGTCAGACGCTGAATTTCCTGCTGGGCATGACGCTGTTCAAGGATCATCTTTTCCTTAACTACGCGCAGTTCATTCCGTTCAGCCAGAATTTCCTGAAAACGGTTTTTCAGGTCGGTACAGCTTTTTTCCAGACGACCATAACGGTCTGCCAGTGCAGTTGCATCATTATTAAGCAGTTGAAACTGGGCACGAGAATCCGTCAATTGTTCTGTCAGATTTTCATTTTCTTGTTGTTTTTGCGCAATCACGCTGTTTTTTTGTTCAATTTGCTGTTGATGTTGCATCATTGAAGAGTCTTGCTCTTCGCGCAAACTGGAATTTTCACTTTCAAGCCGTGCAAGTCGCGTTTTTAACACGCCGATCTGCACTTGTAGACGCTGTAATTCTTCTAACATATCGAGGTCGCACAGTGTTGCAAACAAAGGTAATATATAAGCAGTATAAAGATTGGATAAACGAATGCAAGACGATATTTCAGGTTGGACCGAATGGCACCGCAATTTTTCTTCAATTGAGGAAATTTCTAGCCCTAGCGAACTACATGGTTTGCTAACTGGCATTGTTTGTGTCACCCAGGCGCCAAGCAGTGAAGAGTGGTTACAGATTTTAGAAACACTGGATGTACCTGAACTGGATGCCGAAGCATTAGAGTTGTTGACGGGCGAAGCTGAAGATGTGTTTCATGCACTGTCTGAAGATGAGCTGGATTATTTACCTTTGCTGCCTGATGATGAGCATGTGCTTTCAGAACGCGTACAGGCTCTGGCGGACTGGTGTGCAGGCGTGGTCTTAGGTTTCGGACTGGCTTCAGGACATATCCGTCAGGATGAAGTTGAGCTGATTGAACATTTACAAGATGTAGCCGCAGTTGAATTTGAAGACTCAGACGATGATGCCGAAGGTGAAGAAAGCTATCAGGAATTGTACGAATTTGTGCGTCTGATTCCTGTCAGCCTGTCTTTAGGGCGTAAAAAGGTCGAAGTTGAAGAAACACCACTCTTACAGCAATTTAGTCAAAAAAATCAGCCTAAAGCCGCTGTTACAGACGCGCAAAGTGTGGTCGAGATTTTCTCGCCTAAACGTCCAAGCTGATGAAATGCTGAGGTGAACCATCAGCTGCTTGAATTCAGGCATATATTTTGCTGTTACAGTGAAATCTATAGTCTGATTTCAAGACTATATTCTAAATACAAGTATTGATCGATAAGAAAGAAGTAAGGTGTAATGAAGAAATTGACACAGGCAGTTTTTGAGGAACGTCGCGCAATCCTCGCAGGGGAAATCGGTTTACGCAGTATCGCTATTATCGCGACCAGTCCGGTAGCCATGCGTAACCGTGATGCAGATTATAAATACCGTGCAGACAGTAGTTTCTTCTATTTAACCGGATTCGCGGAACCTGAAGCTGTGGCTGTGATTGAAACCTTTGACACTGAAGAAGAAGGCTATAGCTACAGTTTGTTCTGTCGTGAACGCAACCGTGAAATGGAAATCTGGAATGGCTACCGCGCGGGTATTGATGGGGCTATTCAGGATTATGATGCAGATGAAGCCTATGCGATTGATTTGCTGGATGAAGAAATCTTAGAAAAGTTACAAAATAAAGATCAGTTATTTTATCGCATTGGACAGCATGCAGAGTTTGATGCGCGTGTCGCCAAATGGATTGCAACTGCAAGTGGTGAAAGCCGTCGTGGTACTTCTGCGCCAGCGCAAGTCATTCAGCTGGATCGTATTGTTGATGAAATGCGTCTGCATAAAGATGCAAATGAAATCGAACTGATGCAGATTGCTTCCGATATTTCTGCTGATGCACATATGCAAGCGATGCTAGCAGTACGTCCGGGTATGATGGAATATGCGCTGGAAGCCGAGCTGAATTATGTCTTTGGCAAAAATGGCGGTGTTCCGGCTTATAACAGTATTGTCGGTGGCGGTGAGAATGCCTGCATCCTGCATTATGTAGAAAATGACAAAGAACTGAAAGATGGCGATTTAGTCCTGATTGATGCTGCAGCTGAATATCAGTTCTATGCTTCAGACATTACCCGTACCTTTCCGGTAAATGGTAAATTCAGTCCGGAACAGAAAGCCTTATATAACGTAGTACTGGATGCTCAAATCGCTGCGATCAATGCCGTGCAAATTGGTAACTCGTATAAAGAACCTCACAATGTTGCAGTGCGTATTTTGGTGCAGGGTTTGCTCGATCTTGGCTTGATGCAGGGTAATATCGACGAGATTATAGAAAAAGAAGCTTTTCGTCAGTTCTACATGCACGGTACGGGGCATTGGCTCGGTATGGATGTGCATGATGTCGGTGCTTATAAGGTTGATGGTGAATGGCGCTCGTATGAAGAGGGCATGGTCGTGACCGTTGAGCCGGGTCTCTACATCGCGCCTGATGATGAAACAGTGGATGCCAAATGGCGTGGAATTGGCATCCGAATTGAAGATGATGTGGTAGCCACTGCAAATGGCCCGCTGGTTTTAACTGCGAAAGTTGTCAAAACGGTAGAAGAGATTGAAGCATTGATGGCGAAAGCGCGCGCTGCCTAATCCAAGAAAAATACAGAAAGCCGGTCGCGAGATCGGCTTTTTTTATGACATTTCTATGCCGTTTTAAACAAGAATTCCTAGCTATATCGAATCGATCAAAAAGTGATTTAGCTTACGTTTATCTCGAACAAGTCAAATAAAACTAACCTAAGTAAAATTTACAGCTTAAAAAGTGACAGGAAGTCAACACAGAAAATCTGTTTTTAGCATCAAAGCTACATATTAAATGCGCTGAGATTCTCATACTTTCTCTGATCCTTAAATAAACTTAAATAACAGCAGGAGAACACTTATGAGATTAAATACGATTGACTGGATTGCTTATGCTTTAACAATCATTGGTGGCATTAATTGGGGTTTAATTGGTGCATTCGATTTTAATTTGGTCGCTGCAATCTTTGGTGATATGAGCGCCTTATCTCGAATTGTTTATGTATTGGTTGGTTTGTCGGCATTGTACCTGATTTATACAGGAACGAAGTTGGGTAAAACAGTACACCACACAGATCATCATACCAATATTGTGCGTTAAGCTAATCTTCTTGGGCGAGTTTCTTGCAAGATAGGATTCATGTCTTCGAGTAACTTGCCGAGAGGATAGAAATAGTGTGGAAGATGAAGAAACCTCGGTATATTTCCGGGGTTTTTTATATAGGTGTTTATAGGTTATTAATAGAATCATCCTCAGATCTACAACAACACTTAGCTAAAGATTAATGATTACTATCATACAAATAAGATTAGGTTGTACATGGTTGGATAAATTTTTTTTAAAATATCTGTTAGCTAAAAAATCGAGTTATATTTAGGGTGTGTTGACACTTTTAGCTTAAAAAAATAGCGAAGTAGTAAAATCAAATCGCCAAACCCAATTTTACTATTCGCTATGCCTCGTACCATGCTGACAGATCAACACTGGCAAAAGTTGAAAGTTATTCTGCGTAATTTATCCATTCACCACAACTCAAATTTACGCAATTTTATTGAAGCTATTCTCTATAGAATTAGAACAGGCTGTCCGTGGCGAGATATTCCTTGCTGTTTTGGTCATTCAAACTCTATTTTCAAACGTTTTAATCGTTGGTCAAGCAGCGGTAAGTTACTTAGATTATTCAAATTACTAGCCTCATGCCCCGATATGGAGTGGATTTTTATTGATGGCTCTCATGTACGTGCTCATCAACATTCTGCCGGCATAGCGAATCAATCTATTTCTAAAAGTGTAGGAGGAAACTCCTCAAAAATACATTTGATTGTTGATGCACATGGCAATCCTATTGATTTCATGATTACCGATGGAACCACACATGATGTTAAAGTTGCACCTGATTTAATATCAACATTAGATTTAAAAGAGACAAAAGTGGTATGTGCAGATAAAGGCTATGATTCAGAACCACTGCGTGAACAGATCAGGAAAACAGGGACTAAAGCGAATATACCAAAGAAAACAAATAGCCAATCGAACAATGACCATATGGACTGGTATTTATATAAAATCAGGCATTTAGTTGAAAATATATTTTGTAGATTAAAGCAATTTAGAGGAATAGCTACTCGATATGACAAGCTCAAAAGAAATTATCAAAGTTCTGTTGCTTTAGCCTGTATATTTTTATGGCTACCTTTATAGGGTTAATTATGAACAGTAAATGTCAACAGACCCTATAAAACTCTCTAAAAATAAGAAAATAATAGTGATTGAAAATGGGCCTTCTGCTCCTGACAGTGATTATCAGCTTATTTATAAATGGCTTGATTCACAATTTTATCATTCAGGATCTACGAGCATCAGTATGTATTCAAAATTGTGCGAAGCGAGTAGATCGAGTTATACCAATTTGACTAGGTTTGCGATCGAATCGTATAAGTGCCAAATGAAATTACAACATTCCGTTTTTTAATGCCGAGTTGATAAAAGTGAGTATAAATATTTTAGTTGCTGAATTAAAGACAACTTGGTTGGAGTTAAGAGCATATAAAGTTGGAGATGAATTTTCATTATTCCAAGAGTATTGTGGCGACGTTGAAGCATCAAAATACTTACAACGACAGGTGCATACAACAGTCGGTCAAACTCAGCAGATGTTGCAGAAATGGGCGTTAAGCTATTGGCAGCAACCGATTAAAGGATTTTCATGGGTGATTGCTGAGCGAAAAAGTCATCTGGCAATCGGGTTACTAACGATCATTCAACAGCAAAATAGCAGCCTTGAAGTTCATTTCGAACTTGGTCCTCGATTTCAGGGTCAGGGCTATATGCTTGAGGCGATGAAAGCGGTGATTCAGCATTTTAAACAATATCTCCCACTTAAATTACTGGATACTTTCTGCGATGCAGAACATGTACAGGCACACCAAGTGCTGTTAAAGACAGGGTTTAAAGTTGTTAAACGGATCAGTGCTTATACTGTATTGCCGAAGTTGGGTACTGAAAAGCGTGATGTCTTGGTTTTTCAATATAGGCTGGATCATCATGAAGAAAACTAAATAAAACGAATCATTATAAAAATTTAAAGCCTTGAGGTAAGATAAAACCAGTATACGTTTTATGTAATTCGCCATAGATGCGAATAAACAAATAAGGAAGTAAGCATGCAACAAGAAGTCATCATTGTCGGTGGTGGTATGGTCGGCTTAAGCCTCGCATTAATGTTGGCGAAAACCAATATTGCAGTCAAACTGTTGGAAGCCATCAAATATCCAGATTATGATGATGAAAATCTTGCGCCCTATCATTCCAGTTTTGATGCACGTAACAGTGCCTTGTCACGCCGTAGCGTGCAGATTTATCAGGAACTTGGACTTTGGAATGCCTTGCAAGAACATGCTACCCCAATTCTGGAAGTGAATATTACCGAACAAGGCAGCTTTGGTAAGGCCCGACTGAAAGCCGAGCAGGAAAAAGTCGAAAGCTTTGGTCAGGTCATTGAAAATGCCTGGCTCGGTCGTGTACTGCTGACCCAAGTCAAAAAAGAGCCATTAATTGAATTGATTGATGGTGTTCAAGTGACCTCCCTTATCCAAGATACAGACTTTGCTTATATCGAAGCTCAGCGTGGTGAATCATCACTAAAATTACAGTCCAAACTGGTTATTGCCGCCGATGGACGGGATTCTTTCTGCCGTAAAGCCTTGGGTATTGGTGCGTCAGAACATGATTATGATCAGGTTGCAATTGTGACCACAGTACAAACGTCTAAGCCACATGGTCATGTGGGCTTTGAGCGTTTCAGTCATTTAGGGCCTTTGGCACTGTTGCCATTGCCGGGCGAATATCGCCGTTCCGTGGTCTGGCCAGTGAAAAAAGGTACTGAAGGAGAATGGCTGGGAGATGAAAATGACCAGCATTTCCTCGATGCCTTGCAGGAAACGTATGGCGATCGTGCCGGAAAGTTCCAGAAAACCGGAAAACGGTTCAGTTTTCCCTTATCTCAAGTGTTAGCTGAAAAACAGGCTGTTGGCCGTGTCGTGTTGATGGGCAATGCAGCACATACGATTCATCCGGTGGCTGGTCAGGGTTTTAACCTGTGTATGCGTGATGCGCATGTATTGGTGCGTTACCTCAAGGAACAGCAAGCACAAGGCGCAGACTTGGGCGATGCTGCAATATTACAAGACTATGAAAAATCTCGTCTCAGTGACCAGCAACGAGTGATCAAATTCTGTGATTCAGTGGTGCGTGGCTTTAGTAACCAGAATCCATTTTTAAAGCTGATTCGTAATACGGGTTTAATCGCTTTTGATACGATTCCAGGCATCAAGCCACTGGTTGCAAATTATGCCATGGGGTTAAAAGCATGAGCTTAAATCAAACTAACGAAATATTAGACGTCGTCATTATTGGCGGTGGATTGGTGGGTGGGCTTACAGCGCTTTTGTTAGCCCAAGGTGGCATGCAGCCTACAGTTCTGGATGCAGCGCCAATTCTGGATGCAGATAAAACCTTAAAGGTGGCCAATCCGCGTGTCCTGGCTCTCAGTCAGGCAACCATTCACTTGTTAAAGACGGTGGGGGTCTGGGAAAACCTGGCACGGCAGCAGCCTTATACCGGCATGCAGGTCTGGAATAAAAATGGCTATGGCGAAATCAATTTCGGCCAGCCTTCAGAAAAAACACCCTCGCTAGAACAGGCTTTAGGTTCGATGGTGGAACCAAGCATTCTGAATCTGGCCATTCAGCAAAAGATGCTTGAAGATGTTCAAGATTATAGAACACAGGTCAAAGTCAGCCGCGTTGAACGTGACGTCGGTGTGTGGATTATTCATCTGGCCGATGGTACTCAGCTTAAAACCAAGCTGGTGATCGGCGCCGACGGTGCCAATTCCTTTGTTCGTGAGCAAGCTTTCATCGATATTGATGTACTGGACTATAAACAGGCGGGCATCAGTTGTGCCATTAAAACTGCACAACCTCATCAGCATATGGCACGTCAGATTTTTCTCGAAACCGGCCCTCTGGCTTTTTTACCCATGGCCAGCCTTAGTCCGGAAGAGCAGGGACATTGGCAATCGATTGTTTGGACTTTGCCAGAGGATTATGCTGAAGAATATGCAGCGCTCCCCGATGCTGAATTTACCCAGCTATTGACCCGTGAAAGCCAGCATATGCTGGGTGAAGTCTTAGAGGCGACACTACGTGCCACTTTCCCCTTAAAAGCCCGCGCTGCCCAACAATATGTTCAAGATGGTTTAGCCCTGATTGGAGATGCCGCACATGTGATTCATCCGCTGGCAGGTCAAGGGGTGAATATTGGCTGTCTGGATGCTGCGATACTTTGTGATGTTTTACTGCATGATCAGGCGCGTGGCGTATGGGCACATGAACAAACCCTAAAACGCTATGAGCATCGCCGTAAAAGTCAGAACGATGCCATGATGCACAGCATGTCTGCGATTGGCTGGATGGAAACCACTTTATTCTTCCCGATGGTTTGGGCACGCAATTTCGGCCTGAAACAGGTAGAAAATCAGCCCATGTTGAAAGATGCATTTATGGCGCAGGCCAACGGTCTGAGTTTACTTAAAGACACACGCTACGCAGCTTAAGACAGAAATGTAAATTTTTTAAACAAACATCAATAAAGAGTAACGATTTTGTTTAAAAAAGATACGATTTTTTGATGTTTAGTACTAGGCGAAGCCCAAAGAGATTGCTAAATTTCACTTAATTCGATACCTGGCTTGGAATACCAAGCAAGCGCCATTTTTGGGGAGATGCAAATGACAGACATGAATGATTATGATGACGACGTTGAAGATTCAATCGTTGACGATGATGAAGCAAAAGCAGCTGAAAAAGGCGCGGTCGATAGCACAGAGGTCGTCAGTGATACCGATCTTGTAGAAGCTGAAACTTTGACCGTCACTGCAAAGCTGAAAAAGCGTCAAGCACTGGAAGACGAGATTGCGGCTTTCCTTGCCAGTGGTGGTCGTATTGTTGAAGTTCCGGCAGATGAATCAGTAGCCAAAGAATAAGTTATTGATTAACTTGTCTCTTATAAAAAACACCACATCAATTGTGGTGTTTTTTTTACAAATCAAAACGAGATAGAAATATCTAGAGCAATTAATCGTTTGCCGAAGTCAGTTCTAAAGCACGTTGATAAGCGATTTTCTTTTTAATACCCGTTAAATCTGCTGCC
This sequence comes from Acinetobacter lwoffii, assembly GCF_029024105.1. Classification (NCBI taxonomy): domain Bacteria; kingdom Pseudomonadati; phylum Pseudomonadota; class Gammaproteobacteria; order Moraxellales; family Moraxellaceae; genus Acinetobacter; species Acinetobacter lwoffii. The sequence goes on along the minus strand of NZ_CP118963.1, from coordinate 2,176,457 downwards.
AACTGTGATGCTGCTTTGACCGAAAGGTCCTGTAACAAACGTTTCAATAATTTATCCAGCTTTTCTTGATCCAGATCTTTTTCTTCGGTGGCACCGCCAATCACCAGAACAATTTCGCCTTTTTGCTGATTGTGATCATTGCTAATGAATTCCACCAATTCACCCAAGGTCATTTTCTTGATAGTTTCAAAAGTCTTGGTGATTTCTCGCGCAAAACCGACCGGGCGATCTGCTCCGAAAACGCTGGCCATATCCTTAACGGACTCCAGAATCCGGTGCGGTGCTTCATAGAAAATTAAAGTCTGGGTTTCATCTTTCAGTTTTTCCAGATTTAGCAGACGCTGACTTTGTCTGGATGGCAGAAAACCTTCAAAACTGAAACGGTCACTCGGCAAGCCGACTGCACTTAAAGCTGCAATCGCAGCACAAGCACCAGGAACGGGAATCACGCGGATATTATGCGCTTGAGCAGCCCGGACAAATTTAAAGCCAGGGTCGCTAATCAGGGGAGTGCCAGCATCACTGATCAGGGCCATATCTTCGCCATTGAGCAGGCGCTGGATCAGCTGATCAATCTTGTTGCTTTCATTATGCTCATGACAGGCAGTCAGAGGTGTTTGAATATTAAAGTGTTTAAGCAACTGTGCGGAAGTTCGTGTATCCTCAGCAGCAATAAGACTCACCGACTTCAACACCTGAATTGCACGATAACTCATATCATCTAAGTGCCCGATTGGAGTCGCAACAACAAATAACTGAGCACTCATAGGTTTCTCCATGTGGAATAAATTGAATAATAAAAAATGGAAGATTAAAAATAAAATATTGGGCTTGTGTTTAGTCAGCTACATCAGCAGCGTACAAGCAGAAGTGCTGATCATTCTACCCGAATCCGGGCCTTTGGCGCGAGCTGCATCGAGTATCAAACAGGGTTTTCTCAGTGCTTATGCTACTTCCGGGCAGAAAGTTCCATTAAAATGGGTCAATTCCAATCAGAAAAATATCTCCCAGCTACTGAAACAGCATGTCAATAAAAAGACCAAAATGGTGGTGGGTCCATTGGCACGTAGCGATGTGGAACAACTACTCAAGAGCAAACCTAAAGTACGTACCCTCAGCCTGAATGATGTAGCAGGGTCATTACCCCAAGTCTGGCAATTCAGCCTGTCCAAAAAAGAAGATGCTGCTGCCTTAAAAACCTTATTGCACAAAGATGGAATTCAACAGCTGCTGATTTTACGCCAGCCGGGCAGTGAAGCTGAGCATGAACTGTTGCTGATGTCATTGTTCAGTCAGAGTGATCTGAAATTTAAGATCGTGAACAAGGCACCCATTTTTTTAATGCCGAAGCAGGGGCTGTTATTCCTCGGCAATGCAGAAGGCCTGGCTACTATACCGGAATTAAGCCGTAAACGGATGTATACCGTAGCCAATGCGATCAGCGAGCAGCACAAGCTGCCACAAGGGATCAAGTTCTGTGATGTTCCGGTACTTTATCTGGCTGACTGGCCGGATGTTCTACAGGCTTATGTCAAAGAGCCGGTGGATATGTCCTATCAGTGGCTGATTGCCTTCGGTGGCGATGCCTGGCAGATCACCCAGCAGTACCTGTCACAACCGCGTTCACAGAATATTGAATTTCAGGGTAGAACTGGCCGGATACAGATCAGTGAACACAGCATTCAGCGTAGTCCAGAATGTTTCCAGTACAGTGGCACAGGCGTCAAGCTACTATGAGCGAAAGAGCAATGCTGCGACAGCAATTAGGTGCATGGGCGGAGCAGCAAGCGGCCCAATTGATGCAAAACCATGGATTTCAGTTCCTGGCAGCCAATTATCACAGTCGCTATGGCGAGCTGGATCTGATTCTGGTGTGTGATCAGGAACTGGTCTTTGTGGAAGTCAAAGCACGTGCGCAAACCCGATATGCGCAAGCGATCGAGTCGATTTCCAGAGCAAAACAGGGAAAGATGCTCAAGACTGCGATGTGCTTTATTCAGAAAAATCCACAATTTGCACACTATTACTATCGTTTTGACGTGATTTGTTTTGATTTTAAACAGCAATTTGCAAAAACCATACAGCATGACTTTTCGCAATACCCTTATGATCTGGAATGGATTGAAAATGCTTTTACTTTTGATCAAGAGTTTATTAACCTTTGAACAAAATAAGGTCTAAAGATGCTTATATTTGCTTCAAGATCATTGTAAAGTTCAAGCAGAATTGACATGATCTGAGCTTGAAAACAGATTATTAGATTGAAAAAGACGTAATAAAATGAAGGAGTCTTGCTGAGTGGTTAAGCGTATTGCAATAACAATGCTGTGTGTCGCAAGTTTATCAGGTTGTGCAAGTTTTATTTCCAGCGGCACAGGTACGGCTCCTGTCGGAACTGAAAGTGGGGCGCGTACCTTGGGGCAGGTATTTATTGATTCCTCAATTGTCCGTACTGCAAAAATTAATCTTTATAAATTGGATTCGCGCTTTAAGCAGGCCCGGGTCAATATTGAAAGTTTCCATGGCAATGTCTTGTTGACCGGTCAGGTGCCGGATGCCCATTTAAAGCAACTGGCTGAAGATAATGTCAAATCCATGAGTGATGTCAAAGCGGTACATAATTTTATTACTGTCGGCAATCAGATCAGCTATAGCACCATCATGCAGGATACTGCGGTGACTGCAAATACCCGTGGCTTGATCATGAAAGCGACTGTGGTAGCGGATAGTAAAGTGCATGTGCATACTGAAGATGGCGTACTGTATGTGATGGGTCGTTTAAATGGTGCCGAGATTGCTGACCTGAATCAGGTGTTACAACAGGTGGGTAATGTCACTAAAATTGTGACCCTAATTGATAATGTGGAGCAATATTCAAGTCTGGCTAATCAAAACTTTGCCGCACCGGCATATGCGCAGCCGGGTATTGAACAGACGCCAGTGGCGATTGATCCTGATACGGTTGAACCGACCTATGAACCATAAGGTCGGCCAGTTTAAAACCCAACTCTCACAGCGTATTTTGCAGTTTCAACAGCACTATCAAGATTTCCGGTTATACGATTTTGGTAGTTATGCTTTAAATCGTTTAACTCCGAAACAAGGTTACACAGTCGAAACCCAATTGGCCTATGGCTTGAAATCCCGGCAACGCTTTGACCTGTTTCGGAGTCAGCAGCCTTTGCCACATCGTCCCCTGATTGTGTTTGTGCATGGCGGTGCTTGGTTGCATGGCGATAAAAAGGATTATCAGTTTATTGGCGAGTCCTTTGCTAAAGAAGGTTATGATGTGGTGGTGATGAATTATCATCTGGCGCCACAACATATTTTTCCGACCTATATTCATGATCTGCATTTGTTACTGAATCATTTGCAGCAGTCAGCTGGACAGTTGCAGATCTGTGCTGAAAATCTGGTCTTGATGGGACACTCTGCCGGGGCATTCAATGTGATGTCTGCCTTGTATCATCCGCAATCTGCCAGCATTGATCACAATCAAATCCGGGCGATTATTGGTCTGGCGGGGCCTTATCATTTTGATTACAAAAATGATCCGATCTGTGCCGATGCATTTGATCAGGCGGTGCCTTATCAGCAGGTGATGCCTTATTATTTTGTTAAAAATAGCTCAATCCGGCATTATCTGTTTATTGCCGAAAAAGACAAGATTGTTGGGCATTTCAATAGCCAGGATTTGGACCGTGTACTGAAAGAGAAGGGCAATCATAGCCATCTGATTCAAATTCCGAAACTTGGTCATATTACGATTGTGGGTTCACTCTCCAGTTTGTTTAGCCAGTTTTTCCAGACCAAGGCACAGGTGCTTTGGGCGCTCGAGGATGCATTTAAATCCTGAGACTGATATTTGGTTTAACTAAGCAATAGATAAAAAAGAATCCAGGGGAGAACATCCACTGGATTCTTTTTTAAGCCGTTGAGCTAAATCTTTCGAATGCAGATTTATAGCCAGGTCTTGGTATCATCTGCGACTACTGTACCTTGAGTCACATGCATGATCATGGCATGGGCAATACTGCCTTTAAACGGAATTTCAGGCAGCTGATCGAATTTAAAGAATTGCGCATCGCTAATTTCTTCTTCCTGCAGCTGTAGCTCACCACCAGCATATTCTGCCTTGAAGGCAATCATCAGGTTACTTGGGAAAGGCCAGGGCTGGCTGGCCAGATACTGGATATTTTTGAGATGCAGACCGACTTCTTCCAGCGTTTCACGACGTACTGCATCTTCTAGGGTTTCACCCACTTCAACGAAACCGGCAATCAGGCCATACATCTGACTTTTGGTATTGCGCGCGTTTTTGGCCAGTAAAATCTCGTCTTTGCCTCGGGTAATGACGGTAATAACGCAAGGCTGTACCCGTGGATATTGCCGGTAGTTGCAGGATGGGCAGACCATGGCATATTCAACAGCATGCGCTTCAGTCGCTGTACCGCAATGACTACAGAACTTATGGTTACGACGCCATTCTAAAAGTTGTACTGCGCGGCTGGCCTGTTCGAATTGCTGGGTATTCCAGAACTGTAACAGCTGACGGATGGGAACCAGTTGCAAGCCTGCAGGAATCGGCTCATCGGGAAGAAGATCACGGGCAATCACCTGATCACCCGTGTGGAGTAGCAAATCACTTGCTAAGGCTTCAACCCGTGGAAGTTGAAAGTGTTGATCGACCAGCAGTTGCTGTTGTTGAAAAATATAAGCAAGTGATAATTTGGACATTAGGCAACTATTTTGAGTTTCTCACTACTGTCCAATGCTACCTGAAACATCGCCTGTAATACAGGCTGTTTGTTCTTTAAGTTATCAATCATCATGTCGGCACTGGCCAGGGTGTCTAAAGCACGATGAATTTCTTCCGGACTTAATGCAATCGACAGATCAATACGGTTCTTGATGAATTCTGCAGTGGTGGTGAACGCAGTACGAACATGTTCTGCATTCAGGAACAGCATCGCGCCGCCAATCTCGCAAAACTGTACAGGAACAGGTTCGAGGGCAGTCAAGTCATGATCTTGCAGGTAATTGCTGAGAATCTGGCTAGAAAGCTCGATCAGGGCCTTGGTTTCTGTGAGTAAAGCAGCGTGTGCTTCATCCAGACGGTCCAGAGAAATATTCATGTTGTTGACGCGCAGCTGCAAGCGGCTCGAAGTGTGATGACGTTCCAGTACGCCAATCGAGTTCATGGCAGACAGAATGACATTCATCAACTGCTGGGCAAAGCTGGCATCCTGCATCATCTCCGGCTGGCTCAGTGAAGCGGCCTGACGGGTCAGGTCATGATAGGCTTCATTCAGGTTCAATACCTTGAAGATATTCGCCAGATTATTCAGTTGTGCCTGCAGTTCCTGAGTCTTTTCAGGCGTCATGTTCTGATAGTTGAACTCGATGTCATTACGAATTTGCGCCATTTCCGTGGTCACCAATTCGCTGATGGTATGCATGGTTTCAAAGTCTGGGCCATACAGATGGCGACTGAAGACCTGTAATTGCATATCGGTCAGCAGGTCATCGCCCACATTGAGCTGGCTACGGATAGATTGCGCAGTTTCATCTTCCTGACTGATACATAGGCTGAGCACATTGGCCAGATCAGCCAGCGAAGCCTTGAAGCTGTCTGCCGAGCTAAAATACTGTGCCATGTTGCGCTCAATGCTCACCAAGGTGCGTAGACGTGGCTCATTAATCAGCAGGTGCTCAATATTGTTTAACGCGACATATACCAGATTCCAGTACTGCTTGCTGTCATGTTGTTCTGCAAGTCCGGCCAGATAAGCCCCCACCAGTTTGATGGCTTGCAAATCCAGTTCACTTTCTTCCTGATTGATCAGCTTGTTGAGTGACAGCTTATACAGACGGTGTACATATTGGGATTTTTCCAGACTTGGTGCCTGTGGCAGCGCAAAATCAGGAGTGACGCAATCTAATAGCGATTCTACATGCTGGCCTTCAGTCGTCAGTGGTTTACCCAAAGCCAGTTCCAAGCGGTTCAGGGTATCCAGCAAAAACTGTGGAATTTTTACTTCACGCAAACAGATAAATTCGATATAGCGTTTCAGCATAGTGGTGCCTTCACTCAAGGCGATCACTTCTTGAGTATTGACCTGCGCCGGATTCCCCATAATCTTGCGCATTAATTCTGCTGAATATTGAGCGACTTTTGCCAGACTGGACATGTCGATGAGTGCCAGAACCTGGGCGCATTGTTCGAACTGATTTAATGCATCATCAATACCAAAAGGTAAAGTCTGGTCTTCTACCAAGGTGCTTACTGCTGATTCGACTAACTTGATCGAGTTATCAACCTCATTTTTTATTATCAGTAAAGCTGTTGGATCAAAATGTATAGAGGTTTGGTAAGACATGATCTGCACCTTTCCTGGAGTATTATCTATATATGAGCCCCGCTTTAAACTACGGGGCCTCTTTGTATTTACTATAACTGAAGAACGATAGTTTTAAACCTAAAGTATCCCCGGAAATGTAGATTTTATTTCGCGAAAAGGCAAGCAGTTCCATGTTTTTCTTCGAATTGTTTGACCCAATTCTCATGTTCCTGTAATTCCTGTTCTGACGGGAGAATCACCGGTAATTCAATTTCAACTCTGGCCATCTCTGAACGGCTGTTCTGGTCTTCAGACTGGGACAGGGCATCGATATCAAAAGACACCTGTCCACCGGTCATCGCCAGATAAACATCGGACAGGATTTCCGCATCGAGCAAGGCACCGTGGAAGGTACGGTCGCGTTGTGGAATCTCGTAACGGCGCACTAAGGCATCCAGCGAGTTTTTCTGCCCTGGATGCTTGGACTTGGCCAGTGCCAGAGTATCGGTGACGTCACAGACTTCGGAGAGCGCCTTAAAACCTGCGCGTTTGAATTCCATATCCAGGAAGTTCATATCGAAGGTCGCGTTATGCGCAATAATTTCCGCGCCGTGTAAATAGTCAAACAGTACCTGAGAAATTTCTTCAAACAGCGGTTTGTCTTGCAGGAATTCGTCGGTGATCCCGTGGACATTCACGGAATCGCCGACCGGTGTTTTCGGATTGATATAGATATGAATCGAGCTGCCGGTCAGTTTGCGGTTAATCATTTCCAGCGCGCCGACTTCAATAATCCGGTCACCATCCTGATAATAAAAACCGGTGGTTTCAGTATCCAGAATCAGCTGTCGTGGGCCATGCAGCTGTAACTTGGCCGGTGTAATGACAATTTGCGGATGTATCTCAGTCGAGGCAGATGCGTCTGAAGATGAAGCATCTTCATTGCTGTCCGTTGCTAAAACTTCAGTCTGTACAATTTCTTCAACAGTCACTTCGATGATTTCTTCCGGCAGGTCTTCCAGCTCTTCTTCACTCTCAGCCAGATCCAGACCGAAAGGATCATCTAGCAACCAGTCGGGTTCAGATTTTTTTTTATCTTCAGACATTGAAAGGCTTTGCTTGGATTTTTTCAGGGTTTCATCAGCACCCAGATTGGCCAGCTGATCGGCCATTTCATTGCCCGGATGTCCAGCATGACCTTTGACCCAGTGCCATTCAATATCGCGTCCTTGACAGACTTCATCGAGTTTTTGCCACAGATCCGGATTTTTGACGTCTTTCCAGTTTTTCTTTTTCCAGCCATGAATCCATTCGGTAATGCCTTGTTTGACGTACTTGGAATCGGTATAGATCACCAGTTTGTCTTGCTTGTCACAAAATAAAATGCCTTCAATCGCAGCCGTCAGTTCCATACGGTTATTGGTGGTATGATCTTCACCGCCACAGATTTTGTGTTCTTGTTGGCCGTTAACAATGTACGCACCCCAACCGCCTAAACCCGGGTTGCCGCGACAGGCGCCATCAACATAAAGTGTGATAGTGTGTGACATAGATTAAATCCGATCAAAATAGAACAAGCTGGAAGGCTTATTGTATAGCGCAAATGCAGTCGATCAATCTATATGTCCGGGATTTTTTAATTTCTTGTAACATTTAACGTGAAATCGCGGTAAATTATTGGCTTGAGTCTTCGACATGCTTCACTACAATGGCATATCTAAAAAATAAATTTATATACGAGTTGTTTGGATTTTTTTATGTATAAACCAACCGCAATTTTGTGGCAGCCGACATTACCTACATTTTTAAAATATTCTGTACTGGGAACTGCACTTGCTTCCCTAGGACTGACGGGCTGTTCATCTACACAAAGTGCGACCCAAACAGCATCAAGCAAGCAGGTTGGATCACAATATCTGGATGCCAGCAGTCTGGATGGACTCGAAGATTTACTCTCTGCAACGGATATGCGTGCAGTCGAAGGCGACCGTTTACAGATTCTGAAACATGGTGATGTCTGGAAACGCATGACCGTGGGTTTCAAGATGGACTTAAGTGTCTGGAATCCGCGGATTGATGCGCAGCGTGGCTGGTTTATTTCACGTCAGCCTTATCTGGATCGCTTAAGTGCGCGTGCATCACGTTATTTATATTACACAGTAAAAGAAGCAGAACGCCGTGGCATGCCGACCGAGTTGGCACTGTTACCGATTATTGAAAGTTCTTATGACCCGGCAGCGACCAGTAGTGCGGCGGCAGCAGGTTTATGGCAGTTTATTCCAAGTACCGGCCGCATTTATGGTCTAAAGCAGACTTCTTTATACGATGGTCGTCGTGATGTAGTGGAATCGACCCGTGCAGCCTATGAATTTTTAGGCAGTCTGTATAACCAGTTTGGTTCTTGGGAATTGGCGCTCGCTTCTTATAATGCCGGCCCAGGCCGTATTCAGCAGGCGATTAACCGTAACAAAGCTGCAGGTCTGCCTACCGATTATTGGTCATTGAAACTACCACAAGAAACCATGAGTTACGTGCCACGTTTCCTGGCGGTTGCACAAATTATTAAAAATCCGGGCAGTTATGGGGTGAGTTTGCCACCGATTGCCAACCGTCCGCATTTTCGTGAAGTACCGGTCGGTGTTGCCAGTTTAAATGAAATTGCAGCGATTACCGGTTTGAGCCGTGCAGAACTGTATCAATTAAACCCGGGTCATCGTGGTGATCATATTGATCCTGCAAGTCCGCGCCGTATTCTGATTCCTGCTGACTTAAGTCCTTCAGTGGATGAGAAGCTGAAAAAATTATCCGGTTCAGGTGGTTTATGGGCGAGTAACACGAACAGCTTGCCGCGAAATACGACGACAGTGGTGCCCACCAGAGCTGCACCGCCAGAATTAAATACCAAAACGATTACACCTTCTAAACAGACTCCGCCAGCGGTTGTTAGTAATCAGCCTGCAACGACCGTTGCTAAAACAACGACTCCGGCTAAAGCTGCAAGTACGCCACCTGTCGTCACAGCAGCGGTAAGTACCGCGACAACGGCAAATACTGTGACCCAGACTACGAAAAAGATTTCGACGCCTAAAGGCTCATCTGCCTTGGCCAGTTTTGCGGCACAAAGTGATTTGCCAATTCCAAGTGCGCCGCGTATTCCGGTAGCTGTAACACCTGCAGCGCCAGCGAAACAGATTCAGGTCGAACCACCGATTTCGGCAGCTGAGCGTCAGCAAGTTCAGCAGGCGGTCATCGCACAGGATATTCAGAAAACTGTAGATGAAATTCTGCAGCCTGTTGCAACACCGGCAGAACAGGCCCAAGTGGTTGAAGAGCTGAAAGCATTGGCGCCGGCTGGCACAGAAATTGTTGATCCTTATGACGGTAAAATCAAGCTGACTGCCATTCAAACCAGCCTGTCTGTTGCTGAGCAGCAAGGCAAAGAGCTCACCAAAGGCTTTTCTTATCCGAAAGAAGTTGCTGACAATACCACTGCGAACTCGGTTGAAGCCAAGCTAAATCAGGGCAAAAATTACGTCAAGACGGATTCTGAAGTGGTAGTGGTTGCTCCAAAAGGAAAACGCAGTACCTATAAGGTGTTACCAGGTGATAATCTGGCAATGATTGCGGCTAAAAATGGGGTGAACTGGCGTGATGTGGCGAAATGGAACCAGATTGATCCAAATTCTCCACTGTATGTGGGCACCACCATTTATCTGTATGATGCCAAACCTGTACAGGAAGCCAGCAAAGCCAAAGAAAAGCCGGAAACTTATGTCGTTCAGGCCAATGACTCTTTGACTAGCGTAGCGACCCAGTTTGGTTTTAGCGTGAAACAACTGGCTGATTTTAATGGACTGAATAGTAATAGCGGTCTGTTTGTTGGGCAAAAGCTGTCATTGAAAGATACAGGGCAGTCCAAAGCCAAAGTTGAAGACACGAAAAAAGCTGAAACTGTCAAGGTTCAGACCAAATCCTATACAGTGAAACGTGGTGAGTATCTGAAACTGATTGCCGATCGTTATGGGCTTTCAAATGCTGAACTGGCATCCTTGACTTCAGGTCTGACTGCCGGTAGCAGTCTGATGGTGGGACAGAAAATCAATGTACCACTTCAGGAAGTTGAAGGGCTAACGGCATCTAGCCAGAAAACTGAGCAGAAGTTTGAAAATGTCAAAGTCGATCAGACTGCGACTGAAAACTATCAGGTCAAACGCGGTGAAACCCTGTATAGCATTGCCAGTCAAAGCAAGCTGAGTGTTTCTGAACTGGCTGCATTGAATGGGTTGTCTGCCAATAGTGGTTTACGTATAGGTCAGACCATCAAGATTCCAGCCGGCAGTCAGATCCCTGAAACCTATACGGTTCAATCGGGTGATACGTTGACTGGCATTGCCGCAAGATACAATCTGTCAATGGACCAGGTGGCGAGCCTGAATGGCATGTCACGTAATGCCGGTTTGCGTGTGGGACAACGCCTGAAACTGAGTGGTGACGTGACAGAGCCGGTATCTGAAGTGGTTGTGGAAACTGCGGCAAAAAATACAAAATCGGATTCGCATGTGGTGAAATCAGGCGAAACCTTGAGCTCTATTGCGCGTCAGTATCATTTACAACTGCAATATCTGGCAGATTTGAACGGCCTGAATACCAATAGCACAGTGCGTATTGGTCAGCGTTTAAAAATTGAGGGTGACTTTCCGGCAGATAAAAAAGTTGAAGGCGTGAAAGTGGCAGCTAAGCCTGTAGCTTCTAAGGCAACTGAATCCTATACGGTAAAATCCGGTGAATCCCTGAATGTAATTGCCAGCCGTTTAGGCATAAGCGTGACCGACCTGGCTCAGTTAAATAATCTGAGTCCACGCGCAGGATTGCGTGTCAGTCAAACGATCCAGATTCCAAAACTGGTGACGGATTATAAAGTCAAACGCGGTGATACCTTAATCGGTCTGGCTTCACGTTATGGTCTGAACAGCAATGAACTGGCGGAAATGAATGATCTCAAACCAAATACACAATTGCGTATTGGTGATGTGATTAAAGTGCCGAATTAATGAATGGATCATGAGATTCGCGCATTTATTTAAAACTTTCAGATTGATCTGGCTAGCCCCGCTGCTCGTAAGTAGCAGTTGGGCAGCCCTGATCACCACCCCATATATTGCACTACATAGCCAGCCGAAATATGCCCAGGCCAAATCCCTGCCTTATGCCAATCCGCAAGCACCGAAAGGCGGTACGCTGATTCTGGCAGCTGATGGCAGTTTCGATAATTTGAACAGCATGAATGGCAAGGGCAATGTCACTGAGGGGGGCAACTATATTTTTGACAGTTTGCTGTCCAAGTCACTGGATGAGCCCGGTGTGTACTATCCTTTGCTGGCGGAAAAAGTCAGTTTTGACCCCAAGAAAACTGCCTTTATTATTTTTCATTTAAATCCGAAAGCACGGTTTAGTAATGGCCAGCCGGTAACTGCACAAGATGTCAAATACAGTTTTGAACTGTTTCAGACCCAGTCCAATTTTGGCCTGCAGATGTATTTGGCTGATTTAAACCGGCTGGAAGTCCTGTCACCTTTACAGGTCAAAATGCATTTTAAATCCGGACATAATCCGGAAATGGCGATGATTGTCGCGCAGATGCCCATTTATTCTAAACAGGAATGGCAAAAACGTAATTTTAAAGAATTGACGCTGAAACCGATGCTGGGTTCAGGGCCTTATGTCATTGAACACATAGATGCTGGACGTAGTATTAGCTACAAACGCAATCCCCGATACTGGGGCAAAGACTTGATGGTCAATCGCGGGCGTTATAATTTTGACCGGATCAAGTATCGTTATTATCGTAGTCCTGAAATCAAGTTTGAAGCTTTCAAGTCGGGCCAATTTACCTTGCATGAGGAAAAACAGGTCAACCGCTGGGTGAAAGACTACCAGTTTCCCGCCGTTCGGCAAGGACAGGTGCAGCGTTACCGCTTTCAGCATCACAACCCGATTCCGACCCAGAGTCTGATATTCAATACCCGCCGTCAGCCTTTTGCCGATATCCGTTTCCGCCAAGCCTTGAGTTTTGCCTATGACTTTGAATGGCTGAATAAAGCCATGTTCTATGGTGAATATCAGCGCCTGAACAGCTTTTTTTCCAATAGCGAGCTTGCATCTCATGGACGGCCAGGCATTCAAGAACTGCACATTTTAAAACCCCATTTAAAGCAGCTTGATCCGGTTCAACGTCAGGCGGTACTTGAGGACTGGAAATATCCTCAGTCAGATGCCTCCGGTTTTAACCGGAACAATCTGTTAAAGGCCCGTCAATTGCTATTAAAGGCAGGCTATCGTTATCAACAGGGGAAGTTGGTCAATGCTGCGGGTCAACCGGTACAGATTGAGTTCCTGTTACATCAGGCGGAACAGCAACGTGATCTGATGCCATATCTACGTCATTTAAAACGCTTGGGCATTCAGGCCAGCATTCGTATGGTAGAAACCGCGCAATATTATGAACGGCTGCGGAATTATCAGTTTGATATGATTGTCGATACCATGCCGCAATCCCTGACACCGGGGCAGGAGCAGAAACAGTTCTGGGGCAGTCAGGCCGCCACGCAGCCAGGTAATTATAATTATGCCGGCATTCGAAATCCGGCCATTGATGCCGTCATTCAGCAGGTGACACAGGCTCAAAACCGTGAACAGCTGGTGAATAGTACCCGAGCATTAGACCGTTTACTGCGTGCAGGCTATTATCATATTCTGACTTATGGTACGGGCGAATACTGGTATGCTTACTGGAATATGTATCAGCAGCCGCAACGAAAACCTAAACTCTCCGCCGGGATTGATTACTGGTGGGTCGATGCGGCAAAGGCCAGACATGTGGCTGATTATTTCAAACAGCATTAAGCTCCAAGCCTATCAAGGAGTGCCATGAGCACTTATATTCTCAAACGTCTGTTGCTGATGATTCCAACCTTGCTGATCATTTTGCTGATCAATTTCATGGTGATCCAGCTGGCACCCGGTGGTCCGGTGGAGCAGGTGATTTATCAGGCGCACCAGGTCAATGGTTTGACGCATACCGGATTGCAGTATCAGGGAAAGCAAGGCCTCACACCGGAGATGCTTGAGCAGATCAATACCCAATACGGCTTTGACCAGCCGCTGCATATCCGCTTTTGGGAAATGGTAACGCGTTATGCGCAGTTTGATCTGGGGCAGAGTTTTTTCAAAGACAAGCCTGTGACTGAACTCATCTGGGAAAAATTTCCGGTATCGCTTTCTTTAGGCCTGTGGAGTACTTTGCTGATTTATCTGGTCTCCATTCCTTTAGGGATCAGTAAAGCCCGCAAACATGGCAGTCTGTTTGATCAGACCACCTCTCTAGTTTTGGCCGTGGGCTATGCCATTCCAGCCTTTATTTTTGCCATTTTACTCATCGTCTTTTTTGCTGGCGGGTCTTATCTGCACTGGTTTCCCTTGCAGGGAATTCGCTCTGAAAATTTTGCTGAACTCTCATTCTTTGCGAAAATTCAGGATTATTTCTGGCATATGGCCTTGCCGCTGTTGGCCATGGTGCTTGGCGGATTTGCCAGTTTGACCTATCTGGTCAAATTTTCCTTTGTAGAAGAGCTGAGCAAGCAATATGTCCTGGCTGCACGGGCAAAAGGTTTAACTGAATATGCAGTGCTATATCGGCATGTATTCCGGAATGCCATTTTAGTGCTCATCGCAGGTTTGCCCGAAGTTCTGATCGGGGTGTTTTTCGTGGGCAACCTGTTTATCGAGATTATTTTTAATCTGGATGGGTTAGGTGTTTTAGGGTTTGAGGCAATTATCCAGCGTGACTATCCGGTGATTTTTGGTACTTTGTTTATTTTCACCTTGCTCGGTCTGATACTGCGTTTACTCAGCGATTTGCTCTATCAACTGATTGATCCAAGAATTCATTTCAGTTCACGTCGAGGATCACAATAATGTCTTCCTTGATGCAAATACGCTGGCAACGTTTTAAGCAGCATAAGCTGGGCTTTAGCTGCTTCATTATTTTCAGTGCTATTTTCATCATTTCCTTGGGTGCAGAACTGATTGCTAACGATAAACCCTTGCTGGTGAAATATGATCATGCTTTTTATCTGCCCATCCTGAAATCCTATCCGGAAACCACTTTTGGTGGGGTATTTGAGACAGAAGCAGAATATAAAGATCCTGCCGTACAGCAACTGATTGCAGAAAAAGGCTGGGCGATCTGGCCCATCATTCCGTTTTCCTATCAAACGCCAAATTTTGAACTGGCTGAACCGGTGCCATCGCCCCCGAGTGCGCAAAACTGGCTGGGAACAGATGATCAGGGCCGTGATGTTCTGGCACGGATTCTATATGGTTTAAGGATTTCATTACTGTTTGGTTTTGCTCTGACTTTATTGTCTGCGGTGCTGGGAATTTTAGCAGGGGCAATTCAGGGTTATTATGGTGGATGGATTGACCTGATCGGGCAACGCATACTCGAAGTCTGGAGCGGTTTGCCGATGCTGTTTATGGTGATGGTACTGGTCAGTCTGTTTACCCCGAGTATTTACTGGCTATTTCTGATCATGCTGTTATTTGGCTGGACCACACTGGTGAGTATGGTGCGCGCTGAGTTTTTGCGCGCCAGAAATCTGGAATACGTCTGGGCAGCAAGAAGTATTGGGGCCGGGGATGGACGGATCATGTTCAAACATATTCTCCCCAATGTGATAGGTTCTAGCCTGTCACAGTTACCTTTTATGCTAACCGCCAATATTACTGCACTGACAGCGCTGGATTTTTTAGGGTATGGTTTGCCACCCGAGTCGGCATCCCTAGGGGAACTCTTGCTTCAGGCCAAAAACAACTTAAATGCACCGTGGCTGGCATTATCGGGATTCTTTAGTTTGGCAATTGTACTGAGTTTGCTAATCTATATGGGAGAAGCGGTACGGGATGCTTTTGATCCAAGAAACTAAATCACAAAAATCTTTAACCATGAAAAAATAAGCAGATAAAAATTGTGTAAATTTGACAAGACTGATTGTCAATTGTTCTGGCTTACGTTATAAACGAGTACAAAATAAAAGTAACGTATCAGGACAGATCATGACTCAATTGGCCGATTCCATTCAAATTCGCAATATCACTTTTAAAAACCGCATCATTAAAGGTGCCATGAGTGAAGCACTGGCCAATGATGCCGGCCAACCCAATCAGGCGCATTTCAAGTTGTATGAAGCATGGGCCGAAGGTGGTTTGGGTTGTGCTATTACGGGTAATGTCATGGTGGATTATCGTGCTAAGAATGAACCGGGCGTCGTAGTGGTAGAAACAGAACGCGATCTGGCGCAGCTCAAAGTCTGGGCCGACGTAGGCAAACAGCATGGCATGGTACAATTGGTCCAGTTGTCGCATCCGGGCCGCCAGTGTCCTAAGGGCCTGAATCAAGAAACGGTTGCACCGTCCGCAGTCCCATTTAGTCCGGCTTTGGCAATGAGCTTTGGAACCCCGCGGGAACTGCGTGAAGATGAAATCCTGGATATTATCCAGCGCTTTGCCACTTCGGCTGCTATCTGTGAAAAAGCAGGATTTGAGGGGGTGCAGTTGCATGGGGCACATGGTTATCTGATTAGCCAGTTTCTGTCACCGCTGACCAATAAGCGTCAGGATCAATGGGGTGGTAGTATTGAGAATCGTACCCGTTTCTTGCTGCAAACCTATCAGGCTGTTCGTGCTGCGACTTCGGAAAATTTTATTATTTCGGTTAAGCTGAATTCAGCTGATTTCCAGCGCGGCGGTATTAGCGAAGAAGATGTCATCTATGTCTTTAAAGCGATGGACGCGGCAGGCATTGATATCATTGAAGTGTCAGGTGGTAGCTATGAAGCACCTGCGATGGCCGGCGTGAAAGCAGACAAGCGCAAGGCCTCGACCATTGCCCGTGAAGCCTATTTCCTCGATTTTGCCGAAAAAATCCGTCAGGAAGTGAAGTGCTATATCATGGTCACTGGTGGATTCCGAACAGTTGAAGGCATGAATGCTGCGCTTGACAGTGGTGCCTGTGATTTTGTTGGAATCGCACGTCCCTTTGCAGTAGAACCTGACTTGGGTAATCGTCTGGTTGCAGGGCAGGATGTACGTTATGCGGTTGAGAAAATTAAAACCGGTATTCCAATGGTCGACAAGATGGCGATTATGGAAATCATCTGGTATGCCGCGCAGTTTAAGGAAATTGCTAAAGGCAAGCAGCCTAATCCGAAACTGTCACCACTAAAAGTCTTTTTGCAGTATCTGAAAGGCAATGTCAAAGCGGTAATCAAGGGACAATTAAACTCACGAAAATCGGCTTAATTTTTATCAAAAAAACCGGACACTGCAAATGTCCGGTTTTTTTAATTTCTGGCACTTAGGAGTGCTTTAGGAATAATGCATCGCCTGGGTCTGAAAAGGAAATAATAACTGGCTTAACTGACGAGTCGCCCATAAGCCTATTTCGGTGTGATGCATATGCGGTGCAGTATAAGGAATCAGTAGATCAATTTTCTGTTCAGCACCTTCACAGCGCATAAAGCGGCTTTTTAACTGATTCAAGCGCTGCTGGTCCATGCGGCTCATTGCAGGTTCAATTTTTGCTTGTGATGGCGCTGCACTACGAGAGGACAGGCGAGTTGCTAAGCTTGCACCCTGAATCCAGTCTTTAATAATCTGTTTTTCGGTTGCATTAAAAACCCCAAACATTTTACCTTCCGGATGATCTATCATTTTCCAGAAACGGCTTTGCTCCACTGGTGCATCTTTTACGATCCAGCCTTTGTCAATCATGACCTGCAAAAACTCGGCAATCTGGGCAGGATTGGATAACCAGTCATTGATGGTCTTGCCACTAAACTGGCATTTCTGATTATGAATATATTGACCAATCAGCGCTTTATTCTGGAAAACTTTTAAAGCCATCTGCCCAATATCCAGTTCCTTAATGATCTGGGAGGAACTTTTGCCGATGTCATTCAGAACATAGCCTTTTTTAATCAGTTCAAGATAAATTTGTGGATCTTCAGCTTGATTAAAATGCTGGATAAACGCTTGCAGGGATTTCTGTGCATGACCATTGTGAACATTATCAATAGTAATGTGCACATTGAAATAATGCGGATCGATACCCAGTTCAGCCAGTTCATAATTGGTGATTAACAGATGTAGCGGTAACTGTTCATAGCCGAGATTAAAGCCAATGACCAAAGGTAAATATTTGGCTGGGGCATAAGCTAGTGCTAGCTGTACGGCAGCCTGTTCGTAGTAACTGTCATCCAAATGCTCGGTGTAACTGTTCAGCTCATAATGACTCAACAGGTCCTGATACATGGTGACATGATTGGCACGCGGATGCCCTAAACCAAGCTCTTCGAGATAGATGTAAATCAAATCTTTTAGCTCGGGCTGATTACAGTTTGGCACGGTCGAATATAACCAGGAACCATCGACCAGTTTGACCGGTGCAACTTTGGCCAGGAATTCGAAAGCATGAGAAACCGTTGGAAAATATTCCCGAGGCTGCTGCTGTTTACGGCGATTGACATAGGCCTGGAAAGTGGCACAGATTTGATGATGTTGTTCTAAAAGATGCTGTTCAACCTGTGCGGGCTGATCTAACCATCCGAGAGTATCAATATTTAAATTTTTAATCAGATCGCTCAAATAAGATTCAGCTTTTTCAGTTTTGGTATATGTCGAAATTTCAGTATCTTGAAAAAAGTCGACCCAATCCTTAAAGCTTTTAATTTGATAATTATGATTTTTATTTGGCGATAAAGGTAAACTTAGCTCTGTGCTGACGAACATAATCTGATCCTTGCAGATTTCTCTTGATTTACCTTAACGTGCCCTCTAAAAGCAGGGTGTTGAATTTTTGTTCTAATTTATTGGTGTATTGCTTTAAATGAAAATGAACGGATATTTCTATGCATAGAAATGTTAAAACAATACAAATTGTAAAATTAAGAATGGGATGGCAGCCCCCAGAAAGAGAGCTAGATTTGAACGAATGATAAAAACAAGGTTTAAAGTTTTCAGAAATAAAATTTGCAAGATAAAAAAAGCCCGAGTCGCAATGCTCGGGCTTTTTGTTGAGATGTTGCCATCTCGAATATGGCGTCCCTACGGGGATTCGAACCCCGGTTACCGCCGTGAAAGGGCGATGTCCTAGGCCTCTAGACGATAGGGACAGTACAGAAGATAAATTTTAAAACCGCTACTTTTAGCTTGAAGTAATGGCGTCCCTACGGGGATTCGAACCCCGGTTACCGCCGTGAAAGGGCGATGTCCTAGGCCTCTAGACGATAGGGACTTAATAAAATGTACTTCTGAAAATTGGCGTCCCTACGGGGATTCGAACCCCGGTTACCGCCGTGAAAGGGCGATGTCCTAGGCCTCTAGACGATAGGGACGTTTCAGAGGTGGGCGTATAATAGGGTGAAAACAGGGGGGTGTCAAACGCATTTCCATAAAAAAAATGATTTTCTGGGTTGAGTGCATAAATTTAAAACAATCTAGAGAAAATACTGGAAAATTACATGGTTTAAGCTGGATTTTTAAGCAATTCCAGAATTGCTTCTACTACCTGCGGATGGAGTAAATAGCCGGTAATATCATGCGGGCGGTGAATATGGGTACGAATGCCGTGGTTAATAATTGCGGGTTGAAACTGAAATGGCGGTTGTGTAAGAGGAAAGGCGGTAAGAAAATCATCAGTTGAATAAAAATTTATCCAGTCGCCTGTAATTGCTGCAGGTCGTACAATGGGTTGCGGTAAATGTGACTGGATCACCTGAAAGGCTAATGGCGATCCTAAAGTAATAAAACGCTGTACGTTCAGTTCAGGATGCTGAATAAGATAATTATAGGCAATCACACTGCCCAGAGAATGAGCAATCACAATACAAGGTTTGCGACCATTCAATTGCCGGGCAATTCGCTCATGAACTTCCTTCATGAAAGCAGGATTGTCGAGATACAGATAGGTTTCAATCAGAAATTTTTGAAGCAGGCTCCGATGCAGACTGGGAAAATAATTCAGCAACAATACAAAGTCGCGCAGTGCAACATTTTTGCTTAGCGTGGTAATAAATTTGAATTTCTGTTTAAAATCCATCGGGCCATTCAAATGAAGCTGGGGAAGATCGGAAATCACGGGCTTGCGCCAGCCAGGACGTGGAACGGGTGCAGGAAGCTGAGGATGGACAGGTTGACGGAAACGAAAGCTGGGCCATTGCTGGGGCATCAAGGTTCCAGCATTCAGGATGTTGCGAACGTTATAGTGTGAAAGTAAGTCTCCATAAAATGGAATGTGAATGTGACGTCGTAAATAACTGAATCTGGCATCATGACGGTGTTTGCGAATGCCTTTTTGAAGTATATGCAGCCAGCGCTGGCGGATCGATGCAGCACTATGATGTTGCTGGTTCATTCCATGAATAAAAATAACTTTCATCGATACCTCACGGAGGTCGATCTATATATTCACAGTATAGAGAAAATTGCGGCAAGCCAAGCTGCACTTTTTGTGGCGTTAATGTTTAAATTATCTTCGATAAAACAATCATTAACAGACATTTGTATATTTATAAAAAAGGCAGAAAAAGCAGTGAATTGGTAGGTTCGGATGAAAGATTATACTGAATAGAAGAAGAATATGAATGGAACGGTAAAAGTTGAATTTAGAGTTTGGCGTGAGTCTTAGAGTAATTCCAGGAGCGCTTTAATGACGTCTGGATGCTGAATATAACCATCAATATCATGCGGATGATAGATGGAAGTATGAATCTCCTGATTGATAATCGCCGGCTGAAACTGAAAGGGTGGTTCTGATAACCGAAAGGTAGTCAGAAAGTCATCACTACAATAGAAATTTATCCAGTCACCTGAAATTGCAGTAGGTCGTACAATTGGTTGCGGCAGATGAGCCTGGATGACCCGAAATGCCAACGGTGATCCGAGGGTAATAAAACGCTTGATATTCAGCTCCGGATGCTGAATCAAATAATTATAGGCAATCACGCTCCCGAGTGAGTGTGCCACCAGAATCTGTGGCCTACTGCTATAGAGTTGATCATGAATGCGGCGGTGAACTTCCTGCATAAAATGTGGGTTGGCCAAATAAAGATAAGCTTCTAGCAAAAATTTATGCAAAAAGCTGGCGTGTAAGCTGGGAAAATAATTGATGATTACCGCAAAATCCCGCAAGGCAATATCTTTGCTTAATGCTGTGATGAACTTCAGTTTCCGATTGAAATTCAGGATATCATCAAGATTTAACTGCGGGACGTCACAAATTTGATAGGTACACTGATCTGGTGGCGGTGCCGGTTGCAGCTGTGCGGGATGTAAAAAAGGGAAATGCGGCCATTGTTGCGGCATCAGGGTGCTGGCATTCAATACGTTATGAAAATGATGCCGAGAAAGTAAATCGCCATAAAAAGGGATACGGATATGCCGTTTTAAATAAGTAAAACGGGCTTGCTGTTGAGGGTTTTTCCGGAGGCCTGTTTTGAGGAGATGCAGCCAATGTTGACGTAATGAAGTAGCCGTATACTGTTGCTTGTTCATGCCGTGAATAAACACAATTTTCATCGACGCACCCTTAAGGCTGCCCACTATGGTTATAGTATAGATAAAAAAAAGAGCGGCCGGAGCCGCTCTTTTAAAACTGATGCTTAAGACTTGTTGTGATAAAAGGCATAATAACTTGCATAACACGCTGCAATAAACAGCAGACATCCTACGAAGCTGATGCGCATTGATGGATCAAAGACCATACTGACACAGGTAATAAAACAGAACACAAAGCCCAGGATTGGCACAATCGGGAACAATGGTGCAGCGAAGCCCAGCTCTTTAGCCGTATGACCTTGTTTATACCACTGACGACGGAAGTTGAACTGGCTTAAGCAAATACTCATCCAGACCACCACCATGGTAAACGCCGCAACGCCCAGCAAGTTGGTAAAGATCGTTTCTGGCGCAAACTGTTCAGACAATAAACCTGGCAATGCACCCAGCATGGTCACCATGACTGCAATATACGGTACACCGCGAGCATTCAGTCTTGAGAATACGGCAGGTAACTGTTTGCTGTATGACAATGACCACATCATACGTGAAGCAGCAAATAGACCTGAGTTGGCAGCAGACAACAATGCAGTGATAATGACAAAGCGGATGATGTCTTCAGCATATGGGATACCAATGTGCTGGAATACGGTTACGAATGGGCTGCTACTCACGCCTTCAGCGGCTAAGCCCGCTTCCTGATGCGGAAGTAAGGCTGTTACCACGATAATGGTACCTACAAAGAAAATTAATAAGCGGAAAATTGCCGTATTAATCGCTTTAGGGACATTTTTCGCAGGATCTTCAGTTTCACCGGCAGCCACACCAATCAGCTCGGTACCAGAGAAGGCAAAGTTCACGATCAGCATCGTAGCAAAAATCGGGAATAGACCTTCAGGGAACCAGCCTTGTGCAGTCAGATTGGTAAATAAAGGTGCAGCTTCATAGCCTTGATAGCCCAGAACACCAAAGATGGCCAATAGACCTAAAAGAATAAAAGCAACAACCGTGACCACTTTCACCAGTGCCAGCCAGAATTCGGATTCGGCAAACCAGCGAGTAGAAATCATATTTAGACTAAATACGAATACACCAAAGATAATGGTCCATAACCACATAGAAATGTCCGGGAACCATTCCTGCATCAGCAAGGCCGCTGCAGTAAATTCAGTTCCGAGAGTGACCGACCACGTCAGCCAGTATAACCAGGTGATGGTATAGCCTGTGCCTGGCCCAATATAGCGTTTGGCATAAGCACCAAATGAACCAGATTCTGGCATATGAACGGCAAGTTCGCCCAAACATAGCATCACCATGTACGCGATAATACCGCCCAGGAGATAAGCGAGAATGGCACCTACAGGCCCCGTTTGTGCAATGACTTCACCCGACCCTAAGAATAGGCCTGTTCCGATTGCGCCACCAAGCGAAATCATGACCAGATGTCGAGTACTCATAGCGCGTTTTAAAGGCGCAGAATTGCCCTGATGCGTAGCATCATTCGGAGATGAGTGCATAGGAAATAAGAAATACTTCAAAGGAATGAAGCGAGCTATTGTAGTGAAAAACTACAAATCTGCAATCGAATAATAGTAATTTCGAATAAGGTCTGATCGTATGAGATCAATAGATGGCGTCCCTACGGGGATTCGAACCCCGGTTACCGCCGTGAAAGGGCGATGTCCTAGGCCTCTAGACGATAGGGACGTTGCGAGGTGATGCGTATATTAAGGATTAAGCCGGGGTTTGTCAAAAGGGTTTTTGCTAAAATTCATTTAACAGTTTAAACATTAGGCAAAACAAAAACTTTATTTTATTAAGATGTTATTTTCTGAACAGATTTCAGGACTATAAAAAATAAATATTTGAAAAGATCACTAAAACTTAGTGATCTGGAGTTTGATATTGCTCAGGCTGAGAGTTTTCAGCTGGGGTTGATACTGTCTCAGTCTCCGCAGTGTTGTCATCATCACGGTTGACGATATAGAGATATAGCGCGGATGGGGCTAAAATCAGTAAAACCAGTAAGATCTTTTTTAACATGATACAAAGGCAAAATATGAAATCGCATTAATTATAGCCTAAGCAAATCTAAAAGAGCAGCAGCATGTACCTATTCAGGCTCTAGAATTTAAAAGTAACATCTGCAATAAATTGGCGGCCGATTTCAGTCATCACACGTGGTCTATCATTTGAGGTCGAGCCTGTTGTATAGGTATTCACGCGGTTGGTTACGTTGTTAATGGTTAAACCAAAAATTGCCCTTAAATCTTTTGAAATTTCCCAGTCATAGGTGGTGCGCATATCCCATGTAAATTTGGGTTTAATTTCAGAGGCTAAATAGGTATCAAGCAGTTCACCTTCATATTCGACTTTGTCATTTTTATCGGAGACTGCAACCATATCATCGTAACTGTCTTTATAGCTAAAGAAGTTTGAAATACGTACAGGCAGTGTATCGAATGTAATGTCCCAATTTACTCGTGCGGTCCATGGTTGGTTAAAGTTTGGGGGAGGGCGGTCTGACCAACGGATAATTTGACCATCATAAGAGACCCATTCATCTTGAATGGCTTGATCATAGGCTGAAGTGTAATCTATATAACTGCGGAAGACTTCACTGTAGTCAAATCCCAAGGCAAATAAATGTTGGCTATCCCCCAGAGCGATCGGTTGACGATTTTTAAGTGTTAAGGTGTAGATGTCAGCTTTGCCACTTCCATCATTGTTATATTCGTAGAAGAATTTTGATCCATCGAAAGGAGTAGCTTTAGTTTTTGATATTTCATCCTGATATTTGCGATTGACCCATTTTAGCCCTAGATCCCAATTCTGGATTTGTGTATTCAGGCCTAAAGCAGTCTCGTCACTGAAAGGGGTATTGAGCGCTGAACTACGCGCACCGCTGGATAGTGCAGTTTGTGTTGCTACCCAAGGCGCATGTGGTTTTTCACGTGACAGTTTGTAGAGCAAATCATTTTGAATTTCATTCAGCTCTGTACCTAAAGTTTGCTGACCATAGTAGCGATTCCATCCCGCGGATAAATGCAATTGATCATTACTAAAGGGTTTGTAAGAGAGACGGCTACGAGGAGCAATATTGATATTACTACTTAAAGAGTCATAATCAGCGCGAACACCAAAGCGTGTTGAAAATTGATCATTCCACTGAATATTATCTTCAATAAATATATTTAGGCGATCTTGCTGAGCTTGGATAGCACCAGCTTTGTACAGAGTGCCACCAGCGATATATTGTCCATTCCAACCATTTATCGTTAGTTTATCATCACAATATGGGTCACTTTGAAGGCAGGTAGTATCTTTGCCAAGTTCTTTTAAGTTGATCTTTGTCGCGAGTAAAACATCCTCGGCTCGTTTCCACTCAACATGAGCATGGCTATAACCCGCACCTAGAGTCATGTTGTGTTGGGATTGACCAACTTTAAATGGGTCTATATTGGCTTGTAGGTCGTAAGAGAGAACGTCTTGGAGTTGTTTGATTTCTCCCATGATGGCGCCTTCTCGAACAACATCGGTATTATTCCAATCTTTACTTCCTTCGGCGTAGTACCAATGCATACTGTAGTTATTATCTGCAATGCGTTGTGTCGCCGAGTTTTGGAAATTAAGTTTATGTACGAGAGTACCTAGATTGAATTGGTGTTCGAGTTCAGAGAATAATGTAAGTGTTTCGGTTTCAGTGGTACTTCCCGAATCACGATTGCTGTCCACATAGCTCAAACTGTCCAGCAATCCATAATCCAAACCAAACTTCGCTTTGGTTGAGGCGTTTGGTGTATAAAATAATGTTGCACCAAGATTTGAGATATGTCGTTCTTGATCAATTGTTTTAGGTGTTTCAAAGCCACTTTTGACTGGAATAATGGACTCTCTTTGAGAAGCATAAGCATTAAAGCCCCAATCATTCGAGAGCTTCCCATAAATATTGGTGCTTAGACCTTGTTTGGTATATTCCTTTTGGTAGTCATCTGTAGGTTCTTCAAATTTACTTTCTTCTAAAGGTGAAATTGAGTTGTAGCGAGCCCAATCACTTTCAGTGTAATCGTAAGTGATAGAACCGTGAATTTTACCTATCTCTGTTTGCGGTGCGCATATTTTAGCATTTATAACACCACCTGTGAATTGACCATAAGCGGCAGACACATTGCTATCTAATACTTCAAGCTCACAAAGTAGGTCAGTGTTCACTGCCATAGCTTGTGCGCCAGTCCCAATATCTTGAAACGTATTTGTGTTTGAATTTGCTGGATTAATAAGTAGGTTGTTGGAAACACCATTCACAATGAAATTGTTTTGGAAGGTTTGTGCACCATTAATTGAGATTTCGGCAGGTTTAATTTCACCTTGAGAACCTGCTGCAAGTTGTGACTGACTAAACTGCACATTCGGATTCACTTTTAAAAAATCGGTAATGTTCTTTGAGCTATTTGGCGTACTTTCTAAATCTTCTTTTGAATAAACTGTTTTTCCCACTTCATTTGCTTGCTGAGCTTCGATAATAATCGTGCTGAACTTAACCGTAGCTTCCTTGAGGATGGATTCTTGATAATTTGATTCTTCTGCAAAACTAGATGTTGATAAAGCTGTTAGAACCGCAATAGAAAGTGGGGAATAAGCAAAACGCATGAGAAGGGTTAAATCTGCGAAAGATAATGGAAGTGATTATCATTAACTTAGAGTAGGTAAGAATTATTTTCATTAATTAATTGATAAAAGTGTAGGACTTGAGCAGCTTAAGATGCTGATCAAAGAAATATAAAGAAGAGAAAAAATAGATGGCGTCCCTACGGGGATTCGAACCCCGGTTACCGCCGTGAAAGGGCGATGTCCTAGGCCTCTAGACGATAGGGACGTTTAGAAGATGGCGGTATCTTATTGATCCGCCACCAGAGTGTCAAGCAGGTGAGGTGCGAGTTTGTTTAAAATATAGCAAAACAGTTCAGCGGTCTTCTGCGTATCATATAATGCAGAATGGGCTTCTTTGCCATCAAACTCAATCCCAGCCTGAATACAGGATTTTGCCAGTACGGTCTGACCAAACATCACCGCACTTAAAGTCACTGTATCGAAGACAGAAAAACTATGAAATGGGTTCTGGTTTTTGGTTCCGGTACGCGCAATCGCGGCCTGAAGAAAACCCAAATCGAAATGTGCATTGTGTCCAACTAAAACTGCATGGGTACAGTTTTGCTGGCGACGCACTTCATTCACAGATTTAAAAATACGCTTAAGCGCAGTTTTTTCATCTTCGGCCATTGCGATTCGCATCGGATTCGAAGGATCGATCCCAATAAACTCCAGCGAACGTCGGTCGAGATTTGCCCCTTCGAAAGGATTGATATGTGCATGGTAAGCTTGACCCGGCACAAATTGACCCTCCTCATTATAAACAATCGGAATGGCCGCAATTTCCAGCAATGCATCAGTCTGCGCATTAAAACCTGCAGTCTCGACATCGACAACTACAGGTAAGAATCCACGAAAACGTTGACCAATGATTGGGAGCGTTTCATTTGTCACACTTTTCTCCATTGAATGGTTTTACCAGCATACAGTGGGATAATCTGTTCACCATCCAGATAGTCTAAACTTTCAGGGATTACTTGATCTTCTTTAACCAGGGTAATGGTATTGGTATTACGTGGCAGGCCATAGAAGTCTGCACCAAAATGGCTGGCAAAACCTTCCAGGCGTTCAATTTTACCCACCTGATCAAATGCCTGAGCATACAGCTCAATGGCAGTCGGCGCACTATAACATCCTGCACAGCCACACGCATTTTCTTTTGCATTTTTTGAATGCGGCGCGCTATCTGTTCCCAGGAAAAATTTAGGATTACCGCTGGTTGCGACTTCCAGCAAAGTTTGCTGATGCGTTTGACGTTTTAAAATCGGCAAGCAGTAGAAATGCGGCTTGATCCCACCAACCAGCATGTCATTGCGGTTAAACAATAAATGTTGCGGCGTAATGGTTGCAGCGACATTACGGTCTTGCTCAAGTACAAAGTTTGCTGCTTCGCTGGTGGTGATGTGTTCGAGCACCAGTTTCAGCTTGGGAAATTGTCTGAGTAAGGGAGCCAGCACTTCATCCAGGAAACGCTTTTCACGGTCAAAAATATCGACATGATTATGCGTCACTTCACCATGTAGCAATAAAGGCACTTGGTGTTCTTCAAGCTGTTCAATTACGCCGTAGACTTTGCTCATATCGCTCACACCACTATCGGAGTTGGTGGTCGCACCCGCAGGATAGAGCTTGATGGCATTGACATGCGCAGATTCTTTGATCTTTTTAACTTCGCTTGCCGGGGTGTTGTCAGTGAAATACAGCACCATACGCGGGTCGAAATTTACCCCTTCAGGCACATGTGCCATGATACGTTCACGGTAGACATTGGCTTCTTCGACAGTTTTAACGGGTGGCACCAGATTTGGCATGCAAATGGCGCGAGAAAACTGCTTGGCTAAATCGGGAACGGTACGTTGAAGTGCTAAACCATCACGCAGGTGAACGTGCCAATCATCTGGCTGGAGAATCGTAATCGTATTCAAGGCAAATTCAGTCGAACAAATAAAACAAATGATAATCCATCTATAGTAAAAATGGTAACGAGAAAGCGCTACAAAATAAGGGATATGTATAAATTAATTTTAAAAAGTATGTTATTTTAAAATTAATAAAAAAATTACATAAATACTTGGCAATGGAATACAAGTACAATCTAGCGAAATTGCAAGATGATAAAGAAGACATAGAACAACTGATTACACGGCAAAGCCAGCGTGTAGGCCCGGTCTTCCCTCAAAATCTGGAACAAGAATTCTGGACCAAAAATCTGGAACGCGCCCGCAAACATGTCGAAAAATATGTGTGGGCTGGGGTATTGGCCTATTTCCTTTTTTTAGTGGTAATGATTCCTACAGATTACTGGAGCATCAGCAAAGAATATTTCGTGCATGATTTTGTCCTGTGTATGTTGGGCCTGCTCAATGGCGGCGTGTCATTAATCATTTTTTATATGTTCTCCTGTTTACCCAAGATCAAGCGCTTTTTTCCTCAGGCTTCGATGCTGTTGGTGTTCTGGGTACAGGTGTCAGTTTCATGTATCACCATGTCGATTAAAACTGAAGCCTTGCAGCATCAATCCATGGCGATAGTCACGATCGTGTATATCCTGGGTTATATTCTGACCGGTATTAAACCGATTCAGATGCTGGTCACCGGATTACTCGCTGCGGCAACTACTATTCTTGTATTGTTTAGCCTTTCAGTTGAATTTAATCCTATGGTTTTTGGACGGATTTTAATTGGAAGTTGCTTGCTGGGTTATGTGATTAGCCATATGATTTTTGCCCGTGAGCGTGTGATTTTTCTCTATAGTATTCGCGCCAGAATCAGTGAGCAGATCCAGCGTATTCATACCAACGAATTATTACATTTGAGTCAGTATGATGAACTGACCAAGATTTCCAATCGACGCACCTTTGATGAGACACTGGAGGTCCATTTCGAACGTGCACGCCGTGAAGAAACGGCTTTGGCGATTCTGTTTATCGATGTAGATTTCTTTAAAAATTACAACGATTTTTATGGACATCAGAAAGGTGATGATGTCATTTCGACGATTGCCAAAACCATCAAGAATGCGATCCGTCATATGGACTTTGTCGCACGTTATGGCGGGGAGGAGTTTGTAGTGCTCTTGCCAGAAACGGATGCACATGGTGCTTATGCAGTGGCTTCAAATATTTTTAAGGCGATTGACCGTCTGGAAATCCCGCATGAAAAATCCTCGGTTGCGAAACATATCACCATCAGTTTAGGCATTACCGTCTATCGTGGTGAGGAAGATATTGATAAGGATGCATTGTTGGGAATCGCGGATCAGGCGCTATATCGTGCCAAACAGCTTGGACGCAACCAGATTTATTATCAGTCTATTCGATCAGTCAATTCAGATATTGCAAATGGCTAGAGATTATTAAAATGAATAAAACAATCATCAATAAAAAACCGCGCTCAGGGCGCGGTTTTTTGCTTAAGACAAAACTTAGTTTTTGTCTTTCAGTTGTGGCACTGCAGATGCAGAACCGACTGCCAGTAAACCAGTTTCTGTATAGATGCCCAGTTTCGCACGTGTATCCGTGATATCCAGGTTACGCATAGTCAACTGACCGATACGATCCATCGGCGAGAACATAGAATCACCTTTCTCCATAGTTAAACGCTCAGCTTCATAAGTGAGGTTTGGAGATTCAGTGTTCATAATCGTGTAATCATTACCACGACGAAGTTCGATTGTTACTGTGCCAGTAACTGCTTTAGCGACCCAACGCTGTGCAGTTTCACGTAGCATAAGCGCTTGAGAATCGAACCAGCGACCTTGGTACAGCAAACGACCTAAACGTAAACCGTTAATGCGGTATTGTTCAATCGTATCTTCGTTATGAATACCCGTTACCAGACGCTCATAAGCAATGTGAAGCAGCGCCATACCCGGAGCTTCATAGATACCGCGAGATTTCGCTTCGATGATACGGTTTTCGATTTGATCCGACATACCTAGACCGTGACGGCCACCGATGCGGTTCGCTTCAAGAATAAATTCAACTGGATCTTCAATGCGTTGACCGTTAATCGCAACCGGGAAGCCTTCTTCAAAAGTAATCGATACTTCTTCAGCTTTCACTTCTACGTCATCTTTCCAGAACGCAACGCCCATGATTGGCTCAACGATTTTGATGCCTGCATTCAGGTATTCAAGATCTTTGGCTTCGTGCGTCGCACCCAGCATGTTTGAGTCAGTTGAATAAGCTTTTTCTTTTGACATTTTATAGTCAAAACCATTGTCGATCAGGAACTGTGACATTTCTGCACGGCCGCCCAGCTCGTCAATGAAGGTTTGGTCTAACCAAGGCTTGTAAATTTTAAGCGCAGGATTGGTCAACAAGCCATAACGGTAGAAACGTTCAATGTCATTGCCTTTATAAGTCGAACCGTCACCCCAGATGTTAACGTCATCTTCTTTCATGGCAGTTACAAGCATGGTGCCAGTTACTGCACGACCCAATGGTGTCGTGTTGAAATAAGGCATACCACCTGTAGAAATATGGAACGCACCACATTGAATTGCAGCAATACCTTCTAATGCAAGCTGTAAACGGCAGTCGATTAAACGTGCTTTTACTGCGCCATAAGCTTCAGCTTTTTTTGGAATCGCATCGTAATCGTCTTCGTCTGGCTGACCCAAGTTTGCTGTGTAAGCATAAGGTTCAGCGCCTTTTTGTTTCATCCACAAAAGAGCAGCAGAAGTATCTAGACCACCAGAGAAGGCAATACCAACTTTTTTACCTACTGGGACATTCTGCAAGATAGTTGCATTATCAGACATTGTTCATCCTAATGATATGAAATAGGCACGCCAGAATTGGTGGCCTGAAAAAATACATATTGCATCAATTGTATCATTAATTTATTTAGGTTTGCTTTAGAAAAGAAAAACTCGTTTTAAAATCTCTATTCAATAGGCTTAAATAATCATAAATCGCACGATTTTAACCAGAATCCTGCTGAAAAAGTAAAAAATTGGTTATATTCAGCCGAATAATTTAAAAACCAGATAAAACAGGAATAAAAGCATGGCGACTCATATCCCACCTTTACCTAATTTAAATCCTAAAACCAAGAATGAAACACTGGCACTGTTGCATGGGATTTATGCCGGCCTGATTGGTTTTAGTACAGTGCTGTTTTTATATCTTGAATATCAGCAATCCAGTATTTCCATGCTGAGTTTAGGTGTGGTGCTGCTGCTTTTAGGCTTGTTGATGTTTTTTAATATCCAGGCCAGTATAAAGGTGAAGCAGGGCAATGGTTCAGGACGTACTTTATCCAGAATAATGGCTATTCTGATGTTGCTGAGTTTTCCAATTGGTACAGTATTGGGCGTGATTGCATTATGGAAATCCAGCGCACGACAATGGCAGAACTAATTCGTCATGTATAGAAAGAACTGTTTCGAAGATTGATATTTGTGCCTGAAAATGCTGAACTCCGGGTCATAAAAAGCCGCTGAAAATCAGTTAAAGTAAGGGAATGACTTGCTCAGCCAAATATAATCAGGGATTTGTTATGACCACGACGCGCTATGCCAATATTTTAAAACCACTTCATCTGGGTTTCACCACCATTAAAAACCGGGTGGTAATGGGATCGATGCATACTGGTCTGGAAGACCGCTTCTATAACTATCCTAAACTGGCTGCGTATTTTGGTGAACGAGCAAAGGGTGGCGTAGGTCTGCTGATTACAGGGGGAATATCGCCAAACCGTCAAGGCTGGTTGTTGCCGGCGGGCGGTACCATGAATACCTTGGGCGATATTGCGCCACATCGTCTGGTAACGCATGCAGTGCATAAGCATGGCGCCAAAATTCTTTTGCAGATTCTGCATGCCGGACGTTATGGCTATCAGCCTTTTGTGGTTTCAGCCAGTCCGATCAAATCGCCGATTTCTCCTTTTAAACCGCGTGAAATGTCAGATAAACAGATTCTGAATACCATTCAGGATTATGTAAAAACTGCCAGCATTGCCAAAAAAGCCGGCTATGA
Source organism: Acinetobacter lwoffii (assembly GCF_029024105.1). Classification (NCBI taxonomy): domain Bacteria; kingdom Pseudomonadati; phylum Pseudomonadota; class Gammaproteobacteria; order Moraxellales; family Moraxellaceae; genus Acinetobacter; species Acinetobacter lwoffii. The sequence goes on along the minus strand of NZ_CP118963.1, from coordinate 2,144,869 downwards.
TGGCGTGGAAATCATGGGTTCTGAAGGCTATTTGCTGAATCAGTTTTTAAGCCGTCATGTCAATCAGCGTAACGACCGTTGGGGTGGCCCGATCGAAAACCGGATGCGTTTTGCCGTAGAAATTGTTAAAGCGATTCGTTCTGAAATTGGTGAGAAATTTATTATCTGTTTCCGTTTGTCGCTTCTCGATTTGGTGCATGATGGCAATACCATGCAGGAAGTCATTACCGTAGCTAAAGCTTTGGAAAAGGCTGGAATTACTTTGCTCAATACCGGGATTGGCTGGCATGAAGCACGTATTCCCACCATTGTGACTTCTGTACCGCGAGCTGCTTTTGTTGATTATACCGCTGAAGTCAAAAAACATGTTTCAGTGCCGGTGATTGCATCCAACCGGATCAATATGCCAGACACTGCCGAGGCGATTCTGGCCTCTGGTCAGGCAGATATGGTGCAGATGGCACGTCCACTTTTGGCCGATGCTTTCTGGGTCAATAAAACCGCGACCAATCGTGTTGATGAAATCAATACCTGTATTGCCTGTAATCAGGCTTGTCTGGATCATACCTTTAAAAACCAGCGGGCAACCTGTCTGGTCAATCCGCGTGCCGCTTATGAAACCGAACTGGTTTATATCAAAACCAAAAAACCGAAAAGTATTGCAGTGATTGGCGGGGGAGTTGCAGGTCTGTCTGCTGCTACGGTCGCAGCCAGTCGCGGGCATGATGTGACGCTTTTTGAGGCCAATCATGAAGTAGGCGGGCAGTTCAACCTGGCTAAAGTCATTCCAGGGAAAGAGGAATTTCACGAAACGATTCGTTATTTTAAAGTGCAGCTAGAAAAAACCGGAGTTGATCTGCGTCTCAATACCCGTGTCAATCGCGAGCAGTTGGAGCGTGAAGGTTTTGATGAGGTGATTGTGGCTACAGGTGTCGTGCCGCGTGCCTTGAATATCGAAGGCAGTCAGGCACCACAAGTCTTGTCTTATGCAGAAGTGCTACGCGGCGCGCCTGTCGGTGATCGTGTTGCGGTCATCGGCGCGGGTGGTATTGGTTTTGATGTGTCGGAGTTTTTATTAAAGCCGCCGCATCAGGTACAGCCGCAACCTGTGGATGAGTGGAAACGTGAATGGGGTGTTGATTCCCAACCAGATTATGTGACTGAAGGCGGGTTACAGCGTGCTGAAGTCGAACCACCAGTACGGGAAATTTATTTATTACAACGTAAAAAAACACCACTTGGCGCAGGACTGGGCAAGACTTCAGGCTGGGTACATCGTGCCCAGTTAAAAAAACATGCCGTGCGGATGTTGCGCGGTGTGCAATATAAATCTGTCACGGATGAAGGCTTATGGATTGAGGTAGATGGCCATGCTCAATTATTGCGTGTGGATACCATTGTGGTATGTGCAGGTCAGGAATCGGTAAAAGACCTGATGCCGAGTGCTGGGGAAAATACCTTGGCGCAGTATCATATTATTGGCGGTGCAAAACTGGCTGCTGAACTCGATGCCAAGCGCGCCATTCGTGAGGGAGCGGAATTAGCAGCTAAACTGTAAGGATTTGATGAAACTATATGCAGTTGATTGCATTCACTGTAATTTTCACTTGTCAGCCGGACAAAAGCTCCGTATTATTGCGCCCATGGAAGCGTGGCAGAGCGGTTTAATGCACCGGTCTTGAAAACCGACGAGGGTGTGAGTCCTCCGTGAGTTCGAATCTCACCGCTTCCGCCAAATTTTAAAAACCCCAGTCGAAAGATTGGGGTTTTTTTATTTCTATGATTTTAATAAAACGATTTAAAATAAGCTGATAGCGAACAAAGTCAAAATTTTAAAATTCCATAATTAATAAATATTCTTTAATTGCCTACTTCAATTTTGATTAATGCCAACGCAATTCTTTCCACATGTTGGTAAGCCGGTTGTTCCAGTTCTTCACCAAAAATATCCGGGTCAATTTCTTCATAGGACCAGATTATATTTTGATGCTGTTTCATCAAATCTTTAAGATGCTGCAAAAACAGATTGCCATGTTCAGTCACGGTCACACCGGTATATAGAAATAAATGTCCGCCAGAATTCAGGCGCTGTAGACCTTCTTTTATAATCCTGAATGATAAATCACAGCCATCCAGCGCATTACCGCCATGACGATATTGACGTTGTTCGGGATCAATTAAATACGGTGGATTAGCAAAAATCAGATCAAATTTTCCATCAAGATTGGAAAATAAATTACTTTGAACCGGATGAATATGGTTTAAGCCGGCAAAACTGATATTAATCTGGCTATAGAGCAAGGCTTTGGGATTCAGGTCTGCAACCATCATTTCATTCACATCTGGAAAATGTCTGGCAATACTGATTGCGGCTGCTGAAGTGCCACAACACATTTCCACGACCCGTTTGAAAGGGTGAGTCTGAGCAGCTAGATATTGCTTGAGATGATAGATAAAGCGATAAGTATCCGGACCAAAAAATACCGCATCTTGCTGAGTAGTCGGAAAAGCTGAATGAATAAAGAGTTCGCCATCGAGTGAAGAAACTCGAATCTGACTCAAGTATTGATCTTCCTGAACCTGTAGAAGTTGATGTTCTTGCAATAATTCAAACAGAACGGGATCAAGATCAGTTTTTTTAAAGTTTAGATTCCAGCCAAAGATATCCTGAAGGGTTCTGTGCTTATAAATTTTATTCTTTTTCCGATTCAGAATTCGCTGGTGGGAAAGTGGTGTAATGGTCGTGAACTGATAATCTTGTTGTTTTAAAAAGGCTAATAAATAAAACAAAGCTTGTTGCTGGATGCTTTGCATCTCTAAAATCTGGTTCATACGGATATGCTCTTCTATTTATTTAACCTACATGAAAAGATCAATTCACTTTATGGCTGCAAAAGACAATATCAAAACCAGTCGCGAATGATCAAAGCTATACAGCAATGGATTTCATAGAAATGGATCAGTTTATATTCACCTAAATAATGCATTGCTTAGGTAAAAATGTGATGAGAATTGGTTGGATTTGTATAGGTAGCAGGCATAATTTTCTTAGTTAAGAAACCTTATTATGATATTGCCACCTATTATTTCTTATTTACGATTATATGTATAAAAATGGCTATTAATCACTGGGATCAATAGCCATTAGAGCTGAGAGCTTTAAAAGCTTAGTTGGGTACTTCCGGCAAATCAAACCAGATCACTTGCGCATCTTCGCTTGCTTTAATTTCTGTATCATCTAGAAAAGCAATTGCGCCGCCCGCTTCCACTGTATGTTCAGCGATCTGGACAGTGCCAGAAACAACATGTACATAATTAATATGCTGGGTCGCTTTCACTTCCAGACTTTGGCCTTGCTGAATCACCGCAGTTTTGACTTCGGCATTCTGACGAATATGCATCGGTGCATTGTCATTCGGACCACAAATCAAATGCCACTGGTTCGGTTGCTCATGCGGGTCAAGACGGATTTGCTGATAATTCGGCTTGGCATCACGTTCATTTGGAATAATCCAGATTTGCAGTAAATGGACCTGTTCGTCGCCTTGGTTCATTTCACTGTGTCGCACACCGGTTCCTGCACTCATCAGTTGCCATTCACCCGCAGCGATTCCGCCATGATTGCCCATGCTATCCTGATGGGTAATGGTTCCTTTCAGCACACAGGTCAGGATTTCCATATTGTCATGTGGATGTGTTCCAAAACCCTGATGTCCATCAATTAGATCATCATTAATAACGCGTAAAGCACTGATACCCATATACTTTGGGTTATACCAGTTACCAAATGAGAAGCTGTGTTTAGACTCCAGCCAGCCCATTTTTACATGACCACGATTTTCGCTAGGATGTAGAAAAGCATTCATGATTTTATCTCGACATTATTTTTAACTTGAGATCATCATACTGTCGTTTTATAACTGAAAAAATCTCAAATAGGCGACAGATCATTGCATTTTTGCAACGACAGAGCTGAAAGTAAATATAAGGAATAAAAAAGCCCGCTCAAAAGCAGGCTATTTTTATTCAAATCGGCAGACCGATCATCATTCTAAGAAACGAACCGTTACCCCAGATTTGACTTTACGGCCAAGATCATTGGCATCCCAGTTAGTCAAACGAATACAACCATGTGACGCTGTTTTCGAAATGGTAGACGGGTTTGGTGTTCCGTGAATACCAAATGATTTCTTGCTTAAACCAATCCAGATATTCCCGACAGGACCGTTAGGACCCGGTGGTAAAGATAGTGGTTTTAAGTTTTTACCTTGTACAAAGTTAGACGGTGAATAGCTGTACCAAGGGTTTGGTGCAACACCTGTTACTTTATAGGTTCCGGTCGGAGATGGTGTATCCGCACTACCAATGGTGGCAGGGAATGACGCGATCATTTGATTTTTACTGTTAAATAAGTACAGTTGTTTCGCACCTTTATGTGCAACAATCAAGTGAATACCTTCAGGCAAGTCATTACGTACATTACTGACCAGTAATTTTTCCCCAACTTTATTAAAGTTAGCATTTGGATTGAGTTTCTTTAAGAAATTCTCATCCATATGGAATTTTTCGCTCAACATTTCACTGACACGTGTGTAGTACAAGCCTTTCATTTTCGCCTGTAACGCATAATCTGAAGGAATAGACTTGGCAAATGGGCCTGCCAGATCTTTTTCAGTAATGGTGTATTCAACAAAGGCTGGCTTAGAACCCTGACGTGCAACTAGTTTATCCCAGGTTTCCTGAGTCAAAACACCTGTCGGTTTAATGCCATTCATTTGCTGGAAAGATGCAATGGCTTTTAGTGTATTTTTACCGCTGGTTCCGTCAATCGCACCTGGTGATGCATGGGCATTATTCAGCATGACATGCGCACGTGCGTAAACTGGGAATTGACCTGCACCGATATTTTCATACCATTGGGCATTGTTTAAACCGTCTAAAGTCCAAGAAGCTTTGGTCATCGCAGAGTTAGTCGGTGCTTTGGTATTTGGTGCTGCGCCAACAGAGGCAGTCTGATCTTCGGTATCCTGTAGCTCATTCAGCGCTTCAGATGCCTGTTTTAAGTCTTGTTGTTCTTGTGCAGTAATTTGCGCTTCTGCAGGTGCTGCTTGGGCCGCTGAAGCTTCAGTTGCTAATGGATCAATCGGATCTTGCACTGCAACATCAGTCACCACTTGGGGTTTTAATGGTTGTTCAGCAGTAGACGCGGCAAAAACTTGACCTGCGAAAATGCAACCTAGACTCACAGCGAGCATTGTGCGAACGAACATGTAACTCAACCTTAAGAATTATTTCTTTAACTATGTGAAAAAACACTATAAGTATTACAGAAAAAATGTGGAGATGCAGTAGTTGTTTTGTGTAAATCACTAGGTTGCCGTTCAATCCGATCGGTTTTTAAAGTTGCCAGAAGTTATTAAAACTGCGGCCTTTTTGCTATGATGTTGGCAATGTCAAAGAAAGATGGGAATGTGAATGACGACCTTAAAAAATGATCGTTTTCTGCGCGCATTGTTGCGTGAGCCTGTAGATGCTACGCCAGTATGGATGATGCGTCAGGCTGGCCGTTATTTGCCTGAGTACCGCGAAACGCGTACCAAGGCAGGAGATTTCCTTTCGCTTTGCAAGAATACTGAACTGGCCTGTGAAGTAACTTTGCAGCCTTTACGCCGTTATGATCTTGATGCCGCGATTTTATTCTCGGATATCTTGACGGTTCCGGATGCTTTGGGACTGGGGCTGTATTTTGAAGCCGGTGAAGGCCCGAAATTTCACAAGACCATCCGTACCGAACAGGATGTCGCCAATCTGCCTGCATTTAATGCCAAGTCGGATCTGGATTATGTGATGAATGCCGTTTCGACCATTCGTTCAGCCTTGGGCGGTCAGGTTCCTCTGATTGGTTTCTCGGGCAGTCCATGGACTCTGGCAACGTATATGGTCGAAGGCGGTTCAAGCAAGGATTTCCGTTTTACCAAACAGATGATGTATGCGCAGCCTGAAGTTTTGCATGCTTTACTGGATCGTCTGGCTGATGCAGTGACTGAATATTTGAATGCGCAGATCTATGCGGGTGCACAAGCGGTACAGATCTTTGATAGTTGGGGTGGGGCATTAGCACATCGTGAATATATCGAGTTCTCGCTGAACTATATGCAGAAGATTGTCGCTGGTTTGCAACGTGAGAAAGACGGCCGCAAGATTCCGGTAATTCTGTTTACCAAAGGTGGCGGTCAATGGTTGGAACCGATGATTACGACAGGCGCAGATGCATTTGGTCTGGACTGGACCACGCCATTGAATGTCGCTCGTCAAACGGTTGCTGGTCGTGCAGCACTTCAGGGTAACCTGGATCCTGCAACTTTATATGGTTCATCAGACACCATCATTAAAGCGACAAAAGCCATGCTGGATGATGCCTATGCCAATGGCGAGAAAACCGGTTATGTTGCCAATTTAGGTCATGGTATTACCCAGTGGGTTGATCCGGCGAATCCAAAAGCATTTATTGATACCGTACATGAGTATAGTGCCAAATATCTTTAGGATGTAAACCTTGATCGATCTATTCAAATCAGGGTTTGAATTTACTTATAAGGCAGCTTCGGCTGCCTTATTTGGGATTTTACTCCTGCTCGCTTTTGCGCTGACTGCTTCTATGGGCAGCGATCTCTTCTTTGGTTTTTACCGGTATGACTATCTGCTTTTTTTTGCTTTGCTGATTCAGGTGATATTGCTCTATACCAAACTGGAATCCTGGGCTGAAGCCAAAGTGATTGCGTTATTTCATCTCATGGCCATGGTGATGGAAATCTTCCTGACCCATCCGGCAATTGCTTCCTGGCATTACCCTCAACCCGCAATATTTAAAATCCTGACCGTGCCTTTATTTGCCGGTTTTATGTATTCTGCGGTCGGCAGTTTTTTTGCGCGCTCTTTACGTCTATATCAGGTTTCATTTGAAAAACTGCCGCGTTTTAGCCATATGCTGACATTGGCTGTCTTGTCTTATATCAACTTTATGAGCAAGTTTTTTATTCCCGATTATCGGGTGATTTTATTTGTCTGGAGCGTGCTGATGTTCTGGAAAACCAGAATTCGCTTTCAGCTGAATCGGCATACTTTTCAGTTGCCGATGTTACCCGTACTGCTGATTCTGGCGTTTATTATCTGGATTGCCGAGAACATCAGTACCTTTTACCAGATCTGGCTCTATCCAAGCCAGATTGAGCAATGGCATATGGTGGGATGGGGCAAACTGGGCTCCTGGTATTTGTTGTTATTGCTGAGTCTGGTGTTAGTACTGAAAATCTTGGGACAGCGTAATTCACAAGGCGATTGGGCGCTCAAGGAACAGTAAAATCAATCAGGTTATGTTTATGTAAAGCATACATTTTTTCAATTGCGCCAAACTTGACTTGTCGCTACTCTGCTGAGTATGTAATTTAAATTACATTATTAGAGTAATAACAAAGATTGCATGAGAATAATTGGAGAATAACTATGTTGAAAAAAATTATGCTGGCGGCGGTATTGGCGACTGGTTCAAGCATGGCGATGGCTGACCGAGATGTCGGTTGTGGTATCGGAAGCCAGGTGTGGGCGGGTCAGTCTGGTATTATTCCTAAACTCTTTGCAGGTACGACCAACGTTCTGTTCACGAATCAGTGGCTCGGGATCACTTTTGGTACTTTAGGTTGTAGCCAGGGCGGTACCGTAACCGCTCAAGTGGTGACCTTTACCAATGAAAACGCTGAAACATTGGCGCGTGATATGGCAGTTGGAGAGGGTGAAAGCCTGAATGTTCTGGCTGAACTTTTGAATATTAAATCTGAAGATAAAGCTCGTTTCTTTAGCGTTTCCAAGCAGAATTTCTCTGAAATTTATTCCGAAGAAAACCAGAATACATTACAAGTTTTAAGCACCTTACAAACTGTGATGGCCAAAGATGAAGTATTGAAATCCTACATCTGATCCGCACCCTAAAAACCCTGCTGTTCTGGCAGGGTTTTCTTATGACTAAAAGAAATTGATGAGAATAAGTTAACTGAATGAAATATGCGTTCTTCATGTTGGGCCTGACATTCAGCCCTTTAAGTTTTTCTAGCGAAATTAATCCAGACATCCAGCATTATATCGCTCAGGCCGAAACTCAGCATCTGGATCAGAGCACTACCTGGCAACGTCTCATGTATGCCAATCCCCAAGGTCATAGCGAGGTTAACTATTCGGGCTATTTCCTGGCAGAGCAGGGAAAAACTGATCTAAAAAAAGAAATGCAGCATAACATTCAGGCTTTATTCCTGAGCGCAGAGCCGAATCAGTCCGTCCGCTGTAAGTTTCCTGCACGCAGCAGCTGGTTAATGCAGCAATTGAATATTTCCGAGCAACAATTGCCTGCGGTCAGTTGCCCGGATTTGGATAAATGGATTGGCGAGGTCAAGCCTTATCAGGCAACCCTGATCTATGCCACGGATTTTATGGGTAATCCCAGCTCGATGTTTGGTCATACCTTGTTGCGTCTGGATCCTAAAGACCAGCAACAACTCAATCTGATTTCTTATGCGGTCAACTATGCTGCGACGGTCGATGGCAATGACAACTGGTCCTTTGCCTGGAAAGGGCTGACCGGACAATATCCGGGTGAATATTCCCTGATGCCATATTACCGCAAGGTCAAAGAATATGGTGACTTTGAAAGCCGGGATTTGTGGGAATATGAATTAAACTTAAGCCCGCAAGAAACCAGATTTTTGGTACAGCATCTCTGGGAAATGCAAAATGTAAGTTTCCCTTATTATTTTATCAATGATAATTGTGCTTATCGCCTGCTGGGGCTATTTGATCTGGTACGTCCCGAGTTAAATCTACAGAAACAGTTTAATTCGACTGCGATTCCGATTGAAACACTGAAAGTCGTAGAACAGCAGGGTTTGATCAAACAGAAAGTTTACCGTCCAGCGCTTGAAACTCAATTGCTGGCTCAATCCAGACAGCATGGCAAAGCGCTGGCAAAAACTGCGCATCAGTTAGCTTATGCAGAAACAGGTGTAATACTTTCAATTTTGCAGCCTTATCCGGCAGAAGATCAGGCCAAAATTCTGGAAATGGCCTATGATCATTTATATCTGGACTTTCTCCGACAAAAAGTCGATGAATCTTTTGTTCAACCACGTTTTCGTAAGTTATTAGGCTTAAGAAGCCAGCTGGATATCGAGAAACAGCGTAAAGCGCCTGAACGTCCAAAAATAGATCCGGTACAAAGCCATCATGCACGCAATATCAGTCTTCAGGCCGGACAGGTTCAGGGTGAATCCTTTGTCCAGCTAGGGCATCGGCAAGCCTATCATGATCTTATCGATCCGCAAGGTGGTTTTCGAACAGGCACACAATTATTGTTTCTAGATGGGGCTTTGCAATATCGTGACAGTGAGCTCAAACTGGAACAGCTTGATCTATTTACCGTCAATTCCTATAACCCGGTCAATCCGTTTAATACGCCATTGTCCTGGGGTTTTAATCTGGGCTGGCAACAGGAGGCACTGGATGCGCATGGCCAGTTTAGTGAAGATGAGCAGCATGGCGTCGCCAGCTTAAAAACTCAGGGCGGTTATAGCTGGGCAAATGCCAGCCGTGAACATCTATGTTATGCACAAATGCAAACTCAGCTACAGGCAGGCAAGGCACTTGATCAAGGCTGGCGCGTAGGTGCAGGCCCTACTGTGGGGTGCCAGAATATCTGGAGCGATCAGATCAACAGTCTGGTGCAGGTGGAACTGCCTTATTGGGAGGATTCGCATCGCTGGCAGCTGAAACTGAATACTGAACTCCAATATGCATTCAATCCACAACATGCACTTCGGCTGTCTTGGGAATATCAGCAACAGCAGTCCAAAGACTGGGATCAATGGAGTCTTGGTTTGATCCGGTATTTTTAAGATTGAGTTAAAACTGATTAGCACTATTCATAAAGTGCTGTGTATCCATGAGGCTACTGTTCGGTTTTCCCTTGTATAAAAAAATTGGCTGGGTTGGGTATAAATAATCTGGTCGATATTTTAGGAAAAATACCTGATATTTGCTATATTTATCACATAATGTGAGTGCAAATTGCAAGGTTTTGGGGAACAGACAGTATGAATAATGAATGCATGGCAAGACTGGCCGAGCAATGGGAACAGATCTGTCAAAATTATTCATCTGATGACTTATTGCATGCCTTTCACTTTATTCAAGATCATTCCCTGATTCTGGTGGAAGAATTCTATAAAAACATGCTCATTGAAAAGGAATCTGCAGAATTCTTTTCTGATGACTTGATTCAACAGCGCTTGCGTGACACTTTAAATGCCTGGCTACTTGAAAGCTTTAGTGTAGGAATTAATAAACGCTATGCCGATGCCGTGCAGAAACAGGCGATGGTGGGGCATGTGCATGCGCGTGTCGGAATTCCGTCCTGGCTGATCATGCGCGGTGTACGTGAAATTGAATCATCCGATGCTGTCCAAGTCTGAGTTCGGTTTATGGTTTATCCATAAAGCCTCTTATGCTTTTACCGGTTCTGATCAGGTCGATTTAATCATTGAACGGATTTATCAAGTCGATGAACTTAATCAAGATATTATGGACTGTACGGACAAAAACAATATGCTGGGACTGATCCAGCAGATCCGTGACTTAAACCGCGAAATTCAGTTGTTGGTAGATCAGTTATTTCAGGTGGCCGAATATATTGAATCAGGTAATGATTCATTGACCCAGTTACTGAATCGCCGTTATTTGAATACGATTATTTCATGTGAAATCACTTTTTCCCGTAAGAATCATACGCCTTTGTCTTTACTTGCCATTGATGCTGATTATTTCAAAAGTATTAATGGCAAATTCGGACATGCAGCAGGTGATCTGGCTTTGAAATTTCTGGCCGAAGCATTGCAAAAATACAGTCAGGGCAGTGATTATGCTTTCCGGGTCGGCGGTGAAGAGTTTTTGCTGTTACTGGTGGATACTGATGAAAAACGTGCCCTCAATATTGCTGAAAGTATTCGTAAATATATTGAAAATGGCATGATTAATTCGGCACAAGGCCAGCAGTTTAAATTTACGGTCAGTATTGGTTGTGTGCTTTATGATGGACATCCGGATTATCAGCGCTTCCTGAATGCGGCAGATTCTGCCTTGTATATGGCGAAGAACAACGGGCGTAACAGAGTCTATATGGCTCATCAGTCCTTGAATCCAGTCGCACAGCCACTCTCTGTTTAAATGAAAGATATTTATCCAGTTGCAGCCTGCTGCTCTATAAATTCCTGAAATTTCTTTTTTTGCTGAAGATATTCGGGATGATTTTTAGCTTCATCCCATTTCTGTTTAAAAATTTTGGCAGCAGCGGCTTTAACAGGATCTTCCTGATTGCGTGGCAGCTCGGAACGGCCATGCGCGCCACTTAAACCTTTTTTGTCTTCCGGAACCGGACCGTCATACTTTTTGCCGCCTTTATGATTGGCATAACGCCGGGCACGGGTAAAACCCATCTGTAAAAACTTGCGTGCCATGTCAGCACCAATAAAATCTCCTTGTTTTAAATAGTCCAAGAAAAGCTGATAGATTTTCTCGCTACTGGCTTGGGCTTTTGCTTCATCTGCAAAGCGCCAGTGTGGCAGGATTTCCGATTTATAAGGCTCAACCAGTAATACACCTTGTTCACCACGGCCAATCCGGTAGAGCTCGGGTCGTTTACGAAAATTAATCTTTGCAAAGTCCAGAGAATAATCAAAACTATTCGAAACTACACGTGACGGACGTTTTGGTGGGGTTACTTTGGCAGATGACTTCATATTCGGCCTTTTCTGAAATTTAAAATGACTCAATATTTCAGCTAATACAAATTATGAAAATGAAAGGCAGGATACAGAAAAGCCCCTGTCTTCTAGAACTAGGGGCTTTCATTTTACTTCGATTTTTTCGAACTGGTCTTCGAGGTTTTAGCCTTGGTTGACTTGCTCTTAGAGGAGCTACTCGACTGCTTTTTAGCAGGCGCCGATTTTTTTGAAGAAGACTTTTTCACTTTAGTGTCGTCTTTACTCTTGTTGCTGCTTTTCGCTTTAGCCGGTTTTTTCGCAGAAGAGGTCTTTTGGTCTTTCGCTTTATCACTCGCTTTTGAGCTCGAATTTTTCTTCGCCTTCACTTTTTCATCTTTGCTGGCATTGTCTTTCTTAGAAGATGCCGCTTTAGATTTACTGCTCGCCGCTTTTTTAGTGACTTTGCGATCACTGTCTTTGTCACTACTCTTATTCGACTTTTTCAGTTTCTCATCTTGGGTCTTTTTAGCAGTTTTTGCTGATTTTTTGCTGTCTTTCGCCTGGTTATTTTTACTATTCGCCATGGTTACTTTCCTTATCATTAAAAATCAATCAGAAAGATATAAAGCGCTTTGCTGTATATCAACTTCAAATTACTTTAATGGGAGAGCGGCAGGATTAAAACTTTATCGTGTATCCAAGTGTAGGCTTGTTGCAAACACAAGCAGGAATTGTTTGAGTTCTAGACTGAAACATAGCAAGTTTTGGGACAGGTCTTTAAACCCTGTTACCAGGTGTTATTTATAGCAAGTGAGCTTTTGAATTAAGTATTGATATCCTCTTCCTTTAAAAGCAAAAAACCCCGAATGATCGAGGCTTTGAGTAACTTATTTTTAAGCTTTAATAATTAATAGCTTTCTGGAACCGCACTTAAAAATTCACGACGTGTTTCTTTGTCGGTTTTAAAATCACCAATAAATGATACCGTACGTGTGGTTGATTCCTGCTTGCCTACACCGCGCATCATCATGCACATGTGCGCAGAATCAATCATTACTGCAACACCGCGTGCTTTGGTGACTTCAGCCACTGCTTCTGCAATTTGCTGAGTCAGATTTTCCTGAATTTGCAAACGGCGTGCAAACATTTCAGTAATGCGGGCAAATTTAGACAGGCCTAAAACATGACCTTCTGGCAAATAGGCGATATGTACGCGGCCATAAAATGGCAATAAGTGATGCTCACATAGCGAATAAAATTCGATGTTTTTGACCAGTACCATTTCACGGTTATCGGAAGGGAAGACCGCCTTGTTGGTCACTTCTTCAAGTGTCTGGCTATAACCCGAGGTTAAATATGAAAATGCTTTCGCAGCGCGCACAGGCGTATCTTTGAGACCAGGGCGATTTAGATCTTCGCCAACGGCAGTAAGAATGTTTGCGTAGGATTGCTGCATAGTCATATGACGTATTCACTTAAACTGAGAATGAACAAGGACGGCATTGTAGCAGAAAACTTTTACAATGCCTTGTTTTGAGGCTAAAACCGTTTACTGTTTGAACTTTGGATTCTTTTCTGCACGTTTGAGCAGAACCAATACCGCACCGGTACCACCTTGCTTTTCAGGTGCACTGACAAAAGCCAAAACATCGCGATGCTGACGCAGCCAGCCGTTCACATAGGTTTTTAAAATCGCTTCCGGACCTTTGCCATGTACGATTTTAATCACGTTCTGGTTTTCATCTTTGGCGATCTGGATAATTTGCAGCACGGCTTGACGCGCTTCTTCCACAGTACAGCCATGCAGATCCACAGCTTCAAACCAGCGCAAGTTACCGGCTTTCAAGTCTTCAAACACTTTATGCTGCAAGGTGGCAATGCGGTAACTCAAGTTGGCCTGACTCCCGACAGGATTGAGCATGGCTTGAGTATCTGATAAAGCCATTGCCTCTGTTTCCATCGGGCCAGTAGCCGCTGCACGCTTTGCCAGGATTTGTGCATCCGGCTTTTTCTTGCGTGGCTTGTCCAGTTGAACCGTATTGCCCGATTCAATTTTTTGCACGCCCTGCATTTGCTTGCGGAATAATTCAAGTTCTTCTAAAGCCTCTTGCTCGACAGTCTTTTCAACAGGTGCAGCAACGACCGCAGGCGTTTGCGGCTGTGTAATTTGCTTCTTAAAAGATTTCAGCAGGTTGTACTGATCTTTAGATAACGAAGAATCGTGTTTACTCATAATGTAAAAACAAGGGAGATACGGAATTTACAAGAATTATAGTCTGAAAATAGACAAAGGAGAACTGAATTGCGTTCATGACATTCGCTGAGGATTTTAAATACGCTCGAGATTCTATGATCTACTTTTTAATATTGAAAATAAAAAAGCCCAATCCTGAGATTGGGCTTTTTAAGTGCTTAGGTAAGTATTTACAACTTTAAACTGCTTCAGGCTCACCAAACAGATCACGGAAAGCATGATCCGGACGTGGCTGTTTCATAAAGCTTTCGCCGACCAAGAAGGCGTGAATATCATGTTCCTGCATCATGGCGACATCGGAAGGGGTTGCAATACCGCTTTCAGTCACCAGCAAGCGTGAAGGATCCAGTAATTTTTTCAAACGAATCGAGGTGTTCAAATCCACATCAAAGGTTTTTAAATTACGGTTATTCACGCCGAGCAAACAACGATCTGAAAGCTTTAAAGCACGGGATAGTTCTTCTTCATCGTGAACTTCAACCAGTACATCCAGATGATGTTCAAATGCAGTTTTGGACATTTCTTCTAACTGCTGGTCAGACAGGCAAGCCACAATTAGCAAGATACAGTCTGCATGCAGGGCACGTGCTTCGATGACCCCATAAGGATCGATCAGAAAGTCTTTGCGCAGTGCAGGCAGGTCGCAATGTGAACGGGCAATCTGAATATTGTCATCATGTCCTTGGAAAAAGTCTACATCGGTCAGCACCGATAAACAGGCTGCGCCTGCCTCCTGATACTGTGCTGCAATTTCCGCAGGGTTAAAGTTCTCGCGAATAATGCCCTTAGATGGCGAAGCTTTCTTAATTTCAGCAATGACACCCGGACGTTTCGACACTAAAGACCGGGCAAAACCACGCACAGGTGATGCACCTTGTGCCAGTTCTTCCAGATCTTTATAGCTTTTCTGCTTTAAACGTAGGGCAAATTCTTCTTTTTTACGGTCAACAATTTTGCCTAAAATTGTATTTGCGATATCCACCATGATCAAAATCCCTGACCGAATTAAGCTTCGTAATGTTTAATAGTTTTGGTAAATTCAGACAGTACACTCATTTTCTCAAGTGCCTGACCGCCATAGATAATGTCATGTGCCAGCGCAACACCTTGCTTATAGCTGCTGGTCAAACCGGAGACATAAATACCTGCGCCGGCATTCAGCGCGATCATATTGGCGGCTTTATCGCCGATGTCTGATTTTTTCTTGCCCAGTGCATCTTTGATTAAAGCCAGACTTTGCGCAGAATCTTCCACAATCAGTCCGGTCAGAGTTTGCGATTCAATATCGACCGATTCAGGAATAATTTCCCATTCGGTGACTTCGCCATTTTTCAGTTCAGCAACATGAGTTGAAGAGGCTATACTGATTTCATCCAGACCATCACGTGAATGTACTACCATCACATGTTCAGCACCGAGCTGTTTCATAACTTCGGCAATTGGACGGCAGAGTTCATTGGAAAATACGCCAATGACCAGACGTTGTACGCCAGCCGGATTGGTTAAAGGACCGAGCAGGTTGAAAATGCTGCGAATCCCCAATTCTTTACGTGGGCCGATTGCATATTTCATGGCTTGATGATGATTCGGTGCAAACAGGAAGCCGACACCGACATCACGGATACAGCGTTCAGTCTGCTGCATATTCAGGTCCAGATTAATCCCGGCCTGTTCCAGCAAATCTGACGAACCTGATTTGGTCGAAACGCCGCGGTTACCATGTTTGGCAATGGTTGCACCCGCTGCTGCGATCACGAATGCAGAGGCAGTAGAAACGTTAAACAGGTTTTGACCGTCACCGCCTGTGCCGACGATATCGACCAGATAAGGAATGTCACTGACATCAATTTTAGTGGCAAGTTCACGCATGACACGTGCAGCTGCGGTAATCTCATCAATGCTTTCGCCTTTAAGACGTAAGCCCATCAGCAGGGCACCAATCTGGGCATCGGTCGTTTCACCTGACATGATGGCACGCATCACGTCTTGCATTTGATCCTGAGTCAGGTGAATGTTTTTAGTAATATTGCTTAAAGCTTGTTGAATATTCATAAGGTGTTCTTAGGCATAAATTTCGAGAAAGTTTTTAAAGATTTGATGACCATGCTGGCTCAGAATCGATTCGGGATGGAACTGCACGCCTTCGACCGGCAATGTCTTATGTTTCACACCCATAATTTCTTCCATAGAGCCGTCAGCTTCATTGGTCCAGCAGGTCACTTCCAGACATTCGGGCAAGGTGGCTTGATCAATCACCAGTGAATGATAGCGCGTTGCAGGAAATGGAGAAGGGAGATTGCTGAAAATCCCGGTATCACTGTGGTACATATCAGACAGACGGCCATGCATGACACGTTTGGCACGCACGATATCACCGCCAAATGCCTGACCAATACTTTGATGACCAAGACAAACGCCCAGTAAAGGAATTTTTCCAGCAAAATGCTGAATCGCAGGAATAGAAATCCCTGCCTCACTTGGCGAGCATGGGCCGGGGCCAATCACTAAATACTTGGGTTGCCATCGCTCTATATCTTCCAATGTCACGGCATCATTACGGACTACTTTTACTTCTTGATTCAGTTCGCCAAAATATTGGACGATGTTATAAGTAAAGGAGTCATAGTTGTCGATCATGAGAAGCATATCGCACGTAACCTCTTGAAAATTGTGAAAATGAGCATCTTTATTTCTAATCGTTACTCACTATGTTACTCACTTTTAGAAAAGTGACTGATTTTGCAGGCATTAAAAAGCCGCTCAATCAAGCGGCTACTTTACCAGTTTTTGAATGCCTTGTGACAACTTCGTTCACATAACTATTTAGGTAGTAACTTCGTGGACCATCTTTGCTTGGCTGGTCAATTTCTCCTTTTTTGATCCTGTCATATAAAGTTGGTTCGCTCATGTTCATGCGCTTGGCAAATTCCTTGATACTCACTCGGCGCTCATCCTGATTTGCCATTGCTCTTTTAAGCTCCTGCATTTCATCAAAAATGGCTTGGAGTAAATTGTGCTCAGCTTCAGTTCCCATCTAAGACACCTCCTTTAAGCTTTGAACTACTGATTCCGGCAACCCAAAAAAATCATTTAGAGTTTTATCAAATTCACCGCTTTCAATGAATTGATCCATCAGGTTTACTTGCTTATCGATATGGCTATCTTCACAAGGCTCACATGGTTTTTGAATATCAATCAATTTTATTCTCCCGATCCATTTACCATAGCTTGGTAAACTTGAAGAGCAGGGTGTCGGAATAGTCTCTCTCCCAGTGGTGCATTTTCATTAAGGCATTCAGAATTAGCTTTAGTGCCTCTTTGGATCATTGCTTCAGTTGGTTCTTTT
This sequence comes from Acinetobacter lwoffii, assembly GCF_029024105.1. Lineage (NCBI taxonomy): Bacteria > Pseudomonadati > Pseudomonadota > Gammaproteobacteria > Moraxellales > Moraxellaceae > Acinetobacter > Acinetobacter lwoffii. Next base: position 2,127,468 of record NZ_CP118963.1, on the reverse strand, counting down.
GGTACTAAAACAAACCCTTCAGGCACCGCTTGGGCTTTACTTTTTGCACAAGCCAACCACGCGTACCACCGCTGGTTCATAAGGTGAACATACTCGACCTCTGTGTCGCTAACATTGTTTTTGCGCCACATAAACTGTTCTGTTTCTTCATTGAATTGGATTTTTCGAGAATCACCTTTGTAATTCACATAAACATTAAGAAACGCTTCTTTTTCTTTCTGAATATCCATCACACCACCTTCACATCTAAATAATCAGGGTTATCCAGATGTTCTTCATATTCATGAAATAACACCTGACATGCTGCATTACCTGTTAAATCACTTTTTAAAAACACATAGCTCAAAGTTTTACGTGTACCTTTTCCGGTAAATGTAGAACTGCCATCTGCAAGCTCTTTCTTTGAATAACCCAGCTTTTCAAGCCACAACTTAAAGCCCACTTGATGTTTCTTTTTAATTCTGAAGATCATCTGTACCCCCAGTTGCTTGCAAAATCCTGTAGGCAATCATCAATACCGAATAGGTTGATATTGCGGTAGGTCCGGATCCGACCCTTGTACTGCACAAGCAGTACTCGGGTCGTAGATGAGTAGGAGTAACTCATGAAGCCTCCCCAGTTTCAGCAGCTTGAATCAAGGCATCTTTGCGCTGTGCATACAGGCTAAGTAGTTCCTGATGATCAGCTGGAAGTAATTTAGCTGCAGGTATTGCTGGTGCCAGTCGTTCTAAAGTTTCAACTGAATCCATGTCATAGATTCGATTGATCAAAACCTGCTTCTTCTTTTTGTAGAACAGATCGATAGAGGCACTACCATGCTCAGCACTTTCCACTGCTGCTTGTTTGCGTGCAGTGTTTTCAATTTGATCAATCAAACTTGGTTGCGCGACTTCAATGACTTCTTCTGCGATTGGTTCAGGTTCAGCCTTAGGCGTGTATTGTTCAGGATCCAGCTCAAGCAATTTATCTTCGGTAAGCTTGCATAAGTGCTGTTGATATTTTTGATCTAAGTGTCCATTGGCCAGAAATACGTGACGGAATGAAAGAACGTCATCGGCCTTAGTAAACTGGGCAATTTGAGCTGTAAACTTTTCAACAAGCTTTACCGGGTCGGTTTCAATTGAATCCTCTTCAGTTTCTGCAACTGGAGCTTCAGTATTAACTGTGGATTCTTGCTCTACGACCTCAACAAGTTGAACTATCTCTGGCTCAGGCTGTTTTTCAATATCTGGTACAGCATCACCTGGGCCAGCTGGAATGCCAGGCTGCTCAGTATCTTCCTTGGCTTTTCGACTACGACGTTTCTTTTCAGGCTTTTCCTCACCGCCAAGTCGTACAACCAGGCAATCACCACTTAATTCACGGCCTAAAACCTTAGATATTGCTTGTAATTGAAGCTTTGCATTTTCAGCATCATATTGTACAAATCCATTATTGATGGATTCTATGAGTGCTGTACAGGTCATCTTGCCGAACTCAACAACATAGATAGATGAACCATATGTGTTGATGACATAGATATCTTGACCTTCACGAATATCATCAAGAGTCAAAGGCTTGGTAAATGTAATACCAGCCAGTTCCATGGTTTCAATCTTGATGCAGAACTCATAGCCTGGCATAGCGAAAATCGTAGCCGGGAATTGAGACAGATCATCAAAATCCATTAACTCATCAGCAGCACGGCACATGATATTGCGGCCAGCCATCATTGCTTCAAAAGCTTCTTTGCTATTTAAAATTTTCATGCTGTCATTGCTCCCTTCGCTACTTGTTCTATTTCATTTTTTACAGCTTCAAATTTAGAAGCTTCTATTTGGTTGAGAGCATCAAGCCCTAAGTGTTCACATACTGTTTTTGCATCAAGGCCACAGGTATCGATGAAATCCTGCAGATCGGCCAGCTGCTCATCAGAAATGCCATTGAACTCTGGTGGATCTGTCCATGCATTGCGCTGTCTATCGAATATGCACTTCATTTCCAGAGCACGACGAACCAGCTCGGCACGCATATTCTTGTAATACAGATGAGTGTCTTCAAGGGACTGAGTGAGCTGATTTAGATCACTCGCATACTGGGCCTCACCACAGCTTTGTACCCAGTTTTCTAGATCTTCTTGAGCCTTGATTGCGGCCAATTGATCTGGTGTCAGGGTATTGATATGGTCCTTAGCCTGTTTGATAAGATCGGCCAGAAATGTAGGGCTGGTCTTTAGATCCGGCACCCATACCTCACCAGTTTCACCACCTAAACCACCTGCATTTTTGGCATGGTGAGTGGGGCATGGTCTAAAGCTAATTACCCGGGCATTTTTACCTTCACCAGTAGTGACTGTGGTCAAATAGCCCATGATGTCAGCAATGCGATAAAGCTCATTTCGGTTTTTACCACCCAGATCAGGACGATAAATTACCTGGTCACCGCTTTGATCTTCAGAAGCGTGAGCAATAAACACCACATCCTTTCCAGATGCGATCAGAGTGTTCACATACTGTTTAAAGATGTTGTTGGCCAAACCCTGGGCTTTAAGCTTTAACGATCCATCTTTCTGTTTATTGGTCGCATTGAGCATTAAATGGGTTTTGATGCTTTCAAGCATTGCACCGACGGTATCAATCACAATGGTGTTATACGGTTCAAGATCGGCCATTGTTAGGTTTGCAACATCAGACCACTGGTGAGCCTGAACTACAGCACCGCGACGAAGCTCACCAGTACGGTGGGAACCCTTGTCAAAGTCGAATGAAATAGCCTTATCACCAGTAAAGCCGATAGAGGTTTTACCCAAGCCTGGATCTGCATACAGGTAAACAATAATTGCCTGAACTAGCAGCGCTTGATTCGCTGGAATAATATTAATCGCCATCTCAACGTGCTCCTGCAGGACGGTTATTACGCTTAAAGTTCTTATAGTCTTCCGATGCAAAGAAGCCGGTACTTTCTAAAACTTGATGACGCTTGTTTTTGCGCATAGCAACACGCGCATTTTCCAGTCCATCTAAAATCCATTTCGGAGTAAGGGATTTATCCATCTTCCTCAATGAGCCGTCCGGCTGAATGGAATAGATAGTTGTGTTGCAGAAATAGTCAGCAATAGTTCCTGAGCTTTTGACACGTAGGGCAAAATAGCTCGCCCGGGTTTTACCCACTCGATAGATTTCAAGTCCCTCAAAGGTCTTGATGTATTCAGAGAAGTAACGATGAGTTGAGTTGAACTCAATCGGCATTGGCACTACAGGTAGCTCATCTGCTTTGAATTGCAGGAAGCCGGTATAAAGGTCTACAAAATTAATTTGAGTTCGATCATTTAGAGGAGACCAGTCATCAGAGCCGCATTCACACCAGTAGACCGATTGACCATTCAAAAGCGCCTCAAAGATTTGATCAGCAGAATTTAAAATCATGACTGAACCTCCACCAGACGGTGCTTCATGATGTAGCCGGCGATCATTGAATTGATTTCGCGGTGATCTTGATGATCAGTGAAGTCGTTATATGGATTGCCATTAGCATCGAACACCTTGATTTCACCTAGTTCAACGACTTCTATATTTGTGAATTCGGAACCTGGTACACCGTAATCATCCGGGTGTGCTTCAACTTCAAATGAAGTGATTTCCAAACGGAAACCATCCAGATTTACGACAGCTTCACCGTGTACATCGTCGAGCATCTTTAAAGAGACGATTCCATATTCAGATTGAATATTTTGAGCTGGTGCTACCTGGTCAGTACCAAAGTCAGCAAGATGAGCAAATGCCAAGGCGCTTACAGTTAAGGCAGCGGTAAACAGAGTTACCTTGAAGCTATTGTGTGGAGTTAATTTTGTGTTCATAATAATTTCACTCAGTAGGGTGATGGGTCACGCTCCAGGTTGTTACAGCAACGCTGGGGCTTCTTTTTACTTAATAATTAAAGCATACTTTAATAAATGAGTTATGTAAAGCATACTTTAATTATATTTATAAACTTTGCTTTAACTTATGCTTTAATAGACAAAAGAAAACCCATCACAGGGATGGGTTGTCCTACAACAATAATCTTATTTTTTGTATTCAGTAATACTGATAGGTTTGTCTTTCATAAACTCTACAATACCTTCACCAGCTTTGAAGTGAATTGAAACACCATCATTATTGGCTAAACGCATACCACTTCCTGAAATAGCTCGCTTAAGGTGATAAACCTTGCCAGAATTATCTGTCATTTCTGCAGTTTCAAAATTATCCGAAGATTTCAATTCAACTGTAAGATCCATTGGACCAGTAAAGTTAATTACCTGAGTTTCAGTTGCAGTATTGCTCACAACTTTTTCTTGCACTACTTCGTTTTTTTGATTTGAAGTACAGCCAGTAATCGCTAATCCTAACAATGCTGCGCCTAACAGATATTTCATTGAGACTTACCTTTCTATTTATGAATCATAGGTATCATTATACTAATTGTTATAATGTAACATTTAAAGACAAGGTTACACTTACCTTACATAAAGAAAAACCCGCGGATAGCGGGTTAGTGATGCTTTACTTTGTTATTACAGACCCGGTCATGAGAGGTCTTAAGTCCAATATAAAGATTTAATATTTCAGAAGTAAGAAAGCTTTAGCACTGAATAGCATCTTTCTCTTTGTAGTGATCCAAAACTAAATCCATATCAGCCAGAAGTGCGACTTCAGAGTATTCACCGGGTGATAGCTTCAACAAGTTGGGCATATAGTTCTTTTCATACTCACGTGGGTAGTCTCTGCATAAGATTTTTACCCGTACATCTTGAGTGGTGAACTCTGAATCTAACTTTTCCAGATATTTGCTAAGAATATTATCTGAGTTCTCAAAAGCTGTAGTGGTGGCAATTGGATCTACATCTTCATCTGGTTGCTTCTGACAGCCGGACAAAGTCAAAGATAAGAGTAGGGTGGTAAGTGTGATGTGCTTCATAGTTATAGTTTTATTGTTATTGGTGAGTGAATTATAAGCGGAAATTGATAAAAGAAAAATCACCACTGGGAGTGGGGTGGCTAGGTTGTGAAAATTTATCGTCAAACACGATAATAAATCATCCAATAGCATTGATTAAATTTTTTAAAAACAATATCTTGTGTTGTCCTTGATAATGCTAGAAGAACTTATGCTCTCTGACGGAAATAGTAGTACATATAATAACGATTTCTATATTTTAGTTACTCTTATTTTTCTACCATTTTTTGTATTTTTGGATGGTCTTACACTGAGCTTATTTAATTTTTTTAGTGCAATTTTGCTGGCATCATGTCTTATCTGTTATTACTTCTTAGCATTTAGATATAATAAAATATATTGGTTAAAGATTTTTTTACTTATTATTTTTTTATCAATATATTTATTCTATTTTTTATTTTTCTTCTCATTTCTATACAATAAAAACAATAAATGGTCAGATGTAAGTGTTGATAATTTTAAAAAGCCATTAATTGTATGGATAGAAGACAAGTTGAAAGAATTAAAAGAGGATAAAAATTTACAAGCAAATGATATCAAAGTTGATATTACTGAGAAGAAGGAACAGATTGAATATGTAGAGGATGACTATTATGAAGAAGACTATGACGAAGTTGTTGAATATGAGGATGATGAGTCTTACTCTGATGAGTCATATCACTATTCTTCCTCAAATTCTGGTTACCATTCAGTAGAAGGATATACGCGCAGTGATGGAACGGAAGTAGGTGGTTATGTGAGAGGTAACCCTGATGGTATTGAAGAAAACAATATAGAATATATGCGTGATCACGGTGATCAAAATGGATTAGAACAAGCATATTCATTTTTAGATTAAATTTGAAAAATGGCAAAAAACCCACCGCTGGGGTGGGTTGGATGGAGTTTGTTGAGATGATCGGAGTAACCAGTAAGGGCGAACTAATCTCGGTGAAAGTGGGTCAGAGACCAAAAGGATTCCTTATAGGCATTCTTATTACTGATCCGGAACATCTCACTGAGGAAAATGTAATAAAGTAGGACTTACGCATTGACGGATTTAAAAAAGTCTCAAACTACTTTATAACGTATCTGTGATCAGACGAACTAAACATGCTTCTACAGCAACTTGTACATTACCCATTTATATGGGCTTTCTCATGACAGAACCAAACTCTATTAGCTGCACACAACTTGCCGAGACTTATAATATCTCGCATGACAGTGTAAATCGCTTTTTGGAGCGTGAAGACTACACAGCTCACGATCTATATCAAGAAGCAATTCAACACATTGATAATAATAAACTTATAGTCAGTATTGATGATACTGTTTTAGATAAGCCATATAGTCAACATATGGACTTAGTTAGCTATTTTTGGTCAGGTAAACACCACCGATCCGTCAAGGGTATTAATCTCATTACCTTGTATGCGACAGATCAACATGGCAAAAATATTCCAATTAATTTTCGAATTTATGATAAGTCAGAAAGTAAAACCAAGAATGATTACTTTATGGAGATGTTAAGTGAAGTACTCGATTGGGGTGCAAAGATTCAATTCATTACAGGTGATAGTTGGTATTCATCGACTGAAAATCTAAAAACCATAAGAAAACATGGTATTCGATTTATGTTTGGTGTCGACAGTAACCGTAAGGTTTCCCCTGAAAAAGGACAATGGTTTCAACTCCGTTTATTGCCGAATTTTCATCAGGGTCAAGTGGTCTGGCTCAAAGATGTTGGCTTTGTACAATTATTTAAGACTCAGTTAAAAGAACAGCAGAGATTTTATATTGTGCATCAAGATGAAGATGATTTATTGTCCTTTGATGGTTTTTATGAATTACATTCAAGTCATTGGAAAATAGAACAATATCATCGAGTAATTAAACAGGTTTGTCATATTGAAAAGTTTCAAGTAAGACGATCCAAGCTGATTTTGAATCATATTTTCTCAGCCTTGATGGCCTATGTTGAGATACAAAAGAACCAGTTTGAGCGGATCTTTGAAAATGTATATCGTTGGCAGAAGAAATTATTTAGACCAATTATCAAGAACTTTATTGATGAATTTATTCTCGATAAGAATCATCTGCTGCCACAGAAAATCTATAAATAATAGTGCGTAAGTCCTATAAAGATTAAATTGCACTTTCACGGATCAGATGGTCAATCAAATCAACATCATTGCCTAAGTGCTTTAAATATAAGTCAGGACCAGATTGATCTGAAGGATGGTGAATTAACACCAGAACCCAAATCAATCACATTGGGTATTCCAGCACTCACTACTAATTCTCTCGAGAAGGAGTTCTTCCCTAAATATCGAGATTTTTTCAGAAATTTGTTTAAAAAGTAAATTGTAATCTTCAGTTTTTGGATTTTCTGGAAAATCAGGATGGAATTCAAAGCTACACAATATATCTAAGAATGGAGACATTCTTTCAGCTATTAAATCAGCACGTTCTTTTGATGCACCATTTTCAACAAGGTTGTTTATCAATGAACTTCTAATTTCATCCTTGCTATTGGATTCAACTTTTGGAAATTGAAGAATATTGTCCATTTAATTTCTCCACCCGATCCAAGAGCCGCTCGGGTTGCGGCTTTTCCTATAATTATTTAAGAACAAGCACCAGCTTGCTGTGCTCCATAGGTTGCCTGGCTTTGTGTATATTTATCACCCGCACTGGATGAGAGCTGCTCAATCAGACCATCACAAGAAAAACCTGACATATCTAGATATTGTTTTGCAGATTTAACAGCCTGTTCATTCCAATCAACATTTAGGCTGTCTACTGCGACAGTGGCATCAGCAACCTCATAACCATCTCCATAACTAGATGAAAGTTGTTGTATAAGACCTTCACGTGAGAATCCTGTAAAGCTAAGATATTGTTCTGCAGATCTAACGGCATTTTTTTGCGGACCAGTCATACTTGGTGTTTCTGGTTCTGCTGTCTGGTTGATTGATTCAGGCTGCTCCATATCTTGATTAGTAGGTGTTGCTCCTACAGCCTGATTAGCTGTTACCGTAGTTGTATCAACTTTATTGTTTGGCTCTTCTTTTGAGTTATCCCCAAAAACTAGACCTATTACCAGCAGGGCAATAAATATAATTACCAACCATTTAATAAAAGTTTTCATAAAACTCCCCCTTACTTAATTTGATAAATATAGTTTGAAGCCCTTTTCGGGCTATATTTCGTTTCAGTTAAATAAAAAGCTGAATACGCTTAAACTTTTTATTCGCTTCAATTTCAGTTTTATAAAATTTGTCTTTATCAGTCGAATCCATAAATTTAGCAAAAGTAGTAGATTCAAGAAGACGGTAAAGAAATCTTTCACCCGTCTGAAGTACTATAGTCAACAGGTGGTGTTGATAAAGCACATAACTAATCTTGTGGGAATTGATTTCAATTGTTTGCATATCACACTTCCCATAATTAAAATTTTGATATACCCAAGCCGCATATAGAGGCTTTTTTTATTCATCCACCCAACAAAAATTGATTTAGGGTTTATAACTCAGAATACTTTTCTAAAAACTCATCTATCCATCCTTGAGCCACTTCAAGATTGGTTATGTCAATCAGCTTTAGATTGGTCTCTTCTGCTTCGTTAAAGCCTTCAATAATAGCCTCAAAGATATTTGCTTCAGTAATGACCTCACGTGCTATTTCAGCAGCATCATAGCTTTGCTTGGCCTTCTTAAGCGAAGCTATTTGCTTATCAATCCCTTCACCTATTTTACTTAATGCCAACTTAAACTCTTGACGATTAATCGTTAGCGCAGTTTTAGATTTGTTGAGTGTTGCGATCATTGTGTTTTCCTTTTTCGGGATTTTTTATCATGTTCAACATCTTGATAGAACCCAAGCCGCATATAGCGGCTTTTTTATTTCTTAAATTTTTCTATACAAACCAACAACTTTACCAACCAATCGACAATCTTCCGTCAGTTTAATAATTTGCTCAGGCCAATCTGGATTAAGTGGCTGAAGGTACTTATCACTGCCTTCAATAATTAGCTTTTTAAACGTAGCCTCACTCTCACCACAGCAGGCAATAATCACTAAATCATCGGTATGTAAGTCGAAAGTTTGAATATCAGGATTTACATAGATACGATCACCTGGCTTAAAGTCAGGCTTCATGGAATTTCCAACCACCACTAAACCATATCCATTTTTTCCACATTCTCTTATTGGCGGAAGATATTCATCCACTTCAACATCTTTAAGCACGGTTTCAATAGGGTCAAATGAACCAGCAGCTACCCATGAAATAACAGGTACAGGAAAACCTTCCATAGGAATTTTTTGAGATAGATCGATATTGTTATCAAGTTTCTGATCACTTGATGCATCAAGCATTCCATACTTAGGATCACCGGCTAACCAGTGGGGATTCACACCTAAAAATTGAGCAGCTTTAGCATTTTTAAAGCTATCAAGCGACTTTGTTTTTCCATTAATCCATTGGCCTACCGCAGCTACAGATGCTTCGCAATACTTAGCCATGGCCGCTCTGTCCAGTTTCTTAAGTTTATTCTTGGACAAAAAATGAGATATGGCCTGATTGATCCGATCCTCAAGAGTACTCATATTAAAATTCACTTTAAATTTAAAGCCAGCTTACAACAATATTAATAAAGCTTGCTTGCAAAAATATATTAAAGTACACTTTAATAATAAAGCATACTTTCGAGATTGAACATGAGAGTACTCATCAAAACCAGTGACGCTCTTGATCATTTTAAAAATGCATCACGCCTAGCTGAAGAAATTGGCATCACTCCCCAAGCGATTAATCAATGGGGTGAATACATCCCAGATCCTTCTGTTGGAAAAATCATGGCTGTTATACCAGGGATTTCCTACAAGATTGTTAGAGGAGTACCCACGCCATCGCGATTAACCGCTTAAATTAATTATTAAGCATTTGATTTTAATTAAATACGTTCGAAGGAAGGGAAAATGAACATAACAGATGCAGCGTACAACACAGTTCGTGACTACCCAGGTGGTTCAGCCTCATTAGCTCCACGTATGGGAATCAAAAGCCCCGCTGTTCTAAACAGCAAGATCAACCCAAATACTGAAACTCACCATCTAACACTTGCTGAGGCTTCTAAATTGATGGCTTTGACTGGTGACTTTCGTATTTTGCAAGCATTAGCTGCTGAGCATGAAAAGGTTGCAATTAACCTTCCCGAAATCCCTGAATGCCGCGATATGGCACTTACAGATAAGGTTTTGTGCGTCGGGATGCGTGGCGGGGATGTGATGAGTACGTTTCGCGAGATTATGGCTGACGGCCGCATCACTCCAGGTGAAGTGCGTGATATGTCAAAAGTAATTCACCAAATGCACGTTGTTTTGGCTGAGCTGGATAAACAAGTCCAGGCTTGTATCAATAACCCAGAAACAGAAAAAGCCTGACGGTCGAGGTCAGGCTTTTCGGTGTTTAAATCGTTGGAGATCCAAACAATGAATATGTTAACACAAGGAAATTTTAACATAAACGAAGTAACAATGTCATCACCTGAGATTGTTGATTTCATTAATAAATTTCGCAAAGAAACTGCCACTGTAGAGAAGCCATATAAAGAACTTCGTCATGATGACTTTATGCGGAAAGTCCCAGGTGTTTTAGGGGATAATCACGCTCCGAAATTTATCGGAACGCAAAACTACGGCAACAACAACACGCGACATATCTACAACTTCCCAAAACGCGAAGCCTGCTTGATGGCTATGTCATATAGCTATGAGTTACAGGCTCGAGTTTTTGACCGCATGACTTCGATGGAAGACGCGCTTAAGGCTAAAAATAGTTTTGACATCACTAATCCTACACATCTACTTCAAGCAATCGAAGTCCAAGCCAAGCTCAACATTGAGTTAAGTGAAAAAGTAGCAGTACTTGCACCTAAGGCTGAAGCATTAGAAGTCATTGCTGATACATCCAATACTTATTGCCTGCGTGAATGTGCCAAAACAATCGGTATTAAAGAATCAGACCTAATCAAGCTATTGATTGACAGAAAGTGGGTTTACCGCGACTCGGATCGCAAGCTTCAACCACATGCCCAGTATGTCATTAATGGCGTATTCACCAACCGTACATCACCAGTAATCACAAATCGCAACGATGGCAAAGAGCGTGTGTTCTTGCACATGCGTGTCACTGCTTTTGGCCTGACTCGTATTACAGGCCTAGTCAATAAGATGCGTAAAGCACAGCAGGTGGCAGCATGAGCATAACTTTAGAAGATGTTCTTGGCTTCATATCTTCATCTAGTGGTTCTGACTTAAATACGATTGCCGATGAAATGAAAGAAAGCGGCTTTGAGTATGAATGTCTTGAATGTGAGACCCATGAATGTGAAGAGCATGAATGTCATCACGATGAAGAAATGGCTGAAGTGAAAAATGAGTTTATTCACTATCTGATTGAACGAAACAATCAATTTGGCTTAGACGACATGCTTGATGAATTAAAGCGTGAAGGTGAGCGAGTCGGGGCTTATTTAAAAGTGGGGTGCAACTAATGCATAAATATTTACACCATATTGGTGACTTCATGCGTGACACAGTTCACCTCTCAACACTTGAGGAGTGTTTCTATCGACGCGCCCTGGATTTTTATTATCTTAATGAAAGTCCATTACCCAAAGAAACCCAGTCGGTTTTCCGTCGGTTACGTGCAACAACCGAAGAAGAGAAACAGGCAGTTTTAAATGTGCTTGGTGACTTCTTTACTGAAGAGGAAGATGGGTTTCACAACAAACGATGTGATGCAGAAATTCAAGCTTATAAGCTTCATGCTGACAAAAATCGTGAAAACGGCAAGAAAGGTGGGCGTCCGCCAAAAAAGAAGCCGGATGAAAACCCACGTAGCGAAGAAAGTGGCGAACCTAAAAACCCAGAAGAAACCCAGCCGGTTAATTTGGGTTCTGAAATTGAAACCCAAAAAAACCTTAACCATAAACCATTAACCGTTAACCAAAAACCATTAACCAATATTGATAGTAGTAATGCGTGCGAAGAAAAAATTTCTTTTCCACCGATTCAATTTTCTCAATATCAAGCTGAGGATCACAAACGCTATTCGATTCTTGAATGCGTACATGTATATCCAATTCACTACGATTTCATAGAACTTGGAAAGCAGCGTAATCCTGGTCTACCAGAACAAGATCTGATTGCTATGTTTACAAACTTTGGTGATTTCTTCTCAGCTAAGTCTGATAGCAAAAATACACCAAGCTTATGGCTGGTGAAATGGTTTACCTGGATTCAAAACAACAAAGACGAAGTACGCCGTCTACGTGAAGCCAAGAAATCTGCACCGGCTGCCAAACCTTCTGGATACCAAAGCCGAGCAGCACGTGAAGCACAGGAGTGGTTTGCTGAATTAGGTCAACCTGAAGAACAAGCCATAATTGATATCCATGCGGTTGAGGGGGTGGGCCATGCATAACCAGATCTCAAATCAAGTGAATGGACCTGATCAACAAGTTCGCAAATTTGGCGAAGAAGATGCCCGTTTACTGATCAAGGAAATGATTGAGCTACACGGCAAAAAATTTACTGATCAATGGGCCGGTCAGACTAAAGGGCAAGTGGTTGCCAAGTTTGCTCAGAAACTTTCTGTGCTGACTTATGAGCAATTCTTGCGAGGTCTTAAGCGACTGGACACGGCAAGCTGGCCACCATCGATTCCAGAATTTAAAGACTGGTGTTTAGGTGGGTATGAATATCAGACCGCTGATGAGGCATGGTTACAGGCTCTTAATTTTGAGAAAGAAAACCGCTCTGCTCGAATCAATCACCTAGCTAAAGCAGCTTATGACGCTGTAGTGGGTCCATATGGGATGCTAAAAACCACTGATACCGTACACAACGTATTTTGCAGTGTGTACAAACGACTCGTTACTGAAGCTAAAGAACGTGGTGAGCCTGATGGCGTGTTGGATGCTGTGATGCAGATTGAAAGCAAGGCTGAGGATCATAACCCGGTACCAAATGAAGTGGCAAAGCAAGCGCTTGAAGAACTTAAAAAGCGCATGAACGTGAAAAATCGCCAGGTACCAAAGCCTCAACGCCTCCAGTGCCAGCCGACTGCAATAGCTGATCCTTGGCCAGATCCTTTTGAAAATCCTGAGTCGTACTTGGAAAAATGCGAGATGGATGGGGTGAAGGTGCCTAAGGTTATTCGTGAGCAATTGGGAGGTCACTGATCATGTCAAAAGAATATGACTTTCAAACCATGGATTGGTGCGCATCGATGCATGCCGTAACCCAAGGCGAGAAAATGATTCGTATATTGCGTCAAATGATGGCTAAACGGGGCAAAACAAGCGTTTCTGATGTGATGGTACTAATGGAGGGTAATCGTCGCACTGTACAGCGTTATTTAGGTCAGTTGGAGCATGCCGGATATATCCAGAGAGATGGCGCTACACCTGCAGGCTTCACCGTAACTGAAAAGACTAAGCAGATTTTCACAGTGAAGGTGGCGGCGTGAAGGATCTAAACAAAACATTGATGTTTATTTTCATGGCAATTGGCGCCGTCGTTTTGAGGATATGGTGTGAATGACCAGCTACTCAATCGCTGAATACAAAAAGATGGTGAAAGCCACCAGACCGAAAGGGCGCTCCAAGCGTCCTAATGTGAAAGGCGAAAAAGTACCGAATGAGTTTGAGGCGAAACTGGCCCGAGAACTAAAGACTTTAAAAATTGAGTTTGAGCAGGAATTTGAGTTTCACCCAAAGCGGAAATGGAGAGCTGATTTCCACCTGGTAGGAAAAAAGATACTGGTAGAAGTTGAAGGTGCGATCTGGAGTGGAGGAAGACATACCAGAGGCAAGGGGTATATCGGGGACATGGAAAAATATAACGCAGCAACAATGCTTGGTTATCAAGTAATACGGTTTAGTACAGATCAAGTGAAGTCAGGTTTAGCGATACAGCAAATTGAGAAGATGGTAGGGCTATGAAGGTCAAAATTTGGGATAAAGAAATCAAAGGAAAGTTGTATGCCGTTGGTGATATTCACGGCTGCTACAACCTGCTTATGACTCGACTTAAAGAAATTAGCTTCGACTTTGAGAATGATTTGCTGGTTGCGGTTGGTGATCTAGTGGATCGAGGTACTCAGAACGAAGAATGCGTAAGTCTAATTGATGAGCCTTGGTTTACATCCGTAAAGGGTAATCATGAAGATTTGGTCATCATGGGTGATGTTAATCGCTCTTACTTCAATTGCCATATTCAAAATGGTGGTGAATGGTTTTATGACCTGGATTACCAGGTTCAGCGCGAAATCATTAAAAAATTAAAAACTCTACCGATTGCTTTAGAGATTAATCACAAAGGTAGAAAATTTGGCTTTGTTCATGGCCATATCGAACAGAACAATTGGGATGAGTTTAAAAGCATTCTAAATAATTTTGATCAAGCTCAGCACATTATCAAAAAGGAACGCTTCCCTACTGAATTAGCAATGTGGGGTCGTGATCGACTGGATGAAGAAAACCAACAATACACCCATGTTTCAGGAGTTGATGCGGTAATCATGGGACATACGGTTACTCAGAAGCCATGCAAGCGCGATAACTGCTACTGGATTGATACTGGTGCAGTTCATTGGGGAACAATGACAATTTTAGATTTAAGCAAGATTTAAGAGGGAATAGGGATGAATGCGATGGTTGGGGTTCAAAATATTATGCAGGCGGTTAATTGGTCAAAGTACTCACTGGAAGAGTGGCTTTACCAGTTTGGGGCTTGGATGAATAGCGTTTCTGGAACATGCGGCAAGAGCATCAATCCTATTGCTGTTGCTATGGATGAGGCGGTTGTAAAGCAGCGCAAGTTTAAGTTGGGTGTGAGAAAGACTCGTCAAATTATTGCTGATTCAATGCTGTCAGAGGAAAAGCCGAAATTATCCAGAGTTGGGGTGGTTTGTGAGATTGATGATAATGAAGCTCGGGCAGTCCAGCGCTTAATTCTGGATATGCAGGGTCAAAGTGAAATCATGGATGAGTGGATGGATGCGATTATCTGCCGTTATTTTTATGGGAATTCGTGGTCGCAGATGGTGAAATGGGAGATGAATCCAGTGGGCGACATGGTGAAAATGTATTCAGAAAATGATGCTCGTGCTGATGTGAAGTGCGGTTTGGCTGCATTGCACTGTCGTTATAAGTTCATTGAATATAAATAATGATTAGGGATTGACCTTGTACAAGGGTAATGCTAAATTCGTGTTATAGTGGTGCGAAGTGTAAGTAAGTCGCACTACTGATAGAAGGCTCATCGAAAGGTGGGCTTTTTTGACATTATTTATTCATAAAATTAAGTGATAATGCCTTTTTGTTTTTGAGCTCTAATTGAAATGGCGATTTTAACTGTTAAAAAACTAGAAGATACTCTCGGTAAATTAGTGGCTGAAGGCGAAAAGCCTGAAAAGATTTTATTAGGCTATAAAGCGTATGGCGAGCTAATGAATGATCGTAGCTTTTTTGAGGAAGTGGCTGGCTCGGCAATGGATCCAAACAAACGAAAATATAAAAATATTAAAATTAAGGTCACTCAAGACGAATACCAGTTTAACGTGAAATGTCAAAAATAGGTTTAAGCATCAAGGAAAGCTCGCCAAATGGTGGGCTTTTTTATGGCTGTTATTTGAAGTAGTATTTCATGAATAATAAATTAGGTTAATGTGATATGGATCATTCAACTAACGCGAATGTGTTTTCAGCATCCCCTCCAAGGTTTACTATTCAAAAATTTGTTGGTGAGCTTAAGGTTATTGATAGCGGGGTACTGCATTGTGAGTCATCTAAGCCTATTAGGTTTTTAATTGATGACTTTGAGTTGGTTTTTAACTTTATAAATAATGATGCTATTTCAACACAAAAGATCGAAACTAAGGCTGAGAACAATCCTGGGTTAAAACTTAAATTAACTCTGATGAATTTTAACAATCCTTTGGGGAGTGGACTGTTAGATCCAGTGCAAGTGGTTTTTTATAAGGGGCGCGAAATATATGTTTCTTTTTTCACTATTGTTGTGGAAGGGAATAGACAGTTTAATTATTCAATTCTAAGTAATTAATGGTGTTAACGTGAGTGAAGATAAAATCACATTTCGGTCACCTCTACCTAACACTGAAAGTGGGGTTGATGAAAAAAGCACATCTATCAATCCAAATCATATTGCAGATGCGAAAATTGTAGGAAGAATTACAAAAGAAATTGGCACTGGAGATGATGCTAAACACTCTATTATTTGGACCACTATTAGATGGTGTTTTATTATTGCTTCAGCAATAACTATTATTATTTTTCTATTTCTCTGGGTAGCATTTTCTAGCAACAATGCTGATGAAATTAATGAGTTAAGAAGATTTATACCTACAGTGTGGTCAATATTTACACCCATTATCACTCTGGCACTTGGTTACGCATTTGGTAAAGACTATAAGTAATTTTAAATTTCAAAAGAAGTTCATCGAAAGGTGGGCTTTTTTAATGCTTAGAATTTATGACCTAAAACGAAAATTAACCAAAATTAGACAATGAATAATAATTTCTTAATATTCTCTATACTTTCTGATCAAAGCCTTAGTGCTATATTGTTTTTGCGATAAGAAGAAGATGCAATACGAAGAAAGTGACTACAGCACTGGCCCACTTATTTGACGAGTAAGTGGGCTTTTTATTGCCTGTAAAAAGGCGACCCAAGCCTACTGGAGTGCTGACCAGTGGAACATGCCTTCGAGTAAACTTCCTTCGGGAATCTAGACTAGGGAGTAGCGTCCCGACCTAAAGAGGATTGAAAGCAAGTAAAGCAGACCGTGCATGTTAGGTGTGTGTGATTGTGAGTAGCGTTTGGCCCTGCGAAAAGGGCTTTTTAATGCCCTGAGAAATACTAGTGTAATCATACCAAATTAAAATGCTTGATTAACCAGGAATGAATCTTGCTTAGTTCGACAAAGTTAATGACATTATTTCAGTAATGAATATTATAAATTTATGTTTTATAAGTGAAAATAACTGACATTTCTTGCGACATGATTGCTTGATTGTCCAGGAGTAAAATCATGCTTAGATTACTGATGTGTTTATTCGGCCTACACGGTGCGACTGAGATCGATTACACGATTGATGATGAAGAAATCAAAGTGTGTCGGGATTGTTTGAAAGAAGTTGAATAACAATCACTCAAGCAAAGAGCTGTTTCATAAAGCTGTAATATTTAAGCAATATAGTTGCTCTGCAAAAGAAGAAAGACGTTGTGACGCAAGTCAAGCCCGTTTAATTGGAGAGAGTTAAACGGGTTTTTTATTGAAATATATTGCTATTTTCCTTTTGTCGAACGTATTACGACTCAAACCCCGTCATTAATTTGTCGGGGTTTTTCTTTTCTTATTGGTGGTGAATATGCGATTAGGTCGAATGAGTTTGGGAATGGCTTTGGCATCCATGGGGATGATTTGAAGTGGTGTTGTGTAGAATAGATATTTCAAATTTCAAAAAGCCCATCAGGTAGATAGGCTTTTCTTACTAATCAAAAGATTGAGCGATGATTTACTTTTTATCTGTATTTTCTTTTTGATCATCTTGCTCTTTAGTGGAGGTTGTATCATTTTGATTGGGTTTATCTTGTGTAGGCTTCTGTGTATGGTTTTCTGATTTAGGCTTGTTTTCAGTAGCATTATTTGAAAATTGATTGAAAGAAGCTTTTTGAGCGGTATTTGTATTAACTAACATAGTTTTCTCAATTTTTGTTGCCGAAGATTCGACCTATTCAGAGTGACATACTAGTAGCACTTACAATGGGATGATTTGGAGGGATAAGTGTAGATATATGTAGGATTTAAATGTTTATATCTTATTTATATTTCAAAGGTTTTTATAATAAACCGGTCGCCAGATTGATCTGTATCACTATTTAAATAGTCAAGGTATTTAATTTATATCTTCTCGATACATTGCTGATACAAGGGGTGTATATGGACGAAAAAGAATATTTCTGGAAAACCAAGAAGCGTCCAATCAAAACCAAACCCCGCAATAAGCCACTACCGAAAGCCAAAGAAAAATACTTAGAAGCAGAAGAAACCCTATTTCAAGAATTAGAAGAACATGCCATTGGTTATCGTCGAAAGTTTCAATTTGAATCAACCAAAAATTGGCGGTTTGATTTTTATATTGTGAAGCTGAACCTTCTTATAGAAATTGTGGGCAGTCCATGGGCGGTTGGTCGTGGTGGGAAAAAGATAGCGAATTCATTTAATAAGTATGATCTTGCTGAAGATCAAGGTTATACATTTGTGCGCCTTGAACCTCATCAGATTGAATCGGGTTATGCAATTAACTGGATTCGAAGTCAGTTAGAGAGATTAGAAGATGGAACAGTTCAGACCATTCCCGCCGACGGAGCTGATTGATCAGGCTGAGGAAGAAGAAGCCATTCGTTTGGCACCGGCACCAGAGCTTAAAGAATGGGTCGTGAATAACTGGCTTACTCTCGGTGGTGAACTACATAACCCAGATCACGACCATATTGCTGAGCTACTTCACGACAATGAAGAGTTCCTTGCATTCGCCTGGGCTTCATCTGCCGCTGTAGCGAAAAAACGTATGGTGCTGGGTCAGTGTGAAAAGGTCATGTTTAACCAGGGTGGCTGGAAGAAAGCACGTCAGGAACAGCAGATGCGAGACTGGTTTGGCTTTGTACCTCAATACTTGATTACTGTGGATGCTGCTTTCTGTGAGCAAGCCTCAGATCGTGAGTTTTGTCGCCTGATTGAGCATGAGCTTTATCACATCGGTGTAGAACGTGATGAAGATGGTGAAATCATTTATAGCGATATGACCGGACTGCCTAAGCATTACCTGGCTGGCCATGATGTTGAAGTGTTCTTTGGTGAAACTAAGCGATGGGGCGCAGATGAGTCAGTAAAAAGACTTTTGGAAATCTCCAAAAATGCGCCGTTTGTATCTGAAAAAAGTATGGCTGCGTGTTGTGGGAACTGTGTCATAGGTTAAATTTTTTTGCCTATCTTGTACGACGTAGAACGACAAAGAGGTATTTATGGCAGCATTAAAAGAGCCTGTAAAAATGTTTATAGTTCAGTCTCTTGCTTGCTTTGAAACCCCTCAACAAGTGGCAGACGCGGTAGAAGAAATATATAAGATCAAGATTGATCGAAAACAATGTCACAGTTATGACCCGACAAAATATGCAGGTCGTAATCTCAGTAAAAAGTTAAAGGATTTATTTGAGCAAACTCGCAAAGAGTTTCGTGAAAATATTGATGATATTGCGATTGCTAACAAGGCGTTTCGTTTACGTGAGCTTCAGAAGATGTATGAGGATTCTGGAAAAAATAAACGGGCAAAACAAAATCTGCTGAAACAGGCATTCCAAGAAACAGATGGCCGTGTGACAAAGCAGGAAATCACTGGTCCAGACGGCGGACCTATTCAGCAAGAAACTAAAAATCTTCCTCAATATACACCTGAACAGCTTGCTGGCATGACGGCGCAAGAGCTTTCGCGTTTAGCAATTAATGGCAAGTTATGACTTATGCAATCGAAGATATAGCGCCACTAATTAAAGAGTGGACGATCAATACACGTCTACCTGAAATCATTGAAGAGATGAAACGGCGCTATTACTACCGGATGCTGATAGAGCAGAATGAACTAAGTCGAGAGGCTGAAATCTACAAATGTAAGAATGATCCGGCTCATTGGTTTAATCACTGGGTATGGACTTATGATCCACGGGGCATGCCTTTTGGACTGCCGGCGAATATTCCTTTTGTTTTGCGTCCTGGTCAGGTTGAGCTTGTTGATTGGCTATTAGAGCGTGAAAGCACCCAGACACACGGCTTAATTGAAAAAAGTCGTGATGAGGGGATGAGTTACGTTGTACTTGGCTTTTATTTGCACCGGTGGTTATTTGTTGAAGGCTTTGCAGGTGGTGTCGGTAGTCGTAAAGAGGATTTGGTCGATAAGAAAGGTGATCCGAAAACGTTACTGCACAAATTCAGGGATATGTTTTCCAAGTTGCCGGATTGGATGAAGCCTAAAGGTTTTGTCGAGAAAGTGCATGATAACTACATGCGAATCATTAACCCGGACAACGGCGCAACGGTTACGGGTGAGGCTGGTGACAATATTGGCCGTGGTGGTCGTACCACAATGTACTTTCTGGATGAATGGGCATTCGTAGAGCGGCAAGAAGCTGTTGATGCTGCCATTTCTCAAAACACAAACGTACATATCAAGGGATCTACACCAAACGGTATTGGGGACAAGTTTCACCAGGATCGTTTTAGTGGTCGTTACGCCGTTTTTACGATGGCATGGCGTGATAACCCAGATAAGAACTGGCAGGTCGAATTTAATGGCAAGCTAATTCATCCCTGGTATGAAAAACAATTGGCCACACTTGATGACATCGTTTTAGCTCAAGAAGTTGATATTGATTATGCCGCGTCAGTAGAAGGTGTATTGATTCCATCAGCATGGGTGCAGGCTGCAGTCGATGCTCATCTCCATTTAGATATTCAGCCTTCAGGCGAACGTATGGGTGCGCTTGATGTGGCAGATGAGGGTAAGGATAAAAACTCTTTTGCCGCACGTCATGGCATCGTACTGCAGTATTTGGACACTTGGTCAGGCGTTGGTGATGACATCTTTGGCACAACTCAGAAAGCTATTGATGCTTGTCTTGATCTACGTTTGAACTCGTTTTATTACGATGCCGATGGACTTGGTGCTGGTGTACGTGGTGATGCCCGAGTCATTAATGAGCAGAATAGATCCAAAGGTATTCCGGAGATCGAAGCAAATCCATTCCGAGGCTCAGGTGCGGTGCACAACCCGGAGCAGGAAATGGTTGAGGCGCGTAAAAATGTAGACTTCTTTGCCAATCTTAAAGCTCAGATGTGGTGGTCACTGCGCATAAGATTTCAGAATACTTATCGAGCCTTACAAGGTATGCAATATGACCCAGACAATCTTATTTCGCTCTCTACCAAAGATATAAACAAGCAGGAGCTTGAACAGCTCAAGCGAGAGCTTTCACAGCCTACTTATACTAAGAATGGTGCAGGCAAAATCCTAGTCAATAAGCAACCAGACGGGGCTTTATCTCCAAACCGAGCAGACGGCGTCATGATTTGCTTTAGTGATATCCGTGAGCGAAAACGGAAAAAACCTGCAGGTGCAGGTACTCGAACCTATTGAGAAGGAAAAAACATGGCAAAGTCTAAAAAGGACAAAGCGTCAAAGAAGGCTTTGTCTTACGGCAATTTATACACTCAAGAAGCAGTCACTCAGTTTCTGGTGAACTTTGGCAAGCAACCAGATACCGATGAAGTGCTGCGCAAAGCTGGAATTACACGCCACAGATTGCGTGTACTGCTTGATGATGACGAGATTGCACAAGTAGTTGAAACACGGATTGATGCACTTTTAGCAACGCCATTGCGAATTGAACCAAATGATACGGATGAAGCGGAAAAGCTGAATCTCATCCTGAAAGAATGGTTCCATGAAATTGCGACTGCTGCCATGAGTGCACTGTTCTTCGGGTACTCGGTTCAGGAAGCTGTATATGAGCTAAAGTCGGAAGGTTATATTGGTTTGCAATGGATTGGTGAAAAACCGATGCAATGGTTTGAGCCTAAGAATGATGGTCGGCTAATCTATCGTCAGGATGGAAACAATGCAGAGCATGAGGTAGATCAAGCATTCAAATTCTTCTTAACACGCCGTAAAGCCACATACGAACAGCCATATGGTAAAGCGCTATTAGCCACGCTGTATTGGTTATTCTTCTTTAAGCAGAATGGCTTCAAATTCTGGGCGAAATTCCTCGAACGTTTTGGAACACCAATCTTACTGGGTAAGTGCAAAGATACTGAAACTGATGATATGAGCAAAGCCTTGTTAACTGCTCATGCTCAAAGCGTATTGTCGATTGATGCAGATGATGATGTTCAGATTCTTTCCGCACCAGGAACAAACGGTTCAGCAGGGGCAGCGTTTGAGGCATTTAATAATCAGCTGATTCGTCAGATCCAGAAAGTTGTACTAGGGCAGACACTTACCAGCGGGACTGATGGGAAGGGAAGCTACAGTCTTGGTCAAGTGCATGAAAATGTACGAATGGATAAGCTTAAATCTGATATTAGGCTTGTCACACCAACTTTACAGGCTGTGGTCAATGCTCTATGCGCTTTAAACGGTTGGGGGGATTATGAAGTGATGCTTGGTGAGAAACCAAAACCACTGAATAAGGACCAAGCAGAGCGTGATGTCCATTTAAAGAATGCGGGTGCAAATCTGTCTAAAGAATATTTTGTTCGCGAGTATGGTCTACAGGAAGGGGATTTGAATGAGCAGGTTCCTACCAGCTTCAATCAATTCTCTGCATTACCGCGCCAAGCATTTAACTTTAAGGCATCTGCAAACAAGCTCTCACCAGAGCAGCAGGAAGTTGAAGAACTGACTGATGGTCAGGATGAATTGCAGTTACTGAAACCGGATCAGGTCAAGGAATTGGTATTCAAGTCTGATAGCCCTGAAAGTCTGGCTTATAACCTGATGCAATTAATACCTGGTGCAACTCAGACTCAGTTCACGGCCAATCTAGATCAGGCTTTGTATGCGGCAGATGTGTTGGGGTATGTGACGGCGCAAAATGGGAAGTAAGTTATGCAACCAGTCACATTCCTTGAGGCACTTCGGTTTGCTCACAGTAAAAAAATCGTGCTGCCTGATGAGTTTTATTCAATGGATCTAAAGACCCGGCAGATGGCAACTACGGTTAGTTTTCTATCGAGTCTTGAGCAAATTGAGACGGTCATTAAGGCAGTGAATAAATCCATTGCTGACGGCGGTACTTTTAAAGATTTTCAGAAGCTCATTGAAGAATCTGAAATCATTCTGCCAAAGCACTACCTGGACAATGTATTTCGTACCAACATCCAGAGTGCGTACGGTCATGGGCGGTGGCAACAACAGCAACGAAATAAGGCTAAGCGCTCGTACCTAATGTACTCAGCGATCAATGATAGTCGAGTGCGTCCTGCTCATTTAGCTTTGAATCGTATCGTACTGCCGATTGATCATCCATTCTGGCTAACACATTATCCTCCAACGGGTTTCCGTTGTAGATGCACGTGCGTAGCTTTAACAGAGAAGCAGGCATTGAAATACGGCATTACACCTGATGATCAGTTGCCTGAAATTGCCGAGGCTTTGGATTGGAGTTCTCACCCATTGCAGTTTGGTGAACTAGAATCGCTGGTGGATAAAAAGATCAGTGCTTCGAGTCTGGATAAGGAATATCTCCTCGAGCAGAAAGAAGTCATTAAGGCTGAATGGATGGCAAGTAAAAAGCTCACCAGTCTGTTTGCTCCGATGGATGATAAGACTCGGGACCTGTTTGATACGGTAGCCAATACGGTAATTCCACTTGATCCAAGTATTCGGCCAAGTGCGATCCGTACCTTTCTGGATTATGTGCAAGGAAATGATGCTGCAATAAGTAGCTACTTAAACTCCGCTACAAGCTCACTGGCTGATGATGTCCTTAAACGCTGGCTTAGTACCGATATGGCAGCAATTCAGGCTGTGGCAAGTAATACGGCTTCAACCGTAGTGGGTGCTGCGACACTTAATCAAGTAGCGGCTTATCAGGTGGGGCAGACAGTTCAATTGAATGCGCCGTTGCTGATGGCTGATACAGCTTCAGATATCGTGATTAAGATTGAAAATGCCAAAGGGCTGGGCATTGATCTGGATATGTTAAATGCTGGTAACGGCGTTCTCATGCCGATGGGGCTATCTTTTGAGGTGGTTTCGATTGAAGCGGTGGAAGGGCAGATGGTTTATACACTCAAGCCCTTGTTGAACTAATTTAAAAATGAATATTACCGCCTTCTGGGCGGTTTTTTTATGGAGCATGAAAAATGCCAGATCCAAATGAAGAACGGCTGAAGTATTTATTTAATGCCTCTGCGATTGAGGTACCCAAAGCCGAGGAAGGGCAGAAACGGAAATTTAAAGGCACTGCTTATGCTGGTGGTCGTGTAGATGGTCACTGGTATTGGGGACGCTCTGGCGTGGTCTTTGATCTTGATGGAATTGAGATTGATAAGCCGACAGCCTTACTTGAAGAACACTTCGGCTCAAGTCGAATTGGTGTCGTTCAAACCGTGGATACAAACGGAAAGATTGATGTATCAGGTGATTTCCTTACAAACGCCAAAGCACAGGAAATTGTCCAGGACTCTGATGATGGTTTCCCGTTCCAGATGTCGATGATGATTGATCCGGGATCGATTGAAGAAGTGTCTCAAGGCAAGACAGTCACTGTGAATGGTCAATCCTTTGAAGGCCCGATCACAATCTTCCGTCAAAACCGTATTCGTGAATTTACAATCTGCTCGACCGGTGCTGATCGCAACACATCAATCAAAGCCTTCTCGGGCAAAGCAAACCCAAACCCAACCAAAGAGGACACAGACGTGACCGAATTAGAAAAAGCACAACAGGCCAAAGAGCAAGCAGAACGTGAGCGTGATGATGCCCTGACTGAACTTAAGCAATTCAAAGCGCAAAAGCGTGCTGATGATATTGCTGCTTTAGAAACTGAACTGAAGACACAGTTTAGTGCGGAAGATAAAACCGCTTATACCAATATGGATGATTCAGTTTTTAGCTTTACTGCTAAGCAGCTTCGTCAATTCTCAGCAGGTACTACTCAGCAGCCACCAGCTGGACAACAGCAACAACAAACACCAGGTGTAAATCCGGCATTTGCTCACTTATTCACTCATCAGGCAAACCCAGGGCAAGGTGGTCAGTCAAATCACAATGACACTCACAAATTCACTTCTGGTGCACAAGCATTTGCAGAACAAAAGGGGAAATAATTCATGGCTATTCATTATGTACCGCCTATTTCGGTCACTTCAAAACGGCTGATCCTGGACAATGAAAAATTACGTCGTGCTAATGCCAAGGTGCCAACCGCCACAGCATTTAAATACGGCGATCTTTTAACACTGTCAGATGCCAATGTGGTGGCCCATGCCACTGATGAAAAAACATGGGATGTGATCTGTGGTCAGGATGTATCAGCTGCAGAAGCCACAATCAAGGCCGCTGATGGGATCGAAATCCCAGTGTATTACGGCGGCGTATTTAATGTCGAAGCTGTATCGGTAAATGGAACCTTGCTTACAACTGCTCAATATGACGCAGCACGTGCACAGGCAACTAAAAACAAAATCGAACTTTCTAAGGTGTAAAACAACATGCCACAGTCTTTTAATATTGAAGGTGCTCCACTTGAACTTCTTGATGTGGGCGAGCTTGCACTGATCCACTCAAATTACCGTCCAATGGATACCTGGCTTTTAGACAAGCTTTTCCCAAATCGCCCGTTATTCACCCGTGATGATGTGCCTTTGGCTGAAGTGTCTGCCGAACATGATCTGGCGCCGCTGGTATCTCCGCAACAGCCTGGTAAGCCATTTGATACTACTCAATCTGGTGAAGTACGCCATGTTAAACCGGCTTACTACAAGCCAAAGAACCAAGTCACTCCGGCTGAAACTTTTGAAATTGCCTTGCTGGAACGTTTACGTACTGCAGGTATCATCTCAACTGGTAACCAGCGACTATCTGAGCAAGAGCAAATGATCATTGCTCAAATCTCGGTAATGAAGCGTAACCATGATGCAATTGATAACTCAGTCCTGATGATGGCGATTGATTTACTGAAAAACGGTAAATATGCACTTCATTCTGATGATTATGAATACAACCTGGTGGATTACCGTCGTGATGCATCTTTGACATTTACGCCGTTAACCAAGTGGAATGAAGCAGGTGCCAAGCCGGTAACGGATATTCGCACCATGCTTGAACGTCAATTGGCTGCTGATGGTGGTGAGACTAAGCTGTCTATTATGTCTGGCTTGGTTTGGGCAGCTCTCTGGAACAATGAAGAGTTTAAGAAAGAGTTCATCACGCCGTATGCTGGTATTTCTGTTCCAGTGAATCCAAGTTTTGGTGTTAAGGAATCAGCGACCTTCAAAGGTACTTTTGATGGAATCGAATTCTGGGTATATGACGCAACCTACCGCAACAAGGGCAAGGTGAATCGTTTTATTCCTAAGGATTACTTCTCTTTGATCTCTGATACTAATGGTTCAGTTGCTCACTGTAAGATTAAAAACATGTTGGCCAACGGCGTTGCTCAGCAATACTTTGACCGCCAGTGGTATTGTGAAGATCCAAGCGGCATCATGCTAATGACTGAATCTGCTCCACTGGTTGTGCCGTCTAACAAGAATGGTGTCGTCGGTGGTACTGGCTTTATCACCCTATAAGGAGCAAGACATGCCGAAGTACACAGCAAAACAATCCATCGGGCATTTTATGCCAGGTGATGAAATCAAAGGGCTTGAAGCTAAACAACTTCAGGCCCTTTTAGCATCTGGGGCTATTGAAGAATATCAAGAGCCGGAAGAGCCAGAAGCAGACAATACCGCTGCACGTTTGGCTGAACTTGAAAAGGCCAATGCTGAACTAATAGCAGCAAATAAAACCCTAACCGAAGCGAATCAGACAGCAGCTGCTGACAAGGATAAGGCTGATCAAGAAGTTGCTGAGCTAAAGGCTAAAGTGGCTGAACTTGAAAAGGTGAAACCTGCAGCTAAGCCTAAGGCGGATACCAAGCCAGCGGATGAAACCAAGTAGGTGATCTATGTATGCGACTGAAGCAGATTTGGTCGTACGATTTGGTGATGAGATTGAAAATCTAAAAACGATGCTTCCTTCTCAGTCCTCAGTAACTGATGCAATTCAGGATGCAACAGAGGAAATCAACGGTCACATCGGCGGCCGTTATCCTTTGCCGCTTCCCAATGTGCCAAGTAATTTAAAGCGTATGGCGTGTGACATTGCACGCTATCGTCTTTACTTTCAGCAACCCACCGAAGAGGTGCGTCAACGTTATGAAGATGCAATCGCATTCTTAAAACGTGTTGCTGACAACAAGGCACATTTGCAGATTCAGTTACCGGAAACAAGCCAGATCGTGGATGACCAACCTAAGGGGCGACCTTCGACAGCGCCAGTCGGTACTTCGTATACCGGTGGTGTATTTGGTGATGCCACTTTAGACATGATGCCCAGCATGAAGTGAGGTGTTTATGGCTTTCGCAATAACCATTCAAGCTGATAGTTCACCTATTGAAGCAGTGCTGAACCAATTAGGTAGCTTCGATTCGCTGAAGAGTCAGTTGTTTGATGAGATTGGTGCTGGGCTTGTAGACAGTGTTCAACATCGATTTCTAACCGGTACTGATGTGAATGGTAACCCGTGGAAGATTTCATGGCGTGCACGTATGCAGGGTGGCGAGACGCTACGTGATACTGGCCGCTTAATGAATTCCTACACACATAATGTTCTTTCAAGCGGTGTGGAGGTGGGTACAGATGTTGCGTACGCACCACATCTGCATTACGGCGCAACCATCCTACCCAAGAATGGCCAATACATCACTTTTGCAGTGGGTAGCCAATATCGGAAAGTTAAGCAATCCATTATTCCACCTCGGACTCAACTCGGCCTTGATGCTGAAGATGAAGTTATGGTTTTGGATATTGTCGGGAGTTTTATAGATGAGCACCTTCTTCGCGGTGCGTGATGAGATTGCAGAAAAGCTGAAAGAAATTCCAGAATTTCTAAAGATCTATACGCCGTTGAATTCAGTCAGCGTAACAGAGATGTCGCAGGTCACGCCGTCGGCACATGTCAATTTTGTCCGTATAGATAAAAAGGCAAGTGCAGGTCGTGGAAGCATCAACCAGATCGGCCAGCAATGGGCGGTTACGGTGGCGTGTCGCAATGCTCAATCTCAAATGACCGATGGACGTGCTGTAAGTGATGAAGCGGGGCTTTTGACTGAGAAGGTGATTCAACTGCTTTCCGGTTGGCAGCCTCAAGCATCACGTACTGCACTGGATTTCATATCGGTTCGGGATGGGTATAGTCCGGGCTTTGCATACATCACCATAATTTTTGAATCACAAAAATTCATTTAGGAGCCAATCATGGCGAAACAATACAAGGCAACTCAGCCTGTCGGTCGCTTCAAAAAGGGCGATGTAGTCGGTGGGCTAAGTGATGCTCAGATTAAAAAATTAGCTGCAGATGGCATCATTCAGGAAGTACCTGAAGTAAAAACTGCTGCTCCAGCCAAGAAAACCACAGGGGATGAAAAATAATGGCTAAACCAGATTTAATCTCACTTCAAGGTGAGTTTTTCGCAGCTTTAATCACAAATGATGTTGCAGGCCCATATTTAACAATGGGCAATACCCCTAGTATGCAAATTGCAATTTCTTCTGAAACTACGGATCATTACACTGCAAAGGATGGCACCCGAGCAAAGGATGCTATTTTGCGTAAAGCGACAGGTGTTACGTTGAGTGGAACACTGGAAGAAGTGAAAAAGCAAAATAAGGATATTATTTTTAGTGGAGAAACACTTACTACTACGGTTACTCCAATTGCTAGTCAGTCACTTGGTACAGTGCGTGCAGGCGAAATGATCAATTTAGGTCATCGAAACTTAAGTGAAGTCACCTTTAAATCTGGTAGTACTACGATTGAAGCTTCTACGTACACACTTGACTCAGTATTTGGGACGGTTGAATTCAATGAAGCACCTGCTGAACCTGTTTCATGGTCAGGAAGTGCTGGTATCGTAGAGCGCACAGCTTTAGCCACTCATATGGGCCGAGAATATGCGCTGCTATTTAAAGGCGTTGATACATATTCGGGCGACAAGCTTTCCGTTGAATTATGGCGAGTACAGTTTTCGCCAGAAACAGAGTTTGATTTGATTAATGAAGACTTTGCTTCATTTGATGTAGAAGGTGAATGCCTAGCAGACTCTTCAAAAGCAAGTGATCCTCAAGCTGGACCGTTTGGCTGTATTGATCGTTTTAAAGTTTCATCTTAAATAAGGCTAAACCCAAGCAGGCACAAAGAACTCCGCGGCGCTATGCGTCTTTTTTTGTGCCTGCCTTATAGTAATAAGTCTTAAAACATTTAAGATGAAACTTAATAAATAGTAAAAAATAAAGATTATGTAATCTTTTGTTATTCTAATTTTCATCTGATGGGGATATAAAAGATATTCAGTTCATGTTAAGAATAAAACTGCTATGACTAAAATAGAAATATTTGTCTCCATCCTAGCCGTAATAATTATTTCTACTTTTATTTATCTTGTATGTCAGTAAGTTAGTAAGCTAAGAACCGCCTTTGGGGCGGTTTTTTGATAAGTGGAAGTTTCACCTGGATATATAGGGTCAATTTTAAAAAGACTTAAAATAGTAAAACATAACTTTACAAATCCACTCTCCCTAGGCTTTAGATAAGATTGAAAATTAATGTAAAGTGTCGCCCTTAATACATGGGGATATTATGAAAAATTTAAGCTTATTCTTTTTTATTGTGATTTTAGCTGGGTGTGGACACAAGGAATCTAGTGGTCAGCATCTTGATTTAGAAACAAGCAAAAAGGAACAGCTTGAATTTGCAAAAGAAGCTACAAAAGAATTCATTCCCAATCCTGATTCAGCTAAGTTCCGCAATCAAATAGGAGAGTGTGGAGAGGTAAGCTATAGGGACAAAGATAACAAATACACTGCTTTCCAACGCTTTGTTGTGATTGAAAAAAATATAGTGCTTGTAGAAAATCAGACGGATCAAAAGCAATTTGAGTTGTCATGGAAGAGTGCTTGTACGCCAAGCTGGAAGTAATTAAAAAGCCCTTTAATTAAGGGCTTTCTTTTATTCACCAGATGACTCGGATTTTTGGTCCTTACCATCTGCATATTCTAAAGCAACCTGTTGTGCTTCAGCTGCAGCAGTGGCTTCTATTGGAATCGAGTCAGCTGCGATAGCTACGGTACCAGTAAATCCCATTAAACCTAAGATTAGAATTTTCGAATACTTTTTCATTTGAATTTCCTCTACGTTTCTAAGACTTAATTTCAGTGTAGAGAATGATTTAAATCGTGGATGTAGCAGCTATGTCGGGATATGTAAGATATTCAAGGCTAGAGTTAGAAGGATCTAGTTTTGCGTAAGAATGCTTTTCTGATGAAATTATTTTGTAGATTTGATTAACGAAATGTTAGTAATTTTCACAACATAGACGAGTCCTAGACTAAATCTTTAATAGAAAGCACCCGAAGGTGCTTTTTTAATGCCTAAACTTTAACTCGAGACCCGTCATGAATGATTTTTTCCTAGCAACGAATCGCAGTATCAAAGTTAATGACATTGAAGTGCGTCAGATCCAGATGAAAGACTTTGACACCTGGGCAATGCATGCTGAAGTATTAAAGAACTTTATCAAAGACCAGAATCATTCAGATGAGATTTTGACAGATCTACTCAAAGCCCATGCTGTACAAGTCATTTCAACAATGGCATGTGTGACAGATTTAAACCAAGAATCACTGGTAAAGTTCGCCGTAGATGAACAGGGGTTTAAGGGCTTATTGAAAGCAATACTCTTGGTCAATCAGGCTTACTTTAAATATGAAAAGCCAAAGCGTGGGATCAAAAAGAAAGATGACTCTACCTGGTTTGATTCATTCCAGTTTCTGGTATCAATGGGCCATCAGCATAGCGAGATCATGCAAATGACCTACGGTGCATTTCAAGGCTATATCAAAGCAGCAAATAAGCTGTATAAGCAGCGGATCTTCAATAACGCTATTGCTGGACGTGTAGCTCAATCCGATAAAAAAGGCTTTGAATCATTCAAGAAAGAAATGGTTTCTGATTGATCAAGTAGCACCCTAAAGTTATGATGCGTAAATAACTATTTAGGGGGTTAGTGTGAAAAAATTATTATTAGCTTTATGTTTGGTGTCGGGGTTCGCGTATGCAGATAAAACAACCACTAGCATCCGTACACCATCTGGGGATCTAGTAAAGATCGGGGATAGCCATCAGGCGCTTAAGGATAAACTTGAAGTAAGTAAACCAAGATTTTACGTTCTAGAAGATGGGCGACTTTACTGTGCAGCTACCGAATATGTAAAACAGGTAGATTTACAGGAATATACCGTCATTTTATGTCGAGATAGAATTGTGAAAATTCTTTGGCGTAATCTTTAAGCGAGGCAACAGATGAATTATTTTATAGGTATTATACTGGGTCTCTTAGTTCAAAACTCTTTCGCTTCTCAAGTTTACACTTGTACTGTAAACGGAAAAACGGTCTATCAGGGGAAACCTTGTGCAGGAAAAGAGTCGCATAATCAAGTTCAGCAAGCTCAAGCTAAGATCAAGGGGCAACAGGCTACAGCAGAAAAAGAGAAAGCGGAATGGGCTGCTCGAAAAGAGCCACGTGTTGGAATGACTAAAGCTGAAGCTGAAAAATCAACGTGGGGTTATCCGGATAAGATCAACACAACCACTACGACAAATAATGTATTTGAGCAGTGGATATATAGAACACCATATTCAGGCTCAAAGTACTTACACTTTACAAATGGAAAGATAACTTCAGTTTCCAACTAAGCCACCTTCGGGTGGTTTTTTAATACCTAATTTCACCCGCCACTGCGGGTTTTTTATTGCCTAAAATTTGAGGTCAGTATGTCTGGTAAAAATTTAACATTCAAATTAGTCATGGATGCTGACACCAAGGGCTTTGATGCTGGCACCAAAGCATCTAAAGATAATTGGGAGTCATTCATTTCTCTTTTGAAAAAGGAAGCGGATGGACTTAAAGCGGCCTCCGTAGAAACAGGAAAAGAGGTTGGTAAAATTGTTCCTGATGATCTTCAAAAGAAGGCTGATCAGGCTAAAGGCAAGCTAGGTGAGGTATCTCAAGCTGCTGGCGAGCTGCAGGGTCAAGCTGTTCAGACAGCTGGCAAGATTGACGGTTTAGGTAATGAGCTTCAAGACACAGCTAACAAGGCTAATAAGGCCGGCTTTGAAATCGGTGGTGCCATTCCTGGTGATGCTGTTCAACTTGCAGAAATGCTGGGTAATAAGTTCTTCTCTGCTGCAAAAGAAATTGAATCTCTGGGCGATAAGTCGACTATCAGCGCTGGTGAACTCCGTGCAATGTCGAGTGCTGGTGAACAGGGCCTTAATGAGCTGAATTTAGCTCTTAAAGCTGCTCAGGCAGAACTGGTTCGACTGCAAAGCACTGATGGTACTCTGCAAGATATTGAAATTGCCAAACAGCGTGTTCTGAGTATTCAAGACGCCATCAATGAAGCCTCCAGTGCCTTCAATTATTATCAAGGTGTAGCGATCAATGCCATGAAGGGCGTGGATGGTGCTACTCAATCAGCTATTAACCAGGTACAACGTTTTAGCGCCGTAGATCTAACCGGGGTAGTAGGTGAAGCACAGACTGCTACCCGTGCAATTGAAAGTATGGGTGACGGCGCAAGTCTTAGCACCAAAGAAATTGAGCGTATTGGCAGTATTGGCACCAATAGTATTAATGCCTTAGAGCGTGAATTACTGACAGCAAGAAATGCATTTTCAGCATTAGAAAAAAGCAGTGAAGCTGTAACACTTAATGAGATTAAGGCAGCTGGTGACAAGGTCAAAGGCCTCGAGCAAGCAGTAGATCTAACCAAATCAGCTTTTTCAGAATTTAATGTAAAAGCCACTACTGCAATGCAGAATGTCACTACCAGTACAGATAAGGCATCCGGTAGTGCTAAGCAAGCTGGCCATGCGATTTATGATGCACTAGGTATCAAGCCGCCTACAGTAGTAGATGATGCTATTGCAGCTCTTACAAAGAAGCTGGAGGATTTTAAAGCTAATAGCAAATTGCCGGCTGAAGAAGTAGAGCGTGTAACCAAGATCACCGAACAGCAAATCGAAAAGCTTAAAAGTGAACTGAATGGTGTTGAGCCAGCTGCTCAAAAGGCAAATTCCGGAGTTTCTACCCTCTCTAAAGGCATGGATGGGGCTAAGTTTGCTGTAACTGCACTGGTGGGGGCATTAGCTACAATTGGCGTTGGTTTAGGGCTTCGAGAGCTTGCTCAGGCAGCAGACTCTTACACCAACCTTTCAGCTCGAATTAATATCGCAACCAGTGATGGTGGTAACTTCCAGCAAGCAATGGCTGGTGTGCACCAAGTCGCATTGATGACTAATTCAAGCCTTGATGCTACTGCGGGCTTATTCACGAAAGTGAATGATGTGGGCAAACAGATGGGGATGACCCAGCAGCAAAGTCTGGATCTGGTTAAAACCATTAATATGGCTATTCAGACCGGCGGCGGATCTGCTCAAGCAAGCGAAGCAGCAATTGTTCAGCTGACACAGGCGCTGCAATCAGGCGTTTTACGTGGTGATGAATTTAACTCCATCATGGAGCAGGCTCCTGGCATCTCTAAAGCACTAGCCCAGTCACTTGGCGTAACTACCGGTGAACTCCGCAAGATGGCTGAAAACGGCGAACTGTCAGCCGAGAAAGTTATTAAAGCCCTACAAAACCAATCAGCAGCAATTGAAGCTGATTATGCTAGGTTCCCAACCACTATCGGCAATGCCTTAGCCAGAATAGCAACACAATGGCAAATCCTGATTGGTGAGATGGATCAAGCTAATGGGTCAAGTGCCGCCGTAGCGAATGCCCTGTTAATCATCGCTGATAATCTTGGAATTTTAAAAGTATTCTTTGATGATGTGGCTGAAGGTGTTGGGTGGTTTCAGGATAAATTATCTGAGATTGATCCATCTACAATTGAGGCAATTAGAAGTACTTTATCTGCTGTCTACGACACGATTAAAAATGTCATATCCAGTATGGCTGGAATCGCTGAAACCGCTTGGAGTGCTTTCACATCTACCTTGGATGCAATCGCCCCGCTATTTAACGCAATTATGGGTGGCAAGGAAGAGGTTAGTGGATTAACCACCCTGTTCAATGTCTTTAAGGTTGCACTGGGTGTTGTTTCTGATGCTGCTACAGGACTAAATATTGGGCTTAAATTACTACTTGCAGGTATTCAGTTTATCGCTGGTGGTATTTACTCATTAAATGCTGCGGTATTGGATTTTCTGGGTTTTGACAACCTTGCTACTCAAGCTCAGAACGCTTCAGATGCACTGTTCAGACAGGCCGAAAAGAATGGACGGGAAGCCAATAGGCTTGCACTTGAAAGCAAGTCTGCCACTCAAGAGGCAATCAAGGACATACGTCAAACAGAAAACGAAGCAAATGAGGAGCGTATTACTGACAGCCGAAAAACTCTGGATGAATTAAGGATTCAAGAGGAGAAGCATAAGGCTGATTACATGGCTATCAGTGATGAGCGTGTTCAACTAGAGCAGCAACTTTATGAGGCGCGTAAGACTGGTAATCAGGCAGCAATTGATCAGGCCGTAAAAGGTCTAGCTGAATTAGATGTCAAGGAAAAAGCATATCAGGCTGA
The DNA here is from genome assembly GCF_029024105.1 of Acinetobacter lwoffii. Classification (NCBI taxonomy): domain Bacteria; kingdom Pseudomonadati; phylum Pseudomonadota; class Gammaproteobacteria; order Moraxellales; family Moraxellaceae; genus Acinetobacter; species Acinetobacter lwoffii. The sequence continues at coordinate 2,092,948 of NZ_CP118963.1, read as the reverse complement.
AAGTCAGAAAATCACAGATGCTAAAATTCAGGCTGCACAGATTGTTGCAAATGCAATGATTCAGTCAGCTGATGCTGCTGGCATGGCACAGTTGAAAGTTTTGAATGCACAGCTGGCTGCTCAGGGCTTACAAGGTGAATTCGATAGCACTGGTAAAGTTGTTGTTAAAGCGATGCAAGATGCGGCTATCGCCACAGATGGTCAAGTTAATGCGACAGACCAAGCCCGTAAAGCTGCTGCTGCACTTGGTATTGATTTAGATATCTCGCTCAACCGAGTTTCTTCAAAATTCAAAGAAACAGAAGGTCAGCTGGATAACTTTACAAATGGCCTTGAGGAGCTAGGCGTTGAGGGTAAGCAAGCTGGTGATGTGACATATCAGGCCTGGCTTAAATGGCTGGAAACAGCGAAAAGCCAAGCTGAAATCGACTATGCAAAAGCCAAGCTTCAGGAATTTGGTACTCAAGGTCAGATTTCAACATCTCAGGTTGAGCAAGGCTTAATTGCTATCAAAATGCAGGCTCAAGGACTACCAGATGATATTGACCCTGTCACAGAAGCTTTCAGGCGTCTTGGTATTGAGACTAAGGAAAACCTAAAGCTTTCAGCTCAACAGGCTTTGATGGATTACATCACGATCCGGGATAGCGGTAAGGCAACTGCTGAAGGTGTTCAAAAGGCTTATGAAAAAGCTGCTCAGTCTGCTGCTGCATCTGGTGATGCTGGTGTCATTGCTGCAACTAATGCCGCTAATGCAGGGCGAAATCTTGAGATTCAAATTGATGACACAGGTGTTGCCGCCGTCAAATCCATGGATGAATGGGAAAAAGCGAATCACCGTGTCAGAGACTCTGCGCGTGGTATCGGTGATGGCTTCCGTCATGCCGGTCAAGTGGCACGCGAGGAAGCCAAAACATCTGCTGAAGCTTGGGCTGATGCAGTGACTAAGGCCAAAGGCGAATTTGATAAGGCCATGAAGCAGCAAAGCAAATCGCTTGGCAGTTTGGATAACTATGATTCTTATAACAAGAATGATGTTATCTCTATGCTGAAATCTCAAGGTTATGACGATAAAGATGCCAAAAAACTTGCTGGTAATATCTGGTCACAAGCCATGGAGGCGGATCGTGATGCCAAGATGGCCAGTTATGGCAATAGCGGTGTAGGTGGTCTAGATACGCTCATGAGACAGATGTATGACGATGCAGCGGCTAAGGGAATTACTACGCAACATGGTACTAACAAGATCAATGAATTGCTTCGATCTATTAATGTAGCCTCTACAGGTTCCAGCAGCCTGAATGACTACGCGCCGTCCATTCCTTCTGTGCCATCAACTAAAGACTATGGCAAGGGTGGTGATAGTGTGAATTACAACATTCAATTCGGAGGTCAAACCCTATCCCTTACAGGCGATGCAAGCCAAAAGGATGTGATGACCAGTCTGGTAAACCAATTAAAAGGTATAGCGAAATCAACATGAAACTCATTCGCTTAGCAACATCCGAAACCGTCCCATTAGAGGACGGTTTTTTATGGCCTGATGAATTCTCATGGAAGGCTATTGAGCAGAGTCAGGCTTATGCCATGGATGGCTCTCTAGTCATCCAGGAGGGCAAAAAGAAGTCGGGTCGACCAATTACCTTGCAACCGGCAGATCCACAGATGGGTTGGATCAGGTTGCGTGAACTGCGGACTGTTTTGGAGTGGTCAAAACTGCAAGATGAAAATTTCAGACTGCAGTTTGAGCAACCACATGATAGCCGGCAATTCACCGTCAAATTTAACCACCAGGATGGGGCCTTAGAGGCCGCACCGGTGAAAGGAATTCCAGCAGTATCACTGGATGATTATTTTAATGTGACCTTGCGCTTTACGGAGTTGAACGATGGCGATTGAAACCAAGGATTTAGTGATCTACAAGTCTGAACGCTTGACTGATAACTCTGATGGCGGTGGTAAGTATTCCGGTGTTGTGGTTCAGGATGGCATCAGTAATAACCTGTTTAATGATGTGTCTGAGATGGATCGCACTATGGGCGATGTATCCATGCGCAAGGTCTTTCCAGCGGTCACGACTGAAGACACTGATCTATTGATGGGTGCAACAGTCTTTGTATCTGAACTGCCTGCGGATCCAAACGTATCAGCACTGCTATTTAGTACCAAGAACTGGACGGATGAACGCCAGTCTGCTCAAAACCGGGTGGAAAACTATTTAGCCAAAGGCGGTCAGATTGCCGGCACCCCACTGGATACCCATTGGCAGGGCATGTCATCACTGCAAGTGGCCATGTTTCCGCAAGAAACTGAGTCGTCAGTAGGTGACACGATTGTTCTGATTAGTGATGAAGGTAAGGCCTTAGAGCGTGAGCAGTATGTGCGTATTACCAAGGTTGAAACCCGTACTGCAATCATGGTCATCAATGGTAAAAATGTTGAATACAAGGTTGCCACGTATTCCTTGAATGATGCTCTTGAGGTTGACTTTGTCGGATTATCAGCGCGTCAGTGGTACAACGGTGAAAAATCCAAAACCATCATCCGCGATACCATTGTTGCGGATACTGGTCTGTATTACTCATCGACTGCGTTGGCTTCTGAAGCCAATGTGGGTGAATTCACGGTAAATGCCAAAAGTATCTTTGCTCAACTCATCCCATCTGCCCAGACTGAAACCCCGATCATTGATGTGAACGCTGCCGGTGAAAGTGTGGTGCTGGTCGCAGGCAATGAAGGCACCATTACTGTTAATTATCCAAATATGGTGATTGGTGTCAGCCAAAACCTGTATATCGGCTCTGCGGTTATTCCATCAAGTGTAGCTTTCACATTACAAGGCCAGCAGATTACCGATCAGGGTGGATTATTAAAGAATACCCAAGGCACGCAAGTCGGTACGATTGATTATCAGCGCGGCTTAATCCAATGGACTGCAGCAGCACCAGCCGGTACTGCAAATTTGAGTATTACGTTCAAGCCAGCCGCTGCACCGAATCAGTATTACCAAAGCCATGCAATTCCAGTGACTCAGAATAACCAGAGCACCAACTGGACTGGAGTTTTAATTCCGATTCCGGCCCCAGGTGCACTTTCGATTTCATATATGTCACAGGGCAAGTTCTATGAACTTAAAGATGATGGATCGGGCCAATTAAAAGCTTCAAGTTCGTCTTTTGGTTCAGGCATGATCAACTATGAAACTGGATCATGGTTACTCACTACCGGTGCTTTGCCTGATGTGGATACACCGATCCTGCTGAACTGGGGCACACCGATTATCACCTTCGTACGATCAAATTTAAGTGTAGAAAAAGCTGCCTTTGATTTTGATTTAGGTCGGCCGGGTGTATTACCGGGCATCACCATTAACTGGATGCTTGAAGGTGAGGCCAAAACGGCAACATCCAATGCTCAGGGTAAGTTTACTGGTGATGCTACAGGTGAAATTAACTATGCAACCGGTACCGGCAAGATTATTCCAAACAAGCTGCCACAGAAAGGCACAATTTTTTCGGTGATCTATAACTATGGATCCTCACTTGAACAAACCAAGATGGATGTTACGCCTGCAAATCAAAAGCTGACCTTTACCATTGGTACAGGACCAGCAATTCAACCAAATAGTGTTGAGTTAAAAATTCCACTTCAAAGCAGTGATGGGATTACAGGGTCTGTAACTCTGACAGATGTGCCGGTGAATGCAACTATGGGTAATCTGGTGAATAGCCGCGGTCAAGTGCAAGGCACCATTATCTATACCACTGGCGCAGTTGAAGTCACACCAAAGAGTACAGCAAGCAGATTTGTGCAAACCTTTACACCTATGGCTACCTATGCGGCTGCCTAGCGAGGAAATATGTCTTTTTATTCTCCACAAACATCAGACATTCAGGGTCAGCAGGTTGAACTAAAAGCCCTTAATACTGTTGATGTTCAAGTTAAATATCGTGATACCTCCGGCTCCAATTCAGCAACCCACACAGTGACGGCAAACAAGCTCAAGCTGGATTTATCTTCTGGTTTTGATGAGCAGATTTTGACAGGTTCAGCGCGCTTTAAGGTCGGTGCTGATACTTTCCTAGACCGTACTGGCTTACTGTATCGCAATGTGAATCCGGCCAATAACAGCGGGGTTCAGTCAGGTGTCATTCAATACGGCACCGGGATTGTTGAAATCGATTCCTGGACTCCGAATGCCGATAACACGATTACTCTAGAATCCTTGACCACTACCACCGACCTGTTACCGGTCAATAAAATCAGTTTCAGAACCCCAATCATGCCGATCCGACCACAATCATTAACTGTGGTTTTAGCATCAATTGAATTTGGGCAGCTAACTTTAACTGCTGATGAAAACGGTGTGATTGAAACCAGCCGGGCACATGGTCAGGTCAATTGGGATAATGGCTTTGTCACGATTTACTTTTATACCAAAACCAAAATCACCGAAACCAACCGAGCAGACATTGAAGCGAATGACTGGTATGACCCATTACTGGAATATCAGGAAGGCTTAGACGCTTATATCAATGTCCCGGTCTGGGTGGATGCTTCATCGGTACGCTATAACGCTGTGGCTTATACCTACATTCCGCTTGATTCAGAAATTTTAGGCCTATCTGCTACTCGATTACCAATTGATGGTCGAGTGCCGATATTTCGAGTTGGTGGTATTGGTATTGTCAGCTCAAGCAAGGCGCAGGAATTGCCAAGCGCGATTGCAGGAACCACCTATGATCTGAATGATCAGCGCATTTCATGGGCAGAACTTGAGGATACTCACGGAACGAAAGTCGCTTTCGATTTGTACACAGTTGATTATGATTATGGCCGTGTGACATTGGGCGGCGACTTCGTACTGGGTAATCTGGTTGCACCACTGACAATGAAATACCGTTATCAGGATATGGGCCTGATTCGTGACGTACAGATTAACGGTCAGCTGACATTTACCAAACCTTTAACCCATAACTATGATGCGGTGGATACCATCGTGGGTTCTGCTTTGGTTATTGGGGATATGCAGGCACGTTACACACGCAAGTTTGTGCAAGGCTCATGGAATGGTACGTGGGCTGATGAGCCTGTGGGTGCCACAATTCCAGCCAATTACAATGATGCATTGTATCCGATTCAAATCACAAACAAGGGTGCTATTCAGGAGCGCTGGTATATCCAGTTTACCGACACGCAATCATTCCGCTGTATCGGTGAATACTCTGGCCAGATTGGCACGGGTGCCATCAGTGCAGACTATGCGCCAATTAACCCTGTCACCAGTGTGCCTTACTTCACCATTAAAAAAGAAGGCTGGGGCAGTGGCTGGGCCAATGGCAACGTTTTGCGTTTTAATACAGTGGCTGCAAACTTCCCGGTCTGGGTGATTCGAACTGTGAAGCAATCCGAACCATCTGTCATTTCAGATCAATTCCAGATCATGCTACGTGGTGATATTGACCGCGTTGTTTAAAATTTAAATCAAATATGACCGCTATATGCGGTCTTTTTTTATGGAAAAATTATGGTTGCTGAAACTCAAGTACAATATATTTGCGAAGAAAACTTAAATGCACCAACACTACCCAACACATGGGGCTCATTGATTGAAATTCTTGACACTGCGTTAGTAAATGGTTTGAATTTACCAGCTATTAATACAGTAGTAATTGACGGCTCGGTGATTTTAATTAACTTCACTACACCGCATCAGCTTAAAATGTTTCAGATTGTGAGTTTGAGTGGTTTCGTGCCTGCTGAATTAAATAAAAAGTGGCGCATCATTGGCGTGCCATCGCCACAACAAATCGCAATTGATCGACTTGATTCGATTAACGCGATTACAACGGTTGGGCAAGCTAGACTGCCGCCGCTAGGCTACGAAAAAACATTTTCTGCAACAGGCAAAGGTGTATATCGAAACGCAAATAAAGATGCTGAACACCGACCATTTTTACGAGTAGATGCAACATTGCCAGCAGGCTGGACTTCAACATATGCCAAATTTGCACGTGTTGCACTTATGACAAGTTGCGTAGGTATCGATGATATAGCATCACGGTATCAATTACCTTTCGATGCCGACAATCCTGAAAAAAACTGGACTGTAACGGGTTCAGGGTCGTCAGCAACGCTATGTTGGTCAAAATGGTTGTGGTGTGGGCTGCTTAAAGTAGCAGGGTCGCCGAACTTTAATTTTGCTGATGGTGGAAGTGCTGGTAATCGAAAATGGATGATAGTTGGTGATGAAAATGCATTTTATTTAGTAGTGCAAGATCAGCTTGGAAAAACCACTCCAAACAATCAAAGTGTTTACGGTTTTGGTGTATACAATTCAACCGATAATACAGTGCAATACCCATACTTTTTAGCAAGCAATGCTATCCAGGGGGTTGTTAGTACCACCTATGACTCAGCGATGATTGCAAATTCAATGCCATTTTGTGGATCTTATGAGCAAGATGGGTCTTGGAATTATCGAGACTGTACAAACATTTACACACTATCAAACACTGGAGCAACAGTATCAGCAAACACATATTTTGCTAAACATATTTCAGCAGGTGTTTCAGGCAACGTGACAGCACCACACTATATTCAAGTTAGTGGTCAGCTAAAGGGCGAGATTCCACATATTTACATTCCTTATTCTGATTTTGGCACAACATACAACAACACTAAGCTTATAAATGACGCAATGTTTATCACAACCCCTGTATTTTATCGACAAGACAAGGTCATTCCGAGTTGGGGTCAGTATAACAAGACAATTGGCTTGCCGTTTTACCTAGGAGGGCTTTAAATGTTTATTAACGGTTATGCGGTTTACTCAAACATCACGCAAGTAGCAGGCCTATTAAACTGCTATACACGTGTGGCAGGCGAAACTCGCAAAATGGGCGTAGTAAAATCAAATGTAAAAGTGGTGTTATGCGATCAAAACGGTGTTTATCAGCGATCCGTGCGTTCAGATCGAGATGCGCGATATTCTTTCACGGGCTGTGCTAAAAACACACAATACACAATTATTGCTTTTGATCCTGAACGCGACTTTAATGCTGTTATTCAAGCGAACGTGGTGGCAAAATGAGTCGATCCTCAATTAAATCAAAGCTTGCTATGGCGCAAGCTTTAGCAGTATTTATGGATAGTGGCGCATTGAGCGCCACGATTGTTTTTTATGAGGGTGTACAACCAGCTACACCTGAAACCACAACCAACCCAAGTAATGCACTTGTCACATGCACATTCCCGGAGCCTTGTATTAAAGAAACCACACCCAACTATGTAGAGCTTCATCCGACCGACACAGCCACCGTCATTAAAACCGGGACCGCCACCTGGGCACGAATCTACAACGGCGCAGGTGAAGTAGCTGCAGATTTAGCTGTGGGAACCGACATGGCTCTGGCGAATACCAATCTGGTCGTGGGTGGTACCTTATCTATCCAATCGATAAAACTCAGACCTTAATTTAAAAAGGGTGCTCATGTGGATTTTAAAAATAAGCTCGGCACCGTTGATGCTCACAACCTAAACCTGAACTTTAAGCCTGATAATACTGACAGCCATAGCATCATTCTGAATTTTGAGCACTTGGCTGATGGCTCTACCAATCTCAATTTTGGCGATGATGTTACGGCTGTAATTGATACAGTACTTGATACCGGATTTTCATTTGAAATAACAGCAGTCTATGCAGACAGTGGTGCAAATACCGCAGTCATAGACACGGTACTTGATACTAAATTTAGTTTTGATGTAGTTGCTGTATTCAGTGAAAATACTGATGTTATTGGTCAGATTGATACGGTTTTAGACACCAGCTTTAGTTTTGATGTAGTTGCTGTATTCAGTGAAAATCTTTGCACAATTGATACCGTTTTAGATACTGAATTTCAATTTGAGGTTAAAGCGTTATTCGATATCAATCATCTGGTCGGTGTGTCTTTAGGTTTAGGGCTGCAGTACCAGAAAGCGATTGCAGCCTTAAGTACCACAGAAATACCATGGTCTAAGCCAATATTAAGAGTCTCGAATGAGGCTCTTTTTTATGATCAGGGCCTGGTGATTTCCAATCAGGCAGATATCCGGTATGAGCAGGCAGGAACATTAACCCGGGCGATTAGATCCACTCATGAGCAAGCAACCGGTTTAAGTTCTGATGCATACATGATCTGGGAAGAGGGAGATAAACGCTTTATTCATCAGCGCTATTTGCATGAAGAAACCATCAAACTGCGTCATAACCGAGAAACTGTCTGGCAAGAAATGATCCGTAGGCGCAAGACGTTTACTTATTCACATGACGTGGCTCAGGTATTTGAGCACCGCTTTTCATTTGAGTGGGATAAAAGCCTGGAGATTATCACCAGGTCAGATTTGCCTTGGAATAAAGCCAAAGCGATTCATTATCGCAAGCATCCGGTTTTACCTTGGCCAAGGCCTGAACCTCAGCCATATCAGGGTAGTACAGATTTAAACTTTATCTGTCTCTGTCATGACGTTGATTCACATGATGTTGTTTTAAATTTTGGTGCAGATGACTGTATTCCAGCACTGCCGAATAGGAATTGGTGGTATATCGTGAATACATTAACAGCCGAACGATTGGATACCGGCGAGAAGATTAAGGTCATGGATGGTACCTATAGTACCAGTCGGTCTCAATGGTGCTGGACCTATTCCATCACTGTTGCTCACACGGAAAAAGATAAGCTTCAGCCGATTGATGGGCAGCCCGTGATTCTTAAAGTTATGATCAATGGATTTGAGCATCATGTCTTACTTGAAGATCCAGAGGAAACCCGACGTTTTGCCAGTATTCTTTACACTTACCCGGGTCGAAGTGTCACTGCCTTGAACTCAGATAAATACGGGCCGACACGTTCATTTATTCAGGACAATGAGCGCACCTCTGTTCAACTGGTGCAAGCTGAACTTGATCGAGCTCAATCTAATACGACTTTGGACTGGAAGCTGATTGATGAACTGGGGTGGATTGTACCGATTGAAAGCCTGAGTTATGCCGAGCTTGCTCCAATTGATGCAATCAAACAGGTCGTTGATGCAGGCGGTGGTTTTATCTATAGCCAGAAAGCAGGAAATACGCTGACTATCTTGCCCCGGTATCAGAAAGGCTATTGGGATGCATTGACGGTGGATGATTACGACATTCTGTTATCTGAAAGCCTGGTGATGCAGCAGAACATTAAGCAGAACGATGAATACATTGCTGACTTTAATGCCATTACTGTGGTGAATAGCCGTAGCGGTGAAAGTCTGAAAGTACAGCAGCGTGGTACTTCGGGTGATATACCGTTAGAGGCGGTCACAGGGCCATTATTTAATGCGGTATCGGGTGCGAGTTATGGCAAAAATGAACTGGTCAAAGCCAATATTCAGGAATTGCATACTTTCTCTGATATTCCGGTCAGTCAGGAAATTGGCGAAATGCTACCTGGTAAAACGATTGCATTTAGTGGCCAGTGGTGGGGTGTGATTGATTCGGTATCAGGCAGCTTTTCACATGAAAAGGTCAATGAAACCATTACTGTGGAGCGTATCAGTCGTGACGAATCCCTTATTTGAATTGCGAAAATTGCTTAATCCAACCCATGCTGAATACATTGGCACCATTACTTCAGTGAAGCATCCGGAATACCGGGTGCAGATCGACGGTGGATCCGGTCCAGTGCTTTGCACATCCGGCACAGCCTATAACTTGGGTGTCCGAGTATTCATCTCAAATCAGGTAATTTTAAGGCCAGCACCCACTGGCCAGCACTCAGAAATAGAAGTCTAAATTTAACCAAATAACGGCACCTTTTTAGGTGCTTTTTTATTGCCAAAAAATAGGGGTATGTATGACTAAAGGGGATGTATATGGACTTTCTTAGTCAAGTATTGGAAAGCATAAAGAACCATTCACACATCCTTTTTACAGGTGTGCTGGGTGCAACTTTTGGCTTTCTATTAAGTAAGGAGCCCACCCGGGATCGCTGGATAGGATTCTTTGCAGGCTTCATTTTATGTGTGGTCTTTGCTAAACCAGCAAGTTTATTTCTTGCTAGCGGTAACTACCCAGAACTATTTGGATTCATTCTGGGCGCTGCTGGTAAAAGTACAGCTGAAGCATTGCTGAGTTTGGCTCGATCAAGAGTTCTTGGTTTAGTCAAAAAGGAGAATGAAGATGCTGCTAATCATAAGTAAGACGGCATTGGTATTGTTTATATTTTCGTTTGCAATCATGGCATTTCATCCAAAAATCCAGCTCCCAAAACACATCGATTTTCTATTGGTGTTGTCGATCCTTTTTGGAGCCGCACTTTTTGTTAAAGATGAGTATTCGCCAAGTCCGGCCGGAACCCTTTTTTACACTACAGTAAGTATTTTATTCGCACTATTTACCCGACAACTCTATATTTGGGGTAAGGGTGGTGCACGTCCTAAATTTTTTAATACGGATAAAGATGGTGACAACCCATGAAACATATTTTTGATTTCTTGCGAAAGATTAGCGGCGGCAAACTCACCCAGAAACAGGTTGATGCTGCTGACAAACTGATTGCAACTGCTTACGATGATGTCACCAGTATGCTGGGTATCGCTACGGATGAAATGAGCATCAGCCCAAGTGGTATTGATCTGATCCGTAATTTTGAAAGCCTACGGCTCAATGCCTACGATGATGGCGTGGGGGTATGGACCATTGGTTATGGCACCACAAAATACCTAAATGGTATTCGTGTCAAAAAAGGGGATACCTGCACACTGGAACAAGCCAAAAGCTACATGCAACATGACTTGAAAAAATTCGAGCAAACCGTCAATAGCGCAGTCAATGTTCCGATCAATCAGAATCAGTTTGATGCCTTGGTTTCATTGGCCTATAACATTGGACCTACCGCATTTGAAGAATCCACTTTGGTCAAAAGGCTGAATGAGAAAAATTATAAGGCGGCAGCTGATCAATTTGGCTTATGGGTAAATGCTCGTGGCAAACGCCTGCAAGGTCTGGTGAATCGCAGGAAAATTGAAATGGAGTTATTTTTAAAATGACTCTAAATCTATTATGGAAATATAAACACTGGATCGCAATTGCGGTCTTTTTCTTTTTATGGCTAGGGCAAGTTGCTTACACCAATCACTTAAGCGGAAAGCTGCGCAAGGCTGGTGAGCAGTGCACGATAAAAATTCAGAAAATAGAGCAAAACCATCTCAAAGCTCTAACCCATAAACAAAATCAAATTAACCAGATGAGTGCGGATTATGAAGCAGCAAAATCAGAGCAGCACGTGCAAGTCGAAACAGTTACGCGTGAAGTGCAAAAGATCATTGATCGTCCTGTGTATCTCAACCATTGCTTTGATGATGATGGCCTGCAGCAACTCAACTCACTTATCACCAGTGGTGCCAGTAAACCTCCTTGAGTCTTGCCCTGATTTGCAAAAACTGGAATCAGGGCAGGGTAAGGTTGTTTTGGTCTGGTCTATTGATACAGTAGCTAAATATAGCGACTGCAAAGCGCGTCATGCTGCTATTGTGAAAGTTCTTAAATAAGACTGAATAACTCACTAGAGAACAATATTCTAATAAAATAGATAAATGCCCTCAAATGAGGGCTTTATTTTTTACTTTAATAAATAATTCCTCAATAATAAAAATAAGGGTCTTGATTATTTCTAGCCACTTTATTGCACTCTTTACACCTAATACTCTCTATAGAATAGAGTCCACGAGTTTGCTTACCTTCGGCAGCAGCAATAAGATAAAAGTGCTGAGTATCGTTAAAACTATAGTCATCCCATGCTCCACAAACAGAACACTTAATAATTTTTCTATCGCAGTAAATGTGCGGCTTTTCCATTATATTTCCTCATTATTAAAAAATTTCTAAATTCTTCTATAAATATAAAGCTCACAGTTAAGGGTATCGACTTTAACTTAGTCGGAATTTTGATATAAAAACCTTAACTTCAATTTACTCCCTCCATCCATCCACAATATCAGCCCAGTCCTGCATCATTTTTCTACGATCTGATAAGTATTTAGCATGGTTATACGACGCACGGGTTTTATTTTCATCAGCATGGGCTAGTTGGGTTTCGATCCACTTTTCATCATAACCAAGCTCATTAAGCAGGGTGGATGCTGTGGCTCTAAAATCATGAGCTGTGACATTCTGCATGATGTACTGTAGCGCTCTATTAATTGTAGTCGCCGGCATCATGCCGCCATTATAGACCCCCTCAAAAACATACTTCTTGCGGCCAGTAAGTTTCTTTTGCTTAATCAGAAGTTGATAAACCTGCTCAGACATTGGAACCACATGCGTTCTATTTTTCTTGGTTAGACGCATACCTTTTTTTAGCTGTTCTCGCGTCTGCTTTTCAAAAGTAATAGTCCTTTCCTCAAAATCAATAAATGACCATTGAAGTCGGCGCACTTCAATTGTGCGAAGCATGGTATAGAACAAAAATAAAATAGAATTAACAGTTGATTCAGCACCGCCATAACTATCGATTCGCGCTCTAAATACCTTTCGTTCAGTTAAACTTAATGGTCTTGCATGCTCAACATCAGGTCGTGCAATAACTTCGCGTACCGCATATGTCGGATCGTTCTCAGCTCTTAGTGTCGCAATGGCATACCTCATCACAGAGCCAATCTTCTTTCTGTTTTCAATTGCTGTTACTTCGCCAGTGCCACGGTTATCCTGACCCTTAACGCGCTTTACTGTATTTTGCATGATCTTCAAAACGTCAGCAGAGGTCACATCTTTAATATTTTTATGTCCGATGACTTTGTAGATATCCTTTTCCATTGCCCGATGAAAAGCGTCGATATAAGTTTGTGATTTATCCTTTAGGCGATCCGCAGCATATTCCTTTGCGATTGCCTCAAAACTGTTTTCATCACAAAGCAGGGCAGCCTTTTCTTGTTGGCGATGCACAGCTGGATCAATGTTGTTGGCAAGCAGTGATTTGATTTCATCTTGCTTTTGACGAGCCTCGGCTAAGCTTACGATAGGATATTCACCAAGACTGATCATTGAGGCTTTTCCTGCATAACGATAGCGCACACGCCACAGTTTTGTCCCGGTCGAACGAACCTCAATACACAGCCCACCCTGATCAGCAATACGGTATGCTTTTTCCATTGGTTTTAGTTTTTTTAGCTTGGTATCGTTAAGCATGTGAGTAACGCAAGAGATTAAATATTGTTACTCACTATATTACTCACAAAAGTGATTAATACAATTTAATTCTATTTTATGGTATTTAACTGGAAAGGCTTGATAATAAAGAGATATGGATTTTGATTTAATAACATTTTACAGTATTTAATTATTATGATAATTCTCGATCATTAAAAGCATGAGCTTAACCTATTGAAATTAATGCACTTAACTGTGCTAATGTGGTCCAGATCGTACTTTATTTATACGTGTTGCAAGCACTTGCCTGACACAACTAAATCATTGATTTCATTGTGTGAAAATAAAGCACTCTTCATCATAGCAAAAAATAGCCCCATTCGGCGCAACAATTTCGCTCAATTTATTGGCTTTAAAAACCTGTAGAAAATTAAATAAAATTTTATAATGATTTAAAAGACTTATTTCATAAGTCATTTTTTACTCAGTTCCATATTGTAGATTCCAGCAATTAAATTGAATCTTAAACCCAGTCTTTTTCCTCGATTACGATATCGCTCAGCAAGGATTTTGAAGGTTTTTAAACTGCCAAATACATGCTCAATCCCAATTCTTCTTTTGTTGATTTCTTGATTATAGATTTTTAGTTCAGGATTCAATTTACAGCGCTTTTTTGCTTTTAATGGCAATAGGCTATTTGGATACACTGAGTAAATCCCTTGATAGCCTTTATCTGCAAGGATAAAGGCACCTGCCGGAATCTGATGCAAGTTTCGTTTGAAGAGTGCGAAATCATGTACAGCACCACGACTCGTGCATAAACTCAGAATTTGTTGAGTTCTATAATGAATGATGGCCTGTACTTTGAAAGTATGTGCCTTCTTTTTGCCACTATAGCTTTTCTTCTGTTTTTTTAGGTCTTTGTATTGGAATTTCTGTGGCATCAACAATCACCACGTTCCAGTCGATGCCTTCGCCCTTAGGTAAATGCTTCGGTAAATTAAATAGATTAGACTTGATCAGGCAGTCCTCTACATGACGGACAATTCTTGAAGCAGTCGGCTCTGACACACCATAACTAGTTGCAACATGGAACAATGTTCGATATTCACGCCAATAACTTAAGCACAGAAGGATTTGATCTTCTATGCTTAATTTGGTGGGTCTACCTTTAGCAGGAACATGCATTTTCAGTTGTTCCACCATTAAATCAAAGGTTGACCATGAGATGCCTGTGTATCGCTTAAACTGTGTTTCAGAAAGCTTCTTTGAATCGATGTATTTCATCCGCAGATTATGCATGAATATTTAAAATTCTTCGGTACAAATAATCAGCAAGAGACTGTTTGTTTTTTGATTTATGAAAGAGGCCTAAAGTAATAGGCTTACTCATAGAAAGATTTAAAAGGCTATTTTTTAGAGTAAAACTTAAAAATGAAAAAATTAAGGTCAAAGAGAGGTAAAATGCTTGATGAAAAAAACATCACTTGAATAATTAAGCTTTATATAAACTTTTCTATTGAAAGTAGATTTGAAGAAAATGCCTCATAATAGGCATACAATCCCAAATGAATCGCAAAATTTTCTTTACTGATATCTACTAAAAAAAGCTCAATTTTTAGCCAAAAACAAGTAAAAATATAACAAAAGTAAGAAAAAGCAGCATATTTGCTATAAAAAGCTATGTTTCTTATACATTTTTATAGATACATGCACTATTTAGGTGCGCTAAAAAATAAAGCTGAAATAAAATAAATGAAGAATGCTTGAATATAGTGCATTTAGTTTTGCAGCTAGTATAATAGCCGCAAAGTATTTTTGTCACTTCATGATTTCTTATAAAGATTTCAATATTTTATCTATACTTTTAAAAGTTGGTACGGTAATTGCTTAATAACTATCAACTGCTAACACGCACTTCACGGGTGCAACAAAAACATCGGAGCAAAATGAGCATGGCGAACAAGGTCCTTCAACTCATACAAGAAAGTGGCGCAAAATGGGTCGATTTTCGCTTTACTGATACCAAGGGTAAAGAGCAACACGTCACTTACCCAGCAGACAGTATTGATGAAGATACATTTGAAGACGGCAAAATGTTTGACGGTTCTTCAATTGCAGGTTGGAAAGGCATCGAAGCATCGGACATGATTTTACGTCCGGATGCGGCAACAGGTTTTATCGACCCGTTCTTTGCAGAGCCAACAGTTGTTGTAACTTGTGACGTAATCGAGCCATCAACTGGTCAAGGTTATGATCGTGACCCACGTTCGATTGCGCGCCGTGCAGAAGAATATTTGAAATCTACCGGTATCGGTGACACTGCATTCTTTGGTCCAGAACCAGAATTCTTCGTATTTGACGAAGTAAAATGGGAAATCGACATGTCTGGCGCGCGCCATACATTGATCGCTGAAGAAGCTGCTTGGTCAACTAACAAAGACTACGAAGGCGGTAACTCTGGTCACCGTCCACGCGTAAAAGGCGGTTACTTCCCAGTTCCTCCTGTAGATTCTTCACATGACATGCGTGCAGACATGTGTGCGCGTATCGAAGACATCATGGGTCCAGGTCGTGTAGAAGTACATCACCACGAAGTTGCTTCTTGCCAGTTAGAAATTGGTGTGAGCTTCAACACTATGGTGCGTAAAGCAGACGAAGTTCAACAGTTCAAATATGCGGTTTGGAACGTTGCGCATCAATATGCAAAAACAGCAACCTTTATGCCTAAACCAATGGTTGGCGATAACGGTTCTGGTATGCACGTGCATATGTCGATCTCTAAAGACGGCAAAAACCTGTTTGCTGGTGATGAATATGCAGGCCTTTCAGAAATGGCGTTGTACTTCATCGGTGGTGTAATTAAACATGCCCGTTCTTTGAATGCGATCACTAACCCTTCTACAAACTCGTATAAGCGTTTGGTTCCACATTTCGAAGCACCGATTATGCTTGCTTACTCAGCGCGTAACCGTTCTGCATCTATCCGTATTCCTTACGTGTCTAGCCCGAAAGGCAAGCGTATTGAAGCGCGTTTTCCAGATCCAATGATGAACCCGTACCTAGGTTTCGCGGCATTGTTGATGGCTGGTCTTGACGGTATTCAAAACAAGATCCACCCAGGTGAAGCTGCTGACAAGAACTTGTACGATCTTCCACCGGAAGAAGAAGCAAAAATCCCTACAGTGGCGCATAGCCTGGATATGGCGCTTGAAGCACTTCAAGCGGATCATGATTACCTGTTAAAAGGTGGCGTGTTCACGAAAGAAATGCTTGATGCTTATATCGAGCTTAAAACTGAAGAAGTTCGTCGTCTAAACACGACTACTCACCCAGTTGAATTTGATATGTACTACAGCTTGTAATTCATCACGAATTAAAGCGAAGAAAACCCGCGCATGTCGCGGGTTTTTTTGTATCATCTATTTATAATTTTAAATGATTGATGGGCTTAAATGGCACAACGTAAAAAGCACACCAGCTTTTATCCATGGATTGATCCAAAAGATCATGACAAAGGTTTCAAACTGAATTTCTCTGAAGTGACTTATCTTGAAGTGCGGCGGACTCCCGAGGGTTATAAGCAGGCTCAATTTGTGGCGCTGAAAAATCCTGAAATGGCGATGAATTATGCTTATCCAGAATCATTTTATTTGAGTGCTGAAGGTTTTATTTTAATTAAAACCCCACAAGGCAAATATGAAATCATTGCAAAAACAGATAACTGTTAACAATGAATAGTCGTTCTAGAAATCAAAATCAGCGTGTGTTGCTGTCAACTCTGCCTGTTGAGTTAAAACCGTGGCTGTATGCATCGGGTTCACTCACGCAACAACTGACCGATTTGGCGCAAGGACAATTCCATGTCGAGCCAATTCAAGAGCATTTTCAGCGTTTAAGCTTTGCCAATGCCAAATGGATGCAGATGTCACATCAGCATACTTCCTGGGTGCGTGAAAGTTATCTCTACGGCTCGGAACAGTCTCCTTGGGTGAAAGCCAAAAGCATCTTTCCGATTTTAAGCCTGCAAAAAAAAGCCCGAATTTTTCAGCATATTGGCACCAAACCGATTGGCTGGTTTCTGTTTCAGCGCACTAATCCACTGTGCCAGCGCCGGGTAGTACTTTTAGATGAGGGCTGGACCCGTCAGAGCTGCTATACTTGGCACGGCTGTAAATTTATCGTACAAGAAACATTTTTACCGGCATTTGAACACTTTATACAAAATTCACGGGCTTGATTTTTATGGCAACCGCACAAGCAATCACCTGGCGTGAGCGTCTTAGCGCCTATTATTATCTTTGTCGTTTTGATAAACCGATTGGGACTGAACTGGTTTTTTGGCCTACCATGTGGGCGCTGTGGATTGCAGCTCAGGGCATGCCACGTATTGAAATTTTAATTCCCATGATTTTGGGTGTGATTTTTATGCGGGCGGCAGGCTGTGCCATTAATGATTTTGCTGACCGTAAAGTCGATGCACATGTGGAGCGTACTAAAAACCGCCCATTAGCGACCGGGATTATCAGTGCCAAAGAGGCCGTGATGGTATTTCTGGTTTTGGTGGCTGCCAGTGCCTGCTTGCTATTTTTTCTGCCAATCGAAACTTTTTACTGGTCATTTGGGGCTTTGTTTCTAGCGTTTATTTATCCTTTTATGAAGCGCTATACCCATTTGCCTCAAGTCTTTCTGGGAGCAGCATTTTCCTGGTCGATTCCGATGGCTTATACCGCAGTTGGGCAAACGCCGGATTTAACCTGCTGGCTTTTATATTTTGGCAATCTGGCTTGGACTGTAGCCTATGATACGCAATATGCAATCGCAGATCGTGAATACGATTTAAAGATTGGGGTGAAATCAACCGCGATCTTATTTGGTCGGCATGATATTCAGATCATTAGCGCTTTGCAGGCTAGTAGTATTTTATTGATAGGTGCTGCATTGTGGCTAGAAAATTTATTGCTTCCATTTGGTCTGGCTGCATTAATTGTTGTTGCTCTTGATTTTATTTACCAATGGATAAAAACACGTGATCGGGATCCTCAATGGTGTTTTTGGGCGTTTAGGCATAACCGCTGGATTGGACTGATTATTTTTGCAGGAATACTACTGGCTTTGAGGTAGTGACTGTCTATCGACTGAGAAAAAAGCGTCCTATAAGGATGCTTTTGTTATTGCCTAATCTATAAGGCTTGAGCTATGACTTTATTTTGTTATATTGGGCAGTGTAATTAAATGACGAAATTAAAGCAGGTTTGTTATGTCCGAACAGCCACAGCCCCGCAGTGTCAAAAAGTTATTGATCTTCGGTACGCTTGCACTTTGTATTCCGGTATTTTTAATTAGTATGGCATTTCTTGCAGTGAATAGTGATGCTAAAAATCAGGAAAAATACAAGCAGCAGCAGGCAGATATGATTGCACGTATTGAAGCACGAGAAGCTGCGGAAAAGCTCAAAGCAGAGCAGGATGCTAACGCAAATTCAACACAAGCTGCGTCTGAAAGTAGTGCAACAGTACCTTAATCTATCTAAAATCCCTTTGCACTTATCTAATACTGCAAATGTCTGTGTAGTAGATAGTTCATCGTTTGTCGAAAACTATTTCACTTGATTGTAGATATTTGATATTTCGTAACTAAGCAATCCGAACTCTAAAACAGAAAAATATAGCCATCAATCATACGATCGGTGGCTATATTTAAATCATCTTAAAGCAATTCTTCGCGCAATTGCTCAGGAGATTTAATTGAAAGTAGGGCGGGTGCTACATCTAGGGCTGTTTTAGCACCATATTGCTGAGTTTGATTCAGGCGGTAGCAGGCACGGGCATAAGCCACTAGAACACTTGCAGTAAACTCCGGATTGCTATTCAGCTTTAAAGAAAACTCAATCACCTGTTTTTGTGCATCACTGGTATTACCACTACGAATGACAAAACCGCCATGTGGCATATCTTCGTGATCTTTCAGTAAAGTTTCCTCACTGATAAAATTCACAGTCGTATTATAATCTGCAAAATAATCAGGCATGCTGACGATGGTTTGTTCAACTGTTGCTGCATCAGCTCCTTGTTCCAAGACCACATAACAGTCACGATGATGTTTATCTTTGGTGCTTAACTCAGGTCGTGCGCCACTGCGGACTTGTTCAATAGCATCAGTGGATGGAATAGTATATTGCACACCGGCTTTTACACCCGGTACACGGCGGATCGCATCTGAATGGCCTTGACTTAAGCCTTTACCCCAAAAAGTATAAGTTTCGCCATCTGGTAATAGCGCTTCACCAAATAAACGGTTAATCGAGAACATGCCAGGATCCCAGCCAATAGAAATCATGGCTGTTTTTTTGTTAGCAAGGGCGGGTGCATCGACTGCAGCATAGTATTCCGGAATACGTGCATGCGTATCAAAACTATCTACAGTATTGAATTTACTTGCAAAGATAGGCGCCTGTTGTGGCAAGTCATCTTTAGAGCCGCCACAAAGAATCAGCACATCAATTTTATCGCTAAACTCATTTAATAGTGCATCCATGCTATACACTTGAGTTTCTGCAAAGCAAGGAGAGACGCTGCTTGGTGAGCGGCGAGTAAAAATACCGACAAGCTGCATATCAGGATTTTTCTGGATGGCAGATTCAACACCGCGGCCAAGATTACCGTAACCCGCGATACCAATACGAATAGAATTTTGCATAAATAAACGATCACTGAATAAAAAAACAACGCCAAAAATAAGCAAGGTGATGATGGCCGGAAATGGAACAGGCCAATCAGGTCATCTGACTTATATTTTGTTTTCGAAAGGATTATAGAGCGATAATTTAAACTTTATCACCCTAATCCTGCAGAAAGGCAGGTTTAACTGAGAATGCTTGTGATGAGACGCTAAATTGGACGAGGATAGGTTAATTTTGAAGTATGAAAAGCTGCCGAGAAATTAAAAGCGGAGCAGGAGGCTTTGATCAATCCAATTCAAGCTGCACCGGAAAGTACCGCAATTGCAGCTTAACTTATCTTAAATTCCTTTGCAGTTGTCTGATAGTTGGAATCTGGGTGTATCGAATCACGGTATAGCCTGCTGCAATCAGCATGGCATCGCGTTCAGCATCTTCCTGTTCTTTGCCAATATGGCTCGGATCATCCAGTTCGACAATTGCTACTACATTATATTCACGATCAAGTACTACGAAGTCTGTGACTTTGCGATTAAATTGATTGCGCATTTTCATCTGATCGTGCGTGATCAAAGCGCTAAACGCGACTTGTGCCAGAATGTGATGATGAGGAAAGGCATCTTTCAGACGTGTAAACATCCTGCTTTCAAAAGCAGTAATGACGCGCTTTGGATAGAATTTCTTTTGACGGGTGAAGAGATGTGGGAAGAGCAGGCAAACTAATGCAAATGTTGCCAGGCAGCCAATCACAAAAAATATAAACTGACTCAAATTAAACACAGATCACAAAAGGGAAGAATAAAAAAACCCACTTCGCAATGAGTGGGTTTCTTCAGAATCTTGGCTCTCCCACCTGGGCTCGAACCAGGGACCTGCGGATTAACAGTCCGTCGCTCTACCGACTGAGCTATGGGAGAATAGATTGGCTCTCCAACCTGGGCTCGAACCAGGGACCTGCGGATTAACAGTCCGTCGCTCTACCGACTGAGCTATTGGAGAATCTGACAGCGATTATAGAGAGATTTGAAAAGGGGTCAAGGCACTTTTAGAAAAAAGCTGCAGAAATTGAATCAAGTGTTTTAAAAATAGTCGAAAAGGTTTGTAGTTCAAACTGTTATGTTTATGTAAACCGGTTCTAATAACAAAATCGTGATCAGCCTTAATTTTGATAAGTGATCTGGAGCATAAGAAATGAGCGGTTGATCGCGCATATAAATCAATATGATCTCAATTTAAAAAATACAGCTATAAAAAAACCCACTTCGCAATGAGTGGGTTTCTTCAGAATTTTGGCTCTTCCACCTGGGCTCGAACCAGGGACCTGCGGATTAACAGTCCGTCGCTCTACCGACTGAGCTATGGAAGAATAGATGGCTCTCCAACCTGGGCTCGAACCAGGGACCTGCGGATTAACAGTCCGTCGCTCTACCGACTGAGCTATTGGAGAATCTGATCGGCATTTTAGGGATGAATAACCAGGTCGTCAATCAATTAATGTAAAGAAATGAATTGTTTGCTTCATAAATATTCATTTAGAGCCTAAAAATAAAAAAATCACCCGAAATGGGTGATTTTTTTAGCAAAGAAATAAAAAATTATTTCTCAACACCTGCAGGCTGACCTGCATATTTCGCATTTGCATAATCCCAGTTTACTAGGCTTTCTAGGAAAGTAGAGATGTACTTAGGACGAGCATTACGGAAATCGATGTAGTAAGCGTGTTCCCAAACGTCAATCGTCAACACTGCAATTTTACCGTGCGCCATTGGCGTATCAGCATTTGAAGTTTTCATGATAGAAAGCTGACCGTTTACTTCGTCAGCCACTAACCAAGCCCAACCTGAACCAAACTGAGTAGTTGCAGCAGCAGCAAATTCTTCAGCAAATTTTTCATAAGAACCGAAAGCTTCGTCAATTTTTGCAGCCAAAGTACCAGTTGCTTTACCGCCACCGTTTTTAGCCATACAGTTCCAGTAGAACGTGTGGTTCCAAACTTGAGCCGCGTTATTGAAAACACCTGCTTTAGAAGCATCACCAGCAGTTGCTGTAATAATTTCTTCTAGAGTTTTGCCTTCAAGCTCAGTACCAGCGATCAGGTTATTCAGGTTAACCACATACGTATTGTGGTGTTTGTCGTGATGGTATTCTAAAGTTTCCTTGCTGATGTGTGGAGCAAGATCTTCGTAGCCGTAAGGTAATGCTGGTAAAGTAATGGTTGTCATGTTCTCAATTCCTTGCATTTTGCTGGGTTTTAACAATAAGTGGCTTTATTGTAATAGATAATCGGGCAGAAATGGGCATCGTGTATAAATAACAATACAGAATAAAGCCTGAAAATATATGAATAAAGCCACTGATCATAACCGTCAGTCGAATTAAATCGGATTGTTTAATTCGAAATAATCATACTCAATATTAAACTGTTCTGAAATAGCCTTGCCAAGGCGTTGCACACCGTATTTTTCAGTCGCATGATGGCCACAAGCATAATAATGCACATTCAGTTCCTGAGCTTCATAAAAGGTGCGTTCGCTCACTTCACCTGAAATATAGGCATCACAATCTTGTAGTGCCGCTTTTTGAATATAATCCTGCGCACCACCGGTACAGAAACCGACTTTATGGATTTGAGTTTTTTCAGCAGGAAGATGAATCGCATCAAAGCCCAGCTTTTCTGAAACATAATTTTTAAAATCTTCCGGACTCATTGGCTGTTTTAAATAGCCAATATTGCCAATTGGACGTTTCTCACTCGGATCAAGCTGTTCGATATTTTCGAGTTCTAATAAATCCGCAATGGCGGCATTATTTCCCAGTGTTGGATGACTGTCTAAAGGCAGATGATAGCCAACCAGTGAGATATCATGTTGAATCAGGGTTTTAATGCGTTTACCACGCATTCCCGTAATCGGATAGGCTTCTCCTTTCCAGAAATAGCCATGATGAACCAGCAATAAATCTGCGCCTTGCTCAATTGCAGCTTCAATTGCACTCTGGGAGGCGGTCACGGCACAGAGGATTTTATTCACTTCGGATTTGCCTTCAATCTGCAAGCCATTCGGTGCATAGTCCTTAAATTCACGTGCTGCCAAAGTCTGGTCACACCATTGAATAATATCGTTCAAATTCGCCATAAAATTCCTGTAAGTTTAAAAACTTGCCCATATTTATCTATAGGTCTAATTGTAACTAAAGCTGCACAAATCTCTGTGGAATTTTTTGTGTTTAGTTATGTATTTAGCATTACAATAGGACACAAATTACTTAGTCATCAACGAATTAAAATATTTTAGAGGATAGCAACGTGCGCCGTACCTTTACATGGTTACCCTGGGTGTTACTGATTTTAGTCATTATCGGTTTTTTGGGGTGGCAACAACTACAAAAACCAAAGGCACCAGTTGCGCCAGATGGCGTCAAAATGCCTGCTGAAAAAGTAGAGCCGTTGATTGATACGTCGCGCTCAGGAGGCGTGGTCTCCTACAGTGCTGCTGTAAAAGTGGCAGCCCCGGCTGTCGTGAATATTTTTACTACCCAAAAAGTCAAGCAACAGGCGCATCCTTTACTGACCGATCCGGTATTTCGTGAATTCTTTGGCGATCAGTTGCCTGACCAGTATGGACAAAGCCCGAATGAAAACAGTTTAGGTTCGGGTGTAATTGTACGTCCAGACGGTTATATCCTGACCAATAACCACGTGATTGCGCAGGCCGATCAGATTGTAGTGGCTTTGCAGGATGGACGTCGTGCCGAAGCTAAAGTGGTCGGAACTGACCCGGATACCGATCTGGCCGTGATCAAGATTGAACTGACGCAATTGCCAGTTTTGCCATTTAAACTCAGTGGCAATGAAGTCGGTGATGTGGTTCTGGCCATTGGTAATCCTTTTGGTGTTGGGCAAACCGTGACGCAGGGGATTATCTCGGCAACGGGCCGTTCAGATTTGGGTATCAATACCTATGAAGACTTTGTACAGACCGATGCTGCAATTAACCCAGGTAACTCGGGTGGTGCGCTGATTGATGTCGCCGGTAATTTAATTGGTGTGAATACTGCAATCTTCTCGCAGTCTGGTGGTTCGCTGGGGATTGGTTTTGCCATTCCGGCCAAAATCTGTCAGCAGGTGATGAATGCCATTTTGAAAGATGGCCGTGTGGTTCGTGGCTGGTTAGGGATCAGCTTATTACCTGCAGAGCGTGATGATGTCCTGCAACCCAAAGAAAAAGGTGTGACGGTCGCAGAAGTGCTACCGGATGGACCTGCTGCCAAGGCTGGAATCCAGCGTGGCGATAAGATTATGAAAGTAAATGAGGAAGAGATTAGTTCTGCCTCACATCTGATTAATTTTGTGGCCTTGCAAAAGCCAAACAGTACCATTCAGATTGAAATTGAGCGGGCAGGAAAAACCATGATCCTAGAGGTTGTGGTGACTGAACGTAAGGCACAAGACAGTGCTTCACAATATATTCCTCTGCCAGGCCAATAAGTTTGATTAAAAAAAATCCCTCATGATGAGGGATTTTTTTTATACTTTCTTTCAGCATGTTCTGATACAAAAGTGAAATATTAAGCGTTTTATAAATCATTTAGCTTAGTGAAATAACATTAAAAGAGAAAATAAAAATGAATTTTATGACGGCAGATCAGGCCAAAATTTTATCTAATGTTGCTAACCTGAATATTGAAATGTATAAGCCACGTCTGGCGCAACTGATTGAAGATAATGCCCGGCAAGGCAATACAGCGGTACTGACAGTTTTTCCCAAACATCTGCCTTTGGAAGAAATTCGGGGTCTTTCGGCAGAGCTGACTGAGCTCGGTTATAACGTGCGTTTTGAGGTACAGGAATTTTATTATAGCTTTAATGTCTACTGGCTATAATTTTATCAATTGTTCAAAAATACTTCTATTCAGGCATATATCTTGCTGCGTTCATCTCATAGTTAAAATATGAGAGTGATATGTCTTTATCTATTCATCTTGCAGCACAGGCAGATGCACCTTATATGGTGCTTTCGTCCGGATTGGGCGGACATGCCAGTTTCTGGAATCCTCAAATTAGAGTTTTACAGCAGCATTTTCATGTAGTCACTTATGATCAGGAAGGCTGTCATTCAGATTCTGAGCTATTGCCCACGTCTTATTCGATCGACCATATGGCCGGCCAGATTCTGGATTTATTGATCAATGATGGCATTCGAGAGTTTCATTTCATCGGGCATGCATTGGGCGGACATATCGGCATGCAATTAGCGACCTATCAGGCTGAAAGAAAGTTTAAGCTACTCAGTCTGACCATGTTAAATGCTTGGGGAGAGCTGGATGCTCATACTCAGAAGTGTTTCGAAGCCCGGACTTCGTTATTGCTCAATAGCGGGGCAGAGGCATATGTGAGAGCACAGGCTTTATTTCTTTATCCGCCGCAGTGGATTTCAACCCATATTGATCAGTTAACCGAAGCAGAAAATAAGCAGCTCCTTGACTTTCCACCGATCCAAAATGTTCTGGCACGCCTACAAGCCGTGCAGGCTTTTAAACTGAACACAGAGCATCAGCAAGCATTAAAAGATGTTCCTATACATCTAATTGCCAATCAGGATGATTTTCTGGTGCCTTATCAACGGTCACAGCAATTACAGCAATGCCTGCCGCATAGTCATCTCAGTTTACTCGCTACAGGTGCACATGCTTCCACCGTGACCGAGACAGATCAGGTGAATCAACTGATCCTTTCCTTCCTGATTTCCCCTTAGTTTGAAGATTTTTTTAAAGCCAGACCTCGTGTCTGGTTTTTTATTTTTTCTAATCAATCATTTTTGTAGCATCAGCATGGTTTTTACTTCGAATTGATGCATGAACTGCAAATGCAAAAATTGCTACGAGTGCACTTGAATGAAACAATATGTTCAAAATTGACTCATAGGTAAAAATGGTTATTTTACTAAAAATTCAAAAAATAAAATATTAAGTAATTGATAATTGTAAATTAAATATAGTTGGCACACGCTTTGCAATGTTTATCTTGTAAATAAAATTCCCGAAGTGGAATCAGAATTTTGAATAAGTGTTAAAAATAATGAGGTGTGAAAATGAAAATAGGTGTCTTCTGTCCAATCGGAAATAATGGCTGGTTACTCTCTGAAAATGCACCGCAGTACATGCCGACTTTTGAGTTAAACAAACAAATCGTACAGCGTGCTGAGCACTATGGTTTCGATTTCGCACTTTCTATGATCAAGCTGCGTGGCTTTGGTGGCAAGACTGAATTTTGGGAACATAACCTGGAAACGTTTACCCTGATGGCAGGTCTTGCGGCTGTCACCAGCAAAATTAAAATTTTCGCAACTGCCGCAACTCTGGTGATGCCACCTGCAATTGTCGCGCGCATGGCATCAACCATTGATTCGATTTCAAATGGCCGTTTTGGTCTGAATGTCGTAACTGGCTGGCAGCCACCTGAATATACCCAAATGGGTATGTGGCCAGGTAATGACTATTTTGGCAAACGCTATGAATATCTGTCTGAATATGTACAAATTCTGCGTGAACTTTGGGCGACTGGTAAATCAGACTTTAAAGGCGAACATTTCCAGATGGAAGATTGCCGTGTTAGCCCACGTCCACAAGCCGACATGAAGATTATCTGTGCAGGTCAATCTGATGCAGGTTTAGAGTTTTCTGCACAATATGCTGACTATAACTTCGTGTTTGGTAAAGGCCTGAATACTCCAACAGCTTATGCAGAAATTAATGACCGCCTCAAAGAAAAAACAGATGTGACTGGCCGTGATGTACAGACTTATGTGCTGTTTATGGTGATTGCTGCAGAAACTGATGAAGAAGCGCAAGCCAAATGGCAGCACTATAACGATGGTGCTGATATGGAAGCGATTAACTGGCTGATGAATCAAGGCGGTAAAGATACCACTTCCGGTGCAGACACCAATATCCGTCAAATGGCTTCTAGCGTATCTCCAGTGAATATCAATATGGGTACGCTGGTGGGTTCTTATGAAAATGTGGCACGAATGTTGGATGAAATTGGTGAGATCAAAGGTACGGAAGGCGTACTACTAACTTTTGATGATTTTATTCAAGGGGTTGAAGACTTTGGTCAAAAAATCCAGCCGCTAATGAAATGCCGTGATCATATTGTCATTGAAGATGAAGCGCCAGTTTTGGAGAAAAGCGCATGAGTGAATCAGTCGTAACAGCCGGTTTTACGGAAAAACTCGGCACAGGAAAAACGCTTAAAGCGGAACCCGAAGCGATTTGTCTTGCACCAGAACAGACAGCCTTGATTGTGATTGATATGCAAAATGCCTATACCTCTCAGGGTGGCTATCTGGATCTGGCGGGCTTTGATGTCTCGAAAACCAAGCCCGTGGTTGAAAATATTAAAAAGGCCGTTGATGCCGCACATGCAGCCGGTATTCAGGTGATTTATTTCAAAAATGGCTGGGATGCAGAATATAAGGAAGCGGGTGGTAAGGACTCTCCAAATTTCCATAAATCCAATGCCTTAAAGACCATGCGTAAACGTCCTGAATTACAGGGGCAATTGTTAGCAAAAGGTGGTTGGGATTTTGAGCTGATTGATGAGTTAAAACCACTGCCACAAGACCTGGTGATCGAAAAGCCACGTTATAGCGGTTTCTTTAATACCGCGCTGGACAGCATGTTGCGTGTAAGAGGAATTCGCAATCTGGTCTTTGTGGGGATTGCCACCAACGTGTGTGTGGAGTCGACACTACGTGATGGCTTCTTCTTAGAATATTTTGGTATCGCACTTGCTGATGCCTGCCATCAGGCCGGTCCAGTCGAAGCGCATGAAGCCAGTCTGTATAACATCAAGACTTTCTTTGGCTGGGTATCAGATACCAAAAATTTTGTAGAGACCTTTCAAAAAGAAAGTGAGTCACTAAAAGAAACTAAATTAGCTGTAAGCGCATAAAGAATTAAAGAACAGAATTAAGGAAAAAATAGTATGCCTAAAGAAATCATTATTCCAGCAGGAACATCGAAACCATTAGCACCGTATGTACCGGCAACCAAGGCAGACAATATCGTGTATGTATCCGGTACATTAGCTTTTGATGAAAATAATAATGTGGTGCATGTCGGTGATGCCGCAGCACAGACCCGTCATATTCTGGAAACTATCAAGCGTGTGATTGAGGAAGCAGGCGGCAGTATGGATGACGTGACCTTTAACCATGTCTTTGTCAAAGACTGGGCAGATTATGCTGCGATTAATGCAGTTTATGCAGAGTATTTCCCGGGAGATAAGCCGGCACGGTATTGCGTACAGACAGGTTTAGTCAAACCTGATGCGCTGGTCGAAATTGCTTCGATTGCCCATGTATAAGTCGATCTACCTGATTCAATCTCATTACTAGATGCCCCAGGTCTGAAACTGAATATTGACTTGGGGGCGGGAGAACAGCATGAATGCCAAACTATCTAAAATCATCACAGAAACAGTTGCAGAAAATAACGCATTAAATAAGGTTTTGGCGACTAACGCATCAGATGACATCTTTACCCAAGTTGATCAGCAGATTTTCCGTCAAGGCATGTCCAATCTCGGGGCTGCAGTCAATGTCATTACCACGCAAGGTGAGGCAGGACAGGCAGGATTTACTGCCTCAGCCGTATGTAGCGTGACGGATGCACCACCAACGTTGCTGGTGTGTCTGAACCGTTCTGCTTCAGTTTATGAAACCTTTAAAAAGAATCAGGTGTTGTGTGTGAATACCCTGGCATCACATCAACAACATCTTTCCAATCTGTTTGGTGGAAAAACACCAATGGCAGAGCGTTTCAGTCAGGGGAACTGGAAAACTTTGGTGACCCAGTCACCTGTACTTGAGGATGCCTTAGTCAGTTTTGACTGCGAGGTGGTCCAATGTTTATCCGTAGGCAGTCATGACGTGCTGTTCTGTGAGGTGAAAGCGATGTGCCAGAGTCAAGGCAATGCGCTGATGTACTTCAACCGTTCTTACTGTGAGCCACACAAAATGTGCTAATTCAATTCAATCCTAATCAAGGAGGGGAAGCCGATGCAAGAAAAAGAAACGTGGTTTCCAAAATTTAAGCCTTACCAAGGCAATCTCGATACCACACCCGTGCAAACAGATGAATATCTGCCTGCTGGGAAAAGTATTATTCTCGGGTTACAGCATGTGTTTGCGATGTTTGGGGCAACCGTGCTGGCGCCACTTTTAATGGGGTTTGATCCCAATCTCACGATTTTTATTACCGGGATTGGCACCATTTTATTTTTCCTGATCACTGGCGGTCGATTGCCAAGTTATCTGGGGTCTAGTTTTGCCTTTATTGGCGCCGTGGTGGCGGTCACAGGCTACTCCGGAGCAGGGGCGAATCCCAATATCGGGCTGGCGCTTGGCGGTACCATTGCTTGCGGTATTGTCTATGCCTTGATTGGTCTGCTGGTCATGAAAACCGGTACCAACTGGATTGAAAAACTGATGCCGCCAGTAGTGACAGGCGTGATTGTGATGATCATTGGTTTGAACCTGGCGCCAGTCGCAATTAAGAGTGTTTCAGCGAACCAGTTTGATTCCTGGATGGCATTAATCACCATTATCTGTATCAGTGTGATTGCTGTGTTTACCCGAGGAATGGTACGCCGTCTGTTGCTGTTATTGGGCTTATTGTCTTCCTATCTGATTTACTTCCTTTTCACAAACGTCATGGGCTTCGGATCTGCGATTGATTTTACCAAAGTCAGTGAAGCAGCATGGTTTGGTTTGCCGAATTTCCAGAGTCCGGTCTTTGAAATGAATGCCATGCTGATGATTGCACCAGTGGCCATTATTCTGGTTGCAGAAAATCTTGGGCACTTTAAAGCGGTATCCGCAATGACTGGTAAAAATCTGTCGCCGTATATGGGACGCGGTTTCTTTGCAGATGGGGTTTGTACTTCATTATCCGCTTCTGTCGGCGGTACCGGGATGACCACTTATGCTGAAAATATCGGTGTGATGGCAGTGACCAAAGTGTACGCCACCACCGTATTTATTTTTGCCGGGATCTTCGCTATTTTGCTGGGACTTTCACCTAAATTTGGTGCGGTGATCAGTACCATTCCAGTAGCTTTATTGGGTGGTGCATCGATTGTGGTCTTCGGGTTGATTACCGTGGCTGGTGCCAAAATCTGGGTGGATAACCATGTTGATTTTACCAAGAACAGTACCCTGATTATTGGTGCGGTGTGTCTGATTATGGGGACAGGTAATTATAGCTTGCAGATTGGTGGTTTCGATTTGGGTGGTATCGGTACTGCGACTTTGGCTGCGATTTTGTTGAACCTGTTCCTAAATCGTGGTGAAGATAAAGAATTGCCTGAACCTGCATCGACCGCAACAGAAGTTGAGGTTAAGCCAGTCGCTTAATATAAGGAGTATTTTTTGAGTCATAC
This sequence comes from Acinetobacter lwoffii, assembly GCF_029024105.1. Classification (NCBI taxonomy): domain Bacteria; kingdom Pseudomonadati; phylum Pseudomonadota; class Gammaproteobacteria; order Moraxellales; family Moraxellaceae; genus Acinetobacter; species Acinetobacter lwoffii. The sequence continues at coordinate 2,062,663 of NZ_CP118963.1, read as the reverse complement.
AGTTGCATTTTTAGGACTTGGGGCAATGGGCTGGCATATGGCCTCCCATTTGCCAAAACTCGGACATCCGGTTTGGGTCTGGAACCGGACTGAACAGAAAGCGCTAGATCATGCTCAATCTTTCAGGACTCAGGCAGTGGGTATTGAACAGGCGGTTCAGGCAGATTTTATTTTTTCTTGCTTGCCGACCAGTCAGGATGTAGAGAAGCTAATTGCTGCACATCCACCTAAACCGGGTGCAATCTGGATTGACTGTACCAGCGGTGTACCAGAATCGGCCCAAAAACTGGCAAATCGATTGGAGCAACAGGGAAGCTATTACCTGGATGCTCCGGTATCTGGTCAGACTGTTGGGGCAGAAAAAGGCACTTTAACCGTGATGGTGGGAGGAAGTGAATCTGCCTTTACGCAAGCCAAACCGGTCATTGCTGCTTTTGCTGGGTTGATTGAATATGTGGGAGAAAGTGGTTCCGGTTTTGCAGTGAAAGCCATTAACAATACTTTGATGGCTACGCATTTATGGGCGCTGGCTGAAGGCTTAACTGTACTGAAAGGGCAGGGAGTTGACTTAAGCAGTGCGTTGAACTGTATTAATCATTCCAGTGGTAAAAGTAGCATGTCGGAAAATATCATGGCGCAGCGTGTACTGAGCCGTGAGTTTCATAAAACCTTTGCGCTGGATTTATTGCAGAAAGATATTGGTATTGCTTTAGAACTGGCGCAACAGCAGCAACTGGATTTATCAGTGATGTCTTTGGTGCAACAACAGTTTCAGCAGATTGCCAGACCTCAGGCCAGCCAGCTGGATTTTTCCGCTGCGGTACAAGGATTGGAACAACGTACGCAAATTGAATTAAGGGGATAAAGTTTTTATTAAAACCTGTTATTAAGAGAAATAATTAATTTTCAATTAAGTTCATCGCAATAGATTTCTTTATCTAAAATATAAAAATCCGGGGATTTAAAATTCCCGGACTTTTATTTCAATTGCTTTAAATAGCCTAAGCAATTTTAAAACTATCTATCACTTTAATTACCAATCTGCATTCATCTCTTAATTCTACTGATTCGTTTCATATTCCTGAATCACTTCAAGTGCAGCACGAAAGGCTTCCTGGGTTGCTGGTGCGCCGCAGTAAGGCAGGCTATGCAGCAGCACTTCCTGAATTTCCTCAACCGTTGCGCCGTTATTTAAGGCACCTCGCACATGGCCTTTTAGTTCAGTAGGACTTTTTTGAGCTGTAAGGAAGGCAATGGTAATTAAAGAGCGGTATTTACGCGGTAACACACCTTCACGTTGCCAGGTCGAACCCCAGGCATGTTCATTAATCCAGTCCTGTAATGGCTGGGTAAATGGAACGGTATTTTCCTGAGCACGCTTCACAAAGCTTTCACCCATCACTTCAGTACGGACTTTCAAGCCATTTTCATAATCTTGTTGTGACATTGTCTACCCTCAATTTTCTTATAGGGCTAGCTTAGTACTTTCCATCCAAAATACCATCGTGCAATAGTCGTAAAAAAGTGGCTGAAAAGCCACTTGTGAAGCTTCCAGAGTAAAGTAATAAAATGACTTCACTCTGGAATTTATGACACCTTAACTTCAAGTTTTATTTAAGGAGATACTGAGTGTGAAGGATCAGTTTGCACTGAAGTATCCGTTCCTTTGGCATCTTCCTTGATGAGATACGGATTCTCAAGCTCCAATACTTCCTGCAAATGCAGATCAAATACATCGGTCAACATGCTGTCATAACGGCGCGCATTATAGTGCAGCAGTTTTTCTGCTTCCTGATCATTAATAAAGCCTTGTAGCTGTGCATCTGCCACATGCTCTGCAAAGCTTAAACCCTTGAACTGGTCTTTATTTTCTGCTTTTTTAAAGCGATCCCACAGCTGTTCAATGTCCAGCAACATGGTGAAAGTAGATTCCATACGGCCGGTGACATCATGTTCATGAGTATTGTAATAGACATGTTTTTTCAAGACCTGGCGGAAAGCATTGTCTTCCATCATACTGTTCGCTACCTGCTGTTTCAGCTGGTCTGATGGTTTCTGTACCGGACGGCCAAATGGGAAGCATAACAGTTTGACCATGCCTGCTGCTGCACCTGATGGAAAGTTGGCAAACAGGTCAAAAAAAGCTTCTTGCGCTGTATATAGAGATTTTTCTAATGCAAGCTGTGCATGTAAACGCTCATCTTCAGTCTTTTTGCTATGCTCAAAAAATTTGAGAATTGAGGAAGCAATAAACAGATGTGCATGAATATCGGCCAGACGACCCGAAAGCATTTCCTTACGTTTGATATCCCCTGCGAGTAATCCTAGACACATATCCGCAGTTAAAGCAAAGTTGGCACTCAGCCGGTTAATGATCTTGTAATAAGGACGGGTAAAGTCAACAGCACTTTGCGGCGCAGCATTGGAGCCACCTGTAAAGGCATAGGCAAAGGAGCGAGCAGTCCGGTTAAAGGTGTAACCCAAATGCTTAAACAGCAAGTTATCAAAAGGATTTAGAGCCGCTGCCGGATCTTCTGCTTGTAAGAGCTGTAATTCTTCATAAAGATAAGGATGGCAACGCATTGAACCCTGACCGAAAATCATCAGGGAACGACTAAGAATATTGGCGCCTTCAACCGTAATGGAGACTGGAATTGCCTGATAATAAGGCGCCAGAAAGTTACGCGGACCCATCTGAATGGCGCGGCCACCGACCACATCCATACCGTGATTGACCACTTTACGCATGCCTTCTGTCGCATAATATTTGGCAATCGCTGTCATTACGGCAGGCTTGCCGCCCTGATTCAAACCACAGGTGACCAGATAACGGAAAGCCTCCAGCATATAGGTATCACTGGCGATTTCACTGGTGGCTTCCTGAACACCCTCAAACTTACCAACTGAAATTTTGAACTGCTGACGGATGCGAGAGAAAGCGCCGACATTTAAATAAGTCATTTCTGAAGTAGAAGTAGACAGCGCTGGTAGGGAAATGCCACGACCGACTGCCAAACATTCCATCAGCATGCGCCATCCTTTACCGGCATTTTTTACGCCACCAATAATCCAGTCCAGTGGAATAAAGACATCTTTACCTTCCACTGTTCCATTCATGAATGGCGGTCCCGGGTTATGCCGTGGTCCCACTATTACGCCTTCATGACTGGCAGGAAGCAGGGCACAGGTAATGCCATATTCAGTCTGTTCACCCAAAAGATGATCCGGATCATACATTTTAAAGGCCAGACCCACCACTGTCGCAATTGGTGCCAAAGTAATCCAGCGTTTGGAAAAATTCATTCTCAGACCGAGTACTTCCTGACCTTCAAACTGGCCATAGCAGACTACACCGGTATCAGGAATCGCACCAGCATCGGAACCGGCCTCCGGACTGGTCAAACCGAAACAGGGAATTTCTTCGCCTCGCGCCAGACCCGGCAGATAACGGTCTTTCTGTTCTTCGGTACCATAATGCAGTAACAGCTCGCCTGGTCCGAGTGAGTTCGGTACCATACAACTCACGGCTGTGGTCAGAGATCGCGAAGCAATCTTGCTCATCACCCGACTTTGGGCAAAGGAGCTAAAGGCACGACCGCCGTATTCTTTGGGAATAATCAGGCCTAAGAAACCATGTTCCTTAATATATTGCCAGACATGATCAGGCAGCGCTTTCTGCTCATGGATTTCCCATTCATCCAGCATGCTGCACAAGGTCTCAACCTCATTGTCCAGAAAAGCTTGTTCTTCTAGCGATAATTTGGGATAGGGATAACTGTTAAAGGTTTCCCATTTCGGTGCACCCATAAACAGTTCTTTTTCCCACCAGCTGGTTCCGGAGTCCAGTGCTTCACGTTCTGTCGGGCTGATACTCGGCATGGCATTGGCCAGTGCTTTATAGGCCGGTTTAGAAATGAACGACATACGTAAAGGGTCGATCATCACCACAAGGCTAATCAGGATCAGCGGAATGCCGAGAATAAGTGACCATGGGCTAATAAAGGCACAGACTACTGACATGACAATTAGTGCAATTGCACCCGCGCTACGAGAGAGCTGAAAATAGAAAACCGCCCATAAACTAAGTAATAGCAGTAGTACAGCAAATATAAATAGCATTGTTATAGTTCTCCAGATTTATACAACGCTGCCTGTGCCGAGATCTCATAGAATTTTTGTCACAGTTCATTCATTTTTTTTGTCGCTTGAGGATCGGACAGGTTCAGCATTGCACGTGTGAGAATGATCGTTTTCAAGTCTTGCAACGATATTTTTAAATCTTTCATCTATTTATGAGATTGTTTGAAAAATGCTCAGTCTTCAAGTGAGAACGCGCAAAGAAATGTGAAGATAAGTAATGACTTAATCTTATCTAAAATAAAAAATGGGGGTTTAACACTCAGTAAAAATTTAAATTGAAGAAATAAAAAAACCCTCTACAAGAGAGGGCTTTTATTTCATTGGTTTAAACAGGATTAAGCTTCAATGGCCTGAACTGCAATTTTTTTGGCAGGATCCACTTTACGACGCACTGCTGGTACAGGTTCGCCGTAGTATTGGCGGTCGGCAAAGTAGCTTGAACGAACCATTGGTGCTGCCCAGATATTACGGAAGCCCAGTTTTTGACCATGTTCGGTATAACGCCCGAATTCTTCAGGTGTTACGAAGCGGTCAATCGCTGCATGTTCTTTTGAAGGCTGCAAATACTGACCAATGGTTACATAGTCCACGCCATGCGCATGTAAATCATCAAGCAGGGCAAGTACTTCTTCTTCAGTTTCACCAATACCCACCATCAGACCACATTTGGTTGGTACGTCCGGGCAGTATTCTTTAAACATTTTCAGCAGGTTTAAAGAGTGTTGATAGTCAGAACCTGGACGCATGGCTTTATATAAACGCGGTACAGTTTCGATATTGTGGTTAAACACATCTGGCGGACATTCAGTCATGATACGCAGCGCGATATCCATACGGCCACGGAAGTCCGGCACCAGAATTTCGAGTAAGGTATTTGGGCTTAGAGCACGTGCTTCTTTAATACAATCGACAAAATGCTGTGCACCGCCATCCAGTAAATCATCACGGTCTACCGAAGTGATTACCGCATATTTCAAACCCAGGTTGGCAATGGTCTCAGCCATATGACGCGGTTCATCTGCATCCAGTGCATTTGGACGGCCATGAGCCACATCACAGAATGGACAGCGACGGGTACAGATATCACCCATAATCATAAAGGTCGCAGTACCGCCACCAAAACATTCAGGCAGGTTTGGACAGGCGGCTTCTTCGCACACCGTATGTAATTTTTGCTGACGTAATGTAGTTTTAATACGTTGAACTTCTTCAGGTGCCGCCATTTTCACCCGGATCCAGTCCGGCTTGCGTGGCGTTTCAACCGTAGGAACAACTTTTACAGGAATGCGGGCAACTTTTTCCGCACCGCGAAGTTTGACGCCCTGTTCAGGTTTACGGTTTTCAGACATATTCAACTTTTCCACTGTTTTTGAAGGGGGAGATACTCAAAGATAGCGCAGTTATTATAACGGACTTCGTTCTAAATAGGGCAAAAAGGGGTATTCATTTAAAAAATGTTCTTATCAAGCAATATATGTGAGTTAAATACACCAAATCAACAGGATTTACGTCATAATAAGAGTGTAGATTAAAGTGAATTTTTTAATTTTGAGGAGCGTTGAATGCCACGTAAAAAAGAGGTCGTTAGTGGGACTTTCGTTAAATATGATGCGGTAGTTCTAGGTTCGGGCCCTGCGGGCGAAGGCGCGGCAATGAAACTTGCCAAATCTGGTAAGCGTGTTGCAATCGTTGAGATGCGTGAACAGCTGGGTGGTAACTGTACCCATGTCGGTACGATTCCAAGTAAAGCATTGCGTCAAACAGTATCCAGTATTATCCGTTATCAACGTGATCCACTGTTTCAAAAAGTTGGGGACTGGAAGCAGTTCACTATGAAGCAAGTGTTGCGTCATGCACATAAAGTTATTCAACAACAAGTAGATACACATTCACGTTTCTACGACCGCAATAAAATTGATATTTATCATGGTCGTGCCTACATTCAGGATCAAAATACCATTTTTGTATTTAACCCAGATGGCATTAAAGAAACGCTGATGTTTAAGCAACTGGTCATTGCCAGCGGCTCGCGTCCATATCGTCCAGACATTCTTGATTTTAATCATCCACGTGTATTTGATTCAGACAAAATTCTGGATCTGGACTATTCCATCCAGAAAATCATCATTTATGGCGCAGGTGTAATCGGTTGTGAATATGCCTCGATCTTTATTGGTTTGGGACATAAAGTTGACCTGATCAACACCCAACACAAACTTTTAAGCTATCTGGATGATGAAATCTCTGATGCGCTGTCTTATCACTTGCGTGAACAGGGTGTGCTGATTCGTCATAATGAACAGATCGACTTTTTAGAAACATTTGACGACCATGTGGTGATGCACACGCAAAGCGGCAAGAAAATTAAAGCCGACGCGATTTTGTGGTGTAATGGCCGTTCAGGCAATACCGATGGTCTAGGCCTTGAAAATGTCGGCCTGAAACCGAACAGCCGTGGTCAATTGACTGTGAATGATCAATATCAGACTGAAGTAGAAAATATCTACGCTGCCGGTGATGTAATCGGTTGGCCTTCACTAGCCTCTGCTGCCTATGACCAAGGTCGTTGCGCGGGTGCCAATATGAGCGGCGAGAAAGACGTTGCGCCGGTGACTGATATTCCAACCGGGATTTACACCATTCCTGAGATTTCTTCGATTGGTAAGACTGAACAGCAGCTGACTGAAGAAAAGATTCCGTATGAAGTCGGTCAGGCATCATTCCGTCATTTGGCACGTGCACAGATTACCGGAGATACTATGGGCGAATTAAAGATTCTGTTCCATCGTGAAACACTGGAAGTTTTGGGTGTACATTGCTTCGGTAATAATGCCTCTGAAATTATCCATATTGGTCAGGCAGTCATGAACAGCCCGAACAATACCATCAAGTACTTCGTAGAAACCACGTTTAACTATCCGACTATGGCTGAAGCGTATCGTGTAGCCACACTGAATGGTATGAACCGTTTATTCTAAGTGAGATATTTGACTTAGACAGAAAAACCGCAAGTCTTCACTTGCGGTTTTTTTATTGGAAGTGATTAAGTCAGTCAAGTTGATCAAATCGAATTTTTAAGCCGCCATTTTTCGGCATTCTTCAGCACAGCGGCGGCATGCTTCGGCACATTGCTGACAATGTTCATCTTCATGATGACCACATTCTTCTACACAGTAGTCACAGGCTTTCGCACAAAGTTCACATATTTCATGCATGAATGGAGATTGCTTTTGTTCCATACGGGCACACAACTGACAGATATCTGCACAGTCCAGACAGCGCTGGATACACTCCCGCATCATCTCCAGATCTTCTTCTTTAAGACAGGCACTGGCACAGTTGGCACAGGCCAGGGAACAGTTCATACAGGTTTGAACACAATCTGAAAATTGAAGCTGATTCATTGTCGTTTCCTCTTTCCATAGGTTTGTTGCTGATTTTCTAATAAGCTAAGCAGAAAAAGGAAAATACACTAGGTAGATTAGGTGAGGAAAAGTAAACAGCTACTTTGTTTTGTTAGAGATCTACTGGATCATGAGCGATAGTTGGAATTAATTTTTTTATTTGAAAATAAAAAACCATTGAGGCGGTCAAAGTCTCAATGGTGGAAGATCGACATGATGAATCGTAATTTTTGAAGGGTTAAACTAGCTCTACCTTTCTCGTTATTCTCGTTTTTATTATTAAAACGGACGGCTACCCGCCAGACTGATGCGTTTCAATAAACGGCGCTGATCTGCCGGGAATGGACGGCGTGAGTGTAAGGTCACCTGATTATCCCAGAACACGATATCGCCAATTTCCCAGTGATGTTCATAAGCGAATTCAGGTTTCGAAATATGCTCACGTAATTTGGCGATCAGTTGACTGCCAGCCTGATCATCATAATTGACCAGCTCGACTTCGGTATGGGTGTTTAGCCAAAGCGCTTTACGGCCGGATTCAGGATGAGTGCGCACCAGTGGATGTGGATAAGCATGGCTTAAAATCGGTTGATCTTTAAAACGATACAATGGGCTTGAACCATAACCTTGATCATCAGTTTGATCTCTGGTTTTTTGACGGCGCACGAAAGGGTTGTAAGTAATCAGTTGTAGCTGATCGATCTCTACCTTGGTTGCTTCATCGAGTGCATCATAGGCTTTAATGGTGTTGATCCAGCTGGTCTGTCCGCCGTCCTGAGGCAGTTCAATTGCATACAGAAGGGAGCCAAAAGAGGGTAATGGTGTCCATTGATGATCGGCATGTGGAGTTAGTTCACCATGCCCAGTGTAATCTCCCTGACCGACGGCATTGGACACCGGCACGACATCGGGTGGAATGCCGCTATCCGACTGCGCAGCCAGTACCGGTGTATCTGCACCTGGGCGGAAAATGGAACCGAAATAAGTTGAAAACGCCAAGTATTGTAAATCATCCAGACTTTGCTGCTTAAAGATCAAAATCAGATGCTCGGCCAGCGCCTGTTTTAACTTTAAAATGGTTTTGGATGATTGGACTTTACGGGCATCCAAGCCATAGACCACTGCACCTAAGGCCTGACCGGTTTGCGGTACAATCTTGATTTCATCCGGATGTTGAAATTGATCTTGCTGATGCCAGCGTGGAGCATCATGAATCGCTTGTGAAAGTTGGGTTAAGCTGGTCATTATCAAGTCTCAGAATTTTCTTATTGATCAAAATCTAAGAAAATTCCAGACTGAAATAAAATCAAAAGAAATGATAAGTTTATGAATAATCTGTTATTTTTACTATTCAGTTGATTTTGAAACATTTAACTTATTGTGCGATGGATTGCGCATTTTCTGCTGAGGATATTTCGACAGTTTAGTGTGCGCAGAAAGCCTGATTAAAATATTCAAACAGCTGAGGGGTTTGTAACCACAGGCCAATCGACAAAGCCAGTAAAAGCAGGATTGCCACCACAATCGAGAGTTTGAGTTTCAGTAGAGAATCAGTCATGGACGATTTGCTCCTCATTGACCCAGAAATGCACCAGTACGCCAAAAATGCTGAGGACAATTGATAGCATCCACACCGCATTATAATTGCCGCTCAAATCATGGTTGACTCCACCGAGCCAGCCACCGAAAAACGAGCCAACCTGATGGGTAAAGAACACAATGCCACTGAGCATGGTCAGATATTTCACCCCGAACATATTCGCCACAATACCATTGGTCAGCGGAACGGTTGATAACCAGAGTAGTCCCATAATGACACCAAAGGTATAGACTGTCCATGTGCTGAGAGGCAGCATGAGAAAAGCAATAATCGCAATTCCACGCAGGGCATATAATCCCATTAACAGATGCGGTTTGGAATATTTGCCACCAAGCCAGCCGGCCGTATAGGTGCCTACCACATTAAACAAACCCACTAAGGCTAAGAAAATTGTACCAGTTGTGGCATTAAAGCCATGATCAATCAGATAGCCCGGCAGGTGGATGCCAATAAAAACGACCTGAAAACCACAAACAAAAAAGCCCATGGCCAGAAACCAAAAGGGTTTATGATTTTTCACTACCAGCAGAATCTGTTTAAAGCTGAGTGAGACTTTATTGGAGGTAGAGGCTGCGTTGGGATTAACATACATCGGTGCTTTCAGCATCCAGGCCAATGGCACAATCAGTGCAATTAAAATGGCACTGACCACCAGCGCCGCTGACCAGCCGACATTCTGTAATAGTAGCAGGGTCGAAGGCAGCATAATAAACTGACCAAAAGAACCTGCGGCACTGGCAATACCCATCGCCAAACTGCGCTTTTCTGGTGGGGCAGCACGCCCGACCGCAGACAATAACACCGGAAATGAAGTAGCTGACAGGGCTAGACCTAAAATTAAACCGACACTCAGATTTAACAGTAAGCCGGTCGAGCTAACTGCCATCAACAGTAGACCAATTGAATATAAGGCTCCGCCTACAGCTACCACAATCTTGCTGCCATATTTATCGGCAAATGCCCCGGTAATCGGCTGAACTGCACCCCAGATCAGGTTTTGCATGGCAATGGCCAGGCTAAAAACATTATGACCCCAGCCAAATTCTTCGCTCATCGGCACCAGATACAAGCCAAATGCATGACGTACACCCAATGACAGTGCCAGAATGATGGCAGAGCCAATCAGCATAAAAATAAGAGCTTTGGAAAATTGACTGTCAGCCATACGTCATTCATGCCTATAAAGTTGATATGTATAGTATTCGATTCAAGCAATAGAGGCGATTAAATAAATATTGATCAAAAGATAAATTTTTTTTATTAATATATTAAGCCTAAAAAAACGGCCGAAGCCGTTTTAATTAAAAATCGGATATTGAGCTTAGAAACGCATCCCAATCCCGGCATAGGCCAGAATCGGATTGACTTCGATATCGGCTTTAGAGCGAATCAGTTCACCTAGATTTGCATCTGTCACTGTAATTGTCGTGTCATTTTTTAGATGTGCATAAGAGACTGAACCTACAGCAAACCAGGTGTCATTAAAGTCATAGCTAAAGCCGACCGTGGCCACGGGCGCGAAAGCATCGGATGCTTCAAGTTTGACTTTTGGATCGGCCCCTTCATTTGGCGTACCATCTAGAGAAGCACCTGCTTTGTTTCGTTTAATGTTGGCAATCATATGTCCGGCAGCAATCAGGTCCTGCTCGGTACGTGAGTTAATTTCCAGTTCATTGAAATAGGCATACATCACACCTAAGCCGACATAAGGCCGGAATTTATTGATCCCTGTTTTACCAAAGTGATACTGGAATTCAAAGGCAGGTGTCCAGGCGCGGGCAGAGGCGGCCGGCCCATAAGCTTCCAGATCAGTAATGAGAATATCATTTTTTAATTCAATGCCGGGTAAATCAATTCCACCTGGAATTTGTGGAATCAAATCAAGACTTGGAGTCGCAAGCGCAGAGAAAGGAGCATAAATTTTACCACTGCCTTGCAAGTCTACTTTAGGTGGAATGCCGGCTTTCATTTCAAAAGAAATATTATCGGTAAAATAGTAATTGGTCATGATGCCTAAAGTGGTGACATCATCCGCTTCCAGGCCAGTACCAGGATTATTCCAGCTTTCCAGTCCATAAATTTCAGCTCGCCCACTGAGCGCTGCAGGCAGTGTTTCTGTACCAAGTCGATCCAGAATATTAACAAAAACAGAGGAAAGGTTTGGATCCATGTCTGGATCAAGATTATTTTTCACAGAGTCAATTGAGATATCACCTACTTGTGATGTTTCACCTTCTTTGACAGCAGTATTCACTTTAAAGGGCTGGGCCTTGCCTTGCGGCATCACATGCAATGCACCGACCGATACCGAAAAGCGCTTAAAGCCATCTCCATCTTGCAAGCTAAAATAAGGGGAATCTGCATGCGCGACCATAGGTAAAGTGGCTAGGCCTGCCATACATGCCAGCAATGTTTTCATTGATTTGGAACTCCATGTCCAGTTTGTTTATTCGTTTTTCTAGTTAACTAATTATGTGAATTGCCTTAAAAAATTCAGTTATAGAACAACAGGTCAAAAGTTAAGCGATGGTTAATATTGGTAACCGATGTATATTTTTTGTTTATCTCTCTTGAGTTTTAAGAAATGAGTAGTATGTAAAAATCATTACTTTACCCTACTAGCTGAAGTATAAAAGTGAAGAAAATTTACTCTTGAGAGCGTTAAAATTTCAATCCTATGAATTTTTATCATGGAAGATATAGAGAAGAGTTTAGGTAAATTTTAGGCTGCATTGATTCAAGCATTTACCATCACGGGATCATTTTTTATTTTTCAAAAACAAAAGCATATGAATTTATCCAAGATCCTGCTACCCAGTCGACTGAGTTTTTTTGTACAATAGCTGCATATATTATTGAGTGAATCACATGAGCACCCAAACTCCTCCCAAAAAAAAGCCCCTGGTTAATTTACCTTTCCCGATCAAACAGGCAGAGCAAAATGCTGCAGAAGAAGTTCTGGAAGATTTAAGACCAAGACCACAGCGTTATGCTGACCGTACCTGGATGCCACCACGTGGCACTCGCCGTTCAATGGGCAAACGCTAATTGATCAGACTCAAAAAGCTATGATAAATCATGGCTTTTTTTATGGAATTTTTTTAGGGAGTTAGTGATCAATATTTGATTTAATTTTCGAACAAAAAGAAATTAAAACTCAGATTTATCCAAATTTTTTTCAATTTTATTCTTAATAAAGCAAACGAAATATTTAAGCTCTCTAAATGCCGACCAAAATAAAATCCACACCTGGTTGATTTCATATTCGACATTTTAGCCGTCCATAAAAAAAGCCAATTCAAACATTGGCTTTTTTGAAAGATATTTTGATAGCACTAACGAATGCTTTTACGCGCTTTATTTTCCGGTTTCGGTGGCGCAATTTCTCGCTCACCTTGCCAGACATCAATAAAATCTTTCTCGTTAATATTATAAAGTTCTAGGAGTGCTAAAATCACGCCTCCAAACAACATGGCACCTTCTGAATGGCTCTGAAAATCGACCAGCTTGGTATTCAGGTTGTGCAGGATATCTTCAATTTCAAAGACACGTTCCCGCCCATTGCTGTCGGTCGGATAGATCTGGGTATTTAAAATAATTCTCGCCAAGCTTTTTTCATTTTCGGTCAAAGGCAGTTCTTCAATCAACTCATCACTGGCCGGAGTTAAAATGACCGAATCACGGAATATGGTGTGTAAAAAATTTGCGCTTAATTTTGGCAGCGGCTTTTCGACAAAAGGACGGAAAGATTGCGGGAAAATGACATTGCGTGAGATGCCTTTAAACATCGGTGCAATTTCCTCGACCTTATAACCTGCGATCCCACAGCCCAAGGAAGTAATAAAATATTTATTTTTAGGATGATTTTTGGTGTAAATCTTAAAGTCATCAATATAGTGCTGGATTTGTGAGAGCGGCATTTGTTGCAAATGCTCGTTCATGGTGGGAATGGCATAGCTCTGACCCGCCCAGCCACGACCCACGCCCATGACTGCACCAAAATGCTCAAGTGCCGTTCTGGCTGCTCCACCACCGTGTTGTCCAGCCAAGTTGCTGCCAAAAACAAAAACCGTATTTTCCGGAAGGGATTTAACAATACTTTCATCGTGATAGTGGTAAGTCATAATTGTCGATTCTAGGCCATCCTGATCTTCATGTTGCCTTTGAAATGAAAAGGGGTCAAGGCAAAATTGTGCCGGACTAGCCAAACAGATAGAGTATTTCACCCATAAGCCAAAACAGGATACCGAGTACGCCCAAATAAAGCTGCTGGCTGAAAATGATTAGTTTGTTCTGTATTTATTCCCTTTGTAACTGTATATTTTATTAATGATTTTTCAAAGCAGATAGCGATTAAAGCGCTAACAAATAATGAATAGTAATATTGTTTTATTTTACCAAACAGAAACCTAAGCAGGGATTGAGTAATTCCAATTTACCCTCATAATAAATCAAATCTATATCCGCAGCGAAGTCAGCGAAAGCTATGAGTGATAAAAAGCCCTTTGAATTAGTGACCAGTTATCAACCAGCAGGCGATCAGCCACAGGCCATTGCAAAGCTGGTCAAAGGCATTGAACAGGGTTTTCATGATCAGCTTTTACTGGGGGTAACAGGCTCTGGTAAGACCTATACCATGGCCAATGTCATTGCCCAGACCCAGCGTCCGACCATAGTCATGGCACATAACAAAACCTTGGCTGCGCAGCTTTACGGCGAATTTAAAGCGTTTTTCCCGAATAACGCCGTTGAGTATTTTGTCAGTTATTATGATTATTATCAGCCAGAAGCCTATGTTCCATCTTCAGATACTTTTATCGAGAAAGATGCTGCAATTAATGACCATATTGACCAGATGCGCCTTTCCGCGACCCGTTCACTCTTAGAGCGACGTGATGCGATTATTGTCGCATCGGTGTCTGCCATTTATGGTTTGGGTGATCCGAATGCCTATATGAGCATGTTGCTGCATGTGGTGGAAGGCGATCGCATTGGCCGTGATGATATTATTCGCCGTCTGGTCGAGATGCAGTATTCGCGTAACGAACTGGAATTTCTGCGTGGTACTTATCGTATTCGCGGCGAAATTATTGATATTTTCCCGGCAGAATCGGATCAGGATGCGATCCGGATTGAACTGTTTGATGATGAAGTTGACTCCATTCGCTGGTTTGATCCGCTGACCGGGAAAATGGTTCGTAAAGTGCCTCGCGTCACTATTTATCCTAAAAGCCATTATGTTACGCCGAAAGACAATTTATCCCGTGCGATTGAAACCATCCGAGACGAACTCAAAGAGCGACTGGTGTTCTTCCGTGAAAATGACAAGCTGCTGGAAGCCCAGCGCATCGAGCAGCGCACACGCTATGATCTGGAAATGATGCAACAACTGGGTTATACCAACGGCATTGAAAACTATTCACGGCATTTGTCGGGCCGTCCTGCGGGTGAAGCACCACCAACCTTGTTCGATTATATTCCGGATGATGCCTTGCTGATTATTGATGAGTCACATGTGACGGTGCCGCAGATTGGCGCCATGTATAAGGGCGACCGTTCGCGTAAAGAAAATCTGGTGAATTACGGGTTCCGTTTGCCAAGCGCGCTGGATAACCGGCCGATGAAATTTGAGGAATGGGAACGGATTGTGCCGACGACTGTTTATGTCAGCGCAACGCCCGCACGTTACGAGCTGGAAAAATCCCAACAGATTGTCGAGCAGGTGGTACGTCCAACTGGTCTGATTGATCCAGAAATTGAAATCCGTCCAGTTCTGACGCAAGTCGATGATGTGCTTTCAGAAATTAATTTGCGTAAAGATATTAATGAGCGGGTGCTGGTTACAACCTTGACCAAGCGTATGGCTGAAGATTTAACCTCTTATTTGAAAGAATACGGGATTAAGGTCGCTTATTTACACTCGGATATCGATACTGTTGAACGTGTCAAAATCATTCATGAACTGCGTACTGGGGTGCATGATGTACTGGTTGGGATTAACCTGCTACGTGAAGGGCTGGATATGCCGGAAGTGTCACTGGTCGCCATTCTGGATGCGGATAAAGAAGGTTTCCTGCGTTCCGAGCGCTCTCTCATTCAGACCATTGGCCGCGCTGCACGTAACCTGAAAGGTAAGGCGATTCTGTATGCAGACCGAATCACTGATTCGATGCAGAAAGCCATTGATGAGACAGACCGTCGTCGTGCCAAGCAGATTCAGTTTAATGAAGAACATGGCATTACCCCGCGCAGTGCAGTGCGTCAGGTGATCAAGGAAATTGATACCGGTGAAGTATTGGATGATGATTTAATTGAATTGAAAGCCTCGGATCAGGCACGTGCGATCAGTGCAGATGAGCGGCATATCATGGCAGATCCAAAAATGTTTGCGAAACACATTAACAAGCTTGAAAAGGAAATGCTGAAAGCTTCCAAAGAGCTTCAGTTTGAGCAGGCTGCGCGTATGCGTGATGAAATTGTGCGTTTAAAAGCCCAGATGTTTGATTGATTGTTGTTGCATTAAATCTTATTTAAATGACGTAAAATCAATCACAAAGAAAACATAATGTAACAAATTTAGGAATTGGATAAAGCTATTGTATGAACAGAAATTTTTAAATAAATATTTTGTGAACATGCAATAGGTATCTTTATGACAACTCAAAAATTTTCACGTACTGGATTAAAGCTGGCAAAAATTGCGGTGGGTAGTGCGGTTCTTCTTGGTTTGGGCGCCGCTACCATGGCTTATGCGAAAGACGAGCCATTACCGACCATTGAGAAAGTTGAACTGGACCGTTATCTGGGAACATGGTACGAAGTAGCACGCAAACCTTTGTATTTTCAAAACAAGTGTGATCGCGATGTCACAGCGACCTATACTTTAAATGAAAATGGCAATATCGTGGTGGATAACCGCTGCATTAAAAAAGATGGTGGACAAACCCAGTCATTGGGCGAGGCATTTGTGCAAAATCCACCGCAGAATACCAAGTTAAAAGTCAGTTTCTTACCAGACTTTATTCGTTGGATTCCGGTCGCTCGTGGCGATTATTGGGTCTTAAAACTGGATGAAAATTATCAAACTGTTCTGGTCGGTGAGCCAAAACGTAAATATATGTGGATACTCTCACGTGATCCTCAATTGGATAAAAATGTGGTAAATGAATATTTACAATATGCACAGTCTGTCGGTTATGACCTGAGTGATGTAATTCATACTAAACAAACTCAAAGATAAAAAGATCGTCTTAATGGGAACCATGCTATGGCATGGTTTTTTATTTTATGAGTCGAAAGACAATCTAAAATCGAGAGATAACTACATTTTAAATAGATGAAGCATCAAGCTTTCTATTGTACTAATCGTTATAATGCCGGCGAATGAAAGTAGAGTTTAACTATGTATAAAGGCATCGCGTTATCTGTCTTGGCCTCTGTGGTTTTTGGAGTGCTGTATGTATTTACGCCTTTTTTACAGCCTTTAGATAGTGAACAGACTTTTGCTTGGCGTATGCTGGCGACTTTACCATTCCTCACAGCCTTTATGTGGTGGTCGGGTGATCTGAAACATATTAGCAATATCTTTAAGCGGGTGTTGCAACAGCCTTCATTCTTGATCTGGTTGCTGATCAGTTCACTGTTGTGTACCACGCAATTGTGGTTATTTCTATGGGGACCTATCAATGGCCGTGGCCTCGAAGTCTCGCTCGGTTATTTTCTGCTACCTCTGGTGATGGTGCTGGTCGGCTGTGTGCTTTATAAAGAAAAATTGTCATCTTTCCAGATGGTCGCCGTTGCTCTGGCAATGTTGGGGGTAGGGCATGAAATCTGGCGGATCGGTTCAATCGCATGGGAAACGGTCTATGTCGCTTTAGCTTATCCACTTTATTTCTTTATGCGGCGTAAATTCGCGACCGATCATCTTGGTGGATTCTGGTGGGATCTATTTCTGATTTTGCCTGTGGCATTTTATTTGGGCTTTATCTATAGCGATTCTATGTCGCTTATGTTGAGTCATTCTCATTTGATCCTGGCAGTTCTTGGATTAGGCTTTTTAAGTGCGCTCGGTTTGGGTAGCTATATTTTGGCCAGCCGATATTTGCCCTTTGTCATCTTTGGGCTGTTGAGCTATCTAGAGCCGGTACTGCTCGCTTTTGCCTCGATGGCGCTGGGTGAGCGCGTGGAATCAGGTGAGTGGTTGACCTACATCCCAATCTGGCTAGCTGTTTTACTGCTGGTTGTGGAAGGAATATTGCATTTAAAACAGCAGCAGCTGAAAAAAAATGAGCTGGTAAATAAAGCCGCACAGCTAGAAAAAATCAGAAAAAATAATGAATAATGTGGTTTGCATAAGCATTATATTCGTCAGACAATATTGACCTGATTATTTTCAAAATCGTCTACCATTTTGTTTAAAAGAATGTTTTCTATATTTTAAGGGGATAAACATGTCACAGATTGCGATTCCATATCAGTTACGTGCACGTTTATCACAACTGGAACCAAGTCTGGATTTAAATTGGGAGCGAGAGCTTCGTACTATTCTGGCAGAAGTTTCGCCAGAATTAAAAGAAAGTATTGATTTTCAAATTTTAAAGCCCAAGAAAATTCTTTGGGATCAAGAAGTGGATCAATACCGTTATCAGGCTCAACATTCGGTAGAACGCCTTAGCCAAAAATTTCTCAATGACCGGATGCGTTACTATGCCAGTACCTTTGGCCTGTCACTGAAAAGTTTGCAGGGTTTGAATGATAGCTTGCAAATCGCGGACTACTTAGAAAACGTACTTGAACAAATCGATAAAATTGACGTCAATGAAAATTTTCAGATGCAGCGTGAAAAGCTGGAACTGCGTCGTACATTTTTATTAAATGCTGCTGAAATTTTCGCGGCCTCCGCTTACAGCCGGTTGAAGGGGTGCGTCAGCTTACCGAACAGCACATTAAATACTTTATTATTGAAGTTTTTATCAAGCAGCAATTGTTGGGTTATTGGTATAAGCCGCTATTAAAAAAACAGACTGCAGAAATGACGCATCCACTTTTCCGTTATTTCCTGATTAAAGAGCAGCAGATTCGTCATTTTGATATTGTCCGTACCTCGCAATTTCTATTTATCGTTGCGCCGGTGATGGATGTGCAGCAAAACCCGTATTCTATTCGTCGTTTCCTGATTGAAGAAAAAGGTGTACTTGAAGATCAGGTTTATCTGAATATCCTGATTCTGGAGCTGCAGGATGACATGGATGAAGCGGTGGTAGAAACCCTGAAATCGCAAATGCAGCGAATGGTGACTTTACAGAGTCAGATTCATTTGGATGTAATCGACATTGTAAATACACTGGAACAGGTGTCTGAACAGAAGTTATTACCTTTACTGGTTGAGCCCATTCAAGTCGTAGAGAAAAATGCCGATGTGGTGGCACAACGTCACCTGAAGCAGTTTGAAGAAATTATGACGCGTGAATTGCTTTTGCCGATGCGGGATGCCATTCGTGATCATTTGTCGCATCTTGAAGAGTTTGATTATCTGTATCTGCATGTCCATAAAATATTTACAGAAATTCTGGCCTATTACCGCGATTTCAAGTCCCAGCCGGGTTTCATGTTTAATCAGTACATCCAGAATTTTGAATATAAACTGCTGGCTTTTATCCGTTTACTGGAAAAGCGTAAAGCGGAAACCTTTATTCCTACCCACCGTAATGAATGGCAAGTCATGCATCAGCGTTCACAGCAGGCTGTTCTGGATATTCAAAATACGATTTCTGAAAATGTACAGCAATACCGGGATCTGAAAAAATATATTAATACACTGCAGCGGCAAAAAGTGGATGAAGAGAAAAAATCCGTATTTAAAAAGTTATGGCGTAAAAATAATTTCGATGAGGCAATTGATACCGCGCTCAACCAATTACAGCAGTTAAAGCGCAGTATGTTTCTGGAAATTATTCAGGTGCCAAGAACACATGAAAACTGTAGTGTATTTCTGGAATTTGAAAGTTTGCAGCATTTGCAGCAGGTTGATCGCCACTATGCTTTTCCCTCTGGGGATAATGGCCTGACCCGTTTACCTTTGCTTATTCACTTGCCCGAAACCTATGATGATTTCGATGTAGAAAACTTCAATGCCTCCATGAGTCTGGACATGAATTTTTCAGCAGGGAGTAGAATCTAGCCTGAACAGGGCGGGACGCTAAATTTTGAAATTTAGATTTGTTTGAATAAACAACATTTAACAAATTTGTGTCAGGTACTGAAAAATAGTGGTCTTTAGCATTTTCGGATGCAAAATCATTCAGCTAATTACAACTATTTTTGAAATTTATAGTGAATATACGTTAAAAACCACCCGTCTCAACGAGCTTTTGATTCAAACTTGCGGCCAATTCCATTACAATTGTCGGGTTTAGAAATTTATGCTTAGATTTACAATTAATTAGAGGACGTATCTGTGAGCAAAGACACTATTGTTGCCCTCCATGCAGAACACCAAGGTCGCTGGAAAAACCGTGAAGAACTTGCGGAACGTATGATTGCCCTTGTTGGCCAGTTATATCGTGAAAAAAATATTGTAGCTACAGTTTATGGTCGCTCTTTAATTAACCGCTCTGTGATTCAGATTTTGAAAGCACACCGCCGTACTCGCGTACTGGACGTTGAACTTTCTGTAGTTGATACTTTCCCAATTCTTGAAGCATTGGTGAAAGTAGAAAACATCGGTTCTGCTGAAGTTGATCTGGGTAAACTTGCTGTTGAATTTAAAGAAAAAGGCGGCGACATCGATGCATTTGTTGCAGACGCTGTTAAATCGATCGAAGGCAATGCTGCTGCTGTAGAACATAAAGATGTGGTTCTTTATGGTTTCGGTCGTATCGGTCGTATCCTGGCACGTTTGATGATTGGTCAATCAGGTCTGGGTCGTGGTCTTAGCCTGAAAGCAATCGTTGTTCGTAAATCATCTGATGGTGATTTGGAAAAACGTGCTTCTTTACTTCGTCGTGACTCTATTCACGGTCCATTTGCAGGCACAATTTCTGTAGATGAAGAAAACGAAGCAATCATTGCCAACGGTAACTTCATCAAAGTGATTTATGCTTCTAATCCTTCTGAAGTAGATTACACTGCATACGGTATCAACAATGCACTTGTGATCGACAACACGGGTAAATGGCGTGATGCTGAAGGCCTTGCTCAACACCTTAAATGCCCGGGCGCTGCTCGTGTGATTTTGACTGCACCTGGTAAAGGTGACATGAAGAACGTAGTTTACGGTGTAAACCAAGCGGATATCCTTGATGAAGATACGATCATCTCTGCTGCAAGCTGTACGACTAACGCGATTACACCTACACTGAAAGTATTGCATGACAAATACACAGTGTTGAATGGTCATGTTGAAACAGTTCACTCGTTCACGAACGACCAGAACTTGATCGATAACTACCATAAAGCAGACCGTCGTGGTCGTGCTGCAACATTGAACATGGTCATTACTGAAACTGGTGCAGCGAAAGCAGTAGCGAAAGCGCTTCCAGCTCTTCAAGGTAAATTGACAGGTAACTCTGTACGTGTACCTACACCAAACGTATCTCTTGCGATTCTTAACCTGACTTTAGGTCAAGACGTTGATCGTGATGAAGTGAATGAATACATTCGTCAGATTTCAATCGGTTCTAGCCTGCAAGGTCAAATCGGTTATACCAACTCGACTGAAGTGGTATCTTCTGACTTTATCGGTTCACGCACTGCAGGTGTATTCGACGCGCAAGCAACGATCACTTCAGGCAACCGTTTAACTGCTTATGTTTGGTATGATAACGAAGTGGGTTATAGCTGCCAGGTATTGCGTATTGCTGAACAAATGGGCGGTGTAAGCTATCCAAAAGTTCCTGCTGAAACTAATGCATAATTAGTATTTAGCAAAAAAAGAGTCTCATTTGAGGCTCTTTTTTTATGATTTTTATTTACAGCGGATTGTTCCCAATCTAGTAAGAATCAAGAAATCTACTTGCTGGTGAAATATTAATCTGATAACTTACAAAGAGTAAGTATATTAAAATGAGTAAGTAATAAAAATATTGTGAGAATAGTATGACAAATTATGCAATCAGCCCGTTACTGGGGCAGGTTTTATCAACTGAATGTCCATCACGTGAAATATTGGAACACCTTGCCAATAAATGGTCGGTCTTGGTTTTGCGTTGCCTGAGTGAAGGGGTGCATCGTTTCAGTGAACTGAAACAGAGGATTGAAGGGGTAAGTGAAAAAATGTTGTCCCAGACTTTAAAAATGCTGGAGCAGGATGGTTTTATTTTGAGAACGGTTTATCCGGTGGTGCCGCCAAAAGTGGAATATCAATTGACGATTACCGGTTCACAAGCGGCTGAAAAAATCATGTATTTAATTGGCTGGATTGAGAAAAGTCTGCCAGATATTGTAGAGAATAAAGCGCGCGTAGCAAAATAGGGTGAATTGCTTTTGGGGCGGAGCAATGACATGAAAAAGTCAGAAAATCTGGTTGCTACTCTATTAGCAGTGTACGCAATTATTTTAGTTTTATGCATAGCAATATATGCAATCTTTAAACTTTTAGAAGTTGATATTACTTTAGCAACCAATCTCTTGCTTTGGTCAGCAGCGATCTTTGCACCTGTTGCAGTATTGATGACATATAACAGTTGGCGAGAGCAGAAAGGGAGTGAGGTTGTAGCGATCTTAGCTAAAGATATAACCACTAACATATTAGAATTAAGAACACTTAATAATGAAATATTTAGCGGTTTTTGTGTAAGCAATATCAGCTTCGAAAAGAGTCAGAAAAATATTAATGAATTTCATGATTTAAGAATACAAATTAAGAAATCTACTAGGGTCTGTTGACATTTACTGTTCATAATTAACCCTATAAAGGTAGCCATAAAAATATACAGGCTAAAGCAACAGAACTTTGATAATTTCTTTTGAGCTTGTCATATCGAGTAGCTATTCCTCTAAATTGCTTTAATCTACAAAATATATTTTCAACTAAATGCCTGATTTTATATAAATACCAGTCCATATGGTCATTGTTCGATTGGCTATTTGTTTTCTTTGGTATATTCGCTTTAGTCCCTGTTTTCCTGATCTGTTCACGCAGTGGTTCTGAATCATAGCCTTTATCTGCACATACCACTTTTGTCTCTTTTAAATCTAATGTTGATATTAAATCAGGTGCAACTTTAACATCATGTGTGGTTCCATCGGTAATCATGAAATCAATAGGATTGCCATGTGCATCAACAATCAAATGTATTTTTGAGGAGTTTCCTCCTACACTTTTAGAAATAGATTGATTCGCTATGCCGGCAGAATGTTGATGAGCACGTACATGAGAGCCATCAATAAAAATCCACTCCATATCGGGGCATGAGGCTAGTAATTTGAATAATCTAAGTAACTTACCGCTGCTTGACCAACGATTAAAACGTTTGAAAATAGAGTTTGAATGACCAAAACAGCAAGGAATATCTCGCCACGGACAGCCTGTTCTAATTCTATAGAGAATAGCTTCAATAAAATTGCGTAAATTTGAGTTGTGGTGAATGGATAAATTACGCAGAATAACTTTCAACTTTTGCCAGTGTTGATCTGTCAGCATGGTACGAGGCATAGCGAATAGTAAAATTGGGTTTGGCGATTTGATTTTACTACTTCGCTATTTTTTTAAGCTAAAAGTGTCAACACACCCTATTCTTTTAAATGAATATTTGAAAAATGAGAATTTGTATAAAATCACTAAAAGTTTTAATCAGCAGACGCAAGAACGTAATGTTGAATATTGGAATATTTTAAAAAATAATTCTGATGAATATGCTAGAGAAACGATTAGAACATCTCAGATAGAATTTGATCCTATACTAGAGCAACTTATTAATTACACCTTATATAAATAAGTAAAAAATTATATGATTTTTAATTTTTAAAACAAAGCAATCAGGCTTGTTGAATCAAATTCAGAGCAAGGTGAACGATCTTCATTGATTGTGTCATAAATATAGTCGAGAAATTCTTTAAAATATGGCAGAATATGGGGTTTTAAAGTTTTTAGAGGATTGGCAATATGCGCTTTGTTGATGAAGCAGTCATTACCGTAGAGGCTGGCGACGGTGGCAATGGCGTAGCCAGTTTTCGCCGTGAAAAATTCGTGCCATTTGGTGGTCCAGATGGTGGTGATGGTGGTCGTGGCGGCAGCATTTATATTCAGGCTGACGACGACACCAGTACGCTAGTTGATTATCGTTATACACGTAAATATCGTGCAGAACGAGCAAAAAATGGCCGTGGGGCGAACTGTGCTGGTCGTGGCGGTGAAGATACCGTATTAAAAGTTCCGGTAGGAACAACAATTGTAGATGTAGAGTCTGGTGACATTATTGGCGACTTGATCGAAGACGGTCAACGCGTGAAAGTTGCAGCAGGCGGTGATGGTGGTTTAGGTAATACCCACTTTAAATCATCGACCAACCGTTCACCACGTAAATGTACGCATGGTCAAAAAGGTGAATTCCGTGAAATCCGTCTAGAGCTTAAAGTTCTGGCAGATGTCGGCTTGCTGGGTATGCCAAATGCGGGTAAATCAACCTTCATTCGTGCAGTCTCGGCAGCAAAACCAAAAGTTGCAGATTATCCATTTACCACCATGGTGCCAAACCTGGGTGTGGTCGATGCCGATAGTCACCGTTCATTCGTGATGGCGGATATTCCGGGCCTGATCGAAGGCGCATCTGAAGGTGCAGGTCTTGGGATTCGCTTCCTGAAGCACTTGGCGCGTACCC
This sequence comes from Acinetobacter lwoffii, assembly GCF_029024105.1. Classification (NCBI taxonomy): domain Bacteria; kingdom Pseudomonadati; phylum Pseudomonadota; class Gammaproteobacteria; order Moraxellales; family Moraxellaceae; genus Acinetobacter; species Acinetobacter lwoffii. The sequence goes on along the minus strand of NZ_CP118963.1, from coordinate 2,038,700 downwards.
GTATCTTGTTACACATCGTTGACGTACAGCCGATTGATGGCTCAGATCCGGCACATAATGCTAAAGCAATTATGAAAGAGTTAGAAAATTTCTCCCCAACGCTTTCAAAACTGCCGATCGTATTGGTGCTGAACAAAGTCGATCAGTTGGCTGAAGAAACACGTGAAGAATGGTGCACCCATATTCTTGAAGAATTGCAGTGGGAAGGCCCAGTTTTTGAGACTTCTGGCTTAACGGCTGAAGGCACCAAAGACGTGGTTTACTACCTGATGGATCAGATCGAAGAGCAACGTGAACGCGAAGCTGAAGATCAAGAATATGCAGCAGAAATGAAAGCATTCCGTGATCAGCTTGAAGCTGAAACACGTGAACAAACCATCGCTGCAAAAGAAGCGTATCGTGAGATGCGTCGTCAGCAACGTCTTGCCGGTATTCTGGGTGATGACGAAGATGATGAAGATGGCGATGATGATAGTGATGTGGAAGTGTACTACGTACGCTAATCTCTGAGAGAAGAGTCTGAGGACAAGATGATAGAAGTGGTAGATGGGCAACGTCAGCTCAAGGGTTGTAAACGAATCGTTGTTAAAATCGGATCATCTTTACTCACAGCAAACGGACAAGGTTTAGATTTAGATGCTATCTCGCATTGGGCGGGACAAATCGCAGATCTACACAATGCAGGACACGAGATTATTCTGGTGTCTTCCGGTGCTGTGGCTGAAGGTATGGTTCGAATGAAACTTGAGAATCGACCCACCGATCTACCCAGTCTTCAGGCTTGTGCTGCCATCGGTCAGATGGGCCTGATTCATACCTGGTCAAGCGTACTTGAGAAGCATCAGATTCGAACTGCGCAAGTATTGTTAACCCATGATGATCTGGCAGATCGTCGTCGCTACCTCAACTCATGTGATGCCTTGCAGAACCTGATTGATTGGCGCGTGATTCCGGTGATCAATGAAAATGACACGGTTTCGACTGACGAAATTCGCTTTGGTGACAACGACACGCTTGCGGCCATGGTGGCAGGTCAGGTTCATGCAGACCTTCTGATTATCTTAACGGATCAGGAAGGGATGTTTGACTCAGACCCACGGTCTAATCCAGATGCCAAACTGTTCCATACCGTACGTGCGATGGATGAAAGTCTGTTTGATATGGCCGGTGGAGGCGGTAAATTTGGTCGTGGTGGCATGCTGACCAAAGTTCGTGCTGCACGTCTGGCTGCAAAGTCGGGCTGTCCGACCTTAATTGCAAGTGGTGATAGTGATGGTGTTCTATCACGTCTAATGTCTGGCGAATTGTTAGGCACCTTATTTGTCACTGACAAAGACCGGATGACAGCGCATCAGCAATGGTTGGCGGCTCACTTGCAAACCGCAGGTCGTTTGGTGATTGATGATGGTGCAGTAAAAGCCATTAAAGACAATCATCGTAGCTTGTTGCCTGTAGGCGTCAAAGCTGTTGAAGGTCACTTCGAACGTGGTGATGTGGTGGAATGTGTTGATACACAAGGTCACCGGATTGCTGTAGGGCGTGTCAATTTCAGTTCGCGTTCAGCAGATATCGTTCGTGGTCTGGCATCAGATAAAGTGCATCAGGTGTTAGGTGAAGCGCGTTCGCTGGAAATGATTCATCGCAATCATATGGCGATTTATTGAGTTATTCAGATTCAAGTTTAGAGATTCAAAAAGTCCCGCTTTCGAGCGGGATTTTTTATGACATTTTAATTATATTTATTTAATCCAGCCCATTCGAATTAAAGGCGAAAATAACCAATAATGAATACCCAAAATAAAGTTCATGATTTGATTCTCATATTTCCACCACAATGGTAATCCAGCTAAATTTACTGTTATTGCCATCAGAAACGCACCCAGCATATCAATCGGAAAATGCACACCGACATAAACACGCGACCACGCTACCAGCCAAGCTGTCCAGATTAGAATTCTTCCCAAGTCTCGCTGCGGTGAAAAATAATAGGCGAAGGCAATCCCACTAAAAATACTCATATGGTTGCTGGGAAAAGAACCAGTCGGTGCATGTTCAATCAGGGTGCGACCAACATCCATCACAAACGGGCGTGGGGTATTGAGTACCGCAGACAATACTTCACTCATCAATAATGTAATAGCTGTAAAGATGAAGGCTTTAATAATCCCTGTTTTTACTTGGTAACTACCACGGAACCAGGCAATAGCAAAAATCAGCAAAAAAAGATAAACCAGGTCATGCGCAATCAGGGAGGCATAGTTGATTATCCAGATCGAGGCTTGATCAGGTACATTGAGAACATGAAACAGGGAAAGGTTTAGTTGATCAAGAGACATGAGCAGAGAAGACTGGAATAAATGTCCGTTACTCTAAACCGGTCAAACCTCAATTCCTACCTGAGTTTGTATGAATTTGTAGCCTCGCTTTTTAAAGAATATTCACATGATAAAAAACCACTCAAAAGAGTGGTTCTTAAAAGTCCGAATAATATAATGAAGTCTTATTTAAACTGAATAGCCCCATTCGCGCTGACCGTCATTTGCGATTCACCCGCCGCAACTTCCTGCTCAGGAACCGCCATATCAGCCGATGCAGATTTCATCATGGCCATACGCGGTACTGGCTGTGGTGAATAATTGTTAGTATTCAGGTTTAAGTTCACCAGTTGATAACTCGGTTTGTTCCAGGTCTGGGTGAGTGCCTGTGCGCGTTGCTGGAAGTTTTTGGTGGCTTCAATCATCAGCTCGCTTTCAACTTTTTTACGCTTTTCATCTGATACTTTAAAGTTAATCGACTGGGTCTGGAAGTGCTGTTGTAATTCGGCAATCAGTTGAGACGTTGCTTTAAAATCTTTCGATTCCAGACGAATCTGGGCACGACCACGCCATTCTTTCAATTTACGGTTGTCATTGTCATAAATAGGATAAGTGCTTTGTGCGCCCGTCTCGATTTTCACAGTAGGATATTTGCGTGCTGTGGCGATCGCCTGATTCATCAGCTGGTTAATTTGAGTGGCTAGTTCAGCCGGCTGTTTGTTGGATTTTTCAATATAAAGCACAGCATGCATTTCATCATTTGAGATTTCACGGCTAGCCTCTGCTGAAAGATTAACAACATTATAATTCAGAGATTCAGCAGGAGCTGCAAATGCGCCTGTGGCGAGGGTGCTGGCAAGGATCAAACTGGTAAGTGCTAAGAGACGCATGAAATTGTCCTGTTTTTCTTAAAATTGGCCATCTAAGCCGTTGTTAAAATATTAAATCTCAATTGTGATCTTTTTACGAAATATTTGTCGTAAGAGTGTTAAATTCTCTTTAATTTTATCTCATTATTTAATTTATATTTATTTTTAATAATTAAATACTTAATGAATAATTTTAAGATTGATTACCGGAATGTCGCCTGCGCTACAAAAAAGCATAAAAGAACACGCTTTTCTTTCTGCTGTCACACTGTAAGATGATGATTTAGGGGATGGATTAGCATGATGTTTTTTTTCGATAAAGATTAGGACAAAATGTGACTGAAAGTTGTTTATTTTCCTGAAAAATTCGGTATCATCCGCCTCCTAGTTATTCGAATACAAAACTGCTAGCTAGAACCTTTATAAAGCGCCGAGTCAAAGGACCAAACGTCACCAGACTTATTTCTTTCACCCATATCAGAGATGGTAATTCGATATGAGCGTTACTTCTGTAAACCCTGCCACCAATTCCACAAACGAATACTACTTGACTCGCCAAAGTCAGATGGAATCGAATGTGCGTAGTTATCCACGTAAATTACCGTTAGCGATAGCGAAAGCACAAGGTTGCTGGGTTACCGATGTTGAAGGTACTGAGTACCTTGATTGTTTAGCTGGGGCAGGGACGTTGGCTTTAGGCCATAATCATCCTGCAGTCATTCAAAGTATCCAAGATACGATTGCAAGCGGTTTACCATTGCATACGTTGGATCTTACTACTCCTTTAAAAGATGCTTTTACTGAAGCACTTCTTTCTTATCTTCCAGGTGGCCAAGAAGAATACTGCTTGCAGTTCTGTGGTCCATCGGGTGCAGATGCAACCGAAGCCGCGATTAAACTGGCAAAAACCTTTACTGGTCGTAGCTCAGTGATCAGCTTTTCTGGCGGCTACCACGGTATGACCCACGGTGCATTGGCAATGACAGGTAACCTATCTGCGAAAAATGCAGTGAACGGTTTGATGCCGGGTGTACAGTTCATGCCGTATCCGCATGAATACCGTTGCCCATTGGGTCTTGGTGGTGAAGCCGGTGTTGATGCTTTAACTTATTTCTTTGAAAACTTCATTGAAGATGTCGAAAGTGGTGTGACCAAACCTGCAGCTGTAATTCTTGAAGCGATTCAAGGTGAAGGCGGTGTGGTAACGGCGCCAGTAAAATGGTTGCAAAAAATCCGTGAAGTGACTGAAAAACACAACATCGTATTGATTCTTGATGAAGTTCAGGCTGGTTTTGCACGTTCAGGCAAAATGTTTGCATTCGAACACGCAGGTATCGAACCTGATGTTGTAGTGATGTCTAAAGCCGTAGGTGGTAGCTTACCGCTTGCCGTACTTGGTATTAAACGTAAGTTTGATGCTTGGCAGCCAGCAGGTCATACCGGTACTTTCCGTGGTAACCAATTGGCGATGGGTACAGGTCTTGCAACGATCAATACCATTAAAGAACAGAACCTGGCTCAAAATGCACAAGAGCGTGGTGATTTCCTGCAAGCTGAACTTAAAAAACTGGCTACTGAATTCCCGTGTATCGGTAACGTGCGTGGCCGTGGTCTGATGATCGGCGTTGAAATCGTAGATGAGCGCAAAGATGCGGATCATATGGGTTCTTTACCTGCTGATGGTCAGTTGGCTGCAGCGATCCAAACCGCTTGTTTCAACAATAAATTATTGCTTGAGAAAGGTGGTCGTAACGGTACAGTGATTCGTTTACTTTGCCCGTTGATCATTACTCAAGACGAATGTGTTGAAGTGATTGCTCGTTTCAAAAAATCGGTTGCTGAAGCACTAGTTGCAGTTCGAGGCGCATAATTCATGGTAGATTTCGCAGAACATCGTAAAGCGTTACTCTGCAATGATGCTGCATCCATTGCTGACTATCAGGCTGGCATGGACCAAGCGACCAAAGCGGTTGCGGCATGGTTGCAAAACGACAAAATGTACACTGGCGGCAGCATTAACGAGCTACGCAGTGCGATTGCATTTAATCCTTCAAAAGAAGGTTTGGGTGTAGAAAAATCTCTTGAGCGTATGGTTGAGCTATTCCTCAACAAGAGCTTAAAAGTACATCATCCACATTCACTTGCGCATCTTCACTGTCCAACGATGGTGACTAGCCAGATCGCGGAAGTGCTGATTAACGCAACTAACCAGTCAATGGACTCATGGGATCAAAGCCCGGCCGGTTCATTGATGGAAGTTCAGTTAATTGACTGGTTACGTCAAAAAGTGGGCTATGGTGCAGGTCAGGCCGGTGTATTCACTTCTGGTGGGACACAGTCTAACTTGATGGGCGTATTGCTGGCGCGTGATGCTTGCATTGCGAAAAACTGGAAAGACGAAAACGGTAATCCGTGGTCGGTTCAGCGCGATGGTATTCCTGCGGATGCGATGCATAATGTCAAAGTCATCTGTTCTGAAAATGCACATTTCTCTGTGCAAAAGAACATGGCGATGATGGGCATGGGCTTCCAGTCAGTGGTCACTGTTCCTGTGAATGAAAATGCACAGATGGACGTAGACGCGCTGGAAAAAACCATGACGCACCTTCAGTCTGAAGGCAAGATAGTGGCATGTGTGGTAGCGACTGCGGGTACAACGGATGCTGGCGCGATTGATCCATTGAAAGCAATTCGTGAAATCACCAATAAATATGGCGCGTGGATGCACATCGATGCGGCATGGGGTGGTGCACTGATTCTATCCAATGACTATCGTTCTATGCTGGACGGGATTGAGCTGTCGGATTCGATCACGCTTGATTTCCATAAGCATTATTTCCAAACCATTTCTTGTGGCGCGTTCCTGCTGAAAGATGAAGCGAATTACCGTTTCATGCATTATGAAGCAGAGTATCTGAACTCCGCTTATGATGAAGAGCATGGCGTTCCTAACCTGGTATCGAAGTCACTACAAACGACGCGTCGTTTTGATGCATTGAAATTGTGGATGACTGTAGAAGCATTAGGTGAAGAGCTTTATGGTTCGATGATCGATCATGGTGTAGGCTTAACACGTGATGTGGCAGACTACATTAAAGCAACTGACGGTTTAGAGCTTCTGCTTGAGCCTCAATTTGCCTCTGTACTGTTCCGTGTGGTTCCAGCGGGTTATCCGGTTGAATTACTCGATACGCTTAACCAAAACGTAGCAGACGAACTGTTTGCACGTGGTGAAGCGAACATTGGTGTAACGAAAGTTGGTCAGGTTCAGTCTCTGAAAATGACCACTTTAAGCCCAGTTGCAACACTTGATAACGTGAAGAACTTGCTGGCGCTAGTGCTTGCAGAAGCGGATCGTATCAAAGATTCAATCGCTGACGGTACTTATACGCCACCCATTGCATAAGTGATGGTGGTGTGAAAAAAGGAGATCGAAATGATCTCCTTTTTTGTGCGCTTAAAAATAAAAAAAGGTCCTTTCCCAGATCGAAATTCCTCACAAAAACACGGAAGGTCTGAATCCCGTTTGGCCTGTTATTTATTTGTCATAGGCTTATGTAAAACTGGGGAGCAGGATTTATCCTGAGTTCAGGTTTATAAAAATTGTTACATGTCATTGGTCTAAAATTTTTTATTGAAGTGAATGACATAAAGAACTTAATCATTGAAATCCATACAAATTTAATCAAGAAAAAGCCGCTAGATTAAAAATCACTAAATCGTAATAAAGCTGTAACTTATCTGTCATATTCTAAAATCAAAATGCAGGTATCGAAAGAAGTACAAAACTGAATAAAAAGTGGTGTACTCCAAATTTGCATAAATGAGAGAGATACTAGAATGCGCTTTACAAATATAGCTTTAGCATTAGCAGTAACCGGGGCAACTGCTGTAACGACTGCACACGCAGCACGTGACACCATCCAAATTGCAGGTTCTTCAACTGTACTTCCATATGCCAGTATCGTGGCAGAAGAATTCGGTAATACTTTTCCACAGTTTAAAACACCAGTTGTCGGTTCTGGCGGTTCTTCAGGTGGTTTAAAACAGTTCTGTAATGGCGTGGGTGATAATACGATTGATATCGCAAACTCTTCGCGTCAAATTAAATCTACAGAGTTGGCAGAATGTAAAAAGAATGGCGTTAACCAAGTCCTAGAAATCAAAATTGGTTATGACGGTATTGTATTTGCATCGAATGCTAACAAAGCGGCTTATAAATTGCGTCCACAACATGTCTTCGCTGCACTTGCTGCACAACTTCCATCAAATGGAAAAATGGTCGCTAACCCGTACACGCGTTGGAACCAAATTGACAAAGCACTTCCGAATGAACCTATCACCCTGGTAATTCCTGCGTCGAATCATGGTACGCGCGAAGTCTTCCAGGAGAAAATGGTGGATGCAGGTTGTGAAACGTATGCTGCAATTAAGTCTCTAGACAAAGATGCTAAGAAAAAAGCTTGTACAACATTCCGTAAAGATGGCCGTGTGGTTGAGATTGCCGGTGACTATACCGAAACATTAGCACGTTTAAAAACTTCTCCAAGTGCGGTAGGTGTGTTTGGCCTAGGTTTCTATGACCAGAACCGTGACCGTCTACGTGTTGCTACGGTGAACAATGTAGCGCCTTCTGAAAAGACCATCTTGAATGGTGCTTATCCGGTATCACGCCCATTGTTCTTCTACGTAAAAGGCGAGCACTTGAAATCGATCAAAGGCTTACCGCAGTTCACAGAATACTTCCTGAACAAGAAAGTATCTGGCAAAGGCTCTAAGCTGGAAAAAGCAGGTCTGATTTCAATGTCTGATAAAGAACGTACAGCAGTCCTGGCAAATTTCAAGGCTGGTAAAGCGGTTGTTGTGAAGTAATAAATGATTTTGAAAACGCTGGTGGTAGGGTCAACCTACCATCGGCTTTTTGCGATAAACAAGTTTTTTCAAACCATGAAAATTGAAAAAACAGTGGAGAATACATGAATCTGCTACTTATAGGTGTGTTATTGGCCATCATGGCCATAGCCTATCAAATCGGATTAAGTAAAAGCCGTAGCTTAGCAGGTAAGGGAAGCAATTCTGCAAACTTACACTCGCGTCCCGGATATTATGGTGCCCTGGTTGCACTATGGTGTGGTATCCCTGCGTTTTTAATTTTGATTGTTTGGAATATGGTGGAACCCACTTTTCTGGAGCAGGTGGTACTCAACCATTTGCCAGAAAATGTTTCGGCCAGTCTGGATCCGGCAAGTTTGAGCGTTGTGATTGATCGCGTTCAGGCACTTGCCTCAGGTTTCGGGGTCAGTGATACACCGGCAGCCTATGAAGTTGCAGCTGCGGAACAGTTGGCGAAATTCTCGACCATTGGTACCTTTGCCAAATTGGCAGTCGTGATTTCGGCGGCGCTGGCTGGTCTGGTCTGGGCCAAGAAACATATTAGCCAAGAATTCCGTGCGCGTAACCAAGTCGAAAAAATGATTAATATCGGCCTGGCATTGTGTTCAGGTGTGGCGATTCTGACCACTCTCGGGATTGTGATGTCGATGTTTGGCGAGGCGATGCATTTCTTCAGCTTCGTTAGCCCACTGGATTTCTTCTTTGGTACCCAATGGAACCCAGGGTTTAGCACCTCTGGCAGTGCTGAAGGCAGTTATGGTTTATTGCCACTGCTCTGGGGCACGCTCATGGTCAGCGGGATCGCGCTTCTGGTCGCGGTTCCAGTAGGCCTGATGATTGCGATCTATCTGGCAGAATACGCTTCACCGCGATTCCGCTCTTGGGCAAAACCTACAATTGAAGTGTTGGCGGGTATTCCTACGATTGTCTATGGTGTCTTTGCCTTGATGATCATCGGTCCATTCCTTAAAAGCATGGGTGCCCTGGTCGGACTCGAAATTAATGCGACCAGTGCGCTGACTGCCGGTCTGGTGATGGGCATCATGATTATCCCGTTCGTGTCTTCTTTGTCAGACGACATCATCACTCAGGTGCCGCGTGCCTTACGTGATGGTTCTTTGGGATTGGGTGCGACTAAATCTGAAACGATCCGTCAGGTGGTTTTACCGGCAGCCTTGCCGGGTATTATCGGTGCATTCCTGTTGGCAGCGTCACGTGCAATTGGTGAAACCATGATCGTGGTTCTTGCAGCCGGGAACAGCCCGCAGTTGCATGCCAATCCGCTTGAAGCCGTATCTACGGTCACGATTACCATCGTGAATCAGTTAACTGGCGATACTGATTTTGCTAGTCCGCAAGCATTGGTGGCTTTTGCACTAGGATTGACGCTATTCGTCATTACCTTAGGTTTGAACATTGTTGCACTGATCATCGTGCGTAAATATCGTGAGCAATACGACTAATGAGTACTTCAAATACAACGCCTGTGGATCAGCGTATTGATCCATCCATCGCCGCCGAGCTGCGTAAAAAGCGTAAGAAGACCATTCAAAGCTCTTTGGCACGACGTCATCGTAAAGAAAAAACCTTCCGTTTATTTGGTTTCTCTGCGGTACTGGCAGGTCTGTTCTTTGTGGTATTGCTGTTCGGGAGTATTTTATCCAAAGGTTTGCCTGCATTCTGGCAAAGCAGCATGAGTTTGCCGATTCATTTCGATCCAGCCATTGTGGATATTGGTCCAAAACCGAAGCCAGCAGCAGGAGAATCTCCAGCACAGTTTGAAGATCGCTTTATCGCGTGGCAGACCGAAGTCGGAATGGTGGATTGGGATGCGTTGATTATCAACGGCATGATCGCCAAAGACAGCAAGCTGGAAAGCCAGCGTGATGAACTGGGTTCTTTATATACCAGTTCTGAGGCGTACCGCTTGCGAGACATGGTCATGAATGATCCAAGTCTGGTCGGTCAAAGCAAGGAAGTGAAAATTCTGGCGGATGCCAATGTCGATGTCTGGCTAGCGGGAAATATTGACCGTGATCTTCCAGATGAACAGCAGCAGCTCAGTCCTGAAGTACGCCAAGTGGCGGACGAGATGAAAGCCTCTGGTGTGATTGAAAACAGTTTCAATACCAATATTTTCACCAGTCCTGACTCGCGCAGCTCACCAGCAACTTCTGGCTTGGCAGGTGCCTTCATGGGCTCGCTGTTCATGATGATGATTGTGATCTTTATCTCGATTCCAATCGGGGTGGCCTCCGCGATCTACCTGGAAGAATTTGCTCCGAAAAACTGGATTACCGATGTGGTCGAAGTCAATATCAACAACCTGGCAGCCGTACCATCGATTGTCTTCGGTCTATTGGGTGCAGCGATCTTCATTGGCTGGATGCATTTGCCACTGTCAGCCCCATTGGTGGGTGGTCTGGTACTGAGTCTGATGACCTTACCAACGGTGATCATCACCACACGCGCATCACTTAAAGCGGTTCCACCTTCGATTCGTCAGGCAGCTTTGGGCCTCGGTGCTTCCCGCATCCAGACAGTATTTCATCACGTCTTGCCTTTGGCTTTGCCGGGTATTTTGACGGGCGCAATCATTGGGGTCGCACAGGCTTTGGGTGAAACTGCACCATTGTTATTAATCGGGATGAGTGCTTTTGTTGCTAGCGTTCCAGCCACACCATTTGATCAGTCAACGGCTTTACCGGTGCAGATTTTCTTATGGCAAGGCAATGAATTACGTAACTTCTTTGAAGGGCGTACCGCAGCAGCAATTATTGTACTTCTGGCCATGATGATCAGCTTGAACAGTCTGGCCATCTGGTTACGTAAGAAATTTGAAGTCCGTTGGTAATAGGGGCAGAATCATGAACACAACTGTTATTCAAAATTCCTTAAAAAAGGATCAAATCGTGAATCCACAACAGACACAATTCACCTCGGATGAGGCGACTCAAAAGCCGGCAACTCCGTTTGTTTCCCAGTTCGATACGCAAAGCAGCAGCAAAAAAGATGCGAAGTCGACGAATGTGAAACTTAGTACTTCTGATGTGCATGTGTACTATGGTGAAGCGGAAGCGATTAAAGGCATTGACCTGAACATTTATGAAAATGAAGTGATTGCTTTTATTGGGCCATCAGGCTGTGGTAAATCGACCTTTCTGCGTACCTTAAACCGCATGAACGATACCATTGATAGCTGCCGTGTGACCGGTAAAGTCATGCTGGACAATCAGGATATCTATGATCCAAACCTAGATGTGGTCTTGCTACGTGCACAGGTTGGTATGGTGTTCCAGAAGCCGAACCCATTTCCAAAATCAATCTTCGATAATGTCTCCTATGGCCCAAAACTGCATGGTTTGGCGCGTGACAAGTACGATCTTGAAGAAATTGTCGAAGGCAGCTTGCGCAAAGCCGGTCTGTGGGAAGAAGTGAAAGATCGTTTGAACCAGCCGGGAACAGGTTTGTCAGGTGGTCAGCAGCAACGTCTGTGTATCGCGCGTACGATTGCAGTCAGTCCAGAAGTCATTTTGATGGATGAACCGTGTTCGGCACTTGATCCCATTGCAACCGCCAAAGTGGAAGAGCTGATTTCTGAGCTATCTACGCAATATACCATCGCGATCGTAACGCACTCTATGCAACAGGCAGCACGTGTATCGGATCGTACTGCGTATTTCCATTTGGGGGATCTGATTGAAGTCAACTCGACCGAAAAAGTCTTTACCCAGCCAGATCATCAGTTGACTGAAGCCTATATTACCGGGCGTTTCGGTTAATCCCATATCTAGAATAAGAGCCGCAAGGCTCTTTTTTTATAGGTGAAATAGATGGTGATAATCGTAATAATTCTCGAAATAAAGTTGAAAAAAACCGAAATTGACCTAATCTAAAGGAATAAATCCGAATTAAATAGAGAATAGATTTTTTATGTTATTTCATACTCCGAAACTGTCCGCTGAAATCCGTATTAGTCATCTCAATGCGCGTATCAATGAACAACGAAAAAAAATAGCGCAAACTACTGGCTCTAAACTGGAACTTTTACAGTTATCACAACAACTGTCAAAAGAAGCGCGTGCGCGTAAGAAAACCAATCAAAAAATCTATGTACTCGATTTTAAAGGCGATATGGCGGCTTCTGCGGTAGAAGGCTTGCGTGAAGAAATTACCTTGATTCTGGCCACAGCCAAAGCCGGTCGTGACCGTGTGGTAGTGCGTCTGGAAAGTCCGGGCGGCATGGTTCATGGTTATGGACTTGCAGCAGCTCAACTGGTACGTTTACGCGAGGCAGGTTTTCATCTGACCATCTGTGTCGATAAAGTGGCGGCCAGTGGCGGTTATATGATGGCGTGTATCGCCAATGAAATTATTTCTGCACCATTCGCGATTGTCGGTTCAATTGGTGTGGTTGCTCAAGTCCCCAACTTTAACCGCCTGCTGAAAGACAATAAAATCGACTTTGAACTCTATACCGCAGGACAGTACAAACGTACCGTGACTATGTTTGGTGAAAATACCGAAGAGGGTAAGGCCAAGTTTGAAGAAGAATTACAGCAAACACATGCTTTATTCAAACATTTCGTTGAAAAGTATCGCCCACAGCTGAATATTGAAAAAGTGGCCACTGGTGAGCATTGGTATGGTCGGGATGCGCTAGATCTAAATCTGGTGGATAAACTGCAAACCTCAGATGAATACCTGCTCAACTTGTTGCCCCAACATGATATCTATTCCATCCAGACCCGCAAGAAACCAACTTTGGGTGAAAAGCTGGGCCTGCAAGCAGCGCAAATTGCTGATTCACTGGTACCCACTGTCATGAATAAAGTCATGGAAAGCTTAAGCAAAGCCAATGCAAACTTGGTACAAATGCGTGATCCAAAACTTTAATTCAGTTGATCTTGAATGAATTTTAAAGCTCACTTCGGTGAGCTTTTTTATTTTTTGAAATCATATTGTTATGATATAAGTGGAGTACTCTGATTGAGTCTAGGCTCATATGCTCACGTTTATTTTGTTGCTTGGTTTTTTTAGTATCGTATTTATTCCGATGTTATGTATGCTTTATTCTGAAGCAAAATTAACTCAGGATAATTCTAAGAAGGTTTTGTTTTGGCTGAGTTTTCTACCCGGCGTTTGTATCTTTCTGCTGTATAGCTTTCTAAAGCCCAATGATCCACCTGTTATTCCATCGAAGGAATGTGGTGTTGTGCAGTTTTATCAGATGCATAAAGTTCGAGGTGGTAATGAATTTGAACGTGTGAGTATTCGCTTTGATGGCGCTCAATATAGTCGGCATTTATTTTTCGATAAGCATCTGGATAAAATTCCTCAAGGCCAAAAGGCCTGTTTTGAATATCTAGATAAGTTCAAATATCCACATTTGTCAGAATCTAAGTTTGTTCAATGGATTGAACCGAATGAAATGTAAACCATCATTGAAACTAATCAGATAATATAAAGCATATTTCATTGTTAGAGCAGAAACATGGCTATAGCTGAAGCATTTCTTGCGACGCAAAATTGTTATTTTAATTATGAATTTGAAGAACTTTATTTAGAGGATGATTTTCCTGAGGAGTTATCTGTGTCACTGCGTGGCATGATGTTCCGTCATGAGATTCAATATCCTGATGCAACCTATTTCATTTATTACAGTGAGATGTTGACGGGGAATGAACTGCAAAAAATGAAAGATGATTGGATGCGATATTGCCCACATTCATAATTGAAAAATATGAATGTAATTAAATGCGTGATCCAAAACTTTAATTCAGCTATTAGATTGTGATTTTAAAAGCTCACTTCGATGAGCTTTTTTGATTTTTCGGTATCAATTGCAGCCCGCCTGTTATCGCCGCGCCAATCGTAGCAAGCAAGATGTCTTTGTGTGCATCCCACATATCACCTTGTTGTCCATTATAGTTTTCCGCTTCCTCAGGAGATAAACCAATGGCAATCAGCCATTCCAGCCATTCATAGAGCATGCTGCTGGCCACCACAAACTGAATCACCAGTAGGAAAATGACCACGGGTTTTTGCTGCGGCAACCAGACCTGAAACAGGCGATGGAAAACTGGATAAAGTAATAATCCGTAGGCCAGATGGACAAATCGGTCGAACATATTGCGTGACCAGTGCATGGCTTCATTCAGATTAAAGCCAAAAATCTGTTCGATCCACTGGTTATAGGGCACATAAGAATACAGATAGTGCGCAGCAATCACATGAACAATCAGAAAAAGAATATATAAATTAAAATTTAAAAAATTCAGCCCGATTTTATACAGGCAGATGAGCAGCATGATGATCATGAAAACTGTGCCTGCTTGATGCAAGAGATAAGCTTCCAGTTCTAAAGGACGAATACTGGCAAGCAAACTCGCCAGAATTAAAATGCCCAGGCTCGCGTAATGTTTGGCAGAAAGTCGATGTTCAATCATGTCGTTATTATGAAATATCTTTTTTAAAATAAAATACATTATAAATAAAAAGGCGAAGCCTGAGCTTCGCCTTTTCGTCTTATTGCAAATTAGATTTTTGCAATCAGCTCAGCTACCTGTTTAGCTTGATCAGCAGCATTACCTGTATATGATGCAGGTGTCATTTCCGCTAAACGCGCACGGTCAGCAGCAGGAACAGCTTCTAACTCGTTACCGTTTACGAAATCTACCATCATGTCGCGAGTCATGGCTTGACCACGAGTCAGGGCTTTTAGTTTTTCGTATGGTTTTTCAACGTTGTAACGACGCATTACAGTTTGAATTGGTTCAGCCAATACTTCTTGGGCATTATCCAAATCTTCATTGATACGCGCAGCATTCAATTCCAGTTTACCAATACCTTTAGAGCAAGCTTCAAAAGCAATTAAGCTTTGCGCAAAACCAACACCCATGTTACGAAGCACCGTAGAGTCAGTCAGGTCACGCTGCCAGCGAGAAATAGGCAGTTTTTCGCCAAGGTGTGCAAGTACAGCATTGGCAATACCCAAGTTACCTTCAGAGTTTTCAAAGTCAATTGGGTTAACTTTGTGTGGCATGGTTGAAGAACCAACTTCGCCTTCTTTTAGTTTTTGCTTGAAGAAACCAAGAGAGATATAGCCCCAAATGTCACGGTTAAAATCGATCAGAATAGTGTTGAAACGACGTAGCGCATCAAACAGTTCAGCCATATAGTCATGTGGCTCGATTTGAGTGGTGTACGGGTTGAAGTCTAGACCCAAAGACTCTACAAATGCTTGTGAGTGCGCAGGCCAGTTGATGTCTGGGTAAGCAGAGTAGTGCGCATTGTAGTTACCTACTGCACCATTGATTTTGCCCAGTAGCTCAACATTTTTGAACTGTTTGATTTGGCGTGCGAGGCGGTAAGCCACGTTCGCCATTTCTTTACCCAAAGTTGTCGGGCTTGCAGTTTGACCATGAGTACGAGACAACATTGGCTGGTCTGCATGCTTTTCAGAAAGCGCAACGATTGAATCGATGATTTGCTGCATAGATGCAACCAGTACATCACGACCGCTTTTCAGCATCAAGGCATGTGACAGGTTGTTAATATCTTCAGACGTACATGCAAAGTGAATGAATTCACCGGCATTTTTAAGTTCTTCGATACCAGCGATTTTTTCTTTCAGGAAATACTCAACCGCTTTAACGTCGTGGTTAGTGGTGCGTTCGATCTCTTTGATGCGATTGGCATCATCTTCAGAAAAATCGCTCACAATCGCATCAAGCGCTGCATTAGTTTCGCCTGAAAACGCCGGTACTTCAGTAATTTCCGGGTGGTTTGCAAGCGCTTGTAACCAACGCACTTCAACAGTCACACGAGCATGGATTAAACCAAACTCAGAAAGAAAAGGACGTAGAGCATCACATTTGCTCGCGTAACGTCCATCTAATGGAGAAAGTGCAGTTAAAGCGTTCATATCGATTCCTTAGATTTTGGAATTAAACGTAAAACGAAACACGTGCAGCATCAGTTAAACCACCTGAAACTGTAAACGCGCTAGATTCTGAATATCTTGTAGCAACTTGCGCTTGCCAAATACCATGCCCCAAGAGCTGCCACCGAGCTGACGCCACAAGTGCGCCATTTGCAAACCGGTAAATAAGGACGCACGAATACGGTTGGTGTGTCCGGCATCTTTAAAGGCTTCAGCATTACCACGTACCATAATGCGCGGATTAATCTGTCCGGCCGTATCGACATAGGTTTGAGCGAGATTGGCAATGATGCTGGGGTGCAGGTAATTATTATCAAAGAAAGAAAGCTGTCTGAGAATTTTCTGTTGGGACTGTTCAATAATTTCAACAAATTTGGGATTGCTATAGACCTTCTTTTCTAACTGAAGAAGTGCCATTGCATAGCTCATGGGAAGTTTGGTGCTGGAAAATTTTGGAATTCTGGATTTTGGAGAAGTATTGAAGGGTTGAATAATGCTGCTTTCTAATGTTTTTAAACCTAAGGAAATATCAGCCAGTTGATTAAAAAAGTCTAGGGTCTGGGCATTTTGATTACTGCCGGGACGGATATTAAGACTGGCTCTAATCAACTGTTCAAAATAAAAGTTACCACTTTCACCAATGCTTTGCTGACCTGTCAATGCTGTCATATGGGTCAGCTGGGTGGCCTGAAACACACCCGCTAATGCCAAAGCACGATTTTGACGAGTATTCAACGTTGTGGCTGGTTGAAATGGTAACTCCGTCATGCCGAATTCATCCTTTTATAAAATCAGGTTTAGGTGCATTGGTATGATGAATCACACCACCCCCTAAACAAACTTCACCTGAATAGAACACCACGCTTTGACCCGGGGTCACTGCACGTTGAGGTTCATCAAACTCAACACGAACACCATTCGGTGATTCTGAATCTTGATACACAGTACATGCTTGATCAGTCTGACGGTAACGGGTTTTGGCCGTACAGCGGAAGCCTGTTTCAGGAATATCCTGCTCACCTGCGACCCAGTCAATCGCTTCACTCCAAAGTGTAGTACTTTGCATGAGTGGGTGTTCATGGCCTTGACCGACCACCAGACGATTGCCTTCGATATCTTTATGCAATACGAACCAGGCACCTTCAGCAACGCCCTTCATACCGCCAATACCAATACCACCGCGTTGACCGAGCGTATAGTACATTAAGCCGTGATGATCACCAACCTCTTTACCGTCTTCCAGCACGATTTTTCCGGGTTGAGCGGGTAAATATTGCTTCAAGAAGTCATTAAAACGACGTTCACCAATGAAACAGATCCCGGTCGAGTCTTTTTTCTTGGCAGTAACCAGATCTAATTCTTCTGCAATTTTACGGACTTGTGGCTTTTCAATTTCACCAACAGGGAACAGGGTCTTATTAATTTCACGACCATGGACAGCATGCAGGAAATAAGTCTGGTCTTTGTTATTGTCCACACCACGCAATAAAGGTGCATATTCTTCACCACGTGAGTTGGTCATGGTTTCACCACGACGGCAGTAATGGCCTGTGGCAATAAAGTCTGCACCCAAGTTAATCGCGTGATCTAAGAAGGCACGGAATTTAATTTCTTTATTACATAAAATGTCTGGGTTTGGCGTACGGCCAGCCGCATATTCCGCCAGGAAATGCTCGAATACGCGATCCCAATATTCCATGGCAAAGTTTGCGGTATGCAGTTTAATCCCGATTTTGTCGCAAACGGCTTGTGCATCGGCAAGGTCATCCATCGCCGTGCAATATTCTGTGCCGTCATCTTCTTCCCAGTTTTTCATGAAAAGACCTTCAACCTGATAACCTTGTTGAAGTAAAAGGGCAGCAGAAACAGATGAATCTACACCACCTGACATACCGACGATGACACGTTGTTGCATAGGATTAGGCATCCAAATTTGAAATTAAGGGAGAATTTTGGTGCTCGTAAATGAGCGATAAAGGATATTTTTGACCTGAAAGCGCATCTTGCACGGCTTTAATCACCAATGGACTACGCGCGCGAGCAGATTCAATCAGTTCATCAAGCGTCATCCAGACTGCGCCGATAATATCTGTATCTAAAGTGGCATTTGGGTCATAGTCAATGGATTTGGCCAAGAAACAGAAACGGTAATAAGTACGATCCGGGAACATCGGTGGAGTATAGGTATATATACCTAATAAGTGTTTTACTTCCACCCTATGACCTGTTTCTTCCATGGTTTCACGAATTGCGGCTTCAATAATGGTTTCACCGCATTCAACATGACCTGCTGGCTGATTAAATACCGTGTGTGTCACACCTTCTGTATGTTCTTCTACAAACAGGAATTTTCCGTCTTTTTCAACGACAGTTGCGACAGTGACATGAGCAGTCCAAGCGGTCATAAAGCAGCACCATGGAAAAGGATGCACTATTGTATAAAATTTTAGGGTGTGTGGCTATGATGAAATTTTCCGAAAACTATAGTTTTAAACTTTCCTTCAAATTCATTGTTATGATTATATAGAAAGTCAATTTGACTTTCAGGAATTGGATGTTGGCATATTTCTAGACATGAGTAATATTTGATTGTATTCAGGGAAAGTTCACGTCTTTTTTGTCTAATTTCAACTTTATTTTCATCATAATGTGAAATAAGTGTTTCGAAGTTTTTTACGGGTACTTCTTGTATTTGTAAATATAAGTTATTTAAATGTACTTCAAAATAATTTATATTTTCCTTGAGTATGACGGCAGCCTCTAAAGCATTTCTGAGATCATTTTTATCGAGTTGAATGTTATATTGTACCTTCCAAGAAATAAAACCAATGATGGCAACTATAGGTGTTATTACATAAGCAGTGGTTGTAATAATTGTGTTAATTCCAGTCATACTGAAGCTACAAGATAAAGATTGTCCTTGACACACTGCTATGTACTGAAAAAATCCACATATGAATAAAATTATTATGTAGGTGAGTAGATAAAATCCCACATATTTTTCAATTTCTTTAAACATAAATATTCATATAGAGATAGATTTAATTTATTGTATCTAACGATCAAAAAATTTGGCAATTAAAACAGTTATTTATAATTCTCAGAAACTTTTACATAATTATGTGCAGAATACGGCAAGAACGCCATTTCTTTTTCAGTGAGCGGACGTGCTTTTTTTGCCGGGCTACCAACATAGAGCCAGCCACTTTCCAAAACTTTACCCGGTGGAACTAGCGTACCTGCACCAATCATCACATCATTCGGAATGATGACATCATCCAGAATAATGCTGTTAATCCCAATTAGTACACGATTACCAATCGTACAACCATGCAATGTCACATGATGGCCAATCGTGACATCTTCACCAATGATCAAAGGCGAACCATTCGGTTTATCGGCTTTTTTATGACTGACATGCAACATGGCATGATCCTGAACATTCGAATTTTTACCAATCCGGATTGAATTAACATCACCACGAATCACGGCAAAAGGCCAGACAGAAACATTTTCAGCCAAGACCACATCGCCGACCACGATTCCCATCGGATCGATATAACACGATTTATCAATTTCTGGAGTCGTGTCTAAATAAGAACGAATGTTTTGGCTCATGGTGATCTGCTCATTAAAAGTTTAAGGATCATGTGCATAGTATAAAATAAAAAGCACCCATCTGAATGAGTGCTTTGGTCTTAGTCCGGGACTAAAACAGTTTATTTAAACTTAGAACAAGTTTGAGAAGAACTGTTTAATGTGGTCGAGCATACGTGCGAAGAAACCAGCTTCTTCAACCGCGTTTAAAGCCACCAATGGTTTTTCTGAAATTACTTTACCATCCAGAGTCGCTACGTATTTACCTACGACCTGACCAGGCTGTAAAGGTGCAGTCAGTTTAGGTTGAACTACCAGCTGGGTTTTAATCGCATTAGCCTGACCTTTTGGCATGGTCACGTTAAAGTTTTCAGCAAGACCGATCTGAACTTCATCTTCCTTACCAAACCAGACTTTGGCTTTGGCAAGTACCTGTTTAGCAGGTTGAACATTTTTGGTTTCGAAGTTTGCATAACCCCAAGCCAGCAATTCACGTGTTTGTGTCGCACGTTCCTGCATGGTTGGTGCACCAAAAATCACTGAAATCAGACGCGTAGGACCGCGTTTTGATGAGGTGGTCAGACAATAACCAGCTTCATCAGTGTGGCCAGTTTTTAAACCATCTACACTCGGATCAGTATATAGCAGGGCATTACGGTTACCTTGCTTGATGCCATTAAAGGTAAATTCTTTTTCCGCATAAATCGGATAATACTTAGAACTGTCTTTAATGATGTGTTGTGCCAGCGTTGCCATATCTTTGGCAGTTGAATAATGACCTTCAGCTGGCATACCGGTTGAATTGATAAAGCTGGTATTGGTCATGCCAATACGTTTAGCTTCCTGGTTCATCATATGTGCAAAGGTACCCTCGTTCCCTGCAATATGTTCAGCCATGGCTTTCGATGCATCATTCCCTGATTGAATAATAATCCCGCGAAGCATTTCAAGTGCAGTTGCCGTACCATTTAAAGGTACATACATACATGATTCCGCGCTACTGCCGCGACACCATGCTGACTCGTTCATGCGCACTTGTTCATCTTCAGTGAGTTCACCGCTCAATAGTTTTTGTTCGATGATGTAGCTGGTCATCATCTTGGTCATTGAAGCAGGGGCTAATTTTTCATTTTCATTTTTTGAAGCGAGAAGTTGCCCTGTCTCGTAGTCCATTAGCACATAGGATTTATTATTCAATTCTGGTGGTGCAGATAGGACAGTTGCTGCAAAGCTAAAACTAGGAACTAATAATAATGCAGCAAGGGCAGTTTTTTGGGTCATTTCTAGTGGGTTCCTATATCTTGATGTAAGCACGAAGAGCCTAGCATTTTAGGACAAAGCTAGGCTGACTTCTATGGGAAACCCGGTCTTATTTCAAAAGTATTGTAAGTTATCGGCAGAAAAGCAGCTTAATTGTTATAGGTGGTTAATTCATTACAAATCACCTGATTTTTTTTCTTGCCGGCTTTCTTGGCATCCGATTGTGCTTCGGACAGAATATTGCGGAAATCGTTCTGTTTAGCCATCTGGTTTAAGCTTTCAACCGGATTACGCTGGCCCGGCATATACTCAGTCACCAGCTTGGTATAACCCTGATTAAACTGTGACTTGTCTTTGACCATGCTTGGACAGATTTCTGAAAGAACATAAATGGCTGCCAGTTCCTGTTTGGTCACTTGCTGAGTTGGGGTAACATTAATGTTTTCATCGGCTGCAAATGCAGAAGTTCCCAAAAGAGTGGCGGCAGAAATTGCGCAGAATGTTAAAGCTTGGAATATTGGATTTTTCATTGAAAACTCAAAAAGAAGATTTAGAACAATAATTTGCCTAGCTTAAACTTATTTTTGAAATTGAAAAGTGGGAAAATGTAGCGAAGCTGTAGAATTATGAATAAATCTGTAAGAGAAAATAAGACGATGTTTACACCGTCTTATTTGAAAATTTAGCTGGCTTAGCCTTGGTAGTTTAGCATTTCTTCACAGACAGTTTTCTGCTCGTCTGAGCTGGTTTGCTTTGCACCCTGACGTGCTTCTTCAAGTAAAGATTTATATTCACTGTCTGCCTGTAGCTTTTGATAGCTCATGCCTTTATCTGAGTAGTCTGCAAGATAAGACTGGATCAATTGTTCAACGGTGCTGTTAAATTTTGGATTTTGACCAATGATTGCCGGGCAAACTTCAGCCATAACCTGTGCTGATGCAATATCTTCTTTTACAATGGTATTGTTTTCTTCAACAGTCAGATCGTTTGCCATAACTGAAGGGGAAATAAATGCTGCCAAGCTTAAAGTGAGAGCGCTAAATAAAGAGAATTTTTTAATCATCTTGAGCCACATATTATAAAGATGGATGTCGAGCAATAAATATATATAATTCCTGCACTAATACAATGAAATGTCCTAGTCAGTCATTTTTTAGCGTAACGAGATTTTTTAGTGAATATTTTAGTTTCAAATGATGATGGGGTGTTTGCACCCGGTATTCAGGCTTTGGCGCAAGCGCTAAAGCCTTTGGGGCGAGTGGTGATTGTGGCACCGGAAAGTGAACGCAGTGGCTTTTCTAGTGCCTTAACTTTGGACCGCCCTTTACGCCCAATCCAGATTTCTCCTGATGTCTGGGCGGTTAATGGGACGCCGGCAGATTGCGTTTACTTGGCTATGAACGGGCTATTTGATTTTGAATTTGACCTGGTGGTTAGCGGGATAAATAGCGGCGCAAATCTGGGAGATGATATCTTGTATTCCGGTACAGTCGGGGCGGCCTTTGAAGGTCGTTTAACTAAACATCCTGCGATTGCCGTATCACTGAGTGGGCCGAATGTACGTGGCTATCAGCAGCCTCAGGATTATCAGTTGGCCGCCGAATGGGTGCATGATTTTATTGCTCGTGGTTTGCCTGTTCTGCCTGAGCGACATATTTTTAATATCAATATTCCAGATGTAACTGAATTGCAGGGTGAAAAAGTGACATATCAAAGTCGCCGCCGTCAGTCTAAACCGGTGACGAGTCATATAGATCCGCGTGGTCGTCAGGTATTCTGGATTGGACTCTCAGGAGAAGCAGTCGCAGACCCTAAGCCAGGATTTAACGAAATTGATTCGGACTTCTCTGCGGTCGCCAATGGCTATGTCAGTATTACCCCGATTCAGATGGATGCTACCAATTATGAGAGTCTGCGGAATTTACAAACACAATTGGCAGAAAATGCGTCCTTAGTGTTATAACTTTGTGAAAAACTCGCGATTGCAAGTATATTGCCGTAAAACTTTGCTAATCTTAACGGAATTTTGCAACCGTATAGCATTAGAGAGGAAGATAATGTTCTTGGTGTTACCGAAATGTGTCGTAGCTTCGCCTACAACCCTGATTAAAACCCTCGTTTTATCGACCGTTGTTATTTCTACAGGAGTAATTACCGGTTGTGCCACCAAACCCCAGGTGAATAATGCAACGCGTTATGCAACAGCTCCTGATTTCTATACGGTGCGTTCAGGAGATACATTGAGTGGGATTGCAGCACGTTATGGACTGAACTATATCAGTGTCGCAGAGATGAATGATATCAGTGCGCCGTACCGGATTTATGTCGGACAATCGATCCGCCTGAAAACCCATACTACGCGCCGTAGCACCAGCACCCAAGCAGTGACTCAGGCAGCGCCAATCCAGCGTCAAACAATTGCAGTGCCTACACCGGCACCGGTGACACCAGCAACGACAGTACAAACCACACCACGCGTCAGTACATCTGCACCTGTAACGCCAGTATCTACTGCAGCAGGTCTACGTTGGGTAAAACCATCGAATGGCGCGATTCTTCAGCAATACAATTTAGCTTCTAATATCAAGGGCACCCGCTATAGTGGCAATGTCGGTGATCCGGTATTTGCAGCAGCAGACGGGCAGGTGGTGTATGCCGCTGATGGCCTGAAAGAATATGGCAATCTGGTGTTGGTAAAGCATATCAATGGCTATATCACCGCTTATGCACATAACAGTAAATTGAATGTGAAAAGTGGCCAAAATGTAACGGCTGGTCAAAAAATTGCAGAAATGGGATCAACTGGTACAAACCGTACCATGCTTGAGTTTCAGGTGCGCTTAGACGGCAAACCTATTAATCCTACTGCAGTTTTACCAAACAATTAAATAAATAATGCAAAGTGTAAATTTCGCCGTATAATACAATAAGTTGCTTTTATCAAATGATGAAGCACCTCATAAGTTTAGAGGGAAATTTATGTTAGATCAACTTCGAGCAATGGGTGTCTTTGCTTGCGTTGTGGAGAAGAACTCGTTTAGCGGTGCTGCCCGTGAATTAGGGATTACGACCAGCGCCGTCAGTCAACAAATTCGCTCGTTAGAACACGATATGGAAGTCGTACTTCTAAATCGTTCGACGAGAAAATTAAGTCTGACCGAAGCGGGACAAGCTTTTTTCCATAGCTGTCAAGAAATGTTATCTGCTGCTGAGCGCGGTAAAGTCCGGATCAATGAGTTACGTGATGATCTCGTGGGTGAGCTGCGTATCGTTTCTTTGCCAGAATTATGCGCGAATCATGTGATTCCTGCACTTTCTCATTGGATAGCTGCACATCGCGGCTTGGCAGTACATTTAGAAACAAACAATCATGAGGTTGATTTGTTGGATGGGCGGGTTGATATCGCCCTAAGATTTGAACAGAAAAATGATGAGCATAATCTTCAGGTTGTGCCATTGATGCAGATTGAGCAAATTCTGGTGGCGACACCGAGTTATATTAATCAAAGCACCATTATTTCGAAACCTGATGATCTTAAAAATCATGAGGTCTTGCCTTTAACGCATCTTAAAAACCATCAGTATTATCATTTCCAACATGTGAATACTGCAGAAAAAGCCGAGTTTGAACTGAAATCCCGTTTCAGTACCAATAACGGTTTGGTTGCAAAATCGATGTGCTTGCAGGGTAATGGGATTGCCAAGGTTTTATATCTTGATGCTAAAAAGGATTTGCTTAACGGTACTTTAGTTGAAGTTCTGCCTGAATGGAGACTGCCATCGATTACACTGTATGCGGTTATTCCGAAACGTGAACAACAACCGACAAAAATTCTTCGTTGTCTTGATACCCTGAAACAATATTTTAGCCAGATCTCTGGCGGACGTATGTTACAAAACGCATCATAGAGTACAGAATAATAAAAAAGCCGCTTTAGAGCGGCTTTTTTAATTTTTAGGCTAGGGCTTTATGCCAAATAAGCTTTGATCATTTTTACCAGACGTTCGATCAACTGGTCTGCCTGCTCCTGGGTAATATTCAGGGTAGGCAACAGACGAACGACATTGCCTGCAGTGACATTGATAATCATCTTGTATTCATTGCGTGCAATCGCAACCAGATCACCACATTCTTTTGGTAATTCAATCCCGATCATCAGACCGAAACCACGTACGATGACATTTTGATCTGCCAGTTTGTTGCGTAGCTGGTCAACGATATAAGCACCTTTTTCAGCCGCATTCGCGACGATATTTTCTTTTCGCATAATATCGAGAATGGTATAGACCACACGCGAACCCAGTGCTGTACCGCTATAGGTAGAACCGTGATTTCCAGCAGTTAATACACCGACGCCACGACCTTGGGTCATGACTGCACCAATCGGGAAGCCATTTCCTAAGCCTTTGGCTGTGGTCAGTACATCCGGAATAATATTGGTGTGCTGATAAGCAAAGTATTTACCGGTACGGCCATTACCAGTTTGCACTTCGTCCAGCATCATCAGCCAGTTATGCTGGTTGCAGATTTGGCGAATTTCTTCTAAATAGCTGAAACCTTGAGGTGCGGTATTGACACCGCCTTCACCCTGAATAGGCTCAACCAAAATCGCTACGATATCCGGGTGATTGATTGCCGCTTCTTCAATCGCTTCGATATCACCAAAAGGTACACGGACAAAACCTTCAACCAGTGGGCCAAAGCCTTCCTGCACTTTTTTATTGCCTGTAGCAGATAAGGTGGCCATGGTACGACCATGGAAAGACTGGTCGGCAACAATGATTTTAGGCGATGCAATGCCTTGCATATGACCAAATTTACGTGCAATTTTGATTGCACCTTCATTTGATTCTGCGCCACTGTTGGAGAAAAATACTTCTTCCATACCTGCAACTTCAGCCAGTTTCTGTGCGGCAGCGGTTTGCCAAGGCACTTCAAACAGGTTGCTGGTATGAATCAGGGTCGCTGCCTGTTCAGCAATCGCTTCGGCAATGACTGGATGCGCATGGCCCAAACCGCATACCGCAATTCCGGTTAATGCATCTAAATACTCTGTACCATCTTCGGTATAAAGATATGCACCTCGTCCTCGGACAAAGCTGATCGGTTGACGGCCAAAAACAGGCATCAAATGAGACGGTTGATCAGTTTGTACCGGTGCGAGGGTAATATTATTCATGACTAACTCTTAACTGTTAGGTGGAAAGAAAAACTTATATAAGCAAAAACCCGCTCAGATTTAAAGGGTAATTGTAAATAAAATTGGAATTATTGCTTTAGACATACTGTTTTGCCTGGATTTGGGTATAATGCGAGACAGATGAGTTGAGGATTTATCAATGACTGAACAAGCACGCGATACCGAAGCGTTAATTCGTGACCAAATTGCAAAACACGCAGTACTTCTTTACATGAAAGGCACACCGCAATTTCCACAATGTGGTTTTTCTGCACGTGCAGTAGAAGCACTCAGTCAAATTGGTCGTCCGTTTGCTTATGTAAACATTCTGGAAAACCAGGACATTCGCGCGATGTTACCACAAATCGCCAACTGGCCGACATTTCCACAGCTTTGGATCAATGGTGAGTTGATCGGTGGTAGTGATATCATGCTCGACATGTTCCAAAAAGGTGAATTAAAGCCTTTAGTTGAACAGTACAGCCCGGCAGCTGATGCTTAATTTTGTATTAAATTAAGTTCAGATGTGAAAAAGCGCTTCATTGAGAAGCGCTTTTTTTATCTCTATTTTATCTGGAGCAAGGTCAGAGTTAATCCTCTGTCGCTGCATCCGGCTTTTCAACTGTCGAAGCATCAGCTTCAACTTCAGTTTGTGGCTCGACGATTTGCTTCTTGTCTTTTTTTTTCTTCTTCTTTTTCTTTTTCTTCGGCACTTCGACCAGTTCGGCACCATCTTCAATCGCTTGCCAATAATCCAGCTGTGCCATTACTGCGGCATAGATTGAATTTTTGCTATAGCGACCTTTTTTATCCAAGGTGCCGACAGGACGTGCCATCAGGATTTCCAGCGCCTGATCAATGGTATCAATCGCGTGAATATGGAACTGACCTTCTTCCACAGCAATGGTGACATCTTTACGCAGCATCAGATGTTGCATATTTTGACGTGGGATAATTACACCTTGTTTTCCTGTCAGACCTTGTAACTTGCAAGCATCAAAAAAACCTTCAATTTTGGCATTCACACCACCTACCGGTTGTACTTGTCCCAGCTGGTTCATGGAACCGGTAATGGCCCAGGACTGATCAATCGGTAACTGGCTGATAGCAGATAACAGGGCAGAAAGCTCCGCGACTGTGGCGCTGTCACCATCGACCTGACCATAACTTTGTTCGAACGCTAGCGCAGCAGAGAAGTGCAAGGTCTGTTCACGGCCAAAATGTGCTTTCAGGAAAGACGACATCAGCAACACGCCCTTGGCATGCAAAGAGCCACCGAGTTCGACACTGCGTTCGATATCCAGAATATCACCGCCACCTTGGTAAACCGAAGCAGTCAGACGTGAAGGCAGACCAAACTCAACATCAGCATAGTGAATGACGGACAGGGCATTGATTTGGCCCAGACGATGACCACGGGTTTCGATCAGTTGGGTACCACGGGTCAGATCCTGCCAGTACAGTTCACGTAAATAGCCAAGACGATATTTACGGTGATCCAGTGCGGTATTGATATGTTTTTCTGAAACCATCTTGTCACCGGCCTGGAAGGCATGATGATGTGCTTCACGGATCAGATCGCCCAGCGTCAGGGCATGTAATGACAATGAACTTTGATCTTCGGCCTGACGACTGGAATCTGTGAGCAATGCCGCCAAAGCGGAACGGTCAAAAGGCAGTAATTTATCGGATTGCACATAGTCGGCAATCAGCTGCATATAAGCCTGCTCGTTATCGTCATTACGTTGTAATGTATCGGTAAAATCAGCACGGATTTTAAAGATGCTGCCCAGCTCTGGTTCAAGCTCTAAAATTTCATAATAGATCTCAGGCTCAGCCAGCAAGATCACCTTGATATTCAGAGGAATTGAAGCAGGTTCGATTGAAATGCTGCCGGTCAGCGTGATCATATGCTCGAGCGAGGAAAGTTTTAAATGCCCCGATTTAAGCGCGCGCTTCAAGCCTTGCCATGCATACGGCTGTTCCAGCAATTGTTCCGCTTCCAGCATCAGGAAGCCACCGTTAGCCTTGTGCAAGGTACCTGGACGAATCAAAGTAAAGTCCGTGGTAATCGTACCATTTTGGGTCAGTTGTTCCACATGCCCCAATAAATTGTAATGCGTTGGAAAATCTTCAAAGATTACCGGTGCGCCACTGTTCGGCTTATGGGTAATAATCACATTGGCCTGATAACGTGCTGGAACGCGACTGAACAGTGCCGGAGTGAAATCGTCTTCTTCCTGTTCCAGCACAATTTCGACATTGTTGATAATGTCTTCGGCATAATATTTCAGGTAATGTTCCAGACCTTCCACATGTTTGAATTTTGCCAGAATCTGTTCGACTCGCGGTAAGACCACCTGCTTGGCGATATCGCGGTTCAGGATCTGTACGCGATCACGTGCATCATCTTCCAGATCACCCAGGTGCAAACCCAGACGTTCCAGTTTCTTGTCCATATAGCGCATGTTGGACGCCAGTTCAGCACGATCTTTATTGCTTAAGGCATTCAGATCTTCCTGAGACATTTCCTGCAATTTGTCATCAATCAGATGCACAGGGACAAAACAGTGCTCATCATGTCGCGAGATCAGCTTCAGATCCAGTTCTGCGCCTTCTTTGGTCAGTTCGATGAGCGCCTGCTGCTGTTCATCACCGGTTTCCTGGCGAATCATTTCAATGCGGTTGTGATAGGTTTCTGCAGTAAAACGGCGCTCAAGCTGTTTTAGAATCGTTTGCCAGCTTTGATTCAACATGGCTTGGAATTTTGGACCTTGACCCGGGGGCAGTTCTAGCGCAATCGGCTGACGCTGGTTCTGAAAGTTATTGACGTACACCCAGTCATTCGGGGTTTCCATAGTTTTGGCGTGCTGTTGCAGCAAACGCTTCACCATGGTGCGTTTTCCGAGACCTGCGGTACCGACAGCAAAAATGTTATAGCCGGAATAAGGCAGGGCAATCCCGGCCTCAACTGAGGCGCGTGCGCGATCTTGGCCCAAAAAGTTATTCAGGGGCTTGATCCGTTTGGTTGACGCAGGAATTTTTTCTAAGTTTGGAATGTGCGTCAGCTGGGTGGATGTTAACCGGGTATGGTCCAGAGTATTTTTAATTTCGCTTTGTTCAAATGCAGAGATAAGTAAATCTGAGCGGATTTTTTGTGGAGTTGTGCTGGTGTTGCTGGCAATAGAAGAATTAATTTGATCGAGTCTCTGGGTCACTGTTGAAAATCCAAAACGAAATATTACGTTGATAGGAGTTAAGGTATACAGATTTACTTGAAAAATTCAAGCCAACATGTCGCTTTTGCCAGAAAATAAAAAACCGGAAATGTGATAAATATATAAATCTTGTTGAAAGATACGCTATTACAGGATTGAATAGCAGCAATTGGTTTTTCTGCGGAAAATAATAAAGCAATGACAACACAAACGACGGGTTGGAAATCCGCATTTACAGCATTTTTAGATCGACGTGCATTGATCATGCTGTTCTTGGGATTTTCGGCTGGTGTGCCGATTCTTCTGATTTTTTCCAGTCTGTCTTTATGGTTAGGTGAGGCCGGAATCAGCAAAAGTGCAGTAACTTTCTTTAGCTGGGCCGCATTGGGCTATTCGTTTAAATTCGTCTGGGCACCGCTCATTGATGAACTTCCTGTCCCTTTTCTGACCAAGGCTCTGGGACGTCGTCGTGCATGGTTGCTGATTGCGCAGATTCTGATTGTCTGTGCCATTTCCATTATGGCCTTTTCTGATCCGGCTTTGGGTGCCACACATTTACAGCAAATGGCGCTCGGTGCTGTCCTGCTTGGTTTCTCCGCAGCAACGCAGGATATTGTGATTGATGCCTACCGGATTGAGCTGGCGGAAACCCAGATGCAGACCGTATTGGCTTCCACCTATAATGCAGGTTACCGGATCGGGATGATTGTGGCCGGTGCTGGTGCCTTGTTTCTTGCGGCCTATTTGGGAACTGCGAAAGGCAACTATATCTATGATGCCTGGAAATGGACCTATCTGGCGATGGCTGCTGTCATGCTGGTCGGTATTATCACCACACTGTCCATTCGGGAGCCGCAGGTTAACCGGGTACGCAAACACTATGTGCGCAGTGATTATTTCCGTTTAGTTGCGGTGTTTTTTGTGGCGGTAATCAGTTTTGTTCTGAGCTATATCTATTCGGGCAATCTGGTGGCCAGCATCACCGAACAATTCGCTATTCAAGATACCTTTGCCTTGTTCTGTTTTGAAGCTTTGCGCTTTGTTGGCTCGGGTGCAGTGGCCTTTGCGATTGGTGCAGGCTTGGTAAAAATGGGTGCGGTTAACAAGCAGATGGCCTATGAAACCTGGGTCAATCCGGTTGCAGATTTCTTTAAGCGTTATGGCTTGAAACTGGCATTGGTGCTGTTATTGTTGATCGGTTTTTATCGGGTTTCCGATATTATTGCCGGCGTCATTTCCAATGTGTTCTATCAGGACCTGAATTTCAGTAAAGAACAGATTGCCGAGGCCGTTAAAGTCTATGGGGTGATTTTCTCTTTAGTCGGTGGTTTCCTTGGCGGGCTCTTGGCCCAGAAGATGAACATCATGAAACTGATGTTTGTCGGTGCCGTACTGGCCTGTTCTACCAACCTGATTTTTATCGGCCTAGTCAAGTCTGGTGAAAAACTGGCAGCTGTGGAAGTTAAAGCCGGTAATCAGGTTTATCAGGCAGAGACCGAT
This sequence comes from Acinetobacter lwoffii, assembly GCF_029024105.1. Lineage (NCBI taxonomy): Bacteria > Pseudomonadati > Pseudomonadota > Gammaproteobacteria > Moraxellales > Moraxellaceae > Acinetobacter > Acinetobacter lwoffii. Next base: position 2,007,923 of record NZ_CP118963.1, on the reverse strand, counting down.
GAAGTTGGTTACTGGAAGCTGGATATCCCAAGTGCAGTGCTGGCGCAGAGCAAACAGCTACAAGTATCGGCTGCTTATCTGGATGGAGATGTTACTGATCAGGCCCCGGTACAGGTCAATATGCCGTATTTGACCACAGAACAGGGTAGCACCCAGTTACAGATCTTGCCGATCACCAGTGACAATAGCCTCACTGTAGCTGAACAGGACAAGACCATTGTAGTGCGCAGCCAGTATGTCGGTGAAGCACTGCAAGAAAATCAAAAGATTGTTTTGCAAATCAATGATCAGAATATTGAGGCAAAACTGGAAAGTGAAGGCGTATTTACTGCCGCGATTCCTGCACAGCAACTGATTCAGTCACCTGCACATATTATCAGTGCAGTCTTGATGCAAGATGATCAGGCACTTCAGCAAACCACGCATGTTTATCAGGTCAATGATCAGTTGGCTAGTACCCAGAATCTGGATGTCGATATTCAGCCCTTGGCAGTGGTGGATGGCAACAGTTCAGATACAGTCGAAGTCAGTGGTAAGGTAATTAAACCTTATAGCGACAAGTGGCTTTATTTTGCTATTATTGTCGACAATCTGGCTGCTGGGCTGGCTGGTGCTGCGTTTATTGCATTCTTGTCGAGCTTGACCAGTGTGTCTTTTACCGCTGTTCAATATGCGATTTTTAGCTCACTCATGACTTTGACCCCTAAGATTTTAGGCGGATATTCGGGTACTATAGTCACCAATATCGGTTATCCGAATTTCTTCCTGATGACTACTCTAATCGGGATTCCGATCCTGATTCTGGTGGTTTGGGTCGCAAAACTGCTCGGTGAACACCAACAACAATCTGTACAGAAGGATGATTAATATGCGCATGCTGCATACCATGTTACGTGTAGGCAATTTAGAACAATCTCTCAAGTTCTATACTGAAGTACTTGGCATGACTTTGCTTCGTAAGCGTGATTACGAAGAAGGCCGTTTTACCCTGGCTTTTGTCGGTTATGGCGATGAAGAGAATCACACCGTACTGGAATTGACCCATAACTGGGATACAGACAGCTATGAACTGGGCAATGCTTATGGTCATATCGCGATTGCAGTTGATGATGCTTACAAGGCTTGCGAAGAGATTAAAGCGCGTGGCGGTAATGTGGTGCGTGAAGCCGGCCCAATGAAAGGTGGCGTGACTGTAATTGCATTTGTAGAAGATCCAGATGGCTACAAGATCGAGCTGATCCAGCAAGACAACAATGCACGTAATAACTAAGTGTGATGTAGCGAGATATATGAAATGCATTCATGTATAGATGAAAATATTACATCAATCTGAGTGCATAGCATGGGCCCGGCATCTGTTAAGATAGCCGGGCATTTTTATATCAAACAATAAAATCTGAGGGATTATAGAGATATGCTTAAGTTCTTGGCATTGGATCGGTTTACGATACTGTTGTTTGTGATGGTTTTGCTGGCCAGTGTGTTGCCAGTTTCGGGGAAGGCGGCTGAAGTCTTTGGCTGGGTGACGACAGGAGCGATCGCCATCCTGTTTTTCCTGCACGGCGCCAAACTGTCTCGTGAAGCTGTGGTGCAAGGCATTATGCACTGGAAATTGCATACTTTAGTTTTTGCGCTAACTTTTGCCCTGTTTCCGATTCTCGGGCTTTTGGCCAAGCCGATTTTATTACCCATGCTCGGACAGGAACTATATTGGGGTTTCCTGTTTATGTGTTTCCTGCCATCCACCGTGCAGTCCTCGATCGCCTTTACTTCAGTGGCTCATGGCAATGTCGCCGGGGCGGTATGTAGTGCCTCTTTTTCCAATCTGATCGGTATGTTTATTACCCCATTATTGGTGGCATTTTTTATTCTCGGTCAATCTGATCATGGTTTTGATCCGACTTCTTCGATTATCCAGATTACACTGCTGCTCTTGGTACCGTTTATTTTAGGACAGATTCTGCGTCCATGGATCTATCCGCAAATGATGAAAATGCCAAAAATCGTCAAGGTCTTCGATCAAGGCTCGATTTTACTGGTGGTGTATGGCGCTTTTAGTAGCGCCGTAGTGGCTGGTCTGTGGAATGAAGTGAGCCTGAGTACCTTGTTGCTGCTATTGCTGGCTTGCTCGGTGTTACTCACCATTGTGATGTTATTATCACTTTATATTCCACGCTGGCTGGGCTTCAGCCGCGCTGACCAGAAAACGGCATTCTTTTGTGGTTCTAAAAAAACCCTGGCCAGTGGAGTACCGATGGCGCAAATTTTATTTATTGGCCAGCCGCTGGGCATGATTGTCCTGCCGATCATGATTTTCCATCAGATTCAGTTGATGGTCTGCGGGATTATTGCCAATCTGTGGGCCAAAGAGGCTGGATCAGAAGCTGAAGAATAATTCGCATATTGAATTCGTTTCACGTATAATGACGCCCACTTGTTGTGCTTAGCTCTGACGGTATCCGTCTCGGTGGGCCAAAAGAATGGTCTGTTGTGGTGTTGATCTGCATGAACGATGTTCCTGCTTCCTCATTTGAGAGTGATCAATAGCGATGACAGCTAAACCTTCTTGAATCTAATGGAGTAATCGACGATGCGCGCCGATATTCACCCAAAATATGAAACTTTAGTTGCTACTTGTTCATGTGGTAACGTAATCGAAACTCGTTCAGCTCTTGGTAAAGAAACTCTTTATCTAGACGTATGTTCAGCTTGCCACCCATTCTACACTGGTAAGCAAAAGAACGTTGACACTGGCGGTCGTATCGACAAGTTCAAACAACGTTTTGCTGGTATGTCACGTTCTGTTAAACGTTAATACCCAAAATGAAAAAACGGGCTTTAAGCCCGTTTTTTTTGTGCCTGCAATTTAAAAAATTATCATTCGATTTCCTAAATGCGCAGGCTTGTACAAGATCTTAGTGATCTTGTACATCAATCAAATGATCGAGTTTTTTCTGGAAATAATTCCCCTGAATAAAGCGGGCATCCACGTTCCAGGCATTCGCGAACAGTGTCATATCATTTAATTCACGAATCAGAATGTTGAGTGGCTTGATTTCATTATAGCTGGTAATTTTTTCCTGTAGTTGCTCAATCTCGGTATCTTTATTGAGCATATTGGTTAAGTTTGAATGTAAGCTGACACCATCCAGTTCAAGTTCGCGCAGTAAATTTTGACTGTACATGGATTGACCAAAATCACGCAGTGCAATCAGTGCGCCATGTTCATACAGCACGCGTAGATATTTTTGTGCATCTTGTTGATTCAGTAAAATATCTTCTTCTGAGAATTGCAAGATTAGCGGATGCTTCACTTTACTGCGAATAATCGTAATCAGCTTGGAAATAAATTCCGGGAAGGTGCGGTCTTTAAATAGTACGGCACGGTTCAAATTGACAATTAAGCTTGCATCAGGATACTGGGTAATAAAGTTGTGTAGCTGTTTACTGGCTTCAACCAGAATCCAGCGATCCAGTTTAATGGACAGTTCATCATCTTCATGAAGTTCTAAAAGGCTAGAAATATCCTGCCATTTATTCTCAAAAATAAAGCCACTGGTCACTTCATAGGTATATAAACGCGTATCTTCTTTATCATAGAGTTGTTGATATTTTAAATGGATCTCCCCACGTTCCAGACATTCACTTAAGGCTTTCAAAATAGAAGGTGTAGCGCTAGGAATAGACGTGACTGCTGGACTGACGGCTGCCAATGTTGGGCTGGCAACTGGTGTTTCAGCAACACTGAAATCTATACTTGGCATTTCTACCGCAACCGGACTGCTCAGTGACGCAGGAATATCAAGTTTAAATTCAGGTACAGCTTCTGCTTGAGGTAAAGATGTCGAGAATGCTTGTCCAATCAGCGTATTGCATTGCATTTCATCTTGCAAACCCTGTTCAAGCATGACATAGCCCAAGCGCAAATTTAGAGGGAATGACTTTGGTCCCACTGTAATGAGTTGCGGTTTGCTTAAGGCATTTAAACTGATCAGTTTGGATTCAAGAATTGCTTTAGAGTCTGCCTGAAACAGACCGACAACGACATCATATTCCAGTTTAAACAGGGGAATATGGGTCTGTTCCTTGAGGAATTCTTTGACTGCATCAAAGTACCCATTAAAAGTGGCCCAGTCAGATTGTAGAACTTCCGGGTCATATGCACTTAAAGAGAAAGTGACTAAGGCATTCACCGGTGCAGACTGCTTGTTCAGTTCACGTTTAAGTGACTGAAAAACACTTGGTTTTCCAGGAGTTTTCTCGGAAAAAACCGTTTGAGATTGAGTATCAATGCTAATTTGTACCGCATCTTCTTCAGCCGTTGAAGGCAAGAATTCCAGTTTTAATGGATTAGATGCGGACACATGCGGATTCAGAGACTGGATCTCGACCCGACCTAAATCAAATTGACCCTGAGAAATCTTTTTGAAACGCGTTTTAAAATCATTCAAATCTGAAGGCTGGAGCAGATCCAGAAGCGGTAGGCCAATAATCTCATCTTCATTTTGCAAGCCAAACAGTTTCAGGTAGTCCGCATTGGCCTGAATATGAATCCCTTCCTGAATGGTGGCAACAGCACGGTTGCTGTCGTCTACTAAAGATTGTGCCTGAATTTGTGCTGTTTCCAGCTCAGTCATTAAATGTTGCTGAGACTGTGACAAACGGCTAAATGACAATGCTCGGACCAGTCCCACATAAAAGCGTTCCAGGTAGTCAAAATTGAGAATGTCATATACCCCTTTACGGATATATTGCGCATATTGTTCAGCCTGGTAATCATCCGGTTTAAGCAAAATCATCGGCAGATTAGGTTGCTGCGAAAGGCGCACCAAACTTAAGGCCTGTTCATATTTCAGGTCGTAGGCACGTCCAAAAATAATCAGATCCCAGTTGAAATTTAATTGTTTTTCAAAAGATTGCAGATCATCCAGCAGGACAGCATCCACCTGATAATCATGACTGGTCAGCAGATCACGGATTTGGTTATATCTAATTTGATTATCATCAATAATCAGTAAACGTGTTTCAGTACGTTTTAACTTTTTAGACAATAATGGATTTCTCACTTCAATGCTTCCCATAAATCATGATTTCTGCTTTCATTCATGTGCTGATCGATAAAGTTTTCGATCATCTCTTCTTCCTGATCATTGAGTAATTCATAATCAAAACGGATGAAACTCTGCGTAATCAGTTGTGCTTTGGTCAGATAGATTTTGATTTCTTCCTGACCGAGACGTAAATGAATGGTTTGTTTTTCCCTAAACATCTGTGAACCAGAGACAATCAAGCTGGTCGAGACCTGATCCAGTTGCGTCATTTTCACCAACAGGGCAGGCTGATAGTTGACATGATGACGTTCGGTACGGGTATAAGCTGCACAAGGAAAGAGCTCTTGTGCCAAAATTTCCAGCCCGATTTCCAGGCTCTTATCCGTTGACTGCTTGATCCAGCGAATCACACCGCCACGCCACTGACTCTGGGTTTTTTCCTGAACCAGAATGAATTCACCGGTTTTCAGGTTAGCCGGGGTAATACCAGTCCATTTAATCCGGTAACCATTGACACTGATATCCAGAACTTCAGCGCTATGGATCTGTTTGGTTTCTCGATCGAGCGCCTTGATGCTGCTAAAACTACTTGGAATGGCGTTTTCCATCGAGCTGACAAAACTGCTTTCGCTCTGGAAATTATAATTGGCCTCGAGTTCCAGAGTTTCGTTGAAGTTTTTACCTTTAGACAGGTAAAAATGCGCCACGCTTAAGCCAAAGCAGATATTGATCTGTGCTGAATATTCATAACGTTCATGACGACGCTCGACATTGTTCGAGAGCAGATTGTAGATATGAAAATGCAGTGCAGGGGTCAGGAACAGTTTTTCATTCCGCGACAGATACTGGGCATTTTTACTTTGAGTACCCGTTAAATGATCCATCAGATTCTGTGTGGAAATATAGAAGCTCGGCTGAAACTGTGGCTCTTGATGGGAATTAAAGATCGGCGGATGATCTTTGCTGGCATCGACCACATAACGGGACAGCGTGGTTTCCTTCGGCAGGATCTGTACCAGTTTGGCCCAGTCAAAACTGCATAGATACAGGCCCTGAATTTCTGCAGGCCGGATCTGATGAGTATTGAAGATATCCAGTAAAATCAGCTGTGCATAGGCATGTGCAATGTTCTGGATCTCATGCTGGGTACCTAATACCTGATTGATATTGCTTTGATAGAAATTATTGTCTATTGCACATTCAAGCAGTTGATGGGCAGCCAGCCATTGTCCCAGACCTGGCGTGCTATACAGCATATGCTGTTGATATAAAAGAAGTGTGAGTTGTTGCAGGGCATAATAAATCGATACCATCCGGGCAGTTTGAATGCTCTTCTTTTTGCCTAGAGAAAATAGCGAAAACTTCTGATGGGTCAGCTGATGATTACAGCGTTTGACGATATCGATATAAATTTTGGCAAAATGACTGCGCAGCAGCATAGCCAGCTCAATAATCTGGTCATTCCGGTCGGAAGTGATCAGGCCCTGATTGACGAAATGCTTTTCCAGACTGGTCAGGACATTTTCAAGGGTGGGATGCAAGACCTGAATCAGGTCAAAGCGCAGGGTTTCTGTACATTTCAGCTCAGAAACTTCCAATAAGGCATTAAACAGGGATTTGGATGAATTCCCTAGTTGTAGAATCGAAATCCCCGCACCCCATTCCTGCAAAGCCTTGGCAGTGGTTGGACAAAAGCTCAACTGCTCTCGTTTAAGTTCCGTCGGTGTCTGAAAAATGTCTGAAGTATGCGTGCTCATCTTTATTATTTAACTCAAAAATGTTGAAACCCCAAAAAGCGGTGTCTTATTCTTCTCGCCCGCTATTTCTCGAACCAGTTTAGGAACCAAATACCCCGGCAGGTTCGCTAAAACTTCTGTATAAATCTCATTAATATGGTCAGGCGCTAAATCAAAATGATGCGCACCTTTTACTTTATCAAGTACATGTAAATAATAAGGCATGACCCCGGCATCAAACAAGCGATAGCTTAAATCTACTAAAACCTGAGCAGAATCATTCACCCCGTTTAATAAAACCGCCTGATTCAGAACGGTGATCTGCTGTTGAACCAGTTGGTTTAAACGCTTGCAAGTGAAGTCATCCAGCTCCGATGCATGGTTTGAGTGTACCACCAGAATAATACGTAGCCTACTGTTTTTTAACATGCTAAGTAGCTCTTCGTCGACTCGGTTGGGGATCACAATAGGAACTCGTGAATGTATTCTTAAGAATTTGAGATGTGGTACTGATTCTAATCGTTCAATCCAGGTTTTTAATTTCCGGTTCGATAAGGTTAGTGGATCACCGCCACTCAGAATCACTTCATTAATATCAGGCTGGCTTTCCAGATATTGCTTGATATTTATCCAGTCTTCATTTTTAGGCAGATTTTCCTGATAGGGGAAATGCCGGCGGAAACAATAACGGCAATGTACAGCACAGGCACCAGTCAGTGTCAGCAAGAAACGGGATTTATATTTGTGCAGTACGCCGGGTTGCTGATTGGCCTGTTCTTCGCCCAAGGGGTCGGTAACAAATCCTGGATGTTCTTCCAGTTCCAAGTGATGGGGTAGCACTTGTAAAAGCAATGGGTCTAAAGGGTTTCCGACCTGCATTTTGCCGACAAAAGCACGCGGCACACGCAACTTAAACTGTTCAGAAGCTAAAATGGCACCTGAGAGCAGTTGCTCTGGTGCAAGTTGCAGTACTTCAAGCAGTTCGCGGGGATCAGTGATCAGGTCGCTGAGCTGTGATTGCCAGTTTTGTTCTTGATATAAATAGTTCGTCATGCCGGAAGATTAACAATAATAAGTGAGAGGACAAAGCCTGATGGGCGCAGTTTAACAGTTTGTGCCGAAGCGCAATAATCCACTGCGCTGTAAAATAAAGAGCGATTCAGCTATGCTGATCTTGGTGCTCGCCTGATGGTATTTTAACGTTGAGCAAGACATGAATAAACAAAGGATTTTCATGTCTGATTGTAACTTAAACAGCCTGAGTGGGTGAAAGCGGATTTTTTCATTGCGGCAAAGTGTATTGCTCATTTAGAATACGCAACATCAAATGAATGTGCATGTGGCAACTCAATGTTCGTGTCAGACTTGCTAAATGACATCGCAACAGCCCATAGCATCAATAGATTAAAGTTAGTAAGTTTGGAGTGCGCCAGTCATGGCCTATTATTCTACGAATGATTTCAAGTCAGGCCTTAAGGTTATGCTTGATGGCAACCCATGTTCAATCATGGAAAACGAATACGTAAAACCAGGTAAAGGCCAAGCTTTTAACCGCGTAAAATTACGTAACCTTAAATCAGGTAAAGTTCTGGAAAAAACTTTCAAATCAGGCGAGAACCTAGAAGCGGCTGATATCGTTGAAGTAGAAATGGAATACTTGTACAACGATGGCGAAATGTGGAACTTCATGGATCCTGTTACCTTTGAACAGATCGCAGCTGATAAAACAGCAATGAGCGATGCTGCAAAATGGTTAAAAGACGATTCAAATGAAAAATGTACCATCATGTTGTTCAATGGCGTGCCTTTAAACGTGACTCCACCGAACTTCGTCGTACTTAAAATCGTTGAAACTGATCCAGGTGTTCGTGGTGATACTTCTGGCGGTGGCGGTAAGCCAGCGAAACTTGAAACAGGTGCTGTAGTACGTGTTCCATTATTCGTACAGCAAGAAGAAAGCGTTCGTGTAGATACCCGTACTGGTGACTATTTAGAACGTGCATAATGGTTTGAAAATAGACTATTATCGAGAGGGATGATTTAAATCATCCCTTTTTTTATGCCAAAGTCGTAGAGGAAAAGCAAAAGAACAGGCGTAAAGTCGCAAGGGAAAACAGCAGTACCTCGAACAACAACAATCACGCTGATTTGTATGCATCACAATATGAGGGATTGAATGGAAACTTTACAAAAGAAGTCGACGCTGACTTCGAAAATGATTTGGCTTTTGGTAGCCATTGTGGGTGCAGTCTCTTTCGGAGTTCTGGCACTGAGTCGGGGTGAGCATGTCAATGCAGTCTGGCTGGTACTTGCCGCCGCCTGTGTCTATAGCATTGCTTACCGTTTCTACAGTTTATTTATTGCCACCAAAGTATTTGAGCTGAATGAACGCCGTTTAACGCCTGCGCATCGTCTGGCCGATGGTCTGGACTATGTGCCGACCAATAAAAGCGTTCTATTTGGCCATCACTTTGCAGCGATTGCCGGTGCAGGTCCTTTAGTCGGTCCGATCCTGGCAGCGCAGATGGGCTATTTACCTGGGACGATCTGGCTACTGGTCGGTGTGGTGCTGGCAGGTGCGGTACAAGACTTCCTGGTACTGTTTATTTCCACCCGTCGTGACGGTCGATCACTTGGTGAGATGGCTAAGCAGGAACTCGGAACCTTTGCCGGTATTATCGTGATGCTCGGTGCCTTGGGCGTGATGATCATCATTCTGGCAGTATTGGCGCTAGTCGTTGTTAAAGCACTGACTAACAGTCCATGGGGTGTATTCAGTATTGCAGCCACCATTCCGATTGCGATCTTTATGGGCATCTACATGCGTTTTATCCGCCCGGGTAAAATTGCTGAAGTCTCGATTATTGGTTTTGTCTTGATGATGCTGGGCATTATCTACGGTGAAAACATCGCACAACATCCATATTGGGGGCCATTCTTTACACTTTCTGGCACTGAACTGACTTGGGCGCTGATCATTTATGGCTTCATTGCGTCGGTATTGCCAGTCTGGCTATTGCTTGCTCCACGTGATTATCTGTCGACCTTCCTGAAAATTGGCGTGATTGCAGGTTTGGCCGTGGGTATCCTGTTTGCCATGCCTGAAATGAAACTGCCAGCGATTACCAAATTCATTGATGGGACTGGTCCTGTATTCGCAGGTTCTATGTTCCCATTCCTGTTCATTACTATTGCGTGTGGTGCGATTTCCGGTTTCCATGCCTTGGTATCTTCGGGGACGACACCGAAACTGGTCAACAATGAACGCGATATCCGCATGATCGGTTACGGCGGTATGTTGATGGAATCTTTTGTGGCGATCATGGCCTTGATCTGTGCTGCAATTCTGGATCCAGGAATTTACTTTGCCATTAACTCACCAGCCGCATTACTCGGTACTACAGCCGAAAGTGCAGCAGAAGCAGTACGAACCCTTGGTTTTGTGGTAACGCCTGAAGCCTTGACCTTACTGGCACAAGAAGTCGGTGAAAACTCGATTTTGTCACGTACTGGTGGTGCGCCTACCTTTGCAATTGGTATGGCACATATCATCACTGAAATTTTCAACAGTCGTGAAATGATGGCATTCTGGTATCACTTTGCGATTCTGTTTGAAGCATTGTTTATCCTGACTGCTGTAGATGCTGGTACCCGTGCCTGTCGTTTCATGGTGCAGGATACCGTGGGTATCGTGATTCCTGCGGTGAAACAGTCGCATAACTTCTTCGGAAACCTATTGGGTACTGCGGTTGCAGTGGCAGGCTGGGGCTTCTTTGTGTATCAGGGCGTAGTCGATCCACTGGGCGGGATTAACAGCTTATGGCCACTGTTTGGTATTGGTAACCAGATTCTGGCTGCGATGGCACTCATTCTTGGTACCGTCATTCTGTTCAAGATGAAAAAACAGAAATATGTCTGGGTAACAATTATCCCAACAGTATTCCTGTTCATTACTTCCATGACAGCAGGCTGGCAGAAGATTTTCCATGAAAATCCAAAGATTGGTTTCCTTGCTCAAGCTGACCGTTTCAACACGGCAATTGCCAATAATGAAATCCTGGCGCCAGCGAAAACTATGGCTGAAATGCAGACGGTAGCGATGTCGAACCAGATCAATGCTGCACTTTGTGCTTTCTTCATGATTGTGGCTTTTGTGATGTTGTTCGCTGCGATTGGTGTGATTCGCCGTGCCTTGGCAAGTCCGGTACCGACCGTGCATGAGGCAGAAGCGATTTATCGTGATCCAGAAGAGATTCAGCCAGCGAAAGGTCATTAAGGAGAATATTATGAATCTGAAGTTTGCCAAAAGCGGGAAAACGATGATTTATAAAATCATCAAAATGACCGTGATGTCGCAGAAGGATTTGATCCTGAACCCGAAAAACTGGTCACGGATTGCAACCCTGTGGCAACGTTTGCAGCAAAGTTTCCGTTTGATGGTCGGTGTGCCAGATTATCAGACCTATGTGGAGCATATGCGCAAGCATCACCCGGATCTGGAACCCATGGATCCTAAGACTTTCTATCGCCATTGTGTAGATTCGCGTTATCCATCCGCGGGTAGTGGTATGAAGAAATGTCCATGTTAATGGTTAAGTAACAGCAAGCGCCTTTCGGGGGCGCTTTTTTTCTCTAAAAGAATAGGCCATCTAATAACCCTGATTGCATGAGTTGAGCTATTTCCAAAAAAAATTATAAAAATCGAAAAAATGATCTGGGTTTATATACCTTTTAAGTATGAATTTTTATTTATAAGTCTTTTCAAGAGACGGCAAAGTCCTATAAGTATTTTGATATTTGATTCAAAAACATCTTTTTCTGTAGCGGTCATTTTTATTTTCTAGATCTCATTTCTGTGTGTTCTATCTATTCCGGTATTTTCTAGTGAGTGTATTTATTCAGTTACACAGACAGATGATTGATCTTTTGGGAAAATTTAAATTTCAGTGTATGTTAATCTTAGGCCATGTTTTATTAAGGAAATTATTGTGATCTGGGGCATGAAACAAAAGGAAAATAACGACATTGCACACATCAATACTGTGCTTGAACAAAAAATTGCAAGTTATGCACCCAAGATCCAGCGTTTTTTTGAAGAAGTTAATGCCATTGTGTTGGATAAGCAGGCCCAGACCACACTGGCACTCTGTTGTTTGATTGCAGGCGGACATGTCTTATTTGAAGATTTACCCGGATTGGGTAAAACTACATTAGCCAGCAGTCTGGCACATCTGGCTGGGTTAAAGTTCCAGCGGATCCAATTTACCAATGACATGCTGGCCAGTGATGTCATCGGTATTAACATGTTTAACCAGAAAGAACATCAGTTCGAGTTTAAACAAGGCCCGATTTTTACTCAGATTTTACTGGCAGATGAAATCAACCGTTGTAGTCCCAAAACCCAAAGTGCCTTACTCGAAGCCATGGAAGAAGGCTATGCCACCATTGATGGCGTACGCTATGCCTTACCGAAACCTTTCTGGGTGATTGCGACACAAAACCCGCTATTCCAAAGTGGTACTTACGCTTTGCCGGAATCCCAGCTAGACCGTTTCCTGATGCGTTTATCTTTGGGGTATCCATCACGCCATGCAGAAAAACTGTTATTACAGCAGGAATCCCGTTTTGCCCTGATTGCAAGTCTGGCGCATATTTTTACCGAAGATGAAATTCTGGATCTGCAAAGTCTGACGCATCAGATATTTATCAGTGAAGCGATTCAGGAATATTTGCTTGATCTAGCAGAAGAAACCCGTAAAAGCCGTCATGGACTTTCTACGCGTGGCCTTCTGGCCTTGAAGCGCGCAGCACAAGCGTATGCTTTGATTCAGCAACGTGCTTTTGTCACACCAGATGATGTGCAGGCTGTATTTGTCGCGGTGACTTCGCATCGTCTGGGTTTAAGTGAAGCTGAAACGTTTAATGTGATGCAACAGGTTGCGGTCAGCTAAAGGAGTCCTCTCTTGGATAAAACCTGGCAAAAATGGCTGGCCAAGCGCTTTCAATTCTCACAGCAGAAACAGCTCTCGCAGAAAGATGTCTTGGTATTTATTTATCAGCAGGGCTATCTGTATCTGGTGTTGATCTTCATCACCTTTGTGGCCGGGGTGAACTATGCCAATAACCTGATTTTAGGTTTCTGCTTTTTAATCAGTGCGGTGCTGTGTATCAGTTTTTATCTGACTTTTAAGCAATTGCATGACCTGAAAATTGAATTGATCGCAGATGATGTGGGGCAGGTCGGTCATAGCGTGAATCTGCATCTTTATTTTCAACAGCAGCAGCTTCGCCCCCGCTATTTGTATATCAAAGCAGGGAATCAGCTAGCGAAAGTTTATCTGAATGCACAAAAACAGCAATTTATTCTGCCATTTTATGCAGAGCAACGTGGCAAGTTTGATTATCCGGTGATTCAGATTTATTCGGTTTATCCCTTTGGGTTAGTTCGAGCCTGGACCTATCTTTATCATCAGCATTCGGCCTGGGTCGCGCCTAAAGCTGAAGTTTTTAGCACAGAAAATAAATATCACTTTAACCGTTTTGAACCGGATATGGATGAGTTTCGTGAATTGCGCAATTACCAGTCAGGCGATTCCTTGCAGGCGGTGTCCTGGAAGCAGTTTGCGCGTGGACAAGGCTTGTATGTCAAAGTCTTTGAGCAATATCAGGATGAACACAGTATCGAGATTCATTATGCACATATGCCGAGTCAGTCACATGAAGAAAAACTTGAATTTGTGATGGGTCTGGTCGAGCAATGCGAGCAGCAGCAATGTGCGTATAGTCTGCATTTGCCACAGGCCGAATTGCCTCAGGGTGCAGGTGAAGAACAACTGCGGAAAGCCAAACAATTGTTGGCGCAGGCCTAAGGCGGGTAAATTCATGATCAATGCAAAAATCCGTACCTCGATTGTGTTGACTTTGGGCCTGATTCTCATCGCCCAGATGGCATTTATTCCGGTTCTACTCAGTATTATTTTTGCGATTAGTATTGTATGTATCTGGATTTTCCTGAAACGTCAGCAGCCATTTCCCAAAACGGGCACTTTTCTACTGACGGCTTTGGCACTCGGCAGTATTTATTTGAGCCATCATAGTTTTATTGGTGTTGAGGCTGGGGTAGCAGTTTTATCTACTTTTTTATTTGCTAAATCACTGGAAAGTAAAAATAAACGTGACCTGATTATTCTGTTTAATTTTGCCCTGTTTGTTGCTGCCAGCTCATTCCTATATAGCCAATCTTTTGGGATGGCGATTGTGATCGTGCTGTGTTTAATCAGCTGTCTGATTGGTTTGTACCGGATTCAGACTAGCGATTTTGAGCAGGAGCAGATCACTCAGCGCGCAGCATTGCAACAGGATGCCAAACATGTGGGCAAGTTTATCTTGTACGCTGTTCCATTTTTTATCTTGCTGTTTATTTTCTTTCCGCGCTTGCCACCACTTTGGCATATTCCCATTCCTGAAAATAAGGGTGTGACCGGCATTGGCGATAGTATGTCACCTGGGGATATTGCTGAATTATCCCAATCCAGTGCCCTTGCTTTCCGGATTATTGGTGATATCAGCAAGCTTCCGCCACGCTCAGAACTCTATTGGCGAGCGTTGGTGCTAGATGAATATGATGGGCAACGCTGGACCAGCAGTTTCGTCAATCAGCAGCCTTTAATGCGACAACCGATGGATACTTCACCCGTACCTACAGGCTGGAACTACCAATATCTGGCTGCGGATCCTTCGGTGTTCTGGATCATGGGGTTGGAAAAATCGATACCTGTGGAACGCCGTTATTATAACCGTCAGGATTGGAGCATTGTGCCGAGACGGCTCACGCAACGTGTTGAACCGATTTCGTTACAGTGGGTCGGGACAGCATATGATCCTCAGGCTTTGCCAACGCAATATATCGAAAGAACGAATACTCAGGTGCAGCGCCGACTTGACCCGAGAGCGCAACAATTAGCACAACGTCTATATGCGCAAAGTGCGGAAGATCCTCGGCGTTATGTGCAGCAAGTCTTGAATTGGTATCAGCAGAATAACTTTATTTATACCCTGAAGCCGGGCCAACTGGGGCAAAACCGGATTGATGAATTCCTGTTTAATTCCCGGCAAGGTTTTTGTGAACACTATGCCTCGAGTTTCGTGATGTTGATGCGTTATGTCGGGATTCCTGCACGGGTCGTCACCGGCTATCAGGGTGGGGAGTTGGCACCAGATCGCATGAGCTGGGAAGTCCGACAAATGGATGCTCATGCCTGGACAGAAGTCTGGATTGACCAGAGATGGCAACGCTTTGATCCAACCGCGATGATCGCTCCACAGCGTATAGATGATGGCATGCAAAATCTGCTTTCTCAGGATGCATGGGTATCGGCAAATCAGTCGACCTGGAACTCGCAGCATAATCTATGGGTCACCAAACTACGCGTTTGGAGCGATTATGCCAGCTACCAATGGCAAAGTAAGGTGGTGGGTTATAATGCAGAATCACAACAGAGCTGGTTATCAAAATTAGGACTCGGTTCAGTTTATTCGAGTGTCATAATTTTGCTGGGCAATATTGTGCTACTGATTTTGGCCTATGTCTTCAGAATTTATCTGAAAGCCCGACAGGCTCAATCTCCATTAGATCGCGCTATTCAGCAGCTGAATCAATCTTTAGCTGACGATCTCAAAAAACAGTCTGCTGAAACTTTTCATCACTGGATGCAGCGTTTATCTCAACAGGTTCAGATTGAAAACCAGACTGCCTTTATTCAAGCTATACAGGTTTTTGAAAAAAATCTTTATTCGGGAACCCCAATAACTGAACAAGAATTGAAAAAATTCAAGGATTTGCTTAAAACTTGCGCGGACGTTTTAAAAACTAAATGAAAAGGCTTGTTTTCGGTCGGAAAAATTTATAATATGCCAAGCATTCTAGGTGTATAGCTCAGTTGGTTAGAGCGCTACGTTGACATCGTAGAGGTCAGCAGTTCGAGTCTGCTTATACCTACCAAGATTCTAAACGTTATGTTATAAGGGTTTTAAGCGAAAACAGTAGCTTAAAGCCTTTTTTTAATGCCTTGAGTAAAGTGAGCCGTTATCCGCACTATCTGCAAAACCCGTATTTTATGCAGTTATTGCCGTTAAATTTACGTCAAGTTTACGTCAAGAATTTTGGAAATTACGTCATGAAATTACCCAAGCCCAGAAAGCGCGGTTCGGCCTACTACATTGAACTAATGATCAATGGAAAACGTTCTTCAGCAACTCGTGATACCGCAAAAGAATGTGAGCAAGGGGTAGCTCAAAAGATGCTTGAAGCGAAGGTCAATCAGATGGCGGAAGACTTGAGCATAAAACAGTACTATCCCTTCAAAACACTTTTTCATAAATACTATGATAAGCATGGCCGTAAACTTCGCGGATCCAAATACGTCAAAGAACAATTAGCGCCGTTTGATGAAAAGTTTGGTGCACTGGCAGATATGTCTATTCATGACATTTAGCTTAAATATTTCAGCTCAAAGTTCCGCAAATTAATAAATTGATTGAAGTGCTGCACTTGCGTTGTACTCGGCTGGAATAGGCTGATCAGCTACAGGCAGATTCGCAGTGTAGGTTCAGTCAATTTTTTATCACGCACAGCGCTTGCTTCATGCTAGATGACATCTTCTAGGGTTTGCGCATCGTAAGATGTTGCTGATGCTGATATGCCTTAAAGAAGAAGGGTAAGAGCAGATAGATCTGTATAAATGTTTGGGCCTGCAGCATTTCGGCTTGTATGACTTTTTTACGTTGGTCACTACGGCGCTCGCTGGCGAACTTAAGGTTTTTTGGCATGGACTTTTATTATTTTTATAATCAGTCTTCATGATAAAAGTAAATTGTTGATCCTAACCGTTTGATCAAAAACCTGGGAATAAACTGCAGGATTTTTGTTGGAAAAGTCGCAATTTTGATAGGGCTAAGTGCAGAATTAAAACGGATTAAAGCTCTTAATGATATGAAAAATAATAGTTTTTATTTCAAAAAAATCTCTAGGGTTTTCGGTTGTATTGAATTATTTCAATAGTACATCTTCAGATTGTAGATAAGGCCTTACCAGATACAAAGACTGCATCGGGTAAGTAGTTTAATTAATGGCTACTCGATTTGACCATAACTTTATTCTGATACATCTTTGCATCTGCTTCTTTGATAGCTTCAGCTAACCCAAAGGTTGGATTACGCATTGCAAAGCCAATTGCAGCACTAATTCCAACTTTTGTAAAAGTATTTTGAATTCTTGATGCAAGCTTCTTCGCATGCTCTAAGTTAGTTTCAATGGTCATCACAGCAAACTCATCACCTCCTAAGCGAGCGATAATATCATTACTACGTACCGTGTTTTTGAGAGCTAAAGCCATTCTTTGAATGAGCTCATCACCTGCAGCATGACCCAGAGTATCATTTGTGATCTTAAGATCATTAAGGTCTATCATAAGAATAGCAGTAGGGTGACCATAACGCTTACAGCGCTCTTCCTCTTTGATAATAAGCTCATCCCAAGCACGACGGTTGAAAAGTCCAGTCATTGGGTCGGACATTGCTTCTATTTCAAAACGCTCAGCTTTACGTATGTACTCAGCAGCTTTCATATCAGCTTGAATCGTATAACTGAGTACCTTTGCTATCAACTCGAATAATGGAGCATCTTCAACAAGAATTTTAGGTTGAGGTTCGGGATCAATTGCACATAGAGTGCCAAAAAGAGAGCCATCTTCTTTATACAGAGGTTGGCCGATATAGGCTTTAATTGAGACTAGGTGATTTATAGGTGCATCTGCGTAAACTTGAATATCAGGTGAATAGGGAGCAATACGAGGCATATTACTTTGTACCATGTGTGAGCAGAATGAGTCTGCCCAATGAAATACTTGTCCGGGCTTAACGTTATAGCCATTATCTTCACTCAATAATACAATCCAGTCGTCACCCTCAGTACGAGTAATCATCCACAATTTGAAGCCAAAGCGTTGAGATAAGAATTTTAAAATGGCTTGGCCAGCTTCTTCAAAGTTATTAAAGTTAATATTATTCATGAAGTGAACCTACTGCAACAGTAAGAATATATATGCGAAATACCCAATATATGAGTAATTCTTATAAACGGGAGCCTAAAATAGGTATTATATAGAAATGTGTGAAATTTATACTAAAAATAATACTTAAAGAAATTTATTTTTATAATGAAATTTAAAATTAGCCTGCGGTTAGAAATACCAAGATGTAATTTTCTTATTACTTATGAAAAAATGCAATCACTGCCATTATAGCTGCGATATTCATAAGTATTAGAAATATATAAAAAGTCATAATGAATCGAAGCTACCAAAAAATTTTCAAAATTATAGTTCTAAAGAAGCATTTTAAATGTATCTTAATTATTAACAACGAAAGGAAATTGTAAAGTCGAAAGGAAAAGTGTCTAACCCTTTATATTATAATAATATTTATATTAATTTAGTGATTTATCCAAATCATTCAACAGTTTATCTTCATTGTACGCATTGGGGGGGACAATCTTATAAGAGCTGGTATATAGTTTCCTTTAAATTTTTTGGGATAAGCTTCACATATAAGAAAAAATATAAAGTTTATTGTTATTTAACTTTGAATTATATAGAGAATCTTATAAAAGAGAACTCGTACATATCGGATTGTTTAATATGAACTTAGAAAAATAAGTGATTAAAATCATGTCATCGTTTCTAATAATTATAGGATTTATATGATGTTTTACAGGGATAATTTTTAGACCACATATTTCCCATAAAAAGGTCAAGAATTATATGGCTGCAAAAGCTGCTGGCTTCTTATGTATGTTACCAGGAGTATTTCTATTTTGTCTTAGATCTTATTTAACATAAATCCCCCCGCTAGGGGGACTCGATTCTAGTCTTAAAAAACTTCGTAATTACATACTTCTATTCTTGAAATAAAATCGAGAGGCATTGTCAGTCTCTCAGCTGTAATAGTTTCAAAATGAACCCAGATAGCAGCATCTCTATTCTCAAAACTAATACTTACAAGTTTAACTAAGTCGTAAGGTTCAACATTATGGGTCAAGATAATATTATAGAGGTGATCTGAGCGTACGTACGAAATAAGGATTTGATGGATAGTTAATTGCTCTTTACTGCTTAACTCACTGTAATTACTTAGTTCTGGTAAATCATTTTGAATATTCACTTCAATCCTTAACAATCTTAAATTTTCTGTAGAAAACGGCGATTTTATCAATTTAGACAACGCTGAATATATTGGCTTTTGTTAATTCTTTCTAAATCTTGTTCTCGCTCGATAAACATAGCGTATACAGTTAACTACCTGACCTACAAATATACATTGGTTGTTTAACTCAATAATATTTGGCTTGAACTCTGGACTTAGAGCCTGAAGATATCTTTTTCCATTTGTCTCAATAACTAATTTTTGAAAGTAGCATCATCACCGTAACGAACCATAATAATGTCATCAGATTGCATGTCTCCGTAATAAGCATCCGGATCAACTGGACTGCTCCCAGTATCCTAGACATAAGACAGCCTCATTTTAAAACTGTTTCCAATGGTTTTGGAGTCCCCATCTCAGATTGTATTCATAAAGCACATATATTTTATATTGCGAATATGCGTATATTCATATATAAAGCTATGATTCGTCGATAAGAGGGAAGCTCATGAATCAAATGCCAAAAGTCCAAATTTATCATAACCCGGCCTGTGGCACCTCACGCAATACGCTGGCGTTAATTCGCAATGCGGGAATTGAGCCGGAAGTGATCGAATATCTGCTTACGCCACCCTCGAAAGATCAGCTGGTCAACATGATTCGGGATGCCGGTTTGACGGTTCGTGAAGTGCTCCGTAAAAATGTCGATCCCTACACCGAGCTGAATCTGGATGATGCCGGCTGGAGCGATGAGAAACTGCTGGATGCCATGCTGCAACATCCGATCCTGATCAATCGCCCGTTGGTGGTTACCGAGTTTGGAACCCGATTATGCCGTCCATCGGAAGTGGTACTGGATATTCTGCCTTTGCCACAATTAAAAGCCTTTGCCAAAGAAGACGGTGAAATCATCGTGGATGAACAGGGCAATCGGGTAAAATAAAGTGTCCCCCCATGCGAAAAAGCTTCAACTTGATTGGAGCTTTTTTATCTGAAAAACACATTGACGATGATCTATATCGGAAAAAGCGGGAAATTGTTCAAGCGAGCGCTTTCTGGTAGGCATATTCTGATCTGGATATCATTTTTGACAGGTCATCTTTACCATATATATGGATATGTGTATATTTGCATAAAAAATGGGAGCAATTATGGACCACGTTCAGTTTTTTAAATGTTTATCTGATGAAACACGTCTCAGTATTGTCCTGCTAATTGCACAAAACAAAGAGCAATGCGTCTGTGATCTGACCGATAAACTGCAGTTAAGCCAGCCGAAAATTTCACGTCATCTGGCCTTGTTACGTTCTTGTGGTTTACTCAACGATCGCCGGCAAAGCCAGTGGGTGTACTACAGCATTAATCAGCAATTGCCGGCCTGGTGTTTTGAAATTCTGGACGTGCTAAAAGCTAGTGAGGTTCCGGTTTTATTTGATTCTTCCGCTCTATCGATTCAGAGCCATTGCGAGTAAGTTTTCATGAAATTTTTGTTTTTATGTACGGGGAACAGTTGCCGCAGCATTCTCTCTGAAGTGTTGTTCAATAGCCGTGCGCCAGAAGGCTGGGTCGCTTACAGTGCCGGCAGCAAACCTTCCGGTCAGGTGCATCCCTTGACGCTTGAAACCCTGCACAATCTGGGCTTGTCGACTGAAGGCTTATCCAGCAAAAGCATTGATGCCTGTGAACAGTATCAGCTAGACGTGGTGATTACCGTCTGTGATGCGGCAGCACAGGAAGCGTGTCCTCTTTATCTTGGCGGAGCGATCAAGGCGCACTGGGGCCTGTCTGATCCGTCCCATTTAGAGGTGGATAAAGAAGAAAAAATGAAAGCCTTTATGAGCACTGTTGAACATATCAATCGTCGCCTGGATGCTTTGTTTAAACTTAACGTAAATGAGCTTTCTCGCTCGCAATTGATTGCAGCGATTAATCAAATTTCGAATGTTGAGTAAGTCACATGTCTGAAAAACGCATGTCCTTTTTAGATCGCAACCTGACGCTCTGGATTTTTATTGCCATGGCGTTAGGCATCGCCATAGGAAACTTTTTTCCTCAAGCATCGGTTGCTCTGGATCAATTCAGTATTAATTCAGTCAATATTCCAATCGCGATTGGTCTGATTCTGATGATGTATCCACCCCTGGCAAAAGTGGATTATGCGACCTTGCCGCAAGTGTTTAAGGATAAGAAAACCCTGACGCTATCTTTAATTCAAAACTGGTTGATTGCTCCGGTACTGATGTTTGCGTTGGCTGTGATTTTTTTGCATAGCTATCCAGAGTATATGACAGGCGTGATCCTGATTGGTTTAGCTCGATGTATCGCCATGGTACTGGTGTGGAATGGTCTGGCCTGTGGTGATAACCAATATGTTGCAGCATTGGTGGCGTTTAACAGTATTTTCCAGATTTTATTCTTCAGTACCTATGCCTGGTTATTCCTGACCTTCCTTCCGCCATATTTTGGTATTGAAGCTCAAGTGATCAATCTTAGCTTCTGGACCATTACCCATGCTGTTCTGGTTTATCTTGGAATTCCGTTCTTATTGGGTTTCTTAACGCGCTTAATTTTGGTGAAACAAAAAGGCGTAGAATGGTATCAAAACAAGTTCATTCCAAAAATCAGCCCGCTGAGTTTGATGGCTTTGCTGTTTACGATTTTGGCGATGTTTAGCTTAAAAGGAGGTGATGTCGTAAGTCTTCCACTGGAAGTTTTACGCATCGCGATTCCTTTAATCATTTACTTTGTGGCCATGTTCTTTATTAGCTTCTTTATGAGTAAATGGATGGGCAATGATTATCCAAAAACTGCTGCAATCTCATTTACTGCGGCTGGAAATAATTTTGAATTATCACTTGCAGTCGCTATTGCAACTTTTGGTATCGCTTCGCCAGTTGCTTTTACCACGATTATTGGGCCATTGGTTGAAGTACCTGTGTTAATTGCTTTAGTGAGTGTTTCACTGTGGCTAAGAAAGAAATATTTTAAAGAGGCTTGATCCGATGAACCTGCCTAACGTAGATCCAAATCTTATTGAACAACCCACCTTTGAAAAAGTCCAAGCCAAAGAACTAGCTCATCCTCCTCGGATTTTACTGCTCTATGGGTCTAATCGGGAACGTTCTTACAGTCGCCTTGCAGTTCTTGAAGCTGGTCGAATCCTTGAATATTTTGGGGCAGAAGTAAAAATCTTCCATCCGAAAGGGCTACCTTTACCGGAAGATGCTGATACTGAACATCCAAAAGTAAAAGAACTGCATGAGCTTCTGGCATGGGCTGAAGGTATGGTGTGGTGTTCACCGGAACGCCATGGTTCTATGAGTTCCATCTTTAAATCGCAGATTGACTGGATTCCTCTGGCAGGGGGTGCAATTCGTGCCACTCAGGGAAAAACCCTTGCCTTGATGCAAGTCAGTGGGGGATCACAGTCCTTTAATAGTCTGAACCAGATGCGTGTTTTGGGGCGTTGGATGCGGATGATCACGATTCCAAATCAGTCTTCAATTCCAAAAGCATTCCTGGAATTTGAAGAAGATGGACGAATGAAGCCATCAGCATTCTATGACCGGATTGTCGATGTGATGGAAGAACTGTATAAGTTTACTTTACTAACCCGTGGGCAAAGTGCTTATTTGACCAACCGTTATTCGGAACGCAAGGAATCGGCTGAAGAGCTTTCCAAACGGGTAAATCAGCGTAGTTTATAAATTCTAGGTGATCAGAGAGACTGAAAAGTATCTTGAGCAATGGAAGGCTAATTTAAACGCTTGAAAATTTTATGAAATACGCCCAGTCTGATAAGCAGGCTGGGTTTTTATTTGATGACAATAAAGAAGGGGGGAAATATTTTGGCTCAATTACAAGCTGAAGTTGATGTGATCATCATCGGTGGTGGACAGGCCGGTTTGTCCACGGCTTATTTCTTAAAGCGTAAGAACATTCCGTTTATCATCCTAGATGATCAGCCTCAGCCTGGAGGTGCCTGGCAGCATGCCTGGGAGTCCTTGCGCCTTTTCTCCCCGAATAGCTGGAGTTCGCTGTCAGGCTGGATGATGCCGGCGACCGAACAGACCTATCCGACCCGCAATGAGGTGATCGATTATTTGACCGCCTATGAGCAGCGCTATCACTTTCCTGTAGTTCGTCCGGTGCGTGTGGAACGCGTGGAAAGTAAGGGCCAGTATTTAGAGGTTTATGCCGGGGAACAATCCTGGAAAGCCAAAGCGGTGGTAAGCGCTACAGGGACATGGAGCCAACCATTTATTCCCGAGTATGCCGGCCGTGAGCATTTTCAGGGCGTACAACTGCATTCCGCAGATTATAAAAATGCTGAGTTATTTAAAACCAAGAAAGTCATGGTGGTGGGTGGCGGTAACTCTGGTGCACAAATCTTGGCAGAAGTATCTCAGGTGGCCGAAACGCTTTGGATCACCCAGACACCGCCGCAGTTTCTGGCAGATGATGTCGATGGCCGTGTCCTGTTCTTAAGGGCGACTGAGCGCCTGAAAGCCCAGCAGGAAGGTAGAAAGATTGAGCAGCCCATTGGGGGGTTGGGTGATATTGTCATGATTGATTCAGTTAAAGATGCACGTGAGCGAGGCATTTTGCAGAGCAGGCGTCCATTTTCAGCTTTTACAGAACATGGCGTGATTTGGGAAGATGGCAGCACAGCGCATGTGGATGTGGTGATCTGGTGTACAGGATTTAAGGCGGCGCTGAATCACCTCAGCAGCCTCGGAATTATCCAGCCGGACCAGACCATTGCGGTTCAGAATGGCCGCTCTGTTCAGGTACCAAATTTATGGCTGGTGGGCTATGGAGAATGGACCGGTGCTGCTTCGGCCACGCTGGTCGGGGTTTCCCGGACAGCTCGGGCAGTAGCGGAAGACATCGCTGCATTTTTGGCCTGAGAGGATTTGATCCTGATTCAGTCGAGTGGATTGAGTGAATAGTATCTGTCTGCAACGAGCATCATACCCGATGGTCTGATGCTCGTGATGATACGCTTGCATTGACGTTCGAATTTAATCAGGTAACTTATGCCCACAATGTGGACAGAAGAAATATTTGTTTTTTTCCTGCTCGAGTTGTTCTTTCTTACGCTCATGAATAAGTTCTAACAGGATATCCTGCATTTGTTCTTTGCTCAGTCCGACTTCTTTACGTAAAATTTCAATTTTTTCTTGATCTTCAATTAAGTCAATTTCTGCATCATCGAGCAGTTCACGAAATCTTAATTCCAGTTTGTGCTTGCGCTGTCTCAGCTCATTGGCCAGACCATTTGCCAGAATACCCGCAGGAAGCGCTGCCAGACCCACCCCTAAAATAGTAATTAAAGCCCCTAGAAAGCGGCCTAAGGGGGTGATTGGTGTCACATCGCCATAGCCGACCGTGGTCAGTGTCACCACTGCCCACCACATGGATGCAGGGATGGAGCTAAAGACTTCTGGTTGAGCCTTATTTTCAACCACATATACTCCAGCCGCCGCGATGATGATCATGATCAGCAGGATAAAAATAACCGCCTGAAATGAGCCCTTTTCGCGCTTGATCACCCGCAATAAAATCTGCAGGGAGACGAAATAACGGGTTAATTTAAGTAATCTGAATAATCGAAGGATTCGCAGGAAGCGTAAATCGAGATGCACAAAGAAGTTAATATAGGCCGGGAGAATCGCCAACAGGTCAATGATGGCACCGCCACTACGGATCCATAACCATCGGTTTTTCCATGCACCTTCAAAGGGGTCTTTTTCCGCAATGGCCCAAAATCTTAATAAATATTCCAGGGTAAAAATAAAGATCGAGAATAATTCAAAGGCATCAAACAGCAGCTGATAGGATTGATAGAGGTCATTGATTGATTCAAGTAAAACGGCAGCAGTATTCCCAATAATCAATATAATCAGAAATATATTGATGACGCGACTTAAGATGCTTTCGTGTTCTTCATTATGCAAATTGTCATAAATAAATCTGCGAAGCTTATACCAGGCCTTGAATTCCATAACAGTGCATTACGGTGCGATAAGATGCTTTGAGTTTAGCGCAAGCCCGGCCATCGAAAGGAAATTTTTAAAAAATTAATCAGAACTGTGGGGTGGTGATTATCCTGGATTTTTAGGGCTAAAGCGAGTGTGCACGACTCTAAAACCCCCAAAGCATTCTGGTAAATCTCACTACGGAATACTTGAACGATACCGATACAATACTGCTTCAACAAATACCCTGTTGTCTTTGGCAGTTACTCAAACAGTACTTGCTCGTCCGGGCAACAGATCCTTAATCTGTTCCCACTGATCATCTCTTAATGCATAGCGTTTAGTCATGAAAAAATAATGAGGACAGATTAGATTTTTTTAAGCTAATTGGTGACAGGCCTAGTTGCATCAAGTGATCTTTTTTCTCTGGCATTTTTGTTTTCATAGAGGGGTCTTATTATTTTTATACCTGTTTCTATGCTAAAAATTAAAAGTGCGTTGTGATCGCCTGATCATAAACTTGAGAATACAGAGAAGGTTTTTGTTGAAGAAAAAGTTATTTGTATAAACAAAGGAAGTGATTTGAATTGGTGATATCTTTATTGGATGTTGAAAAGTAAGAATTTTTATTTCAAAAAATCTCTAGGGTTTTCGAATGTATTGAATTGATTTCAATGCGAAGCCCATAGGGCTGTCGGGCATTGAAAGAGAGCTGATAGCCATACTGTTTTAACAGGTTAGCGGTCAATGCCAGTCCTAAACCATGGCCGTGCTGCTGAGCAGATTTGCGCCAGAAGCGTTGTCCTAAATGTTGGATATCCTGTGCTGTCAGTTGCTGTCCATCATCTTCAATCACTAGGCAACCAGACTGCATGGAAATCCAGATATGGGCAGCCTGTGCATGCAGCAGGGCATTTTCAAGCAGATTTTTCAGTACGGTATACAGCACAAATTCAGGCAGCTGAATTTCGCCCAAGTTGTCCCAGTTTACTTGTATTTTTTTGTTCATTTCTGGATAGCGTGTACCTAAGTCTGCAAGAACTTTCTCAAGTGTGGGGCGAAGCCAGATGGCCTCAGGCATTGCCTGGATACTGTTTTCTGATTGGGTCAGCAATAAAAGCTGCTCGAGTAACAGCGTATAACGCCGGATACTCTCATTGGCCTGCTGCAAATTATGCTGAATGGATTCAGGCAGGTGCTGCTGCTGACCGATCAGCTGGGCCAGTTGTACATGGGTTTTAATTGCAGTCAGGGGACTGCGTAATTCATGTGCAGCATAGGCACTAAAGGCTTTCTCCTGTTGCAGACTGTCATTGAGTTTTTGAATCAACTGCGTGGAATTGTTGACAAAAGGCTGTACTTCTTGGGGAATACTTGCAGGCTTGAGCTGCATTAAAAAATCTGCCACCTCTGAATAGCTAAGGTTTTTCTGGTTCAGGTATTGACTGAGCTGATCCAAAGACCGGAACTGTCTGCGGATAATAAAGATGATCAGGGCAATACAGATCAGCAGTGAGAAGACCAAGGGAACCAGTACCGACTGCAGAATCTGCTGTAGTAGCGTATCCCTCAAGAACATACGTTCTGCCGCCACTACCTGAATATCACCACGACGCAGAACATAACTGCGCCATTCTGTATTATCCTGCTGCCAGGTGCTGAATCCTTGTGGTCGCTGGCTTAAATTTGGGGGGGCACCGCGTGTTTTGGCAATCACCTGATTGCCTAACGAGATGTCAGAGCTAAAAAGAGAGACTTCACAGGCAATTAACTGGTTTGCATCATCATTCTTGGCTAATTTGGATAATGTTGCATCCCCCAGACTATCCAGTGGTAACTGCTGAATCAGCCGGGCAACCATTTGTGCAGATGCCGATAAGCGTTGATCCAGTGTGTCTTGTAAGCGTTGTTTCAGGTCAATATACAGCCATGAAAATACTGCACTCCACAGCACAATAAACATGGCCAAAAGGCTCATGACCAAACGCCATTTCAAGCTGTGACTAAACATGACGCTGCTCAAACGGTTTGAAAATATATCCCACACCACGAATGGTCTGAATTAAATCTGGATGCAGTTTTTGTCTCAGGTGATAAATGTGTACATTCAGGGCATTGCTCTCTATAGAGTCCTGAAAACCATAGAGCTTGTCAATAAGCTGTTCATTTTTCAGGATCTGGTTGGGGTGGCTCATCAGGGTTTCCAGCAGGCTGAATTCACGGCGAGATAAATTCACGGTCTGGTCTTGATAGATCACAGTCTGGGTATCCCGATTTAGAACCAGTTCATCAAATTGCAGGGTATTGGAGGCAAAGCCGCGGTGGCGACGGGTGAGGGCATGAATCCGGGCAATCAGTTCCTCCAGTTCAAAGGGTTTGGTCAGATAGTCATCGGCACCGGCATTCAGGGCCTGAACACACTGATCGGTCCGCAGCCGCGCCGTCAATACCAGTACCGGGAGATCAATCTGGTCGCGCCGCCAGCTGTGCAGCAAGTCCAGGCCATCCTGATCCGGCAGGCCTAAATCCAGTAAACACAAATCGACTGCACTATGCCGGATAAAATAATCTGCAGCACGTGCGTTACTGACATGCTCCACTGAAATATTCAGATAGTTCAGAGCAGCACAAATGCTCTGTGCGATATAGGGATCATCCTCAACCAATACAATAAACATAGAACATCCTGATCAAACTGCCATTATTTTATAAATGATTTGGGCTGTTAATGTTGCCTTAATTTTAGTTTTTCAATAATGCAGTCCTAACAGGAGGAGATCAGCTGGATGTTGACGTGGATATTGGGTGCCGTGATCGGCGGTGGAATCATGACGGGAACTGCACATGCAGACTTTTTACCACCAGATCAGGCATTTCAGTTTCAGGTGGTTTCTACAAGCCAGGATCAGGCAGAGCTTAGCTGGAAAATCGCAGATGGCTATTACTTGTATCATGACCAGCTTAAAGTGTCTCATCAGCAGACCCCAGTCAAGTTGGCACTGCCCAAACCCGAAGACAAAGATGACCCCAATTTCGGTTTGACCCAGGTCCATTATGGGCAAGTCAAAACCAATATGAAGGTTCAGCCCAACTAGAAGTTTGTGGTGCAGTGGCAGGGCTGTGCAGAAAGCGGTTTATGTTATCCGGTACAACGCACCACAGTAAAAACTGATGCAGATGGTTTATTTCCAGCGCAAAACTTGAGCAAAACCCCAAAACTGCTGACCAGCACTGTACCGCCAGAAGCAAACGAAAAAATTCTGACTGCTCAGAAAGATGAGCTCCAAGCTATAGAGCAAACTCCAAGTACAGATAAAGCATTGACCGAAGAAAAGGTAGAGGAAATACAAGTCGCTGCAGTTTCTGAACCTGTGGTGCAGCCTGAGGTGGAATTAACAGAGAAAAATGACCAGCTCATTGCAGACCCTAAAAATCAAACTTCGTCAGCAGGCATGAATAGCCAGTGGAACAATGACCAGTATTTTTTAAGTCTGCTGTCAGAACAAGGTCTGTTAATTAATGCCCTGATTTTTCTCGGGCTTGGCATTCTGCTGGCATTTTTACCATGTTCTTTACCTTTAATTCCAATTTTAACGGGAATTCTGGTTCAGCAGCACCGGGGCTACCGTGCGGCACTGATTGCACTGGTTTTCGTTTTGGGTATGGCACTGGTCTATGCGGTCATGGGACTTGCTGTGGCACAGCTCGGTTACAGTTTTCAGCGCTGGTTTCAAAGTCCGGTATTCATCAGTATTTTCAGCATTCTGTTTGTTTTGTTCGCACTTAATCTGTTCGGAGCATTTCAGCTGTCCTTACCCCAAGGCATGTTGCAGCGTCTGGATCAATGGCAGCAAAAGCAGAAGGGTGGCACGCTGATTGGTGCCGGTCTTATGGGCATGATCGCGGCACTGATTGTCGGGCCATGTATGAGTGCACCGTTGGCCGGTGCCTTAATCTATGTGTCTCAGCTTAATCAACCAATGCTGGGAGCCAGTTATCTGTTCGTCTTAGGCCTTGGGCTGGGCTTGCCACTATTTATTGCTGCCGTATTTGGGTCCCATCTTTTACCCAAGCCTGGTATCTGGATGGATCGCCTGAAGTTTAGTTTTGGCTTTGTCATGCTGGCGCTGGCCTTGTATTTCGCCCGTCCACTATTGCCCGGCATTTTATACCTGAGCCTTTTGGGTGTGGTACTGATCACCTGTTCAGGCTACTTCTTGTTCAAGATGCTGCCTCATGTGCATCGGTCTGTAGCGAAAATAGGCCTGATGCTGCTCAGTGGTTTACTGGTCTATGCAGGAGGCATGCAGCTCTACCATGTCTGGAGTCAGGTACAGGTCGCCCATGTGAAATCACGGCTTGAATGGCAGAAGGTCAGTACCGCCGCACAATTGCGACAGGTTTTAGTTAAACATCCTGCACACCCGGTGGTGATTGATGTCTATGCAGACTGGTGTGTGGCCTGTCAACCGATTGAAAAGGATGTGATTCCACGTAGTGATGTCCAGACGGCTTTACAAAATGTGGTTCGTATCAAATTAGACCTGACCCACTATCATCCAAGTCAGGATGAGCTGCTAAAAGAATGGCAAATCCTCGGACCACCCACCTTCATATTTCTAAATGCAGCGCATCAGGAACAGCGAGACTTGCGTTTAACCGGAAGCTTTAGCGCGACACATTTACTAGGCACATTGCAGCAACTGCAAGGAGAGCAACCATGATGATTTCCAGTGATGCACTGCATCTGGGACCTTTGATGTTGCCCTGGGCACTTATTATTGTTGCCACTGGCTTGATGCTGTTATCTGCCATCCTGTTTGGATTAGCCAGAAAGTATTCATGGTCTAAACAGCAGCTTGGGAAAAGTCAGGATTTGCTCTGGAGCAGTTTTTTGCTGGGGATGCTGGGTGCGCGTCTTATTTTCGTTCTGCTCAATGCCGAGCTGTATTTTGCAGCACCCATCGACATACTGAAAATCCAGGACAAAGGTTTCCATTTATGGGGAGGGGTGCTGCTTGGTGCTTTGTGGTATGTCATTCGAAACAGACAGCTGCAGACCAGATTTAAAGCCATCTTGTTGATCATATTGGTACTCTGGATCGGGCTTGGGCTCGCGTTCAAATCCAGTCTAAAAACTGAAGCAGCGTTTCCTGATCTCGCCTTTGCTGGACTAGAACAGGAGCGTCTGGGTACAGACAAGGTTTCACTCAGCCAATTCATTGGCCAGCCCACGGTAATTAATTTGTGGGCGAGCTGGTGTCCGCCGTGTCACCGTGAAATGCCGGTGTTGGCTAAAGCAGCCAAGCAGCATCCTCAAGTGAATTTTGTCATGCTCAATCAGGGTGAGGAGGTAGCCACCGTAAATGCCTATTTAAGAAAACATCAGTTTCAATTTAAACATGTCCTGCTGGACCCATATGGTGAACTACCCCAGCAGCTGAATAGTTTCGGCCTGCCAACGACGCTGTTTTTTAATGCTCAAGGTCAGCTGGTCGAGCGGCATATGGGGGAACTCAGTCCGGCCATGTTGCAGCAATATTTAAACAGGATTTCAGATCAACCTTAAAAAACGGAAGGACGTAGTATGAATAAAATTAACCAGGTGCTTGGTGCAGGCATGTTTCTGATCATGAGCATGCACACGCAGGCAAATATTAAACAGAATATTGAAAAACAGGGCTTTGTGTTTGTAAAACAGATTCCGGCACCACAAGGAATGACCGGCTGGGTGGGGCATGAAGACCAGTACTCCAATACGGTATTTATCTCCAATGATGATAAATACTATATCAAGGGCGAACTGTTTGATGCACAAGGGAAAAGCCTTTCCAATGAGCAGATTGAAAAGCATATGAAAAAAGCGGTATTGGACGATGTATGGAAAACCCTGGAAAAATCGACCTGGATCCAGGATGGCAAGCCAGATGCACCACGGGTGGTTTATGTCTTTTCCGATCCGAATTGCCCATATTGCTATAAATTCTGGCAGGCGGCCCGACCTTGGGTAGAATCAGGGAAGGTACAGCTGCGTCATATTCAGGTCGGTGTGATCCGTGAAGAAAGCCGTGGCCAGGTGGCAACACTATTGAATTCGAAAGATCCAGCGGCAGTTTTTAATGATATAAACAAGAATAAAGGCAAAAAGCAGCTCAAGAAAATGGAAAAGATTCCTGTCGAAATTGCTGCAAAAATTGATGCCAACCAGGCCCTAATGGGGAAATACGGCTTTTTCTCCACACCGTCGATGGTCTGGAAAAACAATCAGGGTGAATTTAAATCTGCTCAAGGCCTGGCGATGGATGTCAAGGAAATTTTTGAACAATAATATTTTAACTACATGATAGAAAAGTAATTTTTACTTAAAACATCTATACATGATAGGGAGGCAGATTTACATTGGAGGATAGGCTAAGCATGAAGAGCAGATAAGATATGTCAAATTTGGATGATCCACGGGTACTGCTTGCTTTGGAACGAACCGCTCTGGCGTGGAACCGGAGTGGTTTGGCATTAATTGCTTTTGGTTTTGTGATTGAAAAATCCAACCTGCTAGTGCAACTGGTGGACCCAGACACTTATGCACAGAAAATAGCTTATTCACAATGGTTGGGAATTGCGGTGATTGTATTTGGTATGTTGGTGAATTTCGCCTCAATCCTGCAATATCGACGGGGTTTGACATCACTGCGACCGCCGGAATTTATTGAAGGTTATTACACCCAGTATCCCGTATGGCTAAATCTGTTTACTGCTTTTAGCGGACTGCTTCTGATCATTTCTTTTTGGCTGCACTAAGAAGAGGGCTGGGCGCAATACAGCTCGTACAGCTTTTGCATCAGGCTCAAGACCTTGGGGTCACTCAGACGATAGAAAATCTGTTTGCCCTCACGTCGGGTGCCAACCATGTCGGCCTTACGCAGTACAGTCAGCTGTTGTGAAAGTGTAGGTTGATGAATATCGGTAGATTCTTCAATTTCCTGAACATTCATTTCCCCGTCAACCAGGACACATAAGATTTTCAGACGATCAGGATTGGCTAAAACTTTTAGGCATTGGCTGACGAAATCGACCTGTGAAAAATCAATTTTGGCATTTGCAGCAATCATATCCATAGATGTCCTTGAAACCTTTGATGTAACCCATGCAGTTTACACAATTTACCACAAAACTGCTTGATTATTATTTTTTATTATATAATATAAAAAAGTATATTGTATAGAGATTGATTCACCATGCATGACTTCCTCATCGCATTTATTGGCGGTTTAATGCTCGGACTTTCTGTAGTTGGCTATCTTTACGTCAATGGCCGTATTGCAGGGATCAGTGGCTTGATTGGGCAGGTATTAAACTCAAAAACCGTATTTAAAACGCCTGCGATCTGGTTTTTATCAGGTTTGATCCTCACACCGTTTATTTATGGTCTGTTTGTACAACCAGAAATCGAATTGAACGCCAGCCCACTGATGATGATTGTGGCAGGTCTGCTGGTAGGTTTTGGAACACGCTTGGGTTCGGGCTGTACCAGTGGTCACGGAATTTGTGGTATCAGTCGCCTGTCTAAGCGTTCTATTGTCGCGACCATGACTTTTATGTTTGCAGGTTTTGTCGCTGTTTACCTTATCCGTCATATCACAGGAGCATTCTAAAATGAAAAATGTGTTTGCCTTTTTATTTGGTGCGCTGTTCTCTGTGGGATTGATGGTATCGGGCATGTCCAATCCGGAAAAAGTACTCGATTTCCTGGATCTGTTTGGCGATTGGGATGCCAGTCTGGCCTTTGTGATGATGGGCGCGATTACTGTGGCCTTTATTCCCTTCCAGAAAGCATTACGTACGGCGCAACCGAAAACAGTATTTAATGAACCTATTGATTTACCTAAAAATAATCAGATAGATAAGAAGCTGATCACGGGTGCGGTTTTATTTGGTGCAGGTTGGGGCATTGCCGGCATCTGTCCGGCGCCAAGTTTCACTTTGATCGGTTTGGGCCACTATCAAGTGCTCTATTTTATTGTAGCAATGCTGGTGGGTGTATGGATTCACCGTAAATGGTCAGGAGCTTAACGATGTCAAATTTACCTATAGTAAAAGATTTTTTTCACGAAGATACCAATACCTTCAGTTATGTTGTACGTGATCCGGCGACCAAAGCCTGCGCCATTATTGATAGCGTTCTGGATTATGATCCGGCATCAGCAAGTACATCCACTATTCATGCCGATAAAATTATTGCCTATATTAAAGAGCAGGGTTTAACGGTCGAGTGGATTCTCGAAACCCATGTCCATGCTGATCATTTAACTGCAGCGCAATATCTCAAAGAAGAACTGGGTGGCAAAATTGCCATGAGCCAGAAAATTGGTATTGTTCAGGAAACTTTTGGCGCGATTTATCATCTAGATATTAAACAATGGAATGCCCAGCAGCTCTTTGATTATTTATTTGAAGATCATGAGTCGTTCCAAATTGGAACATTGAAAGCCTATAACATTCCAACACCGGGACATACGCCTGCTTGCCTGAGTTATGTGATTGGCGATGCGGTTTTTGTGGGTGATACGTTGTTCATGCCAGATTATGGTACAGCACGTTGTGATTTTCCGCGAGGCAGCGCAGAACAGCTTTATGATTCGGTGCAAAGCCTGTTTCAGTTGCCAGAAGATACCCGGGTCTTTTTATGTCATGACTATCTGCCTGAAACACGTGAATCGTATGTGTGTGAATCTGATATACAGACGCAGAAAAAACAGAATATCCATATTCATCAGGGAATCAGTAAAGCTGAATTTGCTCAGATGCGAAATCAGCGGGATTCAGGACTGAGTATGCCTAAGCTGATTCTACCGGCGATTCAGATCAATATGAAAGCAGGACAGTTTCCTGAGCCAGAACAAAACGGTGTTTCTTACCTCAAGCTTCCTATTAACTACTTCAAATAAGCTTGTGTCGTGATTCAACAAAAAGTTCAACTTTTATTGAATCATTTTTGTGGATAAGGGAGAGGGCGATGTGGGCATTAATACTTGAAGGGCTAGTTATCGGAGTGCTATTGGGTTTGATCGGTGCCGGTGGCGGTATTCTGGCTGTACCTGCACTGATGACGACCCAGGGTTGGACGGTGGCCCAGGCTGCGCCGGTGGGATTGCTTGCGGTCACGCTGTCGGCCTTGGTCGGAACGTTCGAGGATTTGTTCAAGCGTATTGTACGTTATCGCGCTGCCCTCTGGATTGCTCTCATTAGTATTCCTACAGCGCGTTATGGCGTGCATCTGGCCGATATCGTTTCTCCGTTCTGGCTGACGCTGGCTTTCAGTCTGGTCATGCTGATCGTGGCTTACCGGATCTTTTTTAATAAAGTGACCGATCATGGCAATGCACCGTGCAAGGTCAATCAATCGACCGGTCGTCTGATCTGGAATGTCAAAACTGCTTCGTTCCTAGCAGGTATTGGTGTTGTGGCAGGTTTATTAACCGGTCTGTTGGGGGTGGGGGTGGTTTTGTAATTGTTCCAGCCCTGCGTAAATTCACCGACCTTGATATGCGCAGTATCGTTGCGACTTCCCTGATGGTTATTTTCCTGATTGGTGGGGTCAGTATTTCTGCACACGTGCTGGATGGCTTTCAATATCCTGTTTCGGTTACGCTGACCTTTGTCCTGGCCTGTATTGTCGGGATGTTAATTGGACGCAGTCTGATGCAGCGGATTGACAGTAACAAGGTACAGAAAATATTTGCCACTACCGTGGTTGGGGTGGCGATGTATTTAATCTATTCAGCGCTCATGGGCTAAATAGCCAGTTGTAAATTTAAACTCAAACGCTTTCAATCTACCTGAGCATCGTTTATACAAAATATAATTTTAATGGCCGAGGAAGAATGAAAATGATGAAAACTGCAGAGCAATTGATCCAGAATGCAAAAAGCCGGATTCAGGAAGTCAGCGTAAATGAACTGTTTGAAGCGATGCAAAACCATCAACCAATTGCTCAACCATTTTTATGTCAGCAACATGTCCATTCGATAAAGCAGAACAACTAATTTCACCAAATTGGTTCATCACGATATGTAATTTACAGCCATAAAACCAACCCATAGAACTTTTGCCACGTGATGCGATTTGGGCTAATGATTTATGGCATTGAATACGTTGATTTTTACAAACAGGTAGCGTTGTTGAATCAATCTATAAGTATTGTTTATCTTTGCCTTTCATCAAAGCTACATACAGGGCATGTAGTGCTAATTCATGCCTATTGATCAAGTGAATCATGCGTTGGCAGCAAGGCAAGTGCTTAAATAAAAAGCTTTTATCCAGCTTTAGCCATGTAAAAAAGGCTTTGAAATTATTGAAATGAGAACATTTGTACCAAATGGTGATAAAGCAGATTTCTGAAATTGTGAGCTGAGCATTTCTGATTCTTAGAGAATGATGACTTTGTTTGAGGAACTTCCAATAAGTTGCTTCAAATTTAAGAAAGAAATCATCAATTAAGCAGAATCGGTACTATTGAACATCAGGACTAGAGTTGTGAGTTTGGTTTGGTAACTCAACTGATGGCTCTAGTCCTCTTATTTTTCAAGTCAATTTCTTATCCGTGATTCGGGTTAAATTATTTAAATGATGATTCATTCTGTATTCAGATCTTCATAAATTTAAAGGATACTTATTAGGGATATATTCTGTTTTAGACTTAATTCAGGATGCATAAATGAAGTACTCATTTATACAGCAGGCTTTCACTGGTCCCGTGGACATCGTGGGGGATATTCATGGTGAGATTGCCGCGCTGGAACAACTGATCCAGGTATTAGGTTATGACCGGAATGGTCATCATCCAGAACAGCGCAAACTAATTTTTGTCGGTGATCTATGTGACCGGGGGCAAGACAGTGTTGCGGTGATCAAATGCGTCAAACAGCTGGTAGATGAAGGCTATGCACAATGTGTGATGGGTAATCATGAATTGAACCTATTGACCGATACTTTGCGGGAAGGCAATGGCTGGTTTTTTGGTTCACCGCATCAGGATGATCTGAAACCTTTTGATTCGATCCAAGCCTCAATCAAAGATCGACAATGGATTCTGGATTTTTTAAATAGCTTACCGTTGGCCTTGGAGTCGGAGCAGCTGCGTGTTGTACATGCCTGTTGGCATCAAGGATCAATTGATCAATTACGCAATTCTGGTTTTACTTCGCTTGGCGAAGCCTATGCTGATTTCGTTCAACATACAGCGCTGGATCTGCAAGCCTTAGGTATTAATGAATTCATCCAGATAGAGCAGCAACGCTACCAACACCAGTTCAAAGACCCGGCTGCAACTTTACCTTTATTGCAACATCTCGCAGAAAAAGAGCTACGTGAGCAAATGCACAATCCGATTCGGGTCATTACTTCTGGTGCGGAAAAAATCGCCTTAGAACCGATTTATGCCGGTGGAAGGTGGCGGATGATCGACCGCGTGCCATGGTGGGACAGCTATACCGACCAAATTCCAGTCATTACTGGACATTATTGGCGGAACTTTAAATCTACTGAAGAAAAAACCGGTTTACTCAAATCGATCGATGCACTGCAATGGTATGGACAGCAACAAAACGTATTTTGTGTGGATTATTCAGTGGGTAAACGCTATCTCGATCGTCAACAGGGTGTCGCGTTCAGACATCGACTCGGCGCCTTAAGATTTCCAGAAAATATCTTGAGCTTTGAAGATGGCAATCAGTATTCAGTTCAGCGGTTCTGAGAAAAGGCAATTTTCTGATACAAAAAAAGCAGCTTTTCCAGCCGCTTTTTTTACAGAATCTAGATTTTATTCTGCTTCGATTATTTCATAATCATGGGTGATTTCAACACCGCCATCAGACAGCATTTTGCTGGCAGAGCAATATTTTTCAGCAGAAAGTTCTACGGCTTTTGCGACCTGTTTCTCTTTAATCGCTTTGCCGGTCACTACAAAATGCAAGTGAATTTTCGTGAATACTGCCGGAATTGTATCTGCACGTTCAGCCTTTAATTCGCAGCGTACATCGGTAATATCCTGACGAGCCTTCTTTAAAATGGTAACAATATCAAAAGACGCACAACCGCCCAGACCCGTTAAAAGCAGTTCCATAGGACGGGGACCACGGTTTTCACCACCGTATTCAGCTGAACCATCCATGATAAGGCTATGACCACTTTGAGTTTTTGCTTCAAAAGCAACATTCTCTAACCAATGAACGCTTGTTTGCATTGCAACTACCTAAAAAAAGCTATAAATTTGTCAAGTAACTGTACACTAACATAAATTGGGTTGATACGGAATTTCAATCCCACTGTGTGACAAGTTCACATTAGGTCTTGTGCGATCTATAAATTATCCATAATCGGAACTGTTAGCATGACTTCAAACTTTTCACAATTAAGCACTGATGCGCTTTCTCCGGGGCAATTACCAGAATCCGTGAAAGCACTGTTAAAACGTGCATATATTAATCGTTATCCAAAACGTACCACGATCATTGATGCAGGATCAGAATCTAAATCTTTATATTTAATTCTGAAGGGGTCTGTATCTATCATTCTTCGTGAAGATGATGATCGTGAAATTGTCGTGGCTTATTTAAATGCGGGTGACTTCTTTGGGGAAATGGGTCTATTCGAGGTTAATCCACAACGTACTGCGGAAGTTCGTACGCGTGATGTGTGTGAAATTGCCGAAATTACCTATGAAAACTTTCACGAAATCAGCAAGCAATATCCTGATCTGAGCTATGCGGTATTTGCTCAATTAGTACGCCGCTTGAAAAATACCACACGTAAAGTCACTGATCTGGCATTTATTGATGTTTCAGGCCGGATTGCACGTTGTCTGATCGACCTGTCTTCACAGCCAGAAGCGATGATTTTGCCGAATGGCCGTCAGATTCGTATTACCCGTCAGGAAATTGGTCGCATTGTTGGCTGTTCCCGCGAAATGGTCGGACGTGTACTAAAAACCCTGGAAGAGCAGGGCATGATCGAAACCGATGGTAAAGCCATCCTGATCTTTGATGCTTCATTAGAAGAAGCATCTGAAGCAGTGGCAGATGGTGCCATAGACGAATAATCCAGATATTAAAAAGCAAATCTTCGGATTTGCTTTTTTTATGCGTCATTACTCAATACATAAAAATTTAGAACAAGCTTCTCAGAAAAGATGATTTAAGTCTCCCTTATAATTCCGATAGGCTATAGCCCACTTGATCTCAATTCACTGAATAAAATTCACAGGATGTTTTTATGCAATTCAGACCATTGGCGGATACCGGCATTTTTTTGCCAGAAATTTGTTTGGGCACCATGACCTTTGGTGAGCAGAACACACAAGAACAGGCTTTTCAGCAACTGGATTATGCTTTAGATCAGGGAGTGTATTTCTGGGATACTGCGGAAATGTACCCGGTACCGCCAAAACCTGAAACGCAGGGTGCTACCGAGCGTATTATCGGGAACTGGATCGCTGCCCGTGGTGGCCGTGACAAACTTTTTTTAGCCTCAAAAATTGCCGGACCCTCGCAAGGTGGTAGCCATATCCGGGATGGTAAAACCCGTTTCGTTGCCGATGAAATTTCAGCAGCAATTGACCAGTCATTGTTACGCCTGCAAACGGATTATATTGACCTGTATCAGCTGCACTGGCCGCAACGCCCAACCAATTTCTTTGGCAAGCTGGGTTATGGCAATGCTGAAGCGGCAGAAGACCGTACCGTGACAGATCTCGAAGAAACCCTGACCGCCTTGCAGGATGAAATTAAAAAAGGCCGTATCCGTTATATTGGTCTTTCCAATGAAACCCCGTGGGGCACGATGAAATTTCTGCACCTCGCAGAGAAATTAGGTTTGTCCAAATTTGTCAGTGTACAAAACCCATATAACCTGCTGAACCGTACTTATGAAATCGGCATGTCAGAAATTGCCCATTATGAAGGTGTGGGCTTGTTGGCGTATTCACCTTTGGCATTTGGTTATCTGACCGGTAAATTCCGGCATGGTGCACGTCCTGCCAATGCGCGTGTAACACTGTTCTCCCGCTTTAGCCGTTATAGCAATCCGCAAAGTGAATGGGCAACCGAGCAATATGCCCAGCTGGCAGAACAGCATGGCTTAAGTCTTACCCAATTGGCTTTGGCCTTTATCAAGCAGCAGTTCTTTGTGACCAGTACCATTATCGGTGCGACCAATCTGGATCAGCTCAAAGAAAATATTCAGGCTTTTGAAGTCGACCTGTCTGAAGAAGTACTGAAAGGTATTGAAGATATTCACCGTCAACAGCCGAATCCGGCACCATAATCATGGTGTTGTTATTTTAAAGCACCCTCCAAGCGAGGGTGTTTTAATTTTATGAGAAATTAAATTTGATGATAAACAACATGGCCGGAAAACAATAAAAGCAGCATAATCGAAATAAGACGCATCAAGATGATTTGATAAAAATGAATAGTGAAACAGGTATTTCTAAATCCCAAGTATTAGCTATAGCAGTATTCAACTTAGCTGAGCAGTTGCAACTGAAAGAATTCGAACTTGCATTGATTCTGGGTTTATCTGAGGCGGAATTATCTCTGGTTATAAATGAAAAAGAATTAGAACCAGATACTACAGCAGGCGAAAAAGCTATAGCTTTAGTAAATATCTATCAAAAGTTATTTAGCTTGCATGGTGGAGACTTGAGCTGGATGCGCCATTTTATCAATTCACCTAACAAGCTTTTGAATCATCAAACGCCAAGATCCTTGATGCAAACAGAACATGGTTTGAGTGAAGTATTGCGATTACTAGGAAGGTTGCAACCGTACTAAAAATATCTCTCTATTCTCTACTAAGCTGAAAAATAGCAGAGTAAATTAAATAAAATATGAATTGTTTATCTTCACCTTAAAAATTCTTCTAACCTCACTTGAAATATGATTTGATTACACCAATATTATTATTAAAGACTGTCTAAATGTTTATATTAAGTTTTTGAAAAATATATAAAAATGATTTGAAATTTTATCAAGTGCACCCATATATCCATCAAGTAGAACATTTGTTGTGAGGAATAACAAGAATGCGTTTTGAAAAATTTACCAATCGCCTGCAGCAGATCCTTTCAGATGCACAAGTCTTCGCTATGAGCAAAGACCATACCGCAATTGAACCGATTCATCTTCTCCATGCAGTTTTAAAAGAAGCTTCTTATGCAAGCTTATTACAGCAAGCAGGTGCAAATTTAGTTGAGCTGCAAACGAAGCTACAACAAGCCCTCAATGATGCGGCAAAATTATCAAATCCGTCAGCGGACATTAATGTAAATCCTGAAGCTTATAAAGTACTGACATTAACGGAGAGTTATGCACAAAAAGCCGGAGATGAATTCGTTAGTGTTGATTGGTTGATTTTAGCACTGGCTGAAACAGGATCTACGCAAAAAATACTCAGTAGTGTCGGCGTAAAAGCAGATCTACTGAAACAGCTGATTAATCAAATCCGAGGCGATGAAAAAGTCATGAGCAACAATTATGAAGATCAGCGTGATTCACTGAATAAGTACACCATTGATTTAACTGAACGTGCGTTGGCAGGCAAGCTTGATCCTGTGATTGGCCGTGATGATGAAATCCGTCGTACTATTCAGGTCTTGTCACGCCGTACCAAAAATAACCCGGTACTTATCGGTGAGCCAGGGGTCGGTAAAACGGCGATTGTCGAAGGTCTGGCGCAGCGGATTATTAATGGTGAAGTGCCTGAAGGACTCAAAGGGAAGCGTGTTTTATCTCTAGATCTAGGTTCTTTGCTGGCTGGCGCCAAATACCGTGGTGAGTTTGAAGAGCGCTTAAAAGCGGTTCTGAAAGATATTGCCAAACACGAAGGTGAAATCATCCTGTTTATCGACGAGTTGCATACGCTGGTGGGTGCCGGTAAAGGTGATGGCGCGATGGATGCCGGTAACATGCTGAAACCTGCGTTGGCCCGTGGCGAGCTGCGCTGTGTCGGTGCGACCACACTGGATGAATATCGTCAGTATATTGAAAAAGATGCAGCGCTGGAACGTCGTTTCCAGAAAGTACTGGTCGATGAGCCAAGCGTGGAAGATACCATTGCGATTCTGCGTGGTCTGAAAGATCGCTATGCCACCCATCACGGGGTACAGATTCTGGATTCCGCGATTATTGCGGCGGCGAAAATGTCACATCGTTATATCACCGACCGTCAGTTGCCGGATAAAGCTATTGACCTGATTGATGAAGCAGCATCGCGCATCAAAATGGAACTCGATTCTAAACCAGAAGCACTGGATAAACTGGAACGCCGTCTGATTCAGTTAAAAATGCAGCTGGAAGCGGTGAAAAAAGATGAAGACTCAGGTGCCAAAGCTGAGATTCAATACTTGTCCGATCAGATCGCCACAGTTGAAAAAGAGTATCATGACCTGGAAGAAGTCTGGCGTGCAGATAAAGCGCTGGTCGAAGGCAATAAAGACGTACAGATCAAACTGGATCAGGCACGTACAGCACTTGAAAAAGCGCAACGTGAAGGTGATCTGGGCGAGGCCGCGCGTTTGCAATATGGCGTGATACCAGAGTTGCAAAAGCAGCTTGAACTGGCTGAAAAAGCCGATGAAAGCGCAACGCCAAAATTGCTGCGTAACAAAGTCACCGACAATGAAATTGCTGAAGTAGTGAGTGCTGCGACCGGTATTCCGGTTGCGAAAATGCTGCAAGGCGAGCGTGACAAATTGCTACATATGGAAGAATTCCTGCATAACCGTGTAGTAGGGCAAGATGAAGCCGTGGTGGCGGTATCCAATGCAGTACGCCGTTCACGTGCCGGTCTGTCAGATCCGAACCGTCCAAGTGGGTCATTCCTGTTCCTGGGGCCAACGGGTGTCGGTAAAACAGAATTGACCAAAGCCTTGGCGAATTTCCTGTTTGACAGCGACGATGCCATGGTGCGTATCGATATGTCAGAATTTATGGAAAAACATTCGGTCAGCCGTTTGGTTGGTGCGCCTCCGGGCTATGTCGGTTATGAAGAAGGTGGGGTGCTTACTGAAGCCGTACGTCGTAAACCGTATAGTGTGATCTTGTTTGATGAAGTCGAAAAAGCGCATCCGGACGTATTTAACATCTTGCTACAGGTACTGGATGATGGCCGTTTAACTGACTCGCAAGGCCGGGTAGTGGACTTTAAAAACTCTGTGATCGTCATGACTTCGAACCTGGGTTCGCAGGATGTACGTGAATTGGGCGGTAATGCCACAAAAGAAGAAGTCCGTACGGTGGTGATGAATGCGGTATCGGAACATTTCCGTCCAGAATTTATTAACCGTATTGATGAACTGGTAGTGTTCCATGCGCTGGAAAAAGACCAGATTCGCGGTATTGCCGATATCCAGTTGAACCGTTTACGTCAACGTCTGGCAGAACGTGATATGCGCTTGTCGGTAGATGACAGTGCTTTCGATCAGTTAATCGATGCTGGCTTTGATCCACTGTATGGTGCGCGCCCCCTGAAACGTGCAATCCAGCAGCGTATTGAAAATGGTCTGGCGCAGAAAATCCTGGGCGGAGAGTTCCAGCCGGGCGATACCATTCTGGTGAAAGCTGAAGCAGGTGAGTTAATCTTTGAAAAAATGAAACTTAACTAAACCACTTCTCCTTGCAACAAAAAACCCAGCCTAGGCTGGGTTTTTTTTAATCTTATTGTTAACTTCGAGCATTGCAACACTTTTGTATTCTTGTTGCGGCGAGCTTTAAAGCATGGCTTAAAACTCAGCTCAGGGAAAATAAAGAAGATATCAATCGTGATAAAGACAGTTAATTCATCATCAAATTACACTTGCGGATGACGGATTTTCCAGGCACGGTGAATCTTTTGATTCCGCTTGAAGTCAGGTCCAATGGTTTCCTGGGTAATTTCTTCAACATCAAAGAAGGCCAGAATTTCTTCATCCATCTCAAAACCACGATAGTTATTTGAGAAATACAAGGTACCATCAGTGGTTAAGCGGTTCATCGCACGTTTTAACAGGGACAAATGGTCGCGCTGTACGTCAAAGGTCCCGTAGAATTTCTTCGAGTTTGAGAAGGTTGGTGGGTCGATAAAGATCAGCTCATATTGCTCATGACCTTCTTTTAGCCATTCGAAACAGTCAGAGGCAAAGAACTGATGCTGTTCATCCGCATGATCCACGGTTAAGCCGTTCAGAACAAAATTTTCTTTAGACCAGTTCAAATAAGTATTCGACAGATCGACGCTGGTTGTACTTGCAGCACCACCCAAAGCAGCATGTAAACTTGCCGTTGAGGTATAGCTGTACAGGTTCAGGAAGTGTTTGCCTTTTGCTTCACGTGCAATACGTAAACGCATTTGAC
Source organism: Acinetobacter lwoffii (assembly GCF_029024105.1). Classification (NCBI taxonomy): domain Bacteria; kingdom Pseudomonadati; phylum Pseudomonadota; class Gammaproteobacteria; order Moraxellales; family Moraxellaceae; genus Acinetobacter; species Acinetobacter lwoffii. Next base: position 1,964,568 of record NZ_CP118963.1, on the reverse strand, counting down.
GGTGATCCAGAAACAGACCGGTATCCAGATAATCGGTCAGGTTGACCAGAATCTTGGCTTGACCTTCCTGAACGATAAAACGCTTGGATGCTGTACTTTGTTTGGTGTACTGGTTTTTACCTTCCTGACGTGCACGGGTCTTGATAAAGATCGCATCACGGCCCAAACCGGTCACGGCACGAATTGCCTGTAAGGCCAGGTTGAAACGTTTTTTGGCTTTTTCCGGATCAATAGTTTTAGGTGGCGCATATTCTTGTACATGCAAACGCTCGCCATACAGATCTACTGCGACGTTAAAATCAGGTAAATCTGCATCATAGAGACGTAAACAATGGATCTGTTCCTTGACTGCCCATTTTTTTAGAGCTTGCATATTTTTGGTCAGACGGTTGGCAAATTCCATCGCACCTTCAATCGGTTCAAACTGCTGAGGCTGCCAGCTTTCTAGGAATGGACGTACCACTGCGGCCGGTTTAACCGTACCGAAGCGGATATAGATCGGCAATTTACCATTCATCAAACGCAGGATTTGCGGATCATTGAACGCTAGCACATCGGCCTGTTCCACTTGGGAGGCAATCACAGCCGCTTTTTGATTCGGGAAATTCTTTTGCAATAAAGCCGATAAACCCAGGTATAAAGAACGGTTTTGCGCTTTATCGCCGAGACGTTCGCCATATGGCGGGTTGGTCACGAAGAATACTTTCTTGCCTTCTGCATGGAAATCAGGCCAGTCATTTAAAGTCCGTTCTTCGATCATGATATTGTCGAGAGCAGCTTCAAAACCCGCCGCGATAATATTTTGTCTGGTGGCTTTAACCGCTTCCCAGTCCGCATCGAAGGCATAGAATTGTGGTAATGGATTTTCCATTGCCGCTTGATGACGTTCAGCAGCTTCGGCCTTGATGCTCATCCACAGTTCATGGTCATGGCCATTCCAGCCATTAAAACCGAAACGACGGACCAGACCCGGTGCACGGTCGGTCAAAATCATTAGGGATTCAATAATAAAGGTACCTGAACCACACATTGGATCGACAATGATGTCCGGATTTAACGCTTTTAAACCACCTTTTTGCAGAATCGCAGCGGCCAGGTTTTCCTTGATTGGGGCGTCAGTCATAAAGCGGCGATAACCGCGTTTATGCAAAGAGTCGCCAGACAGGTCCAGGCAGTAAGTATGTTCTTTCTTGCCTGCCAGAATATACATGGTAATTTCAGGCTGTTTGGTATCAATGCTTGGACGTTTGCCTACGGCTTCCATAAAGGAATCTACGACACCATCTTTGGCACGTAAAGTCGCAAACTGGGTATTGACCTTGATATCACGTTCGACATGCAAACGAATCGCAAAGGTACTTTGTGGTGCAAAAATCAGCGACCAGTCAAAGCTGAGAGCCCCTTCATAGAGTTCTTCTGCCACATCACGCGCATCATGAGAAAATTCAATTTCATGCGTGTGGATCGGCATCAAGACACGTGAAGCCAGACGTGACCACATGCAGATACGATAAGCATTTTCCAGTGTACCTTTAAAGGTTAAACGGCCTGGAAAACGCTCAATATTCTGAACACCTAAGCCTTGTATTTCTTCTTCTAATAAGGTTTCCAGACCATCGGCACAGGTGACCCAATAATTGCTTAAACGTGGAGAGGTATTCATATAATAGAGAGACCAAAAAAGATAAATAAAAAACTGCGCTAAGTTTACCGTATTTTTATATTGAAAGCTTTTGAAATTCTCTGAAAGGCCGTGGCATGTGATAGAGAAAAATAATATTCACACTATAAATTGAGGAACTGGTATGCATTTTGCTCTATACATGGCAAATCAGGCGGTCAGTCGATGGGGAGCGATGGCTGCCTGATTTTTCAATTTTATAATGGGGGTTAAGATGTTAGAGAATCAGTTACGCAACCATGACGCTTTTTCAGTGGCCACTTTAATTTATGCACGTTTACGACGGGTTTCCGGTCGGGTAATTGATGCAATTTATCTGGCAGAGAACCTGGATTATGCCCGGCATGTGATTCAACTGGCAGAGCAAACCCAGGATCCAGATTTGAATCATCTGATCCAGCGCCTCAAAATGGTACTGGAGATTTCTGAAACAGCACAAGACTCACAAACAGAATCTGCACACCCAAGCCAGCAGGAAGGGCTGATCTCGGTCGAACCGGATGAAGACGATATCTATCGTGCACAGGTGTCACATCGTTATATTGGTGCACTGCGTTAAACCTGAGATGGGTGTGAATGCTCCAGACTGAAGCGCCCGTTGGTTTTGTACTTAAAATCAGCAAGATGCAAATCGGGTTAAATTATGTTATTGAAAAAATACAAAGGAATCTGATTTTTTATTTTTATTGTTCAGATGCTTTTTGTACAAGTAGCAGCATGGCCAACTATAAAAATTCGCCAATCTCTGTATAATATGTTGACTTAACGCATAAGGAATCTCTCATGCACTTGGCGGCATTGCATACACCGAGCCAGATTCAACTCAATAAAGAAGGTAATCTAAAACACTTCTTGACCATCGAAGGTCTTTCTAAAGAAACCCTGACAAAAATATTGGACACTGCACAGTCCTTTTTTAATGACCAAAATCAGCTGATCACCAATAATTTGCTCGAAGGCAAAACGGTGATGAACCTGTTCTTCGAAAATTCAACCCGTACCCGCACCACCTTTGAAGCCGCTGCCAAGCGCCTTTCTGCCAACGTTCTCAATATCGATATTGCCCGTTCGAGTACTTCCAAAGGTGAAACCCTGCGTGACACGTTATGGAATCTGGAAGCCATGGCGGCCGATATTTTCGTGGTGCGTCATTCATCTTCAGGGGCAGCGCATTTTATTGCCAAGGATGTCTGTCCAACAGTGGCAATTATTAATGCCGGTGATGGCCGTCATGCGCATCCGACTCAAGCGATGCTGGACATGCTGACCATTCGCCGCGAAACCAATAAAAAATTCGAAGAAATGTCGATTGCCATTATTGGCGATATCAAGCATTCACGTGTCGCGCGTTCAGATGTGGCTGCCTTGCAAACTTTAGGTTGCCAGGATATCCGGGTGATTGCACCGAATACCTTGCTGCCATTGGGTTTTGAAGAATATGGCGATGGTGTTCGTCTATTTAACAATATGGAAGACGGCATCAAAGACTGCGACGTGATCATTACCTTACGTATTCAAAACGAGCGTATTGATTCTCCGGCACTGGCCTCGCAAGCAGAGTTCTACAAAATGTATGGCTTGAATAAAGAACGTCTTGCCATGGCCAAACCGGATTGTATCGTGATGCATCCGGGACCAATGAACCGCGGCGTTGAAATCGACTCAAGTATTGCGGATGGTCCGCAATCTGTGATTTTGAAGCAGGTGACCAATGGTATTGCCGTGCGTATGGCGGTGTTGGCTTTATCGATGCAAGGCCAGTTACAAGAACAAGGTTTGATTGAAGCGATTGCGGGTTAAGGAATAAGTCATGACTATTGTAAAAATTGAAAATGTCCGTGTTCTTGATCCAATCCAAAACACTAATTCTATCCAGACCGTGTATCTGGAAAATGGAAAATTCGTTGCAGAAACAGCAGACGTCTCTGAAACGATTGATGGTCAAGGTAAATGGTTAATGCCAACCATGGTCGATTTGTGTGCGCGTTTACGTGAACCGGGTCAACAGCAACACGGTACGCTTAAGTCTGAAGGAAAAGCGGCACGTGAAAATGGCATTTTGCACGTATTTACGCCACCCGATTCAAAGCCAATCGTACAAGATAATGGTGCGCTGATTCACGGTCTGGTCGAAAAAGCCATGCTGGATGGTGGGATCTATCTTCAAGTGATTGGTGCGCAAACCCAAGGCTTAAATGGTCAACAACCGGCAAATATGGCGGGCTTGAAAAAGGGCGGTTGTACTGCGGTTTCCAATGCCAGTGCGCCGTTTGCCAATGATGATGTGGTACTGCGTACCCTTGAATATGCTGCAGGCTTAGACCTGACGGTGGTGTTCTATGCGGAAGAACCACAAATTGCCAAAGACGGCTGTGTGCATGAAGGGTTTATTGCATCACGTCAGGGCTTGCCGATGATTCCGGCACTGGCTGAAACCGTGGCGATTGCCAAATATCTGTTGATGATTGAATCAACCAAAGTACGAGCACACTTTGGTCTGTTGTCTTGTGGTGCTTCGGTGGAATTGATCCGTATTGCCAAGGAAAAAGGCTTACCGGTGACCTGTGATGTGGCCATGCATCAGTTACATTTAACTGATCATTTGATTGATGGATTTAACTCTCTTGCACATGTGCGTCCACCGCTTCGTTCTGAACAGGACAAAGAATTACTGCGTCAGGGTGTAAAATCAGGTGTGATTGATGCGATTTGTACTCATCATGAACCGCTAAGCAGCTCTGCGAAAATGGCGCCGTTTGCTGAAACGCAGCCAGGTTTCACTGCTTTTGATACCTATGTGCCTTTTGGTCTGCAATTGATTCGTGAGGGGTTGTTGACTCCACTGGAATGGGTGGAAAAAGTGACCCTAGCTCCGGCTCGTGTTGCACAAATGGCAGATCGATGGATAAATGAATCAGGCTGGGTGCTGCTAGATCCGGAACTGGAATGGACCCTGAATAAAGAAAGCATCGTGTCACAAGGTAAAAATACCCCGCTAATTAATCAAAAAGTGCTGGGTAAAGTGGTTCAAACTTTTGCTGCTTAAATGATCCCAATTTTATAAAAGTCAGCTTCGGCTGGCTTTTTTTATTTTTTAAATTTTGTGTTGGTAAAATGAGTACTCAACAAAAACAGTGAAACTTTATGATATTCATACAATTATTTACATTTTCAAAAAATGGGGATCGTTACACTGATTAAATATTAAACATTAGAAAAATCAAAAGAATGGTGACGATTATGAATATAGACTTTATAGAACGCTTAAAAAGCGATGTTACGGCGATTGTGCTTCAAGGTGAAACCGAGCATTTATTTGCCAAAGATCAAGCTTTGGCTCAATTCTATCCCATATTTTTAAGTATATTGCGTGCACGTCCCGCCTGGATTGAGAATCTTGGTCAGCAACTTAATCCAAAAATTCATGAATTATTCAATGCAAATCCGGCACTCAAGCAGCAGTTTCTGGATCAAGTGGATCAGAGCGCGCCACAAGATGAAATAGAGCATACCTTGAACCGGTCAATTGTACCGACCATGAATTTTTTACAGACCGAAGCGGGTGCTTCAAGTCCGGAAGCGATTAGCCATTTGCTGGAAACCCACGCCGATTCGATTCAGCGCGCATTACCCGTTTGGGCTGGCCCTATTCTGGCAGCGCTTGGAGTTTCACCCTTGGCAGGGCAGAATTTAAATCAGGAACCTGTATTGGCGGAGCAGACCATCATTGTTCAGGAAGAGAGAAAAACCGGCTTTTTATGGCCGTTTATTATTTTTCTGATTCTGGCGGGTTTGATCCTGTTTTTGGTTCGTAGCTGCATGCAGGATGATGTTGAAGATTCAAATACCCAAGCGACCAGTGAAGTTGCTGCAGCTCAGCCTGCATCCTTGCGATTAAGTACAGGCAGTAATGGCGAAATTGTCAGTTGTCAATTACAGCTGAATAATCCGCAGTATATGGAAATTTTGCAAAACGAGATCAAACAGATCTTTAATTATAATATTGGTTGTGGGGCGCTGAGCAGTGAGGTTTATCATTCAGAATTTATTGATCAGGATACTATTCCGACTGTGTTGAGAACAATGCAGGGAATGCCAAATGTGTCACTTGACTGGATTGGCAATCAGGTTTCAGTGCGTGCAGCAACCAATGCAGAGGCCGAGCGTCTGGCAGCACAAATTCGTAGTCTGGCCAAAAATGTCACAGTGGTGACCCAGCAGCCGCTCAATAGAAGTGACGTGATTAATACCGCCAATAGTGAGGCAGAACAAGCCTTGGCCAGTATCAAGACCGATAATGTTAAAGCGCTGGATGTGGCGACTGCACTGAATTTACAGATCATTAATTTTGATACGGCATCGACTGAAGTTCCCGAGGTCAATAAATTGGTGCTGGATCAGGCTGCTGCATTATTGCAACGAGCACCGCATGTCATTCTGAAGGTTACAGGACATGCCGATGCTCAGGGTAGTGAAGCAGAAAATAAGGTGCTGTCTGTGCAACGAGCTCAAGCGATTACCAGTTATCTCGTTGGAAAAGGGGTCAATCCTGCACAGTTACAGGCAGTTGGCATGGGAGAGGATCAGCCGGTTGAACCCAATGCCACACCTGCCGGACAGTTTCAGAACCGTCGCGTGACCTTTGAGGTCGTGAATACCGAAACGGGAATTGTTCGTGAAGTAGATGATGAAGGTGTAGTTGAGAAGACAGGAAATTAAGAGAGCGGCCTAAATAAAAAAGGACGAATTTTCGTCCTTTTTTATTGTTTTGAATTAAGAAAATACCGGCGGGCTGTAGGTCAGCGTTCTTCCTAGGAACCATAGCAGGAACAGTACCAAAGGCAGATGGAAAATCAACTGGGTCACCGTAAATCCAATCACATCTTTGGCTTTTAATTTCAGGATACCCAACATCGGAAGCATAAAGAATGGATTAATCAGATTCGGCAAGGCTTCTGCCGCATTATAAATCTGTACCGACCAGCCCAGATGCACTTTCAAGTCATGTGCAGCCTGCATCACATAGGGTGCTTCGATAATCCATTTCCCTCCGCCAGAAGGAATAAAGAAACCCAGAATCGCCGAGTATAAGCCCATCACAATGGCAAAGGTTTCCTGCGAGGCAATGGAAACAAAGAACTCGGCAATGTAATGTGACAATGACAGATCGGCCGGGTTTAGCGCATTGGTCATCATAAAGGCAATACTGCCATACAGCGGAAACTGGATCAGTACCCCAGAAATGGCGGGTACGGCTTTGGATACCGCATTCAGGAAATTTCGCGGTGTACCGTGTAAGGCCACGCCCAAAATCAGGAAGATAAAGTTATAGGTATTTAAGCTGGAAATGGCCAGAATCGGATTGCTTTTGGAAAATTCGTTAAACATCCAGACTGCGCCCAGAATCACAATCAGAATGCTTAAAATGGGTGAATTTTCCAGCCAATCCCCCGGTCTTTTTTCGGCAGATACTTCCGGTTTTTCTTCTTCAATCTGAATCGGGAAGTGCTCAATGGTTTTAATGTCAGACCCTTTAGGTGCTGACCAGTAAGCAATCGCAATTGAAGCTACAATCAGTACCGCCGTCATGATCATGGATTGCGGCAGGAAAATGGTTTCGGTAAATGGAATCACGCCCGTCAGATTATAAATCGGTTCAGGCAGACTGCTTTTATTGGCCTGTAACTGTGCAGCTGAAGAACTGATGCCCAGTGCCCAGGTCGCACCCATCCCGATAATCGCGGCAGCCGCAGCAGCGCGGTAATCCATGTTAAGCTCTTTACGCTGTGCCAGTGCAATCACTAGGAGTGCAGTCAGTACAGTACTCATGGCCCAATTAATCAGAGAAATTAACAGGCTGACCGTGGCGACCAGGACAATCGCACCACGACCGGAATGTGGCAGGCGCGCCATTTTCTGGATCAGAAGCTGGACAGGCTTAGATACGGAAACCACATAACCGACCACGATCAGCATGCACATCTGCAAGGTAAAGGGAATCAGGCTCCAGAAGCCGTCTCCAAAGGAAATCGCGACATCCTGTGCGGGTGCACCAATTCCGATGGCGGCAATCGCCACAATGATGACGCCAAGCAGGGCAAAAATATAAGAATCCGGAAACCATTTTTCAGACCAGTCGCTGACGCGCAAGGCGAAGCGCTGCAAAATATTTTGTTGAGTTTGCATGATTAAAATCCATTTATTCTGCGATTATTATTTTGAAATGAAACAGCTATATATAAAAAAGCCCTTAAGATGCTTCATTCTTAAGGGCTGGCTGGATCAGGCAGCGTTACGTAGTAGCGCTACCCCCGTGACTTTTTGAATCTCTTCAAAACTGACCTCTGGTGCCAGTTCGACCAGTCGAATTCCATCAGGAGTGACATCCAGTACTCCGAGATCGGTAATAATCCGATTCACCACAGCCTGGCCGGTCAGCGGCAGACTACATTCTGGAACTATCTTAGGTGTACCATCTTTGGCACAGTGTTCCATCAAGACCACGACTTTTTGTACACCCGCAACCAGATCCATGGCACCACCCATGCCTTTGACCTTTTTGCCTGGAATCATCCAGTTGGCCAGATCACCAGTTTCAGACACTTCCATAGCACCCAGAATGGCGATATTGACATGACCGCCACGGATCATAGCAAAGGAGTCGGCACTTGAGAAAAATGAAGCACCTTTTCGTGCGGTGACCGTCTGTTTACCGGCATTGATCAGGTCGGCATCGACTGTCTCCTCGGTTGGAAATTCGCCAATCCCCAGCAGGCCATTTTCAGACTGCAACCAGACATTGATATTTTCCGGAATATAGTTCGCGACTAGCGTCGGCAGGCCAATCCCTAGATTGACGTAGAAACCATCTTCAAGCTCTTGTGCCGCGCGCTGCGCCATTTCATTACGTGTCCAAGCCATGATCAAGCCTCCGCCTTTAAAGTCATCTGTTCAATACGTTTTTCCGGTTGAGCATTCAGGACTATCCGGTTCACATAAATTCCCGGAAGATGGATTTCGTCCGGATCCAGCACGCCAATTTCGACAATCTCTTCGACTTCAGCAATGGTAATTTTGCCGGCCATGGCACAGACCGGATTAAAGTTCTGGGCGGTTTTACGGAAAATCAGGTTGCCGGCTTTATCGGCCTTATAGGCTTTAACCAGAGCAACATCAGCTGTTAAAGATTCTTCCAGAATGTAAGAGTTGCCATTAAATTCACGGACATCCTTACCTTCAGCGATCACGGTTCCGACACCCGTCGCCGTATAAAAAGCCGGAATACCGGCACCGCCAGCACGTAATTTTTCTGCCAGTGTACCCTGTGGGGTCAGCTCAACTTCCAGTTCGCCATTTAAATATTGACGTTCGAATTCCTTGTTTTCACCGACATAAGAGGAGATCATTTTTTTAATCTGTTTTGTTTCCAGTAAAAGCCCCAGACCGAAGCCGTCTACACCGGCATTATTGGAAATACAGGTCAAATTTTTGGCACCAGTTTCTTTTAGGGTCGTGATCAAAGCTTCTGGAATACCACATAGGCCGAAACCACCGACAGCCAGAGTATGACCATCTTGCACCACATCCTTTAAGGCGGATTGAGCGCTGTCATAAACCTTGTTTGACATCTTGTCACCTCTATTGTTATTACAGCAGACTTAAATCTGCTGTTTATATCCTTATGGGTTGCTTAAGTTTATTTTGCTCAAGCATGCTTATTGTTAAGCACAGGCTTTTTGCCAGTAGGCATTGGCATAATTGGATGGATTATTGCGCTGCAAGACTTCACTGATATTACGACTGGCCTGCATGAGTGCATCCAGCTGAATACCGGTTTCAAAGCCCATATTCGAGAGCAGGTAATACAGGTCTTCGGTCGAGACATTGCCAGATGCACCTTGGGCATAAGGACAGCCACCCAGTCCAGCAATGGAGGAGTCAAAGACCCGAATGCCTTGCAACAGTGACTGATAAATATTGGCAATCGCCATGCCGTAGGTATTATGGAAATGACCGGCCAGCACTTTGGCATCAAGTTCAGCCAAACAAGCTTCCCAGACATTTTTTACCCGGTCCGGGGTAGCAGTACCAATGGTTTCACCCAATGACACTTCGTAGCAGCCCATCTCCAGCAAACGCTGGGTGACTTTGACCACCTGCTTCGGATCAATGGCACCTTCATAAGGACAGTCCACCATGCAGGAAACATAGCCACGTACCTTAATATCATTGGCTTTGGCTGCTGCCATGACATCGGCAAACTTCTCGAAGCTTTCATCAATCGAGCAGTTGATGTTTTTGCGGGTAAAGCTTTCAGAAGCTGCAGTAAATACCGCCACTTCCTTGCAACCCACAGCCAGTGCCGATTCAAAACCTTTCAGATTTGGGGTCAGCAGACTGAACTGAATATTCGGATCTTGGGGTAGGCTGGCAAAGAGCACATCACTGTCTGCCATTTGCGGTACCCATTTGGCTGAAACGCAGGAGCCGACTTCGATGGACTGCAGACCGGTTTTCATCAGGTCCAGAATCAGGTTTTTCCGGTCATCCAATGTCAAAGGTATTTTTTCATTTTGCAGGCCATCGCGTGGCCCGACCTCTACGATTTTGACAAAATCCGTCATGCCACTTCCTCCGCCAGAGGCTGGAACTCGACCAGTTTATCACCGGCTTTAACCTGATCACCCTTCTGAAAATATGAGCTTGCGATGATGCCGTCATGCGGTGCGCGAATCGAGTATTCGATCTTCATGGCTTCCAGCGTCATCAGCACATCATCTTTTTTGACTTTGTCATTGGCTGCCACGAGCACCTGGGTAATGACACCTGGCATTGGTGCGATCAGGTTATTTTCCGTGCCTTGTTCATCCTGATTATTAAAATCAGACTTCAAGTAATTAAACTTATAGCCTTGACCATTCTGGAACAGGGTAATGCCTTGCTCACTCTGGCTAAAAGCCAGTTTTTGCTGTTTACCCGCCAGTTGCAAGGCTAAAGTATGGGCATCGACGAGTTGACCCTGAATCTGAATTTGCTGACCGTTATAGCTGGCAACAAAGCCTTGATCTTGGGTGCTGAACTGAATTTTCAGGTTAATGCCATTGCGTTGTAATTGCACTGTATGGCTATTTTGCTGGTTCAGGCGCCAGAATGCTTTTTGCTGCCACACCGGATTGCTTGGAACGGGATTCTGTGCTTGACGTGCCAGGAATTCAATCAGTGCGGCACTGACCACCAGTTCGGCACTGATATCCGCAGAAGGTTTGAGCAGGAATTCCTCTTCACGCTGAATCAGGCCAGTATCTAAATGTGCATTTTTAAACGAGTCACACAGCACCAGGCGATCTAGAAAAGCAATATTGTTACCCAGACCATCAACATGGAACTGACCCAGTGCATGGTGCATCTGGGTTAGGGCTGCTTCACGGTTTTTGCCCCAGACAATCAGTTTGGCAATCATCGGATCATAATAAGTGCTGATTTCATCGCCTTCGACAATACCGCTATCCACACGTACACAGTCACTTTGCTCCGGATAATGCAGGTAGCTGATCTGACCAATCGCAGGAATAAAGCCTTTTTCCGGTTCTTCGGCATAAACACGGGCTTCGAGTGCATGTCCATGAATCTGCAACTCATGCTGCTGCTTCGGTAAAGGTTCACCAAAAGCCACGCGCAGTTGCCATTCCACCAGATCCTGTCCGGTAATCATTTCCGTCACTGGATGTTCAACCTGAAGACGGGTGTTCATTTCCATGAAGTAAGCTGTGCCGTCTTGCTCCACGATAAACTCGACTGTACCGGCACCGACATAGTTCACTGCACGCGCAGCATCGATTGCCGCCTGACGCATCGCCTCAAGTTTGTCTTCCGGCATTTTCGGTGCAGGCGCTTCTTCCAGCACTTTCTGGTGACGGCGCTGTACCGAGCAATCACGTTCGAACAGATGTACATAATTGCCGTGGGTATCACCAAATACCTGCACTTCAATATGACGTGGCTGAATCACATAGCGTTCAATCAGAACGTCTTCATTGCCAAAACTTGAACGTGCTTCACTTTTACAAGATGCCAGTGAACTCAGGAAATCTTCACTGCGTTCCACCAGACGCATGCCTTTACCGCCACCGCCGGCACTGGCTTTAATCAATACCGGATAACCAATATTGTCTGCCTGCTGTTTCAGGAAGTCGGCATCCTGATTGGTACCATGATAGCCGGGGGTTAAAGGCACACCGGCTTTTTCCATCAGGGCTTTAGAGGTGGCTTTCAGACCCATTGCCAGAATGGCATCGACTGGTGGGCCAATAAACACAATATTGTTGTCCTGACAGGCCAGGGCGAACTGGTCATTTTCAGACAGGAAACCATAACCTGGGTGAATTGCCTGAGCACCAGTGCTTTTGGCTGCCTGAATAATGTGATCAATCTGTAAATAACTTTGTGCAGCTGGCGATTCACCAATATAGATCGCTTCATCGGCCAGTTTGACATGTTGTGATAGTGCATCGGCATCGGAGTAGACGGCAACAGTAGCAATACCTAATTTCTTCGCTGTACGAATGACACGGCAGGCAATTTCACCACGGTTGGCAATTAAAATCTTTTCAAACATCGTAGGATCCTTCTTGTTGTTATGCCGTGGTCTTGATCCAGGCCGGGCTTTGTTTGTTCAAAAATGCATTCAGTCCATTTTTCGCCTCATCTCCCTGGCGAATATGGGCAATATGCTGTGCTGTTTTAAGCAGTAAATCTTCGGTCAAAACCTGTTGGTCAACCAGTTGGATCAACTGTTTCGATGCGCTCTGTGCAGCAGGACCACCCAGTAAAAGTGCTTCCACAATTTCATCAATTTTGCTGTCGAGCTGTTCTGGTGTAGTAACTTCATGCGCAAGACCAATGCTTTTGGCCTGTTCAGCAGTAATCCGCTCGGCGGTCAGGAAATAACGTGAGGCCTGACGGGCACCAATCGCACGAATCACATAAGGGCTGATGGTCGAAGGTGCCAGACCTAAGCGAACCTCGGAAGTGGCAAACTTGGCATCTGTACTGGCCACACAAATATCACAGGCTGAGGCCAGCCCCATGCCGCCACCAAAGGCAATGCCGTGTACCCGGGCAATGGTTGGCTGTTTTAAGGTCGCCAGACTTTGCAGCATTTTTGCCAGTTTGAGAGCATCCGCTTCGTTGTCTGCCTGTGATGCCTGACCTGCCTGTTTCATCCAGTTCAGATCCGCGCCAGCAGAGAAACTCTTGCCTCGGCCTGCCAAAATCACCACACGCACATCATCATGGTCATTTAAAGACCGGAAACAGGCATGCAGTTCTTCAATCACCTGGGTATTAAAAGCATTGTGCAGTTCGGCACGGTTAATCCAGACTGTCGCGACCTGATCCTGCTGTTCGAGCTGTAAAAATTGATATGTCATTTTGTCACCCCTTACATGCGGAACACGCCGAATTTGGTTGGCTGGATGGGCGCATTCAGTGCCGCAGCCAGACTCAAGGCCAAGACTTCACGCGATTGCGCTGGATCAATCACACCATCATCCCATAAACGCGAAGACGCATAATAAGGGTGGCCTTGGCGTTCGTATTGGTCACGGATTGGTTGTTTAAACTGGTCTTCTTCTTCAGCTGACCAAGTTCCGCCTTTTTGCTCAATCTGGTCACGTTTTAAGGTCGACAAGACGCTGGAGGCCTGTTCACCGCCCATCACTGAAATACGCGAGTTTGGCCAGGTCCACATAAAGCGTGGCGAGTAAGCGCGTCCACACATACCATAGTTGCCTGCACCAAAAGAACCGCCAATCACTAGAGTCAGTTTCGGTACATTGGCATTGGCGACGGCCATCACCAGCTTAGCACCATTTTTGGCAATGCCTTCATTTTCATACTGGCGGCCGACCATAAACCCGGTAATATTTTGCAGGAAAATCAGCGGAATATTGCGCTGGGTACACAGTTCAATAAAATGTGCGCCTTTTTGGGCAGACTCGGAAAATAGAATGCCATTATTGGCAATAATCCCGACCGGCATGCCATAGAGCTTGGCAAAACCGGTCACCAGGGTAGTGCCGAAACGTGCCTTGAACTCGTCAAAACGTGAGCCATCGACAATACGCGCTATCACTTCACGGATATCAAAAGGCTTGCGCGCGTCACTCGGCACAATGCCGTACAGTTCCGAACTGTCAAACAGCGGCGCTTCGATTTCATCTGCGGTCTTGTTTGGCTTTTTGTTCAGGTTGGCCACGATGTTGCGGGCAATCGCAAGTGCATGTTCATCGTTTTCAGCCAGATGATCAGCCACGCCAGACAAACGGGTATGCACATCACCACCACCGAGATCCTCACTGGACACCACTTCACCAGTAGCTGCCTTAACTAGAGGAGGGCCGCCTAGGAAAATGGTGCCCTGATTGCGGACAATAATGGTTTCATCTGACATGGCAGGCACATAAGCACCGCCTGCAGTACAGCTGCCCATCACCACTGCAATTTGGGCGATACCTTGGCTCGACATACGTGCCTGATTGTAGAAAATACGGCCGAAGTGATCGCGGTCTGGAAATACTTCATCCTGTAAAGGCAAATATGCACCGCCTGAATCCACCAGATAAATACAAGTCAGATGGTTCTGTTCGGCAATTTCCTGGGCACGTAAATGCTTTTTCACTGTTAATGGATAATAAGTACCGCCTTTCACCGTAGCATCATTGGCGATGATCATGCAGGTCACACCCTTGACCTGACCAACACCAGCGACCACACCTGCGGCAGGAACATCATCCTGATACACCTGATAGGCAGCCAGCTGACCAATTTCCAAAAAAGCTGTGCCTGGATCAATTAAATGATTAATCCGTTCACGGGGGAGTAATTTGCCACGGTCCAGATGTTTTTGACGGGCAGTTTCGCCACCACCCAAAGCAATTTTTTCAACTTTCTGTTTTAGGTCATCCACCAGTTGCAGCATGGCAGTCTGGTTGGTTTTAAACTCTTCACTACGTATATTGATTTTGCTCGATAACTGATTCATGACCAACATCCTTGTTTTATTCTAAGTGTTAAGGTTTAGGCTGTTTCGTTGAAAAGTTCACGGCCAATCAGCATGCGGCGGATTTCTGAAGTACCGGCGCCAATTTCATACAGTTTGGCATCACGCCATAAACGGCCGGCAGCAAATTCGTTGATATAACCGTTACCACCTAAAGTCTGAATGGTTTCTCCTGCCATCCAGGTCGCTTTTTCAGCAGCATATAAAATGGCACTGGCAGCATCTTTACGCAGGCTACGGCTATGCTCAGCTTTGTCACATTCAGCACCGACCGCATAAACCAGTGCCTTACAGGCTAGCCAGGTCGAATACATGTCGGCAATTTTGCCTTGCATTAACTGGAATTCGCCCAGCGCCTGACCAAACTGTTTACGGTCATGAATATATGGAATCACGGTATCCATACAGGCATCCATAATCCCCAGTGGGCCAGCACTCAATACAGCACGCTCATAGTCCAGACCACTCATCAAGACCTTGGTGCCATTACCGACGCCGCCCATGACGTTTTCTTTCGGAACTTCAACATTGTCAAAAAACAGCGGATAAGTGTTTGAACCACGCATGCCGAGTTTGTCCAAATGGGTGCCGTGGCTAAAACCTGGCATATTTTTCTCAACCAGAAATGCAGTCATGCCTTTGGCACCGGCTTGCAAATCGGTTTTTGCATAGACCACCAGGACATCGGCATCGCCACCATTGGTGATCCACATTTTTGAACCATTCAACAGGTAGTGATCGCCTTTGTCTTCTGCTTTCAGTTTCATGCTCACCACATCCGAGCCTGCATTCGGTTCAGACATTGCCAAGGCACCGACATATTCACCTGAAATCAGTTTAGGCAGATAACGCTGTTTCTGTTCTTCAGTACCATTTCGCTTAATTTGGTTTACACATAGGTTAGAATGTGCGCCATAGGACAGCCCAATGGATGCAGAAGCACGGGAAATTTCCTGCATGGCAATGATGTGCGCCAGATAACCAAAATTTGAACCGCCATATTCCTCACTGACTGTCAGCCCGAGCAGGCCCATCTCGCCAAATTTTTTCCAAAGGTGAGCAGGGAACTCGTTGTCACGGTCAACCTGTTGAGCAATCGGGGTAATTTCTTTGGCGCAAAATGCGGCCACTGAATCACGAAGCGCTATTAGAGTTTCATCCAAACCGAAATCCAAGCTTTGTAAATTCATTCTTCATCCATCCTGAGGTTATATTTGTTGTGTCCAAAAAAGCATTGTTGTTGTGCTTGTGGTTTTAACATACAACGAAAAAATAAAAAAGTGAATCTATATTCACAAAATGATTTACAATTCATTTTATCTTGTTGAGATTAATTTTATGAGTTATAAAAGATCATCATTGATGCAGGAACGAATGGAACAAAATCGCCTGTCGATTTTGGAATCTGCTCGTGAACTGATTATTCAAGGGGGCTTGAAGGAGGCATCGATTCAGGCGATTGCAGAACGCGCAGGCGTTTCTACAGGGCTGGTCTATCGATATTTCGAAAGCAAAAGCCAGATTTTAATTGAGGTTTTGTCGGCCGCGATTCAGCATGAAGTCGGAATTCTGAACCATATTGCCGAGTCAGATTTATCGCCAAAACTGAAATTGCAAAAATCTGTTACAACTTTTGTCAAGCGTGCCATGAATAGCCCCCAATTGGCGTATTCACTGATGTTCGAACCGGTTGATCCGGAAATGGAACATGAGCGTTTTCGCAGTAAGCAGCTGCTTAAGCAGAGCATTAAGGAAATTCTGGCCGAAGGAAAGGTCAATGGAGAATTCGAATTTGAAGATTTGAATACGGCAGCATTAGGTGTGGTTGGTGCCATGACCTTTGTCGTGATTGAACCTTTAAATCCGTCCCGAAATGTCATGTTTGATCAGAAGTATAAGGATCACTTTGTCAAACAGATTGCCGATTTTTGTGTCAACGCAGTACGTGGGCAGGAGGAAAATTTACAAGCATAAACACACAAAAAACCGGTACACAGACAAGGTCGTCGTGGTCATAAAACAATTAGTAAAGTTGAAAATCAGAATTACAAAGAATCAAGGAGATCGATTCAATGACACAAGTACGGTTAAGCTATGCCTATGGAACCAGCAGCCAGCCTTTATTGGGCATGACGATTGGTGAAAAATTTGATCAGGCTTGCGAGCAGTATGCAGAACGTGATGCGGTAGTGAGTTTGCATCAGAACATACGCCTCAGTTACCGGCAGCTACAGGATCAGGTCAATGCCTTTGCCTGTCAGCTGCTGAAACTAGGTATGCAAAAAGGTGACCGTCTGGCAATCTGGTCGCCGAACTGTGTGGAATGGACCATTACCCAGTTTGCGGCCTTCAAGGCAGGCATTATTCTGGTGAACCTGAATCCGGCCTATAAAAGCAATGAGCTTGAATATGTGCTAAACAAGGTCTCCTGTAAGGGACTGGTGATTGCAGCGCAGTTTAAGACGACGGACTATCAGGAAATTCTGACTAAAATTGCACCGGAATTGCAGGAAACCGAGGATAAGTTCCTTAATGCAGAGCGTCTGCCGCATTTAAAACATGTAATTAAAATTGATGACCAGCAGCATACCGGCATCCACCGGTTTCAGGATTTGCTGAGCTCGCCTGGCGAACAAGAGCTGCAACAACTGCAACAGATCTCCAGTGAACTGCAGTTCGATGAAACCATTAATATCCAGTTTACCTCGGGCACCACCGGCAATCCGAAAGGCACCATGCTGACCCATAATAATATTTTAAATAACGGGTACTTTGTTG
The DNA here is from genome assembly GCF_029024105.1 of Acinetobacter lwoffii. Lineage (NCBI taxonomy): Bacteria > Pseudomonadati > Pseudomonadota > Gammaproteobacteria > Moraxellales > Moraxellaceae > Acinetobacter > Acinetobacter lwoffii. The sequence continues at coordinate 1,947,049 of NZ_CP118963.1, read as the reverse complement.
GCGAAGCCATTCATTTAGGGCCAGAAGACCGTGTCTGTATTTCAGTTCCTTTATTTCACTGCTTTGGTATGGTCATGGGCAATCTGGCCTGTATTACGCATGGTTCCGCCATGATTTATCCGTCTGCCGTGTTTAATCCATTAGAAACCTTAAAAGCCATTCAGCAGGAAAGATGTACCGCGGCTTATGGTGTGCCAACCATGTTTATCGCCATTCTTGAGCATGAACAGTTTGACGAATTTGACCTGTCCAGTCTGCGTACCGGGATTATGGCGGGTAGTCCATGTCCGCAGGAAATTATGCAGCGCGTGATTGAACGGATGCATATGTCTGAAATCACGATTTGTTATGGCATGACTGAAACCGCACCCGTCAGTGCACAAAGCTCAACGGCAGACAGTGTCGAGCAACGTGTCAGTACGGTTGGCCGGGTACATCCGCATCTGGAAGTTAAAATTGTCGATGAAAATGGCAAGGTGGTTCCACGCGGCCAATTGGGTGAGCTGTGTGTACGTGGTTATTCAGTGATGCTCGGTTATTGGGAAGATCAGGATAAAACCCAGGAAGTGATTGATGCGGCGCGCTGGATGCATACCGGTGATATCGCTGAAATGGATGATGAAGGCTTTGTCAAAATCAAGGGCCGAATCAAGGACGTGGTGATTCGTGGAGGGGAAAACCTGTTCCCGAAAGAAATTGAAGATTTCCTTTATACCCATCCGGCAGTTTCGGACGTACAGGTAATTGGGGTGCCAGACCATAAATATGGAGAAGAGCTGTGTGCTTGTATCATCCTGCATGAAAATGATCCATGTACTGAAGAAACCATCCGTCAGTATTGTAAGGAGCATATTTCTCACAACAAAGTGCCGCGTTATGTGCGTTTCTTCCAGGAATTTCCAATGACGGCTTCAGGTAAGGCGCAGAAGTTCAAATTGCGTGAATTTATGCGTGAAGAGCTGAACTTGAAAGAGATTGCTTAAATTATATTGATGCGATTCTTAAGTGGGGCAAAGCAGTATTTAATGCATGCATTGCCTCCATTTGTATAACGGCTTCGATATCAATGTTCAGGCTTTTCTTACTTTTGATGGGCCAAAAGTAAGCAAAGTCCCTTTATTTTGCTGAAGGGACTTCCATGTCGCCGGGCCTATGATCAAATTTCAAGAAAACAGCAAATAAGATCAAGCTATAAGATTTAAATATTCAATCTATCTAAAGACCCGCCTGAGTTTTAGATTCGTGCATAGATTTAGAGTAAAAATATGGCAAAAAACTTTCACAGTGAAGTCGTGGTCGCTAGTTATGACGATCATATCCGTAAACTGATTCCCGGTTATGAACTGGTGCATCAGCAGATTGAAGCAATTTTCAGCATTGAACTCCTGAAAACCGCTCATATATTGATAATAGGTTGCGGAACAGGTTATGAACTGTCCTATTTATTGCAGCGTTATCCAGACTGGACCTTTACTGCAATTGATCCATCAGCAGCTATGCTGGAACAGGCCAGTAAAAATCTGAATTCTATAGATCGACAAAGGGTGAAATTCGTCCAAAGTATGATTCAAGATTTGAATCAGCCAGATACGTTTGATGCTGCGTTAGCCATTCTGGTGGCACATTTCATTTCAAATTCCGAAAAAAACGGATTTTTTCAGGCTATCCAGCAGTGTCTTAAAACCAATGGTCTTGCATTGACCTATGACCTGATGCAACCCGAAGATCAGCAAGACATCAAAATTATGCAGAAGCTGGCACAACAGACAGGGTTAAGCGTGGTGCAAAGTAACAAGATGGTTGAACGCTTGGAGCAGGATTTTCACTTGTTATCTGCACAAAATTTTAAAGCGCTTTTAACCAAAGTCGGATTTAAACAGTGCAAGATTTATTGTCAAATCATGAATTATCATGGCTTTTTGATACGAAAATAAAGATCAAAGAACTTTTTGCAAATTCTAAAGTTTAAGAGAATATTCAGGGAAGTATTAAAACAATGTCGGCATATTACAGTTTTATTCAGCGCGAACAGCATGCAGATGGCAGTACCACGGCCTATTATAGTTCTAATATTCATGCACAAGGTGCATGGAATCCGCATGAGCAGCACATGGCGCCAGCCACCGGTATTCTATGCGTCGAACTGGAACAGTTTCAGCCACGTGCTGACATGCGTATTGGTCGGGTCGGGCTGGATATTTTTGGCCTGATAGCCTTTGGTGAGTTTTCAATTACCACGCGCATGATCCGTCCGGGTAAAACCATCGAACTGGTTGAAGCTGAAATGTGTGCCAATGGGAAAACCTGCATTGTGGCACGTGCCTGGAGAATGCTAACTTCAGATACCAAGGCCATTGCCGGAGTGGAAGACTTTCCGATCGAAAGTCCAGAATATTTACCTATTTGGGAGGGTATGCGTTGCTGGCCAGGCGGTTATATCCAGAGTATTGAAACCCGGGCACATGCCGACCATCGTGCAGGCAAGGGCATTGTCTGGTTAAGAAATTCGCTGGACATGGTAGAAGGCCAACCGACGACAGACTTTAGCCGTTTGCTTGGTATGGTCGATACGGCCAATGGCATCGTGCCACGTCAAGACCCGAATTCCGGTTGGGGATTTCCGAATCTGGACCTGCAGATTCATATGCACCGTCTGCCGCAGGGTAAATGGCTGGGACTGGAAGTGGTGCAGCAATATGGTGAAGATGGTATTGGTCTGACCAGCGGGATTCTGCATGATGTTCATGGACCTTTTGGTCGAAGTGAACAGATTCTGACCCTGCGAAAGTTCTAAAGTCTATTCGAAACATCAAGGCCAATTGCCTCAATCTTTATTTATTGGCATGCTGTGCGTAATTTATCAGGAAGAACAGCAGATGCGGATCAGTATGATTGGGGCAGGGCGAGTGGCATATCATCTTGCCCTTGTATTGTCAGCACACCATGAGATCGTACAGATCTACAGTCGAACCCTAGAAAAAGCACAATATCTGGCTGAGCAATTCAACGCTCAGGCCATCGCTCAGCCTCAACAGCTGGATCATGAGGTGGATCTGGTCATTATCGCGGTCAGTGATCAGTCGATTGCCAACGTCATTGAACAGATTCATCCGTATCTACAGCAGAATCTGATCGTACATACCTCTGGCAGCACCCATCTCAATTTACTGAAAAATGTGCATGCGCGTGCAGGCGTATTTTATCCTTTACAGACCTTTAGTCTCGAACGCCAGATTGATTGGCAGCAGACGCCACTGTTGATTGAAGCGGTGAATGAACAGGACCAAATCCTGTTATTAGAACTGGCAAATAGCCTAAGCAATCGTGTTTATACTTATAGTTCCAGTCAACGTCTCAGTTTGCATCTTGCAGCGGTATTTGCCTGTAATTTTGCCAATTACTGTTATGACATGGCCAAGCAGGTGGTTGATGTACAACAGGTCGATTTCAGTTTGTTGTATCCCTTAATGCTGGAAACTGCCAATAAAGCCACTCAGAATGATCCCAAACAAATGCAGACCGGCCCAGCGATGCGTGGTGATCAGAATATCTTGAATATGCATCAGCAGATGTTAGCCAATATGCAGCGAGAAGATTTACAAAATGTCTATCAGTTGTTGAGCCAGCAGATTCTCACGCGTCATCAGAAATGAAGAAGCTGATAATTTATCTACGAAGCAGGGTTCAAAGCCAAATTTTTCCCATAAAAAAGCGCTGAATAATCAGCGCTTTTTTTGAGTCTTAGATTAAGAAATTTTCTTAAAGATAAAATCATTAATCTTGTGACCTGCTTCAATCCCGCGACGTTCAAACTTGGTTTGTGGACGCCATTCCGGACGAGGATAGCTATTGCCTTTGCCCGCCAGATTTTCCAGACGTGGACGTTCTTCCAATACTTCTATCATCCATTCCGCATACGGTTCCCAGTCCGTTGCAGCATGGAAAGTTCCGCCAAGCTCCAGCTTTTGCTCCACCAGCGGCATACGGTCATGCGAAACAAAGCGGCGTTTAAAATGACGTTTTTTCTGCCATGGATCAGGGAAGTATAACTGAACTGCATTAATACTATTGTCTGGCATTTCACGTAATACCTGAATTGCATCAGCATCCAGCACACGTAAGTTCGTTAGGCCTTCAATACCTGCTTCATACACGCACTGCGCAATTCCAGGTACATGGACTTCAATTCCGACAAAGTTACGTTCAGGATTAGCTTTGGCCATCAATACCAGTGAACGGCCCATACCAAAACCAATTTCTACAGTCAAAGGACGTTCAGGATGTTCAAAGTGCTGACGCAAATCACCGACTGGATATTCCAAAATTAAGTGACCATATTGTTCAAGCGCAGTACGTTGAGAGGTATTCAGCGGCATTGAGCGGCGCATAAACGTCACGATTTCACGGTGCTCGCTTAAGTTTTCCAGCTCCACGACTTGCTGGTCTAATTGATCGTTCGACATAACTTTGGCAAATCTAAAAATTCAGAATGCGGTATTTTAAGTCCTGAGCCGAGCAAGTCAAACTTTTCTCGGTATTTCTCCATAAAAATTGGCGAGATCTTCCAGATAAAATAAAAGAGCCAATTGAGGCTCTTTTATTAATCATCGTTCATCAGCTACTAAAACGGTCAATCAGTGTACTGCTGGCTTCATTTAAACCGATTACTGTTACGTCTATATTTTGGGCTTTAAATTTCTGGATCACATTATTCAACATATTTACCGAAGTCACGTCCCAGATATGTGCGTGGGTTAGATCCAGTTCCACATGCTCAAGCTTCTCTTTAAAATCAAAGAACTGATAGAATTTTTCTGTACTGCTGAAGAATATCTGTCCGGAAATAATATAGCTGCGTGAATGAGCCGAATTCGAATGTGTATGCACATGTACGGTTCTTTCCAATTTATTAATAAAGAACAGAGCAGAAAGCAGCACGCCGACAAATACACCGAGTGCCAGATTATGAGTGGCAAGCACGACAATAATCACGGCAATCATCACGGTATTAAATTCCAGTGGATGTTTGCTGAATTGCTTGATTGCTCCCCATTGGAAGGTGGTAAATGCCACCATAATCATGATTGCAACCAGTGCTGCCATCGGAATATAAGCCAGCCAGTCTTTCAGGAATACCACCAGACAGAGCAGAAATACCCCAGCGACCAGAGTCGATAAACGGGTACGTGCCCCTGAAGACACATTGATAATTGACTGGCCGATCATGGCACAACCGGCCATCCCGCCCATAAAGCCGCTGACAATATTGGCCATACCCTGACCACGACATTCCTGATGACGGTCACCTTCAGTTCCGGTCACTTCATCAATGACCGTAGTGGTCATCATGCTTTCCAGCAAACCGACAGTCGCCAAGGTAAAGGAATAAGGCAGGATAATTTGCAAGGTTTCCAGATTGAGTGGAATTTCTGGAATCAGGAATACTGGCAAAGTATCCGGGAATTGTCCAAGATCGCTCACGGTACGCATATCTGCACTTAACAACAGCGCCAACCCGCTTAATACGATAATACAGATTAAAGGTGAGGGAATGGCTTTGCCAATTTTCGGGATATACGGAAACAGATAAATAATTGCCAGACCAATCGCAATAAACAGATAACCGGTGCTATCCATCCGGTTAATTTCCGGGATTTGTGCCACAAATATCAGGATCGCCAAGGCATTCAAAAATCCGTATACCACCGCCTGCGATACAAAGCGCATTAATTTAGCGACTTTAAAATAACCCGCAATGACCTGAATGATGCCGGTCAGAATTGTGGCAGCCAACAGATATTGCAAACCATGTTCTTTTACCAAGGTAATCATCAAAAGTGCCATTGCGCCTGTAGCCGCAGAGATCATGGCAGGACGGCCACCAAAAAAGGCAATGGATACTGCAATGCAGAAAGAGGCATATAAACCGACTTGCGGATCGACACCGGCAATGGCAGAGAAGGCAATTGATTCAGGAATCAGGGCAAGTCCCACCACCAGACCTGCCAATACATCTGTGCGGATATTGGAAAACCATTCTTCTTTTTTCAGGCTAATCACGAAATATCATCTAAATTTGGAAAACCTGTGTATGTTAAACAGATAGAGATAAAAATCTACACAAGATTGACTTGCAAAAGCCCGGAATATCCTGAATATTGAATGAGTAACTGCCCTGAGGTGACAGTTACGCTTTTTTGCAATTTACAGGTTTGATCACTTGAAAGTTTGTCAGAAGCGATTTAAAACATTGAGAAGTGTATAACAAGGATCAGAAATGAAGCTTTACTATTCACCAGGTGCCTGCTCACTGGCAGCACATATTATTTTAAATGAAATTAATGTCGATTTTGATTTGGAACGTGTTGATTTAAAAACACATAAAACAGAAAAAGGTACGGATTATTACGAAGTTAATCCTAAAGGTTATGTACCAGCGTTAGAAATTAACCCTGGTCTGATCCTGACAGAAAATGTTGCAATTCTACCGTTTCTTGCTCAACACGATCCAAAACAAGATCTGATTCCGCCATCGGGCATGGGACGTGCCAAGGTACTTGAATGGCTAGGTTATCTGAATTCTGAACTACATGATGCCTATGCGGTGTTCTTCGGTGGCAAGTTATCCGACGATGAAAAGAAAAAAGCCTATGCAGAGGTTGATCGCCTATTAAGTTATATCGATAAAGCGATTGGTGAATCAGACAATGATTATCTGGTGGATGATAACTTTGGCCCTGCGGATGCTTATCTGTTTGTCTTGACCAACTGGTCGAACCAGATTGAGCATGATCTGAGTCCATATAAAAATATTATTCATATCCGTAATAAGGTGGCAGAACGTCAGTCTGTACAGATTGCCATGCGTGATGAAGGTCTGATTCCTTAATTACTGGAAAAATAAAGGACTCCATCGAGTCCTTTATTTTTGTTGATGAAAATTTATTTAAAGAAATAGCCGGTTTCCGGCGAGCTGGCATTGGCCATACGCTTGCGCGGCATACGGCCTGCAAGAAAAGCTTCTCGGCCTGCTTCAACTGCTTTTTTCATCGCAGATGCCATCAAGACCGGATTTTGTGCAGCTGCAATCGCCGTATTCATGAGTACACCATCACAACCCAGTTCCATCGCAATCGCGGCATCACTTGCTGTACCGACACCGGCATCGACCAGGACAGGAACTTTGGCATTTTCCTTGATGATTGACAGGGTGTGTGGATTCAGAATGCCCAGACCAGAACCAATCAGGCTACCCAATGGCATAATCGCAACACAGCCCATGCTTTCCAGCTCTTGCGCCACGATTGGATCATCCGAGGTATAAACCATGATCTCAAAGCCATCGTCAATCAAGGTACGAGCGGCTTTCAATGTTTCAGTCACGTTTGGATAAAGCGTTTTTTCATCACCTAAAACTTCAAGTTTGACCAGATTGTGGCCATCGAGCAACTCACGCGCCAGCATACAGGTGCGGACGGCACTATTGGCATCGAAGCAACCTGCAGTATTCGGCAAAATGGTATATTTTTCCGGAGGAATCACTGATAGCAGATTCGGCTGGTCAGGATCTTGGCCAATATTGACACGGCGAATAGCGACAGTGACAATCTCTGCACCACTGGTTTCAATGGCCTGCTGAGTTTCATTTAAATCTTTGTATTTGCCCGTGCCTACCAAAAGGCGTGACTGGAATTGGCGTGAACCAATCTGTAATAAATCTTGCATAATTGTCCCGAGTATTAGCCGCCACCGACCGCGTGAATAATTTCTATTTTGTCTGTATCGCAAATTGGCGTATCGCCCAATCTGCTTTTAGGAATAATCATTTCATTGACTTCAACTGCAAAACGCTTACCCTCAAGCGCCATACTCTGAATCAGTTCCAGCAGATTCTTGCAGTGAGTTTCCTGTTGTTCGCCATTGATGTAAATCATCATTCTAGCAACCCTCCATGATTAAGTGTTGTTCAAACTTATCTGGCGTATTTTAAAGCATTCCAGGCCAGAATTAACCATCCGGCAATCATTAAAGCCCCGCCGATGGGCGTAATAGCACCTAAACCGCGGGGTAATCCTAAGGCCATGATATACAGTGAGCCAGAAAACAGTAAAATGCCGACCTGAATCAGACCGAAGCTCCATTGAATGGGCAATGCAGGGATGACTTTCGCCAGTAAAGAAAGAATCAATAGTCCTAAGGCATGATAGAAAAAATAATCCGTTGCCGTTTGCCACCAGCCGAGCTGTGCTTCAGTCGCCCGCGCTTTTAAACCATGTGCACCAAAAGCACCGAGCATGACTGCAAGTGCCAAATTAAGTGCTGAAATCGCAATCCACATTTGAATTGATCTTCCTGATAAAGTTTGCGCTCAACCTTAGCATAAATTCAAAATGCGGACATAAAAAAGCCTTCATCAAAGAAGGCTTTTTCGAGGTAAATCAGTAACAGAATTTGGTGTTAATTGGATGACATCGCCACTTTAATTTTTTCCATGGCATTTTTTTCCAGCTGACGAATACGTTCCGCAGAAACATTATATTCGGCTGCAAGTTCGTGCAGGGTCGATTTCTCGTCATCTAGCCAGCGACGCTGCAAGATATTACGTGAACGATCATCGAGCTGATCCATGGCTTCATGCAGAGCAGAGGTACTTTGCTCCTCATAGTCTTCATTTTCAATCAGACGAGCCGGGTCATAACGGTTATCTTCAAGATATAATGCTGGTGCCACATGGGTTGAACCTTCATCGTCGTCATCGCTTGAAGCATCAAAAGCCGCATCATACGCCGTCAGACGGCCTTCCATTTCCAGTACTTGTTCTGGTGTGACATTTAAATCATTGGCAATAGACTGTGCTTCTGCGAGCGTCAACTTTTTCGATGATTTCTTCAGGCTGCGCAGATTAAAGAACAGTTTACGTTGCGCTTTAGTGGTGGCGATTTTCACAATACGCCAGTTACGGATCACATATTCGTGAATTTCCGCCTTGATCCAGTGCACGGCAAATGACACAAGACGTACGCCCATATTCGGGTCAAAACGTTTTACAGCTTTCATCAGGCCCAGGTTGCCTTCCTGAATCAGGTCACCTTGTGGCAAACCATAACCTGCATAACTACGCGCAATATGTACTACAAAACGCAAATGCGACATGACCAGCATTTTCGCTGCATCTAAATCTTGGTCATAATAATAGCGTTCAGCCAACTCTTTTTCTTGTTCGGCCGTTAAAATCGGAATCTGATTGACAGTGCTGATATAAGCACCGAGGTTGACACCTGGCGCCGATAATGACAGGGGCATTAACTGATTGCGGCTGTCACTCATGTGTTCTCCTTGAAGTGCGGGATAACCCTAAACTAGGTTTTATCTTAATCCAATCTCTCCGCAAATAATGGATATTTGGGTAGAGAAATGTAAAAAAGTATACGAAAGTGAAGATCAACAGTTTAATTGAAAATTTTTAAGATTCAATTAAGTAGTGAAACTCTGTATCAGAAATTTTTTTAGATTCAAGCTTGAGCTGATGCAGCTGACAATAGCGGCTGACATCTGTCTGGCTATGCGGATCAGATGATTTCAGCAGGAATGTTTTCTGATTTCCGGCCTTTAGTGCGCGCTTTAACATTAATAGCGGCATCGGGCACGGTTTTCCCATAGCGTCTATAAGGCTGAATTGCGCTGGATATTCGGACATTGCGGTTTTATTTAGATAGCAGAAAAGGCTATAAATAGTAGCAAATATGATGCCAGAACCAAACTGGTTTCAGAAAAAGAAGATCTAAATGACTTTATAAAGTCTTTTGACAATTTTCATGAAAAAAATAACTAAATCAAACAGAACATGCTAAAAAAAATCTATTAATTGTGATAAACCCATGTTAAGCTCGTTGCGTATTTGGGACTTTGAATAAACAAAGTGATTGTTTTTCACCCTATTACATAAATGGATGTAACCGGGATTTTGTTGATAGTTTTACAGAATGATTACAAGCTTAAAAATAATATTTTCAAACTTGTTTGCTCTGCTGTTTGCAACACCGGGTGGTCCTTCTTTTAGTTTCAATGAGGATTAACTTATGACAGCTGCTCGCGAACAAGGCGTAGTTAAGTGGTTTAACGATACTAAAGGCTTCGGCTTTATTCAACGTAATGGCGGCGATGACGTATTCGTTCATTTCCGTGCTATCCAAGGTGACGGTCACCGTTCACTTCGTGACGGCCAACGTGTTGAATTCAGTGTTGTTAAAGGCCAAAAAGGCTTTCAAGCTGAAGAAGTTCAACCATTAGACTAATCTTCGGATTAAGCTAAAAAGAAAACGCTCCAATATAACTTGGGGCGTTTTTTGTTTATACTATTCCTATCTTAGTGATTACCCAATTAGAGCACCGCTTTATGTCATCTGGTTTTGAAACCTTAAATTTACATCCCAATCTAAAAAAAGCGATTGATGCTTTAGGCTTTACCACCATGACGCCTATCCAGCAGAAGGTTTTGAAATTCACGCTGGCAGGACATGATGCAATTGGTCGTGCACAGACTGGTACAGGTAAAACTGCGGCCTTTTTAATTAGTATCATGAACGATCTGTTAAATAATCCGATTCAGGAACAACGTTATCGTGGTGAGCCGCGCGCGCTAATTCTGGCACCGACCCGTGAACTGGCATTGCAAATTGAAAGCGATGCACAGCACCTGGCGAAATATGCGGGTTTGCATGTGGTGACCTTGCTGGGTGGTGTGGATTTTGACAAGCAAAAGAACCAGCTTAATAAAGCGCCTGTCGATATTATGGTGGCTACACCAGGTCGTCTGATTGATTTTGTAGAACAAAAAGAAGTCTGGCTGGATCAGATTGAATTTTTAGTCATTGATGAAGCAGACCGTCTACTGGATATGGGTTTCATTCCATCGGTTAAACGGATTGTACGTTTCTCGCCGCGTAAAGAGCAGCGTCAGACTTTAATGTTCTCCGCAACATTTAGCTATGATGTGTTGAATCTTGCGCAGCAATGGCTGTTTGAACCGGTTACGGTTGAAATTGAGCCAGAAAAGAAAACCAATGCTGATGTCGAGCAACGGGTTTATATGGTGGCAAAATCAGATAAATATAAATTGTTGCAAGAAATTCTGCGTGATGAGCCGATTGAGAAAGTCATGATTTTTGCTAACCGTCGGGATCAGGTACGCAAACTTTATGATCATTTAAAACGGGATGGTTATAAGGTGGTGATGTTGTCTGGTGAAATCGCGCAAGATAAACGCACGAAAATGTTAGATCAATTTAAAAATGGTCAGCATAATATTATGATTGCGACGGATGTGGCAGGACGTGGTATTCATGTAGATAACGTATCCCATGTGGTGAACTTTACCTTGCCAGAACAGTCAGATGATTATGTACATCGTATTGGTCGTACAGGCCGTGCCGGTGCGCAAGGTGTAAGTATCAGTTTCTTGTCCGAAGATGATGCGTTCTATCTTCCGGAAATTGAAAAAGCCATTGGTCAAAAATTGCCTTTGACCCGTCTGGAAGGTTATTGTTAATCCAGACCATAGAAAAACCGCTCTTTAAGAGCGGTTTTTTATTGCGCTATGGTTTATTAGCTTATTTGGCCTGACAGCGGAATGTAAGAACCGTCTGATAATCATCATTCTGGTTTAAACCGGTATTGGTACCTGCGATATTCCCGAGAACGGTAGCTGCTGCCTGGATCATCTGACCTGTTTGTTCATCGACCACGCCTTTTAAAGCGCCGTTATAAGCTGTCTTTTCATCCACAATAATTGGGGTTGATCGAGAGCCACAGGCTTTATTGGCCGCAGTAATCGCATTGTTTTTCGAGGTCAGTTGATTTTTACCTAATCCGGTCACCTCATACTGGTTATTTTCCTTTTGCACTGCCAATGCAGTCGGGTTTGAGGCACAAGCAGTAAGCAGTAATGCAGAAATAGCTAATCCGCTGAAAGCGATTGTTTTTTTCATCATAAAATCTCAAGTAAATACGATGCTGAATATTTCAACACAGCAAGCAGCGCAGATTTTGTAGCTGTTGTATAGGTTTGGCAATTTTTGGTATAGCTCTATGTGACTTAGGTGAAAAATAGAGCAGTACGGGCTTGAAAAACCAAGCAAGTTTATTTTTAAGTGTTGATGAGCGTGCTGAATCGCTATGAAGTTTCTAGCGTATTTTTCTTTGAATATGCTAATCTTGAGTATAGTTTTTAAGTGTAGATATACAAGGCAATGACGGAATCTGCGATTGACATCGTTCATCAAAATATTCACCAACGACAATCGATTGGTCATCTGCTGGCACCGGCACCGAATGCAGAACAACTGGAAAAAGCCTTTCAGGCGGCATTAACTGCACCCGATCATCATCGGCTCAAGCCGACCACATTTGTGGTGGTTCCAGATAATCAGCGTGAAGCTTTTGGAGAGTTGCTGTCGCAGGCGCTCGTCGATTTGGGTGAAACTGAAACAGCGCAGATTGAGCGTGTTAAAAATCATCCATTTCGTGCGCCTTTATTGGTACTTGCCTTAACGCGTTTGCAGGATCATCCTAAAGTTCCTCATTTTGAGCAAATCCTTAGTTCAGGCGCAGCCATTCAAAATTTTCTGTTGTCACTTCAGGTTCAGGGTTTCTCGACCATGTGGCGCAGTGGGGCTGTAGTCGAGTCTGGTCTGTTTAAGCAGGCATTGGGAATTTCAAAAGATGATCTGGTTTCGGGGATTATTTATATTGGCACTGCAGCAAAAGCAATTCCAGCACGCGCAGAGGTTCGAACCAGTGATTTTGTAAGTTATTGGAACCAGAACAGCTAGTTGGCACGGTATAACAGGATATTAAAAAATAAGATGTCAGAATTAAATTTCTCAAAACTGGTAGAACCGGTTGCAGTTGATCATAAGACAGCTTTAAGAGTCACAGTATTGGGTGGGGGCAGTTTTGGTACTGCAATGGCCAATACTGCAGTGCGTAATGGTTGCAATACCATGATCTGGATTCGTGACGAAGCAGTTGCGGCAGATATTAATGCCACGCATATTAATAAACGCTATTTGCCAGATTTTAAGTTAGAAGAAAATCTGCTGGCGGTGTCAGACCTGGAACAGGCTGTGCGTGATCGAGATATTATTTTAGTCGCTATTCCGAGTCATTCTTTCCGGGATGTCTTGCAGCAAATCAAACCTTTTATCACGTCGCAAGCCGTGATCTCGCTGACCAAGGGTATTGAAGCCAAAACCTTTAGTTTCATGAGCGATATTATTCGCGAAGTGTTGCCTGAAGTGCCTTATGGTGTGTTATCAGGACCGAACTTGGCCAAGGAAATTGTGGCAGGACAGCCGGCAGGAACCGTGATTGCCAGCCAATCTGAGCTGGTGCGTTATGCGGTACAACAAGCCTTACATAGCGCCTTGTTCCGCGTATTCGCTAGTGATGATGTGCATGGCGTAGAGCTCGGGGGCGCATTAAAAAATATCTATGCTGTCGCGATGGGCATGGCTGCTGCGTATAACGTGGGTGAAAATACCAAGAGTATGATCCTGACCCGTGCTTTGGCCGAAATGAGCCGTTTTGCAGTAAAACTCGGTGCTAATCCGCTGACTTTCCTTGGGCTTTCAGGTGTGGGTGATTTGTTCGCTACCTGTAGCAGCCCTCTTAGCCGTAATTATCAGGTGGGTTATGCGCTTGGTAAAGGTAAAACCTTGGAGCAAGCAACGACTGAGTTGGGGCAAACGGCAGAAGGGATTAATACCATTGTACAGGTCAAGGCACGTTCGGAAGAGCTCGATGTGTATATGCCGATTACCTCGGCCTTGTATGATGTGATTTTTGAAGGTGCGCCGCCACTCAATATTGCATTGTCATTGATGAAAAACGGTCATCGCAGTGATGTTGAATTTGTCTTGCCACATCATCAAGTCTGATCTATAACACAGGGACTGTCTGCGAATTGTCATATTCGCTGCTTATCATGCAGGCAAAAGAATATAAGGAAATCAAATGCAACTGACTTTAGTTCGACATGGCGAGGCCGCACCACCGGTCAATGGTAATGACACCAAGCGACCTTTAACGGAGCGTGGTCATCAACAGGCTGAGCAAACTGCGCAGTTCTTAAAGGATCTGATTAAGCCTGAAGTCTTTGTGGTCAGTCCGTTATTGCGAGCGCAGGAAACTCTGGCACATTTGCAGCAGTATTTTAAAGATGTGCCGGTGGTGATCTGTAATACGATCAAACCGGATGATGATGCCAAAGTCGCAGTGGAATGGTTATCGCAACTGCCTTATGAGTCGATTGTAGTGGTGTGTCATATGAATGTGGTGGCCCATATGTCTTCCATTCTGCTGGCTGAATCTTTTCATCCCTATGCATTGGCAGAAGCACGCATTTATGATCAGGCGGTGATTGCCCAGGGCTTATCCACACAGATTAAAAGTTTTATTCCTACACTATAAAAAATTAATTAAAACGGCAGAACACAATCGATGTTGTATTTATGGATGCCTGAAGCCAATGGGGTTTGGCAATGGTCAACTGGGGAATTCTGGAACACTGCAGCCACACTTGAGCAGCTGATTCAGGATATACAGGCTCATCATGGCGAAGAGGCGGTGGTGTTTTTTCCGAGCCGTCATGTGCAAATTTTGCAGCAGACCTTGCCCAAGAGCCAATATAAGAAAATGGGCAATGATGGCATTAAATATTTGCTTGAAGAATACGTGGTGCTGCCGGTAGATGCTATGAAAGTGCTACATCATTTTCAGCAGCCGGATCAGATCAGCATTATGGGGGTTGCGAATTCTACGCTTGAGACCTTGCAACATGCTTTAAGCCTGATCCCAGTCAAGCTGGCAGCTTTGTTACCGGACTTTTTGGTGCTGCCTGTTCCTGATGCCAATCAGCGTGTGATTGCGCAAATCGGTGGACGTTTGCTGGTGCGCGAGTCGGAATATATCGGCCAGTCGCTGGATGATCTAAGCCTTTATCTGGATTATCAGCCCAAGGATCTCAGCTATAAGGTGAGCAATCTGAATCAGGAGCAGTTGCGTAGTCTTGAAGCACTGGTCACTCAGGAGCAACTGGAGTCTTTCCAATATGGAATTCCTGTACTAAAAAAACCGAAACAGCATCCGTTTAATGTCTTGCCTAAAGCAAAATCCAATGGCGCTATTTCCGGCTACTGGAAAGCCTGCGCGGCGGTTTTTCTGGGTATTTTAGTATTGCAGTTTAGTTATGATGCTGTGCGCTGGTATCAATATAAGAAAGTGGCGAATCAGACCGCCGCGCAAGCCATCGACCAGTTTAAATACTGGTTTGGACAAAATTATCCGGTCACTGAGCAGAATATCAAAAGTCAGTTTGAAGGGCAGTTGCGTCAAAGCCAGATTGCAGATACGCATGCATTGCAGCTGATTAGTCGGGTGGGGCCAGTCTTGATGCAAAATCAGATTGTGGCACAACGGGTGAATTATGATGCTTCTGTGTTAAGTATGGAGCTTAAAGCCAATTCATCAGAAACGTTAAATGCACTGACCACACAATTAAGCCAGCAAGGCTTTAAGGTGGAGCTGGGGAATATTCAGGCCAGCGGAACAGCTGCGATCGGACTGGTGAGGATTCAATAATGAAAGGCATTGAAGCGCTACAAAATCGTATGGATCAGTCTTTTGAAAAACTGAGTGATTATCTGGACAGCTTGTCGGTACGTGAACGGGTAATGGTGATTTTTACCACTGTTTTTGTGATTGTGGCGGCAGTCGGTTCTGCACTCTGGTATATGCATCAGGCGGCAGATACCCAGCAAAAACGCTTAAATCAGCTGAAAGATACCATTGTTTGGATGCAAAGTAATGCAGTAACCATGAAACCGGCTGGGGACACCCAACTGGATGCAGCGGAGAAAGTACAGCGAGTCGCACAGCAGCAAGGATTGTCGGTGGCTTCCCAGCAAATGGAAGGAAAAATTCAATTGGCGGTCATGCATGAAAATTATGCAGTACTGGCAAATTTCCTGACTCAGCTGGCACAAATGGGGCTAAGTATCGAGAAAATGGAACTAAATAATGAGGCGGGACAGATTAAATTAACGGCGACCATACAATAAACGGTAAAAATAAAGATTTGCAAAGCATGGTTTTTAAGTCAGCCTATGCCTATAATATGCCGACTTAAAAAGCAGTAGACTTTTCTGGATATGTTGTATTCTCTAGCCCGCCCTTTGTTGTTTTCTTTAGCACCAGAGCGTGCACATGAGCTGACATTATCACTATTGAAATCATCCCATAAAATGGGCTTGATGCGTCAAAACGTTGCTGCGAAACCTGTGACCTGTATGGGAATCGAATTTCCCAATCCGGTAGGTCTTGCGGCAGGTTTGGACAAAAATGGTGCCTATATTGACGCCCTTGCCGGTCAAGGTTTTGGTTTTATTGAAATTGGTACCATTACCCCGCGACCGCAAGCCGGCAATCCTCATCCGCGTTTATTCCGTTTACCACAGGCCAAAGCCATTATTAACCGTATGGGCTTTAATAATGATGGCGTGGATCAGCTGGTTGAAAATGTCAAAGCTGCCAAATTTAAAGGCATTCTCGGTATTAATATCGGTAAAAACGCTGATACTCCGGTAGAAAAAGCAGTAGATGATTACCTCATCTGTTTAGAAAAAGTCTATAATTATGCTTCTTATATTACCGTCAATATTTCTTCTCCCAATACCAAAAACCTGCGCAGCCTGCAAAGTGGTGATGCACTCACCGAACTGCTGGAAACATTGAAGAAGCGTCAGCTTGAATTGGCTCAGGAATACCAGCATTATGTACCTTTGGTACTGAAAGTGGCGCCTGATCTGGATAACAGCGATATTGCCTTTATTGCCAAACAGTTATTGCAATTCAAGATCGATGGTCTGATCGTGACCAATACCACACTGTCACGTGAAGGGGTAGAGGGTCTGGAGCATGCAGAGGAAGCGGGCGGTTTGTCTGGCGCGCCAGTATTTGAGAAAAGTACCGCATGTCTGGCTGCATTTGCTGCGGTATTAAAAGGACAAATTCCATTGATTGGTGTGGGTGGTATTCTTTCAGGTGCAGATGCTGTTGCCAAGAAACAGGCAGGCGCCAGCCTTGTACAGGTTTATAGTGGCCTCATCTATACTGGACCTAAACTTGTAAAAGATTGTGTAGACGCACTTTAAATCCTATGAATGTCATTGATATCTTTCTACTGATTATCTTGCTCATTGGAGGGCTCAACGGTTTGCGTCAAGGATTTATTAAAGCCTTTGCGAACTTAGTGGGATGGATCTTTGCCCTGATTGTTGCGGCAAAATATTCAACGCTACTTGCGCCGTCTATGGTTGCTCTGAGTACAGATCCAGTTGTACAAAAGATTGCGGCCTTCGCCTTTATCGTCCTGCTGATTGTAGTTCTGACCTGGATCGTTACTGCACTGTTGAACCGTATTTTAAAGAGTCTTAAACTGGGTCCTCTCAACCGTCTGGCTGGTGGTGTCTTTGGTAGCCTGAAAGGTTTGCTGATTGTTCTGATTACCATGCAGGGGATTGGTCCGTGGGTAGAAAGCTCGCCGCACTGGAAACAGTCCAAGTTTATTCAAGCCTTATTGCCTTATGCGCCTTGGGCGACTCAAATGTCGAAAGA
Organism: Acinetobacter lwoffii; assembly: GCF_029024105.1. Classification (NCBI taxonomy): domain Bacteria; kingdom Pseudomonadati; phylum Pseudomonadota; class Gammaproteobacteria; order Moraxellales; family Moraxellaceae; genus Acinetobacter; species Acinetobacter lwoffii. The sequence goes on along the minus strand of NZ_CP118963.1, from coordinate 1,929,376 downwards.
AGCCGCGAATGGCGCACTACAACATATCAAGCCTGAAGGGGCATCGAAACCTTCAGCTTCATCATCTGAAACATCGTCCAAGTCTGGAGTTGCAGATGAGTCTACAAATAATCCTTTTTATTAATCCTAGCTTGTCTGCGAGGTTGCTATGTGTGGAGTAGTTGGTATAGCTGGTAAATCACCCGTTAACCAAATGTTGTTTGATGCATTAACGATGTTACAACATCGTGGACAAGATGCAGCTGGGATCGTGACATGTGATGAAGGACGTTTATTCCTGCGCAAAGACAATGGTATGGTGCGTGATGTATTCCATACCCGTCATATGCGTGCTTTGAAAGGAAATTACGGTATTGGTCATGTGCGTTATCCAACAGCCGGTTCATCGAGCAGTGCTGAAGCACAGCCGTTTTATGTGAACTCGCCGTACGGGATTACCTTGGCACATAATGGTAACCTGACCAATGCTGAAGAAATTCATGATGACCTGTTCAAAACTGACTTGCGTCATATGAACACTGATTCTGATTCAGAAGTCCTGTTAAACGTGTTTGCGCATGAACTGCAAAAACATGGCAAACTGGTGCCAACGTCGGAAGATATTTTCCATGCGGTAACACGTGTGCATGAGCGTTGCAAAGGTGCTTATGGCGTGGTGGCGATGATTACCGGTCAGGGTCTGGTGGGCTTCCGTGATCCAAATGGTATTCGTCCATTGATCTACGGTTCACGTGAAACTGAACAGGGTATGGAATATATTATTGCTTCTGAATCTGTTGCGATTACTGCGCTGGGCTTTAAAGTTGAGCGTGATATTCTGCCAGGTGAAGCGGTATTTATTGATTTAGAAGGTAATTTCTTTACCAAGCAATGTGCCGTAAATGCCGAATATCGTCCTTGTATTTTTGAATACGTTTATTTTGCCCGTCCAGATGCCATTATTGATGGAATCTCGGTGTATAAAGCACGTTTAAAAATGGGTGAGAAACTGGCGCAAAAAATTCTGCGTGAGTGGGGTGAAGAGCATGATATTGATGTGGTGATTCCGATTCCGGATACTTCACGTACTTCAGCGCTAGAACTTGCCAATATGCTGGGTGTGAAATTCCGTGAAGGTTTCATGAAAAACCGCTATATCGGCCGTACCTTTATTATGCCGGGACAGCAGCTGCGTAAAAAATCGGTACGTCAGAAACTCAACCCGGTTGAGCTTGAGTTTAAAGGTAAAAACGTACTGTTGGTGGATGACTCGATTGTCCGTGGTACGACCTGTAATGAAATTATCCAGATGGCTCGTGATTCTGGCGCGAAAAAAGTATTCTTTGCGTCTGCAGCACCGATGGTGAAATATCCAAACGTTTACGGTATTGATATGCCGGCGAAATCTGAGCTGATTGCATCGGGACGTAGCGTAGAAGAAATCCGTGAAATTATTGGTGCTGACCGTCTGATTTTCCAGGATCTGGAAGATTTGAAAGATGCGGTAAGAACCACCAAAGTACCGGATGTCAAAGACTTTGATTGTTCAGTCTTTGATGGCATCTATGTTTCGGGCGGTATTGATGCGCAATATCTGGATGATCTTCAGCAAAAACGTAGTGACAGTGCCATGAAAGAAAGCAATTATATTGATGTCAATATTGATGCAGCTTCAGTGGATTTGACTGGCGTACGCGAAGTCTAAGTAGTTAAAATCATCATGAAAAAGCGGGAATTTCCCGCTTTTTTGTTTTATGATGAGCCCATTGAAAATCATCATTTTAGGATTCTGCATTGCGAAACGTAGGATACGATTTTATAAAAAACAAAAATATAGTACTGCCTGTAAGTTTTTGCCTGATTGCAATTCTGTTGACTATTTTTATTATTAATACCGTTGTTGGTCTCTTTGTTTTTTATACTGATCCTAGCCAGTCAATCTTCTGGCATGCGCTGAGTCCTTACCTGATTGCTTTGTTGTTATGTGCCATGATGATCTCGGTCATCTACGAGTTTTATATTTTTCGGAATGGTGGTTATTCACTGGCGAAGCAGTTGGGTGCGCGTCGGTTGAGTCCGATGGACAGTATTCCAGAAGAAAGTGCTGCACTGCACATTAACCAGCAACTGGCAGAGACTTTTCTGATTGAAGTTCCGGCGGTGTATGTGCTGCCCGATGAAGTTGGTGTTAATGCACTGACGGCGGGATTTAGTCCGCGGGATACCGCGATTATTCTGACTTGGGGTGCGATACAAACACTCGATAAAGTCGAGCTGTATGGCTTACTCAGCCATGAATTCAATAAAATCCTCTCTGGTGAGGCTGCGGAAAATACCCGTTTGAAAATTCTGTATAGCAGTTTAACTACGTTTAGTCAGTGTGGCAGTAAGATTGCCAAGTCTGGTTTTTATCGAGCGGGTAGTCCGCGTGAAAACAAGTTCGAAACCTTCTATGTGGCAGTTGGTGCGGTGATCTGGCTGATTGGTAGTTTGGGCGTTTTGATTTCCCGTTTTATTAAATATATTTCGTTGGGTGGTCGAACCTATAAAAATGATCAGAAAACTCGTCGCCTGATTCAAAATGATGCCAATATCCAGACTTTACTCAGAATCCATGTGCATCATTCCGGATCCCAGATTTATAGTGAATATGCTGAATCCATTTCACATATGTGCTTTGCCAATTCTTTGAGCCCGCAAAACTGGCTGAATATTCATCCCAATATCAATCAGCGGATTTATGAATTAAATCCTGCCTTGATTCAGGACTTACAGCTTGAGAATCTGAAAAAACTCAAAAATCAGCCTTTGTTTAGTTTGTTCCGTTCTTTGGAAGAAGTGGTGCCTGAAACTGCAATGAGCTGGAGTTCGCCACAGCCTTTGCCATTATTACGGCTGTCTCCGATCAGTTTTGCGATTAAAGATGCGATCAAGCCGCTGAATCCGGAACTTCGGCTCAAGATGCCACGTCCGGAACTGATTGAGCGTGCATTACAAACGGCAACCGGCTCTCGTGAAGTGATGGTCGCCATTTTAATGATTCGTCAATATCGTGAATTTATTCCGACTGAGGCTGAAGTTAGTCGTGCAATTGTAGATTCATTGCTCAATCTCGATGGGCGTGTGCATATTTCGATTTTCCAGCAAGCCTGCAAGAATATCGGCGGCATGCCGACAACTGTCGCACGGCAGTTTTTGATGAAGCTGGCACGGATTATTCAGGAAGATGGCGAAATTGGCCTGCTGGATGCGTTATTACTGGAATGTGTGAAATATGAGTTAAATCTGCTTCCTGCACATACTCCTACAGCACTCGAAGAAGTCAAGCCACAGATTGTGCGTTTGATTGACGCCTTGCTGCATGTACAGCAGATTAATAGCGGCAACCAGCTTGAGGTGCGGGAGCGGATTTTAAACCGGATTCTGACCGCTCAGGAACTGGACTTATACAATGAAATTTCTGATGAGCCGATTGATCTTGCAGAAATTCTGAATGATATTGCGGGGCTGTTATTACGTGATCGTCTCAGTATTTTAGGTATTGCAGAAGCCTGTTTGTGGAGTGATCGTATCGTGACACAGGATGAGTTGGACGTGATGGAGCTGTTGTATTGGCGCTTGGGTTTTGAGGCAGAACAGGTCGTTCAGCAAATGTTAAAGAAGAACAGTTTAACCATTCTGTAGAAAATAAATGACAACGCGCAGCTTTAGCCGGAATCTGTTATAACAGCAGAAATGGTTTGATGGTGTATTAAAAGCACGGTTTTTAGCAGACAGCTAAACTTTGTACTAGAATCCATCAGGATAAAAAAGAAAAGCTGAAAAAGTTCGGCAAAGCACAGGCAATCCGGCTAAAATGTTCAGCCTGAAATTGGTGATGATGAAAAGATGATTGGGCATCAGCGTGACATACTGGCAACATTAGGAATCGATCTCTGGATTCCTAGGGACAGCGCATGTCAGCCGCACCAGGTTTCGATCTGGCGTGATCAGGCTGCACCTGAATTTCACACCGATATCGTCTTACCACAGCCTGCTTCCGTAGAGGCGTTGGCTGATCTACCGATTCCTGAGCCAGAGCCAATTGTTACGCTTAAGGTTGATACACCAGCTGCGGCACCGACTCACATTGCAACTGTTCAGGAAGAGCGTGAAATCGTACAAATCCCGCCATTCAGTTTGCAGGCTTTAAGTCTGGCACATTGCAGTATCGTGATTGATGCAACTGCAATGACCGAAGACACCCAGAATTTATGGGGCAATATCCAGCGTGCAGTCCCAGGTGAGTTTCATGAGCTGAACTGGCCATTTCCCTGGGCCAATGTTCAGGATGGACGTGGTGTAGAATCCTATATTCAGGGTTTTCTGGATGGAATGAGTGCAGAGAAAAATATTATTTTCCTCGGGCCTGTAGCGCATATATCAAATACGAAAATGATCCAGTTGGCATCTTTACAAGAAATGCTGGATCAGCCGATTCTAAAAAAACGTTTATGGCAGTTTATGCAAAATAGGACTGCCAGTCTGGAATAATCTTGCTGTGGAATAAAAATAGATGAAACAAAAAGTGGTTGTATTTAGTCAAATTGATACTGATATTCAAAACAAGCTGGAACAAAATTATCAGGTTAGTTATATACAACCGAAGCTAGGCGATGTGAATCAACAGCTTTTGCAGCAGGTTCAGGATGCTGATGGCATGATTGGCGCAGGGCGCTTGTTGAATCGCGATAATCTGGCCAGTGCCACCCGGTTAAAAATTATCTCCAGTGTCAGTGTCGGTTATGACAACTATGAACTGGATTATTTAAATGAAAAGAAAATTTATCTCAGTCATACGCCGCATGTACTGACTGAAACCACTGCTGACCTGGCTTTCACTTTACTGATGTCAGCAGCACGCAAAGTGGCTTACCTGGATCAATGGACCAAGCAGGGACAATGGCAGCGTACCGTGGGCGAAGCACAATTTGGTATGGATATTTTTGGAAAAACCCTCGGAATTATTGGTCTCGGTCATATTGGGGCGGCAATCGCACGTCGTGGTTTTTACGGTTTTAATATGAATATTCTGTATCATAATCGCCGGGAAAAACCAGAACTCGCTCAAGGGGTGAATGCGCAATATTGCCAGCTTGATGAACTGTTACAGCGTTCTGACTTTGTGGTTGTTGCAGTAGATTTGAATGCGGATTCCAAGGCGCTGATTGCAGCAGCAGAATTGGCGAAAATGCAACCTCATGCGGTATTGGTCAATATTTCACGTGGTTCGGTCATTGATGAGCAGGCATTAATTGAAGCTTTAAAAACCAAGCAGATTTTTGCTGCCGGTCTGGATGTATATCAGAAAGAGCCGTTAAAAGAATCGGAATTATTCCAGTTGGATAATGTGGTTACATTGCCACATGTGGGTTCGGCCACTGCAGCCACCCGTAAAAAAATGGCAGAACTGGCTTATCAGAATCTTGTTGATGCCTTGGAAGGACGAGTGCCCCGTTATGTGGTCAATCCGGAATTTTAAAATGCATCTGATTCGTCGTTTAAATGGTATTAAAAAATAACATTTTCTTGCGTCTCTGCTCATTGTTCAATGCTATATTCAAGATAAATTAGATCGGCAGGATTAGAGATTTTTCATTGAAACGATTGGCGCTGGCGTGTGGCTTAAGTCTGTATATGGTAGCAGGGCACGGCTCTAACCATGATTTTAATCAAGTAAATGTACAATTTTCTGTGCCTGATATTGGTACAGGCGTCGGCTTACTCGATCAACAAAAAGAAAAAATGATCGGTGAAAAAGTCTATCGTGAAGTGCATAAACAAATGCCGGTCCTGCAAAATCCATGGCTTGAAGATCAGCTGCTTTCAGTATTTTCTCATATCCTGAGTCAGACTCAATTGCAACAGCCGATCGGTTTGCTGGTTATTAATGACCCGCAAATTAATGCCTTTGCTGTACCAGGTGGTCTTTTTGCACTTAATGCTGGTCTGATTAATTCAGCCCGAAACATGGATGAAGTGGCAGGAGTGATGGCACATGAAATTGCACATGTCACACAACGTCATTACAGTCGCTCTCAGGATGCCTTTAAAGGGCAAGGTTTACTGGCGCTAGCTGGAATTCTCGTCGGTGCTTTGGTCGCTTCTCAGGCAGATGGTGATGTCGGCACAGCGGTCATGATGGGTTCACAGGCAGCACTTCTGGATAAACAGCTCACTTATAGTCGTAATCAGGAACGTGAGGCAGACCGGATTGGTATGCAATATATGTATCGTTCCGGCTATAACCCGCATAGTATGGCAGATTTCTTTGAGGTCATGCATCGCTCGACCAGCCGCTTAAGCTTTCTGCCGGATTTCTGGTTCACTCATCCACTCACCACCGAGCGTATGAGTGAAGCACGTTTACGTGCCAACCAGCTTCCTGCGGTGAAACGCAGTCTCAATGACCAAGACTTTGACATTATCAAGTGGTATAGCAGGGTATTGTCTGGTCAGACCAATGCAGAGCAGCTTATCCTGATGGACCAGCAAAATAATTTTGCAGGCCAGCTTGCCTTAACTGCCTATCGAATACAGCAAAGTGATTTCCAGGCCGCGCAGGCCACTTTAGATCGAGCAAAAAAGCATAACCAGATGCATCCTTTACAGGTTTTATTCCAGACTGATATTTATTTAGCTCAGAACCAGCTTGATGCAGCTTTGGAAAGTGTAGCGTCAGCAGCGCGGATCATGCCGGAAAATCGAGCGCTCAATTATAAATATGCAGAAGTGCTGATTCGCGCCAAGCAACCCGATAAAGCAAAAGTTTTAGTGCAGCGATTTCTAAATGCCAATTCACGGGATGTCAGTGGCTGGCGACTAATGCAACTGGCTGCCAATGCAGAGCCAGATTCGCCGATTAAGGCTGCTAATGTGCTGCGCTATCGTGCAGAAGTAGAATATTGGTCAGGATATGAAGAAACTGCCATCAAATCATTATTACATGCCCAGCGTAGCGTAAAGAATAATCAATCTTTATCGTCCACCATTCGCCAGCGTCTGAAACAGATGCAGCAGGCACATCAATACAAGATTTAAGGTTGCACTGGGTTTTAAGTTTTTGTATCAGGATGATATAGCAAGAATATATTCAATCAGGCTACAATATTTTTGAAAGATCAGCGTGAATCAAACTGAAGCATAATATGAAAAAAATACTATTGGGCGTGTGTCTACTGGGATGGAGTTATGGGGTTTTTGCTGCGAGTGCAGTTGAATATGTAGAAGCAATAGAACGAATTAATGCGGATTATAAAAAGGAATCGCGTCAGTTTTTAAGTGGTTTAAATCCGCAGCAACAGGGATTTAGTCCTGAGCAGAATGCAAAATTTTGTGGAATTGTAGGACGTTATGTTGATCGTTTATATCAGGCCGCTGACCAGAATCGTCCTTATCTGGATCGTCAGTTTCAAAATATGAGTAAACAGGATGTAATTGTAGAAGTGAAATCGTCGAAAGAGATGCAATTACTTAAGCGTTATCAGGTCGATTGTAATTTGCAATAAGAATACGTCAGGAACTGTCTTTGATTAAAGGCAGTTCAACGTTAAAGAGGAAATGCTAGAAAGTAGGGATTAAGCAAGTTGCGCTTTGATTTTGGCGGAAACTTGTGCAGGATCGGCGCGCCCGGCTATGAGCGGACGCAGAGAATTCATCACCTTACCCATATCTTTCATGCTAGTAGCTTGTTGCGCTGCAATAGCTTGCGCAATCATGGAATCAAGTTCTTCCTCAGTCATAGCTTCTGGTAGAAACTGAGACAAAATCTCAATTTCGGCTTGTTCCTTACTAGCTAAATCATCTCGGCCAGCGCCTGCAAAGGCTTTAACCGATTCTTTACGTTGTTTAATTTGTTTTTCAATGACCGCAAGAACCTGAGCGTCGTCAAGTTCTTTGCGCTCATCGACTTCGATTTGCTTAATTGCTGCCTGTAGACTACGAATGACCGTCAGCTTGGACATTTCTTTGGCACGCATTGTTGCTTTCAAAACATCCGTGATTTGGTCTTTTAAAGTCGTCATTATTTATTCCAGGCAATCAATCACAAATTAATCTTAGTAAAGGCGAGTTGTACGTACTGATTCACGCGCCAATTTCTTTTGGTAGCGTTTAACAGCAGCAGCTTTTTTGCGCTTACGTTCTTGAGTTGGTTTCTCGTAGAATTCACGCTTACGTACGTCAGCAAGAACACCCGCTTTTTCGCATGAACGTTTGAAACGACGGATAGCTACGTCTACTGGTTCGCCTTCTTTCAATTTAACTTGTGGCATGAAGAATCCTCATATCAGTTAGGGTAAGATCTCGGGCTGAATTGCCCTCAATCACAAGTGAAGGTCAGTATTTTACTCATTTACATCTCATACCACAAGTCTATAATAGTTGCTGCAATAGAATTGATACAGGTTATAGGCAGTTTAATGATCGTTTTAGGCTTGGAAACGTCGTGTGATGAAACAGGACTTGCGCTGTATGACAGCGAGTTGGGTTTGCGCGGACAGGTGCTTTATAGCCAGATTAAACTGCATGCAGAATATGGCGGTGTAGTTCCAGAGCTGGCGTCACGTGATCATGTGCGTAAACTGATTCCACTCATCAATGAGCTGCTTGAACAGAGCGGCGTGAAAAAATCAGAAATTGATGCAGTCGCATATACCCGTGGCCCGGGTCTGATGGGCGCACTCATGACCGGTGCATTGTTTGGTCGTACTTTGGCCTTTGCGCTGAATAAACCCGCAATTGGTGTGCATCATATGGAAGGTCATATGCTGGCACCTTTATTGTCAGAAACTCCGCCTGAGTTTCCATTTGTTGCATTATTGGTATCGGGTGGACATTCTCAGCTCATGGCTGCTTATGGCATTGGCCAGTATGAACTCTTGGGTGAATCCATTGATGATGCGGCAGGCGAAGCATTTGATAAAGTCGCGAAGATGATGGGTCTGCCGTATCCAGGTGGTCCAAATATCTCCAAACTGGCGGAGCAGGGTGACCCGAATGCCTTTGCATTCCCGCGTCCAATGCTGCATCAAGGCCTAGAATTTTCATTCAGTGGTTTAAAAACAGCTGTTTCTGTACAGATGAAAAAACTTGGTGATGAAAATCGTGATGCCGATATCGCTGCCAGTTTTCAGGAAGCCATTGTTGATACTTTGGTGAAAAAGTCGGTAAAAGCACTGAAGCAAACTGGGCTTAAACGTCTGGTGATTGCGGGCGGTGTTAGTGCCAACAAGCGTTTACGTGAGCGTTTAGAAGCAGATTTAGCCAAGATTCGTGCATCTGTTTATTATGCTGAACCTGCACTCTGTACAGACAATGGTGCCATGATTGCTTTTGCGGGCTATCAGCGTCTCAAAGCAGGACAGCATGATGGCTTGGCTGTGACGACAACTCCACGTTGGCCAATGACGGAACTGACTAATCCGACTGAGGCATAGATTTCAGGCTTGAAGAAAAGAGGCTTAGGCCTCTTTTTTATTGTGAATTTTTAAATGAAAACTTATAGCAACGGTATGTTGTAAATATATAGTTTTATAGCTGTATTTAGAACTCTTATATTCTATTGAAACTGGAAAAATAGTTTAATAGCTTAAGTTGATATCATGCATATTTTTACAGGTTTGCAGCAGAGGCAATCTCGAATGGAAAATATAAATTTCAAAAGTTTTCAGGATGCTGGAGAGGCAGTATTAAAGTTTCTGCATCAGCATTTTGGCTTTAATTTATGGATGATCACCCGGGTAGAAGGCCAAGACTGGATTGTGCTGCAAAGTGAAGATCATGGTTATGATATACGACCCGGTCAAGTGTTTCAGTGGGCTGATTCTTTTTGTTCTCATATGGTCGCAGGTAAGGCCCCGAGAATTGCCCCCCGCTCTGAAGAAATTCCTTTATACGCCACAGCGCCGATTAATCAGCAGGTCTGTATAAAATCTTATATTGGTCAGCCACTCCTTAAAGAAGATGGCAGTTTGTTTGGAACGCTCTGTGCGATTGATCCAGAAACCAAATCAGAAGCTATTGTGCAAGATATACAACTGGTCGAGTTGTTGGGACAATTACTCAGTTCGATCTTGCAGGCAGAATTACGTCAGAGTGAGCAGATGAGACAGCATGAATTATTGCAGGAAGAAGCCAGTAAAGATGAATTGACCGGGCTATATAATCGTCGCGCTTGGGAAAAACTGCTGCGAGCAGAAGAAGAGCGTTGCAAGCAATATGGTCATCCCGCCGCTGTATTATTTATTGACCTGAATGACCTAAAAAAAGTGAATGATAATTTAGGTCATGATGAAGGTGACAAACTGATTCAAAATGCAGCGCAAATATTACGAGATAATGTACGGATCAATGATATTGTTGCTCGTTTGGGTGGTGATGAGTTTGTGATTCTTAGCGTGGAAAATGATGAAACGGGTACTGAAAGTTTAGTGGATCGTTTAATTAATGCCTTTGCAGCAGCAAACATTGGCGCAGCGATTGGTATGGCGATGCGTCATCCTGGTCATGGTTTATTTGCAGCGCTCGCACAAGCGGATCAGAACATGTTTGAATATAAGCGTCGGAAAAAATTCAGTGAATCCGTGACCAATCTAAAATAATCGACGCTTTAAATCTTCTGTAAATAATTAAGTATTTCATATCATGAAAATGATCATTTTATATGCTCTAAAGTCATCCTATCTTTCAATATTCTCTTTCATGGCTCTGTATAAAAGTTGAACATGATTCTCCATAAAAAGAAAATTCAATCCATCTTTAACTTAACAATTACAAATTTTATAAGCTTTGTTGCAAAGTAAATTGATTTAATTAAATGCGCTTTAATTGTATTGAAAAGTGACACTGGTAAGGAACAAGATTCACATAAGCACTTCATTTCTTATGATAATTGTTGTTTGAAATATACATTAAAATTACAGAACCAAAAATTTCTTTGTTTAAAGATAAAGCGATATCGAAGGATAAAGCTGGCTGCCAAGAAAAAATATCACCGGCAGAAATAGCATTTGAGCTGTTCAGTTTCGAGAAGGCCAATCTTTAGTGATCACCAAATAAAAATGCAAAGAAATTTTAGGGAATAAATTTTATGAAAAAGCAGATTTCTATCTTTGGACTTGCTCTTGTTTCGGGTTTAATGAGTGCCTGTGGCGGTGGTGGGGGAAGTAGCTCAGACAGTCCTACTGTCACTACACCTCCAAATGTTCCTACGGAAAGTATTTCCCCTGAGCTTTCAGAGGAGTTTGTCCCGTTTGAAGATCAGGATATTGTAAAGAAAATTCGCGATAAAATTTCCGGAAATACCAGTAATGATACCGACTATAATGTTGCTCTAGGTCACATGATTGGAGAAGTATTCGCAGATTATCCTTATGGGCGTACTGCACGTATTATCAAAATTTATAATTTGGGCATCAATAGTATTAAATATCCAAATCTGATCTGTTCGGAAGTCAATACCACTGGTTCGGTCAAAACCCTGAAATTAAAAATAGATAAAGATAACTGTATTATTCTGGATAAAATTTACCGTAAAGGCTCAAACATTACTCAGACGGTGAATGGTGACACGACGACTTTAAGCTTTAGCAATGTCCGTTATGGTTCAAATGTAGATTTTAATCTCAAGGACGACTACCTGATTTCTGGCACAATTGTGCATCGTAAAACCAAAAATAACATGGGGCAATCCGAATCTTATCAAATCGATCAGTTGGAATTCCAGCGTATCGCCGAGACCGGTCAGGCAGGTACTTCTGGAATCGCATTTGATACAAAGAGCAAAGAATATCTGCAGGTGCGTAATTATAATTACAGCTTGGTTGATGATTATGGCAGTGGCAGTAATGGGATTCGTACCTTAACCAGTCGTGGTACGATTATCGGTCAGCCTGATCTGGCAGATTATCGTTACAGTTTTGATTTTAATACCACGACACCATTTAAAATGGATGAAACCGTATTAAATAACTATAAGCATTTGCCAAAAGAGGGCGTGCTTAGAATTAAGGACAGCGATGATCAGGTGATTGAAGTCAAACAGAACCAGCCTGAATCATTGAAGGCTACTGTTTATTTCAATGGCAGTGAAATTGATGACCTGCTATGGTCTACCATTATCGGTGATAAACAATAATTCGAGATGTCAAAAAAGCCCTGTATTTCCAGGGCTTTTTTTATTATTGATTGGGGAGAAGTCTTTATTACAAAACTATTTTGAATAGCCGTGCTAATAAATCAGGTAACTGTAGCATCCAATAACAATTCGGCGGGATAAACCGCTTGCCATGAAGTTTTAAACTGTTTATGCACTTGGTCAATTGGGAAAGTACTGAGTTTTGCAATATTTTGCGCTTTTTGAATATTGTCGGCGCGCATATATGCAATCAAATAGTCCTGACCATGAAGTTGCAGATAAAACCAAGACTCGACATGAACCTGTTCAGCCTTAAGCGTTTCAATTACTTCGTCTTGACGTGCTTTCAAAGTACGCTGCCAGTCATGAACTTGCTGCATGTGTAAGGGCTTAAGTTGAATGAGAACTGCGCCGACATCCATAATTTTAATTTTCTTTTGAGTATCATCATTATATAAATGATTTATATGAAAAAAGCGACCTGAACCGGTCGCTTTTAAGTTGTTAAGAGGCATTTAGTTGGGTTGAACCAATCCAGTGCTTGGAAAACTGATAGGCAGCACGTCCTGAACGTTGACCGCGTGCCTGACACCAGCGTAGGGCTTCAGCACGGGTTTCTGGCGTGAGTTCCATGCCTGCCTTTTTGAGGTAATGTTCGACAATTTCCAAATACAGGTTCTGATCCATTGGATAGAAAGACAGCCATAAACCAAAGCGGTCAGACAGTGAAATTTTTTCTTCAATCGCTTCCTGAGGATGTAATTCAGTATATTGCGGCACATCAACTCGGGTAACGGGCGTATTTTCATGCATGAATTCGGGTAATAAATGACGACGGTTACTGGTCGCATAAATCACAAAATTGCTGGAACCGGACTGTAAAGAACCATCCAGAACACTCTTTAAACTGCGATAATTTTCATCTTCGGCATTAAAGGCCAGATCATCACAGTAGACAATGAACTTCTCTGGACGCTCTGCAATGAGTTGCTGAATTTGAGGCAGATCGGATAAATCATCCCGTTCGATTTCAATTAATCGTAACCCTTGATCTGCATACTCGGTGAGTAGGGCACGAACAATGGAGGATTTACCCGTACCGCGTGAACCGGTCAGTAAGACATCATTGGCAGGTAAGCCGTTTAAAAACTGCAACGTGTTCTGGATGACTTTTTCTTTTTGTCGCTCAATCCCTTTTAAATCGGCCAGTTCCATCTGTCTAAGCTGATGAATAGGTTTGAGTTCACCCTGTTGCCACTTATAGGCATGAGCAGACAAATCAGGAATTTGTTTTAGTTCGGGCAGACTTTGCTGAAGTTGCTGCAGAACAGTCGAAAGGGCATTTAAAATATGGTCAGGTAACTCAATTTTCGCCATGATTTAACATTACAGATTTAAAATTATGGCTAAGATAGTACCATTGCAAAATTCACAGTCAAAGCCAGAAAAGTATGATAATTTGCTTAAAGTAGAGAATTTTCGTTATTGTAGAGGATAGAAAATTTGTACACATTTTCTGGCTCTGGGTACGAGCTGTATCAAGAATAAATATAGGGAAAAGGCAGATGCTGTTTAAAGATTTTACTCAGGATATTAATCCACATCAGGCCTATCGTATTAAAAAGCTCAAGCAGCAGCTGCAACAGGCTGAGTCCTATGAGGAATGGAAATATATTGCCCTGAAAATAGATGAAGAATCAGGTGCACAGGAATGGAAATTTGATAACAGTTCACCCTACTTTGATGCAGAAGTGATCGCACATCGTCTGGGTAAATTACGACGCTATCGACAACAAAAGCGCACCCGTGACCTGATGTATATTTTGCGCGAAGGCCTGAGCTACGATATTGCCAACATTGCCCATCCTCTACTGTTTACCGAAGCCTATGTGGGCACTAAAAGAATTATTGAAGATTATGTCGAAGAAGTCAGCCAAGGCTTAGCCTATATTGCTTCAATAGACTGTACCTGTCTCAGTATGGAAGAAAAAATCGAATATTTTCAGCATTGTCAGCGCGCCTATGGCCAGCCAGCCCTGATGTTTTCCGGTGGTTCGACGCTGGGTCTGTTTCATACTGGTGTATGCAAAGCCTTAATGGAGCAGGACTTGTTGCCGAAGGTAATGTCCGGTTCAAGTGCGGGTGCCATCATGACCGCCATGTTAGGTGTATCCAAACCTTCGCAATATATTGATATTTTGAAAGGCCATAATTTCTTTCATGAGGCTTTTCATTTCCGCACCATGAGTGAATTGATGAAAGGTAATGGTGGTCTGGCGGATGTAAAATATCTAAAAAAATTTCTGGTCGAAAATCTGGGTGATCTGACCTTCGAAGAAGCACTCAAAACCTCAAGTCTGCATATCAATATTGCGGTTGCACCTTATGATGCTGGACAGGATGCACGCATTTTAAATGCCTATACTTCTCCGGATTTGCTGGTCTGGAGTGCGGTACTGGCGTCTTGTGCGGTGCCGGTTCTGTTTCCACCGGTTCGTTTGACCAGTAAGCGCTATGATGGTCAATATACGCCTTATATGGGTTCAACCCGCTGGGTGGATGGCAGCGTGCGCAGTGATTTTCCGCAGGAGAAAATGGCACGCCTGTATAATATTAATTATACCATTGCCAGTCAGACCAACCCGCATATCGTGCCATTCATGCAGGATGATATTTCACGTTTCCGTAAAGGTACCTTGAGCTGGCCGCAACGGATTGTTCGCCGTCAGGGCGCGGTGATTACCAAAGGCATGATGGATTTTGCCAGAGAGCATGCCGGAAGCTTACCTCCTGTACGCCGTCTGCTGGATCATGGCTATGGTGTAGTTGACCAGCGTTATTATGGTGATGTGAATATTGTCGGTAAATATAGCCTGCGCCACTATAGCTATATGTTGCAGAATCCACGGCCGTATCTGTTTAAAATTTTACAGCGTGAAGGCGAGCGTGCCACATGGCCGAAAATTTCCCTCATTGAGACTCAGGAACGGGTCGGGAAAACTATTCAGCATTGTCTGGAGCTGCTAAATTATCAGCATACACTTAATCCAATACCTGAATACATTGCCACGACTTAATTTAGATCATCTCGATATTTCTGATTTTGAACTACGAACCAAAGCCCGTAGTCTGGGTTTTGGTCGGCGTCTTTATTATGCCAAGGGAAATGCGCTCTGGCTAAAAACCCAGATATCGCATAGATCTGATAGTTTAATATCATCTCCACATGCTGAACTAGGCTGGCAACATGAGCTGGATTTTTATCAGGCTCATGCCAGCTCAGGTGATCTAAATTTTTTCCTTCCACATCAAATTATTCAACAGCTTTTCAAGATCAATCATGAACAATTTGAGCAGGCCTTAATTCTGGTCGATGCGCCGGCGCATTTTCAGATCATGCCGCATCAGCAATCCATCACGCAAATTCGGCAACATTTGCTGCAAGCTGTGGAGCCTTTAATCTGCCTGCAAGAATTGGGTTATTTGCATGCCGATTTAAAGCAAGAACATTTTGTAAATAATCAGGGCAGGGTCTGCCTGCTTGATTTTGAGCATGTCCAAATACTCCATCAGAATGACCTGCATGAACTGAATGCGACACCGCGTTATATGGCACCTGAACTGTTTCAAGGCCAAGCTAAAAGCTTACAAAGTGAAGTTTATGCTTTGGGTGTTATTTTTTATGAGTGGTTGAGTGGTCAGCGTTTACAGGCGACAGATTATCTGGATTGGGCCTTTTTGCATTGTCAGCGTCTGAAAGTTGAGTTACCGCAGCACTTACAGGCTTTTCAAGGCTTATTAGAAGAAATGTTAAGTAAGCAGAAGCAGCATAGATTGGCCGATTTTCAAGCGGTTAAAGACTACTTAATGACTGAAATTGAATGAGAAAAATACAATAAAACTAGGATTGTTTCTTATTTAATCAAACGAGTGTTTTTTTATGATAAACGGCTTGTCAGCTGGAAATGATCTCTATAATATACACAGCCATTGGGGACGTGGCGAAATTGGTAGACGCACTGGATTTAGGTTCCAGCGCCGCGAGGTGTGAGAGTTCGAGTCTCTCCGTCCCCACCAATCGATATTTGGGTAACTGGATATTGGGTGGAAGTAGAGGATTGGTGTAATGGTAGCATGACGGTCTCCAAAACCGTTCGTCAAGGTTCGAATCCTTGATCCTCTGCCAAAGTTTGAAAGAAATCCAACGCTAAGTTGGTACCCTGATGGGGACGTGGCGAAATTGGTAGACGCACTGGATTTAGGTTCCAGCGCCGCGAGGTGTGAGAGTTCGAGTCTCTCCGTCCCCACCATCATATTAAAGCAAGGCGAGTGCCTTGCTTTTTTATTGCCTGAAATTTAAGGGCGGTTTTTTAGTACCAGATTTTTGCTGTCATGGTTGATGAACATCAATGCGTTCTGGATTTAAATTCTCCAGCGAATGATCATGCAAGGGCAGAACTTTAGCAAATTTCATGGTATTGCATGCAATCTGCATATTGAATAATTTAAATGTTATATGGATCAGTTCCATTGTATTCATCAATTTTATATGTTGGTCTAAATAGAGCATTATTTGCTCAATAATGAATTAACTGCTTAATTTTTGATATAAAAGTATTTAGCTTTTTGCAGAACTACTTGTGAATCAGGTCTGATCGCTATAATATACACAGCCATGGGGATATGGCGGAATTGGTAGACGCACTGTGTTCAGGTCGCAGCGCCTTCTAGGCGTGAGAGTTCGAGTCTCTCTATCCCCACCATCATATTAAAGCAAGGCGAGTGCCTTGCTTTTTTATTGCCTGAAATTTGGTAAAGCTGTTGTTATTTATGCGGTATTGTATTCTGATTTCAAGCACTGGTTCAGACATTATTTATCAATAATAGTTTCAGTATTCTGAATGCCTATGTTGATCAAGATTAGAAATTCATTTGAGTTTTAATTTAAAATGCTGGAATTGAATCGAAATGATTAAAAATAACGAATGGGCAGTCATATCCTAAAATGAATCAAATTTTCGGCAGAAATTTTATAAAAAATTAAAAAATAGAACTAACTGTTTATTTTATAGTGGAATAGATTGTGATTGCTTGTAAAATCGCTTGTCAATGTCGGTCTATCTCTATAATATACACAGCCATTGGGGACGTGGCGAAATTGGTAGACGCACTGGATTTAGGTTCCAGCGCCGCGAGGTGTGAGAGTTCGAGTCTCTCCGTCCCCACCAATCAATATTTGAGTAACTGGATATTGGGTGGAAGTAGAGGATTGGTGTAATGGTAGCATGACGGTCTCCAAAACCGTTCGTCAAGGTTCGAATCCTTGATCCTCTGCCAAAGTTTGAAAGAAATCCAATGCTAAGTTGGTACCCTGATGGGGACGTGGCGAAATTGGTAGACGCACTGGATTTAGGTTCCAGCGCCGCGAGGTGTGAGAGTTCGAGTCTCTCCGTCCCCACCATCATATTAAAGCAAGGCAAATGCCTTGCTTTTTTATTGCCTCAAATTTACTAAACAAAGAAAAGCCCATCGAAATGGGCTGAATAACTGGAGAATAGCGCTGTTGAATCAGTGGAAAGATTAATTTATTTTTCTGCTCTTAAATAGAAGCAATCAGGCTTTTAAATGATCTTCAAATTCCTCGCCTAGTTGTAGTGCCAGGGCATTACCTGCCAGATCACAGGTCACCAGGCCATATTCTTTCTTGAAGCTGAAACTGAAACCACGATCATCGGCCAGGGTGCGTACCGAATATCCCAATTTTTCTAACCATAGTCGAAATGCAATCAAATTTTTCGCTTTAACCACTTTTTTCACGAGATCACTCCTTCATCATTGTTAAATCTTAAATAAGGGTGAAAAATTATCTTTTAAAGGGCAAATGCCTTTATTTAAATTAATTTAAATGAATTTGTGTATATAGTGAACATCGGTTGATTAAGAAAAAATCAATTTAAACGTTAAGTAAATGATTTTTATCATATTGAATAGGTTGTAACTAAATATTAAGTTTTTATAAGCTATAAATTTGGATAATTAATTTTCTAATTCAATAGCTTATTAGTGAACCAGGTTATTTTCTAATTTTATCAACCGTATGAAATAGAAAATTTCAGATCTACAATGAGAAAATTAAAATCCAATCGACTTATTTATTAAAAGAATACCGGCTGCTGGTTTTCTGATCTTTAACCTCATTTGCATGCTTTATACTGTCTGAAATGTAATTCTAAAACTGAATACTCGTACCATGACTGAACTGACCATTGAACACTATGTGAATCAGAAAATTAAATTGATGCAACAGCAGGGACTTGAGCCGGTTGCTGTGATGTGGGGACATGAAGACTGGTTGAGCTTTAGTGTTCAGTCGAAAGTGACCTATACGCCTTTTGGCAGTGTCCGTCGTTATCAGCCTGCTTTAGGTGGCTTGCTACTGGTACGTATTGATGAAATGCAGGCGGTGCGTGTCGTTACTCAAGGTGAACTGGATACTTATGCACAAAGTAACCAGATTCTTTAACATTGCTTCATGCGACAGATACGTTGTCAGTTTTAGTAAATAGAATCCAAGAAACTAGTTAATGCTATCCTACATATCATCATTCGGGATCGACATGGCCAATGTCACTTTTAAAGTTGAACGACAGAACTAATGTCATGCTCTGAAAGCAGATATTTCATTTCTATTTTGGTTTAAAGTTTAATTTCGAATAATGCCCATTATATTAAATGGGTGCAAATGAGAGAGGGTATCTAAATCTCACTTGTCAAAAATAGACAGTATAGACAGTGAATCGTTCATGAAGTAAATGGTTAAATATCCTAATACTACAGCCATATCAGGATAATAATTCCTGCTGCCCAACGGTTTATAGGCCTTTCAACTAAGGTTTCTGCAAGAATTCTACAATCATCTATAATGTTTTGTGGGGTAAGCTTGATAACTAATAAAATACCTAAAGGTACAACAATAATATCGTCTAAATACCCAAGTACGGGAATAAAATCTGGAATTAAATCAATTGGTGAGAAGGCATAGGCAGCAATAATTAAAGCTAAAAACTTTATAGAATTGGGCGTTCGCTTGTCTTTTGCAATAAGCCAAACAACCAAGATATCTTTTTTAATTGATTTAGCCCATTTTTTGATTCTTTGATACATAGCAAATATTAAAAGAACTATAGAGATTTAATCATAAGAGAGTTTTCTTAAAACAATATAGATTTTTATTATCCTATTACGATTTTCTAGAATTAACATAATACACGTTATCCGAAATTCTTTTTTTTATTATATATAAATCATACCTTTATAGTTTTTTAAAAGCCCAATTCAAGTAAATTGGGCTTTTTAAATAATTTATTAGGTTCCATGTTGATTATTTAAGCAATGTTCCACGAATTTCTCTAATTTAAATCAATATCATCCTGTTATTTATAAGTCATTATTTCATGTGTTGGAACTGAAATTGGTTTCTAAAAAAATAGAGGACTTGATTAATTATAAGAAAGCAAAAATGGCACAGAAAGACATTTTTTAGATGGAGATTCAACTTATTCCAATTTGTGCAAAATTTGTACGTGCCTTTCAATAACATTCTATGCATCGCAAATGACAAATAAGTAAGTCGGCTGAAGCATTGATCTTCAGCTTTGAATCCGGTTTAAAACTGATCTTTCAGGGTTCTTAAACGCTGGAATTCTTCCACGCTTTCTGCGCGCAGAAAAGGATTGGTTTGCAATTCATCTTCAATACTACTTGGCAGCGTGCACTGGCCTAGTATACGCAAACGCTCAATATGTTCGAAGCGTTCCAGAATTGCCGAATTGTCCGGTTCAACGTGTTTGGCAAACTGTGCATTCGATAATGTGTATTCATGGGTGCAATAGACTTGGGTGCGCGGTGGCAAGGCAGCCAGACGGGACAGTGAATGATACATCTGTGAATAGGTGCCTTCAAAAACCCGGCCACAACCCATGGCAAATAAGGTATCGCCGCAGAACAGTACATCAATCGCATCAATAAAATAAACAATATGGCCGAGTGTATGCCCGGGTACAGCAATCACCTGGATATCTATTCCATGAAAATTAAACTGTTCTTCATGCTCAAGAGGATGGGTGATAAACGGAATTTTGCTTAGTTCTGCCCGTGGGCCATACACAGGCAGATTTTGTCCTTGGATCAGTTCCGGCACACCGCCAATATGATCTTTATGCCAGTGAGTCAGCCAGATTTGACTTACAGTTAAACCGTGTTCGGCACAATAGTCTTGTACCAATTCTGCTTCGGTTGGATCAATCACAGCCACCTGATGCGACGCGGTATGTTCAAGCAACCAGATATAATTTTGCAGTGAATTCTGGACATCAATACAGTGAATTTTAAAGGGTGTCATAGCACATCACATCAAATGAAGATTATAGATAAAGTAGCATAATTTCGGCTACTCTGGTGCTGGTTGATATCGTCTGATCATCCGCGATTACTTTCATTTATTCCAAATTTGAAAAATTTATAATTCCGGATCATCAATGCTCACCGCATTGCCGATGGTGTAAAAATGCCCGCCGGCTACATGATGAATACTTTTCCACTCTTCAGCCACTTCATGATAATGCCAGTGGCCGTCGCGGAAGACCCGATCATCGGCATAGGCTGCAATCACCTTGCCTATAAACAGGTCATGCATTTGCTGGTTATGCGGCTCAGGAATCAGCTCGCAGAGTATCCAGGCCGCACAGCCTTGTACTACAGGAATATCAGCATCAGGAAAATGAAATAGTTCTACTCCTGATTGTGAGAGTTTGTCCGGCACATCATGCAAGCTCTGCGTACCCAGACGATAGACCATATTCAGTTGTTTCAGTGTCGGAATTTGTAGCGCGAAATAACCTGAATTTTCAATAATATTTCGGGTTTTGGTACTTTTGTCCAGAACCACCGTCACTTTGGCGGGGCTGAATTCCAGTGCACATGCCCATGCTGCGGCCATGACATCTGTATCGTGCTGATCTTGAGCAGAAACCAGTATAGTAGGGCCATGGGTAATCAGACGATAAGCTTTTTCTAAAGGAACACTTTGAATATGGGAGTTTGTCATGCAGCACCATTTGCTCTATTCATTTAATAGGCTAGATTAATGAGATCATTAACATATTCAAGTTCATTCTTGCAAAAAAGCTTTTAAACTAGAGATCTTTATATTCAGGAATTCAAAAAATGAAAATGTACCAGGTCGATGCGTTTACCACGGAACTGTTTAAAGGCAATCCTGCAGCCGTGATTGTGCTGGATGAATGGCTCGAAGATGGTCTGATGCAAAATATCGCCTTGGAAAATAATCTGTCCGAAACGGCTTTTGTTAAAGTCATCGATAGCGATAATTATGCCATCCGCTGGTTTACGCCAACCAAGGAAGTGGATTTTTGTGGTCATGCGACATTGGCCAGCAGCTTTGTACTATTCAATCAATTTGATACGGGGAAAACGATTCATTTTCATGTAAAAGACTTAGGCATTTTTGTAGTCAATCAGGATGCAGATGGCAAGATCAGAATGAACTTTCCAGTTCGTCGTGCAGAGCCAGTTGCTGAATATCCTGAAGCTTTAAGACAGGCCTTGAGCAAACCGTTTAAACAGGTTTATCTGAACGCGCAGGGCTATATTGTTGAATATGAATCGGTACAGGATGTGCTGGATGAAATGCCTGATTTTGAACTGTTAAAACAGTTGAATGGCAAGCGTACAGCCATTACTGCTCAGAATACCTATTTAGACGTCGCGATCACTTCACAAGATACCCAATACGACTGTATTTCACGTTATTTTGCACCGAGTAATGGAATCAATGAAGATCCGGTAACCGGTTCAATTCACACTGGAATTGCGCCGCTCTGGGCCGAGAAACTTGGTAAAAATGAACTGGTTGCCTATCAGGCCTCGGCGCGTGGTGGGGTGCTATATTGTGCCTTGCAAGATCAGAATCGAATTGAAATTTCCGGTTACGGCAAGCTATATATGCAAGCTGAGATTTATCTTTAATTTTTTAATTACATAGAACTACATGTCGTCAGGTGAGGCGGCATGTTATTTTGATGGTCCGGCTTGGAATAGATTATTCAGAAAAAGAATCATTCTCTAAGAAGGGCGCGAATAAAAATTTATATTTATAATTTGGATGAAGAATGTTGCTACGTTATAAAAATTTAAGTCTGGCGATTGTATTGTCTGGCTGTAGTGCACTGAGTTTTGCACAACCTGTTTTGGTGAAAACGGAACAAAATGTTGAAGAATACCGACTGGATAATGGACTGCGCATTATCCTGGCACCGAATGATAAAGAAAATAAAGTTTTTATGAATACGGTCTATCTGACCGGCTCCCTGAATGATCCTCAAGGCAAGGGCGGTCTGGCGCATCTGCTGGAACATTTGGCCTTTAAAGGCACAGAAAATGTCAAAGGGGATGAATTCCAGCGTCGACTGGATCAATATACCTTGATGACCAATGCCAGTACCGACTATTACTCAACCAAATATACTAATGTGATCCGTCCTGAAAAAATTGCGCTGAGTGAAGTCATTTTTCTCGAAGCCGAACGCATGGACAAGCTGGTGCTTCAGGAAAAATATGTACCGACTGAAATTGATATTGTAAAACGCGAGCGTGAAATTCGTCTGGATCAGCCATTTTCAGTATTGATCGATCAGGTGTTTAAATCTGCTTATGGCAATCAGTATTTAGGCCGTTTGCCGATTGGTGACCTAAATGAGCTGCAATCAATCAATATGCAGGAACTAAACCATTTTTACCGTCAATGGTATGCACCGAATAATGCCTTTGTGGTCATTTCGGGCAAATTTGATAAGGCCGAAGTCTTAAAACAGCTGGATACGCATTTCAGTCCGATTCAATCCCGAAATGTACCAGCGCAAGTGAAAGTCCCAGCGCTTAAACCAGAGCAAATCAAACAGCGTGAATTTACAGTAAAGAAAGGCAGTGATCTGGCCAAGTTTAATCTTTATTTGAATCAATCCGAAGAAAGCATTAAAACGGCTTTGGCTGTTTCGCCAACGCTCTATACTTTGCAGCCAAGTGGACATCTCTATCAGAATATGGTGGAAACTGGGAAGTCAACAGCGGTGCAATCCAGTACCTGGCTGGATAAAGACTTTAATCTGGTGTTTATGGGAGCAATCTATGCTCCGAATCATCAGGCACAAGCGATAGAGCAGGGACTGATTCAAGGCGTAGAACAGAGTCAGCCATTTACCGAAGCAGAATTAAACCGGGCTAAAAATCTGACCCGAAATCAGGCCGACAATATTAAAAACAGTGCGACTGCTTTGGGTTCACGTTTAAGCGATTATGCAGTGGCGTATTCAGGTGACTGGAGCCAGTATTTTAAAGATCTGAATGCAATTCAAAGCCTGAGTGTGAATCAGGTCAATCAGGTCTATAAGAATTTTTTAAAACCTGAATACCGTATTTCTGGCAATATTTTACCTACCCCGGAAGATCAGAAGAAAGCGCAGGAACTGGCACAGACAGAAGCACCGGCAAAAACTCTGGATCAGCAGGCTGAAGCAGAAGAGCCAATGAAAGATGTCAGTGTCTATCAGGCTGAAGTAAAGCAATATGTCCAGGAATCCAAACAGTATTTGTACAGTAAAGACAAACAGATTCAGCGTGGCAAGTTGAAAAATGGCATTAAATACGCGCTGTTTCCGACGACTACCCGCGATGACAAGGTCTATGCCACAATTTCACTGGATTTTGGTACCGCTCAAAGCCTGATGAATAAAGGCGAGATTCTGGACCTGACGGCTTATTTAATGTTGCGCTCTTCGGAAACTCAAAGCTTGCAGCAGATTGCCGATAAAATTATTGAAGTAGGCGGTTCGGCAACTGCCGGTGCATCGGGCAATGGCCTGACCTTGCAGATCAGCGCCAAAAAAGAAAAGTTTGAAGAGTTTTTTCAGTATGTGGTTGATGTGCTGAAAACGCCGGCATTTGAACAAAGTCAGTTTGATTTAATCAAGGGACAGACTTTATCCAGTCTGGATCGTCCTTATACTGAACCAGATACGGTGTCGAGCTTGACGATGGCCCGAACGATCGAGATCTATCAGCCTGGCGATCTGCGTTTCCATTTCGAGCCTGAACTGGCCAAAAAACAGTATCAGAAAGCGACTCGCGAACAGGTTATGGCACTGTATCAGCAGTTTTTAAAAACCCAGCATGCACAAATCGCGGTCACAGGTGAGTTTAATCCAAAATCGATGCAAAAAACGCTGAAAAACAGTTTCTCAGACTGGAAAGCTACACAGCCTTATGAGCGTCTGAAATCGGAATATCGAAGCTATCCAGCCCAGAAAATTCATGCTTTGTCTGAGCAGCGTGAATTCGGGAGTTATGAGGCATTCATGAGCATGCCGGTCGGCGCAGATCATGCCGATGCACCTGCATTACAGGTATTTCGATATATTCTGGGTGATTCACAGTTATCGTCACGACTGGCACAAGAGCTACGCGAGAAAAATGCACTAGTCTATGGTTTTAGTGCAGATGTGCAACTCGATGAATGGGCAGATGTGGGCGCCATGATGATTAGTGCCAATTATACGGCTGGAAAATCCGCACAGGTTTCTCAGGCAGTGCATAAGGTACTCAATGAACTGCTGACACGTGGCGTGACTGAACAGGAAGTGGAAGCGGCAAAAGCCAGTATCTTGAAACAGCGTTTAACTGCACTGGAAGATGATCGTCGTATTCACGCTATGCTGATTCCACAGCTGGAAAAAGACCGTAATCTGGTTTATCGGGAAAAACGTGATCAAGCAATTGCTCAACTGAGTAAAGCTGATATTGATGCCATGATTAAAAAATACATCAAGCCGGATCAGCTGGTTGAAGTGATGGCTGATCAGTACGGTAAGCAAGTGAAAACATCATAGTGTTGATAAAAAATCCCCTCAAGTGAGGGGATTTTTTGATTTTAGTTTTATGCTCCAGGTTGCTCTATGGCTAAAAATAACTCCTCCGATTATGCCCGCAAGGATAGATAGGGGCAGACTCCAATCAGATGCGATAAGAAGAAAAATCAATATTCCACAGCCAATCAAAGTTGAAACGAAAGCAATATCTTGATCAAAAGGATGATGGATCGCCACTTGATAATAATAAGACGTTATCCAGCTTGAAATAATAGTGAGTAAAATACAAAGTCCTTTGCCTGAAGGCGTATTTAGACTGGAATCTGTTATCCAACTTAGCATGTTCTCATCTACTCAAAGTCGATAAAAACGTTTAGCATTTTCATAAAAAATCGACTTTAAGGCATTTTCATTGTAGTCCTGCACAATATCGCTAAAGGCATCAATAATGTTGGTGAGTGAGCTACTGACACTGTCCATTGGAAAGTTGGATGCAAACATCACGCGCCCAGAACCAAAACAGTCTAAAGTATGCTGGATCACGGGTGCGGCACGTTCCACTAATTCCTGTTTACTTGCCAGCCGTTTCTGCGTGTGAAAATCATGTCCCAAGACTGGCATAAACAGACCAGACATTTTGGTCGATACATTTTTGCATTCGGCCAGTTCTGCCAACTGATCTTTCCAGTCTGCAAATATCTGGGTGCGATCTTGTTCGGTCTTGCCTGTAGCTTTGCCCACTTTGCCAAATAAACCTGCGGGCGTACCCAGATGATCCAGCACAATAGGGGTGTTTGGAAAGGCTTTGGCCAGCGCAGTAACATCCGCAATCTGGGTAGAGTACACCCAGGCATCAAAGCTTAAATCTTGCCTGGCCAGTTCCTCAAAACCTTTCAAGAAATCTTTATTACGATAGAGATGCGGTTCATCCGTCCAGGCATGAATTCCTTTATCTGAATGTACCGCAGCCATTTTACGGATGCCGCGAAATTTGGGAGAAGCTTCGCGATGCAATTCAATCAACTGTTTAAATTTTTTCTGCCGTGGATCAGCCGTAGCGACAATTCCACCTAACTGGATATTGTGCTGGTCAAAAGGAAGTCCAGCGATAAAATGGGTTTCATCCACCACGCCTGTGCCTTTCTGGTCATGCCAGCTGGCTTCAACATGCACAACTTGCTCAACTTCATAATGTCCTGCATCTCTCTTGTAATTTGCAGGCAGATAAGGTGCAGTCAGGTGCTGTGTCAGGCCAATGGTCTCAATGACGTCTTTGGGTTTCAACAGTTAGCGCTGCCGCATGTGGGGTATTGTACGGATCCCATTGGTGAATATGTGGGTCAATGATCGGGAAGGGAAGTTGCTGCATGCTATGCCTTGTTTTCGTTTATTTATTATTCAATTTATATAGTGCTTAAATCACTTTAAAGTCAATATCTTAAATTACAACAAATATGAAAAGCCCCGCGGGGCTTTTCATATTTTAATCAATGATCGTGTTTGTGATCATGGTTATGCTTGTTGGCATGAAACTCTTCATTGTGACGAAAACGCAAATAGTTTTCGAACTGTTCACAGTATTCATCATAGTTATCTTCCAGCATCATTTGAAATTGCTGCAAAATATAAGACATGACCTGATCTTTGGCATCACGCATCTCGTTGCCATCTTTAAAATTATTTGCTGCCACCCAGGTATTGAAACGGGCAGTACCAAATAACATCGCCGCACTGACTTGACCGCGCTTATCGCTCGGTTTTTCCTGTGAGCCTTTTTCTACGCGACAAAACTCGTTGGCTTGTTGAATAAATTCATCAGCACGTTCAAAGAATGCCGCATTTAACGCTTCTTCTTCGGTTACATCGGTTGCTTCAATCTTTTGAACCATGAATTTGTTCCTAACACTAAAATCTCAATCGCTAATTATAGGCAAAGCCTTGCAGAAACTAAACCTTTGCCTTAATCTAAAAAATAGCCTAAGCATATAAAAGTGAATGCCATGCAGGATGCGATTGCAGTACAAAGTCTAAAAAGTGATATTGCCTTATTGCGCCAGAATATCTGGCCACCGGTAAATCTGGCCAATGTTGAAGGCTTGCCGATTTATTATGGCAGCCAGTCACAGGTAGATGAATACTATAGCCAGTGGCTCGGTTTGATTGAAAGAGCACAGGATCTGTTTCAGCCTTTTATGGAAGATGAAATCTTGGATGCGATCCATCTGCCGAGTCATTTAAACCTGCCGCTGTTTTATTTTCATGTTGACCGGATCCGGATCAATAAAACCCGTGCCAAAGAATCCAAAACTTTTCGTGGGGTCGCCAGTCTGATCGAAAAATGTGGCCAGTTCGAGCCAGAACAGGTTGCGGCCATGCGGCAGTGGCTTGATAGTGACGATACCGCAGTATTAGTGGCACACCGTGAATTTGTAGATTTACGCACTTATGTGTTTCAGCATGGCCAGAGCGAATATACGCGCACCCGTTTTTATGTGAATGGGATTGTGCTGAGTGTTGAGCCACATTTTGAACTGGTCGATGCACGCGATAAGCCACGCAAGCAACGCAGCGACAGTTATAACGATCCTCTGGCAGACAATAATACCTGGAAAGTATTCGGCAAATATCGCTAGCACAATTTGACCAAGCCCGGTCTTACCAGAAGGGCTTGGTATTTTCTGCAAACTGCTGTAAACGCTCTGCTGCTTCGTTCGACAAACGCTGCTGTTCCGCACTTATCCAGCCTAGCACAAACCAGGCCTTGGCCTGTTGTTTGACATAAGGTCTAAATAATTCGTCTGCTACAAATAGGTCATTATAATGCCCGAGACTTTCCTGCAAGGGTTTTAAGGCTTTTAGATAGGCTTTAACCTCTTTTTCAGGAAATAAGCTTTGCAAGAATTCTACATTATAGCGTAAGCGTTTAACCCGTTTGCGTGTGCGATGTCGGGATTCAATATCCAGTTCTTGATAGTTCTCGGCATCCTGACAGATTTGCTGGTGCAGCTTGCTCAGGCCTTTACACAAAATTTTATGCGAAGACTTGGCTTTACCCTCTGTATTTTCTTGGCTAAAGCTGAATAGTTGCAGCATTAATTCTACTGTGGCAGGACTTCTGAACAGTGTACTGATATCTGGTTGTTTTTGTCGGTGTGGTGGTAATTTCAGTAAGGGTGAACCTGCTTTTTCTAGTTGTGGAATCAGGCTTTCTGCCAAGGCATCGCGATCTCGGGTAGAACCCAGTTGCTGGAAAATATCCCGCAGCTGTTCTGGCCATTCTGGCTGTACATGTTCAGTTACGGACTGGAAAATTTTAAAGGCACTGCGCAAACGTCGAATCGCAACACGTGCCTGATGCACATGATCACTATTATAATTTTCTGCAGCAATCGCCGTCGCATTTGGGAAAAGATGAGCCAGACAGTTGGTGACAATCTTTTGCAAAATCGTACTGATCTGATCTTTCTGTTCAAGCACTAAGGGAAGCTGATGCTGAATCGGCAGATTCTCTTCGCCATGTAATAAGGCATAACCGCGTTCCGATTTGCTCCGTGTATCTAGCCACAAAGCATAACGCTGAACCCAGGGCTGAATGAAATCAATCAATTCACTCAGCTGGCCGGATTTAAGCTCAAATTCGACTTCATAAATATCGATGGCTTGATCATTGTGTCGAATTTCTCCGACATCAAAGGCAATTTCAATCTTACTGTCCAGATGACTTTCTGTGAGTACATACCGTACGACATCTGTTTCAAATTGCAGAATAAGCGGTGTCTCCAGATCACCGAGCGCCTGTTTCAGGATTTTTTTGGCCGGTTTATGTTTGCGATATAACTGAAAATCACAATGTTCCGGAGGACTTTTTAATTCATGCTCAAGTTCAAAACGTTCAAATTGTTGTTCGGTCGCTGCTTTCAGGGTTTGAATCCATTGCTGGTCTTCCAGACGTTGCCGCAGGGCAATCTGATGTTGTTGTAATTGTTGCGCTTCAGTATCAAAGTAGCGTGCACACAGACGATGCCGAGTCGGCTGAAGTTTCTGGATGTCCTGTTCAAATTGCACACGAGACTGTGGCGGAATCTGGAATTTGAGTTCTATTTCTGCCATCGGGTTATTCCTCCGCGATGTTGGTTTTACAGATTAATATAGCCCAAAGATCAGCAGGGGTGTGATGTGCTTCTGCAACAAAAAGCACGCCATAGAAGGCGTGCTTTAAGTATTTCTCGTGATATTTATTTCAATATGTTTATTTCAGGAATTTACGGCTGACCAGGAACTGTTCGGTCGCTTCAAGCAGTTTCTGCGCATAGACTTCCTGCTTGGCGGTCAGCCAGCCCAGCACAAACCAGTCACTTGCTTCCAGTTCGGTCTGCTGAATATAAACTGCAGAAGAGGCCAAGGTTTGATATTCACTGGCTGCCAGTTGTGCATCATTCAGCGCTTTGCTGTATTTCTGCAAATTTTTGACATCATAGATCGTGGTTAAAATCGGAAAGCTGAATTTGAGTTCCTGAATCCGGCTGGCCAATTGATCCAGACTTTCAAAATCGGTGATATCCGTCTGGTTCATTTGTTCCTGCAAGGCTTTATATTGCTGTTGCAAGGTGGTTTGTGCAGCAGTTTTCAGATCCAGAGAAGCATGATCATTATCATTTAAACTAAACATCAGCAATTCCAGATAATGATGCACATTCTGGGTGGATTTGACCAGATTACCGAGTTTCTCCTGCGCATACAGAATATCTTTGCTCAGGTTTTCTGCCGTGGTTGGATTTTGCAGGAAGCCGGCCAAGCTGTTTTGCATGTGTTGCAAATGTTGCAGATGTTCAAATTGCTGCTTAAAGGCCGCCAGTTGATGTGCCCATTTGTCCGAAAGCTGAGGATGCCAGTCTTTGAACAGCAGCAAGGTCAGATATAAGTGATCCAGTGCCAGTCGTGCCTGATCAATATGTTCCTGCTCTGCAACCTGTGCTGCAATCGCCGCGATATTCGGCAATAAATGCTGCATCTGCTGCGCAATCAGACTGCGCATGGTTTTACTGGCGCTGTCTTTTTTGCTGATCTGAAATTCTTTGCTAAGGGTCGCAGGGCTAACGCGCTGTGAAGTGGCCAATAAATTGCCTATTTCTGCTTTGCTGCGTACATCGAGCCAGAGCTGGTATTTCTTGACCCATTCAAAACTAAAGGCCAGCAGATGTTGAATTGAACCATTTTTTAGTTCGAACTCAACTTCATGTACTTCTTGCTCAGCATCCTGTGTGCGGATCTGTCCAATATCCAAGCTGACTTCGATCTGGGTATCTTCATAGTCAATTACCCTTAACGTACGGGAAATATCGGTTTCAAACTGGAGTTGTAGCTGGTCGAACTGATTGCCGAGCGCATTGCTGAGAATTGTCCCGGCTTCTGGAAATTTTTTATAAATATCTAAATCCAGTTCAGGAGATGCAGTTAATTCCCCTAGATCATGATTATGTTCAAAGCGTTCGATGTGGCTTTTTCCGGCCGCTTTTAGGGTTTGAAACCAAC
This sequence comes from Acinetobacter lwoffii, assembly GCF_029024105.1. Classification (NCBI taxonomy): domain Bacteria; kingdom Pseudomonadati; phylum Pseudomonadota; class Gammaproteobacteria; order Moraxellales; family Moraxellaceae; genus Acinetobacter; species Acinetobacter lwoffii. Next base: position 1,898,749 of record NZ_CP118963.1, on the reverse strand, counting down.
GTGTACCTTCCAGACGCTGACGTAGTGCCACCCCATGCCGGGCCAGTTGACGGTCAGCAGTATCATAATATTTGGCTTGAAGCTGGATCTGTTGAGACTTTTTCGGATCAAGTGCCTTCAGCAGCGCAGTGCGTCGTGCCACAGGAATCTGGAACTTGAGTTCAACTTCAACCATGATGATCATCCTATCTGTTCAGTGCAATTAAGCACTGAATCTTCACTTGAATAAGGTTTTGAAATGAGGCGGACAGCAGCCGCAATTATATTTTTAGATTTGTGCGCAGCAGATTGTAACCAAAATCAAAATGCATGTAAGACTTGACTGAACATAAAAAGCTTAAACAGAACTTTTAAGATTGAATTTCATCGGTTCATTTTAGGCTAAAACGATCGGATTCAGACGTTCAGGGGGATGTTCAAGATACATTGAAGCGCGAATCAAAAGGCTGTTATTTGGCTAAAATATACGCTAAGGTAAAACAAAAACGTCAGGATGATGACAGATGAATGTACAAGTACAACCAGAAAGTAAGAATGAGGTGGTGGCTCAGCCCCAGATGCCGATTAAAAATTATCATGAATTTTATCGCTTCTATTTGACCGAACATCGGCATATTATCAGTCGCCGTCTGCACGTGGCCGGCAGTAGCATCGGTTTATACTGTTTTGCTAAAGCCATTCGTCAAGGCAAGCCGCGATATTTTGCCTATGGTTTACTCACGGGTTATGCTTGTGCTTGGGTCGGACATTTTATCTTTGAGCGCAATAAACCGGCCAGTTTCAAACAGCCTGTATATAGCTTTATCTCGGACTGGCGCATGTTTGCCGATGTCCTGCGTGGCAATATCAGTCTGATAGACCGTAAATACGATAAAATTTCCAGTTGAGCCAGAATGACTTTTATCGGAATGTGCTCACTTAAAGCATGAAATTTCGATAAAAGCCTTGCAAGTCTAGAATTATTATTCTAATAATTATGTTATTGCAGATTTGGTTTTTTGATCAACCATTATATTTTAGTCATACATCAGTTTTCCAAGCCTGGAGCGACCTTCTCCGGGCTTTTTTTATGTCTGTTTAATATCAATAAAATTTTAAGATTTTGCTGATGCTATTATGTAAATAGTCATAGAAGCTTTTATGCGGATGTGTGCTGAAAGTAAAAGATCCTTTCTGGCTTTGAAACGTCTTCCCACAAACGAAGGACTCAAAACCAGAAAGGATCGGGTATTACCAACACAGGTATTTATTTTTCTGTTTATTGTCTGTGTCTAAGACTATTTAAGTCGCTTCGTGCCGATTGGGCTATCCCTGAAAATGGGTATTTTTAACATTCATTAATTTGAGTGCGCTTGAACTAGGTGAAAAAAAACAAAAAAATCGCTCTTAGAATTTTGCAACTTCTCCACCAAGTTGTCTGCAAAATCCTAAAAGCGTTTGTCGGAGGGCGTAAGTATTAACACGTTATAATTATTGTTATAAAGCGATTAAAACGTAGATTTAATAGCCGGTATATCCCTGAAAATGGTGATATTTAAAATTTAACGGATAAATTGTACTAAAAAACTGCAAATCTGTTGTTGCCCGCGGTCTCAGAAACAGCAGGACTGCGGAAATCTAGCGGAGTTATGCCTATAATAGAGCCATTCTAGGAAATGGCGAGCAAGATGCGCGGTTTATATTTAATTACCAATGATGATCCATTAGAGCTTTTATTAGCGAAGTTGGAAGGTGCAATGGCCAATGGTGGTGTTGCGGTCTTGCAATATCGCCGTAAAAAAGTGGCGAAAGAAGATCAAATTTACGAAATCGAGTACATGAAAGCCATGTGTGCTGAATATGGCGTACCTTTCGTGATTAACGATGATCTGGAAATGGCGGTTAAATACGGCGTGGGTGTGCATTTAGGCCAGGATGATGGTTCGATTGTCGACGCTGTTGCGCGTTTGCCTAAAGGCGTGTTGATTGGCCGTAGCTGTAATAACTCACTTGAGCTGGCTAAACAGGCCATTGCCGATGGTGCGAATTATGTGGCATTTGGAGCAATTTATGCGACTGATAGTAAACCTGAAGCGGGTAATATTGGTCTTGAAACCTTAAAACTGGCCAAAGAAAAATTGAACGTGCCTCTCTGTGCCATTGGTGGTTTAACGGTTGAAAATTCAAAGGATGTCATTGAGTCAGGTGCGGATTATTGCGCGGTGATTAGTGATATATTGGGACTTCCTATGAATGCCATTCCTGAACGTTTAGATGAATGGTCTGCGCTTTTTCAAGCTACAGCATAAAATTTTTTGATTGATTTAATTTTGAGTCGAGTGCCTTCATGAGCTTATCTCCAAAGCAAGAACAATTGTTCAAACAAGCCAATAAACATATCCCGGGTGGCGTCAATTCACCTGTACGCGCATTTAATAGTGTCGGTGGGACGCCGGTCTTTATCGAAAAAGCCCAAGGTGCGTATCTTTATGATGTCGATGGCAAACGTTATGTGGACTATGTGGGTTCATGGGGGCCGATGATTTTGGGTCATGCGCATCCTGCGATTATTAAAGCAGTTCAGGATGCTGCGGTCGATGGTTTGAGTTTTGGTGCGCCTACAGTCCATGAAACTACGCTTGCAGATATTATTTGCGAGATCATGCCATCGATTGAACTAGTGCGTATGACCAACTCGGGTACAGAAGCAACCATGACCGCGATTCGTTTAGCACGTGGTTATACTGGCCGTGACAAGATTGTAAAATTTGAAGGCTGTTATCACGGTCACTCGGATTCATTATTGGTAAAAGCCGGTTCAGGTTTATTGACCAGTGGTGAAGGGGAAGCGACGTCTGCAGGTGTGCCGGCGGATTTTGCAAAACATACGCTGACACTTCCATATAACGACATCGCGACTTTAAAAGAATGCTTTGCCAAATTCGGTTCAGAAATTGCCGGCGTGATTGTTGAGCCTGTGGCAGGTAACATGAACCTTGTGAAACCGATTGATGGTTTCCTGCAAGCGATTCGTGATGTCTGTGATGAGCATGGTTCAGTGTTTATCATTGATGAAGTAATGACCGGTTTCCGTGTCGGTCTTGGCGGTGCGCAAGCACATTATGGCGTTACTCCGGATTTAACCACTTTAGGTAAAATCATCGGTGCAGGCTTACCAGTGGGTGCTTTCGGTGGTAAACGTGAAGTGATGGAATGCATCGCGCCATTGGGTAAGGTATACCAAGCAGGTACATTGTCGGGTAATCCACTGGCAATGCGTGCCGGTATCGAGATGTTCAAGCATTTACGTACCGAAGATTTTTATGAAAAATTAACCGCACAACTCGAAAAATTGCTCGCCGGTTTACAAACTGCTGCTGATGAAGCAGGCATTTCATTCAAGACCCAACAAGTGGGCGGTATGTTTGGTCTTTACTTTACCGATCAGGAAGATATTACTAGCTTCGACTCTATGCTGAAATGCGATGTCGATGCGTTCCGTAAATTCTTCCATGGCATGTTAAATCGTGGCGTAAACCTTGCACCATCTGCTTTTGAAGCAGGATTTATTTCTGCTGCGCATAGTGATGAAGATATTGCTTACACGATTCAAGCGGCTAAAGAAACTTTTGCTGAGATGAAAGCGTAATACCTCTCCCAAACCCTCTCCTTAAAGGAGAGGGCTTTCATCTATCGAATAGAAATGAAAATTTAAAGACTTCCTCCAGTATTCTTGCGCTATATATGGCTCAGGCTTAGGGGGAATTACATTTAAAATTAGAGATCATTTTCATGCAAACCAAACATTATTTGACTTTAAGCGATGCGGAATTTTTATTAGATCAAGCCCATCAATATGCCATTCAGAACAGTTTTAATGTCAGTATTGCAGTCGTAGATGAAACGGGTAATTTGCTTGCGATGAAGCGTATGAATGGTGCAGCACCGATGACTGCAAATCTGGCCGTCGAAAAGGCTAAATGTTCAGCTATGAGTCGCCATCCCTCCAAACTGTTTGAGGATATTATCAAAGGCGGACAGATGGGTTTTCTGACCATGGAAACTTTCTCAGGAATGTTGGAAGGTGGTGAACCGATTCTGTATCAAGGCCAGCTCGTCGGTGCGATGGGTGTGTCGGGTGTGAAGTCGTTTGAAGATGCGGAGATTGCACAGGTAGCCATTGAGAAATTTTTGGCTAAGCAAAGCTAATCCAAAATAGAAATTGATCAGCTTAATTTAGGGTGTGTTGACACTTTTAGCTTAAAAAAATAGCGAAGTAGTAAAATCAAATCGCCAAACCCAATTTTACTATTCGCTATGCCTCGTACCATGCTGACAGATCAACACTGGCAAAAGTTGAAAGTTATTCTGCGTAATTTATCCATTCACCACAACTCAAATTTACGCAATTTTATTGAAGCTATTCTCTATAGAATTAGAACAGGCTGTCCGTGGCGAGATATTCCTTGCTGTTTTGGTCATTCAAACTCTATTTTCAAACGTTTTAATCGTTGGTCAAGCAGCGGTAAGTTACTTAGATTATTCAAATTACTAGCCTCATGCCCCGATATGGAGTGGATTTTTATTGATGGCTCTCATGTACGTGCTCATCAACATTCTGCCGGCATAGCGAATCAATCTATTTCTAAAAGTGTAGGAGGAAACTCCTCAAAAATACATTTGATTGTTGATGCACATGGCAATCCTATTGATTTCATGATTACCGATGGAACCACACATGATGTTAAAGTTGCACCTGATTTAATATCAACATTAGATTTAAAAGAGACAAAAGTGGTATGTGCAGATAAAGGCTATGATTCAGAACCACTGCGTGAACAGATCAGGAAAACAGGGACTAAAGCGAATATACCAAAGAAAACAAATAGCCAATCGAACAATGACCATATGGACTGGTATTTATATAAAATCAGGCATTTAGTTGAAAATATGTTTTGTAGATTAAAGCAATTTAGAGGAATAGCTACTCGATATGACAAGCTCAAAAGAAATTATCAAAGTTCTGTTGCTTTAGCCTGTATATTTTTATGGCTACCTTTATAGGGTTAATTATGAACAGTAAATGTCAACAGACCCTAATAAAATCATTCAAAGTTGTACCAAAATGAAGCGTGGAACGTGAAATATCAACTAAAAAGCCCAATCGCTAATGAGTGGGCTTGTCTATATACAATAAAGTTATAATTTAAAAAGGAAATCAAAAGATGTTATTCACCAATTAAAATGTCTATGCGATAAACCATTTAAAATGTCCTGTTTTTAACCACAAGAGTCAAGCACAGGATTTAACTTTCTTTGTTCAATAACAGCTTTCTGAGCTTTACGACTCGGCATACTTTTCTTGAGACGGGAACGTTTATTCTGTTTTTCCAACTCTTCATGCTGTTGCTGAATATGTGCCAGAACTGTACCTAACCGTTTATTCTCAACGATCTCATTCTGCTGTAGCCCAGCTAATTTATTGAAAATGCTGTAGTTGAGCTTTCGTTCCTCGTGCATGAGGGCCACAGTCCCATCCGGGTACTCCAGAAATGAAATATATTGCCCAACAAGCTTATGATTCAGCTCTATCGGTTCAAGCAGATAAATACATTTGTCATAGGTCAGGGTCAGATTCTTGGTGACCTTACGCGGTTCCTGCCAGGTAAAAATATCATCCAGTTCAAGATGAGATTCGGTTAATGGCCGATGTAAATTCTTTGAGTTTCGCGCACACTTGGCAAACTTCTGATTGAAATGCTCAATAAAGCAGGGCAGCCAGGCATTTGCCTCGGCAATTGAACAGATACCTTCTAGGCGCATTTCCTTGATCAGGCGATCCTGGAGTGTTCTATTGGCACGTTCCACACGGCCTTTGGCCTGGGGTGAGTTGGCGAAGATAATATCAATATTTAACTCATTCAGAATCCGCCCAAATTGCGTGATCTGGCTATCTTGGCTCGATTTCTGATTCACTCGGAATACCGAGTGTTTATCGCTATAAAACGCTAAAGGCTTGCCGTATTGCTCAATGTAGGCTCGGGTTGAAAGCATATAATCAAAGGTCGTTTCAGCCTCACAAAAGCGCAGATGCAACAGCTTTCCAGTGGCGTCATCGATATAAACTAGCAAGCAGCATTTGGAAGCTCGACCTTCAAACCAGTCATGATATGAGCCATCGATCTGGATCAGCTCACCGAAGCAATCACGGTTGTATCGAGGCTGATATGGACGTTTCAGGCGCTTGGATCGAGGAATCCAGAGGTCATTTGCATGTCATCCAGCGCCGAACCGTTTCTACCGGGATATGCAGGCCAAACATGCTGCTGAGCTTCTCATGAGCCAATGTAGGACCAAAGCCAAGTAAATGTTCAGAAATAATGGAAAGACATTCTGATTTTAACAGGACGTCATGGCGACGATGACCCGGTTGACCACGACTGGCATGTGCCATACCTGAGACACCATCTTGATTGAGCTTCTGCAATAACCGGGTAATTTGACGGGTGGAAAGATTCAGGATTTCAGCAGCACGGACCTGGGTAATACGATGATCTCTAACGTCTTGCAGAACTGCAAGACGTTGAATTTCTTTATCAGACATAGTGATCAGCATCTATATTTTATATCCAGTCCATGGTGATAAAAACCATCATAAACCAGACATTTTTATTGGTGAGAATATAGACACTTTAAATGGGTTCTAACAAAAGAATTTCGTATAACGTGTATTATGTTAATTTTAGAAATAATTAAAAGTTTGGAAATACTAGTGAAATGCAACTTATAGAAATAGAGCCTTATTTTTGGGAACTATATGAGGATAGCGAAAATATATACCTCAATGTTTGTATAAATATGAGTGCAGTTTCTTGGGCGAAAACTATCTGCCTAGATAAACAAACGATTCAGCAATATCAGACTCAAGGAAAAGGTTTTATTGATGACTTAGCTAAAAGAATTGAAAGCAGCCAATTTAGAAAAGATTATGAAAGATTTTATTCATTTCCAGATGCCTCCGCAGAACAAAAAGAGGGAATGCTTCTAGCATTTAATGAATATAGGGCTAAGCAAAATTAAAGCCATTTAACATAATGGCGATGATACGAAATTAGAACAATAAACCTCTGTGAAATCAAAGTGTTTTTCAAATCGATGCTAAACTAAAATAGCATGAATCATCATGCTATTTTGTATTTATAAGAGCCTCCCATGCTGTACCCCATCCCTAAAAAAATCCAACTTGCTCCATCCCAAGCCAAATGGCAGCTTGCATCAAATGAATCTGTTTTGGTTTTAGTGGGATTACAAAATTTAAGGATGATGGTAGGCATACAAGAAAGCGACCTAATGAGTCATCTGATCCAGATCAGCAATAAAGCCAAAGCACTCGATATTCCGATTGTTGACTTATATGGTGATGACCTGATGCAAGGCATGCAGCAATTGGGAGAATATGCCTCAATGCATCCGCAACTGATTTTTGCCGGGCAGGTTACACCGATGCTGAAACAGATTTTGCCGCATCTGATGAGTGTGACGGATCAAATCGGTGTGGTCGATGATGTGATTTTATTGGCGAATCAAGATCAGCATATTCAATGGATCGAAAATATTTCAGCACAGGGGATACATCACTTAAATACCTATAGCCTGACCCGCTTATGGGATTTAAGCGCATCTTCCGAATATGTATTGTCGGCCAAAGGCATTATGTTGGCTGTCGCAGAACAGCTGGATATGGATGCTTTGGAAATTGATCCCTATGTCGACTTAAAAAATTATGGTCTGGATTCGGTAGCGGTGGTGAGTCTAGTCGGTATATGGCGTGCACATGGTGCCAATATCCGTTATGAAGATGTGCTAAAACATCCGTCTTTGCACGAATTGGCAAGCTTCATTTTAAAATCCTCAGGTTGATGCGCTGCGATTGAGCAATTTTATGCGCTAAATCGGAAATTTCATCGTCATTTACATAAATGCGCATTGTAATTATTGGCTAAGCTTTCTATCATTGCCGCCTTGTTTTTCACGATCAGCCTGGGATTGAACTTTGAGTAATTTTCTAACCGAACATCTGATACATCGTGATGACGATTTCATGGTCATCCACAAACCTGCAGGTTTACTCACAGTTCCCGGTAAAACAGAAGACTTACAAGATTGCCTGATCAACCGTCTGGTCAAATTAGAACCCAAAACTTTACTGATTCATCGACTGGATCGCGATACATCCGGTATTTTGGCCTTTGGTCTGAGCAAATGGGGACAAAAAACCATTTCCCGCCAGTTTCAGGAACGCCAGACTGATAAAACCTATCAGGCTATGGTTGCCGGTACACTCGAAGGTGAAGGCACTATTGAAGTGCCAGTGGTGTATGATCCAAGCCGTCCCCCCTTACATATCGCAGATCCCGCACATAATAAGCCGGCCATCACGCATTGGCAGGCGATCGAACATTTTAATATTCAGGGACAGCCCGTGACTCGGGTGAAACTGACCCCAATTACCGGCCGTTCACATCAGCTACGGGTGCATATGCAATATCTCGGACATCCGATTATTGGCGATACCTTATATGCGACATCCGAACAGCAACAGCTCAGCTCGCGTTTATGTTTACACGCGGAACGTTTGAGTTTTTATCATCCTCAAACAGAGCAGTTGGTCGAATTTTATTGTCCGGCGCCGTTCTAGGAAATACTTCTTTAATCGGCGTGAATTATGCTCACTTTTTAGTGGGCTTTATGTCAAAATACATTGCTTGAAGGTGTGGAATTTTGCTCCAATGACGTTTCGTGATTGAGCCTAATATTCATAATCTTGTACTTAAGATAAAGGTGGAAAAATTGCAGCAATTTGCTATTGGTCAACGTTGGTTATCAGATACTGAAACAGAACTCGGTTTAGGCGTTCTTATTGATGTTGATGAGCGGTCGGTCAGCATTTTATTCCCGAAAAGCGATGAAACCCGCGTCTATGCACGCAGCAATGCACCCTTATCTCGTATCGTATTTAATGTGAAAGATGAATTACAGGATCAGGAAGGGACCAAGTGGATTGTAGAATCCGTTGAAGACCGCAATGGCGTGGTGCGTTATCATGTCGTTCGTACCTTGGAAGATGGAACTGAAGAACGTAAATCGCTGAATGAAACCCGTATTGGTGCGACCATCCAGCTGTCTAAGCCTCTAGACCGTTTATTGGCCAGTCAGGTTGATTATAAAGAATGGTATGACCTGCGTATTGAAGCACTGCTGATGCAGGCCAATATGCAAAGCAGTCCACTGCGTGGTCTGGTGGGTTCACGTGTCGGTCTGATTCCGCATCAGCTTTATATTGCGCATGAAGTTGGTCAGCGTTTTGCACCGCGTGTATTACTGGCCGATGAAGTGGGTCTGGGTAAAACTATTGAAGCGGGTCTGATCATCCATCAACAGCTGAAAACTGGCCGTTCTGAACGTATCCTGATTTTAGTGCCGGATTCACTGCAATATCAGTGGATGATCGAGATGCGCCGTCGTTTCAATCTTGAGTTCTCGCTGTTTGATTTGACTCGTACGGCATCGATCAAAGAACATGATCCTGAACAGAACCCATTCCTGACCGAACAAAAAATTATTGCCTCTGTCGATTTGATGGTCGACCATGAAGATCTGCGTGAACAGGCACTTGAAGCAGGTTTCGATTTGTTGGTGGTCGATGAAGCGCATCATTTGATGTGGAGTGAAGAAGATGGTGGTAATGACCGTTATGATCTGGTCGAAGAGCTGGCTGAACATACGCCGGGCGTGTTGTTATTGACGGCAACACCTGAACAGCTCGGTGTGGAAAGTCACTTTGCACGCCTACGTTTGCTTGATCCACAGCGTTTTAACTCGCTGGATCGTTTCCTCGACGAAGAAGCACAGTATCAGCATACAGCTAAAATTGCAGAAGTGCTGATGTCAGACATGCCGCTAGAAGCCGAGCATTTAACTGCGATTGAAGCCTTGTTAGGTCATCCGATTGAAGATCAGCCTGAACAGCGTTTCCGTGCCATTCACGAACTTTTAGACCGTCATGGTACAGGTCGTATCCTGTTCCGTAATACACGTGAAGCCATTCAAGGTTTCCCGGGTCGTGACTGTCAGCCGGCACCATTGCCAGCACCAGAAAACTGGTCGAAAGATGGCAAGTTGCGTGAACAGATGTGGCCTGAAGAGGCGCAGCTCGATGGCGCATGGATGGAAGCCGATCCACGCGTGATGTGGCTGATGGAGCGTTTGCGTACCGATTTAAAACACAAAAAAGTCTTACTGATTGCGCGTAGCGGGCCAGTGGTTGAAGCGCTGGAAAATGTACTGCGCTTACATGCCGGTATTCGTACCGCCATGTTCCATGAAGGCATGAGCTTATTAGAACGTGACCAGGCCGCAGCTTATTTTGCTGAAGATTCGTATGGCGCGCAGATTTTACTCTGCTCGGAAATTGGTTCGGAAGGTCGTAACTTCCAGTTTGCCTCTGACCTGATTCTGTTTGACCTACCTGCGAACCCGGACGTGTTGGAACAGCGTATTGGTCGTCTGGATCGTATCGGTCAGGAAAACCGGATTCAGATTCATGTGCCTTATCTGGTGGGAACTGCACAAGAACGTATGTTCCGCTGGTATAACGAAGCGCTGAATATCTTCAGCAATATTTCTCCAGCTGCACAAACCTTGCAAGAAAATTTTATTGTTCGCTTGAAAGACTGTCTATTGGCAGACAAAGGTCAAGATTTTGAAGACCTGCTGGAAGAAGTTAGCGTGCAACGTGAAGCGCTGGAAGCTGAATTGCAGGAAGGTCGAGACCGTTTGCTTGAATACAACTCTTGCCGTCCGGTGGTGGCACAGGAAATTGTCAACGCGCTTGAAGACTATGATGACAATACCACTTTGCCGATTTTCATGAAGCGCTTTATGGCGTCTACGAATATCGACTTTGACGAGCAAAGTAACGGTACAGTGATCATCAAGCCAACCGATCAAATGCAGGTTCAAGGTTTGACGTTGGATGAAGAAGGGATTACAGCGACTTTCTATCGTGATCAGGCACAAATCCGCGAAGATGCGCAATACCTGACACTGGAACATCCATTCACTGAAAGTGTGATGGAAATGATCAATACGCAAGGCTTTGGTAGCACTAACGTTGCGGTACTAAAATCTGCAGCACTGCCACAGGGTTCGGTATTACTTGAAGTATGGTTCAAGGTCGATGTGGTGGCTCCGAAAGCATTGAACTTGCCGTCTAGCTTGCCGCAACAGTTGATTCGTGTCTTGCTCAGTGAAAAAGGTCAGGATCTATCACAAAAGATTGCACCAGAAATCCTGAAACCGTACTTGCATCATTTAGATGGCAATAGTTGCCGTCAGGTGGTGAAAGCACGTCGTGATGTGATTGAGGCACGTTATCAGCAAGCGCTTGAACTGGCACGCAGTGCATTGCCTGGCTTCAAGCAGCAAGCCAAAGAAGTGTATGGCAATAAATGGCAATATGAAATTGATCGCCTGACCTATCTGAAACAGTTCAATCCAAGTATCCGTGAAGATGAAATTGCACGTTTACAAAAGTTGCAGAAAGAAGGTTTAAGCCTGCTGGATGGTCTATCGGTAACACCGGAAGCAATTCAGGTGATGGTCGTGGTCAAGCCTTAAGCTTTACGCAATAAAAAAATGCAGCTTTCGGGCTGCTTTTTTTATAGGCAAAATCCGGGTTTATTATTTTTTTGGTCGGAGAATGCTGGTCTGTTATTTTCCTCCTGTTTAAAATTAGGCTACTGAATAATAAGAATGACAAAGTATGTCAAAAGCACTGATTACCCTTGGCACAAAGACCAGTCATGGCGGCATGGTGACTGAATGCGAACTCTCTTTTTTGATCAATGGTATTGCCGTACATTTAAATGGCATGAAGCATTATTGTCCCAAATGCCAGACTATGGTCACCGCAATTTCCAGCAATTTGTCTATTACTGTCAAAGGACGGGCAGTGGTCATCGCGGGGGATAAGGCCAGTTGCGGCGCGACTTTTCTACCGATGCAACATTTGACTGTATCGCAGAAATAGACTTTAAATTCTGAAGGAATACAGAGAAATGACTTTGAGGTCATGCTTTGAGCATTTTTGCGCTGCCGAATAAATCTTTAAAGCGGTAAGCTCATCTTACGATTTCAGGATGAATACGCACTGCGTTTAAAAATAATGAAGCAAGCCTTACATTTTACCCATGCCAATGGTATCCCTTCGGCAACTTATCGGAAGTTTCTGGACTGTTTTCAGCAAGACTATGAGGTCAAAGCGATTCCCTTTATCGGCATGAACCCACAATATCCAATTACGCGAGACTGGCCTTATCTGGTCGATGAAGTCATTGCAGATATCGAGCAGCAGTTTCCTCAGCAGCAAGTGATTGGCTTAGGACATTCCTTTGGTGGTCTGGTGACCCTTATGGCGGCGTATCGACGTCCCGAACTGTTTTCCAAGCTGATCATTATGGATCCACCATTTGTGATTGGAAAAAACAGCGCCATGTTTGAACTGATCAAAAAGCTGAATCTAAAAAGTGTCGATCGTTATACACCCGCAGGAATTACGCTAAAACGCAAAGATTATTGGTCATCAAAACAGGTCGCTATTGAAGCACTCCGGTTTAACCGCTTATTTAAAAATTTCGATGAGCAGTGTTTTGCTGATTATATCGAGAGCGGCATTCAGCCAGAACCTGAACGTGGTGGGGTGACGTTAACTATTCCAAAACAGATAGAAGCGGAAATCTTCCGGACTGTGCCAGCCTGGTGGTGGAGAACGCCACGCCGACCGCCTGAAGTGCCGATGCATCTGATGACTGCAGAGCAAAGCCAGTTTTATCAGCAGGGGTTGCCACAAGGGATGCACAAGATTTATCGGATTAATTATTCTGTGGTCGAGGGCGGGCATATGTTCCCGCTTGAGTATCCGGAAGCCACTGCAAAGGCAGTCAAAGCTCAACTCGCACTTTTGTAATCATCATAAAAAAGAGACGCTGATTACGTCTCTTTTTATACTAGTTCATGCAAATCGGAAAATTAGCGCAGCTGAGAATCTTCCAGATGACGTGCACCTTCAAGGATCATCCGGATCATGATCATGGTCTGTTCGGCAATTTCTTTGCGGTCTTCGGCAGGCATATCAATCACATTAGCACCCATGTTGAAGACCAGTTGGGTAATGGCTTTGGCTGCAATATCGGGATGAAATAACTTCTTATTGTTTAGGCGTTCCAGACGAATTAAATCTTCCTGAAGTTCCTGCTGAAAATAATTTAATTGGCGTTCCACCGCCTGTTTATAAGATTTGGAACCGGTATAGCCTTCACGTAATAACAGGCTCAGATTGCCTTCATCGGCATCCAGCTGGGCAATAAAGACTTCTACAGAACTGCGGATAATGCTGTTCTGGCGAGAAGCTTGCAGACGTGCTTCATGCAAAATCTGACGCAATACAATCCCGGCACGATCAATCAGCTCAATGGCCAGTTCATCAATATCTTTAAAATGACGATAGAAGCTGTTCGGTGCAATACCAGCTTCACGCGCGACTTCACGTAGACTTAAAGAGGAAATACTTTTTTGTGGCCCAATCAGATTCAACGCAGCCTGAAACAGTTCTTCCTTGGTAATGGTGGCCTTGCGACCGACACTCCGTACGATAATCGGCTCATCAATGCTTTTCGATTGTAATAAAGATGCGTCACTGCTTATTTTCATTGAAGGCTCGTTCATCGATAGGTTCATGCATGAATCATTTTATTATAACCGAGCCAGTCAAGCTTGTGAAATGATTAGAAACAATACGGTTGTATATACAAATATATATACATGTGTATAATAATTAAAAACCCAAGGTGATGTCACAAACGATGCATGTACTGCAAAAACTTAAAATGCCATTGAATGCACTGTCTGATAGTGTAGTTGATCAGCATGCAATTAATTTCTGGATTCAGAAACTCAATCCTGTATGGTCGTTGAATCAGCCATTAGGCAAGATCGTGCATATAGAAAATGCAGCACAGGATATGCTGAGTCTGAAAATTCAAGTGAATCGCTTATTTAAGTTTGGTGAAGCAGGGCAGCATCATCCGGTCTATGTGGTGGTAAACGGCATCCGTTATGAACGTAGCTATAGTTTGACCCGTGTAGATGCGCAACATGTTTTATTGACCGTGAAAAAAGTCAATGCCGGTAAAGTCAGTACCTGGTTGGCAGAACAGGCACAAGTAGGTGATGTGATCGAATTTGGTCAGCCTTATGGTGATATGACCTTGCCTGTGCAGACGAGTCCATTGATCTTGCTTGCAGCAGGGAGTGGTATTACCCCAATGCTCAGTATGCTGGAAAGCTTGAGCAAAAAAGGTGAACTATCTGCACCGGTCACTCTCTGGTACTGGGTTAAAAAAGATCAGGATGCCGCATTTAAAGCACGGTTTGAAGAGCTTGCTCAGAAACATGCAAATTTCTCATTTCATGTGTATGCCACTCAAGAACAGCCAGCTGCTGCACGTCTGGATGAAACCTATCTGACAGATCTGCAAAATCTGGAAAATAGCATCGTATATTGCTGTGGTCCTTCAGGTTTTGTATCTAAAGCAGAACAGCTTTTTGCTCAGGCAAAACAGTTTAAAGGTGAAGCCTTTAGCATGAGTTTGGCGGATCTATCGGATACCGGCTTTATTAATGTCACCCTGACCCAGTCGAAAAAAATTGTCAGCATTCCAAAAGGCCAATCCATTCTAGTGAGCCTGGAACAGCAAAATATTAAACCGACCCATGGTTGCCGTATGGGCATTTGTAATAAATGTGCCTGCAATAAAGTAGAAGGTTCGACCAAGAATTTGGTCAACGGTGCACAAAATACCGAACCCGGCAACCTGCTCAAAATTTGTATTAACTCAGCGCAGACTGACCTTGTCATCGACTTATAAGCGAGTTTTATCTTATGAATATGCCAGTAAAATTACAGTATTTTAAAAATCCTAAAAACCGTGAATTAACCCAGTTTGAACTTGATGAACTTGCACGTGAGCTCGATGCGATTAAGCAAGAAGTGCTAGATGATCTAGGTGAAAAAGATGCGAAATATATCCGTCGTGTCTATTCAACCATTCGTTACTCATCGATTGCCGGTCGCGCCTTATTGTTTGCAGGCTGGTTCCCGCCAGCATGGTTGCTAGGCACAGGTCTATTAGGCTTTGCCAAAATCATGGAAAACATGGAGTTGGGTCATAACGTCATGCATGGTCAATATGACTGGATGAATGATCCTAAACTCAATGGTCAGACTTATGAATGGGATATTGTAGGGACTTCAGACAACTGGCGTCAAACCCATAACTTTAAGCATCATACTTATACCAATATTAAGGGTATGGATGATGATATCGGTTATGGTCTATTACGCTTGTTCCCGGAACAGCGCTGGAAACCGGGTTATTTATTGCAACCGATTTATGCAGTGCCATTCTGTTTATTGTTCCAGTGGGGTGTTGCGATTCAGAATCTTGAATTGGGTAAATACTTCAAAGGTCGCAAAAGCAAAGAGCAGACCAAAGAAGAATGGCGTCCAATGCAGAGCAAAATTGGTAAACAGTTGTTTAAGGATTATGTATTCTTTCCATTGATAGCAGGTCCTGCGGCTTTACCGGTTTTGACCGGTAATATGGTGGCCAATGGTCTGCGTAATATCTGGACCTTTAGTATTATTTTTTGTGGTCACTTTACCAAAGATGTCGAAGTGTTCCCAAAATCGGTACTTCAAAATGAAAGTCGTGGTCACTGGTATATGCGTCAGATCCGTGGTTCATCTAACCTGACCGGTTCTGAAGCGTTTCATATCTTGACGGGTCATTTAAGTCATCAGATTGAACATCATTTGTATCCTGATGTACCTGCACGTCGCTATCGTCAAATGGCACCGAAAGTTCAGGCTGTTTGTGAAAAATATGGTTTGAACTATAACAATGCCAGTCTGGTTAAGCAGTACGGCAGTGTAATTAAACGTATTGTGAAATATGCATTTCCGTTTAAGAAATAATTTTTCTTAAAGCTAAAAAAACCACTTCAAATGAAGTGGTTTTTTTATTTAAGAGGCTAATACTTCAGGAAGTAGAAGTCCTGATTGCGAAGCTATTTAATATGATTTCAAGGCATAAAGTAAAAAAGTTAATCTGCCATTTATAGTATTGTCTAAAGGTGTTTAGTAGATCAGCCAGATAAAATAGAAAGGACTAATATGGCATCGAATTAGATAAAATATTAATTTTTGGAAGCTGTTTATCATGCCCTTCGAGATAACGTTGATGCGCTAGACTCAACATTTCTTCATCCTCCTCACTATTCCCATAAGCATAAATTTCCGCATAATTATCCAGATTATATTTTTCTAGAATTCTAATTTTCTTTTGTGTGTTACTACAGTCAGGGGTTTGATAAAACCCTGTCATTTTCCCAGCTTTGATTTCAACTTCGCTACAGATTAAATCGATATTTAAATAGCTGCAGACCGGTTTTAAATATAAATCCAGAGATGCGGAAACTAGCACCACTTTATGGTCTAATTCTTGATGTTGCCTAAGCTGTTCTAGTAATTTCGGATTTAACTTAAGCATCAATTGTTGTGCATAGTCTTGAGCCAAATGCAGAATTTCCTCTGCATCACTGTCTTTAAACATGCTGACGTACAACTTGGGACGCATGTGGTGTGCTGGATACAGTTTTAAATAATAAGCCTGAATCCACGGCAGAATTTGCAGGCCGCGTTTCACAATATGCCGTTTTCTCAAGGCGTAGAAAATGAACCCAGTAAAACTGTCATGCAGATACAGGGTTCCATCAAAATCGAATAAGACTAGAGTTTTAGGTTTTTGATTTTGCGCATGCATGTTTGATATCGACCATCGACGCGGGTAGCAAACCAGTTGGTATTATAATCACGACTTAATTTTGGTCCGGAAATAACCACTTCAGGCATGATCGCATAAATAGGGTCTTTACCGGTTTTTTCCTGATAGAGCTTGCTGACACCACGATAAGTCATCGTATCTTCAAAGTCTTTATCTTTTTCTTTCTTTAAATCAGCTCGGATTTGACGTTCAGTGATAATAAAATTATTTTTGGCAAAAACACTGATTAACTCACGCTCAGATTGACTCTTCTGCGAACGGATCGCGCCATCTTTAGTATAGAGCAATAAGTCGCCATCCAGATCAAGTTCGGCTTCAGTTAAATCATTTAACATGCTCTGAAAAGCGGCATTTCGACTGGAATACATGCCCGAGTTATAGTCCGCAAAACGATAAATTGGCTTGTCATAATCCGCCGGATACATCATCAGGCGATGAATCCCATAATACAGACCGCCATATTGACTGTAGAGATCGGTACGTAACTCTGCGATATTGCCGCCTTGGCGTTTATGTTCTTTCGCATAGCTGATATGTACCTGCATTGAACCCAAGGTGGTAATTGGATTCATTTTCTCGCCAATATTCTGGCCGACCAGTTTGGCAGCACCAGTCAGGGCGCTAACATGATAATGCTTTGACATATAATCAAATATTTCACGATATAATTCGTCGAGTTCACGTTCGGTTTTGACCCGGCGCATCTGGCTTAAGTAGTTGTCTTCAGGACTCGGATGGTTCTTGAGAACTTCCTGGAAATATCCTGCAACTGTGCCACCAATTGCTTGACCAAGCTTATCTTTGAATTTTTCATCAAGGCGACCTTGGACTTCCTTAACCGCCTTTTCACCCAAACCCGGAACAGTAGGATCTGCAACAAAGTTAGATTCCTGATCAACCACTGCCACAATCGTACAAACATTTTCCTTGGTCTGAGGAATGCCGAGCTGTTCGGTAATGTCATAAATATCTTGTGCCCAAGACTCACGTTGGTTGACACGGTTTGGAATAGCTTTGCGAATATGTTCAACTTCAAGTGTCGGTTCATCATCTTTTGACCACCATGAACCATTGCCACAACCGGCAAGACCCAGAGAAAGTACAAGTACAGACAATGACTTAAAAGAAAAACAAGAAGCGAAAGTTTTATTCATGGTGTCGTAAATTAATTGAAAAGATGAGCGAATAAGGCAGATGCAGTATACTATGCCCATCAAAAAAGTGATGAATTTATATGTATATTGGTCCATATCAACTGTCAAACAATTTGATTGTCGCTCCCATGGCAGGTGTGACCGATCGTCCGTTTAGAACCTTGTGCAAATACTTTGGTGCAGGCCATGCTGTCAGTGAAATGATGACATCTGACAAAACTTTGCGCATGAGTAAAAAGAGCTTATATCGTGCCAATTTTGATGGAGAGCTGGCACCTATTTCAGCGCAGATTGCTGGTTCAGATCCCCATGATCTGGCTGAAGCGGCACGTTATCAGGTGGCCAATGGTGCGCAAATTGTTGATATTAATATGGGCTGCCCAGCCAAAAAGGTCTGTAACCGACTCGCCGGTTCTGCTTTATTGCAGGATGAAGATCTAGTTGCGCGTATTCTGGATGCAGTTGTGGCTGCAGTTGATGTGCCAGTGACCTTAAAAACCCGTCTTGGTTATTTGAACGGCCAGGAAAATATTATACGGGTCGCCAAACGTGCTGAACAAGCCGGAATTGCGGCACTGGCTTTACATGGCCGTACCCGTGAAGATATGTACCTGAATACCGCGCGTTATTCTTTAATCAAAGACGTAAAGGAAATGTTGAAGATTCCCGTGATTGCTAACGGTGATATCGACAGTCCGGAAAAAGCCAAATATGTGCTGGATTATACTGGTGCAGACGCAATTATGATTGGTCGTGCAGCACAAGGTCGGCCCTGGATTTTTCGTGAAATTGCCCATTATTTGAAAACCGGTCAACATCTTGATGCACCGAGTATTACAGAAGTGAAAGATGTTCTATTGGGACATTTGACAGAATTATACGAGTTCTATGGCGAGTATTCCGGCTGCCGGATTTCCCGTAAACATATTGCCTGGTACACCAAAGGACTGCGTTCTAGTAATGAATTTCGTCAAAGCATGTATCAGGTGGAAAATACGGCTGATCAATATCGTGTGGTAGAGGATTATTTTAATGCACTGCTAGAACATGGTTTAACCATGAATGATGTACAAGTCGAGCAGGTGAATTTACTGGAAACCAAGTAATGGCGGGCAAAATTCAGCGAATCAAGTAATATTTTTTGTGTGAAATCCCTACCTTTTTTATCTTGAGCAGGCTGATTTTTGCATTCTGTTTACACTTCAGCCTGTCTAATACATAGCAGCACAGTTTGTTCACTTAAACTGGACAGGACTTGGACATTGCTTACTCAAGCTTCCTCTATGATGAATCTATCCAGATATAAACCAGATGTGATCCATCTTGTTTATCGTCATCATTGAGGGAGATCTGTAATGACAAATACCAATCGTCCAGTCACAGAGTTTAGCCATAAAACGTCAACGGAATTGTCACAAGAGCGCAGTGAAGGCCTGAATATCAATCCGACTGATACTAACGCGCGTCCAGATTTGAATACACCCGTGAAAGATAATCCTCGTGTTCCAGACATGAATGAAGGTGAGGATAATCTGGCTGCGACCAGTGCCGGTACTTTGGGTGGAGCTGCGGTAGGCGCAGTTGCAGGTCTGGTAGGTGGCCCTCCAGGTGCAGTGGTGGGTGGTATTATCGGTGGTGTTGTTGGCGGTATTGCAGGTAATGACATTGCGACACCTGATCATGAGAAACAGGCAGATAATTACCAGCACCCAGAGAACTTGCCTGAGGCAGATAACTATCGACATCCAGATCATTTGAGAGCAGAAGATAATTACTGGAGAGATGAGTATCATAATCGCCCGTATTTCAATGAAACGCGTAGCACATATGGCGATCTAGATTATGATCGTGATTATCGCGGTGCTTACCGGGTCGGTTATGAAAATCGTCCGATGTATGAGCATGATACGGATTTTGACCGTGCCGAACCTGAACTGCGTACCAAGTGGGAACAGTTAAAAGGTGAGTCTCGCCTCAACTGGGAAGAAGCGAAATTTGCAGTTAAAGATGCCTGGCATCGTGTCACACGCTAATTCTAGATAAATTAAAAACCTCTCCATGTGGAGAGGTTTTTTTATGATTCAAGTATTAAAGATGCTTCATTTCCAGTATGAGCTGGTTAATCAGATCGGAAGCTTCCATTTCACGAATCTGTGCCACGTTCGAACCTGCCCAGAATGCACCATAACCTTGATCCCCATGTTTGGCAGCAGCAGCATGTAATTGCTTGGCCAGATCATAAGTATATGGATAAGCCGGAACATCCAGCCGATCGGGTGTATCCACTTCAATATGCCAGTGGTTAATGATGCCGCGTGCAGGACGACCAGAAATACTGGCACTCACTTGAGTAAGTGGCTTGGAAAATAAGGCTTTACGATAAGCATCATTGGCATTGGAAGATTTACACTGCACAAATGCAGTCCCGAGTTGCACGGCATCTGCGCCGAAATCCATCATTTGGCGGGCTTGTTCACCCATCATAATCCCGCCTGCTGCTACAATCGGCAGGGAAGAATGCTGTTTGATTAGCTTCACCAGATTGGAGGTTTTAACTGAAGCATCAAACTTGGTGCTAAAAATCCCACGATGGCCGCCGGCCTCAATACCCTGTGCAATAATAATGTCGATTCCGGCTGCCTCAATAGCTTTGGCTTCGGCATAATTGGTGGCAGATACCATGGTCAGAATCCCGGCCTGTTTTAAGGCTTGAATCTGATGCGGATGTGGAATCCCAAAATGAAAGCTGACCGCTCGCGGTTTGGTTTCCAATACCAGATTCAGGAAGTCATCATTGTCTTTAAAACTTTGATAAATACACTCCAAATGCTCCGGTGCCTGAGCACCATATTCGGCAAATTTATCCTTAAACTGTGCAATCCATGCCTGTGCTACAGCTTCATCTACAGGCACACTCTCATGACAGAAAAAATTGACCTGAAAAGGGCAATCTGTCAGTTCCTGAGTCTTTAAAATCTGTTCTCGTGCAGCCTCAATACTGCTGGCCCCCAGACCCAGTGAGCCCAAGCCGCCCTGATTGGACACTTCGGCAGCAAGCTCAGGTGTAGAGACACCTGCCATCGGTGCCAAGAAAATAGGGTGTTTAATTCCGAGATTTTCTAATAAAGACATAGATTTGCTCCTTGTTATGCTTTTACTTTGCCTTTGAGCACAAAATTAAGCAAATCATATTGGTTATTTTATTTTGAAATACTGCAGCATGGGTTACGTGTTATTTACATTTCTTGCGACACGCTACGTCGCCAAAAAGATAGAACTTTTATTAGCCTAGAATTGAACACTTTATAATAGCCTTTTGGTCACATATTCTCTGAGCTCATGTCTGATCGTATCCGTGAAAAACTGCAAATTTTAGCCGATGCTGCCAAGTATGATGTGTCGTGCTCATCCAGCGGTAGCAACCGTAAAAATAAAGACAAGGGTGTGGGCAATACCGGGAATGGCATCTGTCATAGTTATACCGAAGATGGCCGCTGTGTTTCCTTGCTGAAAATTCTGTTCTCTAATGTCTGTATTTTTGACTGTTCCTATTGTGTTTCGCGCCGTTCCAATGACGTCCAGCGTGCAGCATTTACCGTGCAGGAAGTCGTGGATTTGACCATGAATTTTTATCGGCGTAATTATATTGAGGGTCTGTTTCTCAGTTCGGGAATTTTTAAATCGGCCGATCACACCATGGAACGGATGCTACAGGTGGTCAAAAAACTTAGACTCGAAGAAAACTTTAATGGCTATATCCATCTGAAAACTATTCCGGGTGCATCACAGGAGATCATTACCGAAGCCGGACTGTATGTCGATCGTATGAGTATTAATCTGGAAATGCCGACGGAGGCGGGACTGCAAAAATTTGCGCCTGAGAAAACCCATGCCGAAGTACAAAAAGACTTGGGCATTGTGCGCGACCGGTTGATCCAGCTCAAAGATGAACGCAAGCTGATCAAGTCCGTTCCAAAATTTGTACCTGCCGGACAAACTACACAAATGGTGGTGGGCGCGCATAGTGAAACCGATCAGGACATTATTTTAATGGCTGACCGGCATTACAAGGAATTTAAGCTGAAGCGGGTGTATTTCTCTGGCTATATCCCGATTAATCCTGAAGATAAAGCCTTACCTGCTATCGGCTCAGCACCGCCATTATTAAGAGAAAACCGTCTGTATCAATCTGACTGGCTGATGCGTTTTTATGGCTTTGCTGCTGATGAAATTGTTGATGATCAGCATCCGAATCTGGAGCTGGAGATTGATCCTAAACTCAGTTGGGCCTTGCGTCATTCTGAAGCCTTTCCAGTCGATATTAACCGTGCCGACTATAAAATGATTCTACGGGTACCCGGCATAGGCGTGCGTTCTGCCCAGAAAATTGTACAGGCACGCCGTTTTGGACAGATTCATATTGACCAGCTAAGGCGCATGGGCGTGGCTTATAACCGGGCGCAGCATTTTATTCGCTGTGCGGATACACCGAAATTTAAGAAAGATCAGCACGCCCATCAGATTCGCCAGCAAATTTTGATGTCAGGACAATCCAAATATCAGCAGCAACTTTCACCTCAATTAGGATTTGGTTTCTAGTGGCAAGTTACTGTTTTGATGGCAGCATGACTGGTCTGCTCAGTTGTGTATTTCGTGCTTTCGAGTTTAAAGAATTTAACGTGATAGTGACGGCCAATCCTCAAGCACAAACAGGTTTATTTGATGAATTTATCCATGTGGCCTCTAATGATCAGCATGGGCAGCGGGTGTGGCAGGGATTAAAGCAGAAAGTATCTTCCAGTAGTTTGCGTGCTTTTTACTATACCTTTTTGTCAGAGCAGGAAGCAGCGTTCCAGACTCTTTTTGATTTTGCAGTCTATGTCTTTCAAAACCAGCGTCCAGTCGATAAAGATTATGGTCATGCTGCGGTGATCGGCATGTCGCAATGGGCCAAGCAAGTGGGGCGGGAAAAGCATCGTATGGAGGCTTTTGTACGCTTTAAAAAAGCCAAAGATGGTTTGTTTCTGAGTCTGGTCAGACCGGATTTTAATGTCTTGCCGATTATTTCCCGACATTTTCAGGAGCGTTATCAGGATCAAAGCTGGCTGATTTATGACGAGCAGCGTAATTACGGTATTTATTATGATTTAAGGCAGATGCATCAGGTCGAGATGAACGCTGAAATAATCGATCCACAAATCCGGATTGGTCATAGTCAATCATTCAGTATTGAACTGGATGATCAAGAGCTGCTATATGATCAGCTCTGGAAAGACTATTTTAACAGTGTGAATATTCAGGCGCGCAAGAACATGAAATTGCATATTCAATATGTGCCAAAGCGCTACTGGCGTTATATGAATGAGAAATTACTTTAAACAGTACATCAAGCTGCTTTCAGGCATAATAAGCATTGGTATATTTAAATTGAGTGTATAAACATGAAGGTATGGCTAACGTCATTAGCGCTGCTCACTGGATTAACTGCATGTTCGGAACAACCACAAAAACCGGTCGTAGATCCAGCCAAATATCAGGTTCAGACCGCACAGGAACTGCAGCAACGTTTTGATGCACTCAATGTCCAGTTAGCCCAAGACTTTCAGAAATTTAAGAAAGTCGAAAGCATTGCTTTCGCACACCAGTTTCCTTTAGATGTCAATAATCTGCAAAGCTTGAACCAGCATCTCGTTAGCAGTACCGCATTAAAACCTAGTAAAATCGCCTATTGCGATATGATGAATAGTTATTTTGCCGATATGTTCCGTTTGGGACATTACAATCTGGAACTGGTCGATGACATTAAATTGCCCAATGCCAAGAATGAAAATTTAAAAGCTAATTTCTCTGATGCTGATCATTTTTATACCTTTATTCTGGATCGTTATACGACTTATCGTCAGGTTCAGCAGACCATGGGTTATGGCTGTAATTTAAAAGCTGCGCTGTAAATCCTAAAGCCAGAAAAAAGCCCATCACAGATGGGCTTTTTTGATTTTAAGCATTAGCAACCGGTCAGTTTTTCAGGCTGCGGTTTTTCATTCGGGAAGAAAATCGGACGAAGTTTTACCCCGATCCCATTACCAATAAAAGCGAAGACCAGCCATAACCAGCCATGCAGACTACCCGACGCAATTCCACTGAAATATGCACCGATATTACAACCGTAGGCCAGGCGTGCGCCATAGCCCAGCATTATGCCACCTATAACAGCAGCAATCAGTGAACGTTTTGGAATATTGAAATTCGGCGCAAATTTACCTGCCAAACTTGCTGCCAACAAAGCACCCAGCATGATACCGAAGTTCATCATTGAGGTAATATCAAACCATAATGATTCTGCCAGTGCTTTGGCATTGCCTGCTTTTTGCCAATAATCCCAAGAAGCTACATCAACACCCACAAGCGTAGCACCTTTGGCACCCCAAACTGCCAGCGCAGAGGTTACGCCCCAAGGACGACCTGCGAGTGCCAGCGTAGCAAAGTTGAGCAAGGTCAGAATAATACCGCCCCAAATCAAAGGCCATGGACCACGAACAAAGCGCTTCCAGCCCTGATATTCACTGCGTGGCTCAATTTCCAGGCTGCCATGACGTTTCTTTTCGAAATAAACTGTTGCTGCAGCAATGATGGCAAAAACGATAAAGCTCAACAGTAATCCAGGGAGAACGCCTAAACTTTCTACCAGTGAAATCGGTTCAAGATGTGGCAGGGCAAACCACCAGTCAAGGTGCGAGGTCGCAATCACAGACCCGATACAGAAGAACAAGAGCGTCACCAGCATACGTGCGCTACCGCCACCTACAGTATACAACGTACCTGATGCACAGCCGCCACCAAGTTGCATGCCGATACCGAAAATAAAGGCACCAATCATGACTGACATGGAAACAGGATTAACGTTACCTTTAACTGGGTTGCCGAATAATTTACCTGCACCTAAAGCCGGGAAAAACAGCAGGACCGCCAGAGCGAGCATAATCATTTGTGCACGTAAACCACGGCCGCGACGTTCCTTGATAAAGACACGCCAGCTCGAAGTAAAACCAAATGAAGCATGGTACAGGGTCATGCCCAGTGCACCACCAATCAAGAATAATAGAGCCTGATTTAAGCCTACGATTTGATAGGCACCGATTGTACCTATGATAAGCAAGATAAAAGCTGCCCAGACCGAAATATTCGACCGTTGGGAAGCAGCAACAATGACTGACATGGGAGATTAAATTATTAAAAATAAAGGCTGGTATTCTACTGAATTTCAGTTTAAATGCAGCCCGTTTTGCCGAGTGAATCACAATTAAGTCATTCTAATACTTGATAAGTTCTATCAGTTTATCTGATTTTGTCGACTCATTTAGATAAAAAATGATCCCATCAAGAATTAATGCAATTTCAATTTAGATCATTCGCTATTTAAAATCATCTCTAATAAAAAAGCCTGCAATCGCAGGCTTTTAAACATCAAACTGAATGCTAAAATCAGTTTTCAGCTTTTTCCCGAACGTCTCCCGCACCTTCTTCAACTGCCGCAGCAGTTGCTGCAGTTGCTTTACGTGCTGCTTCCGCAGTGGCATCTGCTGCTCTAGACGTTGCAGCAGCTGCTTCGTCCGCTGCCTGAGCAGTATTTTCTGCGGCATTATCCATTGCTCGTTCGGTTTCTACCGCAGCCTCACGGCTGGCATCTTCCATATCATGGCCGGCTTGATTGGCTGCATTTTCTAAATGCTCACCTGTGGTTGCGCCGGTTTCAGGCGCTTCTTCTTTACTACAGCCGACTAAGGCAACAGTGGTCGCCAAACCTAAAGCAATCAGTAATTTATTCATCGAGTAATATCCTTTTGTTGTTGTAGAGCTGCAATCTAATTTAGCAGCCATTTATTTAGATTTATGCTAGCAAATAGATCAACATTTGTTGATTAACTGTAACTTTTTTCGATACTTATACTGTAATGGCAC
Source organism: Acinetobacter lwoffii (assembly GCF_029024105.1). Classification (NCBI taxonomy): domain Bacteria; kingdom Pseudomonadati; phylum Pseudomonadota; class Gammaproteobacteria; order Moraxellales; family Moraxellaceae; genus Acinetobacter; species Acinetobacter lwoffii. Next base: position 1,872,693 of record NZ_CP118963.1, on the reverse strand, counting down.
AGCCGGAAGTTGTTTTAAGTTTCATGGAATAGTGATATTCACAGAGAGGGGAGTTTCAAAAGTATCATTCAAAAGTCAGGTTATAGTATGAAGCTTGGTATTTAAATATTTGTCATCAGGACCTAGAGATAATTCTAAAAATGAAAAAATAAAAGACATAAAAAAAGCCCGCATGATGCAGGCTTTTTTAAAGAAAAACTTATAGACCAGCAGAGGCTTTAAGCGCTTCCACTTTGTCAGTTTTTTCCCAGGTAAATGCAGTATCAGAACCTTCACGACCGAAGTGACCATAAGCAGCAGTTTGCTTATACATCGGCTGGATCAGGTCAAGCATACGGGTAATGCCATATGGACGTAAGTCGAAATGTTCACGAACCAGTGCAATAATCAATTCTTCAGAGACTTTTGCAGTATTGAAGGTATTGATTGAAATTGAAGTTGGCTCAGCAACACCAATTGCATAAGACACCTGAATTTCACACTTGTCAGCCAGGCCAGCAGCAACGATATTTTTCGCCACATAACGACCTGCGTACGCAGCAGAACGGTCAACTTTAGAGGGATCTTTACCAGAGAAAGCACCACCGCCGTGACGTGCCATACCGCCGTAGGTATCTACGATAATTTTACGGCCAGTTAAACCACAGTCACCTACAGGACCACCGATCACAAACATACCCGTTGGGTTGATGTGGAATTTGGTGTCTGCATGGAACATGTCAGCAGGAATGATTTTTTTCACGATTTCTTCAATCACAGCTTCTTTCAGGTTCGCTTGAGTGATTTCAGGATCATGTTGAGTCGAAAGAACGACAGCATCTAAACGAACTGGTACGCCATTTTCATAAGCAAAAGTTACCTGACTTTTTGCATCTGGGCGTAACCATGGCAAGGTGCCATTACGGCGTAATTCAGCCTGCTTTTCCATTAAGCGATGCGCATATGAAATCGGTGCAGGCATTAATACATCAGTTTCGCGGCTTGCATAACCGAACATTAAACCTTGGTCGCCGGCACCCTGATCTTCAGGTTTCTGGCGGTCTACACCCTGAGCAATTTCAGGTGACTGTTTACCAATCATGTTGATCACGGCACAGGTTGAACCATCAAAACCAAGATCAGAATGGTGATAACCAATTCCGTTTACGGTATGACGTACAATTGCCTCAAAATCAACATTTGCTGTCGTTGTGATTTCACCGGCAAGTACAACCGCACCTGTTTTTACAAGCGTTTCACAAGCAACCCGTGCATATGGGTCTTCTTTTAAGATTGCATCCAAAATAGCGTCACTGATTTGGTCAGCCATTTTATCTGGATGGCCTTCGCTTACAGATTCCGAAGTAAATACAGCGTACTCGCGCATAGTCCTATCACAGTTAATTTTAAAGACCCGATATGTTACATCGAGTTGCGCTCTAGGACTAGCTTAACACGACAAAATTGGTCGAAATTGTTTCAAATTATTGTGTTTTTAATTGATTAATAGAATTAAAAAAATTGATATATCTATTTAGACAGCATTATTGATTGGGGAATATGAAGCAACAATATTTTAATCCGTCAGACTGTCAGAAAATTAAATGCTTAGATTTCCGATTAAATCTTAAAAAAATAGACGATAGAAAAAATACAAAGCTCAAAATTCAAAATTTACTTAAGCAAGTGATCATTACATCAATAAAGCAGATTCAGGCTGTGCGCCTTGCGACCAAATGTCTTGTTGATGTTCGGGTATATCTTCATATTAGCGCTAAGTCTTCCACATTAGCTGGTTAGGAATGGCGACATCTTTTGCTATGGACTTCTTGGAGCAAGACTGTAAGGAGATCAGAAATCATGTATCAAAAGGCATTTACCCTGATTGAAGTGCTGATCGTGCTCATCATTATCGCGATTTTAGTGACGATGGCTTTTATGAGTTATCAAGCTTATGTCGTGCGTAATCAATTGGCCGAAGTGTTTGAACAGGCTGGAGCATATCGAACCCAGTTTATTGCTTCGGATCAGCACTGTGATGCCGGACGCCAGATTGGTGGGCATGGTCAATATATCGAAAAAGTCATTATTAATGCCGCTTGCCGGATAGAGTTCAAGATACGAGAGCAGGGAGTCGATATGGCCATTCGCGGGAAATCAGTCGCTTTTGATGTTCATAGTGGCAAATGTTATTCCACTGATATTCAGCAGCGCTATTTGCCTAAAGACTGTCAGGGACATTAAGTCTACCGAAGTTGAAAATTAGCCTAAGCAAATTTGATTTCACCTGTATATCAAACAATCCTGCCAATATTTTATAAAATTTAGTAAAAATTACATTATGAATGGATCAGTGAATTGTATAGATTTTCTTTAAAAATAATGATGTGAGACATATAAAATAGAAATAAAATCAGCATAAATTCAATCCTGTTTATCAGCTTAGAATCCAGATACAGACAAGAAAGTTAATTAGAAAATGCGGGATAATTCAATCTGAAGAACCGAAGCCGAAGAAGAAATGTGGAATAATTGTACGATAAGGCAAGAGACACTCAATAAACTGATAAATATTGTTGGTTAGTCTTTACCCCTCGCTGTTTTTTTAAGACAATAGACAGCAGTTTTGAAAGTCTTTTCATCATTTCCTATTTCTGAATATTTTGGACTCTGATTTATGACAACCCCGCTTAATGAACGTCGTATTGCAAACGCAATTCGTGTATTGGCAATGGATGCTGTGCAAAAAGCAAACTCAGGACATCCAGGTGCTCCAATGGGGATGGCAGATATCGCTGATGTGGTTTGGCGTGAATTCATGAACCATAACCCGACCAACCCGAATTGGGCAAACCGTGACCGTTTTGTATTATCAAATGGCCATGGCTCTATGCTTCAATATGCGCTTCTTCATTTAACGGGCTACGATCTTTCGATTGAAGATCTTAAAGCATTCCGTCAACTTCATTCTAAAACACCTGGTCACCCGGAGTTGGGCTATGCACCAGGGATTGAAACGACGACTGGTCCTTTAGGTCAAGGCATCGCGAATGCTGTCGGTTTTGCACTGGCTGAAAAAACTCTAGCTGCGCAATTCAACAAAGACGACATCCAAGTTGTAGATCACTTCACTTATTGCTTCCTCGGCGATGGCTGTTTGATGGAAGGTGTTTCTCACGAAGCATGTTCTTTGGCGGGTACATTGGGTCTGGGCAAATTGATTGCTTACTATGACGACAATGGCATCTCGATTGATGGCGAAGTGGAAGGCTGGTTCTCTGACGATACAGAACAACGCTTCTTGGCGTACGGCTGGCAAGTGATTAAAGTTGATGGCCACGATGCAGATGCAATCCGTCAGGCAACTGTTGAGGCGAAAGCTGAAACTGCTAAACCAACCATCATTATCTGTAAAACCGTGATTGGTTTGGGTTCACCAAACAAGCAAGGTAAAGAAGACAGTCATGGTGCACCACTCGGTCATGACGAAATCGTCTTGACTCGTGAAGCACTAGGCTGGACTGATGAAGCATTTGTAATTCCTGAAGATGTTTATGCAGCTTGGGATGCGAAAGCCAAAGGTGCTGAATCAGAAGCAGCTTGGAACGAAACATTTGCTGCTTATGCTGCAAAATATCCAACTGAAGCCGCTGAATTTAAACGTCGTTTATCTGGTGAATTACCGGCTGACTTCGTTGCAAAAGCGGATGCCTATATTGCAGAAGTGAATGCCAAAGCTGAAACAATTGCAACGCGTAAAGCCAGCCAAAATGCATTGCAAGCACTTGTTCCATTATTGCCAGAAGTTCTAGGTGGTTCTGCGGATCTTGCAGGTTCTAACCTGACCCTTTGGAAAGGCGCGCAAGGCGTACAGGACAATCCGGCAGGTAACTACGTACACTATGGCGTACGTGAATTCGGTATGACTGCAATCGCGAATGGTGTTGCACTGCATGGCGGGTTCATCCCTTATGTAGCAACATTCCTGATGTTTATGGAATATGCACGTAATGCGGTACGTATGTCTGCATTAATGAAAAAGCGCGTGATCCATGTGTATACGCATGACTCAATTGGTCTGGGTGAAGATGGCCCAACGCATCAACCTGTTGAGCAGATCGCATCCCTTCGTGGTACACCAAACCTAAATACATGGCGCCCATGTGACACCGTTGAAGCAGCAATTTCTTGGAAATCTGCATTAACGCGTGCTGAAGGTCCAACCGCATTGATCTTCTCTCGTCAGAACTTGCCATTCCAAACCCGTACTCAAGCTCAAATTGAGAACGCTGCGAAAGGTGGCTATGTATTGGCTGAAGAAAAAGGCGAATTGAAAGCCATCATCATTGCAACTGGTTCTGAAGTATCTCTGGCAATGGAAGCTTATGCACAGCTTGAAGGCGTGCGTGTCGTGTCTATGCCATGTGCTGAAGAATTCATGAAGCAAGATGCAGCTTATCGTGAAGCGGTTCTTCCATCAAATATTCGTGCACGTGTTGCTGTTGAGGCTGCACATGTTGATTACTGGTGGAAATTTGTAGGTCTTGATGGTCGTGTCATTGGTATGACCACTTATGGTGAATCTGCACCTGCAAAAGATCTGTTCCAGTTCTTCGGGATTACCACTGAAGCAGTGGTTGCAGCTGTAAAAGAGATTACTGCATAATCAACTGATTAGGCGGTTTATTAAAAGGCGCTCCAGTTTTGGGGCGTCTTTTGCTTTTTAGCGTTGTTTTCATGTGGCAACTGTTAGAAAGTTCTCCCATAGTCGAAATGAAAGAGTGAGATGAACATGAGCTTGTATGAACAAATTAACGATGAAATTACTTTAATGGATGCAGGCGAACTCAAGTGGATCGGACAGGAATTACCTCTTGAAGCGATGGTTGCAGTTGATTTAATGCTGCAGAATTAGCCGAAGAAAATATCATTAAAGTGCGTCGTAAAAATCATGAAAAGACGACTGGCCTAAAACAGGTTGATCGTATTCTGGTTGAAAAACTTTAAACATAAAGCATGAAAAGTCCCTGATTGGGACTTTTTTATGCCGGATGATTTTTCATCTGACAGGTTGCTTATGAACATCAGATGAGATAAAGCTAGGTTTAGGCCGCTATAAAAATTCAGCGACCACTATCGAAACGACTTAAATTAAAGAAATAAGCCAAAGAAGCGGTTAAACATGAATATACAGCCCCAGATCCAGATCAAATCTCTAGAGCAAATATCACAGCCGGAATGGCTATTTTTATGGCAAGACTATCAACGCTTTTATCAGACGCAAATTTCGGATGAGGTGAGTGAAAATACCTGGGATAAATTAACCAATTATGAATTAGATTCAATATACGGTTTTGCGGCCTTGATTGATGGAAAGGTCGTTGGGATGGTGCATGTCATCGAACATAACAGTAGCTGGACAGTAAGACCTTATGCCTATTTGCAGGATCTATTTACCCATCCTGACTATCGGGGAAAGGGTGTGGCGCGTAAGTTGATTCAACATGTCTATCAGGTTGCACAGCAGCGTAATTGCGACCGGGTTTACTGGCTGACTCAGGAATCAAATCATCAGGCACAAGCGTTGTATAACAAAGTCGCCAAGAAAACTGGATTCATCCAGTACCGTATGGATTAAAGCTCAAAAATTAAAAAAATAACTTACAATTTTATCGTTTCATCACTGCAACAAAACGTTTTATCTTTAGGGCTGTAAACGGTTCCAGATTCTATACACTTAATAACATCCAAAACGTGAGATAAAAACATGAATTTCAAAACATTAGCATTAGGCTTGGCGGTCGCATCTGTAGCAACAGTTTCTATGGCAAAACCAGTGGCCTATACGATTGACCCGACTCATTCAGCAACGGTGTTCTCTTGGAGCCACTTTGGTTTCTCTACACCATCTGCAAACTTCAGTGACATCCAGGGTACGATTAATGTTGATAATGCAAAACCTGCGAATTCTTCGGTCAATGTGAACATCCCGGTTGCAAGCATTAATACGAATGTGAAAGCGCTGGATGACCATATTAAGACAGCAGAATTTTTTGATGCTGCCAAATATCCGAATATCACTTTTAAAAGTACTAAAGTTCAGGCTTTAGGCAAAAACAAATACAAAATCACCGGTAACTTAACCGTAAAAGATGTCACTAAACCTGTGGTACTGGACGCAGTTTTAAATAAACAAGGCGTGCACCCAATGACAAAATTACAAACGATTGGTTTCAATGCAACCACTTCATTTAACCGTTCAGCCTTTGGGGTAGGCGGTTATGTTCCAAATGTGGGCGATAAAATTACAGTGAACATTACTACCGAGGCTTCTGTTCCTGCTCCGAAAAAATGAGCATGACAAATTAAAAAAGCACCCAACTGGGTGCTTTTTTATTACGGTTATTTAAGTTGCAAGTTTTCTAAATAATGCAGCAATACCGAACTGGCGGCCTGTTCAAGCGCGGGCGCATAGCTTTGATGATCCGCCCGTAAGGCGGGAATATTGATCTGGGCTTTGCGTAACTCACAGGTATGTCCAATCAGCCATTTCTCTAAACTTTCACTGGCCACTTCAGCATGGAATTGTAGTGCTAGAATATTCTGTCCTACCCGAAAGGCCTGATTTGGATAAAGATCAGAGCTGGCCAGTAATTCTACCTGTTCAGGTAGGTCAAAGGTATCACCATGCCAATGCAGGACGTCAATATCCTCCAGAGCTTTTAGTGGATTGTTTTCAATAGAAGCAAGACTGAGTTTAGACCAGCCAATTTCCTTCACATCTCCGGGATAGACTTTAGCATTCAATGCAGCAGCAATTAACTGCGCACCTAAACAGATGCCTAAAGTCGGTAAATTCTTTTCCAGTCGAACTTTAAGTAAGTCTATTTCTTGTTGTAAGAAAGGGTAATCCTCAGTTTCATAGACTGCAATCGGGCCACCGAGAATAATTGTTAATCCAGGATGTTTAAAAGCCTTGGTAAGATCATCGATGCCAGCTTCGAAATAACGCACACGTAAGCCGAGCTGATAAAAAATATCTTCCCAAGCACCTAAGTCTTCAAAAGCCAAATGTTGAATGGCATACACGGTATCGGAGAGGTGGGCTAAGTTCAGCATAGTTTTTTGATATCAAGAGAATGATTTAATTTAACGTGAATCAAAAGCAAAATAAAAGGCTTTATGCCCCACATCATGTGCAAAATAGAAAATAATGAACATCGCTGCGCTATCGGCAACTGTGTAAACATTTTCGTGTGATCGCTACATGAAGCAGTTCATTTTTCCTTTTATATAGGAAAGAGAGTAGAGTAAGGCTGCCGTACTGAATAAAAACAACAAGCCTATCAGGATCAAGGATATGCAAAATATACGTTTATATGTCGATAAAAATAGAATCAGCCCTTATGCCATGTCGGTCTATGTTGCCTTAAAAGAAAAGGGTTTAGATTTTCAGGAAATAGTGGTCGATTTAGATCAGCAGCAACAGAAATCTGCGGCTTATCAAGCCATTTGTCCAAGTGCTAAAGTTCCGTGTTTAATAGTAGATAACTTTAGCCTGTTTGAATCATGGGCGATCACTGAATATTTGGAAGATGCCTTTCCAGCACCTAATTATCCAGCCTTATATCCTAAGGAAATTTATGCTAGAGCTAAATGTCGGGCCATACAAGCCTTGGTCAAAACCGATTTTATGCAAATCCGCCAGCAGATGCCTTCCGATTCGGTATTTCATCTAGCAAAAATGTCTATACCTCTTACAGCTTCGATCACTGAAGAAATTCAGCGCTTGGTGAATGTGGCAGAATATATGCTGGAGGACATATGGTTGACTGAACACTGGTCCATTGCAGACTTTGATCTGGCCTTTATGTTGCATCGTTTGCTGAGCCATCAGGTGAAACTTCCTGTGAAAATAATAGAATATGTCGAGCGTAATTTTAAGTGTGCTTCGGTACAGGCCTGGCTGGCAGAACATGAAAAAGCTAAAACTTTAATCTAATGTCGACTGATAAAACAGTTCATAAAAAACCTACTTAAATAGGTAAAATTCAAGCGTAATATGAATCAGAACAAAACTTGAAAAGATGCTGAGGATACAGTCCTCGTTGAATAAGAAGGAGGGAGGGGCCGGTGGGGAATTCACATCATCATGAACATAGTCATGTCGCCGTGACTGCAAAAAATGCCAGAAAATTATCAATAGCGCTGGGATTAACCACCACTTTTTTAATTGTGGAAGTGATTGCTGGTTTTCTAACTCAAAGTTTGGCCTTACTTTCTGATGCTGCGCATATGTTTACCGATGCTGCTGCACTGGCTATCGCTTTAGTCGCTATCAAAATTGGACAAAAACCGGCAGACAATAAACGGACATTTGGTTATCAGCGCTTTGAGATTTTGGCTGCTTTGTTTAACGCCTTAATGCTGTTTGTGGTTGCGATTTATATCTTGTTTGAAGCTTATCAGCGTTTGAGTCATCCACCAGAAATTCAAAGCCTTGGCATGATGATTGTTGCTGTTTTGGGGCTGATCATTAATCTGATTTCCATGAAAATTCTGGTGTCTAGTAGTCAGGAAAGTCTCAATGTCAAAGGTGCTTATCTGGAAGTGCTCAGTGATGCACTGGGATCTGTAGGCGTGATTATTGGAGCACTAGTGATTTATTTCACCGGCTGGATGTGGATAGATACACTCATTGCAGTATTAATCGGATTTTGGGTATTGCCAAGAACCTGGATTTTGCTGAAACAGAGCATCAATATTCTGCTTGAAGGTGTGCCGGAGGAAATTGATATTGAAAAATTACGTCACGATCTTTTGGCGCTTGATGGGGTCCAGGATATTCATCAGCTCAAGGTTTGGGCGATTACTTCCAAAAAAGTCATGCTGACCGTGCATCTGGTTGCACCGAATGTGGATTATCAGAAACTGCGGCATCAGACCTTTGAGATGCTTCACCATGAGCATCATATTACCGAGATGACCTTGCAGATTGAAGCAGAAGATTGCCCGCCGGAACATCGGGGACAATCCTCACATCCGCATTCACATGCTGAAACCCATCAGCATTGAAGTGGAATAATCTAAGCATCGGGAAAGTTGATTATTTTTTTAAAAGTGAACGAATCACATCCAGATAACTTGGCGGAGCATCGACATACTCACGCTCCCTTAACATCTGATGCATTTTCGCCAGCTTTTGATGCGGAACAGAGGCCATCAAATGATGTTCAATATGATAGTTCACATGAATTGGGGCTACAAAAGCACGTGCCAGCCAGTCTGCACGGGTGGTGCGGGTATTGCTAAGGGCGGAATGACTGGTTTCTAGGCCCGCATGCTCAGCCATAGCGCGGATGCGGATGAACAAAGGAAATGGAGTGATATAGGCGAGAGGCCATAATAAATACATTTTAGGATGGCCGCTGGCCCACAGAGCAGAAAAAATTGCTGCATTTGAAATTAACATACCAGAACTATTTTTAAGCAAGTTTTTCGCTAACTCTAAATTGCTGCGATCACCATGCGGAATTGGCTTGGGGTCATTGGAAACACTCCATTCCAGCAATTCCAGATCCATTAATACTCGACCAGCGAGAAATTTAAGCCCCGATTGCCCATTCAGGTCACGGAAGAATTTCCTGAATAGTGAGCTTTGCGTAATGGGAAAGTTTTTTACCAACCCCAAGTCAGGATCATCTGGCTGCGAGGTTTTAGCATGATGTTTCAGGTGATAAGGACGGTATTTGCTGACATCATTCCAGATCGGGCGTGCACAGAGCCAATCAGTCAGATGGGTATTTAACCATTTGGTTTTGAACAGGCTATGGTGCGAGGCATCATGCATCAAAATAGCCATCGCAAGCTGGCGTCCAGCAAGAATAGCCAATGCCAATGCACATATCAGGATTTTTCCCCATGTAGGTAAATATTCCCAGCTATAGGCAACCGTACCAAAGGTCATGACAATTACGGTCCAGGTTGAACCTACTGCCCAGGCACCGTGTAAGTCTGAGGTCGTGGTGAGTTCTTTAATTTCGTCACGACTAAAAAGTTCTGTGACACTGACCTTTCTGTTCATTCTTCTGCCTATATTTAGTTCTTATTGCTTTATTCAATATATTTGGATGAAATATTACAGTCAATTCATTTTTGTGTATAAAAAAGAAATAAATTAGACCCCTTGGTCTTTAAAATAGTGTTGCCATAAAAGTTGTCCCTGTTTTTCTATTTTGCGGACTGCGAGCTCAAATTGTTGTCGAGCCTCGGTATCTATCCATTCTGCAGGAAGCAAAGGGTCAGCACGCAAACTAAATAGGGCAGATTTACCTAAATAAAAAGCACTTTTTGCAGCCTCTGCTAAAGTCAGATTTTGGTAATTTTCAAACCAGTCGTTAATATCATGCTGTACTTGATGATAGGTCTGATGTAGCTCTTCGATATCCCATAAATCACGAATTTCGGTTTCACTTTCCAGTTGACTGACTTGAAAAAAACGTGCGTCAGGATCTAATCCAAACTGGATTACAGCTGTTTTTAATGGACTTAGATTTAGCGTTAAATTATCGGGACGAATAAAAACATTTTGCTCTAGTTCCTGAAAACCATAATAACGTAGCGCTTTTTCCCTTTTAGATAATGCCGTACGGTCTACACGTCCCAAAGTACCGGTATAGACCAGCACATATTTTCCGTTCCATGTAGTCGCCGTTTGCATATCAGGATGTTTGTTTAAGCTGATAAAAGAAGTATCGAATTTTTTCTCTAGCAATTGATACACGCCGCGCTCTACAGCTTGAATGACATTTTCCTGATTTAATCGGGCTACAGCGACACGGATACCATTGTCAGATATACCTAATAATTCAGCAGCAGCTAAGATCCGCTTAATAGACAGGGTGGAGTTTTTAGATGCATATAAAAGATCTAGAATTAGATGACGAGCATTTAATTTATAAGTCATGAAACGATATCGTTATGAAAGGGATTGAAAGTTTTAAAGTTTATCCACAATAGCACTTTGTCATGACTAACCCAAAAAAATTGTCAGGGTAAAAGAGGATGAATAAGTGATTTGAGATATGCATTTTATTAATAAATTTTTTTCAAACACAATAAAAAACCCTTATCTTTCGATAAGGGTTTTTCGTATTCTGGAGCGGGAAAGGAGACTCGAACTCCCGACCCCAACCTTGGCAAGGTTATGCTCTACCAACTGAGCTATTCCCGCAATGAGGTGAATTATAGAGAATTCCACAGCAGTGTCAACTCTCTATAAATCTGTTTGATTAATTAATCAGCACGGCGCCAAACTGTACCTTGACGGGTATCCTCAAGAACAACACCTTGATCAAGTAAAGATTGACGGATTTCGTCTGCGCGTGCGAATTCTTTGGATTTCTTGGCATCCTGACGCTGTTGAATCAAATCTTCAATTTGTTCAGGCGATAGTCCCAATGCTTCTTGACCAATGTCAGATTTGAGGAACTCATCTACATTTTGCTGTACCAGACCGAGAATATTGGTCAGGTGACGTAAAGTTGCGTAGTAGATCGCTGCCTGTTCCGCATTTTCTTCTTTCACGGTACGATTCAGCTCTTTATTGATTTCGAACAATACCGCAATCGCTTCAGGCGTATTGAAATCATCACGCATAGCGGCATTGAAACGCTCAACCAAAGCCTCATCCAGAGTTTCAATCAGATGATCACCATAAACCGCCTGATAGGTTTTAAAAGAATGGTAGAAACGAGACAAGGTATTTTTTGCTTCTTTTAAGGCAACATCCGAGTAATTCACCGGGCTACGATAATGGGAAGAGACAATAAAGTAACGCACCACTTCCGGATGGAATTTTTCAATCACGTCGCGAATGGTGAAGAAATTGCCTAAAGACTTCGACATTTTCTCGCCATCGACATTAATAAATCCGGCATGCATCCAGTAATTGACATACTGTTCACCAGTTGCTGCTTCAGATTGTGCAATTTCATTTTCATGATGCGGGAAGGTTAAATCAGCACCACCGCCATGAATATCGAAATGATTGCCTAGGCAGCAGGTCGACATTGCGGAACATTCAATATGCCAGCCTGGACGGCCATTGCCCCAAGGTGATGCCCATGACGGTTCATTTTCCTTGGCATGTTTCCACAGTACAAAGTCAAATGGATGTTTCTTTTCAACTTCGACATCGACACGTTCAGACGCACCCGCTTGCATATCTTCCAGTTTACGGCCAGAAAGACGACCATATTTGGCAAACTTCTCGACCTCAAAGTAGACATCACCATTATTGGATGGATAAGCCGTACCTTTGTCGACCAGGTTGCTGATCATATCCTGCATCTGATCGATGTAATCTGTGGCTTTAGGTGCTACATCAGGTGCAAGGCAGCCCAGTTTGGCAAAATCCTCATTCATCGCATCAATAAAGCGGCTGGTTAGCTCTGAGATACTTTCGCCATTTTCATTGGCACGTTTAATAATTTTGTCGTCAATATCCGTAATATTACGCACATATTTGACTTTCCAGCCTTGGCTACGCAGGAAACGGATAATATAGTCAAATGCAACCACTGTACGTGCATGTCCAATATGACAGTAGTCATAAACCGTCATACCACAGACATACAGATCAATTTGACCTTCAACACGAGGTACGAATTCTACTTTTTTGCGTTGCTCTGAGTTATATAGAACAAATGGTTGCATAGCTGTTCAAAAGACTTCAAATAAAAGGATGAATCATCTTAACCTAAGCATAATTATTCATAAAGATAAAAGCGTAAAAAGCCTCAGTTATTTAGGGTAGTTAGGCGATGAGAGTGATTTAGAAAGAAGAGGTTCAGGAAGTAAAATGACGATATTGAGCTTACATTTTCAGAGACAGTATCCGTCAGGGTAATTGAGTTAAATTGAAATGAGGATGATTTAGTATGAATCCCATTCATTGAGACGAGAGTGAGGATATTCTAATAAAAAATAAAAATAAGCACATTCTACAGTTTTAAAAATGGAGTGAATGTAGAGGCGGAGATACCAGATTGCGCAAGTTGAATACAATCTGAATATATTAAAAATCCGTCGAATCTTCTACATTTAGAAAGCTTACAATTGCATAGCTATGCTAAAATTGCGAAAATTATGCCCATCAAACCAGAGTTTTTCTCTGTCCTTAGCGTAGGTAAACAGGCTTTGAATCCACAAAAAACAGCGAATCAACTAGATTTCCAGAAAGTCGCACTTGAAACACTGCGCATCGAAGAAAATGCACTACAGATTTTAGCAACACAGATTGATGACCGTTTTAGCCGGGCATGTGAAATTATTCTACAGTGTACTGGCCGTCTGGTGATTACCGGAATGGGCAAGTCAGGTCATATTGGCCGTAAAATGGCGGCGACCTTTGCTTCGACCGGAACTCCCTCATTCTTTATGCATCCAGGTGAAGCTGGTCATGGCGACTTGGGTATGCTGGTGGCTGGTGATGTGCTGATTGCAATTTCAAACTCGGGCAAGAGTGATGAAATCATGATGCTGATGCCACTCATCAAACATCTGGAAATTCCGCTGATTACCATCAGTGGTGATGATCGTGGTCCAATGCCACAAAATGCTGATGTGGCTTTGACGCTAGGTAATATTCAGGAGGCTTGTCCACTGGGTTTAGCGCCGACATCGTCAACGACGGCAACATTGGCTTTGGGTGATGCTTTAGCGGTGGCTTTACTGGATGCTCGCGGCTTTACTTCGGATGATTTTGCACGTTCACATCCTGCAGGTGCATTGGGTAAACGTCTGTTATTGCACGTGAAGCATCTGATGCGTACTGGTACTGATTTACCTAAAGTCTCGCCAGATACCGCCATGAATAAAGTATTGTACGAAATTTCTAACAAGCGCTTGGGCTTAACCACAGTCGTCGATGAAAATGATGTGTTGCTGGGGATTTTTACCGATGGTGACTTGCGTCGCTTGATTGATAAGCAGCAAGGTTTTGATGTCAATCTGGCTATTCAGGACGTGATGACCAAAAATCCGTTGACCATTTCTCAGGAAGCACGTGCAGTGGTGGCACTGGAACGTATGAATGAGCATAAAATTAATCAATTTGTAGTTGTTGATGATGCCAATAAAGTCATTGGTGTGATTAGTATGCATGACCTGATTCAGGCTGGGGTAAATTAATAAATGGCATCTTATGTATTATTAGAGCAGGCACGTCATATTGCAGCACTGGTGCTTGATGTAGATGGTATTTTAAGTGATGGCTTTGTAACGCTGACCAATACTGGCGATGAGATCAAATCCTTTGATATTCGTGATGGTCTGGGCATGAAACTGGTTCAGCAAGCAGGGATCAAGGTGATTATTATCACCGGACGTAAAAGCAATATTGTAGAAAAGCGTATGTCGGATCTGGGTGTTGATCTGGTCTATCAGGGCCGTGAAGATAAAGGTACAGCACTTCGTGAAGCCTGTGCGCAGCTCAACATTGATCCTGAAGATTGCCTGTATATGGGCGATGACTGGCCTGATCTGTCTGCGTTCGCCATTGCCGGCATGAAAGTGACCGTACCTAATGGTCATGTCGAAGTTCGCCGCCGTGCCGATCTCGTGACTCAGGCACAGGGTGGACGTGGTGCGGTGCGTGAAATCTGCGATATGTTGTTAATGTCCAAAGGCATGTACCAAGAGTTACTTGAAAAATATACTCGTGCGCCTTATTAATAAGTCATATCTTTTGGATTAAGTACACCGCTTATGGATACTAAAGTTTTATATATTACGGCTGTGATTATTGCCGCAATAAGTGGTGGTTATTACTATTACAGCGGCAAGGGCAACAAGCTGCAGGCAGACTCTGCGCGCAGCATGACCTATTCCGCTCAAAATATTAACTTAACCCAGACGGATGAAGCAGGCCAGGTGTCGGTTCGTGCCCAAGTGGACCGACTCGAGCAGAACCTGCAGCTAGAAACCTCAAAGCTGGAAAATCTGCGAGCATCGACCTATGACAATGGTAAAGTCGATGCGACTTTCTTTGCCAAAATGGCGCATGGTTATGATGACAATACAAAAGTTGTACTCTCTCAAGAAGTGCTCGCCACCAAAATCATGCAAAATGGAAAAATGCAGTTTCGTACTGAAGAACTGACTGCTTTTCCGAAAACACGTGAAATTGAAACAGACAAGACAGTGATTGTGGAATCTCCACAGGCTGAATTCGTCAGCCAGGGTCTTAAAGCCAATCTTAATGATGGTCAATACGAATTCTTTAATATTCGAGGAAAGTATGAACCAAACTCCTAAAGCCAAAATGATGCACACTTTCCTGAAGCGTATGACGCTGGCGACTGTGGTTGGACTCGGTTCAATCGCTGCTTTTGCACTGCCATCTGACCGTAACCAGCCAATCACTTTGCTGGCTGACCGGGCGACTTTCAATGAGCGGACGGGTGTGACGACGTATTCGGGCAACGTTATCATTGAACAGGGCACCATGAAGCTGCAAGCCAATTCGATTGTGGCCAATCTGAACAATAAGCGTCAGATCAGCCTGATTACAGCGACAGGCAGCCCGGCACAGTTCCAGCAAAAAGTGGATCCGGCCAAAGGTCTTGCCAAAGGTCAGGCGCAGAAAATTGTCTACAATGCTGAAACCGGGATTATTACCTTGTCAGGTAATGCCTTCCTGCAACAGGACGGTGCCAGTATTCGTGGTGCGACTTTAAAATACAGCATGAACAAAGGCGATATCGAAGCTACCGGAACACCAAATAAAACCGGTTCATCGTCTGGCCGTGTACAAATCGTGATTCCACCCTCTAGTTCAACATCCTTCCCGGGAGCGCGTGATTAATGGAGCAATCGCAGCAGGTTCAAACCTTAACCATTAAGCATCTGGCGAAAAACTATAATAAACGCTGGGTAGTGAAAGATGTGTCGTTCAGCATGGAAAGTGGCCAGATTGTTGGGTTGCTGGGACCAAATGGCGCCGGTAAAACCACCAGTTTCTATATGGTGGTCGGTCTGGTGCGGATGGATAAGGGGGAAATCTATCTCGATGATCTAGATCTTTCCGACCTCGCAATGCATGAACGGGCACGTAAGGGAATTGGTTATTTGCCGCAGGAAGCTTCGATTTTCCGAAAACTGACAATTTCCGAAAATATTATGGCGATTCTGGAAACCCGTAAAGATATGACCAAAGCACAACGTCAGCAACGTCTGGCGGAGCTATTGGCAGACTTTAAAATCACTCATATTAAAGATTCTTTGGGCATGAGTGTATCCGGTGGGGAGCGACGTCGTGCCGAGATTGCGCGTGCACTTGCTGCGGACCCAAAATTTATGCTACTCGATGAGCCTTTTGCTGGTGTCGATCCGATTTCGGTTGGAGATATTAAGGATATTATTACGACCTTGAAAAATCGCGGAATTGGTGTACTGATTACCGATCATAACGTGCGTGAAACGCTGGCGATTTGTGAGCATGCTTATATTGTTAGTGAAGGCGCATTGCTTGCTGAAGGTACACCAGAAGAAATCCTGGCGAATGAGACCGTAAGAAAAGTTTATCTGGGTGATGATTTCACTGTTTAAATAATCCTGCTTTATATAAAATCCTGCATCAGACGCCAGTTGTCGGATGCAGGGTTTTTTTTGATCAAATCAAAGTGAAAAAGATTTCTTTTAAAGGGGTTTGATATATTGTTAGACTAAAACAAGAAACATTACATAATTATGCGATTTAGGGAAGAACACTTTAAAAAAAATCAGGGGAAAACAGATCAAAAAAGAAAGAGATTGATACTTCTTCTTTTGCCTTTATCTGTATCTTTGGTGCATGCAGAAAGCTCACCCCATTATTTTGCCAATCTCAAAAATGGCTTGGGTCAGCTGATTGCACCCAAACCACACGATCCGCGCATACCATTGATATCACGTCGCTGGGTCATTATGCATTAGATACATCAAAAGAAGCTGAGCTGCCACAGATTACTCGTTCACAGTCAGGACAGCCAACTTTAAATCCTACGATCACAGCTGGTATTCCACAAAAAATGAATCTGGTGGGAGCCGTACACCGCGCAGTGCAGCGACGTCCTGAAATCACCCAGAGTATTTCGACATTATCTGCGCAGGCAGCGAATATTGATGTAGCGAGAGCGGGTTATTATCCGCAGGTGTCCGGTGGTATCGGGACAGGGGATCTCACTTCCGGTGAACGTGGACGACAAATCGTTTCTTTGAATGCCACCCAGATGCTGTATGACTTTGGCAAAATTAAAACCAATATCAGTGTGGAAGAAGCCCGCTTGGCAGAAGAACAGGCAAGAGTGCTGGTTAGTTTGGATCAGATTGCATTTGAAGTAGCAGATGCAATAGTGAATATCAAACGTTATCAGCAAATCACCCAGATTGCCCAACAGCAGATTCAGGGCATTGGACGGATTGCAGAAATTGCCAATTTGCGTGCCCGCGCCGGAATCAGCAGTCAGGCCGACCCGATTCAGGCCCAGTCCAATCTGGAAGCAGCGCAATCGAATCTGATTGTACAGCAGACCCAGCTCAGACAATATCAACAACGCTTGCGTACCTTGCTAGGATTTGATGTATCCACTGTTGAATGGGATATTCCTGATCGTATTGTGGCACAGGCCGATCTTTATCAGGATCCGGAATTTACCCAGATTCCGAACATGATTCTGGCCCATGCCGGGGTCAATATTGCCCGTTTGCAAAAAGATCAGGCGCGGCTAAGCCCTTATCCGACCATTAGTGTTAAAGGTAGTCTAAGTCAGGCGATGAATGGACGGAATCCAAATAATAATGAAGATGATGGCTTTTATAATTCAGTCATGATTGAAGCCAGCAGTAATTTGTATCAGGGTGGTGCAACGCGTTCACAGACCCGTGCCGCAAGCTATGCCGAAGAAGCTGCACGCGCACAGGTCAATACGGTCTATCTGGATGTGCAGGATCAGGTGCGCTTGATCCGCGAGCAGATTGAAAATAAACAAAAACAAATGGGGGGTTTATCCCAGCGCCGCGCAACCACGGTACGCACCAAAGAGCTGTATCAAGAACAATATAAATTGGGTACCCGAACCGTAGTGGATTTGCTGAATGCAGAGCAAGTCATTCATAGTACCGCGCAGGAAATTGAATCGGCACGCTATGACATTTACTCGGCGATCGTACAGTACATTCAGGTCACGGGCCGTACACGGGATATTTACGCGCTTAACAGCATTTCTATTCAGGGGTTTGAAGTTCAGCCATGAGTACTACAATAATAAATTATCAACCTTGGCTTCAGGCAGTTTTAAATATTGCCCGGCATTACCGGATCGAGCCTTCTGAGGAGCGGATACGCCTGCAACTGGACTGGAACCAGCATCATGACATCGATGACATGCTCAAGATAGTCAGTCGTCAGATGGGTTTAAATGTCCGTAAAAATAAATTTGAGCGCAGCCTGCTGAATCCATGGTGTTTACCTTTACTGGTTGAATTCGGTAGTGGTGATGTGGGGGTGATCGAACGCATCGACACGCAAGGCAATGTCAGCATTCAGCTCAGTGGTGATGAAGGTTTATCTCAAAGCTTTACAGTTGAACAATTAGATACTGGCGTAAAGCATCTTTATGTACTGCGTCCTGAATCTTCAGTTCCAGATGCGCGGGTGGATGAGTATATCAAACCCTTTGAGAAAAACTGGTTCTGGTCAATTGTCCTGAATGACTGGAAGCGTTATATCGATGTGATGTTTGCGTCTTTAATTGCCAATATTTTGGCATTGGCCACGATAGTCTTCTCGATGAATGTCTATGACCGTGTCATTCCATCGCAGTCTATTCCGACGTTATGGGTGTTGGCTGGTGGGGTGCTGATCGCCGCGATTTTCGAGTTTGTTTTACGTGTCTCGCGGATCTATCTGTCAGATATTATTGGTAAACGCGCGGATTTAAAAATTTCTGACCGGGTATTTGGTCATTCATTACGGATTAAAAACAGCGAACGTTCCAAATCAACAGGAACCTTTATTTCACAAATTCGCGAGCTGGAAGGCGTCCGCGAACTGGTGACTTCAACCACAGTTACGGCCATTGCCGATCTGCCATTTTTCTTCCTGTTCTTAGGGATATTCTGGGTCATTGGGGGAAATCTGTTCTGGGTTATGCTGCTGGTGGTACCACTCATGATTCTCCCGGGAATTCTGGCACAGAAAAAACTGGCACAGCTGGCCCAGTTGGGGATGCGTGAATCTGCCATTCGCAATGCCTTGCTGGTAGAAGCCGTACAAGGTATTGAAGACATCAAGCTGTTAAGAGCTGAAACACGTTTCCAGAATCATTGGAATCATATGAATGAAGTGTCAGCCGATGTCAGCATGCAGCAACGTAAAATTGTCGGCTTGATGACCGCCTGGACCCAAAAAATTCAGGGACTGACCTTTGCAATTGTAGTCTTGGTCGGGGCTTTTGCGGTGATGGAGGGTGACATGACCACAGGCGCACTGGTGGCCTGTTCGATTCTATCTTCACGCATGCTGGCACCAATTTCAAAAATTACGGGCGTACTGGGTCGCTTGCAGCAGGCCAAAGTAGCGAAATCCGGTCTGGATGAATTGATGAAAAAACCGGTGGATCAGCCGGACTATTCGCACCTGATTCATCGTCCGGCACTGGATGGGCATTATGAGCTCAACGGTGTGGTGTTTAAATATGGCGATGATGATCCGAAACCGAGTTTGATGATTCCCAAGCTGGAAATCAAGCCCGGGGAGAAAATTGCGATTCTGGGCCGTAATGGTGCAGGAAAGTCGACCTTGTTGCAGCTCTTGTCTGGGATGCAGACACCGCTACAGGGCAAGGTCAAGCTGGATGGTATTGATCTGACCCTGATTGATCCGTCAGATGTACGTCGTGATATGGGCTTGCTGAATCAGAACTCACAGTTATTTTATGGTTCAATTCGTGAAAACCTGACTTTGGGTGCACCCTTGGCCACCGATCAGCAAATTCTGGAAGCCTTACAGATTACCGGTGCACTGGGATTTGTACAGGAGAAAAAAGAAGGGCTGGATCATATCATTTTGGAAGGCGGTGCCGGCTTTTCTGGTGGGCAGCGTCAAGCCTTGTTATTGGCGCGGCTATTGATCCGTCAACCAAAAATTTTACTGCTGGATGAACCGACTGCCGCCATTGATGATGTATCAGAAAAGCAGTTGATTGATTATCTTAAAGGCTATTTAACCCATCGTACGATGATCGTTGCAACTCATCGCCGTGCGGTATTGGAACTAGTGGATCGTATTCTGGTGGTCAATGATGGCAGGATTCTGATGGATGGACCAAGGGATCAGATCCTGAATCAGTCGCAAGGTGGTAATAAGCGGGTTGTGGGAGCAAGTGCATGAGTGAACTACAACAACTAAAACGTTCCAGCAAGGTCAGCTTTCAGGAACCACCCTTACCCAAATCAAGTGTCATCATCTGGATTATTGGCATTGGCCTATTGGTATTGCTGAGCTGGGCATGGTTATTCAAATTGGAAGAAGTGTCTACCGGGACCGGGAAAATAATTCCATCATCCAAAGAGCAGGTGATTCAGTCTCTGGATGGCGATATTCTGACCACACTCAACGTCAAAGAAGGTGAAATTGTCGAGCGTGGGCAAGTATTGGCCCAGCTTGATCCAACCCGCTTTGAATCCAATGTCGGTGAATCAGAATCCTTGCTGGTTTCATCACGTGCCACTTCAGCCCGTTTACGTGCGGAAGTCACCGGCGCACCGTTGGTCTTTCCTGAAGAAGTGTTGAAATACCCCAAATTGGTTAAAGAAGAAACGGCCCTGTATCAGTCGCGTCGAGCCAATTTGCAAGAATCTGTTGCAGGCCTGGAACAGGCTTTGTTACTGGTGCAGCAAGAACTGGAAATGACCGCGCCATTGGTCGCCAAAGGGGCAGCCAGTGAGGTTGAAGTGTTGCGTCTAAAACGTGAAGCCAATGACCTGCGTAATCAGATGAATGATATCCGTAATCAATATTATGTGAATGCGCGGGAAGAATTGTCCAAAGCCAATACTGATGTAGAAACCCAGCAACAGGTGGTACGTGGCAAGTCGGATACTTTGAGCCGAACTGTTTTTAAATCACCGGTTCGCGGTGTCGTCAAAGAGATTGATGTGATGACGCTGGGCGGCGTGATTCCACAAAATGGCAAGTTGATGACCATCGTGCCACTGGATGAAAAATTACTGGTTGAAGCACGAATCTCGCCGCGTGATATTGCCTTTATTCGCCCTGATCAGGAAGCATTGGTTAAAATTACAGCTTATGATTATTCGATCTATGGTGGGTTGAATGGTAAAGTTGCGATGATTTCACCGGATACCTTGCGTGATGAAGTCAAGCAGGATCAATTTTATTATCGGGTGTATATCCGTACCGATAGCGACAAGCTCAGCAATAATGCCGGGCAGGAGTTCAATATTACTCCAGGGATGGTGGCCACCGTGGATATTCGTACTGGTTCAAAAACCGTGATGGATTATCTGATCAAGCCATTTAATAAAGCCAAAGAAGCCTTGCGTGAACGGTAATATTTGCCAAGCAATTGAGTAAAACAATCGATCAAAATCAGGCCTCTCCGTGGAGAGGCTTTTTATTTGTCTGTGCAAAGCGGGTATACTGCAGCAGTGAGAGTTTAAAGCCTGAAGTTATGCCATTTACCATTGCCAGCCTGGTCAGTTTTGAGGAAGACATCAAAAAAAGCCGCTTTCAGGCCTTTGCCACCCCTGTTGAGAATGAGCAGGACGTCAAAGATTTTCTGGAAACTTATCGTGATCCAAGCACCACGCATCAATGCTGGGCCTGGAAAATTGGCCATCAGGTACGCTTTAATGATGATGGTGAACCTTCAGGCACAGCGGGACGCCCGATTCTGGCGACCATTGAAGGCAATGAGCTGACCAATGTGCTGGTACTGGTCAATCGCTGGTATGGCGGGATCAAGCTGGGAACAGGGGGCTTGGTACGTGCCTATGGCGGTTGCGCTGGACAATGTTTGTTGTTGGCAGAAAAAATTGAACTGATTGAAAAGAAGAAGGTGCAATTTTCCTGTCAATTCAATGAATGGGCCATCTTTCAATATGAATTGAATCAGCAGCAAATCGATTATCAGGAAGAATATACAGCCGAAGGGGTGCAGATCAGCGCCTTATTTCAGTTACATCAAATTCAACCTTTTGCCTTAAAAATTCAAGATGTGACCCGCGGCCGTGAACAGCTCAAAATCATAGAAGAAGCGACAGATGACTGACGTAGATCCATTACTGAAATATCGTGAGCAGCATAAACATCGCCTGAATTACATGCCTTGGCTGTACTGGTCTTTAAAGCCAAAAAATCGCGGTTGGGCAGAAGCGTGGCAAAAGGACTATCAGGCTTACTTGATGGAAATGGAAACCGTCGAGATTGGTGAAAACTGTTTTATTTCACCTCTTGCACATATTTTCGCGGAGCCGGGACGCAAAATCATTATTGGTGATAATAGCTTTATTGCTGCAGATTGCACCTTACATGGCCCCCTAGAGATCGGTAATGAAGTGGCGATCAATCATCACTGTATTCTGGATGGTGGCCGGGTGGGGATTAAACTGCATGATCAGGTGCGCATCGCCGCTTATTGTCATCTTTATGCCTTTGATCATGGCATGGATTTGGAGCAGCCGATTTATCAGCAGCCAGTACGTTCGCAAGGCATCGAGATTGGTCGGGATGTGTGGCTCGGTGCGCATGTCGGTATCAAGGACGGAATTAAAATCGCAGATCAGGCCGTGGTGGGAATGAACAGTATGGTGACCAAGGATGTCGAGAAGCGTGCGATTGTCGCCGGTAATCCGGCCCAATTCATTCGCTATCGTGAATAAGCTTTTGGAAGTCAAGTGCTTGATGCAACAGCCTGACTCAGCAGATGGTTCGATATATTGATCTATATTTGTTCACATAAAAGTTAACATATTTCAAGTCAAGCCTTACAGATTTCGCTGCACATTTTTGAATGCTTATGCTAAGTTAAAAATAACTAAGAAATTTTTATCATAAATAGAAGAGAGGCTAAACATGAAACGTGTCATCGCCTGCATCGACTCATCACCATGTATAAACGCGCTGGCTGACGCGGCGGCATGGATTGCCAAACAGACTGGCCGTGAACTGGTCCTGTTACAGGTTTTGGATTATTACCCGGCCAGTTATCATCTGGGGGAAATCAGTGGGGTTATTGGCTTTGAAAGCAATGCCATGTTACTCAAAGAGTTGGCTGAGCTTGAACAAAAACAAAGTGAAATTGCGCTGGATTATAGCAATAACCTGCTGCAACACATTTCCGAGCGGATTCTGGCAGAACATGGTATTCAAACCACACATATTCAGGAAAAAGGTGATTTTCTGGAACAAAGCTTCCAGATCCTGCAGCCTGATGATATCGCAGTAATTGGATTACTCGGTGAACGCTCCGCTGAAAAAAACAAACCGATCGGCACCAATGTCGAAAATTTTATTCGTGGGGCCAATTGTACCGTGATGACTGTCGGAGAACAGTTTAAGCCGCCGACACGATTTATTTTCGCCTATGAATATTCACCGACCTGTATCAAGATGATGAAACGGATTGCGGAAAGTGATCTGCTGCGCTTATTGCAATGTCATCTGTTATATATCGGTGATCATGCTGAAATTCTAAATGAACCTTTGCAATATTTAAATCAGGCCGGTTTAGATGTGGTGCCACAATACCGCTATGGCGATGTCGCAGAAAATATTTTGACCTATCAACAGGAACTCGGGATTCAACTGATCGTGTTGGGTGCATTTAGTCACAGTAAAATTCACCAGTTCTTTTTGGGCAGTATTGCGACCACGATTTTCCGGAATTCCAAAGTACCTTTACTGGTTGCGAAGTAAGGATTGCATAAAATAGCCAAGCGCGAAGTCTAATCGTAAATTGTTACAGCTTGATTTAAAAATGACCAGAGTTATCCTCATATATTGTGGATAACTCTGTGGTTAATATTTATAAGTTAATGTTATTTATAATAAATATGTCATTGGGTGATTTTTGTTCTTCTTGTTTTATTTCACAATCGCGAGTGCAAAACCATCATGTCCTTTGCTGCCAACCGTTTGTAAAGCAGTGCATGACAAGATACGTGGATGATTTTGAAGCGCTTTAAACATGTCACGAATGCCTTCAATACTTGGTTTATTATTGTCCGGATTAATGATCTCGCCAGCACGAATCACATTGTCTAGAAAAATAAGCGTACCTGAGTGGGACAGGTTTAAACTGAGTTCCAGATATTCCGGATAACTCTGTTTGTCTGCATCAATAAAGATGAAATCGAAAGCTTCCGTATCTTCAGGCAGGGCTTTAAGCACATCTGCTGCACGGCCGCATTTCAGTTCGACGGTCTGTTTAAGCTGCGCGCGATCAATATTTTCCTGACCCATCGCTGCATGGGTATCACGTCCTTCAATGGTCAGGATATAGCCATCATCCGGCAAAGCACGTGCCAGCCACATGGTGCTATATGCTGCAAATGTGCCGAGTTCCAGTATACGTTTACATTGGTTCATCTGGATTAGCATCTGCAACAACATGCCTTGGTTCGGTGCCACAGCCAGATGATCAGGAAAACCGTGCGCTGCGGTATTCTCAAGAGTTTGATTCAGAATAGGGTCTTCAGGAATTAAATGTGAATCAATATAGTGATCAATGTCTGTCCACATTTGTTGCATAGTCTTAGCACCTCGATTGCGATGCGTGCATTTTAAACTTTTCGCGGCAGAGCGCAATTTATTGTTCTATAGGTGATGATTTTTTAGGCTCTACAAAGTCCTGCATGAACTTTGTAGAGTGGTTGTCATGACTTAGTAATTACACATCGAGGAATTACGGCCTAAACTCGGTCCCCACGTACGATAACCTTGGGTATCGATGTGGATTTGACCTGAAGCATACATGCCAAGTCCCATATTCAGACTTTGACCATGCTGTACCCAGAACTGACACAATTTGAACTTGGTATTTTCAATATAGCTATAATCTTGTGCCTGCGGATATTCAGGCCCAATTCGGAAATCGATCGCAGAGTTATACAGATGGCGTGAAGAATTGGCACCACCGGCACACTGGTTTAAAGGTAGGTCACGATAGACTGATGTGACTTCAAAATCAGTCAGTACATTGGCTGCAACCAGATATTTAAAAACTTTTAAAGTTGGGATCTGATTGGCCCATAATTCACGGCTTGGAATCATGTATTGGGAACGGCCACACTTGGCCCAATCACGTGCAGTACGCATCAATTCGAAACTTGGAATGATATTGCCAACCCCATGACGTTCCAGAAAAACCTCATATTCACGCACGCGTGACAAATTATCCAGTGCCGATACCCAGTGGGTATACACATAAGGCACAGTTTTTGGGTGGGCTTTACGATCGTATTGAACACGTTCTTGTGGAATGTAAATCCGTTTTCCAGCAGGTGTGGTGGCCTGTCCAGGTTGTTTTGTGGTCGTGGTACAGCCCACAAAAACAAGAGGAATTATACAAAGACTCAATAATCCCTTTAACAAGTTCTTCATTTATAGAAATCAGATATTTACAAAATAGCGCTATTTTAGACTAAATATAGGGAGAAATTTGGAGAATATTGCAATGAAATGTGTGCGTTGAGTATAAAAAAGATCAGCATTTGCTGATCTTTTAAAGTTTAAACTAATTACTTTTCAAGGTATTGTAATTTGTCTGCTTTGCCATTCCATTCTTCACGGTCTGCTGGCTGGTCACCAATTTGTGTGATATTTGGCCATTTTTGTGACAGGTCAGCATTCAGTTCAATAAAGACTTCTTGACCCTCTGGTAATTCGTCTTCAGAGAAAATTGCATTTGCCGGGCATTCAGGTTCGCATAACGCACAGTCGATACATTCGTCCGGGTTAATCACAAGGAAGTTAGGACCTTCATAGAAACAGTCTACAGGGCAAACTTCAACACAGTCTTGATATTTACATTTAATACAATTTTCAGTGACAACGAAGGTCATGGCGACAGCTACCTAAAAAATATGGTTCTAATTACGAATGCTGTATTTTAGGCAAAAACAGGGGGAACTAACAATTCCTTTTATTGATATTTGTTATATATAGGGCTGTTAAATTTGAAAAAAGGTCGCATACCGATGAATTACAGCATTCATCGGTATGTTCAGGACATCGACCCTATGCCAGATGAGGTCTAGGACCGAGAATTAACTTGACTGTTTGATCAGGTCTTTGAGCGCATATAACTGCTGCAAGGCTTCACGCGGAGTTAAACTATCTACATCAATATCTTCGAGTAAGTCCAGTGCAGGCGATTCTTTCTCAATTTCGATGATACGTTCTATAGGCTCCATAACTTCAGGCATTGCAAACAGATCATGCTGCGGGCTCAGTGGCTTGGCCTGATGCTGTTTTTCCAGAATCTTTAAGCGGTTTTGCGCTTCTTTAATCACTGCAGCTGGAATGCCTGCCAGTTTGGCAACCTGCAAGCCATGACTCTGACTGGCCGGGCCATGTTGTACTTTATGCAATAAAATCAGATTGCCATTCAGCTCTTTGGCCGTGACATGGTAGTTGTTAATGCCACTTTCCTTATCCAGTTCAGTCAGTTCGAAATAATGCGTGGCGAATAAACACAAACATTGAATGCGTTTCGTTAGATCTAGCACACAGGCCCAAGCCAGCGACAAGCCATCATAGGTACTGGTTCCACGGCCAACTTCATCCATCAGTACCAAAGAATGACTGGTGGCATGATGCAGGATTTGCGAGGTTTCGGTCATTTCCACCATAAAAGTCGATTTGCCTGTCGATAAATCATCGGCAGAGCCAATACGGGTGAAGACACGATCTACAGGGCCTAGGGTTGCAGCTTGCGCTGGAACATAAGCGCCACAATAAGCCAAGAGTACGATCAATGCAGTCTGGCGCATAAATGTAGATTTACCACCCATATTCGGGCCGGTAATGATGGCCATCCGATGGGAAAAATCCAGTCGCATATCGTTCGGAGTAAAGGCCGATTTACTGAGGGCTTCTACCACCGGATGCCGACCAGCAGTGATACTTACACCAACTTCAGGACTGAATTTTGGACGCGACCAGTTGCGTAAACGCGCCTGATGGGCAAAATTCGCAATCAGATCAATCTGGGCTATGGCGCTGCTCATCATCTGTAAATTGCCGATATCCTGACGCAGTTCATCCAGCAGCATTTCAAACAGCATTTTCTCACGGGCCAAAGCACGCGATTCGCTAGATAAGACTTTGTCTTCAAATGCTTTTAGTTCAGGGGTGATGTAGCGTTCGGCATTTTTCAGGGTTTGCCGGCGAATATAATGCTCGGGTGCTTGTTCGGCCTGTGCGCGGGTCAGTTCAATATAATAGCCACTGACGCGGTTGTAGCCAATTTTCAGTCCCGGAATTCCGCTTTGTTCACGCTCTTTAATTTCCAGATCAATCAGGAACTGGCTGGCATGATCACGAATCTGACGCAATTCATCCAGTTCACTGTCAAAACCTTCGGCAATGACATTACCATCACGAAGCAGGACGGGCGGGTTTTGCACAATGGCGGACATCAGACGTTGATGCAGACCATGGAAGTCGCCTAGCTCTTCATTGAGTTGTACTAAAAGTTTGGACTGTTGCTGACTGACAATCGGTTGCAGGGCATGGCGTAAAAATGGAATTTGCGCACAGGCCTGACGCAGTTGTACCAGATCACGTGGACGGGCACTGCCAAGCGCAATACGGCTCAGCACACGTTCAATATCGCTAATCTCTTTTAGAACCAGACGTACAGGCACTTCGTGGAAACCTTGAAGTAATGCTTGAATGGCATCCAGGCGCTCATCCAGCAGTGCAGTATCGCGTAAAGGTTGCATCAGGGTGCGACTAAGCAGGCGTCCACCCATAGCAGTCTGGCAATCATTGATTAGCTGAAATAAGGACGTCCCATGTTCAAATAAAGGCTCAATCAGCTCCAGATTGCGGCGTGTCACCGGATCCAAAGCAATAAAATCTGAACTTTGTTCTAGCTGAATCGTGCGGATATGCGGTAACGCAGTTTTCTGGGTTTCTTTTGCATAGTGAATCAGTGCCGCAGCCGCTGCTTTAGCCAAAGGTAAATGATCAATGCCGAAACCTGAAAGCGTGCTGACAGCAAACTGGTCGCATAAGGTTTTTTGCGCATTGTTCAGGTTGAAGTCGACATCGGGACGTTTGGTGACCGAGATATCCAGTTGCTGTTTGAGTTGTTCGGTCAATGTTGGATCAGTGATACTTTCATCCAGCAGAATTTCGCTTGGCATCAAACGCGCCAGTTCAATCATGAGCTGGTTAAGATCATAATCCTGCTGCTGGACTTTAAATAGGCCGGCGCTGAGATCGAGAAGTGCAATGCCAATCTGATTCTGTTGAATACACAAAGCCACCAGATTCGAGCTTTGATGTGCACCGAGCATGGCATCATCGGTCAGGGTGCCCGGCGTAATAATCCGAACTACACCACGCTCAACCGGTCCTTTGCCAGTGACTTCACCGATCTGCTCGCAGATCACCACGGTTTCGCCTTTTTTGACCAGACGTGCCAGATAACCTTCGGCTGCATGATAAGGCACGCCCGCCATAGGAATTGGCTGACCATTGGCTTTACCACGATGGGTCAGGGTAATGCCTAAAATCTTGGCTGCCTTGTGTGCATCTTCAAAGAACAGTTCATAAAAATCACCCATACGATAAAACATCAAAGAATGCGGATGCTGCATTTTCACCGACATGTATTGCTGCATCATGGGCGTTAAGGTAGAAAGATCAGCCATAATTTCTGAACTGGTCATTAAAAATAAATCCTTTCAACAAGAGATAAATGCAAATACTGCTCAATAGGCTATGCAGGAAAATTTAAAGCACATTTTCAATCAGGCCAATCCAACATGGTTGAGCACAGGAGATCGAAAATGTGAAATGAATCTGCTGATTCAATTCAGCTTTAAAGCTGTATTGCAGCAAGTCTATCAAATTTAATTTTTAGAAAGAAATGAAATTCCAGATGAATCTTTAAGTCAGCGCTCAGATCTGTCGCTATGGCTTCTTATTCAGCATTATTTGCAATTTTAAAAAATAAACCACCGGATGCGAACATGCGGTGGCAAGTCTCAATCAAGACGATAGTTTATTCCGGATCATAAAGACCAAGATCGGTCAGATGTAATCTGAGAATCCGGCGTAATTCCAGTACGGCTTCAGGCGTTTCCTGAATCGAATGGCCACCCTTAATGACTTTGCTAGATACAGCACCATTTAGGTAAGCACTCTCATATGAAACGATATCATCGCTCATGAGCTTGGTGTCTTGCGTATCTACGGTATTGCCGATAATCGAGTGAAATTTGATATCTTTAGAAGGCTGAATATCCTGGGTCAACGCCGTGAATTTTGAATTTTCACTCAGATCGCTTGGGCCATTTTGAATCAGGTCATGCCCCAGTTCTTTGACAAACTCGTTTAACCCGATCTCACCTTGCAGGGTATCGGCAAAGGCACCCAAAAATGCGCCCGGTATACGGATAATTTTACGGGCCAGTTTGGTGTGCCAGCGGTCGGCATATTCCGTTCCACGATGCGGTGTCGCTAAGAAAATGGCTCGGCTAAAGTTCGGAATAGGCTGCATTTGCAGGCGTGCTTTAAATAACGGGTTATCTTTAAACTGGGCAATGCGGGTATTTTGTACCAGCTTGAATGCATCTTGGGTAATATCGGCCTGACTGACCATTAAACGGGCAATTACACCTCCCATACTGTGTCCGACCAGTACCGCATCTTTTTTGGCTGGCGCATTGTTCGCAACCCGGGCAAAGCCTTGCTGAACCAGTGCATTAATTTGAAAACGGCTTTCCAGAATCGGCATATTAGTAGAATAAAATACCTGCCAGACCTGGAAATTTTCTCTTAATACCGGATCACCCATAATGTCGTTGGTCAGACGAATCCAGGCTTCAGGACTACTGGCCAGGCCATGAATCAATACCAGCACTTTCTTGTCCGGATTATAAGGTTCCAGCATGTACAGGTGCGGCATGCTCAGACTGTCTTCGCGATTAATCAGCGTCAGATAGGCTAAACGCCCCAGATTGTTCTCGGCCAGCCATAAACCGTAAGGTGCGGAAAAGTTGGCGGCTAGCGCATATTCTTTCGAAGCCACCTTAATCTTTTTATGCTTATAAGGATCATACAGTTTCAGGTGAAACTCTGAAGTAGATAAAATCTGTTCCGTCGAATTCGCGGATTTGGGTACAGCGGTAATGGTGGTCGCCAGATAGCGGGCTGAATGAATGTTTGGATTGATACCATTTGGATAGTTGTGCTTGAGCGGATCGACAATATATTTTTTATCCTGCTCGGTTTGCTGTGCTTCAGGTAAGACCACTAAAAATTCTGAACCAAAACCATCACGGCGGGTGATAGAACGCAGGCCGGAAAAGTTCATGTTATAGGTGGACATCAGCTGTTCAATGGTCTGGTTTTTCAGCTGCGGAAAATTTTCCAGATCAATGGTATATACACTATCACCGACCTGAATGCGCTGGCCGGACTGTTTGGTTTTATAACGTTCAGCATAGCGTTGAATCAGATGGGCAATCGCCAGGTTATAAAAGTCACGAATCTGAACCTGGCGGTTATCAAAAATACGCTCTTGCGGCGCACGCTCGGTTTTAAATAGATAGGCATAGCTATAACGAATGCTTTTATCCAGCATAGTGAGCTGCTGATCCAGACATTTCTGGATATTCTGCTTGTGTTGTTGCTGTTTTTCCGGTGATCGGGTTTTGTTTAAAACACCGGTGTTGCATTCGGCAGACTTGGCATTTTGTAAGGAGTTGGCTAGATATAATTCACTTGCTGTAGAAAGCAATTGTTCATCTAAAATCTGGGGAATACTTTTCAGATCTTCCACACATTCTTCGGGCTGATCAATACAGATCTGAGCTTCACGACCTGTCATGGACAACACATTCAGACTGGCTTCGCTAAGCTTGTCGCGGGTCAAGATGCTGTCACGCTCATTGTTCAGCGTGACATTAATCGCCTGTTCCTTAACACTGACCACCTGACAGCCGCTGAGTACGCTGGTGATGAGTAAAGTGCACAGCATTAATCTTTTATTTATTTTTTCGTGCATAAAACTTTTCACTGAATTCAAGTTATAAAGCGGGATAATGTTTTGTATTTTACTAATTTTTTCCCATAAAAATAGACCGCCGTAGCAGTCTATTTGTAATCAAATTGAAGTGAATCTTGATTATGGGGTTACCGGTGCTGTTGCTGGGTCTGTAGCCGGAGCGGGTGTTGATGTTTGCAGAATTTGCCAAACATTCCAGCGGCCATTTTTTTCAATTTCCTGAATCAGACGGTCGGCTACTTCAGCTTCTTGCGGATATTTCACCTTATAGTTCGCCAAGGTTTGAGTGGCATTTTTTTTCTGTTCTAATGCAATATAGTTATTGGCTGCAGAAAGATAAGCCTCCTGAACGCCAGCTTTCATGGCTTTGTCCAGATAAGCGATGGCTTCACGTTGACCACCGCCTTCAGACAGACCAAAACCAAACCAGAAGTTGACTTCAGGATCATCCGGGTTAATTTTGAGAATACGCTGGGCATAGGTCAGGGAATTGGTGGTATAAACTGAACCCAGATCCAGGTTACGTGCCATCACGCTGGCTTTAAAAGCACGCATCAACACATCAAAAGAGGCATTTGGACGGGCCGCTAAAGTATCCAGTTGTCGGGTGACTTCACGCAATTTGGCTTCAAAACCACGGCGTTCCTGACGATCGCTGAAACGTGGTGGATAATGACGTGCCTTACCTTCGACCATTTGCAGGAAATCGTCAATTTCGGTGATATCGATTTCATTTGAATTGGCAAGTGCTGCATAACGCATTGCACGTGTATTGCTATCTACCACTGGAATAATCAGTTTATTCACATCCAGGGTCAGTTGCTTGGATGGATCATTAGGATCCGTCACCACCATCTTGGTTACAGGCTGCGCTGCAGCTTTTTTCAAATGCACTTCAAATTCAGGTGGTTCATTATAATTGAATGGATTTAAAGCATAAAATGGTGGGCTCAGTTCAGGCTCTACAAAAACCACTTGATCTACAGGTTTCTCAGCAGATTTCTGAGGAGTGGTTGAACACGCAGTAATTGTGAATGCTAAGCAAGCAAGTGCCAAGGGCTTAAAGGTCATAATAGTCATCCATTCTGTTATTTTTAAAACATCTATTCAAAAATTGCATGATCGTCAGTCTATGAAAACTATAACGATCATGCAAGTAAACCCGTGTTACAGAGTGAAGTGTGATATTCAGGCCTTGGATTGGCTGGTTTGCGCTTCACATTCACGGCGCGCTTCTTCCAGAATCTCCAACTCTTTTTTGCTCAAAGGCTGGCCATCCTGTTGCTGCTTGTTAAAGGTCGGATCTAACAAAGAAAGACGATTGCACAAGTTGTTCATGCGTTTTTCATTTTGCTGAATGCGATCCAGCAGAATCCGCATACCTTCTAAAATCGGATCAGACTGATCTTCAGTCGCGGCATAGGGCTGGAAACCGATACTTTCGGCATAGTCACGACGACGGGCTTCAGCATCATCTTTGGGTTTGTCTTTGGTAATAAAACGTGCCGGGTTGCCCACAGCTGTGGCGTTTTCAGGAACCGCTTTGGTAACGACCGCATTAGAACCGACTTTGGCATTTTTACCTACGGTAAATGGCCCAAGAATCTTGGCACCAGCACCGACTACCACGCCATCTTCTAGCGTTGGATGACGTTTACCTTTATTCCAGGTCGTTCCACCCAAAGTCACACCGTGATAAAGGGTGACATCATCGCCAATTTCAGCAGTTTCGCCAATTACGACACCCATACCGTGATCGATAAAGAAACGGCGGCCAATTTTTGCACCCGGATGGATTTCAATGCCCGTGGCAAACCGGCTAAACGAAGACAACGCACGCGCAGTTCCTTTACAGTCTTTGTTCCATAGCTCATGTGCCATGCGATGCATGATCAGCGCATGAATGCCAGGGTAAGTGGTTAAGACTTCTAAGGTATTGCGTGCTGCAGGATCGCGCGCAAAGACAGCTTGTATATCTTCTTTGAGCTGTTTTAGCATTAGATTTGATCCTCGTCCTGTGATGATGTGTGTGAAGATTTTTTCCAGGTACCGTTATTCAATGCCTGAACACGGCTGAAAATACCACGAAGTAAGTGATATTCCATACGATCTAATTGTATACGTCCGAAGAGACGACGCAAGCGTAAAGGCAATAATCTTGGATTTTTTGGATCCATAAATTCAATTTCTGCCAGCATTTTTTCCAAGTGCGGATAGAACTGTTCCATCTGCGCATGATTGACTAAAGGTTCATCCCATTCCATTTCAATACCATCAATGACTTGCATGGTCGCTTTAGCATCACGTGGCTGTTCAATTTGACTCATCGTTGCCATGCGCATCTCATAGCAGATCACCTGAATCGCCTGAGCTACATTCAGTACGCCATAATCAGTATTCACAGGAATAGTCAGATGATAATTGGCCATCGCCAGTTCTTCATTGGTCAGACCACGGTCTTCACGGCCAAATAGAATCGCGACTTCCTGCTGATTTTGTACCACGGCGGACATGGCTTTTTCAGCGGCAGGGCGCACATCTAACAGCGGCCAGGGAATGGTACGGCTACGTGCGCTGGTACCGAATACAATCTGACAGTCTTTAATGGCATCTTCAAGGGTTTCTACAATCTCGATCTGCTCGATCAGGTCAGTTGCACCCGCGGCCAGCGCGTCAATATCCGGATGCGGATAGGTTTTCGGTGCCACCAGAACCAGCTTAGACAAGCCCATGGTTTTCATGGCACGTAAGGCACTGCCGATATTGGCAGGTAAAGTGGTATTGACCATGACAATACGCACATGGGAGAGATGTGCTGAAACAGCAGCATTGTCAATTTGACTCATGAGGATTCCAATTTTAAGGTGTTTTAAAGATCAGGATTTATGAATATTGCGGCTGGGATTCAGCCTGATACAGCTCCAGTGCATCATCCATGCTCATGCCCGCAGGCGGCGGAGGAATATCCACCGGCTTGGCCTGTTCATAGGACACGGCTTTGGCAGCTTTGGACTTGACCTGATACTCAATATGCAAGGCTTCTTTACCAAAATAATCACGCAATTTGGCTAAGAGCTCATCCAGTGGGGCAACTTTCCAGTTGAGACCCAGATGCAGTTCAGTCGTGGCATACGGATAGTCCAGATACAGAATCACCGGAATATGTGCTGACATATCGACATTACAATAAGGAGTCAGAATCTGCTGCAGGTCACGGCTCAAGCTCTTGCTGAAATGCTCGGCTGTGAGAGTAATCTTGATGCTATTGGCACGTTTCTGACGAATTTCATTCAGGCTAAATGCTTTGGTGAGGCGTCCCATCGGACGGTCAAAGCCTTCACGCTCATAAATTTCACCTTCAATCACCACCACTTTATCGAGCTGGATAATCTCTTTAAAGCGGTTGAAGCGTTCGTGATTGGCTGAAATCTCAATCCGTGCCGTACCATCATCCAGTGTCATCATCATCCGGTTCGGAAAGTTGGCAATATCCACCACCAATCCTGCAAACACGGTGGTCACGCCACGGCGGGTCGGCGTCAGCTCATTGATCTGACTAGGCACAAAGGCTTTTAGTTCATTGCGATACACATCAATCGGGTGGCCGGTTAAATACAGGCCAAGCGTGTCTTTCTCACCTTTCAGGCGAACTTCATCTGCCCAAGGTTTGACTGGCTTAGATGGCTTGCGCTGAACTTCTTCAACTTCGCCAAACAGGTCCATGATGCCGGTTTCACGATTGGAACGTGCCTGTTCCGCAGCTTGAACCGCTTCAGGCAGTTGCGCCATCAGGTCGGCACGGTCAATTCCCAAGCAATCCAGTGCACCTGAACGAATCAGTGCTTCTAGAGTACGCTTATTGATTTTTTTCAGGTCAATACGATGACAGAAATCAAACAAGTCACGGAATGGACCTTCTTGTGCACGCGAGTCAATCACAGACTGCATCGCCGCTTCACCAACGCCTTTAATCGCCCCCAGACCATAGACAATGGTTTGCTCATCGATAGCATGGAATTGATACAGCGACATATTCACTGACGGCGGCAAAACTTCCAGATTGTTCTTGCGACAGTCATCAATCAGGAATACCACGTTGTCGGTGTTCTGCATCTCCGAGGTCAATACCGCAGACAGGAATTCCGCCGGATAATGTGCTTTCAGCCATGCAGTTTGGTAGGCAACCAAAGCATAGGCAGCAGCATGCGATTTGTTAAAACCATAGCCGGCGAACTTTTCCATATAGTCGAAGATATGGTTGGCCGTGGCTTCATCAATGTCTTTTTTCGATGCACCTTCAATAAAAATCTGGCGCTGTTTGACCATTTCTTCCGGTTTTTTCTTACCCATGGCACGACGTAACAAGTCCGCGCCACCAAGGGTATAGCCGGCACAGTACTGTGCAGCCTGCATTACCTGTTCCTGATACACCATAATCCCGTAGGTGGGTTCTAGCACGCCTTCAAGCAATGGATGCAGATATTCAAAATCGCCACCATGCATCCGGTGGATAAAGTCAGGAATCAGATCCATCGGGCCTGGACGGTACAGCGATACGAAGGCAATAATTTCTTCAAACTTGCTCGGGCGTGC
Organism: Acinetobacter lwoffii; assembly: GCF_029024105.1. Taxonomy (NCBI): domain Bacteria; kingdom Pseudomonadati; phylum Pseudomonadota; class Gammaproteobacteria; order Moraxellales; family Moraxellaceae; genus Acinetobacter; species Acinetobacter lwoffii. The sequence goes on along the minus strand of NZ_CP118963.1, from coordinate 1,836,811 downwards.
CTCTTTCAGCATCTTCTTCATGCCCACGGATTCAAACTGGAATACCGCGGTGGTGTTGGCATTAGCAAAGACCAGATATGCGTCTTTATCTTCAAGCGGGATATAAGCAATATCTAAAGGTTTATCCGCTTTGATGCGTTTATTGATATTTTTAACCGCATCTTCAATCACCGTCAGGTTACGCAAACCCAAGAAGTCAAACTTCACCAGACCTGCAGATTCGACATCGTCTTTATCGAACTGTGCCACGCGTCCGGTACCATCGGCATCACACATGACCGCAGAGAAATCGGTAATTTTGGTTGGCGAGATCACCACACCACCGGCGTGTTTACCGGTGTTTCGGGTAATACCTTCCAGTTTCAGTGCCATTTCCCAGATTTCGGCTGCATCGTCATGGTCTGGATTGGATGGATTGGTGACGATATCTTTAAGCTGGGGTTCAGCTTCTAGTGACTCAAGCAGGCTTAGACCTAAAGGCTTGGTCGGAATCATTTTCGAGATACGATCCGCCAAGCCATAAGATTTACCCAAAACGCGGGCAACATCACGAATCGCACCTTTGGCCGCCATGGTACCGAATGTTGCAATCTGGGAGACCGCATCACGGCCATAGGTACGTGCTACATAGTCAATCACGCGGTCACGGCCTGCGATACAGAAATCGACGTCGAAGTCGGGCATCGAAACACGTTCCGGGTTCAGGAAACGTTCGAACAGCAGTTCATAACGCAGCGGGTCAAGATCGGTAATTTTTAAGCTATAGGCGACCAGTGAACCTGCACCCGAACCACGGCCCGGACCGACCGGAACGCCGTTACTTTTCGACCACTGAATGAAGTCCATCACGATCAGGAAGTAGCCCGGGAATCCCATCGAGTTAATGATGTTAATCTCGTATTCGATACGCTCATCATAAGGCTTGCGGATTTCTGGCCAGTCTTCATCACGTTGTTCAGGCGGATACAGGAAATTCAGGCGTTCTTCCAGACCTTCTTTGGACAAGTGTGCAAAGAAGGTATCAATGGTATGACCTTCAGGAATCGGATAATCAGGCAGGAAGTATTTGCCCAGTTGCAGCGTCACATTACAGCGTTTGGCAATGTGATAGGTGTTCTCAATCGCAGATGGAATATCCGAGAACAGCGCCGTCATTTCTTCAGCAGATTTGAAATATTGTTCAGGTGAATAGGTTTTAGGGCGGCGGTTGTCACCAAGCACATAACCATCTGCAATACATACCCGTGCTTCATGCGCTTCATAATCTTCACGGGTCATGAAATGCACATCATTATGTGCGACCACACCGATATTGTATTTTTTTGCCAGCTTAACGGCTTCCAGAATAAAGTTATCTTCATCCGGACGATTGGTACGGGTCAGGGCAAGATAAACACGATTACCAAATTTTTCGACCCATTCTTCTAGCAGCGGTTCCGCTTTTTGCGGATTTGAACTCATCAGCATTTTGCCGACATCGGAATGCATGCCGAGCAGGGCAATCATGTCCTCAGGCTGATTTAAAATCCATTGTTTTTGAACGCAGGGAATATCCAGTTGCTGGCCACTGATAAAGCCTTCAGATACCAGTTCCGTCAGGTTACGCCAGCCGGTATTGGTCATGGCCAATAAGGTCATGCGATGTTCGGCATCATTCAGGCGAATTTCGGAACCCAGAATCGGCTTGATGCCTTTGCCCAGGCATTTGCCATAGAACTTGACGGCAGCATGCAGGTTAGAAAGATCCGTGAGCGCAAGGGCAGGCATCTGTTCTTCTTCGGCAGCTTTGACCAAGTCAGGTATCCGTACGATGGATTCAGTAATCGAAAATTCTGTATGAATACCAAGATGAACAAAGTGCATAGATGAGTCCCTGCTAAAACCATTGAATAGTTTAACATGGGATTTATTGTTTCAGTTTGAAATTGAGGGGAAATGGCTAACTTTTAGGTCAAGTTTGAATTTGATTTTTTAAGCTGATTATTTAGTTAGTTGTTAGAAGATATTTTCTTTTACTTTTGACGGGACAAAAGTAACAAAACCCCTTTGTTGATCTGATGGCACTTCCATGTGCCACAAATCAACGGGCGACTTCCTGTCGCCGTGGCACGTATCAAATAGTTGCAGGACTTTACTTTGAAATAATGAGAAAGGGATCGTAAGTATTAAAAACAATAAAACCCTCTTTTTAGAGGGCTTTATTCATACATAAAAACTAGCTTAACGAAGTCGGGATAACCAGTCACCGAGGCTTTGTACAATCTGCACTAGAATCAGTAATACAATCACCGTCATGATGACTACAGAGGTATCAAAACGCTGATAACCATAAGAAATCGCTAAGTCACCAATACCACCCGCACCGACAGCACCGGCCATTGCCGTTGCACCAATCAAACTGATGGTAGCAGTAGTCAAGTTTAGAATCAGTGAGCTACGCGCTTCCGGCAGAATAAACTTAAAGATAATTTGCATTGGCGTCGCGCCCATCGCTTGGGCAGATTCGATAATACCTTCATTCACTTCAAGCAAAGATGTTTCAATCAGGCGACCAATGTATGGGCCGACATAAATGGTCAATGGAACAATCGCTGCCCAGGTCCCAATCGATGTGCCGACAATTAACTTGGTCAGTGGAATCACCGCAATCAGCAAGATAATAAATGGCAATGAACGTAGCGCATTCACAATCGGATTGAGACCGTGATAAATCACACGATTCGGCAGAATCCCATTCTGACGGGTCACCAGTAGAGTAATCGCCTGAATAAAGCCCCAGATACAGCCAAACAGCATCGCGAAGAACACCATATGAAAGGTTTCTTGTAGCGCTGTCACGAACTGATCTATCGACAGGGAGCTTTTCCAGAACGGTGCAGTGATCGTCGTCAGCCACTGTACAATCAAATCTCTCATGCCTGTACTCCCGCCTGATCGACTTGTACGCCGTGTTGTTCAAGGAATTTTATTGCTGCTTGAATTTCTTGTGCATCACCCAGTAGCTGAATAAACATCTGGCCAATCACCGTGCCATTAATTTCGGTCATATTGGCAAACAGAATATTTAAACTGATATCAAACTGTTTAATCACCGCTTGAATCACGGTTTCCTGTGCCGAGCTACCAAGGAATTTCAGGCAATAAATACTGTTGTGATTCTGGTTTTCCAGATTATTCAGAATATTGACTGGTAAATGCTGCTGTAATACGGTCTGAATAAAACTCTTGGTCGTCGGGTGCTGGGGCTGACTGAATATTTGTAAGGTACTGCCGGTTTCAATCACATCACCTTTTTCCATCACGGCGACATAATCACACACGGTTTCAATTACATCCATTTCATGGGTAACCATAACAATGGTGATGCCTTGTTCTTCATTAATTTTTTTAAGTAGCTGTAGAACAGATTTGGTGGTTTGTGGATCAAGTGCAGAAGTCGCTTCATCACAGAGTAAAATTTTTGGATGATTGGCAAGGGCACGGGCAATACCAACACGCTGCTTTTGACCGCCAGACAATTCATCTGGAAAAGCATGACGTTTATGTTTCAGGTCAATAAAGTCTAATAATTCTTCGAGGCGCTTTTCCCGTTCTGCCTTGCTCCAGCCTAGGAGTTTCATGGGCATTTCGATATTGGCTGCCACGGTTTTGGTTTGCATTAAATTGAAATGCTGGAAAATCATGCCGATGCTGGCACGTTCTTGACGCAATGCTTTGGCATCCAGTGCGGTAAAATCTGTTCCGTTAATGATAATCCGGCCTGAGCTTGGGCGCTCAAGCAGGTTGATCAGACGGATGAGGGTGCTTTTACCGGCACCACTATAACCGATGATGCCAAAAATACTGCCGGTTGGAATCTGAAGATTAATCTGATTCAAGGCATGCAAGGTTTGACCCTTAAGCTCATACTGTTTTGAAATATCTTTAAATTCAATCATAGTGTCAAAAACTGCATCACGGATAAAAAAACAGGCAAGAAATCGTCCTTGCCTGTTCTAAAAGTCTATTATAGTACTATTTTGATTCAGTTAAATACGTCACAGGTTTGTTTACCGCAACTTTCGTACCACCAAAATGTTCATCAACATATGCTTTTACTGCTGGCGTATGATACAACGCACCCACTTTTTGCAGGACTGGATCGTTTTGACGGTCTGCTGCAACAGCTAATACGTTGACATTCATTTTTGTGCTTTGATCGATTGGCTCATAGTAAATCGCATCTTTCAATACGTTTAAACCACCTTCCATTGCCAGGGTATTGCCCAGCACAATCGCATCAACTTCATCTTTTACACGTACTGCAGTCGCCATTTGAATTGGCTTAATCACGATTTGTTTTGCATTTTCGGTCACATCAGAAGTTGTACCTTTGACATTGTCAAAACCAGCTTTTAATTTAACTAGGCCTGCTGATTGTAAAAGTAATAATGCACGTGATTCGTTTGCGCCGTCGTTAGGAATAGCAATGGTTGCACCAGTTTTAAACTCGTTTAAAGATTTCACTTTGCTTGAGTAAATACCCATTGGCTCTAAATAAGTGGTAGATAGAGGTACAATTTTGGCTGTGTTGGCATCGTTGTAAGCCACCATATAGGCATAAGACTGGAATGCATTCACATCAATTTCTTTGTTGGCTACTGCCGTGTTCATTGACACATAGTCAGTAAAATTTTTCACATCAAGTTTGATACCGGCTGCTTTGGTTTCAGGCAGGGTCGCGATATAACGCCATACGTCTACATCTGAACCGGTCGAAGCCATAGTTACAGTTTGAAGACCATTAGCATCTTTGCTTTGCGCTGCATCAGTGGCAGGCGCTTCTTGTTTACCACACCCAGTTAAAGTCAATACAGAGGCACTTAAGATAACGCCAAGTAACTTTTTCATGAAATTGTCCTAATTCTATTCTTGCCTAAAGTATAAGCATTTTTAAATCGTGTTAAATAAGAGTTTTATTACGATCTAAGTAGGTGGATTGATCATTGCTGAGGAGGGCTTGAGATCGGAAGATGCAAGCGTGCAGCAACAGTTCTGGTGAACTTGATCAAGTCAGAGGCAGCCCAAATCTGATGTACTTAATCTATTTTGGAGAGAGAAAATAGATATTTCATAAGTACATGCCAAGGTTTATGTGCTCTGAAGTTGCGGATATCATAGCAATAAATCTATATTCAATATACTGGATAAAAAAGCTTTACTTATCTCTTTAGGCGAATATAAAAAAAGATCTTTTAAAGAAAATATTAATTAAAACAATATATTATTTATATTGAAAATATAGTTTTAATGGATGTGTTTAAATAGTGATCTTTATAAGATTTTGTAAGATAGAAATATAAAAAATGCATATAGATAAATAGGGTGTGTTGACACTTTTAGCTTAAAAAAATAGCGAAGTAGTAAAATCAAATCGCCAAACCCAATTTTACTATTCGCTATGCCTCGTACCATGCTGACAGATCAACACTGGCAAAAGTTGAAAGTTATTCTGCGTAATTTATCCATTCACCACAACTCAAATTTACGCAATTTTATTGAAGCTATTCTCTATAGAATTAGAACAGGCTGTCCGTGGCGAGATATTCCTTGTTGTTTTGGTCATTCAAACTCTATTTTCAAACGTTTTAATCGTTGGTCAAGCAGCGGTAAGTTACTTAGATTATTCAAATTACTAGCCTCATGCCCCGATATGGAGTGGATTTTTATTGATGGCTCTCATGTACTTGCTCATCAACATTCTGCCGGCATAGCGAATCAATCTATTTCTAAAAGTGTAGGAGGAAACTCCTCAAAAATACATTTGATTGTTGATGCACATGGCAATCCTATTGATTTCATGATTACCGATGGAACCACACATGATGTTAAAGTTGCACCTGATTTAATATCAACATTAGATTTAAAAGAGACAAAAGTGGTATGTGCAGATAAAGGCTATGATTCAGAACCACTGCGTGAACAGATCAGGAAAACAGGGACTAAAGCGAATATACCAAAGAAAACAAATAGCCAATCGAACAATGATCATATGGACTGGTATTTATATAAAATCAGGCATTTAGTTGAAAATATGTTTTGTAGATTAAAGCAATTTAGAGGAATAGCTACTCGATATGACAAGCTCAAAAGAAATTATCAAAGTTCTGTTGCTTTAGCCTGTATATTTTTATGGCTACCTTTATAGGGTTAATTATGAACAGTAAATGTCAACAGACCCTATATAGAATATCTGATTTTTTGGAAAATGAAGAAAATTCGAGTATTAACGAGATAAATCTTTCCTTTCTATTAACTAAGCGAGTCAGTATCTGATCTTGGTTTTCTTAGGTCATGATACTGCAAGCTTGTTTTAACAGAAGGGAATATGCAGATAATCTGAACGCTGTTTTTCATAGAGTACGTGTCTACACAAGATATGATCGGCAGGTACAAGCGGATGGTCAAACTCTCCTACTTTTTCTAAGCTAATGTTTTGCATGACACGTTCTGAGGGCGTGTTGACGCATGCAGTAAAAGAAATGACTTTCTCGAGTCGTAGAGTTCTAAAGGCATATTTCAGTACCGCTTTGGCCCCTTCAGTGGCATAGCCTTGATTCCAGTATTGTGGTAGCAAGCGCCAGCCAATTTCAGGGGCATCAGCAATTTTAAGCTCAGGTGGATGCACGTGTAAGCCAATAGATCCGATAAATTCGCCTGTGGTTTTCAATTCTACGGCAAAGGCTCCCCAACCGCGTTTTTCGATATCTGTGCGGATACGTTCAAGAAAAGCAGTTGCCTCAGTCGCATCGAGATTTTTAGGGAAGTAGCGCATGACCTCTTTATCTGCACACATTTGGATAAATGGAGCTATGTCAGAGTCTTGACATTGGCGCAGGATCAGGCGAGGGGTTTGGATATAGCTAATCATAGATTTCACAAATAAAAACCCGCTATAGCGGGTTATAATAAATTAATTTGCAAGTAATAAGTCTTCAGCTCTTAGATATTGAAAGAATGCATCTAAAATTAGATTATTACGACTAATAATGTCTTCTTCATCAAATTTATTTTTTTGAATCAGTAGAGATATTTCATCAATTTGGCTCGGTTTTGAGTAACTGCCTCTACGTACTTCACCACTATAAATTTTTTGTTTATCTTCAAAACGATAATCAGAAGCCCTAATGTTTATACTTTCCTCAAGTAATATTTTATTCCCTAGCAATTCAAGATGTTCAACTTTCTCAAGTCCTTGTTCCATTTGATAACGTTTTTTAGCAAAGATATGTTCTATATGGAAGCTTTCATTAAGGTTAAGCAATGGTTGGTTTTTCAATGTGAAGGCATACCACGTGAGTATGGAACGAGTAATACTGCGTTGATTTGTGAATTTATAAGTTTCAAATAAGGTTCTAGTATGAGTTTCATCAAATCTATATTTTGAAAATGAGACATCATTGTTGTTGACTAGATTAACCATTTCATCAAAAGCAGGAGTTCTGAGTGCATTAACTCCAGGATTTGTAATAGCATATGTATATATAAATGCAGTAATTTTATTTAGAAATTGGAGAAATAACTCATTATCTAGTAAATTTTTGTGATCCTTAAAATGTAAAAAATAGGTGGAAACCAAATTTTGCCACATACCATTGGGAGCATAATTTAGTATGTAGAGTTTTTTTAGAACTTCATTAGAAAATTTTGAATTATCTTGAATTTTGATACTCTGCCAGAAAGCTGCTAGTTTTTTTAAGTCCAGCATTGTGTTTTCTGAATTAAGATATTGATATTTGTTACGCTCATAAAACTTTCTCAAAGCTTCGGTCGATGTGCTTTTATTACCTTCAAGTGCTCGTAAGTAATACATATAGCGCGTGAATAATTCATCCATTGGTGTAGTTGTGCTATGTGTAAAAATATCATTACAAACTTTTTCAAGGTTTTTCCATTCCTCAATGAAATCATCCTTTTTGCCTAATTTCGTATAGAATTTATAAAATTGAGCTTTAAAAATATCTGCATCGGATAAAGGTAGACCACGATCGTTTAGGGTTGAGAAAATACGTAAAGCAGTATCTTGTGAATCCGCTTCGATAGGTAATAGGATGCAATTTCCTAAAATACGAGCGGGTAAGTAAGCGAAATAGCTTGGAAAGTTTTGTAAAAAACTATCGATTCTCTTTTGAAAAAATTGATAATTTTTTACATATTTATTTTCACTATTTACTTGAATAGAGCCTGTTCTTAGTAGTTTTAAAAATTCTTCTTTATCATCATCGGTAGCTACTTCAGAATCAATTTTTAACTCTGTCTTGATGGCTTCACCAAAAGTATCCGTTTTCCAAATGCATTTCTCAATGCGTTGCCGTGTTGACTTAGAGCTTTGATCTTGCATATTGGTAAATTTGTCAAAAAAAGCTCTTAGAAGTAACATCAAAGTTGTGAGTCGTTGTTGTCCATCAATTACTTCGGATTGATCGTTATCATTTTTATATGTGACAATGGAGCCTAAAAAATATTCATCTTTTCTATCATCAAATTGGTCTGCATTATTGTCTGGAAAAGCAAAATTAAAAATATCATCCCATAAGGTTTGGCATTGCTCTTCATCCCATGCATAAGGTCGCTGATAATCAGGTATTAAAAAATCTGCACGTTTATCTGAAAAAAGTTCGTAAACTGTTTTTTGGTCAACATTAAGTTTAGACATAAGCCCCCCAACCCCTCAATTTTATTGGTGCATAATTTTATGTAATCTATTCATTATCATGCATATTATAGAAAAACCCCGAACGAATCGGGGGTTTTTTAATTAATCTAAATTCAGATTAAGCATTTTCACGCGCAATCGCACGGTAACCAATATCTTTACGATATTGAACGCCGTCGAATGTCACTTTTTCGCAAAGCTCTAACGCTTTTTCTTGTGCTTCACCAATCGTGTTACCAAGCGCAGTTACGCAAAGCACACGACCACCAGCAGTAACGATGTCACCATTTTCATTGGCTTTAGTACCTGCATGGAACACTTTCGCATCAGTCATTTCAGTGTCTAAACCTGAAATTACATCACCATTGCTTGAAGTTTCTGGGTAACCTTTCGACGCTAAAACGATACCAACAGTCTTGCGCTCATCCCATTCAGCTTCAGCAGGTAAGTTACCTGCAATACCAGCTTCAACGAGATCTACCAAAGATGATTTTAAACGCATCATGATCGGTTGAGTTTCAGGGTCACCAAAACGGCAGTTAAACTCGATCACTTTAGGTTGACCTTGTTCATCAATCATCAAGCCTGCGTATAAGAAACCTGTGTAAACATGACCATCTGCTTTCATGCCGTCAACAGTCGGACGCATCACTTCTTTCATGGTTTTTTCAAATACGTCAGCCGTCACAACAGGAGCAGGAGAGTAAGCACCCATACCGCCAGTGTTCGGACCTTGGTCGCCTTCAAAAATACGTTTATGGTCTTGAGAAGTTGCCATCGGCAAGATGTTGTCGCCATCAATCATACAAATGAAAGATGCTTCTTCACCCGCAAGGAATTCTTCGATCACAACACGAGAACCTGCATCACCAAATTTGTTGCCTGCAAGCATGTCGTCAATCGCATCGAATGCTTCTTGATTGGTCATTGCAACGATTACGCCTTTACCTGCAGCAAGACCGTCAGCCTTAATCACGATTGGCGCACCATTTTTCTCAACAAATGCTTTCGCAGCATCTACTTCAGTGAACACATCATAGAATGCTGTTGGAATGTTGTGGCGTTTTAAGAAGTGCTTGGCAAAAGCCTTAGAGCCTTCAAGCTGTGCAGCAAATTGAGTTGGACCCCAAATTTTAACGCCAGCTTCACGGCATGCATTTACAACACCATTTACAAGTGGTGCTTCAGGACCAACAACCACTAAATCAACCGCATTGTTTTTTGCAAAGTCGATAATTGCAGCGTTGTCTAAAATATTTAAGGCAACATTTTCGCATTTATTTTCTGTTGCAGTACCTGCATTACCTGGTGCTACAAATACTTTTGCGACTTTGTCATCTTGCGCGATTTTCCATGCCAATGCATGTTCACGACCGCCATTACCCAAAACTAAAACGTTCATCTTTTATAATCCTGTTTAAAAGAAATCCCCACATCTCCAAAAGGAGAATCCCATTTTTGCAGTACTTGACGTACAAAACCCTCCTTAGAAAAGGAGGGCTAGGGAGGATTTAAAAAATTAAATGAATCTTCATGTGTCTATTAATGACGGAAGTGACGCATACCAGTGAAGACCATTGCAATACCAGCTTCGTCAGCTGCTGCAATTGTTTCTTCATCACGCATAGAACCACCCGGTTGAATAATGCATTTGATACCTGCTTTGGCAGCGTTATCAATACCATCACGGAATGGGAAGAATGCGTCAGATGCCATTACCGCACCTTCAACCACTAAACCAGCATGTTCAGCTTTGATTGCAGCAATACGGGCAGAGTTTACACGGCTCATTTGGCCAGCGCCGACACCAATGGTTTGACGGTTTTTAGCATACACAATCGCGTTAGATTTTACGTATTTCGCCACTTTCCAAGCGAAGATCATGTCATCAATTTCTTGTTCAGTCGGCGCACGTTTGGTCACAACTTTAAGGTCATCTTTAGTGATCATGCCCAAGTCTTGATCTTGAACTAACAAACCGCCGTTTACGCGTTTGTAGTCAAGTTGCGATTGACGCGCATCGATTGCTGGGAGTTCGCCACATACAAGTACACGTACATTTTTCTTCGCACCTGTTACTTCAAGAACGCCTTCAGCAACACTCGGTGCAATGATCACTTCAACGAATTGACGATCAACAATGGCTTGTGCAGTTGCAACGTCTAATTCACGGTTGAATGCAATGATGCCACCGAATGCAGATTCAGGATCTGTTGCATACGCAAGATCATAAGCTGCTTGAATACCGTCTAGAGAAACTGCAACGCCACATGGGTTCGCGTGTTTAACGATCACACAAGCAGGCTTCGCAAATGATTTCACACATTCAAGTGCTGCATCAGTATCTGCGATGTTGTTATAAGAGAGTTCTTTACCTTGAAGCTGTTTCGCTGTTGAAACAGAAGCTTCAGTCGCTGTGTCTTCTACATAGAATGCAGCAGCTTGATGCGGGTTCTCACCGTAACGAAGGTCTTGAACTTTGTTCAATTGAGTATTGAAAGTACGTGCAAATTTGTCTGCCTGACCTTCTTCTTTACCTACGCGAGCGCCTAAGTAAGATGCGATCATGCCGTCATATTGAGCAGTATGTTCAAATGCTTTTACTGCTAGGTCAAAACGAGTTGCATGAGATAAAGCACCCTCAGCTTTAAGCTCGGCAACGACAGTTGCATAGTCAGAAGCATTTACGATGATACCTACAGATGCATGGTTTTTTGCTGCAGCACGAACCATGGTAGGACCACCGATGTCGATGTTTTCGATAGCATCAGCAAGTGAACAGTTTGGTTTGGCTACCGTTGCAGCAAATGGATAAAGGTTTACAACGACTAAATCAATAGCATCAATGTTGTGTTCAGCCATCACAGCTTCGTCTAGACCACGACGAGCCAGGATACCCCCATGAATTTTTGGATGTAGTGTTTTTACACGGCCGTCCATCATCTCTGGAAAACCTGTATGCTCCGAAACTTCAACTACAGCCACATTATTGTCTTTCAACAATTTGTAGGTACCACCTGTAGATAAAATTTCTACCCCTAGAGCAGCAAGTTCTTGTGCAAATTCAACAATACCAGTCTTGTCAGACACAGAGATTAAAGCGCGTTTAATAGTCATGATCTTCGTCACAGTTTTCAAGGAACAGAATAAAACAAAATCAGCAATTTACAGGTTAAAAAAAATGCCTGCGGAAGCCGCAAGCATTTTATCATTTATTCACTCATTAAACCGTGAGCTTTTAACTTTTTACGTAAAGTACCACGGTTGAGTCCGAGGATCTCGGCAGCACGTGTTTGGTTACCACGTGTATATTCTAGAACTACAGATAGAAGAGGTTTCTCCATTTCTGCTAGCACCATGTCGTATACCTGAGATGGTTGCTCGCCCTGCAGTTGTGCAAAATAGTGGCGAACTGCGCGATCTACGTGGATACGTAAAGCAACATCAGATTGTGCAGTAAAAATAGGAGATTTGCTATTCATGCGAATTAATCCGAAAAACAAATATCACTTGGGTAAAGTGATATATAAAAGTGGTCTAGAAATTGAAATGAACTCCATTTTAGATCCTAAAACGGAAGTTCTAAAACTTAGTCATTACATTGAGCCTGTAGCTTGACACATCTCTGCGATTTGGTCGAAAAATAAGCGTAACAATAGTTAAAGTTTTGTTACTGACCAAAATCAAAACAAAAAAATCTGCACGATACGCAATAAATTTTATAGCGCATTAGGCAAGACTGTATTTGTTGTGAAAAAGTCGCGAGGAGTTGCAGCACATAGCTTTCGTGGCGCGTATCATACCATTGTCTAAGCAAAAGTGAGCAAGAAAACTGCATTTTTTTTAACTTTTTTTAATTTTTTAATGCTTTCTCAGCAGATTAGGGGCGAATTATTTCCAAAGTATAGCGATCAAAGCTTTTACGATCGACTGGAAGCTTAAATTTGAATTTAAACGGGCTGTTTTTTGGGATGCGCTGAATATTGACCAGACTTTCAATCAGGTACTCTTCGGAGGACAGGTTATAAGTTGCAATCACTTCACCGCGATGTTCCAGATTGATTCTTAAAATTGGTAAAGCCAGACTACGGTCATGAAAATTAATCAGCTCACCGCTAAACTCAGCTTCATTATTACCGGTTGCCTTGATTTTGACTTTATTAACCTGAATTAGTGTGTAGTATTTTTCCAGATTGGAACAATTAAACACTTCACAAGCACTGTTAAAGGCCAGACTCATGACGTGACTGTTTTTGATGTATTGCGGATTGAACCAGAAAAATTGAAACAGCAGCAGGCTGAACAGCGACAGATTAAGTAAACTCCAGCCTATATAGTACATTGGCCCACGTTTGGTTTGTTTTTCTGCCTGATCTTCCCAATTCATGCTCGGCAGGACTGAAATCGGCTCGGTACTGAAATAATTCAGGTTATTTAAATAGGTTTCCAGGTCAATATTGGAATGTTCAACTTTTTGATCAAAAATCTGTAGCAGGCTATGACGATGGTGCTGCTGATCCGTGTGATAAACACCTGAGTTATTTTGAGCATTAGTTTTGCTGAATTCGCTGGAGTTTGATTGAGCGTGAGACATTGAGGCAGTGACCGAATTCCGGGTTTCGGTCACCAAATGCGATAAGGCATTAAATGAGGTGGTACATTTAGGACAGCAAACCATTCCCTGCGCAACGGTGAGTTGAGCAACTGTGACCTTATAGGTGGTGGAACAGGTAGGGCAATGGGTTCTTTTGTCACTCATGGATTATTTATAGGCTCATTCGTTCTTATGGCGTTTACCCGAGATACGGCACCAGTGCTCATCTCGTTTTTCTACCTCTAATATATCAAAATAATTTGAGTAAATGCTAGTAACATCAGCAACTTGCTCTTCAATAACACCCGCAAGTGCGAACTGTCCCTCAGATTTGATTAAAGTTGCGAACTCGGGAGCCAGCATCATCAGTGGTGCTGCCAGAATATTGGCAACAAATACGTCAGCTTTGGTATTGCCGAGCTCATCTCTAAATTCTTCTGGCAGTCCGACATAAAGTTTGTCCAGTACGCCATTCAGTTCAGCGTTTTGCTGAGTCGCCAGTACAGCTTGTGGGTCGATATCAGTAGCATATGCTTTTTTCGCACCTAATAGCAGTGCAGCTACCGCGAGAATACCTGAGCCACAGCCATAATCGATGACAATTTTATCTTTCACATCAATCTTGCCGAGCCATTGTAAGCACAGGAAAGTTGAAGCGTGGTTGCCTGTTCCGAAAGCCAGACCTGGATCAAGCTTGATGTTTACCGCATCGGCATCAGGTGCTTCCATCCATTCGGGTACGATCCAGTATTTATCAGCAATCTGAATTGGCTCATAGGCATCCATCCAGGTGCGTTCCCAAGCCTGATCTTCAATCAGTTCATGACGGATCGGAGCATCTGGCATTTGTGCACGAATAAAGGTTTCTAGTGCGGTAACATCAATTTCTTCGCCTTCTTCCTGCGCATAAATACCGGTCACAATCACTTTATTCCAGAGTGGTGTTTCACCTGGAAGTGGTTCCAGCAAATCCTGGTTTTCAGCATCATCCAAAGTCACACTCACTGCGCCTAGCGAGCTGAGTAATGTCTCAGTAAAATCAACCTGAGCCTGTTCAACCGTAATATGAATTTGTAACCACTTCACAGAAATAACCTTTATACATTTTTCAAAAAGCTATTGTAACGGAAGTTCAGACTCAACGCTGCTATCTTCTTGATCCATTCCCAAAATAAAAAGGATGCCTGAGGCATCCTTTGAACAGTTCCAGAGCTTATCTAATCCAGATTCGTTAAAGGTGTTTGCGCCGGGAGTGGTGCAAGCCGGTTCAACAGACTGCCAAAAATTGCAGCAAAGATATACATAAAGATAGAATAAACCGCGGCTGGCATCGCCACAGCAGCACTGCCAATCACGGTCAGGGCAATGGTCATGGCGAGGGTGCTGTTATGAATGCCAATTTCAAATGCACTGGCACGGGCTTGAGCGCTATTAATATTCAGTAGTCGCGGAATCAGATAACCAATACTCAGGCTCAGGATGCAGAACAAGGCAGTCGCCAGACCCACCTGGGTCAAGTATTCACCGATATTGCTGCGCTCTTTGATGAGTGTGGCAATAATAATCAGCACCAAAAAGCCAATCGAAAAAATCCGCAGCGGCCGATTCAGTTTTGCGGTCACGCCTGGTGCATAGCGCCGAATCAACATGCCAATTCCCACCGGAATCAGGATGATCGCAAAGACTTGCAGAATCTTGCCGAATTGCAGGCCAACTTGCTGGCTATCCTGCATAAAATGCATGATCGAAAAATTAATAATTAAAGGTAAGGTAATCGCTGCGATGACTGAGTTGATAGCAGTCAAAGTGATATTGAGGGCTAAGTCACCTTTAAACAGATAGCTAAACAGGTTGGCTGTTGCACCCCCGGGCGAAGCCGCCAGGAGCATCAACCCGACTGAGAGTAATGGGGTTAAAGCGAATAGCTTGCAGAGTAAAAAGGCAATGCCAACCAGAATAACCAGTTGGCAGAACAATGCTATAAATACGGCTTTGGGGTGACGAGTGACACGGCTAAAGTCCCGAGGCGTCAGTTCAAGGCCCAGTCCCATCATGATGATTGCAAGTGCCAGCGGCAGTAATATCGTTATAAGGCCAGAATCCATCTGTATGCTCCTTGTCGAAAATTGTTTTAATACTTCTGATTTTCTTTGGAAAAGCATACAGCCTTATAGCAGAATCAGCCAAATAAATTACAAATCTGATAAACGCCCTTTGTTGCTATACACCACTTGCTGGCGGCTAATTAGCACACCGAAAATAGTGGCGAAACTGTACATGAAAATTGTATAAATGCCTGCAGGAATAGCCATCGTGACATTATTTAAGACCGATATCGCAATCGTCAGCGCAATGGCAGTGTTATGAATGCCAATTTCAAAGGTACAGGCGCGTGCCATTTTCTCTGGAATACCCATGAGTAAAGGAATGCAATAGCCAATAAACAGGCTGGAAAAACATAAAATCGCAGTTACTGCACCAATATTGGCAAAGTATTCGACCAAATTCGAACGTTCTCTGAAAATGGCGAATATCAATAGGATGGTTAGAAAACCGATAGAGAGTAAGCGCATGGGCCTGCTGACAGTAATTGACAGGTTTGGAAATTTGGCCCGAAGCAGCATACCCATGATCACGGGAATCAAGGTAATTAAAAACACCTGCACAATCTTTTCAGCTGGAAAAGTCACGTTTGAGTCATGACTCATAAAGTAGTGTAAGGATAGATTGATAATAAAGGGTAGGGTAAAAATAGAAATGATGGTATTAATGGCGGTTAGAGTAATATTCAGTGCCACATCACCTTTATATATGTAGCTAAACAGGTTCGCGGTTGGGCCGCCAGGTGAGGCGGCTAGCAACATCAGACCTACAGCAAGCAAAGCGGGCAAGTCCAAAATCAGACAAATAAAAAAAGCAATGCTGGGTAACAGTACTAACTGCGCAAATAAAGTAATAAAAATGACTTTAGGATAGCGACTTAAGCGCAGGAAATCTTTGATGGTGAGTTCTAGCCCCAGCCCCATCATCATGATTGCCAATGTAATTGGCAAAAAAACGCTAAAAAACCCCGAATCCATGAATTTGCCTTTTTATTATACATTTATAGATATATTTTGAGTTTAGCCTAGATGAATAAATAAGTAATAAAAAACGGGCAAAATGCAGTCACTTTGCCCGTCAAAACTTTTACTTGAAATCTAAACTATTTAGATATATATCGGCTACATACCTGGCTGGCCTTGCATTGGTGAGTCAGGCTGTGCTGGCTGGTTCATCTGATGCTGCATTGGTTGGCTTTGCATCGGTGGCTGCATTGGCTGACTTTGCATCTGAGATTGTCCCTGAGGGCGTGGTGGCATAAAGCCTAATGCACATTTACCTTTGACTTCGGCACCATTAATGGTGGCAGTGGTTGCACCACTGTTGCCGCTACAAGTACTCATGAGTTCGGCTTCATCGCCTTTGATTGAAGCGTTTTTGGATGAAGCGAAAAACTGCGGTTCACAGGTACCATTCCAGATAATGCCGCGATGGGCAAAACTGACTTGTGCACCTTGGGATTTGCCTTTACAAACCTGTTGGTACTTTTGTGTATTATAAATGGTTTCGACCTTATCATTCGCTGATGCAGCAAACGGCGCAAAACATAAACCACATAGAACGGTTGAGAGGAAAATATTCTTATTCATCTTTTATACCTTTGTTTGTAATGTAACCAACATATAGATTAAAAAATGCGCGAGATTAAACAATGCAAATCGAGTAAATTTCTCAGCTTATATGTTTAATTTATATAGTTCCTCTGCAAAGTTAAATTACAGCGCTTTATTGTTATGCGAGTTAAGTGCGATTTATCTCAGGATAAATTCAACTGAATTTGTCTACTTTAGAGTGAAATTTGCTATAATGCTCAGCTATTCTTTTTTATCTCTCAATTACCACTATGCATTATCCTAAAGTATACGATGTCATTGTTATCGGTGGCGGTCACGCCGGTACGGAAGCGGCTCTGGCTGCAGCGCGTATGGGTCGACAGACTTTACTCTTAACTCATAACATTGAGACTTTAGGGCAGATGAGCTGTAACCCGGCCATCGGTGGTATTGGTAAATCGCATTTGGTGCGTGAAATTGATGCCTTGGGCGGTGCGATGGCACTGGCTGCCGATAAAGGCGGTATTCAATTCCGTATTTTGAACTCGCGTAAAGGTGCTGCAGTACGTGCAACACGTGCGCAGGCGGACCGTGTACGTTATAAAGCGGCTATTCGCGAAACATTAGAAAACCAAGCAAACCTTGATATTTTTCAGCAAGCCGCAGATGACCTGATTGTTGAAGGCGATACCGTTAAAGGTGTGGTTACCCAAATGGGTATCCGTTTTGATGCGAAAACTGTGGTGCTGACAGCAGGTACATTCTTAGGTGGTGTCATCCACGTTGGTCTGGAGAAATCTAGCGGTGGTCGTGCGGGTGATCCGCCGTCAATTTCCTTGGCACATCGTTTGCGTGAACTTCAACTTCCAGTGGGTCGTTTAAAAACAGGTACACCACCACGTATTGACGCGCGTTCAGTGGATTTCTCTGTGATGACACCACAGCCGGGTGATTTCCCATCTCCGACCATGTCATTCATGGGGGATGTGTCTATGCATCCTGAGCAGGTAAATTGCTATATCACGCATACCAATGAACGCACGCATGAAATCATTCGTGGCGGTTTAGACCGTTCACCGATGTACACGGGTGTGATCGAAGGTGTTGGACCACGTTATTGCCCATCGATTGAAGATAAGATTCACCGTTTTGCCGATAAAGATTCTCACCAAGTCTTCTTGGAGCCTGAAGGCTTGGATACACATGAGCTTTATCCAAATGGTATTTCGACTTCTTTACCGTTCGACGTTCAGTTTGAACTGGTTCGCTCGATCCGTGGTATGGAAAATGCGCACATTCTTCGTCCGGGCTATGCCATTGAATACGATTACTTCAACCCACAAGCGTTGAAATTTACCCTTGAAACCAAAGCAATTAATAACTTGTATTTCGCCGGTCAAATCAACGGCACAACCGGTTATGAAGAAGCGGGTGCGCAGGGTTTGCTTGCAGGCTTGAACGCTGCACGCCGTGCTTGGGATCAGGAGCAATGGACGCCAAAACGTGATGAAGCATACATGGGTGTTCTGGTCGATGACCTGATCACATTAGGTACCAAAGAACCATACCGTATGTTCACCTCACGTGCCGAATACCGTTTGATGCTGCGTGAAGATAACGCAGATCAGCGTTTAACAGCCATTGGTCGTGAAATGGGTCTGGTGGATGACGCGCGTTGGGCAGTGTACTGTGAGAAAATGGAAGCAGTGGAAAAAGAAACAGGCCGTTTGCAACACTTGTGGGCCGCACCAAATAACCCAATGGGCAAGAAATTCGTTGAGATGACCGGTGCAGACCTGTCTAAAGAATGTTCGGCGATTGATTTGTTGAAACGTCCAAACATTTCATTTGCTCAAATTGCAGAGTTAACCAATTCTGAAGTATCACCATTTGTCGGTGAGCAAATTGAAATTGCAGTGAAATATGCGGGTTATATTAATCGTCAGCATGAAGACGTCGCACAAATGAAACGTCTTGAAGAAACCCGTATTCCTGCGGATTTCGATTATGACATCGTGTCAGGTCTGTCCCGTGAAATTACCCTGAAACTGAAAGATGTTCGTCCTGAAACATTGGCGCAAGCCAGTCGTATTCCAGGTGTAACCCCTGCAGCAGTTCAACTGGTGATGATTACAATTCGTAAGAATGCACAAGCAAAGAAATCTGCTTAAGATTTTGCGCTAAAAAAGCCCGCATTAAGCGGGCTTTTTATCGGCTTGTAGTTTTGTATAAGTTTTGACTATCGTTGAATTAAAAATAACTACTATTAAATTAAGTTATTGATAAATATATATAATAAATATTATCAAGATGTATTAAGTCTATAAATACAATCTTTTAGGTCTAATTTAGATGATATTTACACATGCTGATGTGCTTAAACCCGACTATTGTCGTGCTATTTCTCTATTAAGATTAGGTTAAGAATAATGCAACGGATCGTCAGACTATTAAACGGTTTGTGAATTATTGATGGAGATCAGTCATGGCACAGTCATACAGCGAAAAAGCCCAAAAAATATTAACGATATTCTTATGTTTCTGGGTCGCATTTTTTGAAGGTTTTGACCTTCAAGTTCCCGGGATTGCGGCGAAAGGAATTGCAGCAAGCTTTGGTTTAGATCAAATCCAAATGGGCTATGTATTTAGTCTGGGTGTCTTTGGAATGCTGTTTGGCGCATTCTTTGGCGGACGTATTGCAGATTATCTAGGACAAAAGAAAGTCCTAATGCTTTCTGTGACTATTTTTGGTCTGTTCATGTCGTTGACTGCAATTGCGCCAAGCATCGAAGTTTTATATGCAGCGCGTTTCTTTACTGGTTTGGGTTTAGGTGCGGCAATGCCAACCATGATTTCAGTCGTCGGTGATGAAGCAACGGAAGCCAACCGTGGCAAGCTAAATAGTCTGATGTATTGTGGTTTGCCGGTAGGGGCGATCTTTGTTGCCGGTCTGGCCATGTTGCTTCCGGAGATTCAATGACAAACCTTGTTCCTGATTGGGGGATTAACGCCTTTAGCACTGATTCCATTGATGGCATTTATTCTTAAAGATAAGCCTAAAGTGAATGCGGAAGTACCGGTTTCTGGCGAAGCTGTGCCGGGAATGGCTGAGGTGTTGTTCAAGCAGCGACAGTATAAAAATACAGTGCCTCTTTGGGTTGGCTTCTTTTTTACCTTGATGATCAATTATATTTTGATTAGCTGGTTGCCAAATTTACTTATGGAACAAGGTTTGCAGAAACAGCAGGCATTTTTGGTGATGTTGGTGTTCCAGGTGGGCGCTGTCATTGGAACCCTAAGCCTGGGTTATTTACTGGACCTTTTAAAGCTCTGGCAAATGGCGACTATCATTTATAGTGGCTTGTTTGTTGCCTTGGTATTGCTATTCACCACAACTTCTATTCCGTTATTAATTTTGGCGGGAGTCATGGGGGGTATTTTCTCTACAGGTGGCCAATCTATTCTGTATGGGATCTCACCAATTTTTTATTCAGGCGCAGGTAAAGTCACCGGTGTGGGTAGTGCGATCTCTCTAGGACATTTAGGGGCGATGACTGGACCATTATTAACTGGAAAAATTCTGGCATTAGGTTTGGGAACGACGGGCATTCTTGTGGCAAGTTTGCCAGCAGTGGTCGTATCGGCAGTAGCTGTCACCGCACTATCACGTTATAAGGCTGCTCATAAGTAATTGATCATTGATATCTGTCAATACAAAAAGGGAATCTGAAGATTCCTTTTTTTATCGTCGAGGTTTTTAATTGAATAAAGTCAGTCCATAAAATTTGCTAAAATATACGGATAGTAAACAGATTGATTTTTATATGGCTTATCAACTTATTCCACTCTCGATTCAGGCCACTGATAATATTGCCTGTCCACATTGTCAGCACAACGTGATTGATTGGGCAGAAGAGCAGTATGTGCAACCTTGTGAACATACCCTGTTTATTGCCATGGATATTGGCTTTGAATATATGACGGATGAATTCGAGCACAGCATGCCGCGTTCTGTAGATGATCTGCATGCCAATGATGATCAGGTGAATATGCTGGATGAAATCACCCAAGCGACTTATTCAAATTATCTGATATATAAGTCTGATCTGGGCATAGATGGGTATTTCCGCTATGTGGGTTTTACTGCATAAATCATCATCAATAAAAAAGCGCCAATCGGCGCTTTTTTATATGGAAAGATTAACTTTCTATTTCTTCTTCGATTTCATCATCCGTAGTATCCATGCCCAATTCTTTAAGCTTGCGCGTTAAAGTGTTGCGACCCCAACCTAAAAGTTCTGCGGCATGACGTTTACGGCCACGGGTTTGTTGCAAGGCTGCATTGATCAAGGTGCGTTCAAACATTGGCGTCGCAACATCCAGAAGTTTCATTTCACCATTTTTGAGTTTCTGCATCGCCCATTGACCCAGCAATTCATCCCAGTGATGCGGTGCGATCTGGTTCAGCGTTGGAATTGGCGCACCCGGATCCTGCTGATGAATTGGAATCTGTTTCAGCTCAGGTGGCAAGTCTTCAGGATAGACTTCACGACCTGTGATCATGACAGTCAGCCAGCGACAGGTATTTTCAAGTTGACGCACATTACCTTGCCATGGCAATTTCTGCATATATTCTTGGGTTTCAGGACGTAATATCTTTGGATTGACCCCAAGTTCCTTTCCGGCACGCGCCAGAAAATGCTGCGCCAGCATCGGAATATCTTCACTGCGATGTGCCAGTTTTGGAATATGAATACGAATTACATTCAGTCGATGATACAAGTCTTCACGGAAACGACCATCATGAACCAGTTTTTCCAGATCCTGATGTGTCGCTGCCACGATACGCACATCGACCTTAACCGGAATATGACCGCCAACTCGGTAGAACTCTCCATCGGCTAGGACACGCAATAAACGGGTCTGGGTCTCAAATGGCATATCGCCAATTTCATCTAAAAACAGCGTACCGCCATTTGCCTGTTCAAAACGACCTTGGCGCTGGGTATTAGCACCGGTAAATGCACCTTTCTCATGGCCGAACAGTTCAGTTTCGATCAGGTCTTTTGGAATCGCCGCCATATTGAGGGCAATAAAAGGTTTTGAACTGCGTGGTGAATGACGATGCAGGGCATGAGCTACCAGTTCTTTACCTGTACCAGACTCACCATTAATCAACACGGTAATATGCGATTGTGATAAACGGCCAATGGCACGAAACACTTCCTGCATGGCAGGCGATTCACCAATAATCTCGGTAGATTGAATTGGTGGGGCGGCTTTTGCTGATTCTTGTTGCTGTAGCTTGGTGATATGTAAAATCGCACGATTTACCAGCGCCAGTGCTTCATCAATATCAAAAGGCTTAGGTAAATATTCAAAAGCACCGGTTTGATAACTGGATACAGCCGACTCTAAGTCTGAATGCGCCGTCATAATAATCACAGGCAAGTCAGGATAATTGTGTTTAACCTTGCCCAGGAAGGTAAGACCATCAATTCCTGGCATACGGATATCGGTCAAAATCACATCGGGTGCTTCCAGACTCAGTTGATCCAGTGCAGATTGTGCTTCTTCAAAACTGGTAACGTCCAGACCTTCCTCTTTAAACGTCTTTTCCAGTACCCAGCGCATGGCGCGATCGTCATCAATCACCCATATTTTATTTCGCGACATGATTTGACTCCCAAGGTAAATATAAGCTAAAGACGGTTTTTCCAGCTACCGACTGACACTCGATCATGCCGTTGTGCTGATGAATAATATTTTGAGCAATACTGAGGCCCAGTCCGGTCCCTTTGGCACGGCTGGTGACCAGCGGATAAAACACCGATTCGATAATCTCTTCCGGCACACCTGGGCCATTGTCTTCAATATCAATCCGTACCACAGAGCGGTGAATCACCCCGTTAATAGTAAAAAGACGCTGGATCCGGGTTCTTAAAATCAGTTCCGGTTGATGTTCGACAAAGAATTCCTTGTTTTCGGTCATGGCCTGTACGGCATTGGCGCAAATATTCAAAATGACCTGAATCAATTGGTCACGGTCTGCCAGAACTTCCGGTAAGGACAAGTCGTAATCCCGGATAATCTTGATTTTCTTTTTGGTCTGGTTGGCAATCAGTGAACGTACACGTTCCAAGGGTTCATGGACATTGACCAGTTCATAGCTCGGAAGCTGGCGTGAGCCGAGCATGGTATCGGCCAGATTTCTCAGTCGATCCACTTCGCTAATGATAATGTCGGTAAATTCTTTGTATTGTGGATCATTCAAACTACGTGCCAGTAATTGAGTCGCGCCACGAATGCCACCGAGTGGATTTTTGATTTCATGCGCGACACCGCGAATCAGCTGACGCGCTACCTGATGCTGTTGCAGCAGATTTTCTTCGCGTGAAATTTTTAACATGCGATCGCGAGGATTGAGTTCGATGAGCAGTAGCGGATGATAAGGTTTACCCAGATTTAGCTGAGAAACAGTGTAGTCGACATGAATGTCTTTAAAGTTGACCAGAATAGTGGCTTCGCGGCGTGTATAAGGTTGTCCCGTAGTTAAAGTATTATTCAGGGCTTCTTCGGTATTGAACTCATCTGTCGGGTTTTGCAAAATATTGAGCACAGATGTGCCGCTCGCGCGGAATAAGCTCACATCAAATAAGGCTTCACAGGCAGAATTCAGATAATAAATATTAAGATCGCGGTCTATCAATAAGATACACGTGGTCATATTGTCCACTAAAGCACGATAGTCGATCGGAATAATTTGATCCATTCGCGGGTTTGTTCCTGTATTAAAATGGCGCAATGGCATCTTCATAAAGCAATTTAATCAATTTTAAGTTCTGATTTGATGCAAGATGCACGCCAACTTTTATGACGAGAGATTATTTATTGCGATGAAATGCAGAAATGTGACAGAGCAACACAATTCATCTTAGATATAGCGGATTAAATTGAAGCTGTAAATCTAAAATGATTCATTTTGGTGCATGAGTGGGTATGTTGAATATTTTATGGCAATATTTTAGTGCATGATGCAAAGAGTCAGGTTTTCAACTATTTTTATGATGCGAAAAGACATACAATACGCGCATTCTAGTAGAGCGAAAATTCATGAAGTCCCCCAAAGTCGGTTTTGTATCTTTAGGTTGTCCTAAGGCATTGGTAGATTCTGAACGTATTTTAACCCAGTTAAAGACTGAAGGTTATGACGTCGCTTCGGATTATGACGGTGCTGATTTAGTTGTAGTAAATACCTGTGGTTTCATTGAATCCGCAGTGCAAGAATCGCTAGATGCGATTGGTGAGGCGATGAGCGCGAATGGTCGCGTGATCGTAACAGGTTGTCTAGGTAAAGACGAAGACAAGATTCGCCAAATGCATCCCAATGTCCTGAAAGTGACAGGTGCAGCGGCATATAAAGAAGTTATGGATGCGGTTCATCAATACGTACCTGAGCCGCCAAAACACAATCCATTTATTGATCTGGTTCCAGAGCAAGGCATCCGCCTGACGCCAAAACACTATGCTTATCTGAAAATATCTGAAGGCTGCAACCATCGTTGTACCTTCTGTATTATTCCAAGCATGCGTGGCGATCTGGTTTCACGTCCAGTCGGTTCTGTGCTTGATGAAGCTGCAGCGCTGAAACGTGCCGGTGTAAAAGAAGTACTCGTCATCTCCCAGGATACTTCTGCTTATGGCCTGGACACGAAATACAAGCTGGATTTCTGGAATGGCCAGCCGGTTAAAACCAAATTCTATGACATGTGTGAAGCATTAGGTCAGTTGGGAATCTGGGTGCGTTTGCACTATGTTTACCCGTATCCGCATGTGGATGCTGTGATTGACCTGATGGCACAAGGTAAAATCCTGCCTTATCTGGATATTCCATTCCAGCACGCGAGTCCAAAAATTCTCAAACTGATGAAACGCCCTGCGCACAGTGAAAATACACTGGAGCGTTTGAAAATCTGGCGCGAGAAATGTCCTGATCTGGTGTTGCGTTCAACATTTGTGGTGGGCTTCCCGGGTGAAACTGAAGAAGACTTCCAGATGTTACTGGACTGGCTGAAAGAAGCCCAGCTGGATCGTGTGGGATGTTTTACCTATTCGCCAGTTGAAGGTGCGACAGCAAATGATTTGCCAGATCACGTTCCTGAAGAAATTAAACAAGAGCGTTATGAGCGTTTCATGCAGGTTCAGCAAGAAATCTCGGCAGCCAAACTCCAAAAACGTATCGGTCAGACCATGACTGTGCTGGTAGATGACCTGGAAGATGAATTCCCGGTAGCGGTTGCGCGTTCTTATGCAGATGCACCTGAAATTGATGGTAATGTTTTTGTTGAAGATATCGATAAAAGCGTCATCAAGGCGGGGGATTTACTTGAAGTCGAAATTACTGATGCAGATGAATACGATCTGTATGCAAAACTCATTTCAGTCAAGTCTGCTTAAGATTTTGAATTAAAAAAATTTAAATTGAATACTTTGGAGTTTGATGATGTTGGATTCTAAAAAGCCACGCTTTGGTCGCATCCTGTTAAAGCTTTCTGGTGAGGCGCTGGCAGGCAATAAAGACATGGGGATCGATGCACAAGTGCTCGATCAGATGTCACTTTCTATTGCGCACCTCGTGGGTTTAGGCGTACAAGTAGGTATTGTTGTGGGTGGTGGTAACCTGTATCGCGGTAGCCAGCTACAAAAAGATGGTCTGGTTGGCCGTGTAACTGGCGACCAGATGGGTATGCTGGCAACAGTCATGAACGGTTTGGCACTTCGCGACGCTTTGGTGCGCCGTAATATTAAAACCCGTTTAATGTCTGCATTGCCGATTGGTGCTGTAGTTGAGTCTTACTCAAGCCGTGATGCGATCCGTTACCTGACTCAGGGTGAAGTGTGTGTATTCGTGGCAGGTACAGGTAATCCGTTCTTTACGACAGATACTGCTGCTTGTTTACGTGGTATCGAAATCGAATCAGACTTGATTTTGAAAGCGACCAAAGTTGATGGCGTATATAACAAAGATCCAAGCAAATATGATGATGCGGTTAAATATGACACATTGACTTTTGACCAGGTTCTGGACGAAAAGCTGGGTGTAATGGACTTAACTGCAATCTGTTTATGTCGTGATCACAACGTGCCGCTACAAGTATTCGATATGAATAAATCTGGCGCATTGCTTTCCGTTGTGATGGGTGAAAAAGAAGGGACTCACGTTACCAATTAATGACGTGAGCACCAAAGCACTTTATACTACACGCTAATTTAGTAATAACCTCTTTTCAAGAATTAAGTAAGGAAGATCATATGATTAACGATCTTAAAAAAGACAGCGAAGACCGTATGAACAAAACTCTAGAATCTCTAGAGCATGGTTTTGCAAAAGTTCGTACCGGTCGTGCGCATCCATCAATTTTAAATAACGTGATGGTTTCTTACTATGGTTCAGACGTTCCATTGAACCAGGTGGCAAACGTAGGTGTTGAAGATTCACGTACTTTGTTAATCCAGCCTTTCGAACGTTCAATGGTTTCTGCAATTGATAAAGCGATTCGTGAATCTGACTTGGGTCTGAACCCAATTACAGCAGATGCGATTCGTGTACCGATGGCGGCGTTGACTGAAGAAACGCGTCGTGACATGCAAAAAGTTGCGCGTAATGAAGCAGAAAATGCCAAAGTAGCGATCCGTAACATCCGTCGTGATGTATTGGGCGATATCAAGGCTTTGTTGAAAGAAAAAGAAATTTCTGAAGACGAAGAGCGTCGTGCTGCTGACGAAATCCAGAAAATTACTGACAAATTTGTTGCTGAAGTTGACAAGCGCTTGGCTGCGAAAGAAGCTGAATTGATGAAGGTCTAATTCATCGATGACCGTTGCTGAAGAAAATCCCCGTCTTCCGAAACATGTTGCCATCATCATGGATGGCAACAATCGTTTTGCCAAAAAAAATCAGATGCAGAAAGGTGATGGACACCGTGAAGGAAAAACGGTTCTGGATCCGATTGTTGAACACTGTAAAAAAAGAAATATCCAGGCTTTAACTGTATTTGCCTTTTCCAGTGAAAACTGGAATCGTCCACAGTTTGAAGTTGAATTGCTCATGAAATTGCTGGTTGACACCATTCATGAACAATTACCCCGCATGGAAAAATTCAATATTGCCTTACGCTTTATCGGTGATCGCAGCCGTTTGTCCCCAGAATTACAGGGGCTTATGTTGCATGCCGAAGAAAGGACTGCTAATTTCAATAGTATGACACTCACTATTGCAATCAGTTATGGTGGTATGTGGGATATGGCACAAGCTGCACAGCGAATTGCCAGCGATGTTTTAACAAATAAATTAGATCTTGATGCAATTAATACTGATGTATTTGGTCAATATGTCAGCCTTGGTGATTTACCTGCAGTTGATCTGCTGATTCGTACGGGTGGGGACTTCCGTCTGTCGAATTTCCTGTTGTGGCAGGCAGCCTATGCAGAGCTGTATTTCACTGAGACGCTATGGCCAGAATTTACCGTTGAAGAACTTGATGATGCACTTGCCGTATTTGGCGGGCGTGAACGTCGTTTTGGTAAAACATCAGAACAGATTCATCAGGAAAAACTTGAGAATTAATACATGTTTGAGCGGATTATAACCGCATTGGTGTTGGTAGCAGTTGTACTGAGCTGTATGTTTGCTACTGAATCACATTATCCAATGTTTGTATTGATGGTTCTTGCTGCTGGGGTGGCCGGTTATGAGTGGTTCAAACTCATGCCGCGAAAATTTAAATATGTCATCAAACCTGTTGCTTGGGGATATGGAGTGCTCACTGCAGCACTTTCAGCTTTGGCATTGTATTTTGCCGAAGTTGCCTTATTGTTATGGGTGGCTTCTATAATTACTTGGTTGCTCAGCATTTACTGGGTTAAAACCTATCCTGAATATGATGGCTGGTACAACGCCAGCCTGCACGGAATCGGCGTAGTTCTGATCTCTGCTGCGGTTACTGCAATTTTCTCTGTCTGGCAAAGTTCACCGTGGTGGCTGATGTACCTGTTTTTACTGGTATGGGGCGCAGATAGTGGTGCGTATTTTGTGGGTCGTAAATTTGGCAAGAAAAAGTTGGCGCCGAATGTTAGTCCTAATAAATCTGTGGAAGGGCTGTATGGTGGTATTGTTACTTCAATGCTGATTGTAACGGCAGTTGCCTTACTTTATCTGGATATGACCTGGCCAGAACTGATTTTATTCCTGATTCTCTCTGTGGTTACAGTATTTAGTTCGGTACTGGGTGACCTGTTTGAATCCATGATCAAACGTCGTGCCGGTATTAAGGATTCAGGTCGAATTTTGCCAGGACATGGCGGAGTACTGGATCGTATTGATTCTTTGCTTGCTGCAGCTCCAATCTTTGCAGCAGGTATGGCTGTTTTAAAACTTATTGGTGTAGATTTATAAATGTCACAAGCAGTTTGTATACTGGGTGCTACAGGTTCCATTGGTCAAAGTACTTTAAAAATCTTGCAGCGACATCCTGAAGCATACTCGGTTTTTGCTGTGACCGCGCAAAGTCGTATCGAGGAGCTGGTTGAAATTTGCCGGCAATACCGTCCTAAAGTGGCGGTGGTGCCGGCTGAAAAAGTAGATGAACTCTCAAAACGACTCCAGCAACATCATTTGGCTAATATTGAAATTCTGCAAGATGAAGCCGGTTTAATTGCTGTGGCTGAACACGCTGATGTTGATATTGTGATGGCAGCAATCGTTGGGGCTGCAGGATTATTGCCGACATTGGCTGCTGTGAAAGCGGGTAAACGCGTACTGTTGGCCAATAAAGAAGCTTTGGTGATGTCGGGTGACATCATGATGCAGGCAGCGCGCGATCATGGGGCATTACTGCTTCCCGTTGACTCTGAACATAACGCGATTTTCCAATGTCTGCCACAGCATTATTTTGAGGCAGAGCGTCATGGCAAGCCCAAACTGGGTGTATCCCAGATTCTGCTGACCGCGTCGGGTGGGCCGTTTCTGAACCATAGCATGCAGCAACTTGAAGAGGTCACACCTGCCCAAGCTTGCAAGCATCCTAACTGGTCCATGGGTCAAAAAATTTCAGTCGATTCTGCTACCTTGATGAATAAAGGTTTAGAATTGATCGAAGCCTGCCATTTGTTTGCAGTTCAAGAACAATTTGTTACAGTTGTTGTGCATCCACAGAGTATTATTCACTCCATGGTTCAATACGTTGATGGTTCGACTTTGGCACAAATGGGTAATCCAGATATGGGCACGCCTATTGCACATGCTTTGGCATGGCCTGAGCGTATTAGTACGCATGTGGCGCCACTGGATCTGTTTATGCATTCACAACTTAATTTTCAAGAACCGGATATGCTCCGTTTCCCTGCATTAAAACTGGCCCGTCAGGCCATGCAGAGTGGCGGAATTGCACCTACGATTTTAAATGCGGCCAATGAAATTGCAGTTGCTGCATTTTTAAATCAACAGATCAGATTTACCCAAATTCCTCAGGTAGTTGAGCATGTCCTAAATCAGATGGACAATCAACCTGCACATGATCTGGACGCTATCTTGCAAGCAGATCAAATGGCACGAGGTGTATCACAGCAATACGTTGTGAGTAAAGGAAGTTAAGATATGAATGCCTTGTTTATGATTGCCGCAGCAATTCTCTTACTCGGTCCCTTAATTGCGATTCACGAGTTCGGTCACTATATTGTGGCGCGTAAACTGGGCGTTAAAGTATTGGTCTATTCGATTGGATTTGGGCCAACATTATTAAAATGGACCTCGAAAAAATCCGGAATTCAGTATCAATTGTCTGCCTTGCCTTTGGGTGGCTATGTCAAGATGCTGGATGAACGTGAAGGTAATGTCGCTGAAGAAGACTTACCCAAAGCTTTTAATCGTCAGCATCCGTGGAAAAGAATCGCCATCGTGGCAGCGGGACCATTAATCAACCTGATTTTTGCAGTTCTTCTATTCTGGGTGTTATTTTTACCGGCACAAGAACAGCTCAATACCCGTGTAGGCAAAATTTTACCAAATACGCCTGCTGCAACCGTACAAATGCAGCCGGGCGACAAAATTGTAGCTGTGGATGGTACTCAGGTGGAAACTTGGGAAAAACTCAGTTATGCCTTGGTAGATCGTGTTGGTGAAACTGGCGTAGTTTCTATTCAGGCAGATCGCGCTGGTGAAAACAAACTGTTTCAGTTGCCGATTCAAAACTATTTAAAAGATCAAAGTCAATCGCCGCTAGAAAGCCTGGGGTTCTTGCCTTATCGGCCAGAAATTCCGGCAGTGATCAGCAAGCTGAGTGAAGATGGTGCAGCCATCCGTCAAGGTTTGAAAGAAGGCGACAAGATCCTGGCTATTGACGGCGTTCAGATGAAAGACTGGTTTGATGTGGTGCAGGTGGTACAGGCATCTCCAGAAAAATTACTCAAAATGGATGTTCTACGCGAAAATCAGGTGGTTCAGCTAGAAGTCATGCCGCAAGGCAAACGTGACAATATGGGCAATGTGACCGGTATGCTGGGCGTACAAAGCGATCCGGGTAAACTGAATATTCCTGCAGAATATAAACAGACCATTCATTACTCGCCAGGCGAAGCACTGGTAATGGCGTTTGATAAAACAGCACATTTATCTTCGATGATTCTGAACTCGATTGTCAAAATGGTACGTGGCCTGATTGGCCTGGATAATTTATCAGGTCCAATTACCATCGCCAAAGTGGCAGGACAAAGCGCAGAAATGGGCTGGGAAACTTTTATTTCCTTTATGGCGCTAATGAGTGTAAGTTTAGGAATATTAAATCTACTACCCATTCCAATGCTTGATGGCGGACATCTGGTTTACTATTTTGTTGAATTAATTCGTGGTAAACCTGTTTCCGAACAAATACAATTGGTTGGACTAAAAATTGGTATGGTACTGCTCGGCAGTATGATGCTTCTGGCATTATTTAATGATTTTATGCGTTTATAACAACGTAAATGGAATAAATTAACAGCGGAAAAGACTGGCATGCAGCACACACATTTATTTATGCCTCTGGCACTCGTTAGTGCAATGGCAGTAGCACAACAAGTATATGCAGCAGATGAATTCATTGTACAAGATATAAAATTTGATGGATTAGTACGTTTAACTCCTGACAATGTGTATGGCCTAGTGCCGATTAACAGTGGTGATCGGGTCAATGATCCAGTCATTGCCAATGCAATTCGTAGCATGTATGCATCAGGCCTGTTTGATGACATTAAAGCCGTTCAGCAGGGCAATACCTTGGTTTTCCAAGTTGTTGAACGCCCGGTCATTTCGAAAATCGAATTGAAAGGCAATAAGCTGATTCCTAAGGAAGCACTTGAAGAAGGCCTGAAAAAAATGGGTCTGGCTGAAGGCGAAGTGCTGAAAAAATCAGCACTGCAAACCATTGAAACTGAACTTGAACAGCAATACATGCAGCAAGGTCGTTATGATGCCGATATTACGGTCACCACGACGCCTCGACCAAATAACCGTGTTGAATTGCTGATTGATTTTATTGAAGGTAAAGCGGCTAAAGTTTTCGATATCAATATTATCGGGAATACCGTATTTAAAGAGTCTGATATCAAGCAGGCCTTTGCCGTAAAAGAAAGTGGCTGGAGTTCGGTCATTTCGCGTAATGACCGTTATGCACGTGAAAAGATGGCGGCGAGCCTAGAAGCTTTGCGTGCCATGTATCTGAATCGCGGTTATATCAATTTTAATATTACCAATTCCAGTCTGAACTTGAGTGAAGATAAAAAGAATGTTTTCATCGAAGTTTCTGTGGATGAAGGCGAACAATTTAAATTTGGTCAAACCAAATATTTAGGTGATGCACTTTATAAGACTGAAGAATTACAGGCTTTACAAATTTTCAAAGAAGGCGAAATTTATTCGCAGGAAAAAGTCAACGCGGTTAAGCAGTTATTGCAGCGTAAGTATGGTAATGCAGGTTATTACTATGCAGAAGTCAATATTGTTCCTCAAATTAACAACGAAACCAAACTGGTTGATCTAAATTATTATATTAATCCGGGTCAGCAAGTCACGGTGCGACGTATTAATTTCACTGGTAATACGAAAACTGCAGATGAAGTACTACGTCGTGAAATGCGCCAAATGGAAGGTGCACTTGCTAGTAATGAAAAGATTGACCTGTCTAAGGTCCGTCTGGAGCGTACCGGGTTCTTTAAAACTGTCGATATCAAACCTGCACGTATTCCGGGTGCACCAGATCAGGTGGACTTGAATGTTGCCGTTGAAGAGCAGCATTCAGGGACCAGTACTCTTGCAGTTGGTTTCTCACAAAGCGGTGGTGTAACTTTCCAGGCAGGTTTAAGTCAGACCAACTTCCTGGGTACAGGTAATAGTGTTTCAATCGATTTGTCGCGTTCTGAAACCCAAGATTATTATAACTTGAGCGTGATGGACCCGTACTTCACCATTGATGGTGTGCGTCGCGGCTATAACATGTATTACCGTAAAACCAAGCTGGATGATGATTATAACGTCAATAACTATGTGACAGACAGTTTCGGTGGTGGGATTAACTTTGGTTATCCAATTGATGAAAACCAGAGTGTTAGCCTAGGCCTGAACATTGATCAGACCGATGTGACCACTGGTCCATATGTGTCGACTTATGTTGCTGATTATTTGGAACGTAATGGCGGAAAAGAAACAAAAAGTGGTGAGTATTGTCCTCAAGCATTAGTTCCAATTAAAGATTCTGCTGGGAATGTTACTGGTTACCAGCCTTGCCCTAATCCAGTTCCATATGGTCAAGAATTCCAGGGTGATTTTTTGACTTATAACCTTAATTTAGGTTGGTCTTATAATACCTTAAATAGACCGATGTTCCCGACAACGGGTATGTCACATCGTGTCAATGCTGAAATTGCCTTGCCAGGTAGTGATGTCGAGTATCAAAAAGTCACTTATGACGCTCAGGCATTTTTCCCATTAGGCAAAGATTTTGTCCTGCGCGGTTATGGTAAGTTGGGTTATGGTAATGACTTGCCATTCTACAAGAATTTCTATGCAGGTGGTTTTGGTTCGGTTCGTGGTTATGAAAATAGTACATTAGGTCCTAAATATCCAGGTGTATATTTCTCTGATACAGGTCAAACGGATCCTTCTCCTGAGGAAGTAGGTGGTAATGCACTAATTCAATTTGGTACCGAATTAGTGCTTCCAGTACCATTTAAAGGGGATTGGGCACGTCAGGTTCGTCCAGTCATCTTTGCTGAAGGTGCACAAGTGTTTGATATCCAATGTGATGTATCAAATGAAAATATTTTCGTTAATGGCACTTCAGTAAATGGAAAGCAGTACTGTAAAGATAACTTCGGTTTCGATGCAGATAATATGCGCTATAGCGTGGGTGCAGGTTTCACCTGGATCACTATGATTGGACCATTATCACTTAGCTATGCTTATCCGTTGAATAAAAAAGACGGTGATGATACTAAAAACATCCAGTTCGAAATTGGACGTACTTTCTAAAATCGTTTTGACCTAGAAACTAAATTTTGCTCATAAAGCCTGCAGGTTTTGTGAGCAAATTTTTTTGAATGAGTAATAATATGAAAAAAATGATTATGGCAATGAGCCTGGCTTTGGCAAGTGTTGCTCCTTTGACTCAAGCGGCTAGTATGGGGGTAATTGACTTGGAGCGTGTGGTTGAAGGTAGTACTTATCTGAAACAACAAAACACGATATTCCAGCAAAAAATTCAGCCACAAACCACTAAGATTGAGCAACTCAGCAAAGAGCTGGAAACTTTGCAGCAACGTGCTCAATCCAATACCAAGCTCAGTGAGACTGAAAAACAGAAAATGTCTGTGCAATATCAGGCTAAGTTGCAAGAATTGAATCAGTTACAGCAATCTGTACAGACGAATGTCCAAAGCTCGATTCAGCAGATCCGAATTGTATTTGATGCACGGGTAAAGCAAATTGCTGAACAATTGCGTAGAGAAAACAACCTGGATGTGGTTTTAAATAAAAATTCAGCGCTTGCTTATGATGCTAAATATGATTTAACTGATAAAATGATTCAAAAGGTTAATGCAATTAAATAATCAATGAATCATCAACAGCTTCAGTTAGCTGATCTCGCTCGCCTGGTTCAGGGCGAGTGCATAGGTCAGACAGATTTACGTTTGAGCGCTTTGGCCAGTCTTGAACAGGCAACTTCACACGATCTGGCATTTGTGAATGCCGATAAATATGTAGAGCAGGCCAATCAAAGTCAGGCAGGTGCTTTAATTGTCACGGCTGAACTAAAACAACAGATAACTTCACATCAAAACTTTATTGTTGTGGCAAATCCCTATCTGGCTTTTGCGATTCTGACGCATGTCTTTGAGAAAAAACATCGCCAGCGTGGCATTGAGAGTACTGCTCAAATTCACCCGTCGGCAGTGATTGCGGACGATGCTTATATTGGTCATTACGTGGTGATTGGTGAGCATTGTGTCGTGGGTGCGAATACGATTGTTCAGGCGCATGTGCAGATCGATGATGATGTCGAGATCGGTCAGGACTGTTTTATTGACTCACATGTGACCCTCACCGGCGCAGCAAAAATTGGTAATCGGGTGCACATTCATGCCAATAGCGTGATTGGTAGCGAAGGGTTTGGTTTTGCACCTTATCAGGGTAAATGGCACCGTATTGCGCAATTAGGTTCTGTATGCATTGAGGATGATGTGCGTATTGGGTCAAATTGTAGCGTAGACCGTGGTGCACTGGATGATACGATTTTGCAACAGGGTGTGATCATTGATAATCTTGTGCAAATCGCACATAACGTTAAAATTGGTGCACATACCGCGATTGCTGCAAAAACTGCCGTTGCAGGAAGTGTTTCAATTGGCAAAAACTGTATCATTGGTGGTGCCTCTGCGATTTCTGGACACTTGAATATTGCTGATAATGTGACGTTGACCGGAATGTCAATGGTGACAAATAATATTTCTGAAGCTGGAAAATATTCATCCGGGATTGGTCTGTTTGAAAATCAGAAATGGAAACGTACCGTGGTTCGCCTCAGACAATTAGCAGATGTGCCATTGACCCAGGTGATCAAACGACTAGATCATATGCAATCTCAGATTGAGTCCATTGAATCAACATTTAAGTTGCGTAAATAATTATGATGACAGAGTCGAATTTGCCTACATTCACGAAGCCTGAATTGCCAATGAATATTCAAAAGATTCGTGAATATTTGCCCCATCGCTATCCATTTTTATTGGTTGATCGCGTCGTCGAAATTACCGATAATGGCATTGTTGGTTATAAAAACGTCTCAATTAATGAAGAGTTTTTACAAGGCCATTTTCCGAATTATCCAATTATGCCAGGTGTACTGATTGTTGAGGCACTGGCACAAATCTCTGGAATTCTGGGTTTTGTGATGAATAACGAAGTACCAAGTGAAGGTTCTTTGTTCCTGTTTGCCGGTGCGGAAAAAGTTAGATTTAAAAAACAGGTGGTTGCAGGTGACCAATTGGTTTTAAAATCTGAATTAGTGATGCAAAAGCGGGGCATTTACAAATATAATTGTATTGCCACTGTAGATGGCGTCGTCGCAACAACCGCGGAAATTATGGTTTCGCATCAAAAAGTCGAGCAGGCATGAGCAATAATCCCCTTATTCATCCAACTGCCATTATTGACCCGTCAGCAGTCATTGCTGCTGATGTAGAAATTGGCCCATATTGTATTATCGGGCCAAATGTCACTATTGGTGCGGGTAGCAAACTTCATTCACACGTGGTGGTGGGTGGCTATACGCGTATAGGTGAATATAATGAAATTTTCCAGTTCGCCAGTGTAGGCGAGGTGTGTCAGGATCTTAAGTATGCTGGTGAAGAAACCTGGCTTGAGATTGGCGATCACAACAAGATTCGTGAGCATTGCAGTCTGCATCGTGGTACGGTTCAGGACCAGAGCCTGACCAAGATCGGTAGTCATAACCTGCTCATGGTCAATACTCATATTGCACATGACTGTATGGTTGGAGATTATAATATCTTTGCCAATAACGTCGGTGTGGCTGGACATGTCCATGTCGGGGACTACGTCGTCATTGGCGGAAACTCGGGCATTCATCAGTTCTGTAAGATTGATTCTTATAGCATGATTGGTGGTGCATCACTGATTTTGAAAGATGTGCCGGCTTATGTGATGGTTTCAGGTAATCCTGCGCATGCATTTGCCATGAATATTGAAGGCATGCGTCGTAAAGGCTGGTCGAAGACCGTAATCAGCGGTTTACGTGATGCCTTTAAACTGATTTATAAATCAGGTTTAACGACTCAGGAAGCAATCGAGCAGATCCGTACAGGAATTTTGCCGGAAGTGGCTGAAGTACAACGTCTAATTGACTCTCTTGAACAGTCGAAGCGCGGCATTGTGCGCTAAATGTTTGAGGTAATAAAAAAGACACCTGAAGGTGTCTTTTTTATTTTGGGAATTTCTATTTTACTTAAGAAATTTAATTTCCTCAGCTTTCGGATAATTCTTCAATAGCTTTGTTTTGTATTGCGATGCAAGCGTAGTATTCTTTTCAACATCTTTGCTGATGTTATAAAGCTGATACAGGGCAGTGGAGGCTTTTGCAGAATTTGGGTAACGGTCAACGACAATCAGATAATTACGTTTCGCTTCAGTAAATTTTGGCGGGTCAATCGCCAGATTGAATTCCGCTAACCAGAAATAGGCATTGCTGATATAAACGCTATTCGGATTGTTTTTAATAAAGTTTTGCATCGGTGCAATGGCTTTGGCTGCACCGCCATTTTTATAAGCATCTAAAGCCACGGTATAAGCTGCCTTTTCTAGCTCAGCAGGTTGCTTTCCGCTGCTTGCTGTATTGACCTTATTTGTGTTTAGGCTGGGTGCAGTATCCTGTGGGTTTTCCTCCGTTGGATTGTCTTCAGCAGGTTCAATTTTTTGCTGCAATAGTTCGAGACGCTGATCGAGATCGGCATAACGATTGGTCAGTTCATTTTTGAGCCGTTCAATCTCATTTTCCTGTTCTTCCATTTTACCGCGCAAAATCCGCAAGTCATTTTCGAGCTGCTGGTTCTTTTGCATGATTTGCCAGCTGGTATTGGTTTGAACTGCTGGAGTTGCACCAGCCGCAATTGCCGCTGGGGTATTTACTGCGGTTTGATTCGTAGCTTGGCTCAAGCCGCGCGATTCAATCGGAATATTGGCAAATAGAGGCGTGGTAAAGAGTGCTGTCACTGCACACAATACGGTCTTTTTAAACATCATAAAATTTCCATAATTCTTTGTGAGATGCGGATCCGCTGCTCATCTTTTCAAAGTAGATCATTCATATACATTGCACACATTAAAAACGGCATTTTTAGAAAATGCAACAAGGTTTTACAAAGATCATGTGAATCTGAGTGTTGATGGATTGATTGTGAAGATCCCTTAAAAATCAGCAGAAATATCAATATTGTTTTTAAAATAATCAAATGGATAGCTTAAGGGATTATTTTGCGGAACAAGGCTTGCAACTTGATTAAAAATCTCTATACTCTGTTTTTGTAATGGTAGCCCTGCTGGTTACTTCGCAATTGTACTCTATGAACCCCGCCAGGACCGGAAGGTAGCAACGGTAATAGAACTATGATGTGCCGGAGCTTTGCTGGTAGGGTTGCCACCATATTCTTATTATAATAACAATGCGAATTCGCAGTTTTCTATTCTCAAATATCATTTTTTTTCAATATCGTCAAACAGCATTATCTTATTGTTTTAATGATTAAATCATCATTATCTTTTGCCGTGCTTTATTTTATTTTCCAACTAATATTAGATTAAATATCCAATCCTTTTAATTCATTAAGACTTTCAAAGAATATAAGACTTAGTCTTCTGCTTTACGGTTAATGGCCTTGATAATCGCATCCATTTCAAAACCACGATACATTAAAAAACGGATCTGTTTGGCTTTGAGCTTGGGGTCTTTAGGAACTTCGGTGCCATATTTTTTGACTTTTAGTTCATAGGCTTGTTGAACCCAGTCGGTTTCTTTGAGTTCTTCTGAAATCAGAGCAGTATCAATCTTTTTGCTCTTGAGTTTCATTTTAATTTGATTGGGACCTTTGCCTTTACGCTTTTGACTCGACAACATGGTTTCCGCCACACGCTGATCACTTTGATAGTTCTCACGGGACAGTTCTTCAACCAGGTTAATAACTTCATCACGATGCTCTGCATAGAGGGCTAGTTTCTCTATCAGTTCGGCTTTGGAATATTCCTTGCGCGTCAGTACGGCAAAGGCATAAGAACGTAAGCGTGAGCCTGTCAGTCCCGGTTTCTTCTCATCCTGAGTTGGGGTAGAGGAAAACAAACGTTCTTCAGGATCAAATTCAGGAGCGTCTTGGATCGCACTTTTTGCAGGTTGAGCTTGATCTTCAGTATCACCAAATTGCTGTTTTAAAGTTTCATAATCGAGCAGTTTGCTGAATTTCGCGTCTGACATGATTCTCTCGGATTTTAGATTCCCTATATAATAACAAAACGCCCCGGAGGGCGCTGTGTATTGACGTTTAAAGATGATGCATCTAATAAGATCATGCATCTAAAAAGTCAGGTTCTTCCTTGCTATCGTCTTCTTCAACAACCACTGCTTTAGTCAGAAGCTGGTCACGAATCAGTTTTTCAATCGTCTGAGCCATTTCTTTATGCTCTTCCAGATAACGGATGGTGTTGTTCTTACCCTGGCCAATTTTGTCGCCTTGATAAGAATACCACGCACCAGCTTTCTGCACGATTTCTTGCTGTACAGCAAGGTCGATCAATTCACCTAGATGGTTAACACCTTTGCCATAAAGAATCTGGAATAAAGCTTCTTTAAACGGAGGCGCCATTTTGTTTTTCACGACTTTGACTTTGGTTTCAGAACCAACAATCTCGTCACCTTCTTTCACTTGGCCGATACGACGGATGTCCAAGCGAACAGAGGCATAGAATTTCAGTGCGTTACCACCAGTTGTGGTTTCAGGGCTACCAAACATGACACCAATCTTCATACGAATCTGGTTAATGAAGATCACCATACAGTTGGAACGCTTGGCATTACCAGTAATTTTACGCAGTGCCTGGCTCATTAAACGGGCTTGCAGACCCATATGCGAGTCACCCATTTCGCCTTCAATTTCAGCGCGCGGAGTCAATGCAGCAACAGAGTCGACAACGATCATGTCGATCGCGCCAGAGCGTACCAGCATGTCTGCGATTTCAAGTGCCTGTTCACCGTGATCCGGTTGCGATACCAGCAGGTTGTCAATATCTACGCCCAGTTTGCGCGCATATTGAGGATCAAGTGCATGTTCCGCATCGATGAATGCACACGTACCGCCTGCTTTCTGACACTCTGCAATTGCTTGCAGGGTCATTGTGGTTTTACCTGAAGATTCAGGACCATAGATCTCGACGATACGACCTTTAGGTAAACCACCAATACCGAGTGCAATATCCAGCGTTAAAGAGCCTGTAGACACAGCTTCAACTGCCTGAACGGTATTGTCACCAAGACGCATAACTGTATTTTTACCAAACTGTTTTTCAATCTGGCTTAAGGCAGCGTTGAGCGCCTTGTTTTTATTCTCATCCATCTTACAACCTCAATACGATGTCACTAAGTTAGTACTCAAGTGGATGTCTTAAATTAGAGCTTTGTTCCACAGGTGTATAGTGACAGAATTTTCCCTAGTGTTCTATAAAAGTCAGCGCATGTACGACATATTCTGACGCTTAAATTTAATCGTCATTATAGGACCATGACTGATCGAAATTCTGACTATTTTCATTTTTAAATCTACTGATATCACGACGATCCTTCTTGCTTGGACGATGGTCGGGACGAGCTAGATTATGCAACTTTCTTTGTGATGTAATCAATTCCCGGCGTGCAATACTGACTTCGGTTTCTTCATACAGTTTTTGTGCCACGGGTGCAGGTCCACGAACATCAGAAAGTTCCTTAACCAGCACGGTTTTTTTGTCGATGCCTTGCTGAATCGTCAGTTCCATACCAACACGGACTTCGCGCGATACCTTGACACGTTCACCATTGTGATGGACTTTGCCACCTTCAATCGCATGTTTGGCAATCGAGCGGGTTTTAAAAAACCGTGCTGCCCACAGCCATTTGTCTATACGCATGCCTACCGCATCTTCGGGTAAAGACGATTTACGCATATTTTTTTTCTACCTCAGCCTGATTTAAATGAGTGATTAAATCTGTTAATTGGTGCAGCATCGGGTAATTACAAGTCTGACGTGCTACTTTGGCTGAAGAGGGCTGCTGGATGCTGAACAGGTTCTGAATGCCATAGGCTTGAGCCCCATTCAGGACTTTTTCAGTATCATCAATAAAATAAGCATGTGCAGGGTCAAATGGATGCAACGCATTCAGGCCTTGCCAGAACTCGATAAATTCTTTGGCATGTCCGATCGTTTCTGAACTGACAATCACATCGAAATAATCT
Organism: Acinetobacter lwoffii; assembly: GCF_029024105.1. Taxonomy (NCBI): domain Bacteria; kingdom Pseudomonadati; phylum Pseudomonadota; class Gammaproteobacteria; order Moraxellales; family Moraxellaceae; genus Acinetobacter; species Acinetobacter lwoffii. The sequence continues at coordinate 1,796,286 of NZ_CP118963.1, read as the reverse complement.
CTTAAATTCAAATGATCCAGTTTAAATGCTAGACCCGCACAGTCAGCATTGGTGGCCAGCCAGATGGGATAGCCATTATTTTTAAGATAATCGAGCAATTCGAGACAATGCGGGCGTAAGGCCACTTTATCTTTATGTTCAATTTGCATCGCCAGAACATCGACTTCGACTTTAGCCGTCCAGAAGCGTGAAGAGTACCAGTTTAAGGTATGATTATGTTCCTGATAGAATGCATAGAGTGTCGCCTGGCTGTGTTCCAGGCTACAGCCATGTGTGGCAGCATAACGCACAGGCAATAACTCGTTCCAGATGAAATCATCGTAGGCAAGATCAAGTAAAGTGCCATCCATATCGAAAATTATGGTAGGTTTTTCAGAGCATTTTGACATATTTAGGTTTTCTATGTTTAAAGCAACAGCAGCACCACAAGATCCAATGATTTTGCAGTTTGTGCCCATTTTGACACAAGCCTGTGAAATTTTGCGAGAAGAATATCAGCGTTATTGTTCTGGTGCAGCTTTTGATGTCATCAAAAAAAATGATAATTCTCCGGTGACTCAGGCAGATTTTCGGGTTAATACTTATCTGACCCAAGCTTTGGCAGAGATTTCCAGCTTGCCTTTACTGTCTGAAGAAGGACAGGAACATGAACGCCGCTCATGGTCAGAATTCTGGTTACTGGATCCGTTAGATGGCACTAAAGAGTTTTTGCACCAGCGCCCCGAATTTACCATTAATTTGAGTCTGGTCAGAGGCAGTTTGACCACTTTTGCCATATTGGCGGTTCCAGAGCAGCAACTGATTTATTTCTGTCCTGAGCAGGGCTTGCCTTATAAATATGATATTCAAACTAGAACATGGTTTGCTTATGCAATGTCTTCGACATCTAAAATGATTGCTGTAGGGTTGAGCCAAAGTAGCCAGCAGAAACCGAAATATCTCGAATATTTACAAAGTTTGGCCAAGCTCACGGACTACACTGAATTTAAAGCGGGCAGCGCTTATAAATTTTGCATGATGCTGGAAGATCAGGTGGATATCTATCCACGTTTTCATCCGACCTCGGAATGGGATACCAGCGCTGGTCAATGTATGCTCGAACGGATTGGGGGTGGCTTGGTCGATTTAGAAGGTCGCCCATTTATTTATAATCATCGGGATACTTTGCTGAATGGCGGATTCATTGCTTATAAGAATAATGATATGAAAATTATTGCATTGCAGGCGGTTTCTGACATGCAGGCCGAGCATTGAGCAAAATTCTGAGCGTGTTATAGTGGTGCTTAACCTATTACCAAATCCAGAGTTGGCTGTAACGTGTCCCTGAAACTGCTTCCACCGAGTATGTTGAGTGCAATTGATTTATTGCCCGATGTACAGACGCCTGTCACCTTATTTACACGGCATTCGATTCGTGAAGAGGTTCCGGGTCAAGGTTTGGCAGGCTATGATCTGCAACTGACCAATCAGGGGCGGGATCTGGCGCAGGAATGGGGTGCTTATCTGGCTGATCAAACTGATCGTGTGATTCATCACTGTATTTCAAGTCCGATCCAGCGGTGTATTGATACCGCTGCATTGATGATTGAAGGGGCAGATGCGGTTACCCCTGAGCAGAATACCCATCGTATTGAAATTATTGAACAGGGACTTCTGATGGAGCCTGGCAGCTTTGTGCTGGATATTCAAAAAGCTGGGCCTTATTTTGCCAAGCAGGGTGCACTCGGTTTTATTAACAGTTTTGTCAATAATGCCTTGCCTGGGATGAAACAGCCGATTCATGGCGTGGTGGATGTACTGGAACTGATTTACAACACCCATCCACAAAATAAATATGGGCTGAGTTTGGCTGTCAGCCACGATACTATTCTCGCAGCGATGATTGCAGTGATGTCAGGGCGTCAAGACGTCAGTCGGGAAGACTGGCCAAAAATGATGGAAGGTCTGTTTGTCTGGTTTGAAGGTGATGTGTTTTTGGAGTCCAAACTGAAATGGATCTGGCGCGGTCAGGTACATGAACTGGATATTGCTGATTTTAAACGTTCCCAACTTTCTTAAATTAAATTGATCTATTCAAAACTCAATTGTTCACAGCAATTGAGTTTTTTATTGGGGAGTTAGAAATTATAAAGATGGTGGGGCGTTTCATATTGATCATTCAATAAAGTTCAGGCTAAAACGATAAAAATAAATTTTAAACTGCACCTTTTACATTTATAGGGTGAAAATTCAATAATGTAAGTATAAAAATTATCTATGCTTAATAAATATAGAAATATTCATCTTGAGGAAAATTATGAAAGTTATCACAATTTTTAGCCTGATCGCGATTTTGGGTTTAACCGCATGTCAAAAGCGGGACACTGACAATACGAAACAGGATAAAACCACTTCGCCATCCTCTATGGATAAAGATCAATAATCTAAAAGAGAGGGAGATTCAGGTTTTTATCTCACAGTATCGCATTGACTGGATGAGTGCTGTCTAAACAAATTATTTTTCTGAATGAGTCATTATATTTTTTAGTTTCTTCAAATTCCAGACACAAAAAAAGCCCTAAAAAGGGCTTTTTTCATTTGCGATTAGTTAGAAGCTAGTGCTTTAACTTGCGCGTTCAAGCGGCTCTTATGACGAGCTGCTTTGTTTTTATGGATGATGCCTTTGTCAGCCATACGGTCGATTACTGGAACAAGCGATTTGTACGCTTCAGTAGCAACTGCATAGTCATTAGTGCTGATAGCAGCTAATGTACGTTTAAGATAGGTACGAACCATAGAACGCAAGCTTGCGTTGTGTTTGCGTGCTTTAACGTTTTGACGAGCACGTTTTTTAGCTTGAGCAGAGTTTGCCACTCGTGCACTCCTTGAAATAGATTGGTCTGGGCGGGCTGAAACTCAACTGAAAACCAACATCAGAGGAATTATCACCAGCCCGTAAACAAGTGCCATATTTTGATTAAACTAAGCACCGAAGTCAAGTCTTGACATGCTTTGACAACATTTTAGATGCAGAAAAATTCTAAAGAAAACGTTAGATTAGTATTCCACCCAGGAGATCGTATAAAAAATGACTAAATCACTGACTCATCCCATCGTGATAGGTGCCACTGGCTTGGTGGGAAAACAACTGATAAAACGTTTGCAAGATGAGCCGACTTGCCAGCAGATTACTGCAGTGGTCAGAAAACATCAAAATGATCTGGATGCTTTGGATAAAGTTCAACAACTGGTACTGGAAGATTTCCTGATGTTGAATGATCAGGATGTCAGCAAGCATAGCCATGGTTTTAGCTGCCTGGGCAGCACCATGAAAAAAGCCGGATCCAAACAGGCATTTTATAGTATTGACTATACCATAAATGCTCACTTTGCAGAGCTGTTACAGCAAACCTCAGCCCATTATCTTTTGCTAAGCGCAATGGGTGCCGATTCCCAATCGCATTTTTACTATAATCGGGTCAAAGGTGAACTGGAAGAATATATACAAACATTGTCCTTGGACAGAATCAGTTTGATTCGACCTTCATTGCTCATTGGTGAACGTCCAGAGCAGCGTTTTTTGGAAGATATCGCGCAGCAGGTTTACCACAAAGTATCGCGTTTTATTCCGGATAGTTTTGCGTATAAGCCAGTGACAGCCGAGCAGGTGGCTCATACTATGGTCGAGGCCGCGCTAACTCAGACGGTAAAATTTGAAATTTATGATAATTTACGCATACAAAAAATGAAATGAGGGGAAAACACCGTGTCTACAGCAGCATTTGTTACCTGTGACTTGTTAGATGATCATCCAGAATTAGAGCTTCAGGTGGTGACACCTTGCCTGGACGGTAAATTTTTTAAGAGTTATGGGGCGCGCAAAACCTTTGGCGGTCAGATTGTGACAGTAAAATGTTTTGAAGATAACTCGCGGGTGAAAGAGTTGTTGGCCACAGATGGAACAGGCAAGGTCCTGGTCGTAGATGGCGGTGCATCCATGCGCTGTGCCTTGATGGGTGACCTGATTGCAGAATCAGCGGTAAAAAATCACTGGAATGGCGTAATTATTTATGGTTGCGTTCGTGATGTCGATGCGATTGCTGAACTTGATCTTGGTGTGCATGCATTGGCGGCTATTCCGCAAAAGAGCAACCGCAAGGGTGTGGGTGAAGTTGATATCTCTCTCTGTTTTGGTGGTGTCACGTTTAATGCAGGCGAGTATGTCTATGCAGACAATAATGGTATTGTGGTGTCTAAAACAGCATTAGTGGCTTAATCGGCCGGAATCTGCATTTCTGCATGAAAGAATAACAACAAAACTTATCTGTACCCTGAAAGACAGGATGCCTAGATTCTGTCTTTCATTCATATAAAACAAAAATAGGAAAATACTATGTTGAGTCATCAAATTAAAGTTGTACAAGCTTTGGCCTCTTCAATCGCTGAAGGTGGACGTGGGATGGTGGGTACACCGTTTCCAAATCAGCCTGAAAAAGCCTTGAAGCTCTATGAATACGAGGGTTCACCATTTTGTCGTCGGGTGCGTGAAGTCATGACCTTGCTAAATCTGGATTATGAAGTTTATCCATGTCCACGAGGGGGTACTCATTTCCGTCCTGAGGTGCAGCAATTGGGTGGAAAACTGCAATTTCCTTTTTTAGTTGATGAAAATACCGGTGATCGACTCTATGAGTCTCAGGATATTATCGATCATCTGTTCAAGCATTATGGCAAAACCGGCAAAACTCCCAAGAAATATGCTCACTATCCTAAAATTCCAGTGGCTGCAATTGCGGGAACCGTCCTCAATGGTTTACGCGGCGGAATGGTGAATCCCAAGATTAAGGATCGGCCAACACCTGAACTGTTATTAGAATTATGGGGCTTTGAGGCCAGTCCTTATACCCGAATTGTACGCGCCGTTTTGAGTGAACTGGAAGTGCCGTTTGTTTTTCATAATGTCGCTAAAGAGCGCTGGCAAGATTATGGACCGGCCAAATTGCGTTTAAAACCGGGAAAATATGAACCACTACCAGGCGGTAAGCGTGAACATTTGTTTGAAATGATGGGAAATAATATTCAGCTTCCCTATCTGGTCGATCCAAATACAGATACCAAAATGTTTGAATCGGCTGAGATTGTGAAATATTTAAAACAGCAATACGGTACTGCTTAAAGTAGACAGCTCGTATAACTTCAAAAGATTTTCTATCTTGAACTGCCATCTGCTAAACAGATGGCATTTTTTATGTCTATGATATGGAAAACGGGCGTAAGCGTTTCTCGCTGCTTAAAACTTCAGATAATAAAAAATAAATAAATCATGATTTTTAGTGTGATTTTGTTTATATTTTAATCTTAAAGGGGATATATAAAAATAAATATAAGGGGCGTGCTTATGACAGCATCGGAGGCAGTCTTGCCAGTACCAGTATTAATCGTTGAAGATGAATATGTCATCCAGCGCCGTTTAAAAATCATATTAAGCAATCTAGGTTATCAGGATGACGTTCTGTTATTTGCCAATACGGTGAAAGAAGCATATGCCGTTTTGCAGCAACAGCCGATTGCACTGGCCTTAGTAGATTTGGGTTTACCAGATGGAAGTGGGATTTCAATTATTGAAAAAATCCGCGAACAGGACGCACAAGCGTTGATTCTGGTGGTGTCTGCCTGGAGTACCCAAGATAGCCTGTTTAGGGCAATTCAGGCCGGTGCGACCGGTTATGTGCTGAAAGAACGGGATGATGTTGAAGTCGCCTTGGCTATTCGCAGTATTTTGCGTGGCGGTGCACCGATTGATCCCTTTGTTGCCCGTGAAATTTTAAAACAGATTTCTATTCCCACCATTTCAGGAACAGTAGAACAGAACAGGCCAGCTGCGGATCAGGAAACGCTCACACAGCGGGAGCAGGAAATCCTGTCCTTGGTTGCGCAAGGTCTGAGTAATCGTGAAATTGCCGAGCAGCTCTGTGTATCACGCTATACCGTCGAAAGTCATATCAAGCATATTTACCGCAAACTCTCGGTCAGTAAACGTACCAAGGCGGTCAGTACCGCACGGCATCTGGGAATTCTGTAATGTCATCTGCCTGTTCCAGAAGCAGCAAACGGCAGCGACTGAAATGGATCGGTGTTTTTGTCCTGTGCAGCTGGCTTTGCTTGTTCTGTAGTATCAGTCAGGCACAAAACCATTTTCAGATTAATGATCTTTGTCAGGTGAAGATCGAATATATTCAGAAGGTTCAGGCTCAGGGTCCTACCGAGATGCCGACATCGGGCTGGCAAAGCGTACGTTTGCCGGATAACTGGCAGAATAACTGGAAGAATTATCATGGGGGTGCCTGGTACAAGATTGTCTGGCGTTGGTCATGTCAGGACAATATTCGTCTTGCAGAACCGGTTGCCTTTTCTATTGATTATATTAATTCGGCAGGTGCCGTGTTCCTGAATGGTGACTTGCTTTGGTCTGACCGGAACTTGCAAGAGCCCTTGTCGAAAAGCTGGAATATGCCGCGTTACTGGGTTTTCCCGATTAGCGGTTTGCGTAAAGACAGTAATGAAATCCTGATTTATGTAAATGGCTACAGTTTCCAAAGCGCGGGCCTGGGCAATATTCAGTTTAATAATGTGTTGGTGAATAGCCAGCAGTATTTGGAAAAAATCTGGGATCGCCGTACCGTATTCCAGATCAATATGATTTTCTCTGCCACGATTGGGCTGATCTGTTTCATTATCTGGTTATTCCGGCGTTCAGAAACCACTTTTGGCTGGCTGGCACTCAGTTCACTGTTGTGGATTCTGTTTATTTCCAATGTCTTGACTACAGAAAATTTTCCATTTCACTCCACGATTTCGGCAGCTAAAGCCAATATGCTTTTTTTTATTGCCTATATCCATTGTTTTTGTCTGTATCTGATCCGCTTTGTAAAACAGAAATTTAAGCAGTTGGAGCGAGGATTTATTCTGGTCAGCGTTCTGTCCAGCTTACTGGTTATGATCAGTTCCTTGGATTATCTGGAGCAGGTACTGGGCGGAGTGTTTATCATCTATGTATTGCTCTTTATTAGTTGTACTGTATATGTCAGCTATCAGGCCATCAAAACCCGAAATGGAGAATATCTTTTCCTGACGCTGTGTCTCTGGGGGATTTTGCTGTGTGTAGTCATCGACCTGATCATGTTGAACCAAACCCAGGTCAATGAATTTTCACCTTTATCCCCCTATACCTCACCGATTATTACCCTGTTTGTCGTGCTGATTATGGGCACACGCTTGAATCGTAATGTCAGGAAAATCGAAAAATTTAATACCCAGTTAGAACGTAAAGTTCAGCAGGTCAGTGCCGACCTGAATAAAAGCCTGAGCGATAAACATCAACTGGAGCTGACGAATGTTCGTCTGCAAGAACGGATTAATCTGTCACATGAACTGCATGACGGGTTGGGAGGGTCTATTGTCCGTTCCATGATTCTGGTGGATCAAAGTAGCGAAACAGTTTCTAAACAGCAGTTTCTTTCCATGCTGAAACTGCTCAGAGATGATCTCAGACAAATCATTGACAGTGGTTCATCTATTGAAAATAAAGTCCCACAAACGCCGGTACTCTGGATCGCACCGGTACGTTATCGTTTTACCCAGCTGATGGAAGAAATGGGGATTGTAGTTGAATGGTCATTTCCAAAAGTCTGGCAGCGTGAACCAACGGCATTACAGTGTTTGACCTTGATCCGAGTAGTCGAAGAAAGTCTGACCAATATCATTAAGCATAGTCAGGCCAGTCAGGTAAAAGTCAGTCTGGAATATTCCCAGCCACATCAGCTTACTTTAAGCATTCAGGATAATGGCATCGGTTTCGATGCTGACATGGTGCAAAAAAATGGCCTGAGTATTGGAATGCGCAGCATGAAAATGCGGGTTGAGCGCATGGGAGGATTGTTCCAGATTGAATCTGAACAAGGAGATACGCTGATTCGTGTTGTATTAGAGCTGTATCAGCCTTAAGTAACTAGAATTTTAGTAGAAAATAAAAAGAGGATCATGTGACATTGCTGTCCCACAATTTTTCACAAGAGGAAGCTCATTTGAGCTTCCTCTTGTTTTATGGGTATTTTATCGGGTGAAAATAAAGCTTTTAAAGTTCTTCTTTCAAACAAATTCACTTGAATTATTCTGAGTAAACGTTGAACTGTCCAACCTGTTTTCCCTAAATGTTGAGCGAAACTCACCAATAAATAGGCGATCATCGCAATCCAGATTTGTGTCTGAATTGCGTTCCTGCTGCGGCCTAGAAACGCTTTTAATTTGAGATTCTGCTTAATCGCCTTAAAGAACAGCTCAACTTTCCAACGATCTTTATAAATCGCCGCAATGGTGGAGGCGGCTAAATGAAAGTTATTGCTGAGAAAGCTAAAGTGCTTGCCACTTTGCTGATCTCTATATTCAATTCTTCTTAACACTGGGGCTTTTCTTTTTAGGGCATGTGCGCTATTCAGCTGAATGGTTTCATCTTTTAGAATACCTTTGGATTCAAGCACTGGATGTTGCTGGATCACCTGATACACAGATTTAGGCCTAAAACGTGTGACAAATCCAATGTTTTGAGCAGTCAGATTTGCATACCATTGGTAATCGACATAGCCTTTATCAAAAACTACAATGCTGCCAGCAGGAAACTGGAATTTGCGGCCTTGTACCATGTCATTTTCTTTGCCATTTTCAACTGCAACAAACTCAGGAATATCATTGCTGTGATTCAATCCTATGCTGAGTTTCATGCTGGCTTTTGAGTCGTGAACTTTGGCCCATTCACATAAGGAAAGCGACAGGTCAATATGACTGGCATCCAAGGAATACAAGGGATTCTTAAAGCGAAATTTATGAGCTACTTTTGAGTGTTCATAGTATTTAAGCAACTTGTGAAATAGCTGTTGATACAAGGCAGCAGGCTGCTGCTCATTGATTCGTGCCAGCGTGCTTCGGGGAATAGACTTTGCTCCGAGATGACTTAGCTTTTCCTGTTGGCACTCCAAATTGGATTGAATATCTCTCAGACTTTGTCTACAAGAGAATTGAGACATCAATATGGCAATAAACTGATCCCACCGGGAAGCCGCTCTAAATTTCTGTCCAACATGGTGTACTTTAGCAAGTTGTTCAAAATCCTGTCGCACAACAGGTTTAATTAGCTCATGAAATACGGTATTCTGATGTGACAAAACCTGAATCCTGGTCGTTAAAGTGTTTGTTTGCACTCATATTTTAACTGTTAGGACTCAGGTTTTTTTATTTAAAGCAAACTATGGGACAGCAGTGATCATGTGATCCTCTTTTTATTATCGCTTAACGAGTCGTTAAACGCTTACTCGTCGTCAGCAGGTGGAACCAACATCAACACGGCTTCATTCAATAATGCTGCAACATCTTCCAGAATTTCTTCATCAGCGAAGTCTTCACTGAATAACAGCGCTTCACCATCTGCAAGCTGTTTGAGTTTTGCGGTAAATGTCTCAGAGATGCACACACCCTCACCATTTGCCCAGAACAGAACGTCGCCGTCCGTTTCAGTATAAAGCAGGCGTGACGCAGGTTCGAGCATCAGGCTATAGCCCTGATCGAGTGCTTCTTCCAGATCACCTGTACCGATTTCTTCTGCTTCAGGCAGGTTTTCAGGATATTTAGGTTCGGACATCAAGCTCATGATGGCATCTTCGAGAACATTGGAATTATGCAGTTGCTGCATGATGTGTTCTTTCAGATATTCCAGCTCATTGCTGCTCACTTCACCGATAGCACCGACTTGATCACGGATGATATCCAGCAATGGGTTACGCAGCGTTTCATTTTCAGAGAATTTATCCCCGACACGATCCATCATGTCACTGATATTTGGCATGCGGAAACCGAATGAATAAGTCAGGCAGTCATCTTCAGCCACGCCGTAATGAGCCAGACCAGGCGGCACATAGAGCAAGTCGCCAGGTGCCAGCACTTCATCAAAGTCCACTTCTATTTCAGGCAATAATTTAAGCGGTTGACCCGGAACAAATGGAGTTTCGGTATCACACATTTGCCCAAGCTGCCAGCGACGATGGCCATAGCCTTGTACCAGAAACACATCATAGAAATCGAAATGCTTGCCGACTGAACCGCCTTGCGGTGCATAAGACACCATGATGTCATCGCGACGCCATTGTGGAATAAATGGGAATTTTTTCCAAAGTGCCGACAGGTCAAATGAATAGTGATCTACAGCCTGAACCAAAAGTGTCCAGAGTTTTGGCATTTTCTGAAAATCTGCTTTGAGCAAAGGTGAAGATTTCACGCTCCATTGATTCGGATCACGATCTTTCTGCTTGATGAGACGGGCAGTGACATGTTCTTCAAGCGCAAGTTCCATCACATCATTGGGTTCAAGCAAACTGGCGATTTCAGGCATCGCATTACGCACCAGTAATGGTTTCTTTTGCCAGTATTCGCTAAGGAATTGTTCAGCGGTGATGCCGCCTAAAACGTCTAAAGGTTGAGACATAGATTACAGCCTGAATTTAAAGAGAGAGATTAAGGAACTAAAATTTTTAATTCACGAAGAATATTGCATAGCTTGATCATCGGCATACCCATCAGTGTGGTCTGGTCTTGCCCGGTCATTTCTTCAAACAGGCTAATTCCTAAGCTTTCACATTTGAAACTGCCAGCACAATGCAGTGGCTGTTCAATCTCGACATAGCGCTCGATTTCGGCCTGAGAAAGTTTACGAAACTTGACTTTATAGTGTTCGACCAGACTTTGTTCAAAACCCGTCGATTGTTGCTGTACACTGAGCGCCGTACTGAAATAGACAATCTTGTCCGAGTTAGCTTGGAGCTGGCGAATGGCTTTTTCAGTCGTTAACGGTTTACCGATAAAAATATCCGGTGCACCTTCACGCCATGCCACCTGATCCGAGCCGATCACAATCGCTTCAGGATTCTGTTCGGCAATATATCTGGCTTTCTCGAAAGCTAGTCGTTGTGCCAGATCATCTGCGTGATTTTCCCCGCGAGGAGATTCATCAATATCCGGTACCATGGAAATATAATCAATATGCAGACGATCCATCAGCGCTTTGCGGGTTTGACTGGATGATGCCAAAATAATCTGTACAGAATTCATTAGACAGCATATTCCTCAAGAATATTTAACGGCACATAAGCCAGAACAGCTTTGTGACAGGCTTGCAGCTTGATTGGAGGTGCTTGACCTGCTTCATAGGCTTCGACCCAGCGCGTTACGCAGATACACCAGAAATCGCCAGGTTGCAGGCCGGGGAAATCCAGTTCAGGCAAAGGCGTAATCAGGTCATTACCGACTTTTTGAGAAAAATTCAGAAATTCTGAAGTCATTTGCGCGCAAACCGTGTGCTGGCCCAGATCAGTGGTCGCAGTATGGCAAAAGCCATTGCGGAAATAACCGGTAATCGGATCGAAGCAACAGCTGGACAAAGGCTCACCTAACACGTTCAAACGGTTAAGATTTGGATCAGGATGTATCGACATAGGGACTGAATCTAAAAGAGGCTTTTTTCTATCATAACAAAACTTTGGCATTCATAATGTTTTCTGCAAAAGATGCTAACCTTTTTCTGCATAATCATTTAAAATCGCCTGGTTTTAATATCTATAAAGTGAGCTCTACATGAACTTTCAGCGTATGACTGACCTCGATTTAGCAGGTAAACGTGTTCTGATCCGTGAAGATTTAAACGTTCCTGTTAAAAATGGTGTGATCACCAGCGATGCGCGTCTTCGTGCAGCATTGCCAACGATTAAAGCAGCATTAGAAAAAGGCGCTGCAGTCATGGTGTATTCTCATCTGGGTCGTCCGGTTGAAGGTGAGCCTAAGGCTGAACAGTCACTTGCTCCTGTAGCGGCTTACTTGACTGAAGCTTTGGGCCAAGAAGTGAAACTGTTCACTGACTATTTAGATGGCGTTGATGTTCAGCCAGGTCAGGTGGTTCTGCTTGAAAACTGCCGTTTTAACGTCGGCGAGAAGAAAAACAATCCTGAACTTGCAGCAAAATATGCAGCACTTTGCGACGTATTTGTAATGGATGCCTTTGGTACAGCGCACCGTGCAGAAGCATCTACTGAAGGCGTAGCGCGTTTAGCGAAAGTTGCAGCAGCAGGTCCTTTACTGGCAGCTGAACTGGATGCACTTGGCCGTGCACTGCAAACGCCAGAAAAGCCAATGGTGGCGATTGTTGCGGGTTCTAAAGTCTCTACCAAGCTGGATGTTTTAACCTCACTTTCTGATATCTGTGATCAATTGATCGTGGGTGGTGGTATTGCCAATACTTTCCTTGCTGCAGCAGGCTATAACGTTGGTAAATCACTGTGTGAAAAAGACCTGATCGATACAGCAAAAGCCATTGCTGCAAAAGTATCAGTGCCACTTCCTACTGACGTTGTGGTTGCAGATGCCTCTGAAATCAACTTTGAGGATTTCCTGGGTTCATTGGCTGCTGCGAAAGCAACGGTGAAAAACGTTGCCGATGTTGCTGACAACGACATGATTCTGGATGTAGGTCCGGAAACTGCGAAAGCATTTGCAGAAATTCTGAAAACCTCTAAAACCATTCTTTGGAATGGCCCGGTTGGCGTATTTGAAGTCGATCAATTCGGTGAAGGGACTAAAACTTTATCTTTAGCAATTGCTGAATCGGAAGGTTTCTCGATCGCGGGTGGTGGGGACACACTTGCTGCGATTGATAAATATGAAGTGGCTGACAAAATTGGTTATATCTCGACGGGTGGCGGTGCATTCCTTGAATTCGTTGAAGGTAAAACTCTTCCTGCAGTTGCGGTACTATTAGAACGTGCTTAATTGCATGTCCTAAGCTAAAAAGCTGGCCCAGTGCCAGCTTTTTTTATGTCATTTTTTTGACAGTGAAAACTTACCCTTCATGGCTTCGTCATTAAAATGCAATAAATCTGTCATAAGATGCAGTAATTAAATCACCAAATGACGAGAATACGTGATGAAGAAACAGTTAACTATCGCAGTATTATTAGCAGCTTCTCTGGCACTGACTGCATGTGCAAAACAGGAAAGCACACCAGAAGCTGAAGCAGAAAGCTCGGCAGCAGTGGCGGATCAGGCGGTGACTCCAGAACAGCAAGCTGCCATTGATGCCATTGATCAGCCAATTCTAGACGAAAAAAATACCGATATCCCGGCTGAAGTTGCCAATGCACCAGCCGATGAAGCAACTGCAGACGAGTCAGTTGCTGCGACTTCAGAGCCTGTAGCACCTTAATCCGGTTGATGTGACACAAAATCCCTGCAAATGCAGGGATTTTTTTTAAATAGTGTTATTTGTTGCTGAATTGAAACCTTTGAACATGTAGAATATGTGGCATTCACTGGGAGGATATTATGGCTCTTATTTCATTGCGCCAGCTCTTGGATCACGCCGGCGAACATGCTTACGGCGTACCAGCATTTAACGTAAACAACTTAGAACAAATGCGTGCAATTATGCTTGCAGCAGATGCAACCAATTCACCTGTTATCGTACAAGCATCTGCGGGTGCGCGTAAATATGCAGGCGCTCCGTTCTTGCGTCACCTAATTTTGGCTGCAATTGAAGAATGGCCACATATTCCAGTGGTAATGCATCAAGACCACGGTACCAGCCCTGACATTTGTCAACGTTCAATCCAGTTAGGCTTTTCATCAGTAATGATGGACGGTTCACTGGGTGAAGACGGTAAAACACCAACTTCATATGAATATAACGTTGATGTGACTCGCCGTACAGTTCAAATGGCACATGCGTGTGGCGTATCTGTTGAAGGTGAAATCGGTTGTTTGGGTAGCCTTGAAACAGGTATGGCGGGTGAAGAAGATGGCGTAGGCGCAGAAGGCGTACTGGATCATTCTCAACTCCTGACTTCAGTTGAAGAAGCGCGTAGCTTCGTTGCTGATACCAATGTTGATGCGCTTGCAATTGCAGTAGGTACTTCACACGGTGCGTACAAGTTCACGCGTCCACCTACAGGTGATATTCTTGCGATTGACCGCATTAAAGAAATTCACGCAGCACTTCCAAACACACATCTTGTCATGCACGGTTCAAGCTCTGTGCCACAAGAATGGTTGGCAGTGATTAACCAGTATGGCGGCGACATCAAGGAAACTTACGGTGTTCCGGTTGAACAGCTGGTTGAAGCGATCAAACACGGCGTGCGCAAGATTAACATCGATACTGACTTGCGTTTAGCATCTACCGGTGCAATGCGTCGTATGATGGCAGAAAAACCAAGCGAATTCGATCCACGTAAATTCTTCAGCGCAACTGTAGATGCAATGAAGCAAATCTGTATCGATCGTTACGAAGCTTTTGGTACTGCAGGCAATGCAGACAAGATTCGCCCAATCTCTTTAGAGAAAATGGTGTCACACTATAAATAATTCCCAGTGAATCATTTATAAAAAAAGCCCACTGCAAATGTGGGCTTTTTTGTAGACTCATAAATATCAAGAATAAGAGCAGCATATGGAACTGATTTTCGCAGCAGCGCTATGCAGCGTTGCGGTCTCAATATTATTAAAAGTCGCCAAAAATAAGGGCTTGAGTCCGATACACATGATTAGCTGGAACTATATGACAGCTAGTCTCTTGTGTTTTTTCTGGTTTAAGCCTGATATTCAGCATATTTCAATGTCTCAGACGCCTTGGTTGCTTATTCTGGCTCTGGGTATTTTGCTTCCGAGCGTATTTCTGTTTTTGGCCAAGGCTTTGCAAACGGCTGGAATTTTAAAAACCGAAATTGCCCAGCGACTTTCTGTAGTTTTGTCACTGGCTGCAGCCTATTTCATTTTTCAGGAACAGTTTAATCAGCTGAAAATACTTGGGATCGCTTTAGGTATTGGAGCAGTGCTGTGCATCCTGTTTTCACATCGACAAAGTACAGGACAGAGCAGTCAGGGAATGTTGTATCTGGGCTTGGTCTGGGTCGGTTATGCACTGATTGATGTATTGTTGAAATATACAACCAGTCTGGGCCTCCAATTCGCGGTGGCGCTGAATCTAATGTTTGTTTGTGCCCTGATCATTTCGATGGGCTATCTGTTAATCAAATATAAAAGCTTGGGCTCGATGCAGAATATCGGCGCTGGTCTGTTATTGGGTTTCCTGAATTTTGCCAATATTGCTTTCTATGTCAAAGCCCATATGCTGCTTAAGGATTCACCTGCGATCGTCTTTGCTGGCATGAATATTCTGGTGGTGGTATTTGGTGTGATAGCAGGTCTGGTATTCTTTAAAGAACGGCTCAAACCTGCAAGTACTTTAGGATTACTGCTAGGCTTGACTAGTGTGATTTGCCTAGCTTATGCAATGTCTGCTTGACATAAGAGGATGCAAATTCAATCGGATGTCGGAGCAGGTCACCTGCTTCGGCCAGTCCAAGCAATAAACCGGACTGTTGGCAGTCTGGACAGTGCGGATAACGATGCTGTTGCTCTTTATAGTGCTGGAGATAAATTTTATCGCAATGATGGCATTCAAATTTCAGGGATTTGGATGTAAGGAGCGACATAGATGACCTCTATTGTTATTCTATTAGATGTAAATTAAATAAAGCAAAAAATAGGCCCGAATTGACATGGAAAGGGGCGCTTGACCCCTTTTATAGCATAAATTCCTTACAGTTTGGTGAAAATATCTTCAGCGGCAAGACGTGATTTAGGGAGTTTGGCATTGAAATCATTTTCACTGCGATAGCCTAAAGTCAGCAATACAGAAGGGATCAAACCCTGTTCTGCAAGTTGTAATTCTTCACTAATCATCTCTCCGTCAAAGCCGCCAATTGGTGTGGCATCAACCCCTTCAATTCCGGCAGCCAAGAGCATTTGACCGAGTGCAATGAAGGTCTGGTTTTCAGCCCAACGCTGAATATCACCTTTTTCATTACGATAATAATGAATATAACCTGCACGGGTATTTTTCTGACCTTCTTTGGCTGATTCATCTTTAAAACGGCCACTGAGATCATCGCGGTTCAATAAGTTTTCTAGATGCAACTCATTAATGTCGGCTTTGGTGCAGAATAAAATGGTATGTGAAGAATCCAGAACTTTGGGTGCATTGTAGGCATAAGTACCAACCAAGGCTTTGGCAATGCGCTGTTTGGCGGCATCATGATCGGCAATAAAAAAATGCCAAGGCTGAATATTGATCGAAGAGGGTGCCAGACGCAAAATTTCTAACAAGCGTTCAAACTGTTCTGCTGGGATTTTCTTGCTAGGATCATAGGCTTTAGTGGTATAGCGGGTCTGTGTGATCTTGAGTAAATCCATCAATGGACTCCAATCTTTTTAAATAAACAGCGAGTAGAAGTTTTAAATATATACATTTTTCACATCCCCTGATTATTACAATAAAAAAGCATCAGGCAAAGCCTGTTTTGAGATGATCTTGAGCTGGATTCAAGCAAAACTTAGAGTTAAATCAGATTAAAATCCAGTTTTTGTCTATTGGCACTTTTAAGCGAGAAGCGTTTAATAAGAGGCATCGCCAGCAACATGCAAATAGGTTAGCGGATGCAAGTGACCAATTACTTTAAACACAAACTGAAAACCCAGCAGCAAATCGGCTTATGGATTGGCAGATGCCTATGGAACCGAGATTGCGGCAAATGCAGGTTATGACTGGCTGCTGATTGATGGTGAGCATGCACCCAGTGATTTGAGAACGACTTTGTCGCAACTGCAAAGTATTGCTGCTTATCCCTCGCAAGCAGTAGTACGACCACCCATTGGTAGCGTACAACTGATCAAGCAACTCCTTGATATCGGTGCACAAACGCTGTTGATTCCGATGGTAGAAACCGTGGAACAGGCCGAACTCATGGTCAGGGCAGTCCGTTATCCGCCTGAAGGAATTCGTGGCGTTGGTGCTGCACTGGCACGTGCCACCCGCTGGAACAGCATTCCAAATTATTATCAGACGGCACATGAAGAAATCTGTTTATTAATCCAGATTGAATCGGTCACAGGACTTGAAAATCTGGATGCTATTCTTCAGATCGACGGGATTGATGGCGTGTTTATTGGCGCCGTTGATCTATCTGCCACTATGGGTTATCAAGGTGATCCGAATCATCCTGAAGTACAAAAAGCTGTAATTGATGCAATCCAGCGGATTCGTTCTGCAGGCAAAGCTGCAGGAATTCTGTCAACCCAGCATGAAGTGACGCAAAAATATATCGAACTTGGCACTGAGTTTGTAGCAGTGGGCGTAGATACCAGTATTTTGATGAATTCCTTGCGTGATCTATTGGGGAAATATAAAAAGGATATCAATGTGATTAATCCGACTAGCGGTTATTAATCAACAAGAGATTCTGAATGAATAGCTTGCTTAGATTTTTAGTTTATTTTTAACCGGAAATTCTTTAGATGAGCTATTCATTCAGCCATAAGAAAATCATAATGAACCTTCAAGATGCAGAACAATTTTTACAAGAACAGCAGAACATCTTAGAGAACCAACGTCAGCAAAAAACTAGACGAGTGCAACAAGCCTTTTTTATGATTCACGTACTGTTTGTAGCCTTAAATGCTATTCTCTTGATCCTAAATTATCAAAAGACGGGAGAGTGGAACTTGCTGTACCTCGGGCTGAGTTTCATGTCTCTAATATTGATTTTAAGGTATTTAAAGACAGGTTTTGTTTATCAACGGAAATGAAGTAACGTTAAAATGAATTTTAGATCATAAAAATCAAAAGCCTAATAATTAACAAAGCATGAAAAAAGTTCTTAAAAATCCCATTCTATTGTCATTACAATGTAATTTTGCTTTTGCTGGATAAATAGCTTACACTGGCTGCACTTCAAGCAAGTACTGTTCTTGCTTCTATTATTATTTTAAGCTGATTGTGATGTACTTTTTAGTTCAAGTATTTGAACTCAAATAAGATCTACTAACCATAGAACTATTATGTAAACTAGGTTGTTATTAATCTCTCTCCATATAGTCACAAAAAGCTCATATCGTGTGAGTAAATATTTTGATCAAAATCAATGAATGGCATATTGCCACTGCCGCTGATGGCAATGAAATTAACGTGAAACTGGTTCCATTAAAGCGCAAGCAAAATACAATGGACGGTTTTATCTGGGTTGAGGTCGGTAAAATGATTCAATTGCCAACGGGTGAGGAATTTCAGTTCAATCTCGATGGTAAAAGTTTCTATACTGGGGTAAACCAGCTTTATCGTCTGTGTTAAGCAGATCAATATCGTAAAAAGTGGCTGATTAATATCGCCACTTTTTTAGTTTCAGGGTATCAAAACTTTGATCTTCCTGAATTTCCAGAATCTCTGCACTGTCTTCTTTCCAGTCGCCTAGTACAATTCTTCTTTTCTGGGCTAACTGATGAATGGCTGCGCGATGCGTATGACCATGGATTAGTACATCTACATCCTGTAATGCCAGCTCAACTGCATGTGGGTTGACGTCCATCACTTCATAGCTTTTAAACTGTTGTGCCTGATGGCTTTGTTGACGAAAGCGGTTGGCTAGTCTGGTTCGAAATGAGAGAGGGGTTTTTCTTAAGAAGCCAAGTAGCCAGGGATGACGAATAATCTTTTTAAAACGCTGATAGGAGACGTCATCGGTACATAGGGCATCGCCATGTTCCAGGCGAAAATGTGTTCCGGCAATGATTAGCTGATCGATTTCGGGAAGAAGCTGCCCGCCAAATCGAGCTAAAAATTTACTTCCTAAGACAAAATCCCGGTTGCCGGCCTGAAAATAGACTTGATTCCCAGCCTGAGTAAACTGTTTTAATGCAGTGACAATTTCGTCCAGCCATGGAGAGGTATAGTCATCACCAATCCAGGCATTGAACCAGTCACCCAGAATATACAATTGGGTATTTTGATTTTGATATTCAGTTAATAAATCTAAAAACCCCCGAACAAGTCGAGGGTGATCAGGTGACAAATGTAAATCTGAGATAAACAGATAGGTCACGAATCTTTTCCTTTTATTCCTCTCTAGATCCCTCATTCATATGAGGGATTTTCCATTACACTGTTTTAAAGTGTTGCTTTAAAACTCATAAAAGAACGGAGAGGACGTTTTTTATTCAGAAATGATTTTTGCAGATTCGATTACTACGTTTTCTAGAGGAACGTCAGCGTGGTAGCCACGGTTGCCAGTACGTACGTTTTTGATTTCGTTCACAACGTCCATACCTTCAACGACTTTACCAAATACGGCATAACCCCAACCTTGAGCAGTTTTGCCAGAGTGGTTAAGGAATGAGTTGTTTTTCACGTTAATGAAGAACTGAGCAGAAGCAGAGTGCGGTGCCTGAGTACGCGCCATTGCAATCGTACCTTCGTCATTGGTCAAGCCGTTGTCTGCTTCGTTTTCGATTGCATCACGTGTTGCTTTTTCTTTGAAGTTTTCATCCATGCCGCCGCCTTGGATCATGAAACCATCAATAACACGGTGGAAAATTACGCCGTCATAAAAACCGTCACGTACGTATTCTAAAAAGTTAGCTACGGTTTTAGGTGCTTTTTCAGCATTGAGTTCTAGAACAATACGACCTTTATTGGTGTTTAATTCGACTTGAGGAAAACTCATTGTGTAATCTCCTGATCATGGACGAGTGCCATGGTTTTTTCTGAATGAGTGAAGCATAAGCAAACTACATTCGACAAGGCAAGTAAAAACATTATTTTCTTTGTTAAAAGCATAAAAATAATACCTTATTTATACGTTGATTTATCAAGGCATTTCAGATATTGCCCTATCAGGTACCCTATTTTGAATTGGCGTAAATTAATGATTTTACTGCTTGTACAAGCACTGATATTTTAGTTTCAGGCAACTCGCCGTATTTTCATTTTTTAAAATGGGTGAATTGAAATCAAATACCATAGTTAGCGGTTGAGAGATTATTCACCTCTAGTTAAACTAAGGAACTTTGATAATGAATATGCGTACAACCTGTGCGATTAAATATTCGTTAATCCCTTTTTAACTTTAGAAGTGAATGATTGATCATGAAGCCAAATGATGTTGTGACATCTCTGCCCGAGAACCTGACCCAAAAGAACAATGCAGTCGATTCAGTGCAGCAGCAAGAACAACAACCGGGCTTGGACTTTGTACGTCAGGTCATTACCGATGATTTAGCCGCTGGTCGTACTCAACAGGTGGTGACGCGTTTTCCGCCTGAGCCGAATGGCTATTTACATATTGGCCATGTGAAAGCAATTTGCTTGAACTTCGGAATTGCTGAAGAATTTAAAGGTGTGTGTAACCTGCGTTTTGACGATACCAACCCGGATGCCGAAGAGCAGGAATATGTGGATGGTATTGCCAATGATGTGAAATGGCTGGGTTTCCAATGGGAAGGCGAGCCGCGTTATGCATCAAGCTATTTCGATCAACTTTATACCTGGGCAGTTCAGCTGATTGAGCAGGGCGATGCCTATGTGGATTTGCAAAGCCCTGAAGAGATCCGTTTAAACCGCGGTAATTTCGTTGAGCCAGGCAAGAACTCGCCACAACGCGATGCAACGGTTGCAGAAAACCTGGAGCGTTTTGAGAAAATGCGCAGCGGTGAATATGCAGAAGGTCAGGCTGTATTACGTGCCAAGATTGATATGACTTCACCGAACGTGCATATGCGTGATCCGATTCTGTATCGTATCCTGCATTCTGAACACCATCAGACTGGCGATAAATGGAAAATTTATCCAATGTATGACTATGCGCATCCATTGTCTGATGCGATTGAAGGCATTACGCATTCACTCTGTACCCTGGAATTCCAGGATCATCGTCCGTTCTATGATTGGGTAGTGGCAAAAGTTAAATCACCATCCGTGCCACGTCAGTATGAATCGAGCCGTTTGAATGTGGACTATACCATCACCTCGAAACGTAAATTACGTAAACTGGTGGAAGGTAGCTATGTTCAGGGCTGGGATGACCCACGTATGCCAACTGTAGTCGGTATGCGTCGTCGTGGTTTCACACCTGAAGGTCTACGTGATTTCTGTCAACGTGTCGGTGTATCGAAAGTTGATGGAAGTATTGTCGATGTAGCTATGCTGGAATACTGTATTCGCCAGTCTCTGGAAAATACTGCCGCTCGTGGTATGGCTGTGTTAAATCCATTAAAAGTGACTTTAACCAACTTGCCAGCCGATATGGACCTGACCCATTCACGTCATCCGAATGTCGATATGGGCGAGCGCGTTATTCCATTGACGACTGAGCTGTATATTGACCGTAAAGACTTTGAAGAAGAGCCACCAAAAGGCTTTAAACGTCTGATTCCAGGAGGTGAAGTTCGTTTACGTCATGCCTATGTCATCAAATGTGACGAAGTCATTAAAGATGAAAATGGTGAAGTGGTTGAGCTGAAATGTTCGATTGATCCTGAAACTTTAGGTAAAAATCCTGAAGGTCGTAAGGTGAAAGGCGTGATTCACTGGGTATCTGCGACAAAAGGCGTTCCTGCGGAAGTGCGTATTTACGACCGTCTGTTTACTGAATCTGATCCTGAGGTGGGCGATGACTTCTTGGCAAACCTGAACCCTGAATCATTGAAGGTAGTTCAGGCCGTGATTGAGCCTGCTTTGGCACAAGCACAACCGGAAGACCGTTTCCAGTTTGAGCGTGAAGGCTATTTTGTGGCTGATCAATATGATCATTCCAGCGAAAAACCGGTATTCAACCGTATTCTGGATCTTAAGGACAGCTTTAAACCAGGCAAATAAGCTGGTTTAAGTCAGAATGTAAAAAGCCCAACTCTGGTTGGGCTTTTTCAATACAGCAGGGAAAATTGCATGATTGTGCGTGATAAGAATAATAGTTTGGGCTTACTGTTTGCCTGGCAGGGAACGATTCTGCCCAAGGTGCTGCCCGCATTGGTTTTGGTGGTTTTTATTTCCGCTTTACTAGTGTATTTGAGTCAGGCGCATTTCGTGAGCCTTCCTGCTGTCCCGGCAATTGGCTTTACCATTTTTGGTGTCATTCTTTCGATCTTTCTGAGTTTTAGAAATACGGCCTGCTATGATCGCTGGTGGGAAGGGCGCAAGCTTTGGGGTGCGTTGATTGCAACCACGCGTCATTTATGCCGTGACAGCCATGTGCTAGATGATCAAATCCGTGAAGTTTTGCTATATCGCATGATGCTGTTTACCCATCTATTACGTGATCGGCTGAGACAGCAAACGCCCAGTATTCAGGCTTATGAAGCCACTGCCGGTTTTGAACCCAAGTCATTTGAGCAATTGCCCATGCAAATCAATCCATCCCAATGGGTGCTGGAACAGATGCAAAAAGAGCTGGTGCAGCAATATAAGCAGGGCAAGATCAGCGATATTATTTATAATAACCTGAATCAGCACACTGTGGCTTTGGGAGATATTCAGGCTGGTTGTGACCGGATTTTGTCCACGCCATTACCATTTTCTTATTCGGTATTGTTACATCGTGCGGTTTATTCTTTTTGCTTTATCCTGCCTTTCAGTTTGCAGGCAAATTTAGGCCTGTGGACACCAATTCTGGTTGGATTGATTGCCTATATGCTACTCGGGCTGGATGAACTCAGTGCGGAACTGGAAGAGCCCTTTGGCTTGCAGGACAACGATCTGCCGCTAGATTCAATTGTGCGACTGGTCGAGCGGGAAACCCTAAGTTCTTTAGGTAAAGCACTACCTGAGGCAATTCAAGCCAGAAAAGGCTATTTGACTTGATTCCTTATCAACATCATCAAAATGTAAAACACGAACTTAAAATTTCTTGCTCACAAAAAATCATCGGCAGGCTGAGCTTTAAATTAACGATGTTTAAGATTGGTCAGGTCTGACACTTTGGTTTTAGCCTGATCTTGCAATTCACGGTATTGTTGCAAACGCAGATTGGCTTTATCTCTGAGTTTTTTCTTGATGTACAGCGCCAATGCGAAACTGGTCGTGGTCAGGGTCAGGAACATGCTGTTCATAAAACTCATCATCGAGCTGATATAACCAATCGTGGTCAGGCGATTCATCATATAAATTACTTGCGGGCTACTTTCCACACCGGTAATCGCCCAGGTACACAAATGTTCGCAATTATTAATAATCAGATGATAGTTGTTTTCATGCATTCTGGACCGCATGCGGCGCACCACTTTACGACCTTTATATTTTGCCGAGTCATAATGTTGCATATGAATTGGTTTGCCATGACTGAATTTTTCAATAGAAGTTATTTCAATCGGGCGTTTCTTGAATAAATGCGCAAAGCCGGAATAATGAATGACACGACCACGTCCGGCGTAAATCCCATGATGGGTATAACCGAAATGTTTAACCATAAGATGTGCGCCTATGGGAAACCGTTTAGTCTGTTGCATATCAGAATTAAGCCATTTAAAAAAGCATTGTCGTTTAATAGGAAGTGTACTGTGTTTTGCTAAATTAATCGATGCCTTGCCTGAGTTTCAGATCAGAATTGAAGAGTTATTAAGCCAAGTTTTAAAGGAGCTAGAAGAGAGCAGAATTTAGAACATATTCTTCTGATAAAGGTTTTAAATAGCCTAAGCAAGTACTAAAATTTCTGCAAAATCACAAGCATGGATCAAGGAAGTCATTCAACATTTTCTGCCTGATCCCTGAAGCTTTTAAAGTTGAAGTTAATAAACTATGCTGAAATAGAGAAGACCAAACCCTTAAACTAAACTTTCAAGCATAAAAAAAGCACCTGACTACGCAAGTGCTTTCTTTATACGACTGTAACCTTGGCCGATTACTGCAATGGCAAGTGCTGAAGTTCATTCAGTTCTTTGCGGCTATAGCCGCGAGATACAAGAACCTTTTTAATTCCGATGATGATTTCTTCATCAGTAGCTTTAGAAAGTGCTTCAAGAAGCTGTTCATTTGTCTTGCAAGAGCAATCATTTTCAACACAAGCAATTTGATTCTTGTGTTCATTGTGTTGTTCATGAGAAAACAACTTTTGCCAAAAACTCATAGAGCCTTCATACAACAACCTAACATAGAGTGAAATATAGCCAATTAAATAAATAAAGCAATAGGACCTATGTGATAAAAGCAGCAGTCAGGCTAGAAAATTTCCGATTGAAGCCTAAAGGTCTAACGATATTTCTTGCTGTACAAGTCAATATTTATTAGGGTCTGTTGACATTTCAAGTATAGAATTTACCCGATAAAGGTAGCCAAATAAATATACAAGCTAATGCAACTGCCCCCTCATAGCTACACTTTAGCTTATCATATCGTGTTGCTATTCCTCTGAACTGCTTTAACCTACAAAATGCATTCTCAACTAAGTGTCTGATTTTATATAAATACCAATCCATATGATCATTATTTGACTGAGTATTTGATTTTCTTGGAATATTCGCTTTAGTTTTTTTCGCAGATATTTGTTCTCTTAATGATTCAGAGTCATATCCTTTGTCTGCACAACATACTTCCGTTTCACTCAAATCAAGTTTTTCAATCATTTTGGGAGCAATCTTGACATCATGTATCGTTCCATCGGAGATAATAATTTCGATTGGATTGCCATCCGCATCAACAGCTAAGTGTATTTTAGAACTATTTCCACCAATGCTTTTAGAAATATCCTGATCTTTTATTCCAGCAGAATGTTGGTGTGCCCGAACATGACTACCATCAATAAAAACCCATTCCATATCAGCACTTGAAGAAATTAATTTAAATATTTTCATTAACTTATCATTTTTACACCAACGATTATATTTTTTAAAGATTGAGTTATACGAACCAAATTCTTTAGGCAAATCACGCCATGGGCAGCCTGTTCTTATTCTATAAAGTATTGCTTCGACAAAATTTCTCAAATTAGATTTGAAATAGATATCAAAATTTCGGAAAATAGAAAGTAACTTAGACCAGTGTTGATCATTCAGCATTGTACGAGGCATAGCGAGAAGTAAATTTAGTTTGGCGATTAAATTTTACTTTCTCGCTATTTTTTTGAACAGTAAATGTCAACAGACCCTATTAAATACATGATTTATAGTATAAAAAATGGAGCTTCAAAAAGCTCCATTTTTGTAACAATATAATAAATTGAAACAAATTCTTTATACTTTTTCCAACAATACACCCGTTTCAACATGATGTGTATACGGGAACTGGTCAAACATGGCGAACTTGCTGATTCTATGCGTTTGAGACAACTGTTTCAGATTGTCATATAAGGTATCTGGATTACAAGAAATGTAAATAATACGCTGGAAACGCTGTAACAGTTTCAGCGTTTCATCATCAATACCAGCACGCGGTGGATCGACAAATACCGTATCAAAATCATAAGTCGAAATGTCAATTTGTGCTTCCTGCAAACGACGGAAAACACGTTCGCCATTATAGGCTTGAGTGAATTCTTCGGCAGACAGACGCGCAACCTGAATATTTTCAATCTGGTTCTGCTCAATATTCCACTCAGCTGCATAAACTGAAGATTTGGCTAATTCAGTGGCCAAAACACGGCGGAATTTGGTCGAAAGCGGCAGGGTAAAGTTCCCATTGCCACAGTAGAGTTCCAGCAAATCTTTATCTGATTGTTCCGCTGCATCACATGCCCATTCCAGCATTTTTTGACAAACTTGTGCATTGGGCTGGGTGAAGCTGCTTTCGATCTGCTTATATTTATAGTGACGATCAAAAACAGACAGTTCTTCCACCACATATTCATCAGTCAGGACGAATTTCTGGCCACGGCTTCGGCCAATCAGTTTAATATTCAGTTTTTCCGCCAGTGCTTTTGCTGCAGGTTCCCAGCTTTCATCCAGCTTGCGGTGATAAATCAGGGAAACTAGGACTTGGCCACTTAAAGTCGCCAGAAAATGGACTTCAAATAGACGATGACCCAGATTGGCATCTGCCTTGAATGCTTCAAGTAATTGTGGCATCAAGTCATTAATGCTGCGGTCTGCAATTGGAAATTCATCAATACGAATGACTTTTTTATTGTTGTTCTCGTCACGTTCGAACATGGCATAAAACAGATCATCTTCAGTATGCCAGATCCGGAATTCAGCACGCATGCGGAAATATTTTTCAGGAGACTGGAATACTTCTAAAGCAGGTGGTTGATATTCGGCAAACTGAGCGCTGATGCGTTCAATTTTGGCTTCAAGTTGTTGCTGATAAGATGAAGTCATATGCAGTAAGAAATCGCAAATATTTTAAAGCGCAAATGGTAGCAAAAAATTGCCGATCTGCCTAAGCCTATTGTAGTCAAGCCGCTTTAAAAGCTGCATAAAAAAGACCAAACCTTCTGAGGAGAGAGGTTTGGCCATAAAGAGGAAAGATTTAAGCTAAAAATGCTGAGATGATTGGACTGATTTAGAGATTATCCATCGTCATCAAGCTGGCATTGCCGCCTGCCGCCGCCGTATTGATACTGATCGCGCGTTCAATCACAAATCGCTCGACCGGAATATCATAGTTGCCCGAACTTAAATGGGTGATACCAATAATTGGACCTTGGCGTGTTGCAATGCGTTTCTGCAAGTCAATCAGTTCAGTAGTGTCACCATGATGCAGGACGGCCTCAAATACACCTGTTTCAATATCCCGGACCACTTTAAATTGCTTGCTAACCGCGGCTGGCATGGTTGGTAAATATTTCAGAATAAAAGTATTGTTTGCCAGTACCGCAGGACGACTGCCAACCGATAAAATCGCCAGAATTTGCTGAATCTGGTCTTGATCCCTATGTGCTAACGAGAGAACGCTTTCACGTGGCAAGATCATGTATTGATTTTCCTCGCCAGTTGGGCCTTGCAGGCTAAAGCTTTGACCAGTCGCAATTTGCATAGGCGCTTTTAAAGATAAAGTTGGGAAAGTTTTAGCTACCCAGGCTTTAAACTCCTGAACAAGTTTATGTTCAACAAGTGCTGGCTCAGCTTGAGCTGCATAAGGCTGAGCCAGTTTTTTCTCGGATACTTGATGCATTAAACGATAGATATACAACGGGCCACCCGCTTTCGGGCCGGTGCCGGACAGACCTTCACCACCAAAAGGCTGGACGCCCACGACCGCACCAACGATATTGCGGTTGATATACAGGTTGCCGACTTCCGCTCGTGCAATCACGGTTTGCATGGTTTCATCAATACGCGTGTGCAAGCCCATGGTCAGGCCATAACCCTTGCTGTTGATCTGATCTAACAACTGTTCCAGTTCGCCATATTTATAGCTGATCAGATGCAGTACCGGGCCAAACACTTCACGTTCCAGATCATCCAGATTTGGAAGTTCAATCAGGGTTGGTGCAATGAATGTTCCTGGAGTTAATTCAGTCTGGTCCTGATTAAACATCAACTGATGAACTGTATGACCTTTGCTGCGCATCTGCTCGATATGCTTTTGGATATTTTGCTGGGCTTCTGCATCAATCACTGGACCAATATCGGTTTTCAGCAAGACCGGATTGCCAACGCGCAACTGTTGCATCGCACCTTTGAGCATGCTGCGTACGGCCTCCAGATTATCTTCCTGAACACAGAGGACACGCAGGGCAGAACAGCGCTGACCGGCACTGTCATAGGCAGAGCTCACAACATCCAACACCACCTGTTCAGTCAATGCAGATGAATCCACAATCATGGCATTTTGACCACCAGTTTCAGCAATCAGGGTGACGCTTTCTCCAAACTGGTTTATTCGTTCTGCCACGGTTTTTTGTAGAATTTGGGCGACCTCGGTGGAACCGGTAAACATGATGCCCTGAATACGTGGATCTGCACTGAGCTGTGCACCAATGGTTTCACCACGGCCCGGCAATAGCTGTAACACATCCTGCGGAATGCCGGCTTCCCATAAAATCTGTACGGCTTGTGCTGCAATGAGCGGTGTTTGTTCAGCCGGTTTGGCAATCACGGTATTGCCAGCGACCAGCGCTGCTGAAATCTGACCGGTAAAAATCGCCAGCGGGAAGTTCCATGGACTGATACATAGTACAGTACCTAAAGGCTGGATCTGTACATTGTCACTGAGATCCAAAACTTGAGCTGCATAGTAACGCAAGAAATCTACCGCCTCACGTACTTCGGCAATCGCATTGGCATAGGTTTTACCTGCTTCGCGAGAAAGAAGAACCATGAGCGGAAGCAAACGCTGTTCCATCAGTTCTGCGGCTTTATTCAGGCAGGCAGCACGCTCATTTTTTGGCAGATTGGCCCAGAAACTTTGTGCATTAACTGCTTGAGTGAGTGCAATTTCAGCCTGTTCAGAAGTTGCTTCATAGACTGTGCCGACCACATCCTGATGGTGTGCTGGATTGATCACTGGAACTGCATGGGGCGTATCCACGCTGCTAAATGCCGTTCCCATAGCAGCTGACTGAAATTGCGTATTTGCCAGACTGGATGCGACTTCATTTAAAATACTGAGTTCAGCATCATTGGCCAAATCGAGTCCTGAAGAGTTCAATCGTTCATCGGCATAAAGATCTTGCGGATAGGGAATATGCGGATGCTTGGCACCCAATACGCTTTCCTGTTTTGACGCCTTTAAAATGGTTTGCTGTGGATTTTCAATCAAATCTTCAATTTTCAAGGTTTTGTCAGCAATACGATTGACGAAGGAGGTATTGGCACCATTTTCCAGTAAGCGGCGCACCAGATAAGCCAGCAAGGTTTCATGATTGCCGACTGGCGCATAGATCCGGCATGGTACACCGAGTTTATTTTTCGATGGATCGCCCACGACATTTTCATACAGTGGTTCGCCCATGCCATGCAGACATTGGAACTCATATTGGCCGGCATAATACTGCTCAGGTTGTGCCAGCTGATAGATCGTCGCTACCGTTTGTGCATTGTGAGTGGCAAATTGTGGGTAGATATAATCCGGTTCAGCCAACAGCTTACGCGCACAAGCAATATAAGACAGATCCGTATGCACCTTACGAGTAAATACCGGATAATCTGACATTCCATCAATTTGGGCTTTCTTGATTTCGCTGTCCCAATATGCGCCTTTGACCAGACGAATCATCAAGCGTTTCTGGCTGCGCTTCGCCAGATCAATGATGTAATCCACTACATAGAAGCAGCGTTTCTGATAGGCCTGAATCACAAAGCCAATGCCTTTCCAGTCCTGTAATTGTGGTTCAAAACACAGGCGTTCTAACAGTTCAAGTGAAATCTCAAGGCGATCACTTTCTTCAGCATCGATATTTAAACCAATATTGTATTGCTTGGCCAAGACCGCGAGTTTCAGTACTTTTGCATAGAGCTCATCATGCACGCGATCCATTTGCGAACGCTGATAACGGGGGTGCAGCGCAGAGAGTTTGATAGAAATGCCAGGCCCGTCATAAACATCCTTATCCTGCGAAGATTGACCAATGGCATGAATGGCTTGCTGATAATCCTGATAATAACGTTCAGCATCCGGATCGGTCAGTGCTGCTTCACCCAGCATGTCATAGGAATAGCGAAAGCCTTTTTCTTCCAACGGTTCGGCATTTTTCAGGGCTTCATCAATGGTTTCACCCGTGACAAACTGCTCGCCCATCATGCGCATGGCAACATCGACAGCCTTACGGATAATCCCGCGGCCACTGCGTGCCAAAAGACCGGTCAATAAGCTAGACAGGCTTTTTTGCTGTGGGGTTTCCATCAGCTTGCCGGTCAGCATCAGTCCCCAGGCTGCTGCATTCACAAACATCAATTGGCTCTGGCCCAAATGTTCTTTCCAGTTACCTTGATTGATTTTGTCACGGATCAGCAAGTCACGTGTGGCTTTGTCCGGAATCCGCAGTAAGGCTTCTGCCAGACACATCAGGGCAATGCCTTCCTGAGAAGATAAAGAAAATTCCTGCAATAAGCCTTGGACAATACCGGCTTTCCCAGTGGAACTTTTGCGTTCACGTAAGGAATGTGCGAGATCAAAGGCAAGCGCCTGAATCTTGTCACTCATCTCGGAAGAAATTTCACTATGGGCCAATAACTCTTCGACGCATTCAGTTTCTGCACGACGCCATACCGTATTAATACGTTCTTCGTATTGGTTTTTGTGTTTAAATTCAGCAATATAATTTGAGTGCTGGGCTGAATCTAAAATTGAATCTGGGCGGAGAGTGGTTGGCATAGTGACTTCCTGTACTGCGTCAATCAGTTCTTTGAGGTGAATGAGTTTTAATCTATAATCACAGAATATTTGACGAATATCTCACTATAGTTTTCGCTTTTTTTAGAGAATAATTCTAATGCCAAGTCCTTATTTGAACCTTGACCGTATAGATATTCGTATACTGGGTTTATTGCAATCCGATGCCAAGCTATCCAATATCAAACTGGCTGAACTGGTCAATTTGTCGCCTACAGCAGCCTTGGCGCGTGTACAAAAGCTGACCCGGGAAGGTTTTATTGTGGGCTATGAAGCGCGCCTCAATCCAGTCATGTTGAATAATGGTTTTGTGGTCTTTGTTGAAATTTTATTGGATAAAACCACGCCGAATGTTTTAGATGAATTTTCCCATGCTGTGCGGCAGATTCCTGAAATTATCGAGTGTCATATGATCAGTGGCGGGTTTGATTTCGTGGTAAAAATCCGCTGTGCCAATATGGATGAGTTCCGGAAAATCTCTGGTCAGATCTTGTGGCAATTGCCCGGAATTAAAGAAACGCGCAGTTATCCGGTGATGGAAGTGATTAAAGAAAGTCAGCAGATCCATCTGAAAATGCCGGGAAAAGCCAAGTAATTTTCAAGAACTTCATTTGTGAATCTAAGAAACATAAAAGGGACGATTAAGTCCCTTTTATGTGCAAGAAAAAAGGTGATTATTTTTTCATTTCTGCCATTTCTTTTTGATACTCGGCTTTAGCCATTTCAAAGCGTTTGACCACATCAGCACTCGGTGCTTTATCCAGCAGGCTGACGATGATAATGCTGAGGGTGGCCAGAATAAAGCCTGGAATGATCTCATACAGACCGGTATCACCCATATAATTTTTCCAGACAATTACAGTCATGGCACCAACCACCATACCCACAATTGCGCCGTTGAGGGTCATTCGTTTCCAGAATAGCGACAAGATAATCAGCGGGCCAAATGCAGCACCAAAGCCCGCCCAGGCATAAGCCACCAGACCCAAAACCTTACTGTTCGGATTAATCGCCAGTGAAATGGCAATTAGGGCAATCACCAAGACCATGCCGCGACCGACCCAGATCAGTTCTTTTTGTGAAGCATTTTTACGCAGGAAACTCTTATATAAATCTTCGGTCAGGGTGGTTGAGCAGACCAGAAGCTGACAGCTCAAGGTGCTCATAATTGCCGCCAAGATAGCAGCCAGAATGATTCCGGCAATCCATGGATTAAACAGGATTTTGGTCAACTCCATAAATACCGTTTCAGGGTTTTGATTCACCACCGAAGCCAATGCGGGATTGACACTGAAGTAGGCAATACCGATATAACCGGCAGCCACTGCACCGCCTAGGCATAGAATCATCCAGGTCATGCCAATACGGCGTGCAGCAGGAATGGTTTTGACCGAATCTGCTGCCATAAAACGCACCAGAATATGCGGCTGACCAAAATAACCCAAGCCCCAAGCCAGACTGGAAATAATCGCAACGGTGCTTAAACCTTCAAGCATGCTTGAAGCATGTGGGCGAGCCGATTCAAGGATGACACTCACTTGCTGGCTGTTGTCGCCCAGAGCCAAGAAGGTAATGATCGGAGTCAGCAATAAGGCAAAAATCATCAAACCGGCTTGGAATGTATCTGTCCAGCTGATCGCCAAAAAGCCACCAATACAAACATAAAGAATCGTCGCCATCGCACCAATCACAAGCGCTGTGGTGTAATCCCAGCCAAACAGGCTTTCAAACAGTCGTGCACCTGCGACCATGCCTGAGGCACAATAAATTGCAAAGAACACCAGAATCACCAAGGCAGACAAGACCCGTAAAATACGTTTACGATCGGAAAAACGGCTAGTGAAATAATCCGGCAAGGTTAGAGCATTGTTCTGATATTCAGTATGGGCGCGCAGTCGACCTGCCACGAGTAACCAGTTCAGCCATGCACCGATAATCAAACCGATCGCAATCCAGACTTCTGACAGACCAGACAAGTAAATGGCTCCTGGAAGACCCATCAACAGCCAGCCACTCATATCCGATGCGCCCGCCGAAAGTGCAGTGACGACACTGCCCAGACTCCGTCCACCTAGAATATATTCGTCAAAATTGGAGGTGGCACGATAAGCATATAAACCGATTGCAATCATGGCGATAATATAAAACATGAAAGTAATCAGGGTGGGGTTTAAAGAAGTCATGGGCAGGTCATCCTGTAAATATGGAAATCATCGTCCAAGATGATTTTTGTACTGAGATTGCAAGGAGGTGATTCAAGCATGGTTTAAAAATTACACTCTGTAACAATTACACAGCTTTTATGTATACCTATTGTAAATAGAGTAGTAATTCACTGAAATTGAATTAGGAATAACTTGAGCGGATAAAAGGCAATACGACGTCGAATTCAGGGGAAAAGTGGAAATTTTGAATAAATAATGAAAATATTTGAATCTTAGCCAATTGCTTACACAATCTTACAAAACTCACAGCTTTAGCGTATTGGTAATAAATCGTAGCAAATCTAGGTTAAAGTCTTCCTATTAGGCCTGTATTTGTTTGCTCATATTAATGTCACACCAAATACGGTGCATCGCCAAGAGTATTTTTTAGTGGACAATATGCTTCAAATCGAACCGACCCGCATTGAACGTGATTTATTGGGGGAAAAACAAATCCCGTTGCATAGCTATTATGGGATTCATACCTTACGTGCCATCGAAAATTTTAAGATTTCTGGATTGGCGGTGGGGCAACAAACGCACTTTATTCGTGCTTTGGCCCAAGTGAAAAAAGCTTCGGCACAAGCCAATCTGCACTTTCAAAAATTGTCCGAGCAGACCAGTACTGCCATTCAGAAAGCTTGTGATGAATTGATTCAGCATCCGGAAGCGTGGCAAACGGCATTTCCACTCGATCCTTATCAGGGCGGTGCCGGAACCTCCATCAATATGAATACCAATGAGGTGATTGCCAATATTGCCCTAGAAATGTCGGGCCATCAGAAAGGTGATTATCACATTCTGCATCCGAATGATCACGTCAATACCTCGCAATCGACCAATGATGTCTATCCAACGGCTTTGCGTCTGGCGACCTATAGCAGTCTGGATGAGTTATTGAGCGTGCTTAAAGCATTGATTGACTGTATCGATCATAAAGCTGCCGAATTTGAATATGTCATCAAGATGGGACGTACCCAGTTACAAGATGCCGTGCCGATGACCATGGAACAGGAATTCCGGGCATTTGCCACCTTATTAAAAGAAGACCTGAAGCTGATTGGACAGATGCGACAGTTATTGCTGGAAGTCAATTTAGGCGCCACCGCCATTGGGACCGGGGTGAATACACCGCCGGGCTATGCCAAGCGGGTGGTGGAAATCTTGGCGCACCTGACAGGTTTACCTTTAAAAGGTGCAGCAGATTATGTCGAGGCGACCAGCGATTGTGGCGTCTTTATTATCTTGTCGAGCAGTTTAAAACGTCTGGCAGTGAAATTGTCCAAAATCTGTAATGACTTGCGCTTGCTCAGCTCGGGGCCGCGTACAGGGTTAGCTGAAATTCGCTTACCTGAGTTACAGGCAGGTTCTTCGATCATGCCGGCAAAAATCAATCCGGTAATTCCAGAAGTTGTGAATCAGATTGCATTCCGGGTGATTGGTAATGACTTAACCATTACTATGGCTGCGGAAGCCGGGCAGTTACAATTGAATGTCATGGAACCTGTGATTGCCGTGGCGATGAATGAATCAATTCAATTATTGACCCAAGGCATGCAAACCCTGAATCAGAAATGTATTGCTGGTATTCAGGCCAATGAACAGATTTGCTTAAGTTCCGTCATGCGCAGTGTCGGGATTGTGACCTTGCTTGAACCGATTCTGGGACATGCCAAGTGTGATGAAATCGGCAAACAATGTATGTGGGAAAATAAAACCGTGCCACAGGTGGTATTAGAGTTAGGCTTATTGAGTGAAGCGCAATTAGAAGAGATTTTTGCATTTGAAAATCTGGTGTCTGAAATACCTGTAGCAGAGAGTCAGCTCGAACAGGTTTCTTGATAGCATAAATTGTCTTGAAACAGCTCAAATCAACTGATCGTTGTGATTTTGACAATTTGCCTCAAGTTCGATATGTGGATTTGAGGCATTTTCATCTAGACTAGGGTCTGAACTTTATTTGGCTGGGTAAATGGCGATGTTTGATAAAATCAGTGCATTATTTAAAACTAATAAACCGACTGCTGCACAGCTATATTTAGACGAGCAGAATATCCAGCATGTCGAAGGCACAGGTTATATCGTGGATGGCATTGATTTAAATCAGGAACTGACCACACGCTTAGAATATTTGTCCAATCGCCGTCTAAAACAGTTTGATGATTTAAAAGCTTTATACGACACCGCGATGCTGATCAATGAAAAGATTGATCTGGAAATTGCCCATCAGCGTTTTAATGTGACTTTGGGAAATACCGAAGAGAACCTGCTGCAATTTAAAATGATCCTCAAGAAGTTAAATGATTATTATCGTAACTTTCTGCGAGAGAAAAAATAAGTGTTAAAAGTGGCTTGAAATCGAAGCGTATGGATGTGGCAAGACTGCATAAAAATAACAAAATATCCTGAGATCATCGTGCTAGTATAAGCCTCAGGTTATTTAGACTTTAAAGCTATATCCATGTTCCAACAAGAAATTTCCCAACTCAATTTACCACAACTCAAAGCAGGCGAGAAACGCTGGTTAGGCAATCTGCAAGGTTCCTCGACGGCATTGTTGCTCAAAGAAATCGTGCAGCAGCAATCGCGTTTATTTATCGTGATTGCACGTAATAATCAGCATTTGGGTCAACTGGAAAGTGAACTGGAATTTTATGGGGTTAAACCCACGATTTTTCCAGATTGGGAAATCTTGCCTTATGACCGTCTCTCCCCCCATCAGGATATTGTCTCGGAACGTCTGGCAATCTTATCCAATATGCCAAAAACTGGCGTACTGTTGCTGTCCGCCTCAACTTTGGCACAACGTGTGGCGCCGACCTCATGGATTCTGGGTGAGCATTTCGATATTCATGTCGGTCAGAAATTTGATCTGGAACAACAAAAGAAAAAGTTGATTCAGGCCGGTTATCATCTGGTCGATACCGTCTATGATCCAGGTGAATTCGCGGTACGCGGCAGTATCATGGATATCTACGCATCGGGACAGGAAGCACCGATTCGGATTGACCTGTTTGATGATGAAATTGAAAGCCTGAAATTTTTCGATGCCGAAACTCAGCGCACCACGCAAAGTTTGCAGCAGTTTACCGTATTGCCGGCACAGGAATTTCCGCTCAAGGAAGGTCGTGCCACTTTCCGTGACCGCTATGCCGAATTTTTCCCGACCGCGAATCCAAAGAAAAACCCGATCTATCAGGATGTGATGGATGGCATAGTCTCGCCGGGAATCGAGTTTTATTTGCCCTTGTTTTTCAGCGCGGAAGCCATGCAAGGCCAAAGTTCACTGATTTCGTACCTACCGAAGAATGGCATTGTCATTACAGATAAGGCTCTGGACGAAAGTCTCAGCCAGTTTTGGCAAGATGTGGTGCGCCGTTATGAAGATCGTCGCCACAATGTCGACCAACCGATCATGCCGCCTGAAAGCCTGTTTTTTCAGACCAATCAGGTGCTGGAGCAGCTGAACCAGTTTGCACGCATCATTGCCGCACAAACATCTTTTGATCAAAAAGCTGGGGTATTGAATCTTGATACCCAGTTGCCACCGCGTCTGCCCGTAGATCCGAAACGTGAAAAACCGTTTCATGAAATCAAAAAATATATTGATCAGGCTAATCATCCGGTATTGCTAGTGGCTGAAAGTGCTGGACGCCGGGAAAGTCTTAAAGATGCCTTAAGGCCAAGTCTGGGTGATATCCCCACGGTTGAAAATTTTGATAGTTTTATTCAATCTCTGTATGCAATTGCCATTACCAATGCGCCTTTAGAGCGTGGTCTGGTATTGACCGATCGTGTCAGCGTAATTTCTGAAAATCAGCTGTATGAACATCGCGTGGTACAGCGCCGTCGCAAACGTCAACAGGAAGTTTCCGAAGAGTTTCTGATCCGAAGTCTAACTGAGCTGACCATGGGCGCGCCTGTGGTACATATCGATTATGGGGTCGGACGTTATGCCGGTCTGGTCACCCTAAGTATTGATGATCAGGATCACGAATTTTTGCAGCTGGATTATGCGGATGCCGCCAAAGTCTATGTGCCGGTGACCAATCTACACTTAATCAGCCGGTACAGTGGTGGTGATCCGGATCTGGCACCTTTGCATAAACTGGGTACGGACGCATGGAATAAAGCCAAACGTAAAGCGCTGGAACAGATTCACGATGTCGCGGCCGAATTGCTGCATATTCAGGCACGGCGTTCTTCCAAGCCCGGGATCAGTTTTGAAATCGATCAAAGCCTGTATATGCAATTTGCCAGTGGCTTTGCCTATGAAGAAACACTGGATCAGGCCAATGCGATTGAAGCGACGTTGCATGACATGCAGCAGGCCAAGCCGATGGATCGTCTGGTGTGTGGTGATGTCGGGTTTGGTAAAACAGAAGTCGCAATGCGTGCCGCATTTGTTGCAGTACAGAATAACCGGCAGGTGGCGATTCTGGTACCGACCACTTTGCTGGCACAGCAGCATTATGATTCATTCAAAGACCGCTTCGCCGACTGGCCAGTCCGGATTGAAGTGCTGTCACGTTTCGGCTCTTCCAAAGCACATACCAAGACCATTGACGACCTGATTGAAGGTAAAGTCGATATTGTGATTGGTACACATAAGATTTTGCAGGAAAATGTTCAGTTTAAGAATCTTGGCTTGATGATTGTCGATGAAGAGCATCGTTTCGGGGTGCGCGACAAGGAACGAATCAAGGCGATGCGTGCCGATGTCGACATGCTGACACTGACTGCAACTCCAATTCCACGGACACTGAATATGGCCTTTAGTGGCATGCGTGATCTGTCGATTATCGCCACACCGCCGGCACGCCGTCTTGCGGTGAAAACCTTTGTGCAGGAACATACCGATGACACCATTAAAGAAGCGATTCTGCGTGAATTGCTGCGCGGTGGTCAGGTTTATTTTCTGCATAATGAAGTTGATACAATCGATCGTGCCGCCGAGCATATCCGTAAACTGGTGCCGGAAGCGCGGGTGATTGTGGCCCACGGGCAGATGCGTGAACGTGAACTGGAGCAGGTGATGCAGCAGTTCTATCACAAGGAATACAATGTTCTGGTATGTTCGACCATTATTGAAACCGGGATTGATGTTCCGAATGCCAATACCATTCTGATTGAACGTGCTGACAAGCTGGGCCTGGCACAATTACATCAGCTACGCGGACGTGTAGGACGCTCACACCATCAGGCTTATGCCTACTTAATGGTGCCGTCTTTAAAAGCCTTAAAAGGTGATGCAGAAAAACGTCTGGATGCCATTCAGCGTGCTTCGACCTTGGGTGCCGGTTTTATGCTGGCAACCGAAGATCTGGAAATTCGCGGCGCAGGTGAGTTACTAGGTGAGCAGCAGAGTGGTTCGATGCAGGCTATTGGTTATAGCCTGTATATGGAAATGCTGGAAAAAGCCACCAAAGCCATTCAAAAAGGCAAAACGCCAAACTTCGATGCACCATTGTCATTGACTGCCGAAATTACCCTGCATATGCCAGCGTTGATTCCAGATGAATATCTGGGTGATGTGCATCAACGTCTGTTGTTCTATAAACGCATCAGTAATACTGATACCCAGGAAAAACTGGACAATATCCGGATGGAATTGATCGATCGTTTTGGTATACCGCCGCAACCGGTCAAACAGCTCTTTGCTGTACATCAGATTCGATTGAAAGCCGAGCAGCTTGGTATTACTAAAATTGATATCAGCAGTCAGGGTGGGCATATTGAATTTGCACCGGATACTCCGGTTCAAGCCATGACGATTATCCAGATGATGCAGAAACATCCGACCTATTTCCGGATGGATGGCGGTCAACGTCTAAAAGTCATGGTCATGCTGGAAGACTATCAAAAGCGGATTCAGTTTATACAGGATTTACTGGACAGTCTGCTTAAAGAATTGCACTGATTTTATTCGATTAAATCAGCCTGAAAATTCAGTTTGGATTTCATTTTCCAATGAAGTTTGCAGGAACAACAGGCTTGATTTTTTCAATGAATTGTTTACAGTAATTGTTGTGATGTGCTTCGCAACAAATCATGAGAATTTGTCTTTAAACACATTGCTTTCAATATTCAGCTTCAGTTGGATATGTTAGTATTAGCCATCATTCTAATTTTGCATCATTTATAAAGATATGTTTAGTTTGCATCCACAACTTGCTCAAGATACGTTTTTTGTAGGCGACTTTCCTTTGTCAACATGTCGTTTGATGAATGATATGCAATTTCCCTGGCTCATTCTGATTCCACGTGTGCCGGGTGTCTCTGAATTATATGAATTGAGTCAAGCTGACCAAGAGCAGTTTTTAAGAGAGTCAAGCTGGTTATCAAGCCAGCTGGCACGTGTTTTCCGTGCAGATAAAATGAATGTAGCAGCGCTGGGTAATATGGTGCCGCAATTGCATTTTCATCATGTAGTTCGTTATCAGAACGACGTTGCATGGCCGAAGCCTGTTTGGGGTACACCTGCTGTTCCTTATAGCAGTGAAGTATTGGCACATATGCGTCAAACCTTAATGCTGGCTTTACGTGGTCAGGGCGACATGCCATTTGACTGGCGCATGGACTAATCAGCCAAGGCATTCCGAGAACCATGAACAGTTGCGGACTTCAGGGAGGGAGTGAGTGCAATTAGACGACTGGATTCAAAAAGAACCCCATCAGTTTGAGTATTTCCATCGCATGATGGGATACATCATGCTGTCTGTGGTTCTGGTCGTCTTTCATTACACTGAACCAGATACCCAGTATCAGCTTTTTGTTCCATTTTTTTTGTTTCTGGTTTTGCTAATTACACCGAAACTATCTCGCTGGCTGATCTATCGTCATGATTATCACATCCGGCGTAATATTCTTTTCCTGATTGATGTCATTGTCATTTCGGTGGTTTTGGCGGCCGTGCATCTGGACTTGGTCTTGTCCTTGCTGGGTCTGGTCGCAGTGCTCTATACCGCGATCAGCAATAAAATTTCATTTATGATGGCATCTCTAGCCAGCCTGATCGGGATTACGCTTTTTTATCTGGCCAATATTCTGGTCTTTGGGTTTAATAATTATTTCGAACCGACCAGCAGTGAGTTGACCGTTTTAGGCTTTATCTGTCTGATTACCTATTTTGGTGTCGGAAGTTTTTATCAAAGTGGTCGTGTGCAATACATGACCCAGAAAAAAGACCATTATTTCGAACAGATGAACCGTTATATGGAATTTGCCAATCAGCTGAGTCGCTATGCGCCCGTGCAGTTATGGCAATCCATTATGAAAGGTGAATCTGAAGCCAAAATTGAATATAAACGTAAAAAGTTGACGATCTTTTTCTCTGATATTCAAGGCTTTACAGAGCTATCTGAAACTCTGATTCCAGATGATTTAGCATTCCTGTTGAATGACTATCTTCGGCATATGACCGAAATCGCTAAAAATTATGAAGCGACTGTCGATAAATTCATGGGTGATGCCATCCTGATTTTCTTTGGTGATCCGAACTCCGAAGGTGTGGAACAGGATGCTAAGAACTGTATGGAAATGGCATTGGCGATGCGTCAGCAAATGAAATTGCTGCGGGAACGCTGGATTAAAATGGGTTATCCGCCACTGCATATCCGCATGGGGATTTCAACCGGTTATTGCCACGTAGGGAATTATGGGGCTACGCATCGTATGGCTTATACCATTGTAGGACGTGATGCCAATCTGGCAGCGCGTTTGCAAAGTGCAGCGGAAGTCGATGAAATCCTGATTTCGGAAGATACTCATAATCTGATCAAAGATGATTATCTTTGTGCACCGAAAAAGCCGATATTCTTGAAAGGCATTAAAGCACATGTAAGAACCTGGCAGGTCATGGAAAAATATGCGTCTCAGAAAGTCGAGTATCAGCGCTGGTTCGATTATGAATATAAGGGCTTTCATTTATTGCTGAATCTGGATGAAGTGCAAAACTTTGAATATCCTGAGCTGATTCATGTACTAGAAAAAATGATTAAACGCATTGAAACTCAGCAGAAAATGACCAATTCACAAGGTATTGTCAAATTGAAGCTTGAGGATGAAGTAATTGAACACATTTAAAGTTCATGTAAATTTACTTTAATTGTTTCTTATAAAGAGAAAAAACCACGCATGAGCGTGGTTTTTTATTTTAGCCTGCAACGAAAATCTTAGTGATTTTCTGACGCATGGTTAATGGTGTATTTTGGAATTTCAATTTCCAGATCTTCATCGTCCAGTTTAACCTGACAAGAAAGACGTGAATCAGGTTCTAAACCCCAGGCACGATCGAGTAAGTCAGCTTCAACATCATCCATTTCTTCCAGGCTGTCAAAACCTTTGCGTACCACTACATGGCAGGTGGTACACGCTGCTGACATATCGCAAGCATGTTCGATTTTAATGCCATTTTTTAGCAGGCTTTCGCAAAGATTGGCATTTTGTTCGACTTCAAACTCAGCACCTTCGGGGCAAATCTGCGCATGTGGAAGAACTTTAATACGTGGCATAGTCGTTACCTTAAATTAGTTTGAGTTTGACCAGTCGTCGAGTTTAGTGCCCTTAAGAGCTGCATCAATATGTTGATTCATACGTGCTGCTGCAAAAGCATCACTATGTATTTTAAGCTGTTCAACGGCAGATTCAATCGCTTTGATATCTGAACCCTGAAGCTGAGTTTCAAGTTGTGCTTGCGCAGTTTGCAGTGCTGCAAGTTGATCTTCAGTCAACAGACCGGCATCCGCTTGGAGTGCCTGAACCAGTGCTTCCAGCTCACGCTGTGCTTCCACTTTGGTTTCATTCAAATGACGAAGATTCTTATCTTCTTCAGCGAACTTATAACCGTCTAGCAACAGACGTTCAGTATCTTCACCCGATAAACCATAAGATGGTTTGATATCGATTTGAGCCGTCACGCCAGAGGTGGTTTCTTTGGCAGATACAGTCAGCAAGCCATCTGCATCGACCTGGAACGTCACTTCAATACGTGCCTGACCGGCAGTCATTGGTGGAATGCCATGCAGGACAAAACGCCCTAAACTACGGCAATGCTCAACCAGATCACGTTCACCTTGAACCACATGAATCAACATGGCAGTCTGGCCATCTTGATAAGTCGTAAATTCCTGACGACGAGCGACTGGAATCGCAGTATTACGCGAAATTAATCGTTCAACCAGTCCGCCCATGGTTTCAAGACCAAGAGACAGAGGCGTCACGTCTAATAGTAATGAGCCATCAGTTGAGTTGCCAATCAATTGGTTCGCAGTAATTGATGCGCCAATCGCAACCACTTCATCCGGATTAATAGTGCATAGTGGTTCTTGATTGAATACTTCACGCACGGCTTTTTGTACTGCATAAGAACGGGTTGAGCCACCGACCAAAACGACATTTTGAATGTCATCCAGTTCAAGCTTGGCATCACGCATCACACGCTTACATACGCTGATGGTCTTATCCAAAGCAACTTTAATGATCTCTTCAAATGTCGGACGGTCAAGCGTCAATACCTGATCAAGCAATTTGAGTTGAACTGAATCTGCATCAGACAAAGCTTCTTTGGCTTTACGTGCTGCAACCACAAAATGTGCATATTCTGCATCATTCAAGGTGTCAATATTCAGTTGTTTCTTGGCCCATTTCAGGATCAAACGATCTAGGTCATCACCACCGAGGGCAGTGTGGCCACCGGTTGCCAGAACTTCAAACACACCTTGACTAAAACGCAGAATCGAAACGTCAAAGGTACCACCACCCAAGTCGTAGATCACATAGTTGCGATCTGTACTTAGATTGCTTTCCTGATCGAGACCATAAGCAACAGCAGCAGCGGTTGGCTCATTCAACAAACGTAAAACATTCAAGCCAGCAAGTTGAGCAGCATCACGGGTTGCCTGACGCTGTGCTTCATCAAAGTAGGCCGGAACAGTAATAACGGCACCATTGACCGGATTTTGCAGACTGGCTTCAGCGCGGTCTTTCAACTGCTTTAAAATTTCTGCAGAAATCTCAACCGGCGTCTTACGGCCTTGTGCGGTTTCAAAAGCCGGCATTTCATTCGCTTCACCAACCAACGCATAAGGATGCTGGAATTTGATGTCAGCTTTCGAGCGACCCATAAAACGTTTTACAGAAACGATGGTGTTTTTAGGGTCAGTAGTAATGAAAGGCGCAGCTTCATTGCCGTATTGAGTCTGTTGTTCTGCATAATGCACGATAGAAGGAAGTAGCACACGACCTTGTTCGTCATTAAGTACTTTGGCTTTACCTGAAAGAACCGTGGCAACCAAAGAGTGGGTGGTGCCTAAATCGATACCAATCGCAATGCGGTGTTCATGTGGTGCACTTGATTGACCTGGTTCTGCAATTTGCAAGAGAGCCATAGTGTTACATCCTTTGCACGTTAAATATTAAATACTAAAAATTAGAAATCATCATCAAGATCAAAGCTGTCATCGTCCAGGAAGCGGTCTTCCGCTTTGTCGATATCGGCCATGACTTTAACGAAGAAGCGTAGTTTGCGCACTGTATCGCGTGCTTCGGCCCAGTCTTCATCCGCATAATCAATTTTGAACTCGCGAACCAAGCCCTCAATCCATTGCTGGACTTCGACTTTCAGTGAAGTTAAATCTTCAGCAGAAGTTGCATCGTCAAGTTGTTCACGAATTTCCAGAGCGTCCTGCAAGAATTCAAAATCACTGATCGACTGATCTAAGTGATAATCCTGTTTCTTGAGAGACAGTAAATACGCTGCACGGCTATCGACCGCTGACAAGGTTTTAAATGCCTGATTGATATCACTTGATTTAATCAGAGCCTGATCTTTGTCTTCAGCTTTATCTGGGTGATATTGTTGCTGCAACTTTAAAAATTCAGTCTTTAAAGCCGCTAAATCAATATCGAGTGCTACAGGAAGGTTGAACAACTCAAAATGATTCATGGGAGATGGGATCCGCGATTAATGTGCAAAAGTAACTGTATAAATGCAATTAAAACAGTGTGAAACACACTGTTTTAATGTCAAAAAGAGAATAACTGCCGGGTTTATACAGTGAAGGATTCACCACAACCGCATTCGCCTTTTTTGTTGGGGTTGTTAAATTCGAAGCCTTCGTTCAAGCCGTTTTTAACATAGTCCATCTCCATACCTTCAAGATAAACCAGGCTTTTCGGGTCAACGAATACTTTAACCCCAAACTGCTCAAAGGCTTGGTCATGTGTATCGACTTCATCGACGAACTCGAGCACATAGGCCAGACCAGAACAGCCTGAAGTTTTCACACCAACGCGAATGCCTTCACCCTTACCGCGATTTTTTAAATAATTGCTGATATGAGTTGCAGCATTTTCAGTTAAATGGATCATGAAAACTCCGTTAAAATTTCAAAACGTGGAACAATTAAGCTTTAACTTTCTTGCTACGGTAGTCTTCTACAGCTGCTTTGATTGCATCTTCAGCAAGAACAGAGCAGTGTACTTTTACTGGTGGAAGTGCAAGTTCAGTTGCAATATCAATGTTCTTGATCGCTTGAGCTTGATCCAAAGTTTTACCTTTGAGCCATTCGGTCACAAGTGAACTTGATGCAATGGCAGAACCACAACCATAAGTTTTGAAACGTGCTTCTTCAATCACGCCTTCATCGTTTACCTGAATCTGTAAACGCATCACGTCACCACATGCTGGCGCACCAACCATACCAGTACCAACGTTTTCAGCATTTTTATCTAAAACGCCAACATTACGAGGGTTTTCGTAATGATCAATTACTTTTTCGCTATAAGCCATGTTGCTTCTCCAAACCTCGGGGTCAGCCTCAGTATTAAATATGGGGGTAAAAAAACTTTTCTCAATGAGATAGCAACGGATTTGTCACTATCTCAGAATGAAAATTAGTGCTCAGCCCACTCAACTTTAGAAAGGTCAATACCTTCCTTATACATATCCCAAAGCGGAGAAAGTTCACGTAACTTCTCAACAGCAGCTTTAGTGATAGTCAATACGTGATCGATATCTTCTTCAGTGGTGTATTTACCGAAGCTGAAGCGGATCGAACTGTGTGCAAGTTCGTCTGAAAGACCCAATGCACGAAGTACATAAGATGGTTCAAGTGTTGCAGATGTACATGCCGAACCTGAAGATACCGCAGCATCTTTCAATGCCATCATCAATGATTC
Organism: Acinetobacter lwoffii; assembly: GCF_029024105.1. Taxonomy (NCBI): domain Bacteria; kingdom Pseudomonadati; phylum Pseudomonadota; class Gammaproteobacteria; order Moraxellales; family Moraxellaceae; genus Acinetobacter; species Acinetobacter lwoffii. The sequence goes on along the minus strand of NZ_CP118963.1, from coordinate 1,751,742 downwards.
GCCTTCAACGAAGTTGAAGCTAATATTCAGGTAGTTCGCTACGTTTTGTGTTGGATGGCCGTTCAGGAACACTTGTTCAAGACCTTGTAAACCATTCCACAGCTTGTCGCGAAGTACACGTAAACGAGTCTGTTCAGCTTCCAAGTTTTTGCCTGCAAGTTCAAACGCTTCACCCATACCTACAATCTGGTGAGTCGCAAGGGTACCTGAACGCATACCACGTTCATGGCCGCCACCATGCATTTCAGCTTTAAGGCGTACACGCGGGCTACGACGTACAAACAGTGCGCCAATACCTTTAGGGCCATAGATCTTATGCGCAGAGAAGCTCATCAAATCTACTTTTAAAGTTGAAAGATCAATTTCAACTTTACCCGCTGCCTGAGCTGCATCGACATGGAAGAAAATCTTGTTGGCGCGAGTGATTTCACCAATCGCTGCAACATCAGTCACAGTACCGATTTCATTGTTTACCATCATCAGGGAAACAAGAATTGTGTCTGGACGGATCGCTGCCTGTACCATTTCAGGCGTAATTAAACCGGTTTGAGGTTGAGGCTCAATATAGGTAATTTCAAAACCTTCAGACTCAAGCTCACGACAGGTATCTAAAACTGCCTTATGTTCGATTTTAGAGGTAACGATATGTTTACCTTTAGATGCATAGAAATGAGCCACACCTTTAAGCGCAAGGTTGTCTGACTCGGTTGCACCTGAAGTCCATACGATTTCACGTGGATCAGCTTTAATTAAATTCGCAACTTGTTCACGTGCATATTCAACTTTTTCTTCTGCTTGCCAACCATACGCGTGTGAACGAGATGCCGCATTACCAAAGGTACCATCGAATGTTAAGCATTCCATCATACGTTCAGCAACCTGAGGATCTACAGGAGTTGTAGCTGCATAATCAAGATAAATCGGACGTTTCATGTCAAATACCTGTAACCGATAAAAGGGCTGAATCTAAAGGTGCTGATTTTTGGCGTAATGACACAGTCTGGACGTTGTCACGTGCAACCAGATCAGCAAGCGAGATTTTTTCTAAATAATCGGCGATGTGATGGGAGAGTTCCTGCCATAAATCATGAGTCAAGCACATCGCGCCATTCTGGCAATTGCCTTTATGGTCACAGCGAGTCGCATCAACTGTTTCGTTTACAGCTTCAATAATTGCTAACACAGTAATTTCATCTGCATTACGTGCTAAATGGTAACCACCATTTGCGCCACGAACACTAGAAACTAAACCATGACGCTTGAGCTTCGCAAATAACTGCTCAAGATAAGCAACAGAAATAGTTTGACGTGCTGCAATTTCAGCGAGCGTTATCGTTTTTTCAGAAGGCTGCAAAGCTAGATCAAGTAGAGCAGTCACAGCGTAGCGACCGCGAGTGGTTAGGCGCATGATTCGATACACATGGTTAGACTAGATGTGTAGATTTTATGAATCCCGACTAAATTAGTCAAGTTATTTTTAGTAGACCTTAGTGGGATTTAATTTTTGGAGAATGAAAGATTTACATGCTCAGCCAATTATACACTAATAACATAATCAAAAGTACGCTGCTCAGGCCAAAAATGATATTAATACGCTTTTGACGGCGTTCGATCCGTTTCAGGCGGTTTTTATACTGTTTGACTTCCACTTGCAGGGTATTGATCTTGGAGCGCTGTTCTTCAATTTTCTTTAAAAGCGGTGCAATACGCTTTTTAGAAGCAATAATTTCCGCTTCATCCGTCGGCGCATCAGACAGCCAGTGTTTCCAGTCGGCTAGTACTTTTGGCAAGCTGAATACGGTTAACAGATCACGAAACTCATCTTTTAAAACCTGATTGCCATCAATGCGCATGCTGCGAATGCTACGACGATTGCCAAAAATGAAAATTTTAATCAGATCGGGAAGTGTAGTGCGCACATCCAGGTCGACAATGCGGCCCGGTGCTTTGTGGTCAAATAATAGTCCATTGGGGGTGAATTGCACATAAAAGTCGAAATATGGAATATAGCTATTGATTTTAATCGAGATGTTTTTATCTACAAACTTTTTGGCCTGTAATGCAACGACACGATCATGCTTGAGAATGAAAGTAAATATTGTCTCTAAAACAATTAACGTCATCGTAAGCAACAAATGCGGTTGATTTTGACTTTGTTGCGATTCGCTCATATACAACCAATCCTTACCTGAAATATAAAGTGAAAAAGCTTCCTGCTTGTGAAGAGATTTCAGGGTTAAATCAAATTAGACTTGAAATAAATTGCTTTGTAGAACAGTTTATCAAATCTATCAAGTACTAAATTTGCTATTATGCAGTGGTTTTGTAGAATAATTTATAATAATTGCGCAGAAAACAAACAGGAGCCGTGCACATGGACAAGTCAAAAACAGCACAAGACTCAGCTGAAGCTTCGAATGAGAAAATGCTGAAACCCAAGTCTAAATCTGCCTCGGAGCGCAAATCGGTTCTTGATTTTCGTAAATACACCAAACAGATCTGGTTGGCTGGACTTGGGGCATTTTCACGTGCAGAAGAGGAAGGCAATAAACTGTTTGACTCGCTGGTCAAGGTCGGGGAAGAACTTGAATCTAAAACTGCAGATATTGCCGATCAAACTGTAGAGAAGGTTTCAGAAAAAGCCAAAGAGTCGGTCACAGACACCAAAGACAAAGTGGAAAAATTAATCGACAACTCTGTTCATCACTCATTGAATCGTATAGGATTAGTCACACTGAAGGATGTACAGTATTTGGAACGTTTAATTCTCCAGTTGCATGCCAAGGTTGATCAGTTGACTGCGGAACAAGAAAAAATGAAAGAAGAATTGCCGAAAAAACTTAAATAAAATGACTTTATTTATTATTCAATGTTTTTTTCGCATATTTTTTGAAAAAAAAGAGGTTCTTAAGTATTGCGTTTATACCTAAAGCATTGCTATAAAGGCGTTATGGCATGTTAAACCAATTCTTGAACCTTAAATAAACGATATTAAGAGGACGTAATCTTCATGAATAAATCAGAATTAATTGATGCAATTGCAGAAAAAGGGGGATTATCTAAGGCTGACGCAGGTAAAGCTTTAGATGCTACAATTGCTTCTGTTACTGAAGCTTTAAAATCGGGTGATACAGTAACTTTAGTGGGTTTTGGTACTTTCGGTGTGAAAGAACGCGCTGCACGTACTGGCCGTAACCCACAAACTGGTGCTACTCTTGAGATCAAAGCAAGCAAAGTACCTAGCTTCAAAGCAGGTAAAGGCTTAAAAGACGCTGTAGCTTAAGCTTACCCAGCGACGAAACGCGCCTTCTTTGGCGCGTTTTTTATTGATAAATTTAATTGTGATGATTAACACATTCATTCAATGGGTATTTTCGGTTAAAATCCTTTGCAAATAAAATATTGGAATACTTATGGAAGCTTTTCGTAAAGTTATTAAGGGTTGGTTGGGCAAAGTCTTGCTCGTTCTGTTTTTGACCCCGTTAGCACTTGTAGGTATTGAAGGATATTTTAGCAGCGGAAACTCTGATGCGGCAAAATCAGTGAACGGGACTGAAATATCTCAAAAAGAATTAGAGTCACTGACCAAATCATTTAAAGAACAATATCTCAGTTATGCCAATGGGGATGAAACTTTACTGAATCAAAGCTTCATTGACCAGAAAGCCATGGATACTCTGGTTGCACGTACTTTATTGCTGCAACAGGCTGAAGAATTAGGGATCAGTCTGAGTGACCAGCAAATTGAACAGATGATTGCTCAGCAGCCTACTTTCCAGCAAGATGGCAAGTTCTCGAATGCTTTATATGAAAATTATCTAAAATCAATTGGCATGACCAATCGCGCTTTGATTGAAAGTTTACGTAAAGATCATGCGCTGAAGATGCTGTCATCGACTTTCCTGGATTATCCACTGGTAAGCCCAGTCGAAATGCAGCAGATTGCCGATTTACAAACTGAACAACGTCATATTCATATTTCCAGCATTAATCTGGACAGCTATAAAAAAGATGTCAAAGTGACGGATGCAGATATTGCTGCTTATTATGAAAAACACAAAACGCTATTTAAACAGCCGACCAGTGTAGATGTCGACTATGTGGTGTTAAAGCCAAGCGATATTCAGGTGGAGAGTTTAGCGGTTACAGAGGCTGAGCTTCAGGAAGCCTATACCGCCTTTGTTGCAACACAAAAACAGACAGTTAAACCAGATGTGAAGCATATTTTAATTACGGCGGACAGTCGTAGTGATGCTGAAGCAAAAAAACTGGCGACCGATATTGCAGCCAAAATTAAAGCCGGTACTACTTTTGCTCAGGCAGCAGCACAATATTCTGAAGACCCTGAATCTAAGTCTAAAGGTGGCGCGCTTGCCGTTTATGAAGAAGGTGTATTTGGTACTGCATTTGATCAGACGGTTAGTTCTTTAAAATCGGGTCAGGTGTCTGCACCAGTGAAAACAGATTATGGTTACCACATCATTTCTGTGCAAACGCCAGATGTTGCAGTTCCTTCTTTTGAATCACAAAAAGCACGTTTGTCTGAAGAAGCCTTGGCTGCTAAAAAATCCAATGCATTCTCTGATACGGTCAATACGCTAAATGATATGGTGGTAGGAAGTGATTCTCTGGATGTCGTTACACAGGAAGTTAAAGGTGTACAAGTCCAGAAAGCCCAAGGTGTAACACTTTCGACCCGTGATCCTGTGCTGAGCGATGCTAACCTCAAAGTCAAATTGTTTAATGACGATGTTAAAAATGGTGATCGTAATGCTTCATCAAGCATTCAGTTAGCCAATGGTGATGTAGCCTGGATAAAGGTGCGTAATTATCATGCAGCCGGCGAACAAACATTGGCAGAAGCAAAACCCCGTGTTAAGGCTCAGTTGATTGAAGACAAGGCAGCTGCTTTGGCAAAAGCAAAAATTCAGAAAGCTTTGGATGAGTTCAAAACCAAACCGGCTGCAGCAGTGGCGAAAGGTGATTTGATCTTTGAAGATGCTGGCGTTTACACACGTGCTGAAGGTTTACTAAAACGTGATGTACAGCGTGCGGCCTTTAGTCTGCCGACACCAAAAGCAGGCCATTGGTCAGTGACCACAGCGAAAATGCCGAATGAACTGGTTGTGGTTGCGGTATCAGAAGTGAAGAAAAATCCGGTGGATGTATTAAGTGCAGAACAGCGTAGTGAGTTGGTGAAGTTATATCAGCAACTTCGTGGTCAGCAGGAATTTGATGACTATACGCGTTACCTGAAATCTCAGGCAAAAATCAAATAAAATTGTTGTATAAAAAAACCAGCCTGCGGGCTGGTTTTTTGTTTTCTAGGCAAATAATGGTTTAAGCACGAATAATCAGTTGATAACCGGTATATTTGCGCATATTAATCACGCCAGTATCCAGAATTAAATACTGGCCCTTGATGCCTTGTAATTTGCCACGAATCACAGGAGTTTTATCCAGATTATGCGATTTAATCTTTTCCGGATATTGTTCTACCGGATAAATAAACTCTCGTGCGAATTCATCTTCCAATACTTCAATATTTTCATTAAATTCTAGATTCTGATTAAATTCTTCGCGAATGCTTTGAATTTTAGGCGCAAATTCTTCCAGCAGTTGTTCACGCACTTCAATCAGGTTCAATGGTTCTGCTTCACCTTTCAGTAGCTTGCGCCAGTCAGTTTTATCAGCAACCTGCGTACCAAACATGACCTCAAGCTTTCCGGAAAGACGACGTGAGCCCACTTTCATAATCGGCAGGGCTTGGGAGGCACCCTGATCAAGCCAGCGAGTCGGCATTTGGCTGGTACGGGTAATGCCGACCTTTAATGCACTGGAATTGGCCAGATAGACAATATGTGGTTGGAAGCAGACATTCTGTGCAAATTCATCTTCGCGGCAAGTGCCCAAATGATAATGGCACGTCTCTGGCTTCATGATGCACATATCACATGAAGCATTGGTTTTAAAACATTTAAAACAGTGACCTTGCGAAAATGATTTGGAAGTTTTGTTGCCACAAGACACGCAGTAAATATTACCGGTCCATTCAATCTCGATTTCTTGGCCTAAATTAAACGGAAGATCAATTTCTGCACGATCTAAAATTAATTTATATTCAACATTTGCCCGCTGTATCTGTTGATCAGTTACACTAAGGTCCTTGAGGCCGACGTGCATTTTATGACAAATGCCCTGAAGTTCCATAAAAATTACTCACTTAAATCATAAGGATGCAGTTATGGCTGAGCAGAATGTCATTACTTCAATGCTAGACGATTTCGCACAGGAACAGCCAATTCATACTGCTATTTGTATTGGGCAGGACTTGAGCCAAGTCCAGTTTCAGCCAGCTATTCAATGGTCCTATTTTAGCGTATCTGACTTTTTAAATCTGCCTTTTCAGCAACGTTATGACTTGGCTGTGGTGATGCTGGATACTGCAGAAACAGAACATTTGTCTGAACAGATCATGAGTCAAATTCTGGTGAAATTACGTGATTTGTTTGCCAAACGGCTAGTGGTGATCAGCCGGCTGCAAAATGAAAAGTTATTGAGAGCTTTAGGATTTACCCAGCTGATTGACAAGACCACACATGAGGCCGATTTTGCGCTGTGGCAGTTTAATATTTTAACCTATAAGCACGTGCCAGACTGGTTTAACTCCAAATTTTGGGCTAAGCCGGAAAACTGGGATAAATTTCGCTGGTAAACCGAAAACCTGCTTAACCAAGATTGCAAATATTAACACAATCTTGCCTAGACAATATGAGGGCAGGCCGTATTCTGTAATTAAGATGCACATAGGATATAGGACATGACAAACCTGAGTAGTATTGTGGAAATATTAGCAAAGCAGGCATTGGGTGGTGGGCAGTCGCAGCAAAAGTCCTCACAACAAGGTGGCTTGGCAGATATCCTGGGGTCTGTGCTAGGGCATTTAAACCAGTCAAATTCTCAGCAAAATCAAAATACTCAAAACCAGCAAAATCAAACCGGCCAGCAGACTCGACAAAATGGTCTGGGGGCAATTTTAGGTTCAGTAATAAGTCAGTTCGGTGGTAGTGGTACTCAAGGTACTGCTCAGCCTCGTTCAGGATTGGGTGGTTCTACTGGTAAAACCTTATTGATTGCAGTACTGCCTTTAGTGCTGGCCTGGATTCAAAAACAGGGCGGTTTACAGGGTGCATTAGACAAGCTAAAAGGACAGGGGCTCAATAGCCAGGTCGATGATTGGGTGTCGACCGGCCCCGGTGAAAATGCCAATGTCGATCCGCAGCAGGTGCAAAACCTGTTTGATGATCAGGAAGTTGAAGCAGTTGCACAACAAACCCATGCACCGAAGCAGGATGTGTATAGTGCGATTTCACAGGTCTTGCCGCAGATTATTGATTCGCTTACTCCACAAGGTGAGCAAACCAGCAAGCAGGAAGCCAATAATGATATTCAAAATGTATTGAATATGGTTTCAGGACTTCTTAAAAAATAAATATAGACATTAAAAAATCCCGATATCTGTCGGGATTTTTTAATAACTATCAAATGATTTAGAATTTAATCTAGATTCATGCTGAACAGCTGATTAGATTTACAAATTTTCTTGGCAACATAATGAGATTTTCTCATGCGAATCAGGATAATCTGCGACTGAAAACCGAGTTCACCAAACTCAGGTTCTACCTGTACATAATGCAGTTGCCCATACTCATCTCGCACCCGCGCTTGAGCAGAAAAACCGGGTCGGGCATTGCCACTGGAAATTGTCGCCAAACGGCCAAGTAAATTGACATTGTTCTTTTTATATTTAGGTGGAATGACCTGATCCAGACAGTGAATCATAAAAATAGTAAAAAAAGTCGCAATGATTAAAGCCGGAATAATCAGGTAATAAGCAGGCAGAAATTTAAATTCCTGAGAATAGATCAGGAACTGTAAAACATAGCCGGCAAAACTAAAATTCATCAGGAAGAAAAACACAATCAAGGTTTTGGAGAATTTGACGTTTAGTAGATCCATCTGCTGAAAGTCATAAGGTGAAATTTTTTGCAGAAACTTGCTGGGTCTGAGTCCAAAATAGAAACCAATGGTTTTCACCACACCGAACAGAATAATCGCCAATAAACTCAGATGAAAAGGCATCAGGTTATAGTCTAGAAAAAATGCAGGCATGGTGAAGTCCGTTTTAGTCTTATTCTGAGAGGTAAATTCCACCATCAGAATGCACGGTAATCTCTACTTTTTCAAGTGCTTGACCTTGGCAAGGCCCAGAAATGCATTCACCGCTTTCTACCAGAAACAAGGCGCCATGCGTGGAGCATTCAATAAATTCCTGATCGCGATCCAGAAACTGGTTTTCCAGAAATTCCAGTTCGACCTGCAAATGCGGACACAGGTTTTGATAGGCATAGAAGGCACCGTCACGCTGTGTGATAAAGATATTATCTCCATCGGGAAGCTCAAAAGAGCGTGCTTCGCGTTCTGGAACGTCTTCGGTCATGCAAATTTTAAACATTAAGCACATTCCTTTTGAAAGTCTTGTAATAATGCCGCATAGTCTTCAACTGCCAGGCGTGGACCAAATTGTGAAACCACCTGGCTCGAAATGAGAATCGCCAGTTCAGCCGCAGCTTGAAGACCCAAATTAGCATTCAATCCGTACAGGAAAGCCCCGGCAAAAGCATCACCGGCACCGTTGGCATCTACTGCAGGCACTTTACGGCCAGGAACAGTAAATGTATTTTGATAATCCGAAATCAGTGCGCCTTCAGCTGACAATGTAATGACAACGTGCTGACTGATTGTTTTTAATTTAAGCAGGGCTGCCTCAAGATTATCTGTTTCTGTATACATCAGCGCTTCTTGCTGGTTACATAACAGCAAGTCTACACCATCTGCAATCATTTCATCCAAACCGGCACGCGCGTATTGCACCATGGCAGGATCAGATAAAGTTAGGGCAATTTTAACGCCATTGGCACGGGCAATATCACGTGCTTGTTGTACCGCATGACGTGCTGTGTCAGAAGTTGATAAATAACCTTCGAGATATAGCCATTTCGCGCTATTTAGTGCGCTGAAATCAATTTGTTGATCAGTCAGTTCGGCCGTAATACCCAGATAGGTATGCATGGTACGTTCAGAATCAGGGCTGACCAGAACCATACATGTCCCTGTTACGCCTTCACTGATCGATTGGGTGGTGGTCTTAATACCTGCATCATTCAAACCCTTCAGGTAGATGTGCCCCAGTTCGTCATTTCCGACACGACAGCCATAAAATGCAGAACCACCGAGCGCAGAAAATGCCACGGTAGTGTTGGCTGCTGAACCGCCTGAAGCCTGACCCTTATACACTTGAGTCGCTTGAAGATTTTGATAAAGAGTGGCCTGAGTCTCACCATCTGCAAGTTGCATGGTGCCTTTTTGCAAGTGATGTGCAGTTAAAAAGTCATCAGAAACTTTAAATTCTTGGTCAATCAGCGCATTACCAATCGCAAAAAGATCAACAGTTGCCATGTTCAAATATCACATTAAAAATGAAAGTCCTAAGTTTACACGATTGCTTGGGATTGCTGTAGTTTGCTGAATCATTTTCAAATATTTTTCAAAAATGCTGTATTTTGTTCAGCAGCTATCTTTGGTCTAAAAACTGACTTATTTTTGTGCACTGGTGTGCTGCAGCATTGATTTAAGGATCACATTTTATTTATAAAGAGATATCGCTCCTGGCATGATACTTTAAGTCGCTTGGCAACAGTGATTCTTCACAACAATTTCAAATAGTGTGCGTATATGAATATTAAAATTGTAACAGCCGAACAACTCCCGGATCAGATCGAAACACTGGCAACTCTGGCACGTAAAGAAGGCTATAATTTGGTAGATAAGTTAATAGAAGAATATCGCACCGGGAAAAACTGCTTTAGCCACGCCAATGAATATTTGGTGGTGGCGCATGATGGCAAGAAACTGGTTGGCTGTGGTGGCTTAAACCAGCAATGGGGAGATAACGGCATTGAAGACCGCATTGGTCGTGTACGCCGTTTTTATGTGCATCCGAAATATCGTCAGCATGGCGTAGGCAAACAGCTTTTGGCTTACCTAGAGCAATTGGCACGTCCGCATTATTCGGCTTTATGCTTACAAACAGATACCCGACTGGCCGCCAGTTTTTATCAAAAGCAGAATTATGTATTTGTAGAAAATAATCCAAGCTATAACTATTTTAAATATCTGATTTCTTAAGCTTGTAAATACTCATCTAGATGCAGGAAGTAAATTTGATGATTTAATTTTCAAATGATCAAGTTTACTTAATTCGATCAAAATCCTCGGTTTTCAACGTGAATAATTCAAACAACTAAAGCTATAATGCGCTTAGTTATTTTAATTAAAGCATTAGGAGATCGCATGACTGTAGATGTCACTGAAACCATTTCTCAAACTGTACATCCTGCGTTTCAGTTGGTACGTCAACAACATGTTGAAGCTTTAGACATTTTCGTGTCTGAATATAAACATAAAGTGACTGGCGCCACGCATTATCATCTGGCGACCAATCACGACGAAAATGTCTTTCTGGTGGCGTTTCGTACCCAGCCGATGGATTCTAAAGGCGAAGCCCATATTCTGGAACATACTGCGCTGTGTGGTTCAGAAAAATTCCCGGTGCGTGATCCATTCTTCCTGATGATTCGCCGTTCATTGAATACTTTCATGAATGCCTTTACTGCGGCTGACTGGACTGCGTATCCATTTGCGACCCAAAATAGTAAAGATTTCCAGAACCTGCTCGAAGTGTATATGGATGCAGCATTTGCTGCGAACCTGAATCCATTGGATTTTGCCCAGGAAGGCATTCGCATTGAGCTGGAAAATGGCGAGCCTGTCTATAAAGGCGTAGTTTTTAATGAAATGAAAGGTGCGATGAGTTCGCCTTCAGACCAGCTGTATCACACGCTGGCGCATCATTTATATCCGCATACCACCTATCATTATAATTCTGGTGGTGATCCTAAAGATATTCCTGACCTGACTTACCAAGAGTTAGTAGATTTCTATAAGTCACATTACCATCCAAGTAATGCAGTCTTCATGACCTTTGGCAATAAAACAGCATTTGAATTGCAAGAGCAGTTTGAACATCTGGCATTATCCAAATTTGAAAAAGGTCAGACGCTGTATCCAACACCTGAAACCCGTTTGACTGCACCATTGACGGTTACCGACAGCTATGCGGTCGATGCCGAAGATCTACAGGACAAGACCTATCATGTGCTGTCATGGTTATTGCCGGAAGCTAGTGACATTAAACTGCGTTTGGGCATGCGTTTAGTTGAAGGGATTCTGCTTGAAGATTCAGCATCACCACTGCGTCATTATCTGGAAACGTGTGGTTATGCAGATGCAACAGGTCCATTCATGGGCGTGGATGATTCTAATTTTGAAATGACTTTCTACTGTGCGGTGCAGGGTTCAAATCCTGAACATGCAGAAGAATTTAAAAATGGTGTGTTTAAGGTTCTAGAAGATGTTGCCTCTAAACCGGTTGATCAGAACATGGTCGATGCGATCCTGCATCAAATTGAATTGCATCAGCGTGAAATCAATGGTGATGGTACGCCGTATGGTTTGAGCCTGATTCTGAGCGGTCTGGGCAGCGCGATTCATCACCGTGATCCGGTTGAAGTTTGGGATGTGGATTCTGCGATTGCCGCAGTTAAGGAAGAGCTGCAAGATCCGATGTGGCTTTCCAATCTGATCAAAGAGCATCTGCTGGATAACCCACATCGTGTCCAACTGACACTGGTTCCCGATGCGACCAAATCTGCCAAAGAAGCGGCTGATGAAAAAGCGCGTCTAGCCGAAATTGGAAAGAATCTGACTGAAGAACAAAAAGCTGAAATTATTGCCCAGACTGAAGCATTGAATGTTCGTCAGGACACGCCGGATGACTTGAACTTATTGCCGAAAGTCGGTCTGGAAGATGTCCCTGCGGAATTGCAAATTGTTCAAGGCCAGTTGCGTGAGATTATCTGTAACCGTGTTGATACGCCGTTGAACCTGTATCATGCCGGCACCAATGGGATTTATTATCAACAGGTTCTGGTCAATATTCCGGATGAAGTGGTGCAGTCGCCTTACTTTAACCTGCTGTCGATCCTGATGGGTGAAGTTGGTGCGGGTGAGTATGATTATCTTGAGTTCCAGCAACTGCAAACAGCGGTAAGTGGCGGTCTGGGCATGGGCGCATCTTTGCGTTCTAAAGTCGATGACAAAAACAAAATTACTGCCTGGTTGACGTTGACCACCAAATCTTTGGTGAATCATCTGGATGCAATTCGTCTGTTAAAGATCGGTTTTGAACAGCTTCGTTTTGATGAGAAAGACCGTATTGTTGAACTGTTACAACAGCGTAAAACGCGCTGGCAGTCACGTATTTCTGGTTCTGGACATAGCTATGCAATGCAAACGGCTTCACGTCAGCATAGTGCATTGGCTTTGCGTGATTATCACAATACCGGTTTGGGTGCATTGAACTGGCTGATCGAGCTGGTGTCTAAGATCGAAAAAGATCCGGCTGAATATGATCTGCTGATTGATGAATTAAAACGGATTCATCGGGTCTTGTTGCAAGCACCAAAGCAATTCCTGTTAGTCTGTGAAGAGCCGCAGTCTGAGCATCTGATCGAAGAAATTCAGAATGTCTGGGACAAACTTGCTGTTGATCCAGCACCGGTTGCATTGACTCAAGTCGAAAAAGTAACCCATGATCAGCACGAAGCCTGGTTGATTCAAGCCAATGTCCAATTCTGTGCGGCTGCTTATCCGGCAGTTGAAGTCTCACACCCTGATGCTGCTGCCTTGATGGTACTAGCGGGTTATTTGCGTAATGGCTTCCTGCACAGCGCCATTCGTGAAAAAGGCGGTGCCTATGGTGGTGGTGCGAGCTATGACGGCAATGCCTGTTCGTTCCGTTTCTACAGCTACCGTGACCCACGTCTGGCAGAAACCTTCCAGGATTTTGATGCGAGTATTCAGTGGTTACTCAATGCACCACAACAGCCGCATCAACTGGAAGAAGCCATTCTGGGGCTGATTGCCAGTATGGATAAACCAGGCTCACCGGCAGGCGAAGCCATTACTGCATGTTATTCCTACTTGCATCAACGTACGCCAGCGTTCCGTAAAAAATTACGTGAACGTTTATTGAATGTCACACTGGATGATTTGCAGCGTGTTGCACAGACCTATCTGGTCGAGCAGCAGGCGACGAAAGCCGTTGTGGCACCAGTGGCAAAACGTGAAATGCTGGAGCAGCTTGGTTTTGTAATTCAACAAGTTCTATAAATAAAAAAAAGAGGATAAGGGATGGCGCTTAATTCGTTTAAGCGCTCAACTCTACAGCTGAGCGTGTTGCTGGGCTGTGCAGTTGGGACGCAAGTGAATGCGGAAGAAACAGTAGTCAACAGTCCCACGCCGGCAACGGCTGAAGCCTGTGCTGCACTGGAAATTAGTGCAGAGCGTCTGGCCTGTTATGATACTTTATTTAAAATTCCGGTTACTGATAAGCCTGCAATCGTTTCTGAACGTCGTGCAGCAGCAGAAATTGCGCCTGAACCCGACAATTTAAAAGCGAAAATTGGTCAGACTGTTTCCAATATTTACGCTTCTGAAGGATCAAAGCTGACGCCGAATCTGTCTTTGCTGGATAGCCGCTGGGAACTCTCTCCGGAAAGTAAATTAGGCACCTGGAACATTCGTTCTTATCAGCCGGTGTATTTGATGCCAGGTTTCTGGACATCAAACAAGAATGAATTACCCGAGAGTGAAAATCCCAACAATATAGAGACAGAGAAACAGAATCTCACCTCAACTGAAGCTAAGTTTCAACTGTCTTTAAAGACCAAGGCGGTTGAAAATATCTTGGGAGATAATGGCGATCTCTGGCTTGGTTATACTCAGTCTTCGCGTTGGCAGGTGTATAACTCGGAAGAATCACGTCCGTTTCGTGAGACCAACTATGAACCCGAAGCCAGTTTGATTTTCCGTACCAATTATGATCTTTTGGGTCTGAATTGGCGTATGTTGGGATTGACCATCAATCATCAGTCCAATGGTCGTTCTGATCCGTTATCACGTAGCTGGAATCGGGTGATGCTGAATCTTGGTTTTGAAAAAGACAATTTTGCCTTGATGGTTCGTCCTTGGTATCGCTTTGAAGAGAAGCGAGAAGACGATAACAATCCAGAGATCAAGAACTATATTGGCCGTGGAGACATGACCGCATTTTATCGTTATAAGGAGCATGATTTTTCATTGATGCTACGACATACCTTAAAAGGTGGAGATGAAAACCGTGGAGCGGTACAGTTCGACTGGTCATTCCCGATCAGTGGGCGTTTGCGTGGCCAATTCCAGCTTTTTGATGGTTACGGAGAAAGCCTGATTGATTATAACCATCGTGCCACGTATGTCGGTTTAGGTGTTTCCTTGATGAACTGGTTCTAGGATTCCAACTTTAAACATCTTGGAATGAAAATAAAAAACCATGCCGCTGCATGGTTTTTTTATAGATAGATTAGCCAATCTGGATTTCTGAAGGCGGATGTTTGAGACGACTCTTTTTCGGAGTCGCAATAAAATAAGCAAGCGTCAGTGGCCCTAGACGCCCTGCGAACATTAACAGCATTAGAATAATCAAACTGGCAGGTTGTAGTTCCTCTGTTACCCCTCGGGACAAACCGACGGTACAGGCCGCAGACACGGCTTCAAACAACAGATCCAGAAAATCCTGCTCAGGTTCCAGGATTAATAAGCTCATAAAACCCATCATGATCAATGCTGCAGTAATACACACGACGGCCAATGCTTTAAACGTAGTTTTTTCAGGAATAGAGTGATTAAACAGCCGGATCTCATCTTCGCGTCTTAAAAAACTGATTACGCTGATGACCACAATAATAAACGTACCGACCTTAATGCCGCCCGCCGTACTTAAGGAGCCGCCCCCGATAAACATGAGCAGCATGGTAACGAGACTGGATGCATCGCTCATTTGTTCCATTGGCAAGCTATTAAAACCTGAAGAGCGGGGAACGGTGGCATGGAACCAGGCATTCACGGCCTGATCGCCCAAACTCATGAGACCCAAGGTGTGTGGATTGGAAGCCTCTAGTAGCCAAAGTACGATAAAAGCACTTAGGTTCAGACCCAGAATCGTTGAGAGGATTAGCTTGCTGTTGGTACTCAACTTACGCCAGCGCTTATGTTCTTTGACGTCCATCAGCACCAGAAAACCGATACCGCCAATGATATACAACATACTGATGGTAAAGGTAATCAGATATTGCCCTGAAAAACTCATCAAGCTATTTGGAAATAGTGAAAATCCACCATTATTAAAAGCGGAGACACTATAAAAGGCTGCATAAAATAATGCATCAGTGAATTGATATTCTTTAAGCCAGGACAAGGTCAGAATCAGCGTGCCGATCGCTTCAAAGAATAGAGAATATAAAAACACGGCTTTAATGGTAAAACTGACTTTTTTCAGACTAGTTTGTCCAATGGACTCCTGTGCCATGACTTGTTGTTTTAGCCCCAGTTGCGGTGCCAGACTCATCACTGCCAGAATGGCAAAGGTCATAAAACCCAAGCCGCCGCATTGCAACAAAAACATAATCACGATTTGACCAAATACGGTATAGGCTTCACCGACATTCACCACCGATAGCCCGGTAATGGTCACAGCAGAAGTTGCTGTAAAAATCGCCTCCAGCCAGCTGATTTCTCCATGATGTGCAATAGGCAGCATCAATAGCAGTGAGCCGATCAGAATTAATCCGAGAAAACCCAAAGCCAGTAAGCTCGGAGGACTGAGGTTAATCGTCCTGTGTTGCTTTAAATCAGAACTTTTCATAAATGTTTAAAATATTTAGCAAGACGGCGCAAAGGTTCCAGCAATCCTTCAACCAGTAAAATGTCGCCTTCTTGAAGAATCTGATTGGCATCTACGTGGTATTGCAGCGTAGATCCGCGTTTATGTAATAAGGTGGTAATTTCAGGTATATGCTTCATCAACTGATTCAACGGTGTACCATGATGATCTGCATGAATCTCGATCTTGACAATATAGTGATCATCTTCAAGTGACATATAACGGCTAACCATCGGGTAGCTGAGTGATTGTGCCACACGGACGCCCATATCTTCTTCTGGGTGAATAATTTTTTCGACGTTCAGATGGGTCAAAATCATATGGTGGGCTTTGGATTTGGCTTTGGCCCAAATTTTCTTTACACCCATATTTTTCAGATGCAGTACACACAGAATGCTGGCTTCAATATCTTCACCAATTGCGACTACGACCGCTTCACAGCGCTGGATATCCAGTTCATCCAGGACATGCTCATCGGTTGCATCGGCAATGACCGCATGGGTGAGCTGATCGGAAATATTTTCCACATATTTTTTATCGAGATCGATTCCAATCACATCATGTTTCAGGCTGATCAGTTGAGTCGCCACTGTTGCACCGAAGCTGCCCAGCCCAATGACTGCAAATAATGCCATGCATATTTCCTTAAATCTTTTTATTTCAAATCAGTTCATGTCTAAGTATGTATCTTAAAGATTTTTATAGTTTTCAGCTATCTGGCCTTACATAAATACTTCATACATTTTCATTCAGCCGGACATAAAAAAACCGCCTCGAAAGGCGGTTTATGTTTGAAAGAATTACTTCAAGAAACGTTGATAACCCAGATTATTGGTAATTTCCTGATATGGATAGGTAATGGTTTCGAGAGTTTCGATCAAGCCATCCGGATTCTGTTGTGCATCGGTTGCTTCAAGACCCACCAGAACACGTCCTTCAGCAGCGCCGTGGTTCCGGTAGTGGAACAGGGTGATATTATGGGTTGGGCCAAGACGTTCCAGGAACATCAGTAAAGCGCCAGGACGCTCCGGGAATTCCACGCGGAACAGGCGCTCATTTTCAATATCGGCATGACCACCGATCAGGTAACGGATATGCAGTTTGGCCACTTCGTCATCAGACAGATCGTCAACGTCATACTGGAACTTTAAGGTTTCATAAATTTCCTGACGTTCTTTCTCGCCATTTTTCAGACTGATGCCGACAAAGACTTGCGCAGCAGAAGCATCGCTGGCACGGTAGTTAAATTCAGTAATATTACGGCCTTGTAATGCACGGCAGAAACTCAGGAATGAACCTTTCTGTTCCGGAATGGTCACGGCAAAAATCGCTTCTTTGCGTTCACCCAGTTCGGTACGTTCAGCGATATAACGTAAACGGTCGAAGTTCATGTTGGCGCCGCAGACAATCGACACCATGTTCTTCCCTTCGATGCCATGTTCAGCCACGTATTTTTTAATACCTGCCAGAGCCATTGCACCAGATGGTTCTACAATGCTACGGCATTCGTCATAAGTGTCTTTAATCGCTGCACAGACTTCATCCGTATTCACCAGCACCACATTCGGTTCCACGATTGGGCCAGAATTGTCCGATTTTTGCAGACGAATCACATCAAATGGTTTTTCACCAATTTGGGCTACCGCTGTACCATCAGCAAACAAGCCCACAGATGGGAGAATCACACGTTCATTTGCTTCTAAAGCAGCTTTTAAACAGGCAGATTCGTCGTATTCCACTGGAATGACTTTAACGTGGGGTGCGACATCACCTAAATACGCTGCAACACCTGCGATCAGGCCACCACCGCCAACTGCGACAAACACGTAATCCACATCGCGCCATTGACGCAGGATTTCATTAGCAATCGTACCTTGGCCAGCAATCACCAGTTCATCATCATAAGGCGGAATGAAGGTCATGCCATCTTCCTGGGCACGTTGAATCGCATACTTGTTGGCGACATCAAATGAATCACCATGCAAAACCACTTCGCCACCAAGACGCTTAACCGCCTGTACCTTGATATCAGGTGTGGTTTTAGGCATCACAATAATCGCGCGAATACCCAGCTTTTTCCCTGAGAGTGCCACGCCCTGTGCATGGTTACCCGCTGAAGCAGTAATAACGCCACGTTCCATTTGTGATTTCGGTAATTGACTAATACGGTTATAGGCACCGCGTAGCTTGAATGAAAAAACCGGTTGTAAATCTTCACGTTTAAAGCGGATATTATTATTGAGTCGTTCGCTAATTCGTGGCGCTGCTTCGAGTGGAGTTTCGATTGCAACATCGTAGACCGTTGCTTGTAAAATTTGTCGAACCAAACGAGACAGCATGTTAATTTTCCATCTAACAGTTTAAAATAGGGGCTTATTGTAACAAACCACACGGCTTTGCGGTTTAAAAAAGCTGCAAAAGTCCAAAATAGTTGAGTGAAGCCATGAGTCTATATGCAACCCAAGATGAGAAAAAACAAGCAGCAGCCAAAGCCGCTTTAAAACACTTGCCAAAAGGGGGCATTTTAGGCGTAGGTACAGGCAGTACTGTAAACTTTTTAATTGACTTATTGCCTGAGCTGCAATTGGAAGCTGCGGTAGCCAGTTCAGAAGCAACTGCACAACGCTTGAAAAAACTCGGCATTGAAGTGGTAGATATGAACTCTGTCAGTGGTCTGGATGCTTATGTTGATGGTGCAGATGAAATTGATCGTCATATGCATATGATCAAAGGTGGCGGTGCAGCGCTGACACGTGAAAAGATTGTTGCCTCTATTGCGAAAAAATTTGTGTGTATCGTGGATGATTCTAAATGGGTTGGACAATTAGGGCGTGAGTTCCCGCTTCCTGTAGAAGTGATTCCAATGGCGCGTTCTGCAGTCGCGCGTAAAATCGTATCTTTAGGTGGCGATCCTGCGTACCGTGAAGGTGTGGTCACTGACAACGGTAATGTGATTTTAGATGTGTACAACCTGAATATTCTAAATGCACTTGAACTGGAAAAAACCTTAAACGATATTCCGGGCGTGGTATGTAACGGTATCTTTGCGATCAACAAAGCAGATATCGCCATTGTCGCGACTGATAACGGAATTGAAGAGCGTACAGCGGTTTAATTAAACTTTCTAGAAAAAATCCCTCTAAATCTCCCTGAGCGAAGTTTTGAAGCACTGCTTTAAAACAAGTGCAAGAAGGGAGACTTTTAAAAGCCCCTCTTTGAAAAAGAGGGGGTTAGGGAGATTAAAAAAACTATAATGACCTTATCCGATCTACCCGAAATCCAAATCACCCGAAATGTCCGTTCAACCCGGTTACGTTTGCGTGTCGATGCGACCCAGATTCGCCTCACAGCCCCGGTTTTTTGCAGCAAAAAACAGATACGGCATTTTATTGAACAATCTGAAAGCTGGCTGATTAAAACCTGGCAATCCCAGCAAGAAAAAATCGAAAATATTGACCGGACGTTACCGATTGAGCTGCGGTTATTTAATCTAAAAGAACCTGTACAAATTTCTTATCAAAGCCAGAAGAGCAACTTCATTTTTGATCATAAAAATTTACAGCTTTGCATCAGTGACCGACATCCTGAAGAATATTTAAAAACTTTCGTGATTGCCTACGCAAAAGAACAGCTTCCTTCATATTTAAATCTTGTCTCACAGCAATGTCATTTGCCTTTTAAAAACTGCAGTATTCGACAACCTAAAACCCGGTGGGGCAGTTGTTCGGCCAAACATGACATTATGCTGAATAGTGCGCTAGTATTATTTCCTGAAGAGGTCACGCATTATGTCGCTGTCCATGAACTGGTACACACAAAGCATTTTGATCATAGTCCACGCTTTTGGGCAGAAGTTGCTAAGCATGATCAGCATTTCCAGCAGCATCGTATAACGCTGAAAAATACGCCGTTGCCATATTGGTGGGGTGCCTAAAACCATAATTAATAAGTCCATATAACTCTATTGAAATAGCCTAAGCAAATTAAAAGTTTCATGATCAAAATCGGACTTATCCTACTGATCAATTAAAAAACCAGCAAACCCCAGTGAAATGGTTTAGAAAACCTCAACTTCCTGTCATACTAGGCTGTATAAAGGAAACATTTATTTGAGGTAATCATCGTGATTTCAGTGGGTATTGTGGGTGGTACGGGTTATACAGGCGTTGAACTTTTGCGTCTTTTGCTACGACATCCAGATGTAAATGTAACAGCACTGACATCACGTACTGAAGCAGGTCGTCGTGTAGATGACATGTTCCCAAGCTTGCGCGGGCATACCAATCTTAAATTTTCTGATTTGAGTCTGGGTTTATTAAAATCATGCGATGTGGTGTTCTTTGCAACGCCGCATGGTGTCGCAATGAAACATGCCGAAGAGCTGGTTGCTGCAAATACCAAAGTGATCGACTTGGCGGCAGATTTTCGTTTACAAGATCTTGAACAGTTTGAAAAATGGTATGGCATGCAACATGCATGTCCAGAACTGTTAAAAGATTCTGTTTATGGTTTATCTGAGCTAAATCGTGAAGAAATTAAAAAGGCCAGTGTGATCGGGAATCCGGGGTGTTATCCAACTACAGTTCAGTTGGGTCTGGCGCCGGTCTTAAAAGCGGCTGAAGCATTGGTGAAACCTGAAAGCATTATTATCGATGCCAAATCTGGTGTATCAGGTGCAGGTCGTAAAGCCAGTCTGGGCATGATTTATTCTGAAAATTCCGATAATTTTAAGGCCTATGGTGTAGCGGGTCATCGTCATCACCCTGAAATTGTCGAAGCATTGGAAAAAATTTCAGGTCAAAAAAATGTGTTTGATCATATTTTATTTGTACCGCATTTGGTGCCGATGATTCGTGGTATGTTGTCGACCATCTATATCGATTTAACTGAAGCAGGCCAATCAGCAGATTTACAAGCGCTATATGAGCAGTTCTATGCCAATGAAGCATTTGTCGATGTTATGCCGGCGGGTAGCTCACCCGAAACCCGTTCAGTGCGTGGAGCGAATCAGTTGCGTATTGCCTTGTATAAGCCACAACCAACGAAACTGGTTGTACTGGTTGCACAAGACAATCTGGTAAAAGGGGCAGCAGGTCAGGCTGTACAAAACATGAACCTGATGTTTGGTTTTGCTGAAGACGCTGGCTTAAATAATATTGGTTTATTACCATAAAAAACGTATTAGAACTTCACACACATTTAGATTTGCATTTAAATGTGTGTCTTGATTAAAGCAAACAAGAGATCAAAATGCCGAATAACGAGTCAAATACGACGCTTCCTCAGGAACCCGGGACTAAGAAACCATTCATGAAAGGTAATACGCCCTTGGCCATTGGTGCGGCTGTATTGATCTTAAGCAGTGGCGTACTCGGATATACCGTAGGACATCGTCAGGGTTTGACTGCGGCGGGTTATGATGCAGATGCAGAGCAACTGGTCGATGTGGTACAGACTCAGAAAGCCAGTCTTGAAACACTGAACAAGACGCTGAATACTGCGGTTCAGGAGCGTGATCTAGCTGTCAGCAACGCCAATGATCTGTATCTGGCCATGACCAAGGCACGTGATGAACAGGTGCAGGCTGAAAGTGTAGGAACCATTTATCGCGAAATTTTGCGTCAACGTGGTGGTTTGGCATTGGCGGTTCAAAACCTGTCGATTAAACCATTACCCGAAAATGCCTTTGAATACCAGATTGATCTGGTTCAGGTCAGTCCAGGCAAAAGTCGTGCTTCAGGTAGTGTGGAACTGCGCCTGATTAAAGGGACTGAAATTCTGGTGGTACCACTGGAAGATAAAAACTTTAATTTTGAAAATTATGAGCGACTCACTGGCCGCTGGACCATGCCGAAAGGCTTTAAACCAGAATTTATTGAAGTGCGTCTTACTGGTGCCAAGCCTGTGATTCGTCGTTTTAGTTGGGAACAGGGCAAAGCAGTCGAAAATCAGTCTGCCACCTTGTCAGAAATTCCGAAAACCGAAGCAAATGCAAATTAAGTGTGAAATATAAATCTTATGCCAAGCAATAAACGTCAAATGTGTTTAAGTGATATTAAAAATTCTTTTAATGAGTCTGGAATCGTTGATTGGCATATCAGCCCACGTTTAGCAAATGAACCCTCTGAAGACGGTGATTCTGACTTAGCTGTACAGACTGCACCGCCAGAACTGAAACGTCCACCGTTGTATGCGGTTGTTTTATTAAATGACGACTATACGCCGATGGAGTTTGTAATTGAAATTTTACAACAATACTTTGCAATGAATCTTGACCAAGCTACACAAGTAATGCTAACTGTACATTATGAAGGAAAGGGTGTAGCTGGGGTTTATCCTCGAGACATTGCGGAGACCAAAGCGAACCAAGTCAATAATTATGCTCGATCACAAGGTCATCCGTTAATTTGCCAAATAGAGCCTAAAGATTAAGGGGGTTACATGCTCAGTCGTCAATTAGAAGTATCACTACGTTTGGCTGTCAGCATGGCTCGTCAAAAGAGACATGAGTTCCTGACCGTAGAACATTTATTGTTAGCCTTGCTCGACAATGATTCAGCCGTGAATGCTCTCAAAGCATGTGGTGCGGACATCATCGTGTTGCGTAAGGAATTAGAAGAGTACGTAGAACAACATACCCCTAAACTTGGTGAAAATAGTGATCAGGCACCACACCCGACAGAAAGCTTCGACCGGATCTTGCAACGCGCGATTTTTCACGTGCAGTCAAGCGGCGGCGATCGTACTGTAGAAGGTGCTGATATTCTGGTTGCCATGTATTCTGAGCGTGACTCATTTGCAGTCTATCTGCTGAAACGTCATCAAATTAACCGTCTGACCCTGACTCAGTACCTGTCTCATGGTACCCGTAAAGAAGATGTACAGTCTGAAGAAGAAATCGAAGATCTAGATGGCGAATCAGCATCTTCAGCAAGTTCAGGTCCACTTGAACTTTATACCACTAACCTGAATGTTGAAGCACAAAAAGGTAAGACCGATCCACTGATTGGTCGTGAAAAAGAAATCGAGCGTGCCGCGCAAATTCTTTGCCGCCGTCGTAAAAATAACCCACTCCTTGTCGGTGATCCAGGTGTCGGTAAAACCTCGATTGCTGAAGGGCTGGCTTGGTTAATTGTCAATGGTAAAGCGCCAAAACCACTGGAAAATGCTGAAATTTTCAGTCTGGACATTGGTGCTTTGGTGGCAGGAACCAAATACCGTGGCGACTTTGAAAAACGCTTGAAACAGCTTTTAAATGCGTTGAAAAAGAAACCTGAAGCAGTGCTGTTTATTGATGAAATTCACATGATTATTGGTGCAGGCTCGAGTATGGGCAGTACCATGGATGCATCGAATCTGATCAAACCGGCGCTGGCAAATGGTTCTTTACGCTGCATCGGGTCAACCACATTCCAGGAATACCGTCAGGTCTTTGAGAAAGATCATGCTTTATCGCGTCGTTTCCAGAAAATTGATGTGAATGAGCCATCTATTTCTGAAACTATTGATATCCTACGTGGTCTGAAATCGAAGTTTGAAGATTTCCATCATGTGGAATATGAAGATCAAGCCTTAGTGTCTGCGGTAGAACTTTCTGCGAAATTTATCAACGACCGTTTCTTGCCAGATAAGGCGATTGATGTCATTGATGAAGCCGGTGCTCAGCGCCGTCTCAAAGCAGAACAAGATGACAGTTTAATCACCGTAGAAAATATTGAAGACATCGTTTCTAAAATTGCGCGTATTCCTCCGAAAACTGTCTCTAAAGATGACAAGAGTGTGCTGGAAAATCTTGAGCGTGATTTAAAACGTGTGGTCTTTGGTCAGGATGAAGCGATTGAGGCCTTGGCTTCTGCAATTAAACTGTCACGTGCCGGTTTGAAGTCTCCAGATAAGCCTGTAGGTAGTTTTGTCTTTGCGGGTCCTACAGGTGTTGGTAAAACCGAAGTGACCAAGCAGCTCGCGAAACAGATGGGTGTGGAACTGGTTCGTTTTGATATGTCGGAATACATGGAACGTCATGCAGTGTCACGTTTGATCGGTGCACCTCCGGGCTATGTCGGTTTTGATCAGGGTGGCTTGCTCACCGATGCGATTCACAAAAATCCGCATTGTGTGCTGTTGCTAGACGAGATCGAAAAAGCGCATCCAGATGTGTTTAACCTCTTATTGCAGATTATGGATCATGGTTCATTGACTGATAATAACGGGCGTAAATCTGATTTCCGTAACGTGGTCTTGGTACTCACCACCAATATTGGTGCTGAAAGTATTTCACGTGTCAGCATTGGTTTTATGGAACAGGACAATAGTAACGATAATCAGGAAGCGATGAAGAAAGTTTTCTCGCCAGAATTCCGTAACCGTCTCGATGGCGTGATTCAGTTCAAGGCATTACCAAGCAGCATTATTGAAAATGTTGTAGATAAATTCCTGACTGAACTTCAAGCACAACTAGATGACAAAAAAGTCATGTTGGAAGTGGATCAGAGTGCACGTGAATGGATGTCAGAACATGGCTATGACCGTTTAATGGGCGCACGTCCAATGCAACGTTTGATTCAGGAACACCTGAAAAAACCGCTGGCTGAGATGATCCTGTTTGGTGAGCTGGCTGAAAATGGCGGCAATGTTGCAGTATCTGTGAAAAAAGAAAATGGTAAAGCGGTTGGCTTAAAACTTGAAGTTTTTGAAGACCAGACTGCTGAACCAGCTTAATTAATAAGAAGGATCAAACCCGTGCTTGCACGGGTTTTTTCATGGACTCATATTTTAAATTATCAAATTCATATCATTTAAAAGATAAATTATGGATATTCAAGTTACCAAGCTGTTCACGACATTTTTACTGTTTTTAGTCACGGCATTGATGGAAATTTTAGGTTGTTATTTTCCCTATCTGATTTTAAATCAGGGGAGAAGCCACTGGTTATGGATTCCGACAGCTCTGGCTTTGGCGGCTTTTGTCTGGCTGTTAACCTTGCATCCAGCTGCTTCAGGACGGATCTATGCCGCTTATGGCGGTATCTATATTTTTTCAGCACTGATGTGGTTGCGCTTCGTTGATCAAGTGACTCTATCGCGTTGGGATCTACTTGGTGGCATGGTGGTAATACTGGGCGCGTTGATTATTATTTTGCAGCCGCAAGGCTTGGTGCGTTAGCAAGATATAACAGTAAACCTTATTAAAAAAGGTAGCCACGGCTACCTTTTGTTTTCAGGATTCTTGAATCCTGAATCGAAATAAATGTCTTATGTGTTTAGATTATTTTAATTTGCAATCTTTCTGGGAAATATCCGTTTTATATGTTTGTGTCTGCGAGTTCAGGCTGAGTTCAACCTTGTAAGGGTTCTCAATCTGATAGCGATGCTCAAAGAAAATTTCACAATTATTGAGCAGATTATTGCGAATGACTTTCATCACTTCTTTGCGCCCCAAGTCTTTTTCAAACTGGCTAAAATCGGGCGTGATGATCATGCCTTTCAGTGTGGTTTTATTGGCACTTAACTGTAATTGTTCAATAATCGTATTTTGATCAATCTGCAATGGTAAAGTTCTGGAATCCTCTGCACTGAGCACTGCGAGCAATTCATTCAGCTCAGCTTTTTTCTGAATTTTAAATTTGCTGTCAATAATATTTTTTTCTTGAAGATATTGGTCAAATTCAGAAGCATGCACCGGTAAGGCGACACTGCTAAAACCAGTCAAGAGTGCCAAAGCCCAATATTTTTTTTGCATTGTATAAAATCACTTTTTATTCCATTTCAACAATGATTATAAGAGCTGAGACAAAAAAAGCACCAGAGATTGGTGCTTAATTTGTGAAGATTCATCTTAAAAAATTAGTCTTTTTTCAGATTTTCATTAATCAGGAATTCAACCAAAGCTTTTTGCGCGTGCAAGCGGTTTTCAGCTTCATCCCAAACTACGGCATTTTTATGGTCAAGCAGATTTTCTGAAATCTCTTCGCCACGATGCGCAGGCAAGCAGTGCATAAACAAGCAATCCGGATGTGCAAGATCCATCAGGCGTTCATTCACCTGATAATCTGCAAAGGCTTTTTCACGGATCTTCTGCTCTTCTTCCTGACCCATGCTTGCCCAAACATCAGTCACGATCAGGTCAGCATTCACCGCTGCATCTTCAGCAGAAGGAACCAGTTCCACACAATGCGCGAATTCAGACAGGAATTTTTCTTGTGGCTCATAGCCTTTTGGCGCTGCAATTTTCAGATTAAAGCCCCACATATGTGCAGCTTCAATATAAGAGTTACACATATTGTTGCCATCACCAATCCAGGCAACAGTTTTACCTTCAATTGAGCCACGTTGCTCTACATAAGTCTGCATGTCAGCAAGTAGCTGGCAAGGATGGTGGTCATCTGTCAACGCATTAATCACTGGAACTTTTGAATAAGATGCAAAACGCTCCACGATATCATGGCCGAAAGTACGGATCATCACGATATCCAGCATGCTTGAAATCACACGTGCAGAATCTTCAATCGGTTCACCACGACCTAACTGGGTATCGCGTGAAGACAGGAAAATCGCGCTACCACCAAATTGGCTCATGCCAGCTTCAAACGAAACACGCGTACGGGTACTCGATTTCTCAAAAATCATGCCCATCACTTTACCAACAAATGGTTGGAACACTTCATTGTTATGCTGTTTGCGCTTAAGCTCAATTGCGCGTTGCAAAATCTGGTTAAGTTCTAAAGTTGATAAATCGCGTAAGGTGAGAAAGTGACGGAGAGCCATTCGTTACTCCACAATAATTGCCGAAAAACTCGATCAACAATCAGTTGTTGGTTAGTTTAAGAAAAAAATACGGAATCGGCTAATATACTATAAGCAATGAAAAATGCAAAAAAACTAGACTTTTTGATGACCGTCTAAAAAGCGATCCACACAATAACTGATGTATTTGTCGATTTCCTGATCATCTTCCTGTACCGGAATTCCCATCAGAATACGCCATTCCAGATTGCGCAAAATACCAAAATACAACTGTGCCGAATATTGCGGATTCTCGCAATGCAATAAACCTTGCGCATCTGCCTGTTCTAAAGCCGTAGCAATGGCACTTTGTACATGCACCGGGCCTCGCTCATGAATATGCTGGGCAAGTTCTGGATTGCGCTGACTCTGTTCCAGCACCAGACGCATAAAGGCCGAGTTTTCAGGTTGCATGATCTGGTGATAAAAATTGAGTAGCGTGTGTACTAAATAACTACGAAAATCCAGTGCCATCAATTCGATCGGAATACTGATATCTTCAAAAAACTTGATACGACGATAATCGCAGATGGCTTTAAACAAGCCTTCTTTATTGCCAAAGTATTTATAGATCGAAGCTTTGGAGCCTCCGGCATGCTGGACGATATCATCCAGAGAGACAGCGTCATAACCCCGTTCCAGAAATAGCTCGGTTGCACTGATCAGCAGCGCAATACAACGCTCATGACCACGTTTGGTCTGTGGCAGATCTTTGGCGAGCGGTTCTAGGGCAAGGTCTTGCATAGGAGATCGTACATCAACATGACAATAAAGATTGAAACGCCATCATAGCAAATATATGCACATATTTCATAATTGCGCCAGATAAGTGCGCTATTTGCTAATTAGGTAAAGCAAAACTTAAAAATTTGACTAAAGTTTTAGAGTATTTGTTCTATCGGGTTATGGAATGAGCAAGCCAAATGAGTATACTCGAATTTCAATAATTATAGCCAAGACTGTGGAAAAGGAAGATGACAGAACAAATGTCTGCAGGTTTAAGATTTAGACAAGCGCTTGAAGTCGAGAAACCATTGCAAATTATGGGCACGGTAAATGCCTATGCTGCCATGATGGCCAAACAGGTCGGTTATAAAGCCATTTATTTATCAGGTGCGGGTGTCGCGAATTATTCTTATGGTTTGCCTGACCTGGGCATGACCAGCCTGGATAATGTTCTTGAAGATGTACGCCGGATCACTGAACGTGTGGATACACCTTTACTGGTTGATATTGATACCGGTTGGGGCGGCGCATTAAATATTGCCCGAACGATCAAACAGATGATTGCAGCAGGAGCCGCTGCGGTTCATATTGAAGATCAGGTTGCACAGAAGCGTTGTGGTCATCGTCCAAATAAAGAAATCGTATCGCAACAGGAAATGGTCGATCGTATCAAAGCTGCTGTAGATGCGAAAACCGATTCAAACTTCGTGGTGATGGCGCGTACCGATGCGCTACAAAAAGAAGGCCTGCAAGCCGTGATTGACCGTGCTTCTGCCTGTGTTGAAGCGGGCGCAGATGCGATTTTTGCTGAAGCGATGACTGATATCACCATGTACCGTACAGTATGTGATGCGGTCGGTGTGCCAGTCCTGGCGAATATTACCGAATTTGGTGATACGCCGTATTATACGGTAGATGAATTGGCTGAGCAGGGCATTGGCATGGTGCTGTATCCATTGTCAGCGACACGTGCAATGCAAAAAGCCGCACTTGAAGTGATGCGTTCGGTGCGCGAACATGGTACTCAGGTAAATGTGCTGGATATCATGCAACAACGAAAAGAACTCTACGAATTTTTAGATTATCACAGCTTCGAAGACACATTAGATAAACTGTTTAAACAGGAGAATTAAAAAAATGGCTGAAGGAAAAGTACTCACTGGCGCAGGATTGCGCGGACAAGTGGCAGGTAAAACCTCACTTTCAACAGTAGGCAAAAGTGGCGCAGGCCTGACCTATCGCGGTTATGACGTACAGGATCTGGCTGAACATTGCCAGTTTGAAGAAGTCGCTTACCTGATTTTCTTCGGAGAATTGCCGACATCAGAGCAATTGGCAGCCTACAAAGCCAAACTGAAATCCTTACGCACTTTACCTCAGGCATTAAAAGAAGTCCTTGAGCGTATTCCTGCCGACTCACATCCAATGGATGTGATGCGTACTGGCGTTTCCATGCTGGGCAATCTTGAAACTGAGCAATCTTTTGAGCAGCAACAGGATATCGCAGACCGTATTTTGGCAACTTTGCCGGCAATGATCTGTTACTGGTATCGTTATAGCCATGACGGCGTGCGTATTGAAGAAAATACCGATGATGATTCAATCGGTGCGCAGTTCCTGAATCTACTGCATGGCGAAAAGCCAAATGAATTACATGAACAGGTGATGAATGTTTCCTTGATTCTGTATGCAGAGCATGAATTCAACGCTTCAACTTTTACCGCTCGTGTGTGTGCATCAACGCTGTCCGATATGCACTCTTGTATTACCGGTGCAATCGGTTCCTTGCGTGGCCCTCTACATGGCGGTGCCAACGAAGCTGCGATGGACATGATTGAAAACTGGAAGTCGCCTGAAGAAGCTGAACGTGAAATGCTGGGCATGCTGGAACGTAAAGAAAAAATCATGGGCTTCGGTCATGCGATCTATAAGGACAATGATCCGCGTAATGGCATTATTAAAGTCTGGTCTGAGCGTTTGGCCAAAGATGTCGGTGATACGGTACTTTATCCAGTCTCGGTACGCTGTGAAGAAGTCATGTGGCGTGAGAAGAAATTATTCTGTAATGCGGATTTCTTCCATGCATCTGCCTATCATTTTATGGGCATTCCAACCAAGCTGTTTACCCCGATCTTTGTTATGTCGCGTGTGACAGGCTGGGCCGCACATGTGATGGAACAACGTGCAGACAATCGTATTATCCGTCCAAGCGCGGATTACACTGGGCCAGAGTTGCGTAAAGTAGTGCCAATCGCTGAGCGTTCTACTGCGGCTTAATCTGTTTCTGTAGTAAAAATAAAAAAAATAAGGTCTCAATTGAGACCTTATTTTTTATCGGTTTCGTTATCGGCTTAACAGTGCCGGATCTTCAATGCTATAACCTGTTTCAAAAGGAATACCCAGATACTTTACTATTACCAGAGTTTTATTTTGTCTCGGAACTTTATAGGCCTGGCTAATTTTCAAGCCTTGCTGATAACTAACCGCTTGCTGAACCGCGCTTTTTTGTAAGCCAGATTTCACTTGATATTGATAGGTCCATTTTGGCACTTTTTCCTGAGGGTCATGCCAGGCAGGCGCGCTACCTTTTTTTGTCTTTAACACCTTAAGCTGTGGTTTTGATTTTTGAATTGGATTTAATGGAACTAAACGTTTTTTGATTTTGGCAATGTCCTGATCAAACTTGCGACTGTCTTGATCATAATCGATGCGCTTGGTTTTAGGATTGATATATAAGGAATTGACCTGAACCAGTTGATTTGGTTTTTGGGATTTAAAATTATAATAATATAGTTGAGGCAAGCGTCCACGACCATCAAGATAGTGACGCATGATATAAAGCTTCTGTTCTTTGACTTCATAGCCTAGAACTTCAATATTTTGTGGACCGCCTACGGTAGCGAAAGCCAGAGTGGGCAAGCTCAGAGGGAGCAGGAGCAGTGCAGTTTTAATATTCATGGTCATTCCACCCTCAAAAAAATAGATTGGCATCTGATCATGCCAATCTATCTTAAAATACGGTAGAAATAATGAAGCTTATTCAGGCTATACAGTAACTTTGAAAGCTTAGCTGTTATTCAACAGATTGATCATGTCATGTGCAACCACAGCGGACAGTTTGTTGAGGCGTTCAAGTGGCGAGCCTTTGAGATAATACTGGAACTGATGGATTTGCGTGCCATCATTAATGGCCACAAAAAAAGTCCCTTCCGGTTTCTCTGGTGTCGCGCTACCACCTGGTTTAAGCAATCCTGTACAGGCAATAATCCAGTCAGCATCACGGAACATTTTTTTACCTGCTTCCGCCAGAGCAACCGTTACCGGCATAGATTCCGCAGTATGACTATTGATCAGATTCTTGGAAATGCCCAATACTGAAGTCTTGACACTTACATCGTAGCAGATCAAACCACCAATCAGAATTTCGGCACCTTCTCCTTTACAAATGGAGAACTGGCTACTGAGATATCCAGAACTTGCGCTTTCGATAAAGGCAATTTTTATGTTTTTCTCTTCGAGTAAGCCGCAACAGGTTTTTATCATAGTCTCTATATTTTCTTTGTGGGAGTGATTTTAGATCAATCTAGGCAGATTTTTTCCTGTCGATCAACTCCAAGTATATTTATATTTTTATGAAAGTTAAAATTTTTTTCATAGATCAGTGTAATTTCATGTTGACCTGATCGCAAATCTGAGTGGTTAAAGTTTGGGCTATTTTCAAAAATAGAGGTTTCTTCTCAGGCGGAACAGTGGTAAAAATAAAAATAAAGTGCTTAGTGAAAGTAGGGTGTTGGAATGAAAACCACAGTAAAATATGTAGTCTTAAAAAGTCTTGACTATCAATTGGGTACACCATTATTTCAGGAAGAAATTGACGCTGATGGTCAATATTTTGATCAGATACCAAGCACAATTTCTTATCAGAATTTGCAGTTCAAAGTGAAAAGCAAAGAGCTTAAACGTTTGTATCTGGCCGAAGAGCAGGAAGATACTCAAACGATTATCGTCAAAGTAGTCAATATCTAATAAAAACTGAATAGAATAAGCCTCTTTTAAAGGGGCTTATTTATTATAAATAGATTAATAAATATAATTACAAACAATGATTTGATCTAAGTTTATACCAAAATAATAAGTAAAAATATTTGAATTAAAGTCAAGGTAAATTCGAAACAGCTTAAGTTTTATTGGTGAGGTCATGTTAAGTATCGTATTTCTTCACAGTTAATAATATTCAAAAAGAATTGTATTTTTAATGTTTTATTTAATTTTTTAAAAATATAGAAGATTTAGATTTATTTGTATATATTTATAAATATCAATAGTATAGTTATTAAGTGGTTCTGTTTAATAACGCTTTTTAAATTTTATTAAAAATTTTCCTATATATGAAATAGGACTTAAGTTATTCCTTTTATTGGATAATAAATTTTTGACCTATAAAGTCTTTCATTATGTTTCTGTTGCATTATATCAGGTAATTTATGTTGCGCATTAATCTCCACTTCAAGTACTTATCTTACTATTTTTTACATTGAATTAATCTGTAACAGGTTAAAGGTTGGCGAAATCTGAAAAATGCGTAGAGTAGATATTAAGTCGAAACCTATCGGCTTTTAATTTAAAGCAAATAGTAAGGAATACCACCATGGCTAATAATCAACAGCAAGACCAACAGAAACAGCAGCAACAACAGCAACAGCAAAATCAACAACGCAATCAAGATCAGCAGCGTCAACAAAACAACCAGCAAAACCCAAATCAGCAACAAAATAACCAGCAACAACAGCAGCCGCAGCGCAATCAGCAACAAAACCAGCAAGGCCAACAGCAACAACAGCCACAGCAAAACAGTAACCAACAGCAACAAGATCAGTGAAAACCGCAGTGTTAATTCTGTTTAAGACTTACGCTCTTCATAAAAAAACCGCCTGAATCAGGCGGTTTTTTATATTTCATTGCACGATTAGACTAAGTATTTATTAACACTGAATATTGGCTTTTAGCTTGTAGAAATTCAAGGCATTGTCTAGGTCGGTGAGCAACTCTTTTTCTGTATATTCCTTGGGTGCAAGTTTTAGCAAGGCAGGCATATAGTTATTTTTATATTCTTTAGGATATTGTTCACACAGGATACGTGTTCTTTCTTCCAGACTAATTGTTGAAGAGTCAAGTTTGTCCAGATAAGCACTCAGTTGATTATCTGATTGTTCAAACTGCACTTTAATGTTTGCATCAGCTTCTGCTGCACTCTCTGCTTGCTGTTTTTGGCAGCCGCTTATTGCCAGACTCATCAATAAAGTAATTAGTATGCGATTTTTCATGCTGCCAAAATATTGTTATTGCTCATATGAAAAATTATAGAGAGAAATGACTAAAAAGAAAGCAGGGATCTATAAACTTTATGAGACATTGAACATTCATAACATCCGATATTGACTGAAATAAGGAATTTTCTCCTACAAATCTGAATTAACCTATTCTCATTTATAGGTTTAGCAATTCTTTTTGGGTTTTGGTTATTTAATCGTCTTATTTGCCCATTAAAAAGATTTTTGGATAAATTACAGTCATTTAATTAACAAAAGTAATGGTTTTTTCATATTTTGAAACATTGCATCTATATATCCTACACAGATTGGCTGCATGGCTAGTGATATCTTGGCGTCATTCTAAGAACTTAATGAAAATAATTAAAAATCAGCACATTATAGGGCCTGTTTAATTTAGGAGAGTTAAACAGGCTTTTTCTTTTCCGTCTTAAATCTGGTTTTTTCTTTGCTGATTGTATTTTTTGCTCATTCTCTTTCACATAAGTTTTCATACACAACATAAAGCCTGAAAATTCCCTCAGGAGAGATACATGAATAGATGTTATTTATATATCTCTTTTCACGAAAAGACAGGACAAAGCTATGATGAGATGTATATGCGCATTTGGCATGGGCGTAATGGTTGGCTGTTGTTTTAAATCTTGCAAAGAGAAAATGTGTCAGATGATGAGCAGCAAGCATTGTAAAAGTGATCATTGTAAAAAAGATCAGGCGACTCAAGCTGAAGAGCCTGTACAAACTTAGCCCAAAAGCTTCAATTTTACTGAAAGGCTAAACAACAGAGCTGAGTACTGAAGTTGTTCTAGATCGCTGATCCAATCATTTTATATTGAATCATTCTATATTTAAAGCAATAAAGCTTGATCCTAGATTGAGCTTTTTACACTTAGGAGAAAAACATGATGCAATTTATATTTTGTTTATTTGGTCTTCATGGTGCGACTGAAATTAACTACACGTGTGACCATGATGAGGTCAAACAGTGTCGTGATTGCTTGAAAAATATTGAATAATGTGCCAAATCATCAGACATCTTAATGAAGATCAATCCCCGTTCAATCATCAGTTGGCGGGGTTTTTCTTTACTGATGAAATTTTTGGATCTAAACATAATTTCTCACAAGGAATACTTTATAAAAGAATCATTTCAATAGGATTACGTTTTGATAAATTCTTAGCTGCTTAGAACTGGAATACAATAAAATTTATGCGTGTGATCACCCATGCTCGAATTCTTGAAGCAATTCAAAAGAGGCCACAGGCTGAAACTGCATTAGCTGGTTGGCATCGAATGATTAAGGCCAATCATCCTAAAGATTTTACTGAAATGAAAAGACTTTTTCCGGCAGTGGATAAGCTTAGAAAATTTCATGTATTCGATATCGGCTCGCACGCGAATTCATATTCTTTGCTGTACCATCTACGATCAGGCTGAACAGCTTATTTGCTCAGATGGACTTTAGGGTTTGTGAAATGTAAAAGAATACTTCAAGGAAAATTTGTCTTTTTAGAAAACTGAATGTGCAACATAAATAACATTGATGTTTAGCAGTAGATGTCATATTTATCTCTTAATAGATATATGAAGGAGATGCATATGACAAATAAGCCAGAGCAAGAGCAAGAATCAAATCCGCATAAAGAATCGAATGACGACAAGGGTAATCAGGCATCTTATAAGCATGTCAAACCAGAGAAAAAACCCAATGCAGAACCCGAAAATCCATTGAGAGAGCAAAAATAGCTTTTTCACATGGACGAAGCCCTAACTTGGTTTAGGGCTTTTTAATTTCCCGATAAACCTTGATCTCTAGGCTTTGCAATAAACTCATCTTTCATTTCAAAGAAAAATTCATGGGCTTGTTCATGATCGCAGTGCAACCAGTCATGTCGTGATTCTTCCGGAATCACAATAATCGAGCGTTTTTCGTCATTCGGGTCATGAAACTGTTTCATAAAGGGATGTTGATCTGAATTTATGGTCAGCATCGAAAATGATCTGATTTTCTCACCATCAATGTGTGCGTCATCATAAATCGCCGCCACGGTAAAAGGATTGCCATCTTCACGTGAAATGCCAAACCAGTGCGATTTACCGTCTATATATTTAGGTTCATAGAATGTATCGACGGGTACCAAAGCAAACTGGTTGTTTTTCCAGGCATGTCGGAAACTCGGTTTGGATGCCACTGTTTCAGTCCGTGCATTATAGGTATGCCGGCCATATTTCAATTCTTTCGCCCAGGCTGGAATCAGTCCGAAACGTGCGATATCCAGCTCAAAATCATCAGCACCGCGCATAATGATTGGGGCTGGCGCTAAAGGATAAACATGTGTTTTCATGCCCAGTTCGAGTTGCTCTTCATGAATATCTAATAAGGAAAGACGTTTTTTTGAGGGAAATTCATAGTTCGAGCACATAAATAACCTCTTTCATTCTAATTATTATTTGCTAAAGAATTAAAGTATAAAAATGATGGGCTCAAAACAATTCGAAATCGTAAGTATAGTTATAACAGAAAGTAAGAATACGGATTAATATTAGTTTATCCTCTTTATAGAATAGTGCTCCTTTAAAGGACTATTCTATAAATATGAAGATTAAAATATTTGAGTTTTTAATGATTAAATACAAAAGCTCACCGGGTTATTTTGTAGGGCAGGTGTTCAAAGCTTTCCCTTGTTCAACTGAATGGATAAAGTTTCCAATTAGAAATTCACTCTGTCTTAAGGAATCACGATGATCTCCATTTTTGACTAGATGGAAGGCGATAGATTTCTGCTTCGTACATACCTGCTGATAGTAAGCATAAGTACCACGATCATCGACCAGTTGATCTTTCTCACCTTGTACCAGCAGAACCGGCACAGTCGGTGTCATATTCTCAATAGACTGTTCTTTTAAATAATGTGTCAAAGGTGCCAGATTTACATTTGATTTAAAGACAGTCTTAGGTGCTTGTTTTAGGTCAGATTGTAATTCTGACAAACAGCGACTGCGTGCATGATTAAGAATTTCTCCCATTTCTGGGCTCACTAAATTTGCTGGAGCAAGCAGCGGATCTGCAGCCTCTGCTCCTAAAAGCACAATTGGAAAAAATGCGGCGACATTAGTCGTGATTTGCGAATTGCTGGCAACATATTCAGCGATTCCTTCATATTGATAACCGCCTGGCGCCAGTGCAATTGCCCCGCGAAGATCAAATTCAGGCGCATCTTTTTGACCGGACGCTGCAACTTTAAGAGATGCTGCACCTCCTTGACTATGACCCATAACATACCAATTTTTACTAAAGTTATAAGGCTTTAAATGGTGGATCGCTCGTAGAGCATCAACGACAGTATGCAACTGGCTTCGCGCATTCATATAAGGATGACCGCCCGGAGTGCCTAAACCTTGATAATCAGGTGCAACAACTGCATAGCCGCGAGCGAGCCAGGCATTCAATGCCTTAGCAGCGATTTGCTGATAGACATGGACTGGCCCACCCACATAATCGCCAGAGGGTGCACATGTATCAGCAACGCCAGTTGTACCATGCGCCCAAGCCAGAACAGGCCATCCATCTTTAGGGACTTTGCCTTTAGGTAACAAGATATAGCCTGAAGTGACGATGGGCTCGGATTTTGTGCCACGACTGCGATAATTGATTAAGAAACGTTGTGAGGCATTCGTAAACAGATCAGTATTTTGTTCTTGTATAGATAATATTGTACCCGGTATTTTTTCCGAAATATGAGATGCTTGGATTTTGCTGCTATCGGGAAGTGGAGGAGATGCTATTGCATATGTTGAACCTAAACATAAACAACTCATGATCAATTTAATAATAGGAGATTTAATTTTCATCGCTGAAACCATTTTCCTTTTTATAATGTCATTTTTAATGTAGCAGCTTTATTTATGTTTCTAAATTAACTCTGCACAAAGTTTGTAAACTAAAGCTTTTAAGTTAAGGCGAATGAGCAGTACAACAGGTTATTTTAGGTTAGCTGATAACTTCAAATAAGCACTTATATTTTAATGTGGTTCTGATCTGTTAATAGAATTCATATCATGTCTAACCTCACTAATACGATCATAAATCACCTTTCGCATTCGGTTTATTACTCCCAGAGGTTTGTGTTCCGGTAGGGTATGCCATGGTGTAAAGGAAAGGTTTTCACAAAACTTGTTTTGGTCAGGCGTATCAAAAACTTGTGGAGGAATGCGGATAGTTGCGACCTTGTAGAAAGGTGCCTCACTTTCTTGCCATTCAGTCATGGAATCTTCGACCGACATGGTGTTTGATGTTCTAGGCTGTACCAAAAACTCCATACATGCTTCACTTTTTTGCAAATATTGGCGCAGTTTTTCTCTTAGAAAATTATGATGCGGAGCATGTGGAAGAGGATCTGTCACTGTCGAACATGCTTGAGCTGAATACTTTATAGCTTGACGATCAGTGCCTATTCCTAATTGATAGGGCACCATAGACCAATATCTAGTTTGCAAAGGATTAGAAATTTTATTTCTCGTATTTAAGGCAATCCAGGTTCCTTTAGCTCCTAATGCAAAAGGAATATGCAACTTATTGAAAAATCTATCGCTATTTATATCTTGCATAAATGACATATATCGGACTGGATCATTCACAAAAAAGACAGGATGATTGATCATAATGAAATCTTGAGTAGAGGTTTCATCATCTAAAAGCTTTTCTCCCGGTACAGCCAGAAGTTTTATCGCCATGCCACGGGCATCTTTTTTAATATCTGCTTGTTGGGCATCTTTAGAACCATTAGAGAAACGAATCCAGGCTTGATATGTTTTTCCCGGAATAAAAACACCTTGAACCAAGTTTTTAGGAAGAACTTCATCTACTTTGAATTCTGCACGTACACAACCATGTGCTTTGGGATGGGCATCACGTAGCGCGATACCTGTGGAATATTCTTTCCGAATCAATATCTCAATTATATCTGCGATTTTTTCAGTTATGTTTGCTTCATCAGGATAAAGACTTTCACTTAAATGATGATCTATATTGGGATGAATATTATCTTTTGGAGAGTTAGATGCTATAGGGGAAGTGTTAGCATATGCAGCACTACAAATACTTATTGCCATTAGAGGGAGGAAGACTAGACCCGAGCATATAGGTTTTATAAAGTTAGGCATTGATTTTCTCCTTGCTATAAAGCTAGAGTTAGTTTTAATTTTTTAGCCTATGATCTGAAAATTCTTTGGACATACTTTAGCCATAAAATAATGAGAATGTCTGTGTAATTATTGATCTTCAGATTTAAAGTCCACCCATACTCCTTTCTAAAATATTTCCACTCTTTATCGTGTGCTCAATATAGAAGCCGATTTATGTTCTTACTTTAATTTAACTCCACACAGAGTTTTTTACTTTAGCAAAATTTATCCATAAACTTATGAAAATTTATTTTTAGACTAATGCGAGATGCTCGTAGCAAAATCAAGAGTCGTCGAATACAGTGCTATAGAAATCTATTTAGTTTAACATTCTGAAAATATTAGGATATATAAATCAATGCCAGTTCTAGCAATCCAGCATAGACTCAGTGGATTTTACTTTTTTTACTATGCGATTGTTGGGGCGTTCATGCCTTTTTGGAGTCTGTATCTAGAAGATCAGGGCTTCAATTATCAGGAAATTGGCATTTTATCTTCTATTGCAATCGTCACCCGCTTTTTTGCTCCCTTAATTTGGGGCTGGATTGCAGACAAGTCTGGTAAACGCATGCTGCTGGTACGTATTGCCACCTGGATGGAAGCCTGTATCTGGTTCATGATTTTTATCATTCCCAATAGCTTTCAGTCCGTAGCTTTACTGATGCTGATTTTCAGTTTCTTTCAGAATGCTATTTTGGCACAGTTTGAAGGCGTGACTTTGTTTTGGCTCGGGGAAAAAAGAGCAGAACTCTATGGCAAAGTACGAAAATGGGGATCTGTCGGTTTTATAATTGGTGTATTCGGCTTGGGCGCCGTCTTTGAAATTATGAGCATCAGTATGTTGCCAGTGTTGTTGCTGTGTATTTCATTTCTGGCCTTTCTCTGGTCATTTACCATTAAAGAGCCCACGATGGCGCCTATCGCCCAGAAACAGCTCGAACCCTTATGGCCGATATTTAAACGCCCAGTGGTGTATAGTTTTTTCCTGATTGAATTGATTCTGCTATTTTCACACGCGCCGTTTTATAGTTTTTATAGCAATTATCTCAGTCAGGCGGGATTTAGCACCAGCCAGATTGGGCTGCTCTGGTCAGTCGGGGTCATTGCGGAAATCATCATGTTTGCCTATGCGACGTTCTTTCTGACACGCTGGTCATGGCGCCATCTGGTCACGTTATGCTTATTGATGACCGGATTAAGATGGTTCATCGTCGGGGTCTTTCCTGCTTCATTCATGGCACAGTTTTTTGCTCAAACGATTCACGCTTTAAGTTTTGGTTTATTTCATATGATTGCGATGCGAGTGATTTTCCAGAATTTTTCTGCAGGGCAGCAAGGACGTGGACAAGCGCTATATAGCACGATGTGGGGCGTTGGCGTGGCGAGTGGCAGTATTCTGGCTGGGCATTATTGGGATCAAGTCGGCGGCACATCTATTTTTATCGCTGCTGCAGTATCGACTTTGCTTGGCTTGTTACTGATTTTCGGATTGCCAAATAAAGTCGAACTGCAAAAACAGGCTTGAAAATATCATCTCAGTATTAAATACGGATTTTGGCGTATTGCCCAAACCACGGTTGTGCCTGTTCCAATTGGGCTGCCAGTTGTAATAGCAGATCCTCACGGGCAAACGGCGCAATAAACTGTGAACCGAGCGGCAGGTTTTGTTCATTCCAGTACAGTGGTACAGACATCGCTGGGAGTCCGGTAATATTGGCCAACTGGGTAAAAGGCACCCATTTTAGATTTTCTTTCACAATCTGGTCGACCAGTTTACCTTGCGCCAGCAAATGTGCTTTATTTAGTTTCAATAAAGCTTTAAGAATCGGTTTCTGCCAGTTTGGTGTTTTGACCTCACCATTTTTTGGCGCCACTGTCGCCGTTGCAGGCGTCAGGTACAGATCATAATTATCAAAGAAATGATTCATCTGGGTCACGTACTGGCCCCAGTTATTCAGGTTCTGGATATAATCAATCGCGCTGGTTTTGGCCCCAAAAGCCGCCAGCGCTAAAGAGTCCAGTTCAAAATCATTCGATTTGGACGGATAGCCTTTCTGGATTTCATCCAGCATAAATGAAAACTGGCTAAACCAGGTGGTAATAAAATCCTTGGCCAGTTGCATTCCATCAATGGCTGGACGGTCTTCGACCACCTCATGGCCCAAAGATTCTAGCAATTTGGCTGTTTTTTCAATGGCTTTAATGGCATCCTGGGAAACAGGTGTGCCAATCGTAGAATAAGTGCTAAACGCAATTTTCAGTTTTTTTGGCGGTTGCTGAATCACATCCAGATAATGATGCTGTGGACGCTGAATCTTAAACAGTGAACTATGATCTTCACCATGGGTGGCATCCAGCATTGCAGCACTATCCCGTACCGTTTTGGTCAGTACATGCTGAATCGCGGCGCCATGCATGGCTTCACTCATTTGTGGTCCCCAAGGCGTGCGGCCACGACTCGGTTTCAGGCCAAACAGGCCGCAATAGGAAGCGGGGATACGTATCGAGCCGCCACCATCACCAGCACCCGCAATTGGTACAATTCCGGCAGCCACGGCAGAAGCGGAACCACCGGACGAGCCGCCGCTATTATGCTGTAAAT
This sequence comes from Acinetobacter lwoffii, assembly GCF_029024105.1. NCBI lineage: Bacteria > Pseudomonadati > Pseudomonadota > Gammaproteobacteria > Moraxellales > Moraxellaceae > Acinetobacter > Acinetobacter lwoffii. Next base: position 1,711,174 of record NZ_CP118963.1, on the reverse strand, counting down.
TCCACGGATTTTTACAGCTGCCCCAAGCATCTGGTTCAGTAATACCTTTAATCCCAAATTCAGGAGTATTGGTACGTCCAAAAGTCACAATCCCGGCTTTTTCCCAGCGATTGACAATCTCGGCATTGGTCTCGGCGATATAACCAATCCGTTTTAAGCCCTGACAACCATAAGAAGTTGGATAACCGGCATATTCCTGAAACAGGTCTTTAACCAGAAAAGGCACACCGGCAAAAGGTCCGGACAGATTTTGCTGGCTCCGTTTCAATGCATGCTCATGCATCGGAATAATAATTGCATTTAGCTCGGGATTGGCAATTGAACTACGCTCTAGTGCAGCAGATAAAAGTTCACTTGAATGTACTTGTTTATTGGCGACCAGATCAGCCAGTCCTAAACCGTCATATTGCAGATATTCTTCAAATTTCATTGCCATTCCCTAGTGTTGCTGCTTCAAGGTTGTAGATCATTTAGGCTCAAGATGCAAGCACCACCTGATTTCGCCCACGATGTTTGGCCTGATACAAGGCTTGATCTGCAATATTGATCAGGTTTTGCAGGTCTTGGGCCTGCGGTTCATTTTGATGAGTGATGCCCACACTCACGGTAATATACAGGGCGAGCCATCTGATTGATAAATCGGGGTTTTTTCCACCAGATCACGAATCCGTTCTGCAATAAGACGTGCTTCTGATGGTTCGGTATTCCAGAGTAACAGCACAAATTCTTCCCCACCAATTCGTGCAAACAGATCTTCAGCACGTAAATTGCAGCGAATGATTTCCGCAAAATGTTGCAGCACCTTGTCACCGACATGATGGCCAAAATCATCGTTCAGACGTTTGAAATGATCAATATCCAGCATGATGACCGAAAATTCCATTCTGTTGGCATATTGCAGTAAATATTCACCTTTCTGAAAGAAAAAATGACGGTTCATGGTGCGGGTCAGACTGTCATGATTGGCCAGATAGAGAACCCGTTTAAACAGCTCATTGCGGTTTTGACTAATAATACAAAGAATAAGCGGCGATAAGGCCAGCATAAACAGCCCGATCCGGAGCGAAATATAAATCGTAGAATCTGCCAAGGTGTCATGCGTTGTGGCATAAAACCGCGTCAGGCTGTAATAGGTTAAAATAGTCACAAACGCATTAATCAGTGTCATGCTAAACAGGCGATAGGTTAATGCGGCCCAGATCAGCGCAGCCAAAGGATAGAGCAGGGTGCCCGGACCTGAAAAAATATTGGTGATGATGACACAGAGTACGACTGTAGCTGCGGGCAGAAAATAACTGAAATGATGACGCTTTTGACGGCGGTTTTTAAACAGATACTGCATATCCTTGATTCTGGGAAAGGCCAGAAGCAAAGGTAATACCACGATATAATTGACCATCTCGCCCGTCCACCATAGACCAAAATCAATCCATAAGTTTTCTTTGGTCATGAATGTATTGGGTAAGTTTGGCAGGGTGGCAACTGCAAAAGCAGCGCTGGCCAGACAGCCGGCAAAAGCGAAGATGCCAAATAAATGAACGAATGTATAACCAGTATTATAGTATTTGTAATTAATCTTGAAATATCGAATAAAAAATATCGAGACAATAGTGCTGATCAGATTAGACAGGGTAAGAAACAGGCTTTGTAATAGGCTGTTTCCGGTGACGAGATCTGCAAACATAAAAGCACTGAATGCACCAAGCCAACCTCCCACATTATTTAAATGTGGAAAGCGTAAGAACAGGGCTAACAAGGCAGCATTGGCCGGCCACAATAAGGCCAGGTACTCAATCGGTCTGGTTGCGATCCCAATAAAACAACAGACTAAAACAGCGAAAACAATGACAAAATAAGCATATGTTTCATGATTTAATTGTTGTTCTGTTATTCGAGCTAATTGCAAATTTAAAATCCTATTCAAATTTCTAAGTGTGAATGATCACTTTGTTCAGCAACTAAGTTTGACCTAAAATATAATTTTATTGTTTGATTAAGCTGTTATTAATACGAACTATTAAGATTCTTATATACGAAATATATACAAAAACAGTCAGAAAGGAAATCCATGTTTTTAAACAATGTGATAAATAATTTCTGACTCTGTATTGAAATTGCGTTAGAGCGGGACACGATCCCAAAAAATATGATAATTTAGAATCAATTGTTAACAAGATGCCGGTAAATATGAAAAAAATATGTCTTAGCCTTATCTTACTCATGAGCTCACCTTGGCTAATGGCGACAGAAAATAAAAAACCAGCGAATGCTCCTGCTAAAGCTGCTGAAATCCCAAATACATTTACTGTGAAAACCCGTCCGGAAATTGTCGGATTGTGGGGAATGGAAATCCCGAATAATAAAAAATGTATCGAATATTATAATTTTAAAGGCAATAATAATGTGGTGATTAAAAGTGGCGATGAGTGGACGTCGGGGCTATATGACTATCAGCCGGCACAGGATCCTTCGAAGCAGATTCCAGCGCTGATTCTGCAAGTAAAATATGACAATAATGAAAAAGACTGTTCAGGCAATCAGGTGGATCAGTCTGGTGAAATTTCGCAATATTTTGTGAAATGGCAAAACCCTTATACCATTAACTTCTGCGCCAATGAAAAAGCCGAACAATGTTTTGCTGTGCTCAGACGCGTATTGCCTTAAATTGCAAACCATAAAAAAACCGCTGAATGACAGCGGTTTTTTTATGAGCTTTGATTTAAGCTTTGTCTTCAGCACCTTCAAGCTGCTTTAACAAATGCTTCTCTAGGTAATGAATATCCATTGCCTGTTTGCAGAAGTTTTTATCCTGAAGGATTAAATCTTTATGCAAAGGAATATTGGTTTTAACGCCAGTCAAAATCATTTCTTCCAAAGCATTTCTCATTCGAGAAATAGATGTCTCACGATCCTTACCATGCGAAATCAGTTTGGCAATCATCGAATCATAATACGGTGGAATGCTGTAGCCTGGATAAACATGCGAATCTAAACGGATACCTGCGCCGCCTGGTGCATAGAAGTTGTCAATCTTGCCTGGTGAAGGCAGGAAGGTCGATGGATCTTCTGCGTTAATACGGCATTCAATCGCATGTCCTAAAACTTTGACGTCTTCTTGCTGAATATCGAGACCTAAGCCGCCAGCAATACGCAATTGCTGTTCGATAATATCGATACCCGTTACCATTTCAGTTACCGGATGTTCAACCTGAACACGCGTATTCATTTCAATGAAGAAGAACTCATCATCTTCAAACAGGAATTCGAATGTACCTGCACCACGATATTGCATCAATTTACAGGCATTGACACAGGCTTCTAGAATATCAGCACGTGCTTGCTCTGGTAAGTTCGGTGCTGGCGCTTCTTCCAGTACTTTTTGATGGCGACGCTGTAGTGAACAATCACGATCATACAGATGAATCGCATGGCCATTACCATCAGCCAGTACTTGCACTTCGACATGACGTGGCTTTTGCAGGAAACGTTCCATATACACCGTATCATCACCAAACCACATTTCCGCATCACGCTGTGCAGCCTGAACAGATTCAAGCAGGGTATCGACATTTTCTACGATACGCATACCACGACCACCACCACCAGAAGCAGCTTTTACAATCAGTGGAAAACCGATCTCTTTCGCTTCAGCCATGGCATTGTGAATCGTTACGGCATGGTCGCAGCCTGGTACTGTTGGTACACCAGCTTTTTTCATGGCAATAATGGCAGAAACCTTGTTCCCCATTAAACGAATATGTTCCGGACGTGGACCAATAAAGATAAAACCAGAATTTTCCACGATTTCTGCAAATTCTGCATTTTCAGCGAGGAATCCATAACCAGGATGGATTGCATCTGCGCCGGTAATTTCAGCAGCTGTAATAATCGCAGGAATATTCAGGTAGCTGTCACTGCTCGCACCAGGGCCGATACACACTGCTTCATCACAGAAACGTAAATGCATCAGGTCCTTGTCTGCGTCAGAATAGACACCTACAGTTTTGATCCCTAAAGTTCTGCAAGCACGGGTGATGCGTAACGCAATTTCACCACGGTTTGCAATTAAAACTTTTTGCAACATTATAAATCCCCGGGGTGATTAAGCGCGGTAGCGGAAAAGTGGTTGACCGAATTGAATCACTTCACCATTTTTCACCAGAATTTCTTCAATCACACCGCTTTGAGTAGCTTCAATCGGGTTCATGATTTTCATTGCCTCGATAATACCCAGCGTATCGCCTGCAGAAACGGTCTGGCCAACTTTAACAAATGTCGGTTCACCTGGGCTTGGTGCTGCATAGAACACGCCGACCATTGGTGAAGTTTCAACTGCGCCACGAGGAGATTTTACTGCTGGCGCTTCGGCTGCTGGTGCAGGCATAGCAGGAACAGCTGCTGCAACCACTGGATTACGACGAGTTAATGCAATCGACTGATCGCCTTCTTTAACTTCGATCGCCTGTAAGTCAGATTCAATCATCAAGTCGATGAGTTTCTTGATTTTACGGATATCCATGAGACAGTATTCCTAATTAAGATTGTGTAGAAGGTTGTATTTTTTCAATGATATAGTCGAGGGCAGCAGCATAGCCTTTTGCACCTAGACCACAAATCACGCCGATGGCTTTATCGGACAAGTACGAATGATGTCGGAATGCCTCACGTGCATGCACATTAGACAGATGGACTTCAATGAAAGGAATGGCAACGCCAAGAAGGGCATCGCGAACCGCAACAGAGGTATGAGTCAATGCTGCCGGATTAATAATTATATATTGAACGCCGTCTTGCTGAGCTTGATGAATTCGGTCAACAATGGCACCTTCCCAGTTGCTTTGGAACGTTTCGAGTTGTAATGTGGCCTTTTGAGCCTGAGTAATCAGTTGCTGGTTAATATCGTCAAGACTAAGGTGACCATAAACTTCCGGTTCGCGCTTCCCAAGCAAGTTTAAATTCGGTCCATGAATAACCAAAATGGTCGAACTCATCCAGCATGCTCCAATTAAAAAGTATCGGGGTTTGTTTGCAAGATGTCTGCAAACTCTGCTTATTATTGCATGATTTTCTACATTACTATTTATAATTTCTTTGAATTAACGTAGAAAGCATATAGCAAACAGTGGCGCTATAATGAAAACTTTGCAGAGATTTGGCAATGTTAAAAAATTACAATTCGCTGGGTATTCAGATTATTTTCATTGTAAACCCAATTGGCAAAAACAGTTAATATCCTTTATGTAACTGTATCTTCATGTTAACGCTAAATTCTTCCTTTTAGTGATATTTTTAGTTTTGAGCAAGAGTTGTCTGGCTGATTTTACCGCAATGTTCGACTTCTAGAGCATAGAAAACTCTTTACATTCTGACTTTAGAGTTGTGCTGATTATCCTCTTTATATATAAGCTATCGACCGCTTCTTAAAACGTGATGAAAATTTAAAAATATAAGATAAGACAATATGTTAATGATATTTTCTCTTATTGTCCTTGGATTTTCCTAGGTCTATTCTTCCAATAGATTGGAATTAATTACATTACTTTAACTTCAAGCATCCATGATAAGTGCTGTGCAAAAATGTACTTCATCTTCTAGATATAAGGGTTGAATCTCAGCAGGTTTAAGATAAAACGCTCGACTTATATGCTTCGTGTGTATAGATCTGTGAGGTGACGAATGTGTTCATCTTCAAGTCTTCTACGCAGTAAAGATATGATTCACCTAACGCATAGACAGTGGCAAAAACACATACATTTGTTGATATTTTGCTCGTCATCATCTTTGCAGAAGAGTTTAAAAGTATTGAAGAGCGTAAAGATTGAACCAAATAGGTCTGATTGAAGCGGAATACGGACTTAAAGCAAAATTTGCTCTGTAGTTGCCTCATCTACATTAACTTCTTGAGCTAATCTTTATATAATCATGCGATACCTCTCAAACAAGACTTTCTATGACACCTGCATGCAAACTATTAAAAGCCAATAAAATCGAATACAGCATTCATGAATATGAACATGATGCCAATGCCAAAAGTTTCGGGTTAGAAGCTGCTGAGAAATTGGGGCTTTCGGTGGAAGAAGTCTTTAAAACTTTATTAGTCACGGATGAAAAGCAATATTTTGTGGCAGTATTACCTGTTCATCATCAGCTTAATCTTAAAAAAGTAGCTGCTGCATTCGGTTGTAAAAAATTGCAGATGGCAGATCCTAAACAGGCAGAACGATTAACCGGATATCTGGTGGGTGGAATCAGCCCATTGGGACAAAAGAAACGTTTAAAAACAGTTATTTGTAGTAGTGCAAGCCAGCTTGAAAAGATGTATGTAAGTGGTGGAAAAAGGGGTCTGGATATCGGGTTAAATCCGCAAGATTTAGCGCGAATTTTAGGTGCAGAATTTGCCGATATTGTGGATGAATAATTAAGTTTTAAAACTTGATATTTTGCTCTTAGTTCTAAGAGTTACTCACAATGATACTCACAAAATGAAACGCCTAAAAAAGATAAAGTCGCTCTAGGCGACTTTATCTTTTAACTCTATATCAAGAATGACAGATTGAACATAGGAACTTAACCAGAAACTCTTTCTTCCATCCTTATGCGGTTTCATGTAGCGACCGTCTCGAATTCTGGAATCCAGTGTTTCAGGTTCGATATTAAGCAATTTAGCAAACTCAATTCGACCAATCCGGCGTTCACTACTCGCCTTAAGTGCTTTTCTAAGTTCCTGCATCTCGCTATGTATTGCCTGGAGCAACTCATATTCAGTATTAGTTTTCATAACACCTCACTTGAATCCACAAATTGAACAAAACACGTCACAATGAACCGTGAACTTTTTACAGATGAAACAGTATTCAGTCACTGTTGTCCTCCTTGAGTCTTTAGATATTCCGCTTTAGCAGCTGCCCAATGATCCGCATCATATGGATTTAAACCTTTTTTCTCACACCAGGTAGTACACCACAGAAATTGGGCATCATCGTATGGTGTAGGTTGAACAATTTGAATGCTCACTCAGTCACCTCAATACTTTTAAATAACGACTTCATCAGATCGTAAGTTTTAGGGGCAAAACGCTGTTTAACTTCTTCATTCAATAGAGTCTCAATTTCATCCCAGTGATCAACCAGAACAGCCCAATGTTTAGAGACTGTTTTCATTTGGCCAAGACGTTCACGAAATTCCGGTACTGCATTAAGTAATCCTACGCAGCGCTCAAAGTCGGCCGGATCATGTGGGTGGAAATTGGTTTCCCATGCTTTGCCCGCCACTGGACCATTATTAAGCAGTGTTGCCATCAGACACTTACTCGACATGCCTGTATTCGCATTAAGTAGCCAGTGCATAGATTTTTGAACTTCAGTCATTGGCTGGCTCCTTATGCTCAGTGTGAATATCAACACCACAGAAAGGGCAGTGATTCAAAACCACACGGTTCTTCTTAAACCGACCTGCAACAATTTGAAGTCTGGCTGAATTTATTTCACGGTGGCTCATGCGCTGTGCTTGGATATCACCATATTCATTGCGAGTGACTTCGCTTAAGACATCACACATCTGGATCCAGTTGCCAGTATTTACACACCGCTCTCTCTTAATTTCCATCACGCTACCTGTTTTAATTTTTGATACCGAGCACGGGCATAAGCGCGGCATGCTGATATACATTGAGGGCACCGGCAGCCAGTGTTATACATGCTCATCGTGCCGTGTTTACGTTGTCTTCTTTCAACCAGTCCGCATTCATACAACTTCTTCCAGTTAGTGTTCGCTGCACGACATTCATCGCAGCGACACCCGTGGTTTGTATATGTAGAGATTGTCCCGTGCTTCAACGAACCACCTCCATTTTGAGTTCCACCACATATGGATCTGGCAGTGGAGTCAGGAAGGTGACATTGTCCATTTTGAATACATGCTTCAGCACTTGTTCCAGCTGGTTTTCGGTAAGCTTTACGGTTTTAGTTTCAACCACACGATGCTCGACCCAGTTATCGAATGGAGACTTGGCATTTTTTTCCTTTTTAGAAGTAGAGACTTTACTCATGCGGGGTTCAGCACGTACACGAGGGATATCTTTTACATAGAAAAATGTACGTTCATCACCTGAATTTTCTGAGCGTAAGCAGCCAAGGTTTTCAAGTGAATAACAAGAATTACGCACCTGACGGGCAGTAAGACCTAAGGCAGTAGCGACTGTTGCAGGCTTGGCACCGTGACTTGCTGATTTAATACACTCAATAATCCGTGCACGAATAGGTTTGCTTTCATCTTGAGGAGTTTCAGGTAGAGGTTGTTCTATCTTGAAAGGTGTTCCTGGAATAATGTTAAGCAAATTGGTAGGTGTGATTTTGGCATCGAAGCCTTCTACACCAACGACCTGAGGTGCTGGAGGAGTAGGGTCATTAATTTTGGTCTGGTCTTTAACTACTTCCTGAACAGCACCAGTCTTTGCACTCACCACCAATAGATTTTCTTTTTGAACTACTGGCTCAGCATGTACTTGATCGGTTGTCTGTGTGGTGTGATAGACACCTAACTCATCCAGGTGAATTTTTTCCTCTTGCAACAACACAGCAAGGCAGTTTTTAACTGTTTTCAGCGACATCTTAGAATTGTTCGCAATTTGCGCAGCTGATAAACCAAACGGATCATTGGCCAATGTGTCGACCACCTTGCCTAGGTTTTTATCCATTTTTAAGCTGTTAAGATCTTTAATATTTGTCATGAGCAAAGTCCCGAATAGTAAAATTAGTGCATCATGCCGTGATGTTTTAATTTTTTACGCAGTGTTCCCCGGTTCAAACCTAGAGTCTCTGCTGTAAGCGTTTGATTCCCCCGGCACTTAACAATTGCTATTTGCAGCAAATGTACTTCCAGTTGTTCAACTGCAGCGCGGAATGCATCCCCTTTACTGATTTCAACGATGTGCTCAAGTTCTTCCTTGCTGATCGTCAATAAATTTTTCTCAACCATGCTGTATTTCCCCTTAAGACGTTTGAATGACGCGAATCTGTGAATTCAATTTTTTGATAAAGGCCGAGCCTTGTTTGAAATAAACTTTAAAAAATACCTGGTAACGCTTTTTCCCTTCCGCATTGAGGTGCTCTGAAGAAGTGATCGTGACTTGGCCACGGGTAGGGTGTACCAGAGTCACCATATTTTTCTTTTTACAGACGCTTAAAATGCGGTACTGATCATTGAGTAAGAATGCAAAGAATGCCTTTCTCATGGTCAGGTCAATCGACCCCACCGGCTTGGTGGGATCTGGTAAATGATTGAAGTAGGTCATACCTTTTTGTTCAATTTGTACGTCTTGCATTGTTTGTTCTCAGCCAGTGAATTCGTAGCCCAGTTGATCCGCACGTGCTTTACATGTTTTTAGGATCGTTGGATAAAATTCAGAGTTTCGGAAAGTTTCTAGAGCACCACTTAAAACATGAATGTCTTCAACCTGAGGTAATGTTTTCAGTGCCTCATTGAAACGACTTTTCAAGTCATCTATAGGTGTGCCTTGTGTGCTTTGCTGTTGTGCAGCGGCTTGACTAGACTTCTGGGCAATGATTCCCCGGATACCTTCACAGGTTTCTTCAAATTTTTGTTGCTGAACGTCATGCAGACTGTTCAATCCACGTTTGGCGCAGTACTTCTCAATATCAATGCCTGCCTGTTGCATGAGATATTGAAGTTCTAAAAACTGATTACCGTCGATACATGCATCAGCAGAACCAGAATTCAGCCACCGTTTTAGTGCGATACCATCCGCCTCAGTCAGGGGTCTTGGTTCAATGAATAAACGTGTCCGGTCTTTAGTGGCAATGGCTAAGTTTTCATGGGTAAGATCCAGAACTGTGGTGAACTCGTATTCGATACCTTCACGCTGTTCGGCCTTCATGCCCACTTTTTCAACTTTCTTCTTGCCGCCATTGTTGGTTTGAACTGTTTCCATTTTTGAGCGCAGGGTCACAATGATATTGATGCTGGACTGCAACATTGCATCGATAAATTTACGGTGACGTGGAGTTACTTCGCTCCAGGCACCCCAGCTGTTACCGCGGAATGTTGTGCTACCCAACTTATCTACAATTTCCAGACAGCCACCGACACCCGACCACTCATGTGTAATGCTGTCCAGGATTAAAGTGTCAAAACCTGCTGCCTCAGCTGCCTTGATTGCATCAATGAATTTTTCAGGTGTATAAGGCGGCTGTAAATTTGCATGTTCAAATGCAACAATATCTTCATACAGTTCAGCACTACTGTTTTCAGTGTCTGCAACTGCAATACGACCACCGATACCTTTGGCCAGCATTAAAGCGCCATAGGTTTTACCTGCACCAGTAGGACCAGAAACAGCTAAGCGTAACTTTGCATTTTTACGTTGAGCCGGTTTAAAAAATACGTTTGTCATGATTTTTCCCTCAAAAAACCAAAAATTAATGAGCGCGTGAACGACGTGACCAGTCACGGTATTCATCCGAGCTATAAAAACCTGAGTTCACACGCACTTGATGTGCATGGCTGCGTATCTCACGTTTTTTACGTGACTGCGCATTTACGATTGGTTGTCTAGCCTGGTTCAATGCCTTGATCAGCCATTCTTTTTGATCAACCAGTTCTATCAGCATCATGCTGCCGTCAATTGCCTGTTTATGAACTTCAAAACCTGCGATGTTTCCCGCTTTATGGGCATTTACACTGCTTTTGCGCTTAAGCACATAAGTCACTGGGTGATCTGTACCTACACGGTAGCGTTCACAGTGGTAGGTTAGAAAATTCGGATCTTCCTGCTGGAAGCTGTCGATGTGTTCTGCAAATTTCATTTCGCTTCTCCAACAGCTTTGGCGATTGCTTCGGCTTGATACGCAGCTTCTTTGTCTGCCGCATGAAGGACCATAATTGCCAGACCAAGAAAGACCGAAAACACAACCATCCAAGCAGCCACATTTGAAGCGACTTCTTTCATCATGGATTGCTTTGGTTTTGGAGCAGGGTGTTGCAACAAACGTTCAGAAGTCATGCTTGACTGGCCGAACTCTGGTAACTTGCTTTGGATCGGGTTTTTATTCATAATAATTTCACTCACAGGTAGTATGTGGGTCACGCTCCAGGTAGTTGCCATCTACGCTGGGGCTTTTTGTTTGCTGTGTGGTGTATGTTCAATTAATTGAACTAAAATGTCAATAATATGTTCAATAAATAATGTAAAAAATATTCAATTATTTGAACTTTGTATTCTGAAGGCAAAAGAAAACCCACCGCTAAGGGTGGGTTGGTTGTTATTGTATCTTTATATTTTGGCTATCTAACGTGGTTTAATCTATGTTTTAAAGCCATTTCCTGTAGTGTAGCAATAAGGGTCTTGCCATTCATCTTTGCTATATGTGCAGCTTTAACATGGTGTGAAGCTATACCTTCAGGTTGAATATGAGCGCTATCCACAACGCCAACTCCTTTTATAATTTCAAGAGCAAATCCAACCCGTTCACCATTCCTTTTTTTACCCATACATACTAGAACAGTAGCTCCTGTATGTTTTGATAAACGAGGATCATTGTAAGCGCTAAAAGTTACAGACGAAGAATTAATACCTTCCTTAGCAAACCAATTTTCTGCTTCATCCAATGCATTAAATGCTTCGTGAGATTTTGCTTTTGACCTCATGGAGATAAAGGCCCATAGAGCAAGTACAACTATGGCACCAATAATAAATCCACCCACTTTATTCTCCCCCCGATCCAAAATGGCCATGTCGGGTTCATGGCTTCTCAATGATATTTATTTGTACTATCTATTTGGTTTTCTGATCTTTGCTAAATTGAGCCATTTCCTCCATGCTTAGGACAGGTATATATACACTGTCACCAAGCTCTTCACGCAATTCAATAACTTCTTCTTTTGAAAGAGTAAGCTCTTGATTGAGATCAGCCGCTCTATTCAACTTTTCAATGATTTGATTCATTAATTGGACTGTAGACATATTTAATCCTTGGTATTAACTATTTTCTGCCCCAGTTTCCCTTCTTTTACCAACTGAACAATTTGTTCATTGGTGTATACAGGGATAAAGAATTTGTCACCAATCCCTTTTGAAAGAATTTTTACTTCTTCAGAAGTAAGAGCCATTGCCTCATCATTGGCAGCAGCATCATTTATTCTGGTAATAATCTGATTGATGGGTAGTTTTGTATTGTCCATTTTATTTCCTTATTGGCTGAATTAACCTGCACGCCAAATTTGACGTCCCATTACTTTGAAATTTTTGCCATTTTCTTCTGTGACTACTTTATCTCGATACTTTTCATTAAGACTATGGAGAATCAAAGAACCATCAGCTTCTTTAAATATCTGTTTAATCATTCCTTCTCCAGCAAGATAAACAGCATAAATTTCACCATCAATAATATTTGTTTGAGATAGATTGATACCCACCAAATCACCATCTTTAATAAAGTCGGCCATGCTGTCACCTTTGGCTTTTATAATTTTCATGGTTTGTTCTGTGACATTTTTATCTTTTAAAAAAGAAGGTGGGAAGGGAATTTTTCCGTTTATAGCATCAAAGTGAAATTCAATAGATTCGCCCTCACCACATGAAAAATTCGCCTCAACTACCTCTATCCAAACAAAGTGATCACGAATCTCGTCATTAGCAACCACTGTCTCCAATATTTGATCTGTGTGAAAAGAACCAGAAATTTCACCGGTTAAAAGCCAGTGAGATGTTGTCTTCAAGGCTTTAGATAAGGCCTCAATATGTTTTGCACTAGGGTTGTTACTACCATTGACCCAGCCGGAAACCGTTCCTCGGGCAGCACCAGTTGACCGCATTAAATCTGCTTGTGAAAGGTCAAGCTCCGCCATGCGTTGTTGAATTCGGTCTGATACAGATTGGTACATGGGAAAAATCTCACTTATTTGTGTTCAAAATTATGAACAAATAAATTGACAATTACCTGAACGTATAGTTCAATTAATGAAACTAAATAGTTCAGGTTTTTGAATATGACTGTTGATCAGCTAATCGCTTTTTATGAAGTGAAAAATAAGTCACAACTAGCCCAAAAAATTTCTGCTGCTCGTTCAACCATTACAGAGTGGGAAAAAAACGGTATTCCACCACGCACTCAAGCATCATTTGAGGTTTTGACAAATGGTGCACTAAAGGCTGACCGAAAAGTTCTTCTAGTTTAGGAAAAACAATGACCAGGCAACGACGACCTAAAAAAGATGCATCCATCACTATGCATATGCCACAAGCCATTAAAGACCAGTTAGCTGGTTTAGCTGAAGTGCAACGCGCTGGGCAGGGTGCTAGTGAATATATTTTTGAAACTTTAATCATGCCTCATCTCGATCAGTTAAGAGCTGAGACCAAGATTAAACAAAGGATATTTGGTTTGACAGGGAACGATAAGAACTATGAGCACCGCTCAGATTTATCAGATCGGAATGACCAAATAGGCAAAGAAAAAGCCTGATTTACGAGATCAGGCTTTTAAGTGTTTCAATCTTAGGGGATTTAAACAATGAATACTTTACCACAAACAATTCGAGTTGCCGACAAGAACACGTCGGTTATTCAATACAAGTCAGTGCCAGTGATGACTACTGCACAACTTGCTGAGTTTTACGGAACCGATCAAAACAACGTGCAAGTAAACTTCAATCGAAATGCTGATCGTTTTGTCGAAGGAAAACACTATTTCAAACTAGAAGGTGACGATCTCAAAGCTTTTAAGAACATACCTACTGTAAGTAAGTATGTTCCAAAGCAGTCAGCACGTCTAATTTTATGGACCGAAAAAGGTGCGGCCCGCCATGCCAAGATTCTGGATACAGATCAAGCGTGGGATATTTTCGAGCAACTCGAAGAAGTCTATTTTTCAGTAAAGGAAAAATCACACCCTCCAACGCTTCCAGACTTTGCAGATCCAGCTGCTGCTGCACGTGCCTGGGCAGAACAATTTGAAGCCAAGCAATTGGCACAACAACAAGTTGCTGAACTGGCACCCAAGGCTGAAGCACTCGACACCATTGCGGATACTGCCAATACCTACTGTTTACGGGACTGTGCGAAAACCATCGGTATCCGTGAGTCCGATCTAATCAAACTTCTGATAGATAAAAAATGGATCTATCGGGATGCAGATCGCAAGCTGCAGCCGCATGCTCAATACGTTTTGAACAAGGTATTTACCAATCGTACGTCACCAGTGATCGTGAATCGCAATGATGGGAAAGAACGCGTTTTCTTACATATGCGCGTTACGGCATTCGGCCTGACCCGCATTACTGGGTTGGTCAACAAAAATAGAAAGGTAGCTGCATGAGTTTAGACGCAACCACCTGGGCATGGAAAGTGCGCCAGAAACAAAAGGCCGGTGGAAGTACTAAGCCTCTTAAGCGGTTAGTCCTTCTGTCACTGGCTGACCGAGCAGGTGAAGATCACTGTGCTTACCCGAGTATTGCACGTCTGGTGGAAGACACCGAGATGGATCGCAAGACTGTACTCAAAATTATTGATGAGCTAATTCAGGATGGATTGATCGAAGATACTGGTGAAAGAAAGGGCAGAACCAAGCAGGTCAAAGTCTATCGTTTGGTCGGTGTAAATGGTCGTGAAACAGTCCCAACAATGGAATCCTTTGACGCTGAAGACGAGGATTTAAAGGGTCCCAATATTGGAACAGTCCCAACAACGGAACAGTTCCAACGTTCCGCGGAAAGAGTCCCAACGTTCCGTGGAAAGAGTCCCAACGTTGGGACACGGAATCTTTCAAAGAATCTATCAATAGAATCTAAAAATAAAAAATCATGGTTTTGTTTTAACAAACTTCGTGAAGAAATGTTTTTGACCGATGACAGTATCGATTTTGAAATCATCGTGGATTCGAAATGGATTGAACGTGAAAAACGTGCCTTTGAAATTTACAACGCTGAAAAACCAATGAGCGATGAGTTGATGATTTATCACTTCGCTGACTGGGTGATCAACGCATACCGAAATAAATATTCAAAAGAAACTTCTGCAAAACCTGCAGGTACGAAATACCAAAGCCAGCACCTGTCTGAAAAACAGATTTTTACATTCGCTGAAAAACTTTCACAACATCCCGAGTTCACAAGCAAGTTCAGTGAACCAGGTGAGTCTTACGAAAAACTTGCTGCCCGTATCGCCGTGAAACTCAAAGATCCGGCCCAGGCCAAGAAGTGGGAAGGTTATTTAAAACAGGTTGGATTTAATGGGGATTTACCTGATATCGCTGCATAACACAGGCAGGTTCAGGATCTCAATCAAAAATTAATTAAGCATCTTCGAGGGGAATTGAGATGACTTTACAGCACATAGAAGCACAAAAAGCGGCACGTTACGTAGGGAATTATTCAGAGAAGCAGGCGCAACGTCGTGCACTGGATGAAATGCTAAAGGGGTACAAGGGGAAGATCACTGAATTACCAGGGCCAAACTTTAAACCACGTCCTGTTCACCATCACTGTGAAGATCCAAATGAGTTTTGCGGTCTGATCAAACTAAGCCGAATCAAGAACTGGTTCAATGCCGGCACTAAAAACCTGTCACGTCGCAAGATGATTTTAAAGTTTGTTGATATGACTGAAGACCAGGTGCTGTATATCACCCTGCCATCCAATGAGCAGAGCCTAAGTAACCGTGAGTACCGCAATATTATGAATGCTATGCCACTGGTTGAAGCAGAAGAACAGCGTTTGTTGTCTGATATGACCAGACCTTTGCTGGATCGTCAGCCTGCTGTTCACCAGTCAGCTTTTGATTTTGGGGATGTGTCGTGAAAGACCTAAACAAAACATTGATGTTTATTTTTATGTTGATCGGTGCTGCTTTGGTGAGATTAGGGGGTGGAGTGTGAAATTAGATCTTACTGATCGTCAATACCAAGTACTGCAATGCGTTAAGGATGCAAAAGCACAAGGCAAAAGACCTTACACCAAAGGCGTGGTAAATCGAATGAAAGCCAAAGGCTATGACATAACTGAGCGCCAATGCTCTTATGACTTAAGTGTGATTATTCGTACCAAAGGCACTGGCGTGATTAGCATGCGCCTAGGAAGTAAGCCAACTCTTTGGATTTATGACGAACGTTGTATCAAGGATGATGCCGCATGAACAGTGATTCCAATATTGCCCGAGCTATGTGCCTGGTACCACATCACTTGATGCTGGCTTTCATGCAAGGTAATCACAACAAAATTATCGATGATAATGCCTACTGGAACATGCTGGGTACTGCATGGAAAGCTGGTGGTTGTTTTAAAGATCAAAACGACTGGATGGTGATGTTTCGTAGTAAACGCAGAAACCGTCAGAAGATTATGAAAACCAGGGAACGTCGTGAGTTTGCACGCTTGCCTAAAAAGTTGAAGGCATACCGGGCCTATGCGGATCCAATTGAAATTGAGCAGTCAATTTGCTGGAGCTTGGATAAAAAGTTTGTTGAGCGATATGCCAAGGCGAAAGACCTGCAGATTGCAGAATGCACGTTTAACCGTGATGACGTATTTGCTTATTTCAACCGTCGTCAGGAGTCTGAAATTCTGGTGTGGAGGAATGAACCTTGAACCATCGTGAATTGTGCGAAGTGGGAGCTCGATTTTTAAAGCGTCCTGAATCTGCAAATGGTCATGGCTGTCACTTCACTATCGTTGAGG
The DNA here is from genome assembly GCF_029024105.1 of Acinetobacter lwoffii. Classification (NCBI taxonomy): domain Bacteria; kingdom Pseudomonadati; phylum Pseudomonadota; class Gammaproteobacteria; order Moraxellales; family Moraxellaceae; genus Acinetobacter; species Acinetobacter lwoffii. The sequence continues at coordinate 1,694,485 of NZ_CP118963.1, read as the reverse complement.
CAGCATGTTATGGGGAAAACCCGGATGTATTTGGTGTGCGTCATGGTTTAAATCGAAATGGTATGGGGACATTTTTACTTGAAGCGAAGACAAGTCGCTCTGACTTTCTGGTAGATAAAAACAAACCTCATCGCCTTAATCCAGCACAGGGTATGGGTAAATATCGCTATTACATCTGCCCAACCGGATTAATTAAACCTGAAGAACTCCCGGAAAAATGGGGCCTGATCTATGTCAGTCCTAAGGGGATTTGTAAGGTAGTTGCTGGTGTCCTGGCTGTGCCAAGAATTAAGAGACTCAACCCATATAGCAAAAAAAATGAGAGCTGGCCGGACCATCGAAAAATTGAAGAGAATCTTGAATTACTGGCCTTTGAAGAAAGAAATATTCAAAACGAAATGAATCTTCTGACTATGGCATTGGCCAGATTGAAGGATCCAGAGCAGGTTCTTTATATGCAAAGAAATTATTCAAAACTTGAGATGCATAACCAAACCTTAGAACGAAAAGTACGAAGCCTGGAAAGAGAGATCAGCCTTTCAAACGCTTCAAATGTTTTATCAAAATTTCAATCAAGTATTACAGGGTGATTACCGCATGAGTTTAGGCCAAGACACATTTATGCCACGTGTTGAGCTAGTCGTTCACAAATTTACAAATCCTGAGTTGAAGCAGACACAGCGCGAGTATTGGGAAAAGGAAGTCGCAAAGTTTAAGAAACAGGGCAACCAGATTACCCAGATTCCAAGAGGGCAAAGCGGTTATCAATCAACTGAAATGGAATATGCCAGCAAGGGCAGACAAAACAAAGGTGGAGCACGGCAGTCTACTACGGTTTACAGAACACATGAGGCGGATACCTATGAAGGTAAGCCATGTAAAAAATGTGGCTTAAAACTGCGTTACGTTTCAAATAGTGCTTGTGTGGATTGTGCGAAATCGAGAAAGAAGAATGTCCAAGCTAAAAGTTCGTAAGAAGAAATTCAATCCAAACAAGGTATCGCCGGCAGCGACCAGACAGTACCAGCACGACGCATCATTGCGTCGTGACATGACCCAAAAGTTCCCAATGGAAATGGAATATGTTGGCCATCATGTGCATGAGTACATTGAACGCAAGAAATTAGATGAAAAAGAATTATTTGATCTTTTTTCAGACAGCAAGACGTTACCGTTCCATATAGCGTTAGGGGCATACGATTGGCAGAACATGGGTGTCGTTCTGGCGCTCGATCATATCAAGCCGTGTGAGTGGTTTATTCATACCAATATTCATTTGATGAATGTGGAAGATGAGGAAACCAACATGATTACCGTGCCGTATGAGCAGAAGGTTCCAGAAATGCATCACTGTGAACTCTGGCAGGGTAAAGCGGATGCCCGGGTAGATCTGGGCATGGGTTTAAAGAAAGTGGGTTGGAAGGGCTTAAAGCAAGAACTGTCTGATGCCATTGATGCCCGGAAGGATATACCAGAAGGCCATGCTATTGAGTATATGCAGATATATATCAGTGCTGATGTCGAGTTTAAGAGCCTTGCGGCTTACAAGGAATATCTGGCTGTGAACTCATGGCTAAAACAGGGCATTGAAGTTGCTGAACTAAACCTGCGGCAATTATGGGTTTATGAACAAATTGCGCAGCAACAAGCATAAATTTTTGGAGAGAAGAATGCAGTGTGAATCTAAGAAACATAAGGATGAGGCTGCATTTGATCTACATGTGGATTATCAGGCTTGGGTAAAGACACAGGATTTTTACCCAACCTTATTGGCCAACCGTGGTACGGCGTTGTTTTTACGTGACGGTGATGAATATCGTTATATGCCGGTTCGAGTTGGCTTTAAGGCTTATCAAATGATTCAGAACAAACGGGGAACAATATGATGTTGAAACCAAATACTTTACACCTGGCATTGGCCAGCGCGGGGATGTACTTCAATTTTGAACGTCGCATTATGGCAGCGTTTAATTCGAATACTGATAAAGCAGTCACTGGCTTACCAGAGGTTAAATCTTTGGATGAACTCATGTCAGAAAATACCGGGCTGGTGTGTGCCTGGGATCTGGCTGCTGAATAAATAGCCTATGCCAGCGGTATTGACTGATCGGGAACTTCGGAAAGCAGGCTTGGGGCACTTATGCGCTAAGCCTGTACCTGATCCAAAAAAGAAAACCCCAAAATACAACAATATTAAGACCGAAAAGGACGGGCTTAAGTTTGATTCAAAAAAAGAGCAGCGTCGGTATGAGCAGCTGAAGACCATGCAGCGTATGGGATTGATTGCTGATTTACAGCATCACGTACGCTTTGAAATTATTGATTCGGTGCAGTATCCATCGAAAAAGAGCCGAACTGCAGCACGATATTATGAAGCAGACTTTGTATATACCGATCTCAAGACCGGTCAGACCATTGTTGAAGATGTGAAGTGTAAATCAACTGCGACAAATCCGGTGTATACGCTGAAAAAGCAACTCATGATGTTGAAACATGGCATAGAAATTCAAGAGGTCTAAATGGCACTATTCAAAAAATTGGAAAAGCAGATTGAAGGAAAGCTCTATGCCGTTGGTGATCTACACGGCTGTTATAACCTTTTGATGCAGAAACTACATGATATTGGCTTTGATTTTGAGAAAGATCATCTGGTTTCTGTAGGGGATCTGGTCGATCGTGGACCACAAAACCTGCAGTGTATCGAATTACTTTCTCAGCCGTGGTTTAGCGCTGTACGTGGTAACCATGAAGATTTATGCATTCAAGGCCTACATAACGAATCTGCTAAACGCTGTCATATCGCCAATGGTGGTGAATGGTTTTATATGCTCGATGGCCAGGCGATGTACAACATTGCACACACCTTTGCCGAGTTGCCTATAGCGATTGAAGTTGACTATAAGGGCAAGCGTTTTGGGTTTGTGCATGGCCATATTGAACACAACAACTGGGATACCTTCAAAAACGACTTAAATTCAGTAATCGAAGGTCGTCATGTAGCAGATCACGTAATGTGGGGACGTGATCGTTTCGGGGATTGGGAAGGAACTCAGTATTCAGCGGTTGAAAATGTGCATGCAGTAATACTGGGGCATAGCGTTTCACTGCAACTGGTTAAACGCCATAACTGTTATTTCATTGATACAGGCGCAGTGCACTACGGCACGCTCACTGTGCTTGATCTTGATCTGATTTAAGGGGAATACCATGGGTGAGCGTAAGAGACATACAGACGCAGAGCAGAACGATGAAAAGAAGTCATCGACTATCATGATTTTTGAAGCATGTGTGGATCTGCATAACCAGGGGCAGATTATTACACGTGAAACTTTGCAGATTGCATTGCCACATCTTACCCGGGGACAGATTGATGATCGCTTAAGTTATCTGGTGGATACCAACCAGGTGAATCGCGTTGAACGTGGTGTTTATATGCCGGTGCAACAACATCGTCCTGCACGCATGATTAGTAAAACAGTGCTGAATGACGGTACGGTAAAGATTGAAATCGGTGATGATATTGTACTGACATTAACACCTAAGGAAGCCCGGGATTTTGGGTGTTTAATGATGAGCGATGCCATGCAACACAGCAATATTGAGATGGGTCGGAGCATGAATTACCTCACAAATAATATTGCTACCCAAGTCAGTAAGCTTACACGCAGTATTGAACGGATCCATGAGGAGAAAATCCAAGGAGGCCTGTTTGATGAAAGTAGTACATAAATTTCCTGTCACCCAGGCATGGGAGCAAACTTTTGAAGTATCAGAAGGTGCTCAGGTATTAGATATTGAGCTGAGTGATGGTCAGCCATGTGTTTGGATGCTGATAGATCTAAATGCACCTAAGGTGCCCTTAACCATCTTTGCTACTCACACTGGCCAGCTACTTCAACATGAGCATGGAATATATATAAAGACTCTGCATGTATTTAATAACCTTGGTCAAAACATCGTGACACATTTCTTCAGGAAGCCATAGTTAGGATGAATAATAAGAAATAGTCATATCAAAATGTATTGATATGACTAATTAGATAAAAGCTATTCAGCAGAGAGTAAGTATATGTCACTGGCAGATAGGCCATCTTTTACATACAGCACGGGCGTTTCTACTTCATCAATCCCTTCAAGCATTAAAGCTGCTATAGCTTGATCAAATGACTTTTGAACTGAGTGGCCGAAGCTAATAGATGAATAAAATTGTGCAGAAAAATATTGTGCAGCTGTATCAGTAATACTCTCAGTCATCCCGATTGCGCATTCGATATGTTGAGTGACTAATGATGCTTGATTAAATGAAGAGCAGGTATTAAAGAAAACTAATCGTAAGCTATCATTTGCTACGCTCATAGCATGAACGATTGCTTCCAGTGATACCAATTTTGTTTCATCATTATTGTTCATTAACACCAATTCATCATTCGCGCTGCCATGACCGCTGAAATGCACAATAGTTGGCTCACAATTGTTTAAATGACCCAAAATGTCACCAGGCCTAACAGCCCATCTGGACTCTAATTTGACAGAGTCTCTATGACGAGCCTTACTAATTTGCTCTTCTATAGATCGCACTTCAATATCTAACCCTAATTGCCCTTGATCACGTGGATTAGACGCTAGAAATAAAACAGTAATTTTTTTCGGTAATTCTTTTAGTTTTTTGATTTCCTGTGAATGATCTTTCACAGTAGAAGATAAGTTGGCCATTAACTTTGCCTGTTCCTTGTTAGCACGATCGACTTTAACTTGATTTTGTTTAGCTAATTTTGTTTCTTCAGCGAAGACCTTTTTTTCATATTCACCTTTACGTTTCTCTAAACTTGCAATTTCTTTCTCATGTTTAGCTATATTGTCATAATGTTTTATTTTTGCCGCCTCACATCTTTCAATCTCTTTACTCTTACTTTTAATTGTAGTTAGTGAACTAGTACTATTAATTTGTCTTTTTAAGTTTGCAATTTTTGTATTTTCTTTTGAAATGCTTTCAGTTTCTTTCCCTTTTTTTGCTAGAGCCTGGGAAATCTTTTTAGCTGTATCTTGAACAGTTCTTCTGTATGAGTCTAATAAAGACATTTTGGTATCCTGTAATCGAAATGTGATAAGTGTATTTATAGTTAGAGTCACTATAAATTAGAAAAAAGAATAAATCATCCTTCCGTGGAACATCTATCCACTGTACGCACTGCGTAAAACTGTAGGGTTCGACAGTACGCACCGCGCACTCCCATCATCACCTTGTAAGCAAAGGTGGTGTGATGTCAGAGAAGAAAACAGCTCCTGATTGGGAGCGTATTGAAATCGAATATCGTGCAGGCGTGCAGTCTATAAGACAGATAGCACAAGCCTTTGGCGTATCTGATGGTGCTATTCGCAAGCGTGCAAAGACACAGGAATGGACCCGCGATTTAAACGGAAAAATCAAGGCAAAAGCAGAGGCAATAGTGCGCACTGAAGTGGTACGCACTGAGGTACGCAACTCACCAGAATATAAGGCCACAGAAAAAGAAACCATTGATGCCAATGCCAATTTGATCGCCAGCATCCAGATCAATCAGCGTAAAGATATCCAACGTGCCCGAAATTTATGTATGGGCCTGTTCGATGAACTTGAACACATGATCGGACTGGACAACATTGCACTACTCGATGACTTCGGCGATGTCATGCGCAAGGAAGATGATAAAGGCCAGGACAAATTAAACGATCTGTACATGAAGATTATCCAGCTGCCGAATCGTGTGAAGTCAATGAAGGATCTGGGCGACACGCTCAAGACTTTGGTTGGTCTGGAAGTACAAGCCTATGGCCTGGATAAAAAACAAGAAGAAAAAGCCGATGACCTGACCGCATTGATCAATCGAATTGCACAAAGCAACTCATCCACATTCCAGCCTGTAGCACATGACCCTGAGTTCGATAATGAAAATGGGGACGCTACGTGAATAAGACGGCCAACGACCCACATCAAAATCATTTCATGCACGTACGTGCAATAAAACTGCACCATGATTGTGCAAAAGTGGTGATTATATGATGTATAACACCCACTTAGCCGAACTACCCACGAATAAGGAAGAACTGGAAAGATGCCTGGCTGACCCCCAGTGGCGTATTTTTTCAGGCTGTCTGTACAAGATCAAAATTAAGGGTGATGACTTCAAGGATGACTTGGGAAATGTCATTGAAGCCGACACCTTTGAGCTGCCATTTAAACCGAACGCTGCACAGATCAAATTTTTAAACCGGTTGTGGCACCGCAATATTATTTTAAAAGCACGTCAGCTCGGTTTTACTACGCTGATCTGTATCTTGTGGCTGGATCATGCACTGTTCAATGCTAACCAGAACTGCGCCATTATCGCTCAGGACTTGCCGACGGTTTTCAGTATCTTCAAGGATAAGATCAAGTTTGCTTATGACAACCTCCCAGATGAAATCAGAGCACGCTTTCCTTTAAAAGCTTATAACAAGTCAGAAATTGAGTTTGGCCACAATGGATCGAGCATCCGCGTAGCGACCTCATTCCGTTCCGGTACCATCCATCGCATGCTGATTTCCGAGTTCGGTAAGATCTGTGCGAGTGATCCGGCCAAAGATGATGAGGTTATTACCGGTTCGATCCCAACGGTACCGACCAATGGTGTGCTGGTGATTGAATCCACGGCGGAAGGGCGTAACGGTTCATTCTATGCAATGGTGCAGGCAGCACAGACCAACTACTTACTGCGCAAAGTCCTTACTTCCAAAGACTATCGATTCCATTTCTATGCCTGGTGGCAAGAGCCCAAGTACCGGATTGATTCTACACAAGTCACTATTTCAGCCAGAGATCATGAAGAACTGGATGAAGTTGAGCTGATCGTACGCCAGAAAATGGGGATCAAGATGCGCCTCGATCCTGATCAGCGTGCCTGGTATGTGCTGACACGGGACAATGACCTTCGTGGTGATAGTGCCAAGATGTGGCAGGAATACCCATCATTCCCGGATGAAGCATTCCAGGTGGCCAAAGATGGTAACTACTATGCCAAGGATATGCTGGCACTGCGTAAGCGTGGTGGTATTGGTCAGATCGAAGTATTGGATGTACCGACTTATACCTATTGGGATATTGGGAATCATGACGGCTGTGCAATCTGGTACCAGCAGGTCATGAATGGCCAAGACCGTTTTATTCGCTACTACGAGAAGCATGGCCAAGATCTAAGACACTATGTAGCAGAGATCAAATCACACGATTACATCTACCACACCCACTTCCTGCCACACGATGCCGCACACCAGCGCCTAGGTGACTTTAACAAGTCTGTTATGGAGCAGCTGGAAGAACTATTACCAGGACATAACTTTGTGATTGTGCCGCGTATTACTCAACTGATCCACGGTATTCAGTCCACACGTAAGCATCTAAAGAATGCTTGGTTCGATAAAGATGGCTGCAAATTGGGTATTGAGCGTATCGAAGGCTATCAGAAGAAATTCTCCAAAGCAGATAAATGCTTTATTGATCAGCCTAACAAGGCCAATGGTTGCTCGGAAGGTGCCGACGCATTACGTCAATGGGCACAGGCCAAAGATGCAGGAATGATTGAAGACATAGCAGACATGACGAGCCGTGTAGGGTTCGCAGAAGATGAGCCAAAACGCCAAGATAACTATAACGATGAGCCAGTCGATTGGCGACTAATGTAGAACAGGTAGCAGCATGCAGAATGATGAAAACTCAGTGACTGATACGCCAGAAGTAGATGAAATGGCATTGAACCTTCAGGAGCTCAATGAGATCCATGACGAGATAGAACAACAACCACACTGGCGTACGACTGCAGATAAAGAAATGGACTATGCCGACGGCAACCAGCTGGACAGTGAATTACTGACCCGGATGAAGCTGATCGGCATTCCTCCTGCCATTGAGAATATGATTGGTCCTGCATTGCGTGCCATTGAAGGTCATGAGCTGGAAACACGGACAGACTGGCGTGTGACACCCAATGGTGAGCCTGGTGGACAAGATGTCGCAGATGCACTGAACTATAAATTGAATCAGGCTGAGCGACTATCTAAGGCTGATAAGGCATGTAGTGATGCATTCCGGCCGATGATTGGTTGTGGTATCGGTTGGGTCGAAGTCAAACGTGAAGCAGATCCTCTGAAGTATCCATATCGCTGTGTCGCCGTAAACCGTAATGAAATCCATTGGGATATGAAAGCCCAGGAAGATGATCTAAGTGATGCACGATGGTTGCGCCGTAATCGATGGGTACATCCGCAGCGCCTTAAGATTGCATTCCCTCAGCATAAAGAACTGATAGAGACAATTGGCCGACATGGTGCTTTGTGGTGGCAGCATGACAGCATGATCGATGGTGGAAACTCTACCGGTCTACGGAATGCCTGGGGAGATGCTCAAGCTTGGTCTAAGACTGAGCGTTTCTGGTTCGATCAGACCTCTAAAGAGATTAATGTCTCAGAAGTGTGGTATCGCCGTTGGGTAGAACTGACCATGTTGCGCTTTGATGATGGCCGGATCGTTGAGTTTGATGAAAACAATCCAGCACATATTTATGCTGCAGCAAATGGTTATGCCATTCCAGAGCGTGCACCAGTGGCTAAAATGCGTCGTAGCTATTGGATGGGTCCACATTGCCTATACGATGGGCCTACACCATATCCGCATGAGAGTTTCCCCTATGTGCCGTTTATAGGATTCCGTGAGGACAATACCGGCATTCCATACGGCTTTGTACGAGATATGAAGTACAGCCAAGACTTGATCAATTCGACCCAAGCTAAACTGCGCTGGGGTTTAAGTTCGGTACGTGTGACCACAACACGTGGTGCATCTCAGATGACACGCGGCCAGATTATGCAGCAGATTGCACGACCTGATGCTTATATTGAACTGAATCAGCAGCACATGGCCAAGACTGGGGCAAAGTTTGAGGTTGAACGTGACTTTGAATTGAATCAGCATCAATTTAAGTTGCTGGAAGATAGCCGGATCTCGATTGAACGTACCAGTAGTATTACTTCAGGCTTTCAAGGTCGGCAGGGTACAGCAACCAGTGGACGACAAGAGCAGCTGCAGATTGACCAGTCGAATCAGGCATTGCGTAAAATCATGGATCACTTTAAGGAATCTCGAACCCTGGTCGGTGAGTTGTTGCTTTCTATGATTGTAGAAGACTTAGGCAGCAAGGAAGAAGTAGTGGTGATCGAAGGTGATGCGATTACTGCAGAGCGTCGTGTGCATATCAATAAGCCTGAGACAGATCCAATGGGTTATACCTATCTGTCCAATGATGTACAGCGTACTCGGATTAAAGTTATTCTTGAGGATGTGCCAAGCACCAGTGGTTTCCGTGCCCAGCAGCTTGCAGCATTGTCCGAAGTTACCAAATCCTTGCCACCGAATATCCAGCAGACGATTCTGCCGTACCTTATTGCGCTTACAGACACACCATTCAAGCGTGACATTATCCAAAGCATTCGTGATGCGGTGGATGCACCGACACCTGAGGAAGTGGAACAACGTATTAAGGATGCAGTGGCTCAGGCATTGAAAGAATCTGGCAATGAGATCAAGTTACAAGAATTGCGTTTGAAAGAGCGTAAGACAGAAAGTGATATCAAGTTGGTGGATGCGAAAGCAGTGCAGACTGGCGTTCAGTCACAGTACAGCGCAGTTCAAGGTGCGGTACAAGTGGCTCAGGTACCACAAGCAGCACCGATTGCCGATATTATTATGCAAGGTGCTGGGTATCAGCGACCTAATCCAATGGGTGATGATCCGAACTTGCCTATACCAAGTGATGTAGCAGCACGTGATATCCGTTCACCATACCTAGAAGGGGAAGGTGCACAGATCGGCAGTGAAGGTATTGCCGATATGCAGGTACAGCAGAATACCAGTCCGATGAATCCACCTGTGCCACAACAGCCTTCTACTGGGTTACAGGGAATTGAGACGGCGCGGACCAGTGATAATCTTGGTTGAATATTGAGCTTATAGACGTAAACCAGCACCAAACAATAGCCTCATTACCAGATGAGGCTATTTTTATGGCAGAAATAATACATATCTAAATGCTTGAATTTTATACAGCATGACGTAAACCATAACAGCATCATCATCTACATAGTCTTTGAGATGATGATGCATATGAAAAAAATAATACTTCTGATCCTTCTCAGCTTGCTGATCTTTTCATTAATCCTCTATCACACGGAACGCCTTGGTCTTGCTGCGATCGTTATTTCCTTGACGGTCTGCGTACTGATCATCATGGCTGCTTCGTACCTGATGGAGCATGCATATATCAAAGACATCAATTCCAAAGATCACCACAAATAATCCACCAGGAGACATTCATGTCACATACAGATGAACAGATGGAACAAGAGATTCAAGACAAAGGTTTGGAAGCTCCACGAGTCACACTTGATCAGATCAAAGAAATGATGACGCATGTGCAATACGTCTTTGAGCAGCCAGAAGGTACGACCTCTACATTCGCTCATGCATTTCTAAATGGTGATTTCTATTTAGCAACTGGCCATACCGCTTGTGTGTCAAAAGAAAATTTTGATGTGTTGCTTGGTATTAAGTATGCACAAGAAGAAGCGGCTCAGAAGGCTCAGGATAAATTATGGGAGCTGGAAGGTTACAACCTGTACCGCAATCCGATGATCGAATGTGGTACATGTGAAAGCCCTAAGGCTGAATTGGGAGAGGTTTTGCCAGAAGACCCTAAAGAGCCGTCAGAGTCAGAGGAAGGATCGAAACTTTGCTCAGGATCAGCGGTTGGTTATAGCTCAACCTTCACCGATCCAAATCTCATTGCACAATTGCGGGAATGTCTCGGTAATCGCCATATTAAGTCTTATGGCTTGCATGAATTGGTTGTAACGCGATTAGCAAAAGAACTCGGTGGATCTACTGATGATATCAAAGTCAATTCAGGCGTTCAGAAATGTGCAAACAGTTGTGATACAGCATCTTCAGATACTTTAGCAGAAGCGTCGAATCGTGGTTTAGGTGAGCTACTACCTGAGCACCCATGGGAAAGTATTCCAACACAGCAGGTTCTTAAGTATGTAGGCCCTGTGGCATTTGCATATGTCTGGGCTGTTACCAGTGATCAGCAGGATTATTGGACGTGCACGATTTCTTTACATGCTGCACCTGAGCCTGTGCCAGAAATCACAGCGAATGGCATTACTGAGGAAGTGGCATTTGCAGCAGCGATCCGCACACTTAAAGAAATAGTTTATAAAAATGAATGGGTGCTGGGTTGAGTTATAACAACGTTGGTGTCATTGGCACACCATTCAAACTTTCTGCATTGACCATGGCGATAGCTGTGGCCACTGCGACCCAGCCAAGGCAGGAAGATGAACCGCACTGGCTGGATGCTGAAGAAGGACCATTGGTACAGCGCTTCGATAACTTCCTGAATAGCTGGACTGATGACACCGAGTTCACTATTGAGCATGAGTCATCTGATGCACTGGATCTGTACTGCATGACAGCAGACAGTATTCCTTTCTCATTCCGCCGTATTGATGATCGTTATAGCCTGCTATTTGATAATGAGTCAGAGACCATTCAACAAAGCACCTTCGAGTTTTTTGTTGAGCAATTAAAATTTTTACCACTTTGAACTGTTTGTATTTTTTTTATACACGTCGTCGTAAGCCGGCGACTTACTATAAATATATCGGGTGGTGCTGAGCATCATTCGGTGAACAAGCCAAGGTTTGTTTAATCTCCATTGACAGCTCGGAAAGACGAGTAGAGCGTTGCTATCTCTTAAAACTACTGCCGGTTCCCCTCGATGTTATTCGTAGCATCTTGTGGGAACGAATCCTTGGCCACAGGCGGTGTGTGTGCTTTCGCTTCTTCCCTCAAGTTGCAGTGCACAGTAGGTTCGACTCCTACGCTCAGGGCCAGATATTTTGGAGTGCCATTAGAACGGTGGCGTTTGCACAGTCCAGACAGGCTTCGGCAGGAATGGATAATCCACGTTGTGGAGATGGGAAGCGCGATCCTGGCGCATTTATAAAAATACCGTGCATTCAACAGTTCTGGAATTAAGTATCGGGAGACGCTTAATTGAAGAAATAACCGTTTAGGCGGGTTTTTGTTGTTACCTTGAATCAGATCACCCTTATCTGAGCCGATCAAAGGGAATTTATGCATGTATGGGTGAGGTGGATTAGCCAGCGGACTGCAACTCCGTTTATACAGGTTCGAGTCCTGTTACATGCTCCAAATAGCGCTGTGGGTTCTTACCCTTTTTGCCCACCTTTCCCCAAGGGTGGGCTTTTTTTTGAGAATGTACTTAAGCCACTTAATTAGTGGCTTTTTTATTGCCTACCTATTGCCCCTGTGTAGGGTTCGACCATTTATTGCCATATCCCAAATACTCAAGCCTACGTTGAGCAATCGACAGCAAGCGACTCTTAAAAGTCAGCACTTCACCTATATGCGGCTACAGCGATAAGTGGCAGGAAAGGCATGAGTAATACAGAGCATTTAACGACAGACATTAACGCGGATGCTGATCAACAAAATCTGGGCGCGAGCTTATTAGAAGCTGCGCTATTTGGCGAGACTGCAGAACCAGCTGCAGAAACAGGTAGTGTGCCAGCCACTACACCAGAAGACGTAAAAGCAGATGCAGGGATAGCTTCACCTGATCCGGTACCGTCAGAACCTGTGGTAACACCGCCGGCCACTGAACCAACGCCACCAGTTGAAGAAAATGCGGAAAATTCTGTGGTCTTGGCAAAGGATGGTAAACACACCATTCCTTTTGAACGACTGCAAGAAACCCGTGAACAAGTACAGCAGTATAAGCAGCAAGTGGAACAACTCACTGCACAGTTAGCAGCACAGCAGACACCTGGTAACACCCAGGTCGCACAGCAGAATGCAGCTGTAGCAGAGGCAGTCATTGAGGCAAGCGGAAACAATGCTGATGTGATGGCCATGTTTGGTGATTTCTCAGAAGAAGCGATTGCCAAGGGAGTTGAAGCATTGGTGAGCCAGCGTGTATCTGCACAAGTGCAGAGCATGATGGATGCAGCCCTTGCACCATTCAAGCAGCAGCAACAGCTGAGTGCGGAACAGCAACACTTTGCTTATATCGAATCTGCACATCCTGACTATGAATCGATTCCAGAATCGCAAGAGTTTCAGGCATGGAAAGATGCGCAACCCAGCTTTATACGCAGTGCCTATGACGATGTATTGAATAAAGGCAATGCAGAGCAGGTGGTTGAACTCTTAAGTTTGTACAAGTCCCAAAACAATGTCAGTCCAAAGGCTGAAGCACCAGCGCCAACACAGGCCATGGTGGAAAAAGCCAAGCAAGCTGTACAGAACGCTCCATCCAAAGTACCGCACAGCGTGACGGATCTACCTGCAGGTTCACCTGCAGCATTATCCGCTGATGAACGTTTATCGAATTTGAGTGGACCTGAACTTCTCGCAGAAATGGAGAACTGGTCCCCTGATCAAGTCGAAGCGTACATGAGCCGTCGTGCATAAATTTGTTAGTGGAGAATACCATGACTGATAAAACCCATGCCGCATACGGCGATAAAACTAATATGATGCAACAGTCCGTTGGACTCTTTGCAAAAAGCTTACGTCGTAAAAGCACCCTGAATAACCTGGTTGGCCCAATGCCAAAAGGTGAAGGCAGTGCAGAAGCGACCATTAAAAAACAAACTTCCAAACACATGCCGATTGTACGTGTTCAAGACTTGGGTAAAGGCCTGGGTGATGAAGTTACCTACAACCTGATCCAGCCAGTAAACGCTTATCCAATCATGGGTAGCGAATATGCTGAAGGTCGCGGTGTCGGCATGTCGATCGTTGAAGATCGTCTGCGTGTAGACCAGGCACGTTTCCCTGTAGATCTGGGTAACGTCATGACGCAGATCCGCTCACCAGTAGATTTTCGTCGTATGGGTCGTCCAATCGCACAGGATCTGATGGATCGCTATAGCGATATGTCTCTTTTAGTTCATCTGTGTGGTGCACGTGGTTTCGTTAAAAATGTGGAATGGCCAATTCCAACTGAGGAAGATCCGAAGTTTGCCAAAATTATGGTGAACAAGGTTTTGGCACCAACCAAAAACCGTCACTTTATGGTCGATGGCCAAGGTGTTAAATCATTTACCACCAATGCTGGTGAAGCATCTCTGGCAACTACAGACCTGTTCACACTGGACACAGTGGATTCAATGAAGCAGGTGCTGGATGACATGATCCTACCGCCACCGTGTATTAAGGTTGAAGGTGATGATGGGTCGGAAGATTCGCCATTACGTGTATGGCTGGTATCTCCAGCACAGTACAACTGGTTTGCAAAACAGCCAAACTTCCGTCAGTTCGTAGCTGATGCGGTAGCGCGCGCATCGAATGCCAAGTTGCATCCGTTGTTCCGTGGTGATGTGGGTATCTGGAATGGTTTCCTGATCCGCAAAATGTCACATGCCATCCGCTTCTTTGCAGGTAATGCAATCAAGTATGCAACGAGCTATACATCTGAAGCAGAAGCGTCAGCGCTTGTACCTGCAAGCTTTGGTAAAACGCATGCGGTGGATCGTTCAATCATCTTGGGTGGCCAAGCGTTGGCAGAAGCATTTGCTGCACATAAAACCTCAGGTGTGCCTTACTTCTGGTCTGAAAAGGGTGATCTGGATCATGGCGATAAGGCTGAGCTTTTGATCGGAACAATTCGTGGCGTGAAGAAAATCCGCTTTGATGTCGATGTGGATGGTGATGGTAGCAACATGCAGTACACCGATCATGGTGTGATTGCAGTCGATACCGTAGTGAAGATCCAAGGCTAAGGCTGAAATAGGGCTGAGTGATCGGCCCTCCGTCAAATTTTAGGAGTATTTAACTCATGGCGACAATTAAACGTAAAAGCGGATTTGCGAATCGCTTCGGTGGTGCAGTGCCATACGGCAACGTGACAGCCTTTGTTTTCTCATTGGCTACCAATGCGGCAGGTGCAGTACTGGATTCCAATTCCGATGTGGCAGTGGCTTCAGGTGATGTAATCGAGTTGGGTTTATTGCCAGTAGGCTTCCGACTGGATGATGCACAGGTGCTGATCAATACAGCGATGACCGAAGCTGTGACTGGTTCACTGGGCTTTAAATATGCTGATGGTGTGGACTCAAGCGAAGTACCGCAGGATGCATCGTACTTTATTAGTGGTGGTGCACTGGCGACCGCAGCACGTTTACGTGCAACCGGTACCAAGTTGGTGACTTTGCCAAAGCCTGCGATTTTAACACTCACCACGGGTGGTGCGGCCAATGCCAAAGCATCGGACATCAAGGTTGTGGTGTCTGGTGAATTGACTGGCCCGCGTTAAGTAAAAGTATAAAAACATGAAGTTTATGGGATGGATGATTTTCAGCGAGTCACCATCCCTTTTTTATATTTCACATGAGGAATCATTATGAAAATCGCTTTATTGGCAGCAATTGCACATGGAATGAATCTGGCATATTCCGCATCACTGGGTGATCAGTCTCATTTACCCTGGGAAGAAACCTCAGATGAGCTGAAAAAAAGTATTGAGTATGGTGTAAAACTGCATTTGGAAAACCCGGATACCACACCTGAGCAGTCACATGAATCATGGCTGGCGCAGAAAGAAGCCGATGGTTGGGTTTATGGTGAAGTTAAAGACCTTGAAAATAAGACCCATCCTTGCATCCTGCCATATGACCAGTTACCTGCAGAGCAGAAAACCAAAGACTATCTGTTTAAAGCAGTGGTGACTTTGCTTAAAGACTTACCAGATCCAGATGATGTATCTGCATTGAATGGTGAACTGGTCAAATTACAGTTACAGGTTGCAGCTCAAAAGACTCAGCCAATTGGTGCAGCGGCAGCAGCGCAATTTAAAACAGCAGGCGTGACCATTGTCTATGACGGCCCGAAAGACCAGTTCACAGATAACTTGTACGGCACCAAACTGGTATTTAACTGTGGCCAGCCACGCACGGTACCAAGCAACTTTGCCAAGCAATTCCTGAGTCATCCTGAATTCAAAGAAGTAGAAGCAGGTGATGCACCTGTAGCACAAGATCTGGATGATACCGATGCAATTCTGGCACAGCAAAAGGCTGAACAGGACAAGCTGAAGCAGGAACAGGATCGAATTTTCAATGAGGTTGAATCGATCAAGCAGTTCGGTACCAAAAAGGCTGTGACGGATTACATCGAAGCGAACTACGGTGAAAAGGTAAATCCGAACTCATTCAAGCTCGATGAGCTGAAAGACAAAGCGATTGAGAAAGTACGTCAGTTTGGAGCGATCTAAATATGGACTTAAAAGAACTGCGTCGTCGATTTCGTGTTGAAGCCGGGGATTCGGTACAGCCATACTTCACCAGTGATGAAGATGTGGATGCATGGCTAAATGACGCAGTTCATGAGGCCTGTATCCGTGGTCGTCTTTTGCATGAATCAGAAGATGTCACGATCTGCCATATTGAAATTACAGCAGGGCAGGCACAGTACTCGCTTGATCCGCGTATCTATGAATTGACACATTTACGCTTTGATCCTGGACATGGCCAATGTGAACGTGAAGTGAAGCTGGCTTCTGAAGAAGTACTCAGTCATCGCTATCACAGCAACTGGCGTACCAGAATCGGTGATCCAGTACATGCCATTCAATCTGACACAGGTTTACGTCTGGTACCACGTCCTGAGCAGAACGGTACCTTGATCATTGAAGGCTATCGTTTACCGCTTGTTGATATGGTAGAAGATACAGATCAGCCAGAAATCAATCAGGCACATCATGCCCACCTGGTGCAATGGGCACTGCATAAAGCATTTAGCGTTCCTGATACCGAGTTCATGGATCCTAACCGAGCAGCAATTGCTGAAGCCAAGTTTATTGATTACTTCGGGGATCGACCTGACAGCAATTTACGTCGTGAAGTACGTGAAGATTTTGAACATCATGTCACACCATTCTGGCCATAAGTTCCTAAGACCCGTGTAGGGTTGGTCGAATCTGACCCTACTTTCACATCATAAAGCCATGTTTTTATTATTTGGAAATAATCATGGCAAACACACTCTATGACTTTGCACGTCAGCGTTTTTTAGAAGCACAGATCAATTGGCTTAACGACACAATCAAAGTTGTGCTTGTTGATAGTGGTGCTTACACGGTACAGCCAAGCATTCACCAATATCTTTCAGACATTCCTACTTCGGCACGTATCGCAGGTCCAGTTACTTTAACAGGAAAATCTACAGCGAACGGTGCAGCAGATGCTAATGACTGTACGTTTACAGCCGTTTCGGGTAACTCAATTGAAGCGATTGTAATTTATAAAGATACTGGTTCCGAAGCAACTTCACCTCTCCTTGCTTATATCGATACTGCCACAGGTCTGCCGATCACCCCAAACGGTGGTGACATTATTGTGACTTGGGATAATGGTACAAATAAAATCTTTAAAGTTTAATAGTTAAAGCCGACAGTGGCGATCTTAACCACTGTCTAAAATTCGGATGGTAAATTGTCGGGTGCTTTAGCAATCATACCTCTGATGCTTAATCAAAGTAGGCAAAGGATAAAAAAGATGAAAGAACAGCAAGAAAAACCACCAACTCAAGGCGTGGGTGTTCAAGGTTTTGCTGCCGATATGTATGCTGCTGATATCAAAAAGATTGATTGGATGAGCCTTATTAAGTCACCCAAGTTTCAGTGGTTTGCTGCTGAACAAAGTGAAAATAGTAGTGCTAACCCGATGACATGGATCACAGAATACGTGCGTCAACAGATTGCTGAGAAAAGTGAGCAGGTGTTTTTTAACGACTATTCTGCTTGGCACAGCAATAAAGGTTATTGGCAGAATGAGGATGTTTACGGTAATTTGTTGGGAGAAGATTAATGCCACATAAACCAGGTACAGGTGCGATTCGTGGGATCGTGTCAGAAGATGGCTTCCCTGCACGAAAACGAGTAACGCTCTTGGATCGTACCAATTTCCGACAGCTTGCAACTCTTGTTTCGGGCGTGGATGGGGATTACGTGTTTTCAGGTTTAGACCCTAATACTGATGACTATATGTTGTTTTCAGTAGATGATGATCGCGAACCTGAAACAAATTTTAAGGACCCAATCATTTATGATCGGGTGCAGCCGATCAATACTGCAATGTCCGTTCGTCAAGTCAATGACTGGTTTTATAACGCACAAAAAAATGATATGCGAGCGGCATTTGTCCCTATTTTGGCAACATCTAGTGGTAACCCAAATAATGTGGATTCAGGTTCGGGTTATGGGGCTACTCGATGGCAAACGATAGGTTCCGCTCAGTTGGATGGTACATATCTTGGTAGTTCACCTGTATTACCTCAGTTGGGTAAGCTGTTAAATAATAATTCAATGCTTCTCATGTACCCTCTTGTTTCGCATAGTGAGGGTAATTATTACGGATCGCCTTCTAACCAACTTAGTTTGGAGTGGGTGATCGACTTAGACAATGTGACAGGTAATCCTGCACTCTATTTTGCACCGCTCTATAAATACGTGGGTGCTGATGTACCTATGGAAGCGAATCTCACGCCATCATCGACAAGCGCTAGCGATCCAGGGGTACAAGGGTATATTGGCTATATCTCCAACCGACGGACGATACAAGTTGGTTACAATGGTAGTGCTGGTAGTAGTGGTATGCTGTCTAACCCATTTTCTGAAAATTTAGGTGGTATTGGTTCGGCAACAAATATGCTCGAATATCTACTTCCTGCAGAATTGGTAGGAACAACTGTTCACCTCATAGCGACCATTGCTGTCGGTTCTAGCACAGTAGCGACAAAACTCTTTGTTAATGGGGTGAAAGTCGCAGAGAAGTTTTTAAACCATCAACGATATGTTTATACGGGTACCCAAGTTGCAAACACCCTTATTTTAGCGGGGTCAAAGAATGCGGACATAGAGGGTAGTTATACTAATCGACAACTCAGTAAACATACAACAGGTAAGATAAAGACAAGTCTTGCAGCCTTGTATTATAAATATTTGAGTGAAGCTGAAGTACAGGCGCAGTTTAACGCATTGTTCAACACTGAGCGAAATCCGATTGTACCGACTGAAAGCGGCTATCCATATCTTGTAAAAATGATGCGTCCTTTTTTATACATCCCGATGAGCGTAGCACCCGCTGAGGACAATAGTATAACGGTCCCGCAAGATATTGGTTATTTTGGCAGTTTTACGAAAAACAGCACATCGAATAACGTAAAGCTTGCGGATACGTCTATTGTTGTTGGGCGTAGCCTTTTAAGTTTTGAAGGCGGGAGCTTGCTCAATATCCGGAGAAACTTGCAAAATGTACCTGCTAGAAATGCAGTTAGTTTTGCCTGGGTAGCAGCCCCTACAACTGGAACTCCAAGCGCAACTGAAGTGTTGTTTAGGCATGAATTCTTTGTGCACAACGCCACTTATGCTTCAGCATTCGCTTACCATTCATGGGGTTTAGATAGAAGTGTTGCGGGCCTATGGCAGATACGTTACGGATCAACCATTACGTTTGATACCCCTCCCGAGGTAGGTGTACAGCACCACTATGCGGTAACGATCGATTTTGTTGTTGGTGAAGCAAAGCTGTATGTAGATGGCGTATTAGTGGAGGTAAAAAAAGGCAATTATAGCCCTATTTCCCCTAGCGCCAATCAAGTATACGCATACGTATCTAGTCAGCAAATGAATTACTATGCGAACCTTTCTATCGGTTCAAGTACAAACTTGCAAACAGGCGTTGCCCAAAATTTCTACAATGGGGTTTTTGGTCAATTCTCAGCACACCCGTATTTGATGACAGATCGGGAAGTTGAGGATATGTACGACTTCTTAGACGTGCTGTAAGAGGTGATGCATGGCTGATTTACCGATTACGCAGGTTGGTCGGATCTTTTCCTCTGAGTTTGGCCGACCTGCATTAGCCTTGGCCGCTAAGGGGGCGGTTGCGCAAAGCGTGGGGGATTTAGGCCGTGTCGGTGTGGCCGTTATACATCGTGGCGGCTCACTTGCTTTCCAGTGCCATTTCGATTTTGAGCAAGAGTTAGAGCCGTATCCGCAACGCATGTTGTTTGATGGTGCAATTGTCCAAACCCTAATCAGTTTGGGTAATCAAAGCCTTCTTGGTGTAACTGTTGTTAAAATGGGTGCGCAATCGGCACGACCAACCGGAGTGATGAATGAGCGTGTTGGTATTGCTCAAGTTTCACATCTAGCAGAACCGCATGATTTCAATTTTGATAGTGCGACACAAAACACAAGCCAACCTTATTTTCACTTCGGCACAGCGGCAATACCCACATTACTCATTACACAAGCAGGTCGAATCACCCCTCCAACATTCAGTGCTGTTAAAGATATTAATATTGCTTGGACACTAGCACCAAAATCAATTGATCAAGAACGTATCGGTTATCCACGTATTAATAGCGTAGGTGTTGGGACGTTTGATTTTGAGTTCACACCTTCTACACCGCTAGATTTTAGTGACGGTTATCGACATTTCGTTTTTGGTGGAGATCATGTTGTATCGCAAGTAACGCTTGGTGATACTCATGGCATGGGTGTAAATTTTGCGATCAAAAACACTGCAGACACTATACGTTATGCAGGTAGGATCGCGTCACGTGCGAAGTTTGGCTACCCTGCACTTTATCCTGTTCGGGAAAAACCGTCACACAATATACCTTTGAACATTGAGTTCAACCAAGATATTCGTAAAGCGAACCCTTTAAACACTCCATTTTATTTTTTCTATGACTACGAAGTACCTGTACAGGGCTTTGATCTGTCCTTATATGGCACACCATCAATAGAAAATGCCGAAGATATTCTGCTCCCTACAGGGATCGGTGGCTTACAAGTCGGTTTAGCTTTGGTGGAGTTAGGTGCAAATAAAGCGCAGAATATTGACTTATCGGGTGAAGATTGCAGTTTATTCGGTGTCAATGAACTATATCTTTCGAGCCATTTCATTGTCGCAGGGGCGATGCGCACTGACCGTTATGGTGTGGCTAAGGTTTCACATCGAGTCTTGATTGCAAAACCTTTCGGGATAGCATCTCAGCAGTTCGGTTTACAGTTTGTAAGCCATGAAGTGCGTGATATTCAAATGGGGGAAGGGCTATATAGTTCTATTGTCGGTTCACCCTGGGTTTCTTTTTATCGTCGTGAATTGTTGGCTAAGGCGATTACAGCACCTCAATTACCTCAACCAACGGTAAGTCCTAAAATCATCATTGATGTGGAGGGTTTTGATGCAACGCTATTTGGTGAACGTATCATCCCTGAATCACAGCAACTATATCCGCAAGGTTTTGCGGAGGAATACGGCCTACCTGACGTTTATTTATCAACCCAATATATCAAGCTCGAAGGTTTTGAAAGTTTAGGTTTAACCCCTGTTGACCAGGTTTACAATCTAACCCAATACATTGAAATGTATTACTTCGCTGAAAGTGAATTAAATCCACCAACCTGGTCAAAATGGATTCATGTGGTGCATGGGAAAAGGACTGTGACCACACACGGCACATTCTTCCAAAAAATAGGGCGACCTGTATTAGATCTAGGCGCGCGTGTGATCCATTTAAAAGGGATCGATACCTCTGACATTTCAGCGCAGAATATGATTTCTCACTATTTGCGATGGATTGAAACAACAGGGATTGAACCTGACGCTTTAAGCCAGTGGTCAGCGATCCATAATGCTGCCAGTAAACTAACGCTTGCAGGAGTGGAAAGCAACTTAGTGTTTGGTCAACCTGGGCTTATCAACACGCGACGCTACTTTCCATATATCGGTGCATTCGATTCGCTTGAAATGGGCGAACCGATGATTGCTGATCGGATTCGATCTATCGATATTGAAAGTCGATATAGCATCGAACCGTTGACTATCCCATTGCCGACTGTAGAACTGTACACACGTTACATTGATGTGATTGGGCAAGAGTATGGTGCGATTGGTGCGATTAACTTTGCTGTGTATAAAAACATTATTACCCCACGATGGTCGCCACGCGAGTATTACGGTTATCCAGTAGTTCATAATGTCACACCCGAGATTTCAATTCATGGGCATGACAGTGCCGAATTAGGTGAGCCTGTTATACGTTTACAGTGGCGAGAACTAAATACGATTGGTGATGGCGCGACGCTGTTCGGTCAGACACGGATTAGAGATCGAAAACAAAAAATAGAGGTTCACGCTTTTGCGCCTTGGGCAGTGGGTCATCAAGTACACGTTGAGAAAACAGAATCCCCGCCATTCACACCTCAATATATCTATCTAAACAACGTCGAAATAGATGGTGAGTGGCGAGATGGTCACGGCATATCTGCACCTGACAATCAGGTGGGTAAACCGTATGTGTGGCAAAACGTACTGTATGTCAGCAGTATGCAATCGATGACGATATTTGGTCAAACAACTATCCATTGTAATAATATCAATGTAAGCCCTGGTATTGGTTTAACACCAATAACAGGGCCGACAATCTATTTAAAGCGGGTGCGTGTTTATCCTGAGTCGATAAAAAGCTTATTCAGTTTTGGTAAACCTCAAATATCACCACATACAATTTGGGCAACATTTGATGCACCGGGTCAGGCCAATTTCAATCACCAAAGCGGTTGGGATCTAGTGGATAGTGAAGCTGTTTTCGGTTTTGCCAAAGTTGCGAACGTCATTTTAGAACCGTTGCATGTTGCAGGTTTTACCGCGTATTCGATGGGTAAACCTCAAGTTGAGTCCTCGATCAATTACATTCGACCTAACGGGATTCGGGCATCGCGTATGGGGTGGCACGAAATCCCGTCCATGTTACGAGAAGTTGTGCAGTTTGAAAGCAACGATTCGATGGCGTTTGGTCAGCTTACGCTCAAAATTCTATATACAGGACCATACTATCCAAGACCACATTCGTTATATGCAACGTCGTTTGGTCAGACGCATATAGAACTTTTACATCGTGAACTCAAAATGAAGGGCTTGGATAGCTTGGTAATGGGGCGTTCGCATGATGGAACATTATACAAACCTCAATCATTGCATGTGGGTTTTCCGATGCCAACGATACCTCGCGGATCAAACATGGCGATATTCGGCACATTGTTTATCTCTAATTTCATTCGTCAGTTGGATGTTAAAGGTTTTGATGCTTTTGTTTCGCAGCTTGACTCAGCTAATTTTGGACGACGAATGAAAGTTGAGTTGGTGGACAAGCCTAAACACATATTCCAGACAAAAGAAGTTTTTGCTCAAGCGAACGATCATGCGTTTTATGGTGTACCAGATATACGTTTGGCAGTGCATTACATTAGACCTGATGGCAACAGCGACCAATACCGCAAAGGCGACCTAGAAAATACAGAGCAACGTATTGTGGCGCGCTACATCCATGCGCCAGGTATTGATTCAAGTCGTTTTGGATATGATTTTGTAGGTCGTCAGATTATGGCGATAAATATAGAGATGAATCGAGAACTAAAACCGTTCAATGATTTTAATTTTTGAGGTGGTACAGAATGAAAAATTTAATGCCGTTGCGCGGTATGGACAACATATCACCCGATGAAAAACTATCAAGTTTTGGTCGTGAACCGTTTGTTAAGCTGCGTGATGCTGTAAACGTCAATATTAGTTCAAGCGGTCGGGTACAGCTGCGAGAAACTGGTATCGTCGCTACAGAAATACCATACAAAAATTTATGGAACAGTCCATTACACGGCGATACCTTTGGCACCTTAAATGGTGAATTGGTCAAAATCAATCCGGTGGACTGGTCACACGAAAGTCTTGATGTTCAATTAAAAGGAAGTGTGAATTACCTGGTGGTGAATAACTTTATTATTATCTCCGATGCGCTTGGACTATATAAATATGACGGCGCAAGTGTGATTAAACTGACGATTGAAACTCCACCTGAACCGATGGCGCGTTTATCAGTTGGATCACTACTGGATGGAACATACACTGTTGCAATTGCCTGGTCTAAAGATGGCCGCGAATCAGGCTTATCTTCAAGTGTAAGTCTAAATGTTGCAGGCGGTATTGAACTGATCTTACCGTATAACTACAGCGGTAATGCTGACCAGGCCGTGATTTACATGACTGAGCGTAATGGATCAGAGCTTTTAAAGGTGGCGACTGTAGCCATTAATACGGCTACATTTACCATTAGCAGCGATAAGGACCTGACACGTGCTGCTCAGTTTCAGCACCTTTCACCTATGCGTACAGGTAAATTTTTAAAGTTATGGCGTGGTCGCTTGGTGACTGCGGCTAAAAACATGCTGTACTTTTCCCAGGCTTTAAACTTCCACCTATGTGATGAGCGTTATGATTTTATTGCTTTACCGCAACGTGTGACCTTTGTGGAGCCGGTTGAATCCGGTATTTGGGTAGGGCAAAGCAATAGCGTCGTGTTTTTAAGTGGTGCCGATGTACGCGACTTAAACCTGTTGCAGACTGGTGCAAAGGCACCTGTACCCGGATCGACCTTGCGTGTGCATAGTGATCTGCTTGGTGAAGCGGCTGCAGGTCGGGAAGCGGTGATCTGGTTGGCTGAAAATGGCTATTGTATTGGTACACCATCGGGAACCCTGCTTGAACCGCAAGCTAATACCTTAAAGGGTATTACCGCGAAAAGTGGACAGTCTGTAAGGTTTGATGATCGAATTGTCACTGTTCTACAGTAAAGACTGGTTTAACTATCCGGTCATGACAATGGAAAAAATTAACAAAGATGCACTGTTAGGTGCATTAGAACGTGGTGAATACACCGAAACTGAAAACAGTATCACTTTTGGCAAGCTCGGTGGCATCAGCTTTAAGGGTGAATACTTTGATCGTATCAATGGTGGTGAATGGCAGCGCAATGAAAACCTGGTAGTCAATGAAGGGATTGCACATATCCTGAATGTGGCATTAGGTACTAAGGCAAAAACCGCGAAATACTACCTAGCTTTATTTAGTGGTAGCACTGCACCTGCACCGACATGGACAGCAGCAAACTTTGCAGCAGTAGCCAGTGAAATTGTTAGCGGTACCGAAGGCTATACCAATGCAACACGTCCTGAATGGGTGCCTGTAGACACCAATGGTAATTCAATTGATAACATGGCAGCAGCGGCACAACTGACGATTGCAACATCAGGGACCTTAACCGTGACTGGTGCCGCACTACTCACCAACTCAACCAAAGGCGGTACCACAGGTACGCTCGTTTCTGCAAGCAAGTATGCGGTAGCGCGTACCTTCCAGAATGGTGACGTTTATGAAATTGGTTATCGCCTAAGTGCAACGGTGTAAAACATGACTGGCCCTAAACCCTATGGGCTGCATGTAATTAGCGGTGAACTCACAGACAAAGACTTAGATCGTATTGCGTCAGTGACTCACCGCTTTTTGACATTTAAAGACGCAGCCGAATTACAAAACCTCAAACAAGTTTATGACCTACCCGATGGTGGATACTTCATCATTCAAGACATGGGGGGTATTTTTCGGGTTATTGCGGACAAGCAGGTTAAGCACGAAGTAGAATTGGTTCGTGACGGTCTTGTTAAAATGTTTATCCCTATGTTTTTCAGTGGCGTGATTACTCGGTCTATGTTACGAGGTGGGCAAAAGGTTGCGCTGAAACTGACTGAACAATGCCGTTCTCGATTAAGCAAAACTTTAGGTTTTGAAGTAGCAAAAACACAAGTGTTGGAGCGTTTCACAATTGAAGCGCATCACAGCTTTATTGAATTTTCCAACATGCTTTCCAATTCTTCTGCATTGAAAACACAATATGCAGGTCAGAATCCCGGTTGGTATAGCGGTTCAATGGCGAAGTTGATGCAGTTTGTAGGTGGGTATGGTCGTCAGGATTTTGAAAACTTGCCTGACACACCAGTGGAACGTGTGCGTTTCGATTTACCTGAGTTTTTAAGTAAAACCTTATGGTCAAAATACAAATCTGTTCGACTACCTGCGTATAGCGGTTTACCGCATAGTGATGGTGCGTTTCGTTTCGATTACAAATGGAAGAAAACCCATGCTGTTGCTTTTGACAACCAAAATAAACCTTGGTTGATTGAAGTGAGTGATAAAGTTTGGGCAATGCCATTACCCATAATCCCACTCACAGCTAACCCAATGTTTCACGAATATGTGGCAGACAAGTTGGGTGACGAAGAAATCCTTGAGGTGTTGGAAACCTTTGGTGCCATGCCATCGGGGGAATGTTTCCCTGAGAACCGTGAAGATTTCAATGCTTGGGTTCGCGCAGGTGTGATTATCCCTGTCTGTGATGTCGCTGACTTTCATCAGAAAAGTTCGTTTTACGATGCGTGTGGGTGGTCTTTTAACACACGTGGGAACAACGCATATAACACAGCATATCACTACGATGAAACTACAGGTCTTATTTACAGTTCAACCTATAAGCTGAATCTTGCACTATCCTCGTCAGAAAAATATTACGGATTGGATGAGGTGGTGTTAGGGCGTGACTTACCCAAACAGGACCGCGAAACCCTGACTCGCTATTTAAGCAGCTTTATCGGCAGTATCGATAATACTTCTGTACGTGGACAAGCCTTATTGTTTAAATTGCGACACGTTGCGCACAGTGAAATTTTAAATCGTGCAGACCAATCTTCCACTCGGGCAGAAACCGAAATCAACTATTGGGATATGTACGAGGCCCCTGCAATCGCTACACATTCAGGTAACGTGAATCAGGTGTATGGAGGGTATTTGTTTCACCCTGCACCGTACAAAGCTCAACCACAGATCAAATTTCCAAATTACATACTTGATTTTTGTCAGTCTTTTGATTTCACCCCACTGCAACCTGACTGGTCAGTTCGTTGTGACACGATCATGTTTGCTTATTATGAGGGCGACAACATCAAGGTTGTGAAATATTTTTACGATGGTGCGCAGTTTTACAAGAATGTGGATAGCAATTATGAAAATCCGATGATTGTAGGGCGTTGGTATCGCAATAGCACTGAGGGTATGAGTACATTAGCGGGGCATTTTTATATTACCGATATGGACGAACGTGCAGAACTCGCACCCACGGTAACGCAGACCACAATTGAAGGTCGGGATGCAGGGTACGATTCTCAACCATTTTTCAGCTTTGATAACTTTTTTTGGCGACCAGGGACCTTGTGGCGCAATCGTTATTACACTCATCTCACAAAAACAACAGTGACAAGTGGTACATATAAGGATGTTGCTGTTGTGATACCTATGTATCAGCGTAATTCGTCATTGTATGCAGTACGTGAAGGATACCGTTCTAAAAGCTATTCAGAAAGCTTGCAACTATACAGCGTACAAGACCCATACATTTATCGTTACTGGACACATGATCCAATATTCGCATGGCGGGGTGGTTTAGAAGTTATGAAAGGTTCCCCTTCACCAAAAGAGGGTGATCCTGTTTGGGTGGAAATTGAGATTTACGGCCCTTCTGAAACAAACGACTTTGCAGATGATGGTCCCTGGATTCAGGGTCTACCTGCCGACTACACATGGCTTGTCCATCCAAAAAGCAATGAGTGGCTTCATAGTGGTGGTGGCGGTGCACCAAAGGTGAATACCTATGCGACAGGTTATAGCATCCCACCTAAAGAAGATGGTGGACGATTGTATTGGGATACCACTGAACTTGTAACAGTTCGATTAACACGTCCTGACGACAAATATTTTTTACCATCACCTGATGAGTATGGGTTCACCATGTATCGGGATGGATGTAAGGTTTTTATGGGGCAAACAATCTATGCCAATATTAGTGAACAGGACGAACAAAAGGCCCCAGGTGTTCGTAAAATTTTCGGACATACAAGCCTAGTTGATCATCAAGCGGCTTATCATTTTATTGGGGTGATCCATGAGTAATTATCGTGATGATACTCAAGAAACAATTGTATTAAGTTCCGATGCCTTTGGAAAAATAACATCGGGTGATGTTGAGAAATTTTCCTTCACCGAAACCATACTTAGCAAGGTTCGACATAATGTAGAGGAAATCATCCGGCTTGGGGATGAGGATTTATCACGCCGTAAAGGACGGTTAGACAGTGAACTTGGTTTCGCTGATCAGGTGATCCACTCTGTACGAAAATTTCAGCTGATTGAAGAAGCCTTTATCCTGGCTGACCACAGTTTTGTAAAACAATCCGAACTAATCACTGAGGATCTTGGCCTGGGCGAAGTTGAACAGGTTGGTTATAAGATGGTACACATCGAGCCATTTAAAGTGGCCGATGCACATTTCACCTATAAAACTGCATTCCAAAGTATCAGTGATCGCCTGAAATTAAGCGATAGCCTACATGCCCTATCACGTTCCAGTGATCTGATTGAAGAAAGCCTGGTCCTATCAGATAGCACACGTGACAAGTTAAAAACCCTAATTGTTGAAACTTTAGGGCTTGGCCAAGAGCTTGAGCAATATAACCTTGTGCATAGCCAGGTATCAGAAAGTTTTAAACTGCATGATCTAGCTGTACGAATTTTCAGTGACACGATTGAAGATACGATCCGGTTTGGTGATGAGTTTCAAAAATTATCCGATACGGTTGAACTGGTGGTTGAAAGCCTGGTGTTTTCAGATCAGGTATCAGGACAGCGGAAAGTACGAAGCCTGGCAGAATCCAGTTTAAGTTTTTCAGAATCCATTGAAGGGGTTAAACAAGCATCCTCCAGTGTGACCGAGTTGTTATTCCTGGATGATGAGTACCAAGATGACCAAGAAATTATTGGGGCATGGACTACCACGGCTGATGGTTGGAACATGAGCCGATATTATGATTACCCATACGAGCAATTGATTGTTATTGGTGACAAGTTATATGGCGTTACATCGAATGGTATTGAAGAACTCAAGCATGGTGCACAAAGCATTACGGCAAAGATCAAAACCGCAAAACTGGATCTAGGGGATGGTGGTTTAATTCATCCTGAAAGCATGATTTTAGAATATAGCCTAGACGGTCAATTGTCGGTCGATGTGGGAACCACTCAAACAGGCTACCAACAAACATTTAACTATGCCTTGAAGAAAGAACCAAGCGAGTATTTGACCAATGGTCGTGTGGTGTTTGGTCGGGGTTTACGTGGCAGACATTTTGAATTTGCAGTCAATATTGAGGGATCTACAGCCTACATTAACGACATGGTTGTGAACATCACTAAAACAAAACGGAGAATTTAAACATGATTATCCCCACACTCAATGTCGTTGACCAGGCGATTTCCGAAGTCCAAGACAAGATGAAATACTTTGAAGGACGCAGTAATCAGTTACTCGGTGAAATGAGTAATGCGATGACAACGCTTTCTGGTGTTCAGGTTGAACCGGTTAGTAATGTTCCAGAATTGCCGCGACCTGAAAATGCACAGTTCCAGAATATTGAAACACCGGACGCGCCTGAACTGAATGTCACTGCACCAGTACCGCATATCCTGGACCTGGATATTGAAAGACCTACAGCCATGACTGCACCGGCAATTCCTAATCTGGAAATCAATCTGCCTGATGCACCCATCATGCAGAATGATATTGAGATTCCGTCAGAACTCACTAATTTTTCTTTACCTGAAATCGACACCAACATTGAAATTGGTACCTTGCCACAACTCAGCTTAACTGGTCTGGATATTGGCCGTAATACAGTCAATATTGATGTATCAGAACTTTTGGGTGGTCTGGATTTATCTGATCTGAATTTACCCGAAGCACCTGAAAACCCGATCTTAACCTTTCCGACATTGCCAAGCCTGGGTAACTTTGATTTACCGGTGCGACCAGATATTGATATTGGCAGTGTGGAAATCCCCGATGCGCCTGAAATTGTATTGCCTGAAATAGAAGCCCTGCAAGCCATTACCTTGCCGACCTATGAGCCAGAAGCCTTACCGGTATTTGATGACTTGCCACCGGAGTTTAGTGTAGAGCTGCCAAGTGATATTGATAGCATCATGCAACAAGCACAGGACATTGCTGCAACGGACTATCACGCTCATAACAAGGACAGCGCGATTCAACCATTGGTTGCTGAAATCCGCGACTGGATACAAAGTAAAGCATCTGGAACCGGTTTACCTGTAGATATTGAAACAGCACTGTTTAATCGTGCACGTGAACGTAATAGCCGTGAAACAGAACGTGCTGTACAAGAGGTGATTGATCAGTGGGCCAGTCGCGGTTATAGCTTGCCACAAGGATCGACACAGAAGCAGATCGATGCCATCCGGGATGATGCACGTTTAAAAAGTGCTGATCTGAATCGTGACATTATGATTCAGTCCTTTGAAAAGCAGCTTGAGCATATCCGTTACCTCACCGAGCAAGGTATTGCCCTGGAACGGTTAAAGCAAGACCTATGGATTGCTTATGTCGGTAACATCATGGATGCAGCCAAGTTCCAGGTCGAAAGTAAACTGAGTTTATTTAATGCACAAATCTCGATTTTTAATGCGCGTACCGATGCGTTTAAATCGATGATCGATGTATACAAGACCAAGATTGAAGGCACCATTGCTAAAATCACCGCATTCCGTTCCCAGGTGGAAGCACAGGTGGTGATTGGTCAGATCAACCAACAGACAGTTGAAATCTTCAAGTCCAAGATTGATGCGGTCATGTCTAATGTTGATGTGTATAAAGCACTCATCCAAGGTGCAACTGCACGTGCTGACCTAGTGAAAAGCCACTTTGATGCCTACAAAACCGAAGTGCAAGCATACAGTGAGCAGGTTGGGGCAGAGCGAATCAAGGTGGAAATGTTTGATTCTCAAATCAAGGCCGAAGGCACCAAAGTACAAGCCTATGAATCTTTGGCACGTACCTATGCCACCACTATTGAAGGTCTTTCGTCTAAAGCCAATATCAAGATGAAAGAAGGCGATATGAAACTGGAAGCGGCACGTGTACGAATTGCAGAGTTTCAGGCCAATACCGAAGCCTATCGCGCATCTATGGATGCACAGTCGAAAGTGCTGCAGTTTGAAACCGAAGCATACACGGCCAATCTGGAAGCAATGAAGTCGCAGATTCAATTGTCCATTGAGAAGATGAATGCGCAAGGTAATCTGGTTGAATCCAATTCACGCACACGGATTGCCCTGGCCGATGCCTTGTCTAAGTATGCTGAAATGAAAATCCGGGTCGGGATTGCTAATTCAGATACCCTGGCACGATTTGCCGATATGCGCTCACGTACTGCGATTGCGGTATCAGAAGCACATTCACGCTATGCAGACTTATCGCTACGGACCACGATTGCCAACAGTGATATTTATAACCGCTACATTGAATCTCGTACACGTGTCGCACTGGCCAATGCAGATACCCAGGCCAAGTATGCCGACTTGAATTTACGCACCAACCTGGCGTATGCAGATACTCAAGCCAAGTTTGCTGATATGAAAATGCGTACCGGTATTGCCAATGCAGAAACCCAGGCTCGTTATACCGATATGAATATCCGGACTAACCTGGCTTATGCTGAAATGCAGATCAAAAAATATGAAGTCGATCTCAGTAATGCTATCAAGAAAGCCGAACTTGCAGCGGAAAGCATGAAAGGTATTGCGCAGTTCAATACACAGCTTGCCGCAGGTGCTATGTCTGCTATGCACGTTTCAGCTAGTATTAGTGGTAGTGGTTCAACTTCAATTGGCTACAGTGCCAGTGAGTCTGAATCTAAGAGCGAAAGCCACAACTACAGCTATTAAGCGTAGTGTTCATTAGAAGCAGCTAATTAAAGACATACTTTTAATCACTCTCAAAACTATCTTTGCACAAAGATAGTTTTGTGTTTCAACTTTATAATTATTTATATTACTTCTATTTCACCAATAGATTCGATGTTAATTATAGATTCAGAATATAGGTCATGTAAGTGATCATCTAAATCATCTGGATCACATTTAGCAATCTCAGAAAAATCTACACTACTTGTATCTATTGTAATCGACACGATTCCTGTCACTTTAATATTGATATCACTTTCAGCACGAAGAACATGATCATTCCAATCTTCAACGGAAATATTTGAAGCAAGGTTTTGACCCGAATAAAATTCGGAATAATAATCAGATTTATTAACAAAATAATCGACCAATACTCCCACTTCAAGTTCAAAATTATATCCAATTTGATTATCGCCATAATGTATAGGATTATCTAAATCAATTCTGATATTTTCGCCATTATGATAAGAATTTATGCTGGCTTCACCATCCATATCATTCGACAGAGGAATATCATAAATATTGGCATATAAAATTTTTTCACCAATTTGAGACTCAAGAAAAGATTCTATTAAACCTGTAGTTGCTTCGTATTCTTTAATAAAGTCCACTAAATTTGTGAGCCTACCTTGGAGAATAACTTTACCCCTAATAGTGTCTAGTTCTTCAAGTATTTCTTGTACTTTTTTTGAATTAATAAAATCAACAATTGTCTTATGTATTTCAATATTAGACATGTCTTTAAACGTATTATATACCTTTGAATCTTTTGCTAAGACAGTTAAATTGGTAACTGTTTCTTTGATTTCTTTAATAGCACTACAGATAAAACTATCTGGTATATCCTCTCTATTCTTTTTCGATGTTAGGGGTGCTGTTCCATTGAAATATGCATCCCAAGCAGAAATTGCCTGAGCCTTGTTTAATTCCCATATATTGCTATTTAGGCCATTTACCCAAGCATTAGAAAACCTTTCAACATCTGATAAAATCTCACTATCTATTTGCTTAACTTCTTTTTTCATACCATTAAATTTTTCATAGAGTTCGGTTGGTTTTTGAACACTATTGAATTCTTTTAAACTTTTCTGTAATGCCTTATATCTTGTTAGGTAAAATTCTTTCTCTTGAGACTCAATTTCTTTTTTAACGATATAGGGAATGTGTATGGTTATTTTATTGGCATTAACGAGTCGTTGAAGTGCTTTGTAATTTGCATCATTAACAGATTTATTATTTTCAATTGCACTTGTATCGATAGCTATATGAATCATAGATTTATTTTTAAAATTGAATACATTGCTATGCTAAAAAAATATTTGAATGAATGCAAGTTAAACCTATAGTCCTCTAGGGTTCGCCTTAAGTCCTATCTGATGGGTATCTTTTACCAATCAAATAAGATTTAGGGCTTTTTTATGGGCTTCGGTTTAAAAAAAGGGCAGAAAAAGCCCAATCAGGAAGGCGGTAAAATTCAGGGGCCGGGTACAGGTACGTCTGATGACGTACAAAAGACTGTGCCGAATGGAACCTACATCATGCCGGCAGATTCAACCGCTCAAATTGGTGAACAGAATTTAGAGCAGCTTGGCCAAGGTAAACCGCTGGATATAAATGTCAGCAATGGCGAATTCCAGATGACACCAGAGCAGGTGCATGCAGTCGGTGCACAAGCACTGGATCAAATGAAAGATCAGACCCATACCCCAAGTGGCTTACCACAAACCATCATGGATCAACCAGGTGAAAAACCAAAGCTATTTTTCCGGGATGGTGGATTGGTGCAAAACCGTTATCCTTCTGCAGATGAAGTGCGTAAAGCACAACAGACACGTTTAGGCGGCCCTCAAATGCGGGATGTCACACCGGAGCAACGTCAATTGCCAGCGACACGCACTCCACAACCAAGTGCTCCATCTGTACAGCATCCTCAATTTCAAGTGCCCAAAACTTCTGAAATGCTAAAAAGTAGTGCTAAAAATACCGCAAAAGGTCTAGGTGTATTCCATGGTATTGCATCGATGGCAGGGGGGGCGGTTGATGGTTTTAATACATCAACAGAAGATTATGCGACACGTATGGGGTTGGATCCTAAGGTTGAGCGTGGCGTACTGCCTGATTTAGGGATTCGTACCGCTGGTGTATTATCTGATGTTGGGAATAGAGCATCATTTGGCTTGCTTGGCAGCCGATTTGCCGACAAACAAATCAATCAAGCCCGTGCAGATGCCGATGCAAATATGGCAGATATTGCCAAACGACGTGCAGAGCGGGATGCAATACGTGCAAAAGCAACACCACAACAGCAAGTAGCTACAACACCAGCACCGTCATTTAACGATCAAATGAATGAGGCAATGTATGGTTCAACTGCAGGTAATCAAGCACAATCTGGCACAACAAATCCTTATGCAATTCAGCAGAACGGGAACAGTTTCAGCTATGCCAATCCAGGAGCAGCAGCTCAGGCCCGTGCTTCAGGTGTTCCTGAAACTCAAGCGAGTGGTATTCGTCGTCAGGCTCGAGATCCTGAAGGTGTGGCGAAGTTTATGGCCAATACCCGGGAGATGGGACCAAGTGAACAGCAGATTCAGGCTGCGATTGGGCAGCAGATGAATCCACAGGGTTTTGGATTGCGCTATCCAGATCGACCGCAAATGACAGATGAACAAGTAAATGAACGTCGTCAGTTGGTCCGTGATATCAGTGCGCCTATCAAGGGTGCACGTGGGATGACTGCGAATCAACGTGGACAGTTACTTGAGCTGAACCAGGGTGATCAGAACCGGGCGGTGCAGATGTATAACACTGATGCCAATAATATGACCAGTGTTCAAAACAATAGCACCAACAATGCTGCCAGCATATTGCAAACTGGTATGCGCGAAGATGGTCAGAACATGCGTCATGGTGCCAGTCTTGCTCAAGATGGTGAGCAGTTCAATGCCAACTTTGGTTTAAAAGCGCGTGAACAAAATCTGACTGAGAAGAAGGAAGGTTTTGGTATTCGTCAGGCGGAGCGAGTTGAGAAACTGCATGAAATGTATGATAAAGCTCAGACTGATGAACAGCGTCAGTCTATCCAGCAGCGTATTAACCGCTTAACTGGTGCGAAAGATCAGAATGGCCGTGATCGTTATATGGCAGTTGGTGGTGGTCAGGAATGGGATGAAAATACAAGAAGCATGATCAATCGTCCACAACAGATTTTTGATACTCAGTCTCGTCAGTATGTCGATCTTGGCAATCCGCAACAGGGACAGGGTCAGTCGACACAGCAATTTGAAAACTACCAGGTGGTTGAGGATGCCAACGGTAACCGAGCCTATGTAGTTAATGGGGAATATGTCCAGATCCCTTAAATAAAAAGCCACCTAAACGGTGGCTTTTCTTTATTAATTACATTGCATCTGACCACCAATATCTCGGCACATACGACCATTATTATAATAAGTGCCATTATTTCCATTATAGCGGTTGCCCTGATTATCCCAACAACCAGACCCATCACAACTGGTCATATGTGTTGACGTTGGTGCTTTTGTCTGAGGAGGCATAGGTGCTGAATAGGAGTTTCTTGAGTTTGAGTTAGCAGCTGGTACATCTACACCTGACATGGCAGCTAAAGTATTGCGCTGATTAGCAGTCAATCCTTTTGAACCCTTATAAGGTGTGCTCGCTTCTTTAATAATTTTTTGACGCAAAGCTTCATCTTCTGCGTTGCGTTCAGATTGCCGTGGTGTATAAGCTTGCTGCGTGGCGGCCTGATATTGACGGTTTTGTGTACTATTAGTAGAAGGCTTTGGTGTATAGGCTCGTTGTAGTGCAGGAGGTGTGCCAAGTGATCTTATGGTGTCAATTTTTTGCTGTTTTGCACCTGATGGGGGTGGCTTACTTGAATAGGTGACATTCCCCTTACTGTCTACCCACTTGTAATAGTTTTTGGCTTGTACGTGTGAAAATGAAAACCCCAATATCAAACTCGTTAAAATCACTTTTTTTAACATTATGTTATCCCTCGTTTTTTGTAGATTATTAAGGACTGAAATGAGCATTAATGCAATAGTTTTGTAGGGTTCGACCAGTACTAAGTGGAAGCAGCATGATTTAGGCATACCATAGGAGCGTGTCATGCCTGATTCCAAAGTCATCAATAATCCCTTCTTAGAAGAACAGAATACTACAAAAGTTAGTCAGCCCAATGGCTCTAAATTTGATCCAAGTACTGCCAAGCCTGTGGCAAATACAACTCAGGCTTCAAACAATAAAAATACCAAGTTTGATCCAAGTACAGCCAAGGCGGTAGATAAAGGTTTTGGTGGGCATGTCCGTGACTTAGGTGCATCCCTGATGGGTGGTCTTGCATCGGTGCCAGACGTTGCAGTCGGTGTTGCTGATCTGTATTCCGGTGGTCGCGCAGGTAAGGCTGTAGATAATCTTTCAGACAATTTCAAACTGGGTGATGGTCGGAAGTACTGGCAGGACCAAAAAACAGATCATGCCAAGGTTCAGTCGCAGGAATTTTCTGATACTGAAGGAATTGTTGATAAAACCAAGGTGGCATTATCCAATCCATCCATGATCACCAATACAGTCGTTGAGTCTTTGCCATCTATGGCACTGGGTGGTCTGGCAGGCCGTGGTCTAAATGTAGCATCCAAAGGTCTGATTAATCCGGTTGCTGCAGGTGCTGCTGGTGAAGGTCTGGTCATGGCTGGTGCTCAGGCTGAACAGATCCGTCAGGAAACTGATGATGGTCTGCTGACTGGAAAGCAGGTTGCTGCGGCAGCGGGTACCGGTGTAGCAGGTGGTTTGCTTGGTTTTCTGGGTGGTACCGTTGCTAAAAAACTAGGTTTTGAAGATGTAGATACGCTGATGGCCCGTGGCGTTAAGCCTGAACAAATGGCGAATGAAATTTCACAAATCCCGTTCTCGAGTATTCCTAAAAGTGTCGTACTCGGTGCAATCAGTGAGGGTCTACTTGAGGAAATGCCACAGTCAGTGACTGAGCAGGTCCTTCAAAACTATGCGCTGGATAAGGATCTGTTTGAAGGTGTGGATGATGCCATCGTTATGGGCACCTTAGCTGGTATGGCCATGGGTGGTACCGTGGCAGGGGCCAGCCAAGTATCGAAGTGGGCAGGTCAGCCAAATATTGAAAATCTAGCATCAGGTGACGAAACAGATACTACAGGCAGCACTCCAATGTTGCCAGCACCAACGGGTGGTAATGGCGGCACCGGTTTAGGTTTTGATGGCCTGCAAGGTGAGTATATTCCTGCCGGTCAGCAAGATGCTGTAGATCCAGTCCAGGCGCGTCAGAACTTTGAATATGACCAGATGCCGACCGATGCAGAACGTCAAATTGAATTTGGTGGTCTGTCACGTCAGTCTGCGCCAACACCATCCCAGCAGATGGGGCTTGATCCAAATCTAGGTCCACTTTCTGCAGCAGCTGCAACAGCTGTAGACAATGGTGTATCTCAGCAGATGCAGATTGAGATGCAGGCACAAACGGCAGCTGAAACAGCGTCTAACGTTGCCGGGAAGACTGAAGACAGTAATGCACCATTACAACAGGCAGCAGATGCAGCACGTGAACTTACACCTGAACAGATCCATGGCAAACAAAGTACCTATGGCGCAGACGTTACTACGGCGATTGAACAGCTGAAACAGCGTCAGCAAGGAGAACAAAATGCAACAATCACTATTGATGAAGGCATTCAGAATGGAACAGCACAGCAAGGAAATGCACCGTTTAACAATGGAAGCCAACCAGTTTCTGAACAGCATGACACCAATGCAGCGTCTGCGATGGGAGCAGCGCAGAAGGGATTACAACCTGCGAAATCTGATGCAGATCAGATCGTCCCATCTAACCAGAGTCTAAATGAAATCCAAACTAGCGAAGCAAAATCCAAACTACCTGATATTCAATCCAAAGTAACCGAACTGGAAGCACAGCTTGTCACTGAAAAATCAGTACCTAAAAAGGCGCAGATCCGCAAGCAGATTGCTAAATTGCAGCAAGACAACCCGATTGATCAGGGTGCGCATGCAGCTGCGACCAGCATTCAGAATGATTTGCCAGAACCTACTCAGGCACAAATTGAAGCCGGAAATTACAAGAAGGGACATATCAAAGTTCATGGTTTGGATATCACTGTAGAAAACCCGCGTGGTTCTGAGCGACGCGGTACCGATCCTGATGGAAAGGAATGGGCTCATGAAATGAGTGACCATTACGGTTACATTAAAAAAACGACTGGCGCAGACAATGAGCACATTGATACCTATGTAGGACGTAATCCTGAATCAGATCAGGTTTTTATTGTGGATCAGATTGATCAGAAAACTGGTGGCTTTGATGAACACAAGGTAATGATGGGCTTTAATTCAAAAGAAGAAGCAGTTCAGGCCTATTCATCTAACTTTGATGACGGCTGGAAGGTAGGCCCTGTGCGTGCCATGAGTAAGGATGAGTTTAAGTCATGGTTAAAAAATGGGGATACCAAGAAACCTGCAGGTGGAAGTGCAGCACCTCAGTCCGAAACCACCATAGATCCACAGAGTATTCAGCGTGACTATGGTGACAGCCTGGAAAGCGTGATGTCTGATGTTGAAACACTGGCTGATGATTTTACGATTGACCTGCATAGCGTTCCCAAAAAGAGAAATGCACTCAAAAATCCAAACTATCATGCAGTACAACATGAAAATGGCCGTGTTGAAATTTTGGGAATGAAGCATCCCGCTACGGGTGAATGGGTCGGGAAAGCACCGACAGAGGATAAAGCTCCGGTGCAAGACAGTCCGGCTCCGGCACAAGCTCCGGTGCAAGAGCAAAATAAGGATATTAAATCCAACTCTCCGGAAAAACCGGATAGTTCAAAACCTGCTGCCACAAAACCAAAAGAAGTCATTCAGGACTTTGGTGAAAAAATTGGTGGTGCACGTAAAGACACTGCAGTAAAAACTGGTAAAAAACCTGTAGCAGAAAAACCTAAAGATGACCGTCCGACCTGGGCCAAACGTTTTGAGATTTCGGAAATTGCAGCATCATCCAATCCAGCTGAAGTCGGCAAGTGGACGATTTCAGATGCCAAAAATAAGGACTGGATGGGCAATAACCGTCGTCTTACCAATCAAATGTTTAACAGCCAGGAAGAAGCTGAGAAGTTTCTACCTGTGGCAGCGGTTGCTATGAAGCATCGTGTCACCACTGACACAAAAGATGGAAAAAAAGGCTACATCATTGTCCGAACCGTATCAGACCGTAAGCATGTGCAGGTTGTGCAGCAGTTGTTTGATACCCGTGATGCAACAAATGAATACCTGGTACGTCATGCGCAGGAAATTTTAGAGACTAATACCACGTTTGGTGAGCTAGATCTGCCACGTCCTGAGAATACTCAGCGTACCGGTGTAGCCCGCCGTGAAGGAGATGCCAAAGATTCTGACTTTAGCCGTGTATTCGGGTTCCGTGGTGTGGAATTTGGCAACTGGAATAATCAGGCCGAACGTCAGGAATTATTGAATGATGCATTTGATGGCCTGATGGATCTGGCTGAAGTTTTGAATATTCCACCAGAAGCTTTAAGCCTGAATGGAGAACTGGCACTGGCATTTGGTGCCCGTGGTCAAGGCTTGAGTAGTGCCAAAGCACACTATGAATCTAATCGTGTCGTTATCAATTTAACCAAAATGAATGGTGCCGGATCTCTGGCGCATGAATGGTGGCATGCATTCGATCATTACCTGTCACGCCAAGATGGTTCAGCCAGTTCTGTATGGATCCAGCATGAAGATGGGTCCCGTAGTCTGAATGTAAAAGCGAACCCGGCAGATCGCTTTGCAAGTCATGGTTTCAAGGTGGTGAAGTCCGGCGTACGTGAGGATGTGCGTAATAACTTTGAAAAGCTTATGGTGACAATGTTTAAAAAGTCACAGGCTTATATTGAAGATACACAGGCAGCAGATGAGTTTGTGGCACGTTCACGTGACGAAGTTCAGGATAAGCTAAATTCTATCCGTGAGAACCTGACCAAGCAGCTCGATCCGCAGTACTACAAACGATTTAATAAACCTGCCTCTGCAGACCAGCTGGCAGAGTTCGACACTGCAGCAGAGCTTATTATCACAGGCCAGTTACTTGAGACTGAGGCGCGTAAGAACCCCAAAAGCCGTAGTACTTTTGGTGGGTACCGCCATACTAATGATGCGCTGGACAAGATCAATGAGATTTTTAAAGCCGTCCGTGGTCGATCAGGATTTAATGCAGACTTTAAGGGAGTACTGGACTATCTTCGCGGCAGCATGAGCCGCTATATGGGCCGCCTTAAACTACTTGCTGATGCACAGCAAAGCACGACCAAGTACAAGTCTGTACCGACTGAGTTTGCCATGAATGCCAAAGAGCTAGATCAAGGTCGAGGTAGTGACTACTGGACGACTCCACATGAGATGTCGGCACGTGCATTCCAGGGATATGTAGAAGATAAGATCTCTGCCAAAAATGCCCGTAGTCCTTTCCTGAATTATGGTCCTGAAAATGTGGGTATCCTTACACCTTATGGCGTAAAGCGACCTTTCCCATCTGGTGAGGAACGTGTTGCAATCAATCAGGCTTTTGATGATCTGATCGGCGGGTTGCAGACTGAGAAGACTGATACCGGTACACGTCTTTATAGTCGTGCTCAAGATAATATGCAGTCTGGCCAGACACCAAAACAAGTGCGTGAAGCTCTAGTTGATCGCTTCGGTGAAAAGACTATTTCTAGCCTGGAGCGTCGTGGGCTACTCGATATTGTCAGTACTGTAGATGAACCAGGTGTGGAAGGCTTTTATCAGAATGGCCGTGTAACCTTGGTTGCAAACAACCTGAACGAAACCAGCATTATCCCAACCTTCCTGCATGAGCTGGGTGGTCATGGTGGATTCCAGAATGTCATGAGTGAAGAAAAATATGCCGACCTTATGGGTATATTCAACGATATGGTTCAGCGTAAACATCCGCTTGCACTAGAAGCCAAACGTCTTGCAGAACGTGAAACTGATACCAAAACACAGCAGCTGGAATACCTGCCTTATCTTTTAACCCTAGCTTCTACTCAGCAAGAGATGAATGCCCTGCAAAAAAGTGCAATCAAACGCTTTATTGATAAGGTCGTGAGTGCTGTGAAGGCATGGGCCTTTGATCGCTTGGGTATCAATTTAAATCTGAATGAAAACGATATGGTGGCCTTGGCCAACCGCATGATCCAGCAGCAAATTGCCGAACCGACTTCAGTAGAAAATGTACGTGCACAACTCCAAGGTACAGATCAGTGGATGAAAGCACCGAATGGTAAACCTACCAATCTGACTGAACAGCAGTGGTTGCAGGTACGGACACCAGAATTTAAACAATGGTTTGGTGACTGGGAGAATAGCCCTGAGACCGCCTCTAAAGTGGTCGATGAGAATGGCGAACCTCAAGTGGTTTACCACGGCACATCCTCTCAATTCACCCGCTTTAAACTTGGAGGTGGTTTACTGGGTCGTGGCGTGTATCTAACCGATCGTTATGAAGAAGCGCAAAATTATGCCGGCAGCCGCTCTCAAGATAATGAAGGGACAGTGATGCCCCTGTTCGCCAATATTCCAGAGATGTTTGATAGCAATTCCAAGACCACACGTGAGCAGATTGTTGGTGCTATGCAAGACGGTTTCAATGGAATTCGGCACCAGTTCAACGATATGGATTACCTGGTCGCATTTAACCCGGAACAGGTCAAATCAGCCGTTGGAAATACTGGACTATTTAGCAGTCAAGATACCGATATCCGGTTTAGCCGGCAGGCCAACGCTCAGCAGATTATTCAGAATCTGGTTAGCAATATGAATAAGCAGGGTCGTAATAAACTTAAAACCGAAGCAGGTTATAAGGCTACACATGCTTTGCAGTATGTATTAGGTGCACTGGGCCGTCGTCAGTTGACAGAGTTGTATCAAAAGCTATTACCACAATTAAAACCATATAACGATATGGTGGCGATGATGGATGCTGATCAGAACGAAGTGGCTGCAATGTCAGATGAACTGGCACGTCGTTGGGCTGACTTGAAAGATGAAAAAGAGTTGGCCAATGTGATGCACGATGCAACCTTGGCCAAGATTGATCCTGCCAAGCCATATCAACCAGGTGACAGTGTTGCAGAATATGCCAAGCTGAAAAAACAGTTTGATGCATTATCTGATGACGCGAAAAAGGTTTATCGAGAAGCACGTGATGCCTATAAAAAGCATCACCGTGATGTGCGCCAGGCAATTCAGGATCGTATTCTGCGCTCAAGTATCAGTAATCAGAAGAAGACTGAATTACTGCAGCAGATGGATGCTAATTTCTTTGGTTATACGCAGGGTGTGTACTTCCCGTTACAGCGTTTTGGTAAATATGTGGTAGTGGCGAAGAATAATAAAGGCGAAGTGTTGAGTGTTAGTCGTGCTGAAACCTTGTCCGAGGCTTATAAATTACGTGAAGTTTTATTGACAGAATATCCAGGCAGTAATGTGCTTGAACCAAAACTTGATAAAGAATTTAATGCGGCCCGAGATGGTGTAGGCCGTGGCTTTATGACTACTCTATTTAATGAGTTGGGCAGCCTAGGATTGAATGCACAACGTCAGACAGAGCTAGAAGATATTTTAGGGCAGTTATACCTAAAATCATTGCCGGATCTATCTTATGCAAAACACTCAATTCACCGTAAAGGTACCGCAGGTTTTAGCCAGGATGCTCGTCGTGCCTTTGCCCAGAATATGTTTCATGGTGGCAGTTACTTGGCCAAGCTGCGTTATAA
The DNA here is from genome assembly GCF_029024105.1 of Acinetobacter lwoffii. Lineage (NCBI taxonomy): Bacteria > Pseudomonadati > Pseudomonadota > Gammaproteobacteria > Moraxellales > Moraxellaceae > Acinetobacter > Acinetobacter lwoffii. The sequence goes on along the minus strand of NZ_CP118963.1, from coordinate 1,651,781 downwards.
AGATCAACTTGAGGAAATGCTGGATGGAATGCAAAAGCATGCTAATGATGAATTTAATGCTGGTAAAGGTTATGACCAGCGTGTAGCACAACAAGTCATCGAGGAGATGAATAAGCGTCACAAGAATATGATGGAGGCGAATTCACACCCATTATCGACAGCTTTAACCAGTTTAGGCTTCCTGTATTACCTGGGTTTATCACCAGCATCGGCAGCAGTAAACACCTTGCAAACAGTATTGGTGGCCTATCCTCAGATGGGTGCCAAGTGGGGATATGATAAGGCAGGGGCAGCACTGGCTCAGGCATCAAATGATTTCCGTAAAGGCGTGTCAATCAAAGGGATCAATCCAAAGAACTGGGAAAATGATATTGCCAAGATTCTGAAAGGCGATGAGCTCAAGGCTTATGAAGAAGCTGTGCGTCGTGGTGTGATCGATGTGACCATGGCACATGACTTGGCCGGTATTGCCCAAGGTGAAGATAGTGGTGTGATGTGGAAACTGCGTCCGATTATGCGGGTCGCAAGTACTCTATTCCACAATGCTGAACGTTTTAACCGTGAAGTGACCTTTATTGCAGCGTACCGGCTGGCACGTGATAGTGGCTCAATGCACGAACAGGCTTTTGAGCAGGCAATGGACTCTACCTATAAGGGCCACTTCGATTATTCATCAGGGAATCGCCCACGAATCATGCAAGGTAATATTGCCAAGGTCATTTTGTTGTTCAAACAGTTTGGCCAGAACATGATTTACACCTTGGCACGTACCGCTCACCAGTCGCTTAAAGGCGAAACTCCTGAAGCACGTCGTGAGGCACAGCGTGCATTAGCCGGTATTATCGGTATGCACACCGTATTTGCCGGGGTAATGGGCTTGCCTTTGGTTGGGCCGATTCTGGCCATGGCTTCAATGCTTGGAAGTGATGATGATGAACCTTGGGATGCGGAGGTAGCGATACGCAACTGGCTGGCAGATACCTTTGGCCAAAAAACTTCTGAAGTTCTTATGAAAGGTGCTTCACGGTTTGGCCCAGCTGACTTGTCTGGCCGTGTTGGTATTAATAATTTGTTATTACCAGATGTACAGGATGGCCTGCAAGGTAAAGACTTTAGTGATGCCATGGTGATGAGTGCATTAGGCCCAGTGGTAGGGATTCTCACCAATACCTTTAAAGGCTTGGAAGAACTTAAAGATGGTTATGGTATGCGAGGGGTGGAAACCATGTCACCTGTATTCTTGCGCTCTCCGTTACGATCTATTCGTTATGCGACCGAAGGTTCAATAGATAAGACAAAAGTGGTTATTAAAGATGATGTGGGTATGTTGGGCCTTGCAGCACAGGCAGTTGGTTTTAGCCCAAGTGAAGTGCGTTTGGCCACCGAAGGGCGTAGCGCAATCTACTCTCATACCAAGCGTTTGGATAATCGTCGTGATGATCTAATGAATGATTATGTCCGCGCGGTTCAGCGTGATGATACAAATGACCAAGAAAAAATCTGGGCAGAGATTCAAACCTTCAACCAAAAGAACCCATCACGTCGGATCAGTAGAGTCCAAGCGATGCAAAGTTTACGTCAGCGTGAAAAACGTGTGAAGCAAGCAGAGCATGGTATTTATCTGCCGAACAAGAAACGTGAGGATGCAGATATAGGACGTTTTGCGTTTGATGAGTAAAAGAGAAAGCCCCTTAGGGGGCTTCTTCTTTTAAGCTTAATAAAGGCTAAATTCTATAAAGTCCAACTACCACCTTGTCCTATCTCATAAATGATGAGAATTAAGGCTACTATCATTAGAACGACAACGGCGATTTCTGTTTTTGTTAGCATTTTCGGCGCTTCACTTTTCATCATTCATATGCATATGATAAGTAAAGCAAACAATTAATAACATAAATGTTACAAAAGAATTATTGGTTGTTACAAAGGTGGGGAGGTTTGGTTTTATCTAACCCATTTTGGCAACTGTCTATATTTCTTCAAATACATTTCATCATGGCGACCTGAGACGTCCCAATAAAAAAATACAGCAAGTACCACTGGGAGGACAAGTTGCCCCCAAAATAACCAACCTATATTTTCTGCAATCAGATTTTGCAATGGATAGCTACCGAAATAGTTAAAGCTATGTGCCAATTTTAAAATAGGCATATAGAAAATCGCTAACAAAATTACCAGTGCAGCATAAAGCAAGGATAAGTACTTCAGTTTAGGAAACTCTCTAAAAGCACAATCTATTTTAGTTATTCTAAAATCTAACCACTCAGGCATGGCAACCTCATAATATTATTTATATATTCAATTTATACAATATATTGTTGTTTTTTCAAACATTAAAAAACCACTCTCCGGAGTGGTTTTAGTTTAATTAAGTTATCAGGCAGTCTTTGGGGGGAAATATTTTATATATAATGCCTCTACCAACGCTTGGGAAATTTCTTTTGCACTTTCTACACGTTCACTCCAGTCTAATTTAAATTTCTTCATTATCATTATGCTTAAAATCTAGACTTGGTTGTACTTGTTCAATGAGATCGTCTAATTCTTTTATGAGCGCCGGTTTAGTCTGTTTCCCATTCACTGATAAGAATCGACCCGCCTCTGATAGTGATTGGGTAATAATTTCTACTTGCACGGAAATTTTTGCAATTTGTGCCTGTAACCCATCTTTAAGCTGACGTGCTAGTTGCTCTTGCTCAATAAAATATTTTCGAATCTCATGGCCTTTTTCATTTCGTTCCATCATTCCGAGGTGTTTGGTCATATCTACCGAGATGATGTATTCAGTGGTTGGTCGTCCACCTTTTAGGTTATCGTCTTTTTTGACGTAAACCTGATAATCAAAATTTTCTTCAAATTTACACTGTGCAATTCGTCGTTTAATCCAATGAGAAAACTCAGCCTTTACTTCCAGCATCTTGTATAAATCACGCGCATTCACACCCAACTGGATTCTTCCATTCAACTCAACTTCGATGAATAGAGGTCGATCTTCAATTTTTAAAACTGTGCTCACCGCCTTACTCCAAATGATTCCGTATTCATAAAGATGCTTCTGGCTTTTACGTCTTGCTGTGTGTTTTTTAGGCTAAATGCTCCTGTGTAGGGTTCGCGTAACTATCTGTAAAAAGTCAATGATGCATCAATAGATCAGAATTTGTATTGAGAGCGTTATGCAAGAGAACACCATCCCCTGGATCATCAAGATCGTACCCGCAGTTGTTGGTGCAATCTTGGCACTGGTCCTAAGTGGTGACATTGATAAAGACGGAAAGATAGAAGTCTCACTGAATGTCATCGTCAAGTTTATGGCCAGTGTAACTGTCAGTTTGTATGGTGGTTCGGCTTTCATTGAATATTTCAACTTACTCCACGTATCTACGATGTACCAAGGCGCAATCATGCTGTTCTTTGCAGTATTTGGCTTGCTTGGGATCGGCATCGTTTATCAGTCTGTTGCGTTACTGCAGGGGAAATCTATGTCCGAAGTGCTGCATGAAATTAAAGCGGCATTTTTAGCAATTTGGGGGAATGGGAAGAAATGAATATTGAACAATTTTTAAATGAACTCATCCGCCGTGAAGGTGGCTATGTAAATAATCCTGCGGATCGAGGCGGAGCAACAAAGTACGGTATTACCGAAGCTGTAGCGCGTCAAAACGGTTATAAGGGCCACATGAAGGATCTGCCTGAATCACTTGCGCGAGATATTTACCGCAAACAATATTGGATAGTACCGCGTTTTAACCAGGTGAATGCACTTAGTCCACTGGTTGCAGAAGAATTGCTTGATACAAGCGTGAACTGCGGTGTTGGTTTTGCCAAGCCTACTTTGCAGCGCGCCTTAAACCTATTGAACAACCAGGGTAAAGGTGGTTGGCCTGACTTGGTACCAGATGGTGTATATGGTCCGGCTACCTTAGGTGCATTAAAAACATTTTTGGCCAAGCGTGGCAAGGAAGGCGAAAAGACCTTATTGAAAGTCTTAAATATTTTGCAGGGCAATCGTTACATTGAAATTTGTGAACGCAACCCAAGCCAGGAGCAGTTTTTCTTTGGATGGATCTCGAATCGAGTGGTGATTTAAATGGTACTAGATGCCTTTTTAGCCCAATTCTATAAAGCTGTGATTGTGGTGCTGCTGGCCTTACTTGCCCTAGCAGTTGCCTTTGGTGCATGGAAGCACATTGCACTTGAGCGCAGTGAAGAACAGCGCGAAGCCGATATTGCAAAAGCAATTAAACCTTATGTAGATGCGGAACGTGAACAACGTAGCCGCGCTGATAAAGTGAGTGGTCAATATGAAGAACTTAAAGGTCAGGATCGAGTGCACACGGAAGTCATTAACAACAAAGTTGAGAAAATCACGGAACGCCCTGTTTTTCGTAACGTGTGTCTTGATGCTGATGGCGTGTCAATCCTCAACGAAGCCGGTCGCATGGAACCTGCCGGCGAATCTGACTCAGGACTGTCCCGACCTCCCTGAGATTGAATTGGGTGATGGTGGTTATGTGCTGAAAGCCTGGGTAAAAGATCGCCGAATGTATGTTGAATGTGCTCAAGCCAAACGTGCTTTAAATCAAGCTATTAAAAGGCCTTCAAGTTGAAGGTCTTTTTTGTGGGGTAACTATGCAGGAAGATCAGGTAATTCGAGTAAAAGCTAAGCCATCATTAGGTGTGAGAATTTTGCGCTGGTTGATTTGGTGGGGATAGCCAGACGTAAATGGCGGATTTAAACTTAAGGTAAATCACCTTGAGGTCATGATGTTACAACAAGAAATTAAGGTTGCCTGGTTGCAAGAACAAACTCCTAATTGAGCGTTTTGGTTGGAGTAAAAATAGTTAGGAATATTTTTGGAATAAAAAACTATTAAAAAGTAAAAAAAGGTTGTATAAATACTTATAAATTATTCCTTAAGAGAGTTGTATGGCTTTAGCAGAAGAGATTCGCGCACATGATTTAATTAATCCTTATGCAGATATAATTATTGAATCTATTAGAAGTGCATGGATGGAATGGCTTGGTAGTCCATTTTTTGGAAAATGGTCTTCGAGAGGAAGGGCTACATTTGTTTGGGAAACAGTGATGGATTCTCTTAAGGATAAATTCAAGGGAAATAGAGATGTATATATTTTAGATAAAGGCACAACAGTTCTTTTTGTTGTAAAACAAGAAATTGTATTTCGATTTAAGCTAGCTGACAAAAGTGGTCGTAGTAAAAATGTTCAGACGAAATCTGCAAAAAGCTTTCATGATCCTGAATTAGATTATAATTTGTTAGCAGAGGGTGGTATCGCAAGCGATATACCTCGTGTTGAAGTTGTTTATTCTTTAAATAAAACAGCTACTCAAATTGATAATATTAAAATGATCGCAAGAGACAAGAGTGCACTGGTTTGGAATACAAGTTTAGTCAGTACTCAAAGTTCATTTGTCGAACTTGGTAATATTTCAAATAATACTGTTGATAGTGAACCTAAAGCTAAACGACGCTTTAAAGGAAAATCAACAGAAACTGTTAGAAAGAAAGCGGTAGGTGAGATGTGAGTAATGTGACCTTTAATCCTGAGTTGTTAAGGATATTAAGGCAGTATAGAGGCTTTGGGCAAACCGCTCTGGCTAAGGAAACTTCCATGTCGCAGGGAACTCTGTCTAAACTGGAAGCTGGACTATTAGAGCCCAATGAAGAAATTATTACAAAACTCTCTAAGGTTTTAAATTTTCCTGAGTCAATTTTTTTCGAAAGCTACAAGCCGTTTGGTTTGCCTTTAAGTGTGCATCCAATGTACAGAAAAAATGCTTCACTTGGAAAAAAGGCAATAGAGCAATTAGAAGCTGAATTAAATATTCGAATTTTTAATTCCGTGAAACTAATTAAGGCTATTGAATTCGAGGAAGATCTACCTTTGCCTTTTTTAAGTTTGGATATTTATGAAACACCTGAAAAAGTTGCTGAGCTTGTAAGACGGACATGGTTAATTCCTAATGGACCTTTAAGGAATCTAACAGAATATATTGAGCGTGCTGGTTGTTTGGTCTTTCATTGTGATTTCTCCCAAGAGGGGGTTTCTGGAGTTACTTTAAAAGTTCCTGGATTAAATCCATGTATTTTTATTGATAAAAACATGCCATCGGATCGCCAAAGATTTACACTTGCTCATGAGCTTGGGCATGCAATTATGCATAAAATTCCTTCAGAAGATATGGAAGATGAAGCAAATCGCTTTGCTAGTGCTTTATTGATGCCTTCCAAGGATATTAGAGGGCAACTTTCTGGAAAAATAACACTGGAAAAGTTAGCCACATTAAAAATGATATGGCGGGTTTCTATGTCTTCACTTCTGATGACTGCAGATAGGGAAGGACTTTTAACACCATCACAAAAGAAGTATCTTTGGATTCAGATGACTAAATTAGGATATCGAACAAGAGAACCTACAGAGCTTGATTTCCCAAAAGAAAAAGCTCTTACGATAGACCAGATCTTTGATTATTATCAAAATGATTTGGAGTATTCAATAGATGATCTTGTTAACTTGCTTCATACTCCTAAAGAAGATATTGATCAATTATATTCATTAAATATTGTAAGAAAGAAAACACATTTAAGAGTCGTATAAATAGATACTCTTATCAAAAAAAAGCCATGCTGCATAAATATTTATGCGACATGGCTTTTTTCAAAATTTAATCTCCAATTGTCCCCAATACTGGCACCATTCTAGGCCCAAATTTTCGTGCTTTACTTACAATTTCTACCAATTCATCATAAGTCAGATTAAATGAATCAGAACTGTCAAAAACATAGACTACATTCTTATCCTTAAGCTCTTCAGGTTTTTCTGGAATAAAGCGGGTAGGGATCAGCTTCTGAGTTAATTGCTCATCTGTTAAAGCTTTTGGTAAATTATTTGGATCGAATTTTTTAGTCTGCATTTTATTGCCCCCATTTATCAACTATGTCAGCCCAGTCTTGTAGCATTTTCCGGCGTTGACTAATGTATTTAGCGTGATTGTATGATGCTCTTACCTTATTCTGCTCGGCATGAGCAAGTTGCTTTTCAATCCAGTCATCATCGAAATCAAGTTCATTTAAGATAGTACTCGCGGTTGCCCGAAAGTCGTGTGATGTCGAGTTTTTAAGTCCTATTTTCTTTAGAGCACTATTCAATGTAGCACTTCCGATTGTGGTAGCGCTACTGTATGCACTTGAGAATACATACTCTTTGTTGCCTGTTTCAGCATATTGAGACTTGAGTACATTGAACAGTTGATCAGACATAGGAACCAAGTGGATCCTATTCTTTTTCATAGTTCTTTCCTGAGAGTTACTTCGTGTTGAAATCGGGAAAGTAATAATTCTTTCTTCAAAATCGACATACTCCCATTTCATACGTCTAATCTCGATTGAGCGTAGCATTGTATAAGCTAAAGTGAGTAAGGCATTTTTAACTGTTGCTGTGCCATGGTACTTATCAACCCCCTTTCTAAATTGCACCTGCTGCTCTTTTGATAGTGGCTGAGCATGCTCGACATCTGGACGATTGATGGAACCACGTACTGCATAAGTTGGATCATTCTCAGCTCTTAGAGTGGCGATCGCATACCGCATAACAGCACCAATAATTTTAATATTATTTGCTGCGGTAACTTCACCAGTCCCTCTAGCGCCTGTTGTCCGAACACGAGTGATGGTTGATCTTGCAATATACAGGACTTCTGCAGCAGTCACGTCAGCAACACTCTTGGCTCCAATTACTGGGTAGATATCCGTATCAAGAGACCATCTTACTTTTCCAACGTATTTTTCTGATCTGTTTTTTAAGATATCGGCAATATATTCCTCAGCAACGGCTTTAAATGTATTTGCATTCTTCACACTTTGTATGACTTTTTCTTCTTTGCGGGCTAAAGCCGGGTTTTTGCCCTCACTGAGTAGAGCCTTCGCCTCATCACGATTCTTTCTTGCTTCTGCTAGACTTACCCGTGGATATTCCCCTAAACTTAACATTGAGGCCTTGTTTTCAAATCGGTATCGATAGCGCCAAAGTTTTGTACCTGTAGGTCTAATCTCAATACAAAGCCCGTTATGATCAGCAATACGATATGCTTTATCTCTTGGTTTAAGGCTCTTAATTTTGGTGTCGGTGAGCATGTGAGTAACCTAAATAAAATATGAGTAACTTGAAAAATTACTCACAATACTACTCACAAAATAAGATTTTGCATATAGTGTTTAGATTTGTTTTGGTTTTATAAGTGCTTAATTTATAATAAATACAATAATTTAAAATTTGTTTAGATTTGCCTAGCTTTATATAATATTGTTTTCGGATGAAAAACAGTATTTTGTTGCCATCTTACCGGTACATCATCAACTCAATCTGAAAAAAGTAGCGCAGGCCGTAGGATGCAAAAAACTCCAGATGGCAGATCCTAAACATGCAGAACGCTTGACCGGTTATCTAGTCGGCGGAATCAGTCCCATTGGTCAAAAGAAACGATTAAAAACGGTGATTGATGCCAGCGCAGAACAGTTGAATACGATCTATGTCAGTGGCGGTAAAAGAGGCTTGGATATCGGAATAAAACCAGCTGATCTTGCCAATGTGCTCAATGCACAGTTTGTCGATGTACTGGATACATAAGATCGAAGTACGATGATCACCTAAATTCATAGAACCTGAAGTGATAGATTTAAAATGGCTGCATATTTTTTGGTCGGAAATAACAGTAAATCATTTTATACGTTTGTATATTAGATAAGTTAAAACACAGCCTGACTGTGTACACAACAAGGAATGAAAACAAAAATATAAATTATGATGCGGAGCATAATGGATGAAAATTCAAAATAAAAAATGACCACGGTTCTGTCTGACATTATCTGCAATGGCGATGCTTTCTGCGTTGCCGAGTGTACAGGCCGCTACTTCGTCTTTAGCAGCACCTGCCAATTCACAGCAGGTTTTCTTTGTCGGAAATAACTGGGATGGCACAGTAACCGTGATTCGTCCATCGGGTGATTTTGGCAAAATAGGCGTCATTAACATGATTCCTGACCGTAAAGAGCGCCTTAAGGAAATTCACCTGAATCCAATCAAACTGATTGCTTATACTTATTCAGACTACAGCTGGTGAAGGCAATGACCAGCTGGTGGATGATATGTACTCGACACCAGACGGTCAGTCAGTCGTTGCATCGCGCCCAAGTTTCGCTGATGTGGTATCGATTAATATCAAAACCGGCAAGATTAACTGGCGGACGCCTGTTGAAAGCTTCCGTGCCGACCATATGGCGGTATCACCAGATGGGCAACGAGTCGCCGTATCTGCATCTTCAGGAAATGTGGTGCATGTACTGGATATCCATACCGGTAAAGAGTTGGGCCGTTTCAGCACTGGCGATAAACCGCATGAAAACATTTACTTCGATGGCGGCAACAAGATCCTGAACTCTGCCATCGGCAATGTTGAAACCTCGATGGATGCACAGTGGCAAGACTTTACTAAAGGTAAGCGTTTTATCACTATCGCAGATGCCAATACGCATCAGGTGGTAAGAAAAATCGATTTCAGGCCTGCATTGGATGCATTTGGTCGAAAAGATTTGTCCAACTCAGTACGACCAATGGTATTTAGTAAGGATGAAACCAAACTGTATGCCCAGGTTTCATTTTTTAATGGGCTGATTGAGTACGATCTGAATCAGAACAAGATTAGCCGGATCGGACAGCTGCCTGGCAGTGACAGTATTCCGAAAGACCGGACAAAATGGGTGAATGATTCGCGTCATCATGGCCTATCAATCAGTGCTGATGGTGAAAAGCTCTGTGTCGCCGGTACCATGGATAACTACGCTACGATTGTAGATCGCAAAACACTGACAGCCGGGAAACTGATTTCTGCAGATAAACCTTATTGGGCAACGCGAAGCCCGGATGGTCGTAGCTGTGTAATTTCAGAAAGTGAAACAGATGTAGTCACAGTGATTGATTTTGCCACAGGCAATAAAGTGCTGAGTGTACCGGTAGGAAATCATCCACAACGCGTTCGGATTGGTTATGCACCAGCAGACTGGTCAACGCCGTAGTCAATCGTCGATTAGCGAAAAAGACAGCTTTTTGATAAAGGTTGTCTTTGTTGAGCTGAGGACATAAAAATGAATGATAAAACAATTCTGTTCTATGTAATGATCGGATTGCTCTTGTTTGGGACTTTAGTGGGTATTGGTTATCAGGTACGACAAGAAATCTATCGGACGAATTTTACTGATCAGACCCATTCTGATCCGGTCCTGCCAGTTGAAAAATCGGCAAGCTATATATCTGTTAACTCTCCTGAGAATAGTCAAACTACGAAGAAGAAACAGAACGATACGGTTGCAAAGCAAAGCGAATTATCAAAGCAACAAGAACAGTTATATCTGGACTTTACTCAGATCATTAACGCTTTAAGTGAGGGACAACGACCAAATCCTCAACAAGTCAGTTTGTTGATCAGTCAGCAGCAAAAACTGGTAGAGGCCCAACTGGTGAGCAAGGCCGAAGCGAAAGCACAAATTGAGTTTCTGATTAAAGTTCTGCCTGAAATGGATCATGAATTGCATCGGGCGTTGCGAGTATTAGAACAAACTCGAACTTGACGAATTAGATCCAGCTGTATCTTTCATTATTCTCAGTCTGAAAATTGCTCTCATAAAAAAAAGCCCAAAAAATGATCTGGGCCTTTAAATACACACTATAGAAAGCTAAGTATCTTTATAAACAATTTGCAGGCTTGGGTACACCAGCCAAACGGCTTAAGTGACGGGCCACCAGACCAGTATTAAACTTTTCTTGAAGCATGGCATTATTGATATCGGCACTGACAGTTTTCATTAAAAATTTAATCAGTGGTCGTGTTGCTGGTGAATGACCAAACTGCTGATAGAACTGACGTACCGCTTGCAGAATTTCAAAATGCCAAGGAGTTAAGCTCAGTTCCAGACTATCGGCCAGCACTTGAGCGACTTCTTCATTCCAGATGGTATAGTCAACCAGATGGCCATCTTGATCCAATTCTAAATTCATATCTAACTCATTTATTATTTCATTGAAATGCAGCGATTAAACTCGAGGCAAAGATCTGCAAAATCCGCATAATTCAAAAGCTTTATCTGATCAGGCAAAGGCTGTACTAATAACTCCGCATCATTTTTCAGTATGTGAATTTTCGGCAAGCTTTGAAGAAATGAATGCTCTAGCAGCAAAACCGCTTCACCCATCAGTACGACCTGATCACCCATTGTATAAGTTTGAGCCAGTTGCTCTAGGATCTGCGCTGTTGCCGAATAGCTGGATTGGATCAGATAAAGTGTGTGATTTGACATTTTTATATCCTTGTTCCTTACCAATACATCACATGATCAAAGCTTTGAATAAATTCAGAATTAAGCTCAATAAATTCGATTTCTTGTTCGCTCTGTGCCACAAATGAGGAATGCTGGTTTTTTTTCTCAATCAGAATCGGAGTGAGATCATAAAACTCGAAACTGTCGACCATATTTGATGCCAGTTTGAATGCATGATGCACCTGGTCAAATTGCAGGTCTGAATGCAGCAAACTGAGGGCAGCACTTTGTAGCAGGACTTTAACTTCTGCGCCAAAAGTTGCCAGGACCATCGTAGCCGATAGGCTTTCATGCACCTGCAGACTGGTCAGATTGGCTTGGGTTAATATAACAAGTACAGATTTCACACAAGATTCCTTGGAAAAGCAACACATTCTAAAAAATGAAACATCTAGAATTGAATGAGACGTTGTGAGGACTGAACAGCATCGGCAAGTTCACCTAAACCGACCAATTCAAAGGCATCTGCCAGATTATGCTGCTGAATATTGTGACGTCGAGCATTGTCCAGATCTGTAATTCCACGTGCCAATGCTGCACTTACACAGACCGGGAGGCGAATCTGTAGCGCTTGCCATGCATGTGTAAGATGACGTTGATCGTCGGGTACCCATTGCAGTGCATTTGCGACCGATACGCCGTCCTGATAGAAGAATACACGGAATGCTTCCTGTTTATCTTGCAAGGCCTGAGCCAAACCCAGGGCATGCCAGGCATAAATGGAAGTCGGTGCGGAGGTAACAAGAATTAAGGTGCTCATCGAAATTCACTACAGGCTTGATCAATAGCAACAGATTGATCTTGGCTTCATCAGAAAGTAGGTAGTATAAATGATTTTAGTGACGGGTGGATTAGGCTTTTTAGGCTCACATATTGCTTTAAGTCTGTTAGCACAAGGACTAGAGGTCATTGTGGTCGATAATTTGGCCAATGCGAACTTACAGACTCTGGAGCGTCTTGAGTTTATCTCCGGCATGTACGTACCTTTTATCAAGATTGATATTCGCAATACCCCAGCATTGAACAAAGTCTTTGAGCAGCATTCGATTCAGGCTGTGGTACATACCGCAAGTTTTAAGTCACTGGAAGAATCAGTATTAAAACCACTTGAATATTATAATGATAATGTCAGCTGTATTATGAGTCTCATGCGTGCCATGCAACGTACCGGAGTGCGTCATCTGGTACATTTATCCAGTCTGGCGGTATATGGACAATCTGGCACAGATTTAAGCGAAGATCTGCCTTTTAACTATACCTATCCGAATCCCTATATCAAATCGCAACAAATGGTTGAGGAAATTATCCGGGATACTGCCAAAACTGATAATGAATGGCGGATTGCGATCCTACGTCTATCCAATATCGCCGGCGCCTTTGAACACGGTGTGCTGGGGGAAGCGGTGCCACCTTTACCGAAAAATATTTTGCCTTTGGCGATGCAGGTCGCTGCACAGCAACGTGAATATCTGGAATTACGCCGTCAGGCCCATACTGCGGATGGCACAGTAGAACGCAGTTTTCTGCATGTCGCAGACTGTTGTGATGCCGTGATCAAGTCCTTGCAATGGCTATCACAACAGCAGGAATTAAAATGTGAAGCCTTTAATATTGCCGGTGAATTGATTTCCATACAGGATTTGCTAGATCAACTGGCTGAAGTGACTCAGTCTGCAATCAAAACCATGGATGCTCTGCCATACCCACATGCGGAAATGGATCAATTGGGGGCGAACATTGGAAAAGCGCGAAATATCCTACATTGGCAACCTCAGCGATCACTCAGAAAGATGCTTGAGGATGAATGGTTGTTTTATCAGAATATGCTCAGAGGGCAGTAAGTAAGAGAACTTAGCTTATATTTGATAATAATTATCATTTACATTGATACTGTAATCGATTACTTTAAATAAATAGATTAAATCATTGATATAGAAATTCCTAAGATCCGTAACAGGCAAGAAGAATTGAGGTTGAACATGCAAACACGTATTGAACATGACACGATGGGAGAGGTGGCTGTACCGAGTGAGGCTTTATGGGGCGCTCAGACTCAGCGTAGCTTGCAAAATTTCAAAATTGGCAATGAGCGGTTGCCACGGCCAATGATTCGTGCCATGGGACTCGTCAAAAAAGCGGCTGCCTTGACCAATGCCGAGCTAAACCAGATTCCCCAAGAACTGTCACGCTATATCGTGGATGCGGCAGATGAAGTCATCAGCGGGAAATGGGACAGTCAATTTCCACTGGTAGTCTGGCAAACTGGTTCAGGTACACAAAGCAATATGAACTGTAATGAGGTGATTGCCAATATTGCCAACCAGAAATTGGGCAATCATTTAGGGGCACAAAAACCGGTTCATCCAAATGATCATGTCAATCGTGCCCAATCTACCAATGATTCATTTCCAACTGCGATTCATGTGGCTGCGAGCTTGCAGATTAATGAACTTTTAATTCCGGCTGTCACACGTTTACGCGATACTTTATATGCCAAATCTCAGGATTTTGCCGATATTGTAAAAATTGGCCGGACACATCTACAAGATGCTACGCCTTTAACCTTGGGGCAGGAATTCAGCGGTTATGTCTCTCAGCTGGATCATGGGCTTCTTCGTCTAGAACAGGCATTGGTCGGACTATATGAATTACCATTAGGCGGTACAGCGGTTGGTACCGGTCTGAATGCCCATCCTGATTATGCCGTTCAGTCTGCTAAAACCCTGGGACAATTAACTGGCTTGCCATTTGTAACTGCGCCAAACAAGTTTGAGGCTTTGGCAGGCCGTGATGCTGCGGTATTTGCTTCTGGTGCATTAAAGACTTTAGCGGTTAGCCTGAATAAGATTGCCAATGATATTCGCTGGCTAGCCAGCGGGCCACGTTGTGGTTTTGGTGAATTGCGTATTCCTGAAAATGAACCGGGTTCTAGCATCATGCCGGGTAAGGTGAACCCGACGCAAAGTGAAGCGATGACGATGGTGGTCGCGCAAGTTCTCGGAAATGACACCACCATTAACGTGGCAGGTGCATCAGGTAACTTTGAACTGAATGTATTTATGCCGGTCATTGCCTATAATCTGTTGCAATCCATCCAGCTTTTAGGCGATGCGTGTAACAGTTTTAATGATCATTGCGCCGTAGGCATTGAGCCGAATCATGAGAAAATTGAACATTTCCTGCATGATTCTTTAATGCTGGTCACGGCATTGAATCCGGTCATTGGTTATGAGAATGCAGCCAAGGTTGCCAAAACAGCTTATAAGGAAGGAAAAACCTTAAAACAGGTGGCTGTTGAACTGGGTTTAGTCACCGCTGAACAGTTTGATGAAGTGGTGCGTCCTGAACAGATGGTCTCACCGAATGCTAAATAAGGGCCGGAGCACTTTTATTTTCAATCTTTACGCCTGTTTTATCATGGAATAGTCAGCAGTGGTTTTTATCTCAGGCAGAGTTGCGTACAATAATGTTAGATGAGATTAACCACTGATGATTGTTTTATGCTTGATATTTATTTAACAGATGTTCAAAGAAAGGTGCAATTCAAGGATTATCCAGGTGAGCATCCTGTTAAATTTATTCTGAATTTCAAAAAGATTTTCCCAAGTGTGATGGAACTTCTTTTACCTGTGCTTCCCGATAATGAAAATCTGGAAGAAATGTCTTGGGAATCGACCAGCGATGATTTTGAAACCTTCCAGATGTTCTTAACTGGATGGGGTATTATCGAACTTCGATTAAAAGCAATTACCCAGTTTAAAGATAAAGCATTTGCGGATCGTCTGGTTAAACAAGCCCAACAGAAACGCAAAGACTATCAAAAACAGCAGACTAAACTAACCACAGTTGAACTGGATTATTTGTTTATGCATGAGATGCATGCTCTGATTGATGCAGAACTGGTGGAACTCGGTGAGAAATTCTATTTACCGATTTTACGTGAGCTCTGGAAGACTAAAGTATCTGCTCAGGTGCTGAACGCGAAGTTTTAAATCGGTTTTTTAGCTTTTAATTATAAAATTAATCCTCCAATTTTGGGGGATTAATTTTATCTGGAATATGAGATTTATTTCATGATGCATGATCTCTTGAAATAGCCTAAGCAATATTAAATATGGTCATTGAACTTTTTCATTCTTAAAATTTTGATCAATAATAGCGCATGTTGAACCATTGTTTAGCGTCAGGCACTCGCATAGGGCAGTAGTTTTAACGATTGTTCAAAAAATAGATGAAAATGATCATTTTTAGCTAAAAAATATATAAAAATATCAATTAAATAGCCTAGTAATTGAGTCCATTATTTTTTAAGGTATATAGGCTTTATCTCACGTTAAAGCAAAAGCTCCATTGATTAGCTATCCTTCATAAAAATAACTGAAGGTTCAAATTTTCCCGAAGATATATCCCAGGATTTTCAAAAATGTCGAATCAGTTTTTAGATTTAATTACTAAACGCCGTACTATTTATGCCATTGCCAAGAATGTTGAACAATCTCCTGAACATTTAACTGATTTGATTCAGACTGCAATTAAGCAAAGCCCATCTTCTTTCAATTCTCAGTCTTCACGCGCCGTCATTTTATTCAATTCAGAACATGAAAAGTTCTGGGGCTTTGTAGCAGAAAAATTAAAAAGCTATGCTAAAGATGAAGAAAGTGCTGCAAAAACCACAGTAAAAATGGCAAGTTTTGCGGCAGGGCTAGGTACCGTTTTATTTTTTGAAGATCACACAGTCGTACAAGGCTTACAGGAACAATTCCCATCTTATGCTGATAACTTCCCAATCTGGGCAGAGCATTCGACTGCGATCGCACAATTTGCAACCTGGACAGCATTGCATACAGAAGGTCTGGGCGCATCATTGCAGCATTACAATCCGATCGTGGATGAACAGGTACATGCGGAATGGGACATTCCATCGAACTGGAAGTTGCGTGCACAGTTGGTCTTTGGTTCGATAGAAGGCGAGCCACGTGCCAAAGATTATCTGGCAGATGAAGAGCGCTTTAAAGTATTCCAATAAGCTGAGATCCATATCTGCACTTAACACGGTTTAAGGGCAGATATTTTTTAGATCTCGATGAAATCCCAATCAGCTTCATTAAAATTAAGTTAAAATAGCGTGCTAATGAAAATTGATGAGTAAGACCGAATGTCGAAAAACACGCAAAACCTATCACCTTTACAAGAACTGATCGCAGAGCAAAAACTACTTTGTGAAGAAGTAGGCTCGGCTTATGTTGAAGTCACGGGTGATGATGTTGTTGCGGTGGCCGTACATACCTTGAAACAAGATCCGATTGTCGGCATCCGTAAAAAGCCTGAAACGGCTGAAAATATTAGCTGGTATATTTATGGTGGAGAACCTTCAAGTGAAGAAACTTTTGAAACCATGACAGTACGTGAATTACAGGACATTGCACCAGAAGTTTTACCGTATCTGGCTCTGGAAACAGGTTTTCGTTTCATGATCGATGCCGATGATTATGAAGATGTCTGGAAAGAAGAAATTTAAATGCTAAAAAAATCATCTTTCATTTGTGCTGGATTATTATTAGGACTGAGTAGCGTAGTCTTCGCACAGCCGCTTTCACAAAGTGCCTATGATGAGTTTATTTCAGCACAGACTAAAATCGTGAATGAAACCAAACATATTTTAGATGAAGATGATCAAAAGGCAGATGCCCAAACTCAACGCCAGGCTTTCTGCAAGCGACTGAAAGCCTATCAGGATATTCAAAAGGTGTCCGAAGAAAACAGCAGTCTGAATATGGCACCTACGATGTCTATGATTGCCAGAAATTTTCTTGAGCGGCAGGATCAAAGTTTGACTAAATCTGGAATGACGGCGAGCGTATTTTGTAAAAATAGGGAAGTAGAATAAGTTATAAACTACTTTTTTATCTTGAAAGTTTTTCGCAGTGGAATAAAAATAAAGTATCTAAGTCTATTTCACAATCAAATTTTATAGATATTAAAACCTGAAAGACCATCTCCCGAATATCATTTGATAAAGAGTTTGTTAAGTTAATTTAAATTTATTTTAATGTGAATACCTCATACCTCGGGGATATATCCACTGTATTCAAGCTATTGATAAGAATAGATGAATAATCGTGGTTTTGTAATTTCTAAAAAATGTCTTATTTATGCGGTGTAATTTCTTGAACAGGATAATTTAAGTAGGATAGCGTGATTGCACGTTTATATTTAAGCTAATAACTTGAACATCCTAAGATATTAAAATAGCCTAAGCAATACATAATTTTAACAACTTTATCAAGAAAGGGGGAGAGGGGAAATTTATAATGTTGATGTTTACTACCTGTAACTCATTTGGACTTAAGACGTATTATTCTAAACAGAATCAAGTGGATTAATAAGCTACTTATGAATAGTCATTTTTTGATAAATAATAAGCAATGAATAATTAAAAACAATATTTTCAAAATTACCTCAGTCTATTTGGGTAATAACAGCGAGTTAGTTTAAGAAACACTCTGACCTAAAAGTGGTTTACATGTTATTAAATCCCAGTTTTAAGATTTTCATTAATTTTATTTAGTCTGCATCACAACTCAACCATCTTCTTTCATATTTATAGCCAAATATCCATCCAGATCTAAAATCGTAATTTTAAATACTTACAAATCGATTATGAATTATTTAGCCTAAGCAAAATATATCCCCATAAAATAGCCTAAGTAAAATTTATATTTAAAAATTTCGCAATTGATTAATTCCCAATATAAATCCATTATAAACACTTAAATAAAGAAAGAAATCACGGAATTCTCAAATGATCCTAAATTATCAACTCCAACACCACGAAACGTCAGTACTATCTCCAATGATTTTTATTCATGGTTTATTCGGTAGTTTAAGTAATTTAGGAATACTAGCTCGATATTTTTCTGAGCAAAGAACCGTGCTTCAAATTGATGTACGCAATCATGGTCTTTCTGGTCATAGTTCAGACTTAAATTATCAGTTCATGGCGGAAGATGTCCTAGAAACTTTATCAAGTTTAAATATTCAAAAGTTCATAGTAATAGGGCATTCTATGGGCGGAAAAATTGCTATGAAATTGGCTGATTTAGCCCGAGTACAAACTGAAAAGTTGGTCGTTCTTGATATTACACCAATCCAATATCATGAGAGTCATCATACTGAGATTTTTAAAGCCTTATTTGCTGTGCAGCAAGCAAATGTTGCTTCACGACTTGAGGCAGCAAAAATTATGCGTGAATACATTCATGAAGAAATGGTAATTCAGTTTTTATTAAAATCCTTTAATAAAGGGCAATGGCTCTTTAATGTTCAAGCTTTATTTGATCATTATCCAGATATTATGGCTTGGGAAAAGGTCGAAAAAGTTAATCAGCCAGCTTTATTTCTTCGTGGCGGTAATTCTTTTTATATCTCAAAACCTGAACATTTTGCGGCAATCAATGAACAATTTTCTCAGGCGAAAATTGAATGCATTGAAAATACAGGACATTGGCTGCATGGTGAAAAGCCAGATGAAGTCATTAAACATATGCAGACTTTTCTAAATTAATTTACGATTTCGCACTCAAGGCTGAAATGTTTGAGTCTGTAATTGTCCTTCATGAATGAGTTGATGCGCCATTTCAGCTGTTTTCTTTAAACCGAGAATGCTCAGACAACCATGTTGGGAAGTTATGCCTTACCCGGTTTTTATAGCTATCAAGCCTGGAACGAATATGTACAACCTGCCATAGAAACCGCGGCGCAAAGCCCAACTGAAAGTAAAGATTGGGTACTTAATACATCACAGTCTGATGATTTGAGTTTTAGTGGCAGTCCTGAACAAATTCGACGCCAGCTGACTGAAATGTATAAAAAAGAATATATCAGCGAATGGCGTAAATTCTTGGGTGCCATTTATTATGCCAAGGCCGGTGACTTTAATCAGCAAACATATCAGATAGATATTCTTAGCGAACCAGAAAACTCACCGATTCGTAAAGTCATACAACGGGTAGCGCAAGAAACCAGCTGGGATAATCCAATGGTACAAGCTGAGTTGGCGGTTCCACAAAAAGGTTTTATTGCCTGGTTTAAACGCAAGATATTGCAACGTCATGATGGCAAGTTGGCACAGAAT
This sequence comes from Acinetobacter lwoffii, assembly GCF_029024105.1. NCBI lineage: Bacteria > Pseudomonadati > Pseudomonadota > Gammaproteobacteria > Moraxellales > Moraxellaceae > Acinetobacter > Acinetobacter lwoffii. Next base: position 1,632,254 of record NZ_CP118963.1, on the reverse strand, counting down.
TCTGCATCGACTTTCTCTCAGGGGATGATTGCCAAAGACTTTCAGATCTTCTACCAGATTGTACGTACACGAGATGATTTGCAGAACCGGTCGCTGCTGGATGAGTATATGCAATCTCTGGCCAAGATACGGAGTCGCTTTAATGATCTAAAAAGTTCTGGAGATATTGGTCCGGCGAGCATGATGCTCCTTAAGCAGACCGTTGATGAGCAGAATTCTATCTTTAATATCACTCAAAAGTTTGTGGATGAGAAAATGTCGGTAGGAACCCATGAGCTGGATCAACAGCTGATTAAGAAGTTGTTTAGTGTTCCTCTCACACGTTCCTTTGAAAGTCTGATGCTTCCGGCACAAGCTGAAATGAACGAACTCTGGCTAATACAGGCCTATCAACCATTTAATGCAAATTTATCGCAAAAATATCCGTTTAGCAGTCAAGGTAGCTTACAGGCAACCTCTCAAGAAATTAATCAGATTTTTGGTGAAAATGGCAGTATTTCCCGTTTTGTCAAAGAGCATCTTGATCCCTTAGTGATCCGTCGTGGCTATAGCTTAAGCTCGAAAACCTGGCAAGATTTAGGGCTTAATCTAAATCCTGTGTTTGTTGCAAACTTTCAAAATTATGTCGCGCCTGTGAATGGTATGGCAACTGGTGAGTTAAATAATACCAGTCGTCAGGCAGTGAGACCCAATCAATCTAATTTCCAGTTTTACCCACTGGAACAGGCTCATTTATTGGCTTATACCATTGATATTGATGGACAAAGAATGCTATTTAAAAACGGAATTCAACAATGGGTGAATTTTATCTGGCCAAATTCCGGCGCAATTCCAGGCGCACGGATCACGGTGATTGATTTGGAAGGGAAGACCCATACCATTTTTGATGAGCCTGGGGAATATGGAATCAATCGTTTGATTGATAGTGCTCAGCGTACACAAAAAGGCAATATTTTTGAAATGGTCTGGCGCAGTAAAGAGAATCCTGAACTATTTGTGAAGACCAATTTTCGGTTGGTGAGTGGGAATAATACAAGTTCTATCGGAAGTAATCCAAGTTATAGTAATTTGCAGTTGGTGGATCAGGTGGTTTCGAATAAAGCAGTAAGAGTGGTCGCAGCTCAGAATAAGACGATATCAGGAAAAACTGTTCAGACAACTACCACGGCTGCTGCAAACATAGGAACTTCAGCGCCATGACATTGATCAATCAATTATATTGTAAATGGATCACGTGGGTGAATTGATATGAATTAAAAACAACTAATTTTAATGTAGAAAATAATTCAAGGTTGGCGGCACTAGAATAGTCTTTAACTGAAAATCAGATGAGCCTGACTCAAGGCATTAAATTAATTAAATAAACATTTATAGAAGCATAAAATGAAAATAAATACTTAAAGTTAAATAAAATCATTATTTTATCCTGTTTTTTAATTGGTTTTAATGTGCATGCACAACCTGTAATTGCTGAAGGTAATGTACCGAATAACAATAGTAAGCAAGCTATTTTGGCGAAATTGCATTCAAATTATGGTCAGGAAAATGTGATAGATCGCATTCAGATTCGTCAAGTAGTGGCATCAACGGATTGGTCGAATATAGTCAGTGATGTGATTAATAAAGACCTTAAAAAAGTTAAACAGGGAACGTTAACGGTTAAAGGTTCTGATATTAAGCTAACGGGTAAAGTATCAAATTTTTATGAAATTCAGGATACTACAGAAAAATTTAAGGGTTTAATACCTGAAAATTATCGTTTAAATGCACAGCTTTCAGTCAATCAGGCCGAACAGCGGATTATTGATGCTGCATTAAAGAACCGGATTATTGAATTTGAATCTGGCAGTGCAGTATTAGCAACCTCAGGTATACAAATTCTGGATGAAATGGTCAGTGCCTTAAATAAGGTTAGCGGCAAAAAAATACGGATTATTGGACATACGGATAGTTCAGGCGATATTAATAAAAATCTCATGTTGAGTCAGCAACGTGCAGAAGCAGTGAAATCTTATTTAATCGCAAAAAATGTTCCAACACATTTACTGAGTACTAAAGGCTCAGGTTCAAGTAAACCTGTAGCGGATAATGCAACAGCTGATGGTCGCAAGAGAAATCGTCGGATTGAATTTGAAGTGCTTTAACGTTTAAGTTGCTTGAGCAGCAGCTATAAGTATATGGTGAATGCAGTTATATGAACATATTAGGTTGTGTTATTCACCAATTAAAATGTCTATGCGATAAACCATTTAAAATGTCCTGTTTTTAACCACAAGAGTCAAGCACAGGATTTAACTTTCTTTGTTCAATAACAGCTTTCTGAGCTTTACAACTCGGCATACTTTTCTTGAGACGGGAACGTTTATTCTGTTTTTCCAACTCTTCATGCTGTTGCTGAATATGTGCCAGAACTGTACCTAACCGTTTATTCTCAACGATCTCATTCTGCTGTAGCCCAGCTAATTTATTGAAAATGCTGTAGTTGAGCTTTCGTCCCTCGTGCATGAGGGCCACAGTCCCATCCGGGTACTCCAGAAATGAAATATATTGCCCAACAAGCTTATGATTCAGCTCTGTCGGTTCAAGCAGATAAATACATTTGTCATAGGTCAGGGTCAGATTCTTGGTGACCTTACGCAGTTCCTGCCAGGTAAAAATATCATCCAGTTCAAGATGAGATTCGGTTAATGGCCGATGTAAATTCTTTGAGTCTCGCGCACACTTGGCAAACTTCTGATTGAAATGCTCAATAAAGCAGGGCAGCCAGGCATTTGCCTCGGCAATTGAACAGATACCTTCTAGGCGCATTTCCTTGATCAGGCGATCCTGGAGTGTTCTATTGGCACGTTCCACACGGCCTTTGGCCTGGGGTGAGTTGGCGAAGATAATATCAATATTTAACTCATTCAGAATCCGCCCAAATTGCGTGATCTGGCTATCTTGGCTCGATTTCTGATTCACTCGGAATACCGAGTGTTTATCGCTATAAAACGCTAAAGGCTTGCCGTATTGCTCAATGTAGGCTCGGGTTGAAAGCATATAATCAAAGGTCGTTTCAGCCTCACAAAAGCGCAGATGCAACAGCTTTCCAGTGGCGTCATCGATATAAACTAGCAAGCAGCATTTGGAAGCTCGACCTTCAAACCAGTCATGATATGAGCCATCGATCTGGATCAGCTCACCGAAGCAATCACGGTTGTATCGAGGCTGATATGGACGTTTCAGGCGCTTGGATCGAGGAATCCAGAGGTCATTTGCAGTCATCCAGCGACGAACCGTTTCTACCGGGATATGCAGGCCAAACATGCTGCTGAGCTTCTCATGAGCCAATGTAGGACCAAAGCCAAGTAAATGTTCAGAAATAATGGAAAGACATTCTGATTTTAACAGGACGTCATGGCGACGATGACCCGGTTGACCACGACTGGCATGTGCCATACCTGAGACACCATCTTGATTGAGCTTCTGCAATAACCGGGTAATTTGACGGGTGGAAAGATTCAGGATTTCAGCAGCACGGACCTGGGTAATACGATGATCTCTAACGTCTTGCAGAACTGCAAGACGTTGAATTTCTTTATCAGACATAGTGATCAGCATCTATATTTTATATCCAGTCCATGGTGATAAAAACCATCATAAACCAGACATTTTTATTGGTGAGAATATAGACACTTTAAATGGGTTCTAACAATAGTATTTCGTATAATGTATATTATGTTAAATAACATCTCTACGACAGCACCCTAATTTAGTTGCGTTACCGCAACTCATTTCAATCGTTGGTGCTGTGCTTGACAGCTTATGTAACCAGTGACATCGCTGTCAAGCATCTGTTAATGAATATAATATAAGTTATGCAGAAATCAGATCGCTACTCGATTTGCGTGCAAGCAAGCTTACGCAAATCTGCGTGGCTATGACATCAATATCATTATTGATAAGACTTGATCTCAGCCATAATTTTTTGAATGGATGCTCTATCGTGAATTTGTAAATGATCTCTTATGTAGATGAGTTTATTTATATTTTTTTGAAGTACGTCTTGTTGTTCAGGGTCAGCTAATTTCGTTTGTCTGCTTAATTTAAATATCAAGCTACAAATACTTTCCTTGACAATTTCATAGTCAATAATTTGTTTATATTCAATACGTTGTTGATCAGATAAAGTCTTGTCTAAATAATCTAAATTAAACTGAATGAGTTGCATCACATGATCTCAAGTTGAGGATCGAAACACTGGCGCGTCTGTACTTATGGTAACGATAGCAAATATTTCCCGTCCTTGCCTGCTCCTTAAGCCACGCATAAAGCGTTTGTTATCAATGATCACCAGATCACCATCCTGCCAGTCAATTTCTGAAGTCTGGGTTTCACAGCGCTCTGCCAGTTCTGCGAGTAAGTCTGAACTGATTTCTGAACCGTCTGCAAAATAAAAACGGGGTTTTTCATAATTGTAAGAAGGCCCAAGTAAGGTATTGGCGAAGGCTGGAACACCCTTAAGATTGTCATGGCGGACCATCGGCATATTTAAATGGTAGTACACTCCCCCATCATGTGTCGGGCTAATCTGCTGTCCAGGCACCATCTGGATAAAATGTTGTAGCTCCTGCTGGCCGACCTGCTCTGCATTTTCAATATTCAAGGCAGTGGCCACATATTTCTGCCAGATCGGTTTGGGTAAATAACGGCTAATGATCATCGGTTCGGCAAATTTCTGCTTGAGAGCATCCGACATATTTTTCCAGACTTCATGCCCATCACATAAGGTAGTCTGCGAACCGCGCGAAGCACTTTTCTCACTGAAAAAGGCGATGATATCGGGCGGTAAAGGCGTCGTACCATTTTCAATATGTAGTCCCATGGCCTGGGTACCGGCATCAACTCTCTGGGACTGCCGGGTGATGTTTTCCCGCGCCGGATCATAGGTCAGCCGCTGGCACAACCTATTCATGAGCTCACTAAACGATGTCACGTCATAGTGTTCATGTCTTAACAAACCCAGCCCTGTTCTACCAATTGCGTTTTAATCTGTTTAGGGGTGGTGTGCAAAGCTTGCTGTGCAATATTCATGTGTTCGCTCTCATTCAACAGATCTATGGGTCTGTGAACTATGCAAAAATAGATTGGGACTCGTCCGGTATCAGTTCAGCCTGAAACTTTTGCTGGATCTGCTGTCTGCGCAGTTTGCCGTTGTCGGTCAACATCTGGTTTGTTCAGGGAAAATGGCTCTGGAGATCTACACCAGTGTTTGATCTGAGCATAGTCTGGCATCCGGCTATTGGCCCGTTGAATCGCTGCTACCAGTTGCTGGTCTGAGGTGTCATTAGGGGCATAAATCACAGCCGACAGATAGGGCTGGGCTTCGCCAAAAATGGCAATCTGCTGGATTTCCGGCTCGGTCAGACTGTTGGACTCAACCCATTCCGGGGAAATATTGCGTCCAAAACTGCTGATAATCATCTGCTTGATGCGTCCGGTAATGTACAAATAGCCTTCCTCATCAAAATAGCCGGCATCACCCGTATGAATATACGGTGTCGCGGCCTGATCATTGACATAACCCAGCATGGCATTACCTTTCACCACCACTTCGCTGTTGGCTGCAATCTCAACTTCGACATGCGGTAAAACCCGACCCACACTGCCAATACGGCGTGCATCCGGCAGATTCAGGCTGACTACCGAGGTACACTCGGACAGGCCATACCCCTCATAAACCGGAAGGTTAAGTTGCTGACACTGTTTGAGTAAATCAGCAGAGACTTTCCCTCCACCGACCGCAATAAATTTCAGCGTCTTGAACCCTGCAGCACCGTGTTCAGCGCTATATTCCACAATCGCTTTCAGCATCTGCGGTAATAAAATCACACTTTCGATTTGATAGCTCTGCACTGCATTTACAAACCGCTGTGTATCAAAAGTATGGTTAGATACCAGACCGAACTGGCTCACCTCGCCAACAATTACGGCGCGTCCCATGCTCAGTGCGACATAAATGCCGGCAATATTTTCCAGCAAGGTGGCAAATGGAATCAGGCACAAATGCCGTCCAAGCTGACTGCTGGCCAGTGCCTGACTGAGTGAATGAATGCGTAATTGATTCTATGGTATCTTCTACCAGACACACGCCTTTCGGTGTTCCGGTACTGCCTGAGGTATAAGTGATTTTTGCCGGCTGCTGGGTTTGTAAAGGAGCTGAATGCTGTACTGCCTGCTCTAGCTGAAAAAAGCGCGCATGTAGCTGGCCAGCAATAAAAATCTCATCTCTACTCATGTCTTGAGCCAGATTTAACAGCCATTCTGGTGCACAGAAAGATTCATCCAGAATACAGAGCAGCTCTGTTTGGCTGTCGGAAAGCAGATGCCGTACTTGGGCTACAGTAAAAAATAGAGGAACAGGTATTACAGTCATGCCGGCTTTTTGTGCGGCAAGATCGACCACAATCCAGTCGATGCTGTTCACGCCCCATAAGGTCAGACGTCGCAGATTAAGCTGCATGAAACTGGCACTCAATAATTCTATCCGCCGTTGTAGTTCCGCATAGCTCAGTGTTGCCTGTGCGGTAACCACAGCTTCTCGCTGCGGATACTGGTGTGCTTGTAGGCTGATATGTTCAAATAAAGCAGTCATCATTTAAATTCTGTGCCTCGGTAAACAAGCAAAATGCTTTAATGACTAAATTGATAAAGTTGACGAGCGACTTGTAGGGCTTCTGCCACATCAATCGCCAGGACATAAGGTTTCTGCTGGTAATAGCTGCCCCACAGGTGCTGTGCCTCTCCTAGGACTTGCGGGTCAGCCTTTTCAAGTACATGGAATGTAATCCCATCTGTTGCAGCACATAACGTACTGCAGTTGTTCCGGTACATACTGCCCATTCGATGTGTTGCTGCGAGAGATGAAAAACCAGAAAGGCCACCATCAGTTTGGCTTTGTCCATATCTAGTGCTGCCAGATTGCCAATTTCTACTACTTTGTCTCGGCTGACCCTGGTCTGGCTCAGTTTGCTTAATATGTTTTCAACGGGTTCATCGAGATACTGTTCCAGAAAGGCATTAAATTGATTTAAATGCTGCATACCAATCACCACCTGCATCTCGGCTCCGTGATAACCGGCAAACAGGGTCGAAGAGAAGCTCGATACAGTGGCCTGATGGACTTGCTGATATTTTTCCTGAATAAAATTTTCCAGGCTACGGCGTTCAGGTGTCTCTCTTTGTTCTACAGTTTTGACCGTCAAATGTAGCGATTGATCCTGTGCTGAAATTACCGGATACGCCGGAGGTACTTGTAGTAAAAATTTATTGTGATGGGTTTGTTTTTTATATTCAGGCTGCTTGAAATATGTATTTAGAAAGTGAATCTGACTAGAGAAATAAGGATCAAAACTAAACTTGATCATTTGGCTCACACCACGAAATTAACTTGCTACTCAAGATAGAAGTCCAAACTTAAAAAATTCTTAATTTTGTGCAAAAGAATGTAAAAGCTGTGTGTATAAAAAACCCAGAGAACGGCCGGTTTTTTAAGAGCATTTTAAGATTGAAAATTTAAGTTATTCCTATCTCTCTATTGAACTGAATCTGCTTTATGTCTTCCTACCGATCACCTTATAAAGGCACCTCAGGAACGCAGCGTATTTTTAATGCGACCCGTTATTCCATGGCTGGCTTTAAAACCGCCTTTCAAAATGAGGCCGCCTTCCGGCAGATCCTGCTGATTAATCTTATTTTGATTCCTCTAAGCTTTTGGATGCCAGTTATCCGAGTTGAGCAAGCGCTCATGGTCGCCGTGTGCCTATTGGCGTTGATCATTGAACTGATTAACTCAGCGATAGAGGCAGTGGTAGATCGTATTTCCATGGAACGGCATGAACTGTCTAAAAATGCCAAGGATATGGGCAGTGCGGCTCAGTTTGTAGCACTCAGTTTAATTGCCCTGACCTGGGGCATCATTTTGGCTGGTCATTTGATTTGACCTCTGCTCTTGCTACTGCCTGAAATGGACAACTTAAAAATGATCACTGACCGTTCCCGGTTTTTACTGACCCAAACCTTACTTTTGATCTTCAGTTTTTTGATTCTTCTCAACTTCTTTGATATTGGAGGAGTGCTGGACTTGCAGCTCATCTATCCCTTTATCGATGATCAGGGTCAATTTCCCCTTCGACAACAATGGGCACTGGCAGAACTCAATCATCGCTATGTTAAAGACCTGCTGATTCTGGTGTATATCACATTATTACTGGCCTGGTTGGCATCACTAAAATGGCAGAACTGGCATACGCAGCGCTGGGAATTTGGCTATTTCTTTAGCATGGTGGTGCTGACCACGGCCTCGATCGGAATTTTAAAATCTCAGTCGGCCCATGCCTGTCCCTGGGATATGACCATACCTACCCATAACGGGATTTTGTGGGATTTTAGTGCTACTGCGGGCCACTGTTTTCCTGGAGGGCATGCATCTAGTGGTTTTGCGTTGATGGCTGGTTATTTTGTTTATCGCATTTCTAACCGCAAGCGTGCTTATTTTCTTCTGATCGCTGCAGTAATTTTAGGGTTGACCATGGGCTGGGCACAAATGATGCGCGGAGCACATTTCCTGAGTCATAATTTATGGACTGGCTGGATTATCTGGTGCATGAATGTCATTGGCTATACGCTGTTTAGCCATAAACTACCCATAGAAAAGACCACTCCTATACTCTCTAGTATCAGGCAACCTTAACTCCAAAAAAACCAGAAGCTTATTCGCTTAGGCTTCGATTAAAGGAAGCTTGACCTGTACACAAAGGCCACTCAGATTGGTACTTCGCGAAAATTCTAGTGTTCCACCCAAGCGCTCGGTGGCTTTATCTACAATGGATAAACCCAAACCGCTGCCAATTTCTGCATGGTTATGTATCCGGTAGAAGCGTTGCCGGATCTGATTGAATTGAGCAGGATCTATCCCTGCCCCACTGTCTTCAATTTGTAAAACCGCCTGCCGGCCTTGCTGGAAAATAGATACATTAATCACGCCATCCTTCGGACTGTATTTAATTGCATTATCAATTAAATTATAAATAATCGAGTGCAAAGCTGAAGCCCGGCCCTGAATCTGCAGTTCCTGTTGCTGTTCTACGCCCAAATCAATGTCTTTCTGTAGCGCCAATTGAATTAGTTCTTCGATACAGGTGGCTGTCATTTGATTCAGTGATAGCAATTGAACAGGTTCGCTTAAACCTTCGGTCACATCCTGTTTTGCCAGACTCAATAACTGGTTGACCAGATGCTGCATACGCAAAATGCCTTGACTCAAATTATGGATAGACTCGCTTTGAGGGAACTGCTGTAGCAAAATTTGCAGCTGTAAGTTTAGTGCTGTCAGTGGCGTGCGTAATTCATGGGCAGAATCTGCTACAAATTGACGTTGTTCCTGTTGGGCCAGAGAAATGCGGCCAAACAAATAATTCATTTCCTGAATGGTCGGTTCCAGCTCCAAGGGATAATCTTTCATTGCAATTGGCTTTAAGTCTTGTGCCTTGCGGCTGGCCAATTCAGTTTTAAAATCATTGAGCGGCTGAAAATTTTTCCGGATCATCCAGCCTAAACTGAATAATGCAAAAGGTAAAAAAAGCACATAAGGAAGAAACATATTGGCTGCCAGCTCCAGCGCCAGTTCCTGCCGGACATTTTGCTGCTGGCTCACCTGAATCTGTAATTGCTTAGCAGGAATAATATAAGTTAACCAGGTTCCATACGGCGTTTGATGCTTGTAGAAACCTGCTTTCCTGACCGGCGCCACCAGAACATCCTGCAGATGCAAGGAAGTGGCTGTATCTGTATAGGACCAGATATCTACAAATAAATCTTCTTCACTGTACTGTTTTGCCAGATCGATTTGACTTTGTAAGGGTTGCGGATGATTTTCTGAAATACGTTCTGCCAGACTTTGCATCTGTTTATCCAGTACCTCGTTAATTTCTTCGAGCGCAATCCGGTATGCAGCAAAGATCAGCACACAGCCCAGCACCACGCTAAACAGTGAAATATAAATAACCAGACGTTTTTGCAAGGAATAACGTTTCTGCATGGCGCTCATCCTAAGCGATACCCTAGCCCACGTATGGTACGTATGAAGTCTTTTCCTAATTTTGCCCGCAGATGATGGATATAGACTTCTACCGTATTACTGCTGACATCACTGTCAAAGTCATAAAGCTTGTCTTCCAGATCATTCTTGGAAAAAATTTTATTCGGATGATTTAACATAGCCATTAAGATGGACCATTCCCGATTGGATAATTCTATAGCCTGTCCATTAAACAGAGCGATATGCTGCTCCAGATCTAGTTCCAAACCGCTGTGTGATAATTTCTTATTCGTATCTATCCCGGTATTTTTTAAACCACTACGGCGTATTAAGGCATGAATACGGGCCAGCAACTCGTCAAATTCATAGGGTTTAATCAAGTAATCATCTGCTCCCTGATTCAGCCCATCCACCCGGTTTTGTAACTGATCCCGGGCGGAGATAATCAGCACCGGTAAATTCGGAAACTTCTGCCGGATATTTTTTAGCACCAGCATGCCATCCATCATCGGCAAGCCTAAATCGAGCAGGACAATATCGTAGACCTGCTGCTGTAACTGTTTTAAACCCTCAATCCCATTATTGACCCAATGCACATCAAACTGATGCAGCTTGAGCAATGTTTCAGTCGACTCGGCAATCATAAAGTCGTCTTCAATAATCAGTATTTTATGCATTTCAAGCTCTGTTCTTTAATGATGGTGAGCATTGTGCAAGCATATCATTTTTAGCTTCAGTCACTTGCGTTTTTATATCCAGCAAGCTTAATAAGCTGGGGAAAAGATGATCCTGACTACGGGCTTGGTTGGTCTGTCCTTTGAGACAGCTGACCTGCTGGGTATTCTGCTGCTTCCAGGCATCGGAGAACCACATCAGCATCGGGACATGGGTTTGCTGGGTCGGCGCCATGCTATAAGGAGCACCATGCAGGTATAAACCATGCTCTCCGGTGGATTCTCCATGATCAGACAGGTACCAGAAACCGGTCTGATATTGAGTCTGCTGCTTTAAAGTTTCAATGATCTGGGCAAGAACATGGTCTGTATATACAATCGAATTATCATAGCTATTCTTTAATTCTTCTGTACTGCAGCCCTGAATAGCATTGGTATTACAGGTCGGTTGAAATGGCTGATATGGCGCTTTGGAACGCTTGTAATATGCGGGGCCATGACTACCCATCTGATGCAGTACAATTAATTGTGGTTTCGGGTTGTTTTTATCCAGATGTGCCAGATAATCTTTCAGGCTATCCACCAGGATTTCATCAAAACATTCACCACCGGCATCACACCACTTCTGTTTCAGTTGTGCCGGAATCTGGTATTTTTGTACCCGGTCACAGGCACCTTTACAGCCCGAGTTATTATCAATCCAGGTCACCTGATACCCGGCGCGCTGAGCAATATCCAGTAAACCTTCTCGGTGGCTGGCTAACTGTTCATCATAGGTTTCACGTGACATGCCCGAAAACATACAAGGGACTGAAACGGCTGTTGCAGTTCCACAAGAGCTGACCTGATTGAAATTAATTACTGGTAACTTGCTCAGTTCAGGATTGGTATTGCGTGCATAACCATTTAAAGCAAAACTCTCGGCACGTGCAGTCTCCCCAACCACCAGCACCATCAATTTGGGATGATCCTGCATTTGGGCCTGCTGTAACAGATGTGCATCTTCGCCAAAAGCCACCAAAGGTAAATTCGCTTTAGGTGCTTTCTTTTTATAATAGGACAAGGTGGACGCGATGCTATTTTGTGGAGAAAGCATACCCTTCAGATCGCGGTGCTCACGGAAGATGGCGGCATAATCGACATAGAAACAGAACAATAAACCTAGAATCAGTCCGAGTGAGACTACACTGCTCAGGCTTTTATGCACCAGCTGATGCCCAAGCGATGCAGGCTGAATTTTAAGCATCCAGATGATAAAAAGTGGAAAAACTACAAATACTAGTGTCCAGATGACCAGTCGCATTGACCAGAGATCTCGAACTTCGCGGGCATCGGTTTGCAGCATATTCTGAATCTGGTCTGGCGTAATAACGACCCCCAGACTATTGACAAAATAAGCACTAAAACCACCCAAAATGATCAGGGCGCTGGCCAGTATTTTGGCGTTCCATTTCCAGTTCAGCCACTGTAGTATCAGATTGTAAAAGGCAATAATAATCAGTGCCGTAGCGACCAGTAATACGCCTGCTTTCAGATTGGTATAAGGTGTAAATTCATGAATTTTCTGGTAGAAAGCAAAGTTTAGGATCAATCCCAGCCACATAGCCAGCAACATGTTGAAGCCTGAAAGACTAATCGACTTTTTAGGTCGCTGACTAAAAAAAGACGAATGGGAAAACAGCTTCAGCATGATCCGTGGCTCAAAGACTTTAAGATGCTTTAGCCTAGAATCTGAAACTTAAAAATGGCTTAAAATGACTGGATCATTTTATAATATATGCAAACCAGCTCCCTTTTATTTCAAACTCAGAAGAATAAAGATAAGCCCTAACATATGTAGAATTTGGCTAGGCGCAAAATACAGAAAAAACTTCCATCCCCCAGTCACAAAAGAATTGATACTTTTAGACACCGCATGTGCCGCAAGTCCAATCATGACAGCATAAATTAAAGTCAGGTTATGAGGATTTCCCTGTATCACTACACCTGCTACAGCAGCATGCACTTCAAATAAAGAGGCTAAAAAAGTACCTAAGATTAAGCCGCTATCTCCCAGTAAAAGATTCGCGCCGTAAATCCCAGCCTGGATTAAGGTCAAACTGACCGCAATAATCACCGCTTCTTTGATACTGAACATTCGGCTATCAATTTCTTGTATTTCATTGATGGTCGTACTGTTATCCGCTTGGGGAGTTCGATAAATCAAGAATCCGGCAGCAATACATAAAATTCCGATCCCCACCAAACTCGGAATCAGCAGGAACTTGAACCACTCTACGCTCACTCCCAGAACAATCAGCAAGAGCTGTAATAAGGTGGTAATACAGGAGATCAATCCGGCGCCTGCATTTAATTTTGCACTGGCCCGCCCGGATCGGACTTGCATGCCCAAACTGGCAATCGTGGCCGTACTGGAGACAAATCCCGAGGCTAAGGCAGATAAAATAAGGGCCTTATCATTGGACAGGATTCGTTTTGCCACATGTGCCATGGACTGCACAATCAAGATTAAAATGAGTAGTTTAAGGATGATATAGGGATTCAGTACGGCGCCCCACAAGGGCTTATTGGGCATGACCGGCAACGCAATCAATATCAAAGCCAATAAAAGTAAGCCATCTCTTAACTCATAGCTTTGGATCGTTTTTCCGGCAAATTGATGCAATGTCTGTTTGCCCATCAGGATAATCGTGAGTAGAACCGCCATCCCTGCAGCCAGTGGGATATTCCACACACAAATAGCGCCAATGATATAAGTCATCAAAAAAGCCAGTTCAGTGGTAGAACCGATATCCTGCTTCTGTTGAAACAGGCTATACACAGAACAGGCTGACCGCGACGGCTCCTATCACTCCAATATAGAGATGCAAAAGGAAGCATGAAGCACCCAATAAGGCTGTAATCGTAAATGATCTTAATCCTGCAAAACTCTGCTCATGGTTATTGTTTTTATGACGTTCACGCTCAAGTCCAATTAAAAGCCCACAGCCTAATGCCGACAGCATGATGGTCAGTAATTCCTGAAAAGATAAACTTTGCAAAAGCATATTCAAGAGCATTCACCTTGTGTCATCCAGTGACAGTGCGTATTTTTAGTATATAAATAGTTTTTTAAAGCAGCCCATCAATTTAACCGCTGTATCTTTAAATTCTGGGCTATAGATAGCTGTAAATTATTGGATCAGTCTGCCATTCATCCTTATTTATGGTTTACATAATTCCCTATTCTTAGTAGACCATTTTAATCAAAATTACAAAAGTTAATAAGCTTTTAAATCTAAAATATTTTAATCCTACATCAGCTCCAGGATTAGGCAGGTTCTGTTTCCCCGACCTGATGGTAAGCACGATTAAAATAAACCAGGGCTCGATCTTCCTGATTCTGTTGAATGGCAACAATCGGACAAATCAAAATCGTATGTGTACCAACTTCCTGGATCTGCCCAATTTCACAATCAAAGCTCACCAGTGCATCTTGAAGTACAGGAGAACCTGTTTCTAATTCAGTCCACTCACCCTGTTCAAATCGTTGTTCAGAACTGAATTTTGAAGATGCAAAAACATTTGAAAGATGCGCTCGATCTGCACTGAGTACATTTACGCACAGCACTTTATTTTCAACAAAGTTGATATAAGAACGCGATGATTTATTCATACAAACCAACAATGTCGGTGGTGTATCGGTCACGCTACACACGGCAGACGCAGTAAAACCATGACGACCTGAATCGCCCATCGTGGTCACTACATTCACTGCACTTGTTAATAAAGACATTGCGTTTCTAAAGTCTGTCGCTTCAACCATCACCGTATTCCAACATTCAGCTTTTTATAAAGAGCGTTATATCACTCAAATGATGCTTTCAATCTTTAAAAGCATCATGGATTCACTTTAATTAGCGAGATAATTCCTGACGAATAATTTCAGCACCTGCACTGAGTGCATTGAGTTTGCCACGAGCAACTTGGCGACCAAGTGGTGCCATACCACAGTTGGTTGATGGATAGAGTTTGTCTGCATCCACAAACTGAAGTGCTTTACGCAACGTATTTGCCACTTCTTCAGCTGTTTCAATTTGATTACTTGCGACATCAATCGCACCGACCATGACTTTTTTACCGCGAATCAATTCGATCAGATCCATCGGGACACGTGAGTTATGGCATTCGAGCGACACAATATCAATTTTTGATTTTTGCAGTTTCGGAAATGCTTCTTCGTACTGGCGCCATTCTGAGCCTAAGGTCTTTTTCCAGTCGGTATTGGCTTTAATACCATAGCCATAGCAAATGTGTACCGCAGTTTCACACTTCAAGCCTTCAAGCGCACGTTCTAAAGTTGCCACACCCCAGTCATTCACTTCATCAAAGAACACGTTAAATGCAGGTTCATCAAATTGGATGATATCCACGCCAACGGCTTCAAGTTCACGAGCTTCCTGATTCAGGATCTTGGCAAATTCCCAAGCGAGTTTTTCGCGGCTCTTGTAGTGACCATCATATAAGGTATCAATCATGGTCATTGGACCAGGAAGCGCCCATTTAATCGGCTGATCTGTGAGTGAACGTAAGAATTTGGCATCTTCAACAAAGACAGGTTTTTGACGAGAAACTTCACCGACTACAGATGGAACGCTCGCTTCATAACGATCACGGATTTTGACCGTTTCACGCTGATTGAAGTCAACGCCTTCAAGGTGCTCAATAAATGTGGTCACAAAATGCTGACGGGTTTGTTCACCATCGCTGACAATATCAATGCCTGCCTGCTGTTGTTCATGCAGTGACAAACGCAGTGCATCTTGTTTTGCATCCAATAATTCCTGGCCTTCCAATTTCCAGGGTGACCAAAGTTTTTCAGGTTCTGCCAGCCAAGACGGTTTCGGTAAGCTCCCAGCAGTTGATGTTGGGAGTAGCTTTTTAGGTTGTAAAAGTGCCATGTCTAATCTTCTATCTCTATATTCGTAAAGTAATAATGTTGTGTATTAAGCAGCGCGTTCTTGGTCAGCAGTATTTTTAATCGTGAACTCTGCAGCCCATTGCTCCAGAATGTCTTTATAAGGCTGGATAAAGTGTTCTTCCGTCCACTTCCCTTGCTTCACTGCCAACTGACCACGCTCAACACGGTCATACACAATTTGAGTCAATGAATAATCCGGGTACTCAAGGCTGGGTTGATAGACCTGACCTGCAGCAGAATTCGCATTATAAATTTCAGGACGATAAATCTTTTGGAAGCTTTCCATGGTGCTGATCGCACTGATCAACTCCAGATCGGTATAATCACGTAATAAGTCACCTGCGAAATAAAATGCTAAAGGTGCAGCACCATTTTCAGGTTTGAAATAACGGACGGTTAAGCCCATTTTGGCGAAGTATTCATCGGTACGTGAATACTCATCATTTTTATATTCCACACCCAATACAGGATGCACATTCGCTGTACGGTAATAGGTTTTCGAGGTCGAAACGCTCAAACAAATCACCGGCTGTTTTTTAAATTCTGCTTTAAATACTTCAGAACTGACGAGATATTGATAAAGCTTGCCGTGTAAATCACCAAAATTTTCTGGCTTGGTCGAGGCTGGATTTTTCTTGATATGTTCAGGAAGTACCACGCTAAAATCATAATCGCGGACATAAGACGAGAAACTGTTGCCAATCATGCCATCAATACGCTGATTGGTTTGATGATCAATAATCGTGATTTTTAAAGTTTCAATTGCAGGGAACTTTTTGCCATTTCCTTCAATATCCAGGTCAACTGAAATAATATCGATTTCAACTGAATAACGATCTGCTTTTGGGTTATCCCAATGTGCCAATGCATTAAAACGGTTATTGATCATTCGTAGAGTGTTACGCAAATTCTGTTCGCGACTTTCGCCACGTGCCAAATTGGCAAAGTTCGTCGTCAGACGTGTGCTATCTGCAGGTTGATAGTTTTCGTCAAAACGAATGCGCTTAATTGAACATGCAAACTTTTTACTCATTGTGATTCACTACCCTAAGTTCTAATAACCAAATTTCTGAATAAGCCTAGTTATACGTGAACGTTAAGATGAATAAAAATGATTTAAACTCAATGAAAAGTGAATATTACTCATGATTGGTTGTTCTTAAGATATCAAGATCACTTAATGAAGAAAAATATGAAAGATTTTTTCTATGAAATTTTAGGGTTTAATAGATGATAAAATAATGAATATTAATAATTTAAGATAAATTCTATCGAATATTAAGTGGATGAAATTGAGGGGTAAATTCAAAGAATGGTTTTATAGCTTATTAGATGCAATTTAGAAGTGAATGAATGAAACTCATCTAAAGATTAGAAAATATCAGTCTATTCACTCTGTTTAATTTCATTTAAATCATGCGTTAGAAAGGCGTCTGAGGTCACCCCACTATCAATGAATAACCTCAACCCCCACGTAAATCTTAAAATTCTTCCCGCTGTAATTCATTCACCGTTTGCCCCTGCTTTGCAAACCACTGATCACGACGTTCAAACAAGCGTGGCGCCGCCTGATTCACTTGATCAATTAGAGCCTGTAAATCGGCATTGATCAAACGGCCATTTTTAACCACAGTCTGTCCCGCCACCATCGTCATCACGACATCTTGGCCTTGAACTGCATGGACTAAATTGGTATGCAAATTAAATAATTTTCTATGATCAATCAACGGCGTCATCCGCGGTGTATCCAGTTTCACCGCAATCAGGTCGGCCTGTTTGCCGACTTCCAATGAACCAATTTCATCTTGCATACCCAAGGCTTTAGCTCCTGTAATCGTAGCCATTTGACAGACTGACCAGGCATCCAGGGCGGCCGCATCCAGCGAAGAAAATTTGGCCAGCAATGATGCCGTTTTCATTTCTTCAAATAGATCCAGGTTATTGTTTTCTTTTTCTCCGTCAGTACCCAAACCCACCGCAACGCCTTGACGTAGCATTTCAACGACAGGCGCTGCACCGGAAGCCAACTTCATGTTGGAAATAGGATTGTGCGCAACCCCTACCGCATGTCGCCTTAAAATCTGAATTTCATTTGCATCTGTCCAGACGCAATGTGCCAACAAAGTTTTAGGCAGATCTAGCAAGCCCAGTTTTTGCAGACTCTCAATTGGGCGAATACCTGAACGGCGCAGGTTTTCCTGTACATCAAATTGGCTTTCATTGCTGTGGGTATGAAAACCGGTTTGATAATCCTGACAAAGTTTCTCAATGAGGCTTAATGCTGAAGCTTCAGCATAAAACAGGTGCTCTAAACCCACCCAAACCTGAATACGTCCATTCGCCTGCTGATGCCAACGGTTGATTAAAGCCTCATTACTTTTTAAGGTTTCAAAATAATTGTGATCCGGATGTTCCGCGACATAAGGTACTAGAACGGCACGAATTCCCAATGCTTGCGCAGCTTCAGCACTTCCGTCCATATAACGCCACATATCAACGATGGTGGTCGTTCCCGACAATAGTGCCTCGGCATAACATAAATAGGAGGCGATTTTCGCATCCTCTGGTGTCAACACCCGGTGCATCGGGTCAATATACTGCTGTAACCAATCCCAAACCGGTAATCCTTCAGCCGTACCACGCAATAAACCGGAATGACAATGGGTATTGATCAAGCCCGGCATCAGGATCTTTTGTGGGTAATCTTCAATGAGCACCTCTGGATAGCATTGAGTTAACTGTGCCAATGTACCCACTGCTTTTATTTGGTCGCCCTCAATCAGTATCGCGCCATTTTTAATACATTCATTCTGCGCATTCATGGTAAGGACATAGGAAGCTGTTAAAATTTTCATGATTTATACTCAAATCTATTCTATTTATGATGAATGGCTGCGGTTATGGCACGAAGGTTTTGCCTAAAGAAGATGGCAAATTCATTTTGAGTACTTTTTTATTCCGTGAAATCATGACCAGTACCACAATGGTGGCTATATAGGGCAATGCGGCAAGCAGCTCGTTCGGAACCTTGATTCCAAGCGCCTGGGCGTGAAATTGCAAAATGGTTACGCCCCCAAACAGGTAAGCGCCGAGCATTAAACGTGTTGGTTTCCACACCGCAAATACTACCAGTGCAATGGCAATCCAGCCGCGGCCTGCGACCATATTTTCAATCCACATCGGGGTATAGACGGTTGATAGAAATGCTCCGCCAACTCCTGCCATCAAACCGCCAAATAGTACTGCGCCATAACGAATCGCCAACACGTGATAACCCATGGCGTGCGCACTTTCCGGTGATTCTCCAACTGCTTTAAGCAATAAGCCCAAACGGGTTTTGGCCAGCACCAGCCAAACGGCAAAAAATGCCAAAATCGACAAATACACCACATAGTTTTGCTGGAACAAAATCGGACCCAATACTGGAATATCCGCTAATAGTGGAATATTAAAATTAGCCAGACCCGGTAAAGCCATACTGACGTAGTTCTGTCCCAAAAATGCAGAGATACCGAGTCCAAAAATGGTTAAAGCCAAACCGCACGCGGATTGATTGGTACTTAAAGACAAGGTAAAAAAGGCAAAAATCAGGGCCATCAGCATGCCTGCCAGACCACCCATCAATAAGGCACTTAATACACTGGCATCATATTGCGCAGCAAAAGCAAAACCTGCAATTGCACCGACCAGCATCATCCCTTCTACTCCAAGATTAATCACACCTGTCCGCTGTGTGACCAATTCCCCCAGACCTGCGAAAATCAGTGGTGTTGCTGCTGCAACAGTACCTGCAAGAATTGCAGTTATTTCTAAAGCCATATCATGCTTCCTTTTGCTGTAGACAACATTGGGTTAAAGGGTAGTTGCTGTGGGCTGAGGGACCGGTGACGCCATTTTTTTGCTAAACCGGTAACGGTTTTCAATTAATGCATCGGAAGCCAGCAGGAAAAACAACAGCAGCCCCTGGAAAATACCGGTAATCGCGACCGGAAGCTGTAGCTGCATTTGTGCCATTTCACCGCCCAGATAAATCAGCGCCATAAAACAGCCTGACAGCACAATACCGATTGGGTTTAAACGCCCTAGATAGGCCACGATAATCGCTGCATAGCCATAACCTGGGGACAGGTTCGGATTCAGCTGACCAATAGGTCCAGCCACTTCACAGATTCCGGCAATACCTGCCATCATTCCGGAAATCACCAGACTCATCCAGATAGCTTTGGAGGAAGAAAAACCTGCGTATTTGGCAGCTAAAGGTGCCTGACCGCTGACTTCCAGTTTATAGGCCGTCAGACTTTTACGCATAAAAACCCAGAACAGAAGGACTGCAAAAAAAGTGATAAAAATAGAGGTATTAATGCGTGTGCCTTCTACAATAAATGGCAGCGTCGCACTCTCACTAAAAACCACCGATTGAGGGAAGTTCATCCCTTCCGGATCACGCCAGGGACCATTGACCAGGTATAGCAACACACATACTGCGACATAATTCATCATCAGGGTGGTCAGGGTTTCTTCAGCATTAAAATGGGTTTTCAGTAAGGCAGGAATTGCACCCCAGAGTGCCCCACCAAGTGCGCCCATAACGATCATTAACGGGAGAATCCACCAGCCGATGTGATCATGAAATAAAATCGCAATACCACCGCCAAAAATCGCGCCCATGGTGAGCTGACCTTCAGCACCGATATTGAATAATTTGGCTCGAAATCCGACCGTCAGCCCCAAGGCAATCAGAATCAGAGGTCCGGCTTTGACTGCCAGTTCACTCCAACCATAAGACGATGTCAGCGGTTCAATAAAGAAGATGTACATGGCTTGCGCGGGATTAATCCCCAACATTAAAAACAGAATACTACCGACAATCAGCATGGCCAGCAGCGCAATGAGTGGTGAAAGCCACTTCATGATTTGAGATGGATGTTCACGCGGTTCCAGTAAATGCATGTCGCTTTCCTCTCAATTTATAGATTTATTATTGACTGTATTAAGCATGAGCTTGCTGCTCCTCTACTATGATCGCAGTGTCATGACTTGAAATACCTGACATCAAGACCCCAACATTTTCAGTATTGGTTTCATGGATAGGTATGGCTGGAGATAGTTCACCATTGGCCAAGACACAGAGACGATCACTGATTTCAAACAGCTCTTCTAATTCTTCTGAAATCACCAAAATGGCAACACCTTGTCGAGAGAGATCGATCAGGGTTTGCCGGATAAACATGGACGCGCCGACATCTACGCCCCAGGTCGGTTGAGCCACAATCAGGAATTTCGGGTTTTGCAGAATTTCCCGGCCGACAATAAATTTTTGTAAATTTCCACCGGACAAGGAACGTGCTTCTGCCTCTGGGCCACTGGCTTTCACTCCGAATTTTTCAATACAGTGCTGGGCAAAAAGCTTACATTGTGAAAACTTGATTAATCCCCATTGCGTCAGATTCTGCCGAAATGCAGTCAGCAAGGCATTCTGGGACAGCGTCATGTTCGGGACTGCTCCTCGACCCAGACGTTCTTCAGGTACAAAGCCCAGACCCAAGTCACGCCGTTGTCCAGGACTGAATTGGGAAATATCGATTTGATTCAGAACCATCCGGCCATATTTCAGGCTGTTTTCGCCCGACAATAAAGATAGTAATTCTGCTTGCCCGTTGCCAGAAATCCCGGCGATTCCTACAATTTCACCGGCACAAATATTTAAATTGATATTTTTCAGCGATACACCAAATGTGTCATCAGACTGGTAATCCAGATTCTCGATCTGGAATAGCACCTGTTTTGCACCTGTATATTCTGGGCGTACATAGGTCGGTAAATCACGACCAATCATTAAGCGCGCTAAATCACTGGTGCTGTTGTGTTTGGGATCAACATTTCCGGTAACATGGCCATTGCGCAAGATGGTTGCTTCATCACAAAGTTCTTTGATCTCGTGTAATTTATGACTGATATATAAAATCGAAACACCTTGGGAGGCCAATAACCGTAAAGTTTTAAACAGTTGCCGTACCGCTTGTGGTGTCAATACTGAAGTCGGTTCATCTAAAATGATTAAAGCGGGATTTTGCAAAAGGCAGCGAATAATTTCGACACGTTGCCGCTCACCTACCGATAAAGAATGTACTTCGCGGCGTGGATCAATGGGTAAACCATATTGTTCTGAAACTGCAATAATTTTTTGACTTAGAGCTTTTAAAGGAATCTTTTCATCCAGTCCCAGCGAAATATTTTCGACTACAGTCAAAGTCTCAAACAAAGAAAAATGCTGATAGACCATGCCAATCCCGAGCTTTCTTGCCATCGACGGGTTATCAATATGAACTTCTTTACCGTTCCAGAGGATTTGTCCCTGATTGGCCTTGGTTGCTCCATAAATGATTTTCATCAGCGTACTTTTGCCAGCACCATTTTCACCCAAAATGGCATGAATCTGCCCAGGTTGAACGGTTAAATGTATCTGGTCATTCGCTTTCAATGAATTGTAACTTTTACAGATATTGATGAGCTGTAAACGCGGTACACCTGAAGAAGAACGTGCGTTCAACTCTTGCGCATGAGCAGATCTATCGTGTTGAGAGGTCATCATCAGTGCCCTATTCAATGCTGTGACAGTGCGGCATCCATCTGAAGCGTGCAGGCATTCAGATGGATGCGGGAAAGTACATCAAAGTATTTAAAGTTTTTTGAATTGCAAAATGACAAAGCTTTATTTCGGTAATGAACCCTCTACGCCCTTCACGTAGTAATTCATTTTGCTTAGTGCCGCATCATCTAGGCGCTTGCCCTTTGCCAAGACCAATGTGCCATCCTGTTTATGAATCGGGCCGGTAAATGGATGCAGTGTGCCTTTTAAAATGCCATCACGTACGCTGAGCGCTTTTGCTTTAGAGGCTGCCGACACTGAAGGACCAAAGCTTTCGATATCGACGGCTTTTTGTTTTACGCCATACCACATTGCACTTGGTTTCCAGGTTTTCTTGCTGACTTGCGTCATTACCGGAGTATAAATTTTTTCCCAATGTAAAACCGATGCAGCAAGATGCGCTTTAGGGCCAAATTTGCTCATGTCAGAATCCCAGCCAAAAGCAAAGACACCTTTTTGTTCAGCCGCCTGTACCACTGCTGGAGAATCGGTATTTTGCATCAGCACATCTGCGCTTTGAGCAATCAAAGCCAAGGCTGCATCACGTTCTTTGCCCGGGTTAAACCATGAATTCACCCAAATGACTTTGGTTTTAATTTTTGGATTTACACTTTGTGCACCGAGGGTATAGGCATTGATATTACGGATAACTTCAGGAATCGGAAAAGACGCAACTACACCCAAAACATTATTTTTGGTTTTTTGCCCTGCGACCACACCCAGCATATAAGCACCTTCATAGGTACGGACATCGTAGACCCCTAAGTTTTTGCCCTGCTTATAACCGGTTGCATGCATAAATACTGTATTGGGAAATTGCTTGGATACTTTCTCCATTGCATTCATATAACCAAACGAAGTCGCAAAAATGACTTTATTGCCTTGTTGTGCCAGGTTGCGGATCACACGTTCGGCATCTGCTGTTTCAGGGACATTTTCGATATAAGAGGTTTTATATTTTCCTGCGAGGGTTTTTTCAGCCTTAATCCGGCCTTGATCATGAGAATAAGTCCAGCCATGGTCGCTGGTTGGACCAATATAAACAAACGCGGCTTTATCTTGGGCCTGAACATTCGCGACAGCGGCCATGCTCATTACACCGCTTGCCATTAACACCCCTACCAATTTTTTCAATCCGGTTTTCAAGCTATTTTTTTCTTTCATTCTATTCTGCTCTTGGTTGTTCTGTGTCATACAACACATGCTTTAAAATGACTTCACTCAAATGCGCTCAGTCTGTCCAATATATAATTAGCAATAAGCATTCCAGTTTTTATAAAAAATAATAAAAATAGGGTTTTTAAAAAGATATTTTTGTTTTTTATTTAATAAGAGCGTACTGTTATTAAATTTATAAATAATAATTTTATAATTGACCCTAAAATTTAATTTGATGGAAGGATTTTTTTATTTTTTCTTATAAGTGGTGAGATAAAATAAAATGCCTTAAATTTGTGCATTCCTTTTTTTAATTGGAGCTTCATATTTTTCATGAGCAAAGATAAATGTAGATGATAGAATCAGGTATTGAGACTCATTGAGGGAATGGGATTTTTTTAGATATAAATCATTAGGGTCTGTTGACATTTACTGTTCATAATTAACCCTATAAAGGTAGCCATAAAAATATACAGGCTAAAGCAACAGAACTTTGATAATTTCTTTTGAGCTTGTCATATCGAGTAGCTATTCCTCTAAATTGCTTTAATCTACAAAACATATTTTCAACTAAATGCCTGATTTTATATAAATACCAGTCCATATGGTCATTGTTCGATTGGCTATTTGTTTTCTTTGGTATATTCGCTTTAGTCCCTGTTTTCCTGATCTGTTCACGCAGTGGTTCTGAATCATAGCCTTTATCTGCACATACCACTTTTGTCTCTTTTAAATCTAATGTTGATATTAAATCAGGTGCAACTTTAACATCATGTGTGGTTCCATCGGTAATCATGAAATCAATAGGATTGCCATGTGCATCAACAATCAAATGTATTTTTGAGGAGTTTCCTCCTACACTTTTAGAAATAGATTGATTCGCTATGCCGGCAGAATGTTGATGAGCACGTACATGAGGGCCATCAATAAAAATCCACTCCATATCGGGGCATGAGGCTAGTAATTTGAATAATCTAAGTAACTTACCGCTGTTTGACCAACGATTAAAACGTTTGAAAATAGAGTTTGAATGACCAAAACAGCAAGGAATATCTCGCCACGGACAGCCTGTTCTAATTCTATAGAGAATAGCTTCAATAAAATTGCGTAAATTTGAGTTGTGGTGAATGGATAAATTACGCAGAATAACTTTCAATTTTTGCCAGTGTTGATCTGTCAGCATGGTACGAGGCATAGCGAATAGTAACATTGGGTTTGGCGATTTGATTTTACTACTTCGCTATTTTTTTAAGCTAAAAGTGTCAACACACCCTAATATTTAAATATATTAATAGTTTTTTTATAGTTAGGTTTAGCTTGTAATACGCCGAAAGGATGATGTTCTACAGGTATTTTTATTTTCTCTCATCATTGAAAGAGGTGGGAACTCGCTAATCGAAGCTTGCCTAGATTGATTTATTTTAATTTCTAAATTTTAACAATATTACTCATTTTTAATCAAAGAATAAGGAAATATAAATAATATTTTTATTATTTAAAAATAATATAAATAAAAACCACTATATTAAAACATAGGGTTTATATTTGAAGTTTAATCCATACTTTTAAATTTTAAAATATATTAGACAACATAACGTTTACTTAATCCCCACTCGGCTAAAATTCGACGATAGGTCGTTGAAGAGCGATCTGCTTCAAAATGCGCTTCCATGGAAATATCGAGCGGTAATTCTTCAGGTTTCTGGCTTTCTACCATGTCCTGATCTTCGGCAAAGATTTGTGCATTGAAGTCATATACCGCCTGTAAATCTCCTGTCGTATCGAAGTTGCGTGTCAGTGGTACAAATAAACGGGTTTTATTGTGTGAGACCGGACAACAGGCATTGAGAATTTTTAATTGTCCCTGTTCTGGGAAATGTACGGTTAGCACCGCAGAAAACGGTGGATAGACATCAAATACACGTTTCCACAAAAAACCTTCCGGTGCCAGATCTTGCATACCATGTGGATAGTTGCTGACACTGCTAACATATTCGGTATGCAGGCCGTAATCTGTACGTGCTGTCGTGTATTTGGGTACAACCTGATTTTCAGGATCTGCGAAAGACCCCTGATGAACCCAGGCAAAATGTGCAACATCAATAAAGCCTTCCAGTTGACGGCCACTTGAACCGGCAATATCCACAAACGGCGGTAAAATTGCCTGATGATCTGACATCTCCCAAGTATCTAAAACAGGGAAATTGGCTTTGGATTCGTCACGGCCAAAAATACTGGTCCAGATCAAGCCATATTTTCGCACTACTGGAAATTTAGTCAGAGAAAAGCGCTCAGAAATACTGGTCAGCTCGGGTTGTGCAGGAATTTTGATACATTTACCCTGGCCATTGTAGTGTAGACCATGGTAAGGACAGACCAGATTTTCACCCGAAACCCAGCCCTTGGTTAAGGGTACACCCCGATGTGGACAAATATCACGGACCAGATGAATATCGCCACTTTCTGTTTTGTACAATGCCAGTTTGACATCAAGCAGGGTTACTTGTTGCGGTTGGGTAGAAACGTCCTGAATCCGTGCCACCGGATACCAGTGACGAGCCAGAATGTCCCAGTCCTGATCATCAAACTGGCTATAGCAGGGTTTGTTGAATAAATTGATGACTGGAATTGCGTTCATATCAAACCTATATTTTTACTGTGGATGGTCTCTTTTTACAGGCCTTGAACAGTGCAGAACTGTGCAATTTTGGCTTTGCTTCTAATTGAAATTACTGAATTTATTGTTATTCTGTCTATTAGAATGATTCGTACTATTCATTCTTAAAATTAGAACACATCAACCATGTACAAATGTATTTGCCGATTAAAGCTGCCTTCTTTGGCATAAAACTCGCATAAACACGTTTATCTCAAATATTGATATGAATAAACGGTGGTTCTTCGCTTGACTAAATTAATGAATACGCCTTTTTCCCGATTTTCAGAATATTTTATCGCGGTGGCGAAAACGGGAAGTTTACGCAAGGCCGCAGATCAATTATTCATTTCCGTGTCTGCAGTACATCGGCAAATTGCTTTGGCTGAAGAAGAACTGGGAATTGTGTTATTTGAGCGTTTGCCCCATGGTTTAAAACTGACACTGGCGGGTGAATTACTCTATGCCGATGTTTTAAAATGGCAAAAAGAATTCCAGCAAACCCGGATTCGCTTTGATGAAATTCAGGGGTTTACGCGTGGGACCATCGAATTCGGTTTAATTTCTGCCTTAAATGATGGTTTTGTCATGCAGTCCATGCAATATATGTATGAACATTATCCCTGGATTAATTTTAATATCCGGGTCGCAGACAGTGAAATCGTAGCCAAAAAAGTGATTGAGGCAGATCTGGATTTTGGCCTGATCCTGAATCCAAAATCTCATCAACACCTTGAAGTCCTCCATTTTCTGGAACTGCCTTTAGGTTTTGTGATGGGTAAATCACATCCTCTTGCTCAAGCAGAAAAGATTTATTTTTCAGATACCTTGAACGACAACCATTTTATTCCGGCCGACCCCCTGATTATTCATGACTATGTACAAGCACTGTATAAACATCATCAATTTATACCTGCACGTAAAACGGAATCGAATGATATCCGCCTGATGAATACTCTCATTAAGGCGAATACCGGGATTGGGATTTTTAGTTATCTCGATGTTTTACCGTATGTAGAGCGGGATGAAGTGGTCTTTAAACCTATCTCTGAAAAAGGGCTGCATCCGCTGACCATTGCTCTCTGTGTAGCGCCTAGACGCCAGATTTCACGCGTTTCCCAGTTGATGATTAAACATATGATTGAACAAATGGAAGCCTTAAAAAGCAAGGTGCAGCAACTGTAGTATTTTCATATTTAAATAACAAAAACCGCGATGGCCAAAATCGCGGCTTTTATTCAATATTAATGCTGAAATTAACTGTTTTTAATCCAATGGATTACCGACAATATTGCTAATAATGCCTTTCATAATATGCGCGCCTTGCTCTTTACGTAGGTCTGCATACCAGTCTTGGGTAATTTGCTCATCTTTCATATGCGTGACATCACAACGCTTACGTGCACGTAGCAGCAATTCATTGGCGCGTTCATTACGTTTATTCTGATAGCGTTTCAGGGCATCTTCCAGACCTAGCGTATTAATTTGTAAGGCACGTGCGAGATAGACCGCATCTTCCATTGCCTGGCAACCTCCCTGTCCGATATCCGGTGTGGTGCTATGTGCCGCATCCCCTAAAATTACCACACGGCCCTTATAGAACTGGGTAAAAGGCTCAATATCATGGATTTCGACACGATTGGTTTTCTGCTCATCAATGCTGTCAATTAAGCGCTGAACCTGTGGGCACCAGCCAGAAAAATACTGTTTTAACAGGGTCTTATATTCCGAACGCTGATTTTCCAGACCTGCGGGCAATGGCACATCAAAGAAGAAATAAAAGCGATGCTCTGCCACAGGCATCAGTGAAGCACGTTTGCCTTCACCGACAAACGTGGTCCACTGCTGTGCAGGCGCTAAATCTTCAGAGATCTCAACCAGTCCGTTCCAGTTCACATAACCGGCATAACGGCGTTCAACCTGTTTGCCCAATACATACTGACGCGTCATGGAATGGGTACCATCTGCGCCAATCAATAATGCTGCAGAGGCAGTGCTGCCATCCTGAAAACCGATTTCGACGTGTTGCCCCTTATCCTCAATAGACACCATTTTTTTACCGAGCTGAATATCCTGCCGGCCAAACGCATCCATTAACATATTTTGTAATTCAGCACGCGATACCGGATATGGACGTTGACCGACTTCTTCAATTAACGGCGCCAAACTAAACTGCGTCATGACCTCGCCATTCAAACCATCGATATAGGCTAAGTCATTCATCTGGCCACCTAACTTTGCTACCTGTTCAGTTAAGCCCAGATAGTTCAAACACTTCACCCCGTTTGACCACAAGGAAATTGCAGCACCGACAGGTAAAATCTGTTCTGCCTGCTCATAGATGGTGACCCGATGTCCGAACTTTTTTAGTGCAATTCCTGTGGTTAATCCGCCCATGCCTGCCCCAATAATTGCAATCTCCATCTATTCCTCCTGGCTATTTCATCTTCATTGCCAGCTAAAATGCTAAAAACGTGCCATCCTGAAAAAAATGCACTAAAAAAATAGCAAGAGTTGGCACACGCTGTGCTTTTAAATTCCTTCAATGTCCTGTTTTTATAAAGGCAGAAGACCTAAATTTGTATTTATAAAAGTGCATATTCATGTGACGTATACCAATGATGGAAATTTAAGATGGCGACCTTATTAGCTCCAATTTTTGATCTGCCTGCTCCAGTACAGCAGTTAACTAACCTTGCAGATGCCCGAATTGGCGCAGAAATTCTTGAATGTTCAGATGAGTTTTTTGCTGAAGCAAAACGCATGTTGCAATTTGAGGCACCGGTCTTTATCGAAGACAAGTTTGATGAGCATGGCAAATGGATGGATGGCTGGGAAACCCGTCGCAAGCGCCACACGGGCTATGATTGGGCCATCATTAAACTTGCTGTTGCAGGTCAAATACAGGCACTGGATATTGATACGACTTTTTTTAGCGGTAATTATCCGGCCTCTGCTGCTGTGCAAGCATGTTATGCGCCAGATGGAAATCTTGATCAGGCAGAATGGATCAGCATTATAGAAAATAATGTCTTGGGCCCCAGCCAGCATCATATTGTTCAGATTTCAGCAAAGCAGATATTTACCCATGTCCGTTTGAATATTTATCCTGACGGTGGGATTGCACGTTTTAAGGTCTATGGTCAGGTAAAAATCAATCTGCAAGATAGTGATCAAATGCTAGATGTTTTGGCACTAGAACATGGTGGCCGTGTCGTTGCCTATAGCGATGCGCATTTTGGACATCCACGCAATCTGATTAATCCGGGACGTGGCATTAACATGGGCGATGGCTGGGAAACCAAACGGCGTCGTGCTCCAGGATTTGACTGGTGCATTTTGGCTTTAGGCGCCAGTGCCCGAATCGAGAAAATTGAAATTGATACCGCCCATTTTAAGGGAAATTTCCCTGCAGAGGTTTCTATTCAAGCCATCTATGTTGAGGATGCAACCGATGAGCAACTCATTCCACAAAGCATGTTCTGGCCTTTTTTGTTAGCAGCCCAACCTATGCAAATGGATCATATTCATCATTACATCAATGAAATTTTACAACACGAAAAAATTTCCCATATTCGTGTCAACATGATTCCGGACGGTGGCATCAGCCGGATTCGTCTCTGGGGAAAATTGGCTTGAGTGATCAATGATATGTCTATGCAAAGTATAAAAATACAGCCTTTAAGCACTGAAAGTTTTCTGCCTTTTGGAGAAGTCATTGCCTGTCAGGGTAATCATTATTTTCATATCAATGAGCAGCAGACTGAGCGTTATCATGCCCTGGCTGAAGTAGAAAGTGACACCAAGGTCGGACTGAGTATTTTTAGAAATATGCAAGCTACGGCAATTCCTTTTCAAATCTCAATGCTGGAAAGGCATCCTCTAGGATCACAGGCTTTTATTCCGATGCACGGCCAGCAATTTTTAATCGTTGTAGCGCCTGAACTTGATTATACACAGCCCGATATTAGTCAGATTCAGGTATTTATCAGTGATGGTTCTCAAGGGATAAATTATCGTGCCGGAACCTGGCATCATCCATTATTGACCCTTGAAGCACCCAGCGAGTTTGTCGTAGTGGATCGTATAGGTAGCGGATCAAATTGTGATGTTCATCCTTTTCCTGAAAACATCCAGATCGTATTTTAAACGCATTAAAAAAAGCCCTTTTATCAGGGCTTTTAACTTATTTCTTCATCACTTTGCCTAGAAGTGATATTTCACTAAAGCACTGACATTATTTTCATCGGCATTTGGGATACCGAATTTGTTGTTCCAGATAGAATGTTCAATCCCCAGATATAAATTGCTGTCTGGAGAAATGTGTTTACCGACATTCCATTTCCATTGGGTGGTCCAGTTCATCTCGCTGTCATGAGTATCTTCTTCTGTAGACCAGTCCAAGAAGCCATCCACCAGAAATTCTTCAGTTCCCAGTTTAATTGGCACGCCGTAGGTCAGTGTCAACTGGTAATCATCATCAATATTCTCATTATTCACGCGATAAAGGTTAATGCTAGCATAGCGGAAATAGGGAATTTCCAGATCGAAACCTACGCCGTAGAGGAAGTTATCAAAACCCTCTCCACCTTCCCAGGTCGTTGAAACCAGTACATCTTTAACCGGACCAAAGGCAAGCTTCTGACCCGACACTTCACCCAAGCTCAAACGTGGTGAAAATTCAAAATAACTTGATTTAAAGTCATCTGCACCGCGCATACGGTCAATGAAGAAGAAGACATCTGCATATTTTACTTTTGCCGTATATTCAAAGGTCGCAGTCGCCTGTTTCTCATCGACCACCTCATAGTTTTCTCCATAAAGTCCGGTGACACTGAAGTCTTGCCAGATCGGTTTTGCCTGTGCGGATGCCGCACCCAATACAAGTAATGTTGCAGCAGTAAGTTGAGTGAATTTCATAAATAAGGGTCCCCAGTGGAATGAAAGAATCACATTCTGAATTAAGCAAAAACAAAGCCAACATTTTTAATTTTTGATAAAAAAAACAGCCCATTTTCTGGACTGTTTTCATCCTGGTTTAAATTTTCTAATGTGGAATCTTTGCCACAATTTCTGTAGTCGCTGTGCTTTTATTTTTAAATAGGTTCAGATGATTGAACAACAGGTTGAGTAAAATGGCCATTAAGCAGGTTGAGCTAATCCCCGAATGAAACAAGGTTTGCACCCATTTTGGAAAGTTGGCATAAAAGGAATGATCAATAATGGGAATCATGCCGGCTGCAATAGCCGTCGCAACAATGATAAGATTTTTTTGCTCGTTATAATCAATTTTAGCCAAGGTACGAATCCCGCTTGCAGCGACTGTTCCAAAAAGTACCAGACCTGCACCACCTAATACCGGTACAGGAATGGCAGCAATCAAACGTCCCATAATTGGCAGTAAACCCAACACGACTAAAATCATGCCCCCAGCTGCGACCACAAAGCGGCTTTTAATTCCGGTAATCGCCACCAAGCCGACATTTTGCGCAAAAGCACTTTGCATGAATGACCCAAAAACAGGCGCCATCGCACTCGATAACATATCGGCACGCAAGCCATTCGAGATACGATCCGCATCCACTTTGGTACCTACAATCTCACCCACTGCAATGATATCTGCTGTGGTTTCAGTCATAATCACGAGAGTAACGATGAGCATGGAAATAATGGCTGTGAGCTCAAAAGTCGGTAGTCCAAAGGCGAAGAAGCTAGGTACCTGAATCCATGTCCCAGTCGCAACTTTAGAGAAATCACCAAAACCGAATAAATAGGCCAGTACTGAACCTAAAACAATTGCTAGAAGAATAGACAAGCGACGAATAGCAGCATGTTGGCTCAAATTCAGGCAGACGACTAAAGCCAATGTCATCAGTGCCAGACCAATATTTTCGACACTTCCCCATTCTGGTGCCTTGGGATTGCCGCCCATCATCCAGCGGACTGCTACAGGTAATAAAGACAAACCAATGATAGTAATGACGCAGCCTGTCACGACTGGTGGAAAGAAACGGATAATTTTGGAGAAATAAGGCGCGAGGAAAAAACCGATCAATGAGGCGACAATGACCGCACCGTAAACTGCTTGCAAACCACCGCCTGTGGTCACAATCGCGACCATCGTCGCAACGCCAGCGAAAGAAACCCCTTGTACCAAAGGTAATTTCGCGCCGATATATTTCACCCCAACGGTTTGCAAAATTGTGGCTAAACCACCCACAAATAGCGCCGCTGCAATCAATAATCCAATTTGATAAGCTTCTAGGCCGGCGGCCGTTCCCACGATTAAAGGTGGTGCAATAATTCCGCCATACATAGTCAGTACGTGTTGCAAACCGTAAGCTGCACTTTTTCCCGCACCTAAATATTCATGTTCAGGTGATATTGTTTTACTTTGTTCTGTCATTTTTCTCACCCTCAAAGTCTAAATATAAAATCAGCTTCCGCGATATGTGGAGTACGCGAATGGGCTGATCAGTAAAGGAATATGAAAATGCTGGGACGCATCTTTCACATAAAAATGAATAACTGCTTTAGGAAAAAAAGTTTCTAAACCCGAATTTTCAAAATAGGCAGATGTAAAGAACTCAAGACTATAGGCACCCGCTTTAAACTCGGTCATGCCGAAATCACTGACGCGGCCGTCTGCATTGGTTTTTGCTTCCCTAATCAGGCGACCGTCTTCAGCAAAAAGTCGAATGACCACGTCTGTCGCAGGTTTTCCCAGATGTGTATCTAAAATATGCGTGCTAATCATGCATGAAGCTCCTGAGCCAGTCGTGACAAGGCAATTTCTGCCAGTTGATGATGGACAATACGTTTCTCAATCTCTGGGTCATTTAGCAAACGATAGTTCAGGGCTTGAAGGACGTCTTCACTGCTCAATCCAGCGGCTTTGATCAGAAAGATAAACCCATATTTTTTCTCATAGGCAAGATTGCCTTTAAGTAGAGCGAGCTGGGTATCTTTATCTGCTGTAATACCGGATTGTTCACGATGGGAAAAGTCTTTTTCTATTTCACTTAATTCAGCCTGTGCCTGTTTTTCACCTATACGGGGATGATTATCCAGTGCAGTTTTAATCTCATCCCAACTCCAGGTCGCTGCTTGTTGTTTCGCTGCATTCAAAACCTCCTCAAGCGATCCATAAGGACGCTTTGCGGCAAGCTCGCTAGACCAGCTGGGTATTTGCACACAGTGCTTTAAAAAGATCATCGCATCTTCTGCTGATGCTTGATTAAATTCAACAAGTTGCACTATTCAATCGCCTGATTATATTGCTTGGTTATTTAAGACTGGTTTTGCAATAACAGTGCCAAAGCTAAGTTTTTCATTATTTTCATAAAATACATGACTCAAAAAAGAGCATTTAAGCTGATCTTTTCAAATACATTTTATGATTATGGCACATGATGGTTATACCAGTGCTCGGCAATATCCCCACAACGGCAAATCCAGACCTTGTCATGATTTTGAATGTAGTCTAGGAACTTTTGTAGTGCTTTAAAACGTCCCGGCCGTCCTAAAATACGGCAGTGCATGCCAATCGACAGCATTTTTGGCGCAGTTTCACCTTCGGCATAGAGCACATCAAAAGCATCTTTGAGATATTGATAAAACTGTTCCCCACTATTAAAACCGCCCGGTGAACTGAATTTCATGTCATTGCTATCCAGGCTATAAGGAATAATCAAATGCGGACGTGTTTCCCCTGCCTGATTGGTCAAGGTGCTCCAAAATGGCAAGTCATCCCCATAGTAATCAGCGTCATATTTGATTTGAGAAAATTCAGCCAGAAGTTGACGGGTATTTGGACTGTCCCGACCGGTATACCAGCCGATCGGTGCCTCATCAAACAGGCTTTCCAGAACACTGATCGCCTGATCCATATATTGGCGTTCGAGTTGAAGCGGCATGTCCTGATAATGTAGCCAGCGCTGCCCATGTGAAACGACATCATAATGGGCTGATTTAATCGCCTCGACCACATAAGGATTACGTATTAAGGCCATGCCGACTCCAAAGATGGTCATCGGCAAACCACGTTTCTGGAACTCCTGATGAATGCGCCAGAAGCCTGCACGTGAACCATATTCGTACATCGAATCCATCGACATATGTTTATCTGGAAAGCTGGCAGCACCAATGATTTCAGATAAAAACTGTTCTGATCCTGTATCACCATGTTCAATGTGGTTTTCACCACCTTCTTCATAATTCAGTACAAACTGTACCGCGACACGCGCGCCGTTTGGCCATTGCACTTTTGGTGGTTCACCATGATAGCCAATCAGGTCACGCGAATAAGGTGCACTGCGAATGCTGTCAATAAGTTCTTGTCCGCGTAAGTAGCTAGTCGTCACATCAATTCCTTGTCGATTCTGAGTAAATGATCAATTTTCTATACGCGTGATAAGCAATTTATGCGCCAAACTAGAGCATTGAAACTGAGAGCACGCTTTTTAAAAAAATATTTTCAGCGAAATTTAAGCTTAGAAATATCCCATCTCAATATTTGCGTGGTTGAATATAAAAAACCTGGAAAGATGCGTATTTATTTTCAATCGCCGGTCAGTGTTCTGATTTACGCAATCCTATGTCCTATTAATTGAAATTTCATAGAACACCTTGCTGTTTTATAGTCCAGCTAAAGGTCACGACACAGAACCCATTATGAATACAAATATCGCCACGTTTAGTCCCGACTTACCCGTCCATATGACATTCGAGGAACATGACTGGCATCTTTTGGCTCAGTACTGGTATCCGATTGCACTTGCGCGTGATATTACAGATCAGCCAACAAGTAGTATGCTGCTTGATATGCCGCTGGTGATTTATAAAATGAACGATGAACTGGTGGTGGCGAAAGATGCATGTCCGCATCGCGGTGTACCTTTAAGCTTGGGAAAAAATGACGGCCAAGGCGTGGTGTGTCGTTATCACGGTTTACGCTTTGGCAGTGAAGGTAAATGTAACCGTATTCCTGCACATCCTCAGCATAAAATATCGGAGCGCTTCCATCTAAAAACTTATGCTGCGGTAGAAAAATATGGTCTGATCTGGTGTTCGTTAAGCGCTGAAAAGGATGCAGAACCTCATATTCCTCATATGCCTTTTTGGGATGATGCTGAGTATCAGCAACTGGTCTGCCCTCAGATAGACATTCAATGTTTTGCAGGAAGACAGCTCGAAGGTTTTATTGATGTGGCACATTTTGCCTGGGTGCATCCCGATACTTTTGGTGATCCGGAGGATGTAGAAGTTCCTGATTACAGTACGACAGAAACGGAGGTCGGTTTTAATGCAGATTATATCAGCAGTGTGGGACGTTATCCGATCGGAATCGAGCAGCGTGGCCAGGAAGATTTTAAATGGTTACGTCATTTTGAAGTGAGCCTACCCTTTACTGCAACACTTACGATTCATTTTCCAAATCATGCCAAGCAGGTCATCATGAATGCGGCTTCACCCATGACTGCGCGTTCAACACGACTTTTTGCACCTATTTGCCGCAATTATGATAAAGATTTACCGGTTGAAGATGCCTATGCCTTTAATATGAAAATTTTCGAGGAAGATCGTGTGATTGTAGAAAATCAGAAACCTGAATATTTACCTCTGGACTTATCTTTAGAAGCGCATTTTCCGGCAGATCGAAGCTCGAGTATGTACCGAAAATTACTACGTAAACGGGGATTTAGTCCTTTATTTGCTGCTTAAAATTTTATTCAAAAGAAAGATTCATAATAAATAACCAGGGTTAGAGCTCCTCTGATATTTAAAAATTAATTGGGTTATATATTGATTTCTATGAGGATACATCTTGTTATATAGCCTCATAAGCCTTGTATTCTGGTGAAGATAAGGCCTTTTAGAACGATAAAGAACTTTAAGAAGATAAAATTAGTTTTTTATTAAAATAGGTATATAATAAATAAAATCACTTTAATTTACTATTTTAATAAAATTATGGATCAATATTGCACACTGCAGATTTATCAGGAAGATGAATGGCTGGATTGCGCTATTGTTGAGATTGTCGGTCAACAACAAACTGGATGGCAAGCAGCCACGCGCACATCATATCTATTTGAATATGCTATTTCTTATATGGACCTAAGCGATGGGCATGCGCTAGCCTATCATTTACCAGTAAATGTGCAAAATACATTGCAATCTACCTGGCCGGCCTTCCTGATGGATTTGTTACCTCAAGGTTATGGTCGTAAAGAATTACTCCGTCAGCTTAATTTTTCTGAAAATACTCAGGAACAAGCAGACTGGGCGCTTTTAAAAGCAGGTGCAGGCAATCCGATAGGTAACTTACGGGTGAAAGAGGCTTATGAATGGCTACAGGGGCAATTCCCTGTTCAGCAGAATCATGGCTTTAGTCTGGACCAAGTCGTAGAACGTCAAGAAAAATTTATTGAATCCTTAGCCTCTTATGGACTTTTTATTGCCGGTTCTTCTGGTATTCAGGGCGAGTGGCCAAAATTACTGTTAACTCAAGGTCACGATGACCTGTTCTATCTGGATCACACGCTGACAGATCATCAGGTCAAGCAGCATTGGCTGGTGAAATTCAGCCGTGGCAGTGATCAGAATTTAGATAAAATTTTGATGCACGAAGCCTTATATATGAAAATTGCCCAGTATCTGGGACTTCGTGTTCATAACGAACTGGAACTGCATGGCAAGACTTTATTCATTCCCCGATTTGACCGTAAGGTCATCGATAGGAAGGTCGAAAGAATTGCTCAGGAAAGTATTGCTTCTCTGGGAGGAAAAGCAGGTTTCGGGGTAAGAATGACCCATAACCAGATCTGTAGCCTGCTGATGCAATGCTGTACTGAACCAAAACAGGAAATTTTTGAATATTTGAAGCGTGATCTTGCCAATGTCGCTTTAGGCAATAAGGACAATCATACCCGTAATACAGCGATTCAACGTTTCAATAATGGAATCATTCAACTAACCCCATTATTTGATTTTGCGCCGATGTGGCTTCATCCGGATGGTATTGCCCGAACTACGCGTTGGGAGCGAGATGATCATGGTGGTATGCCAATTTGGCATTCAGTCATTGAACAGATCGCCGAAAGCACGATGATTGATCCAAAAGAAATCAAAGCGGTGTTAATCGAACAATTACCACTTTATCAGGGGTTACTCGAGCACATGCAGCATCTGCAACTGGCACCTGAAATTCTGGAAAATAGCCAGTATCGAATTAATAATATTTGCCAACAATTGGAGGAGCTGAATCATGGATAAACGCTTTAAGCCACTGACCCCGATTCAACAGATGCAAAAGAGATTATCTGTACTTGAAACCGTCAGTAACAATCCTGACTGGCCTTTTCATCAGGTTGCTCGCTTCATTCGTACCGAGTTGCACCTTACACTCAACGATATGGCTAAAATAACTAAGATTGCTCCCCAGACTCTACAGAAAATGGAACAACCGGAAGGCAATCCAACACTCAAGTCTATGCAAAAATTACTGGATGCTTTTGGCTTAAAGTTAGAAATTAGGGTTAAATCCTGATAGAAATCTGATGCTTTAATTGATATTAAGGGAAATTATAGAGAACAATAATAGCTTAACAACTGAAAATATGCCCTGCTCCAATCTGTTTATTGAATCCTTGCTCCATCACAGGAATCCCGATTTAAATTAAACACGGGATTCACTGGGGGCTGACATTTTCTCATCAGTTTTTAATGAATATGTTTACTTGCGAAACGTCATTATGAAGAAATATCAACACAGAGATATTTCATTTCAAGGTATTCATCCATACCGAATTTAGACCCTTCACGGCCTAATCCCGATTGCTTGACTCCACCAAATGGCGCAACCTCATTAGAGATAGCTCCGGTATTAATTCCCACCATACCGTATTCTAAGGCTTCGCCTACACGCCACTGACGTGCTGTACTTTGGGTAAATACATAGGTGGCCAGACCGAATTCTGTATCGTTCGCCATCTGAATCGCTTCTTCTTCAGTCTTGAAGCGGAATAATGGCGCCAACGGTCCAAAAGTTTCCTCTTTTGCCACACGCATCTGCTGGGTGACTTCAGTCAAAAGCGTTGGTTCGAAGAATGTACCGCCCAGATTTGAGCGCTGTCCACCGGTTTTCACCTGTGCACCTTTGCTCACTGCATCAGCGATATGTGACTGCACTTTTTCAATCGCAGCCTCATCAATTAATGGACCTTGGGTAGAGGCTTCATCACGGCCATCACCGACTTTTAGTTTGGCAACGGCAGCCACCAGTTTTTCTACCAGCGCATCATAAATGCCATCTTGTACATAAATCCGGTTCGCACAAACACAGGTCTGTCCACTATTACGGAATTTACTGGCCATAATGCCCTGTACAGCCTGTTCAAGATTGGCGTCATCAAAGACCAGAACCGGTGCATTACCACCAAGTTCTAAGGACAGTTTTTTGATGGTCGGTGCACATTGCTGCATCAGGATACGGCCGACTTGAGTCGAACCGGTAAAGCTTAACTTTTTCACAGTTTCGCTTTCACATAAGACCTGACCTACTTTAACCGCATCACCACTGACATGCAGCAATACATCTTGTGGTAAACCTGCGCGCAAGGCCAAAACTTCCAGTGCATACGCAGTTAAAGGTGTTTGTTCAGCCGGTTTAACCAGCATGGAACAGCCGGCAGCCAGAGCTGGCGCGGCTTTACGGGTAATCATCGCCGCCGGAAAATTCCACGGTGTAATGGCCGCTGTCACCCCAATCGCCTGCTTAATGACCAATAACCGTTGATGGGCAAGCGTTGGAGTCAACACGTCACCATCAATACGGCGTGCCTGCTCGGCAAACCAGCGGATAAAGGAAGCAGCATAACCGATTTCACCCCGTGCCTCAGCCAGTGGCTTGCCCTGTTCAGCAGTCAGGATCTGAGCCAGGGACTCTTTATTTTCCTGCATCAGATCGAACCAGGCCCAAAGCACATCCGCACGTTCAAGTGCTGTCTTGGCTTTCCAGGCTTTCTGGGCTTGCTGAGAACGAGCAATCAGCTGTTCTACAGACGCCCGGTCATGGGATTTTACCCAGGCCAAAGTGGCTTGGGTTGCTGCATCGTTGACTTCAATATATTCACCCGTGGCAGGCTGATCGAAGCTGATATCAGGATGCTGTAATAAATCTCTATATTGCGTTTGAAGCATGATCATTACTCTTTCATTAGGCTGCGACAGACAGTGCAAACCCTTGTTTCAAGATAGCCAATCCCGCACGGAACTGTTCTGCTGGAATGGTGAGCGGGTATAGGAAACGGATTACATTACCATAACGACCACAGGTCAGGATTAACAGACCATTTTGCATGGCATGGTTTTGTACAGCTTTTGCCTGTTCCGCAGTTTCGAGCTCAACCGCCACCATTGAACCCAGTGCGCGAATATCTTTAACCATGCTAGAGGACATTTTCAGTTCATGCAAAACATCAACCAGTTCTGCGCCTAGATCATTCGCTCTTTCACAAAGACCTTCTTCTTCAATGATATCCAGTACCGCATGGGCAGCCGCAACAGCAACCGGGTTACCTGCATAAGTGCCTCCCAATCCACCTGGATTTGGTGCATCCATGACTTCAGCACGACCTACCACGCCTGAGATCGGGAAACCGCCGCCTAGACTCTTTGCCATCGTAATCAGATCTGGCTTGGTCTCATAATAATCCATCGCAAACAGTTTACCTGTACGCGCAAAGCCAGACTGTACTTCATCAGCAATCAGTAAAATGCCGTTTTGATCGCATAGGACACGCAAGCGTTTCAGGAATTCTGCAGGCACCACATTAAATCCGCCTTCGCCTTGTACAGGCTCAAGCACAATCGCTGCTACGTCATGCGCAGCAATATCTTCTGCGAAAATGTCTTCGATGCTTTGCATTGCATCATCTACGCTAATGCCTTTGGATTCCACCGGGTAACGGGCATGGAAAACACCACCAGGCATCACCCCAAAGTCGCGTTTATAAGGTGCAGTTTTACCGGTCATGGCCATCGTCATAAATGAACGGCCATGAAAACCATTACCAAAAGTCACAATGCCATGACGGCCAGTATGGGCACGGGCAATTTTAACTGCATTTTCGACAGCTTCAGCACCAGTCGAAAAGAATGAGGTTTTTGCAGCACCTTGGATGGGAGCGCGTGCATTGATACGTTCTGCCAGAGCAACGTAACTCTCGTATGGTACAACCTGATAAGCCGTATGGGTAAATTTGGTTAATTGTTCAGTGACCGCAGCAATAATTTTAGGGTGACGATGGCCAGTATTCAGTACGGCGATTCCGCCCGCAAAGTCGATATATTGATTGCCTTCTGCATCCCAGATGGTCGAGTTTTCTGCTTTTTCCGCGTACCATTGACACATGACCCCAACACCACGTGGTGTCGCCTGCTGTTTACGTGCATTCAGTGCTGAGTGTTTACTGTCCATTTTGTATCCTCATTCTTGATTCATACGTTGTAAATTTTGCTATCCGGATCTTGGGATAGAAATTTGCCAAAGACTGGCTGATGTTGTTCATTTTGCGCTTTTATGCGTATGAGACGAGAGCCATTATTGAGTAATTCAAAGGAGCCAATTGATCTATTTAAAACGAGTAAAATAGTCAAAATATAAAATTATTTTATTTATAAACAATTATTTATATTTATAATGAAAATTGGCTCCTTTTTAAATAAAGAAGCCAATTTAAAAACCCATTGCAAAAATTTACGATGGGTCATCATGGATTAAATCTAGTCGTTTTTATGGATTAATTCATCTTGCAAAAAACTTCGCTTAACCCGGATAGATGCCGCGTTCCTGGCGTGCCATTAAAATACGTTCACAAGCCAGAATATAAGCGGCTGTACGCAAAGAACATCCGGCCTGAACTGCTTTTTGCCATACATCCTGTACCGCATTTTTCATACTGGCATCCATACGCTGGTTAATCTCTTCCTCAGTCCAGAAATAGCTGGCCAAATCCTGAACCCATTCAAAATAGCTGACCGTCACGCCACCCGCATTGCAGATCACGTCTGGCACCACCGTAATATGACGCTCACTCAGAATTTCATCGGCCTCAGTCAATGTAGGACCATTGGCACCTTCCAGAATCATTTTGGCCTGAATATTTTGCGCGACCTGAGTATTAATCACACCTTCCAGTGCAGCCGGAATAAAGACTTCAGCAGGAATGGTCCAGAAATCTGATGTAGAAATTTCATCGCTGGCAGAAAATCCCTGAATTTTATGGTGAGTATTTGAGTATTC
The DNA here is from genome assembly GCF_029024105.1 of Acinetobacter lwoffii. Classification (NCBI taxonomy): domain Bacteria; kingdom Pseudomonadati; phylum Pseudomonadota; class Gammaproteobacteria; order Moraxellales; family Moraxellaceae; genus Acinetobacter; species Acinetobacter lwoffii. Next base: position 1,590,772 of record NZ_CP118963.1, on the reverse strand, counting down.
AAGCAGCTTTTTAATATCAATTCCCTGTTCATGATACAGAGTGGCGGAGTGGTCCTGAACACAGATTACTTTGCTGCCATTTTCCTGGAAAAGCAGCGCAGCTTCACTGCCGACATTACCAAAGCCCTGCACACAGACCCGGGCATCTTTTAAATCCAGACCGATTTGCTGGGCAACTTCACGTCCGCTAATAAATACACCACGACCTGTGGCTTTACTGCGGCCCAAAGAACCTCCTAAATGAACCGGCTTTCCGGTCACTACGCCAGTAATCGTAGAACCCGCATTCATGGAAAACGTATCCATCATCCAGGCCATGATTTGCGGATTGGTTCCAACATCCGGCGCCGGAATATCTTTTTGCGGTCCAATAATTAAATTGATTTCTGCCGTATAACGTCGGGTCAAGCGTTCCAGTTCGCGCTTGGAAAGCTGGCTCGGATCAACTCGCACACCGCCTTTGGCACCGCCAAAAGGTAAATTTAGAGCAGCACATTTGATCGTCATCCAGGCCGACAGAGCCATCACCTCATCTAAATTGACATCTGGATGAAAACGCACGCCGCCTTTGCCTGGACCGCGAGTTAAATTGTGCTGAACACGATAGCCTTCAAAATGCTGAACCGTACCATCATCCATGATGACCGGAACATCGACAATCAAACTGCGCTTTGGGCGTCGCAGCATGTCCAGTCGTTCACTCAGCTCACCCAGATAAGGCGCTACTTTATCCAGTTGCTTAAGATAATTGTTCCAGGCCGTTGTACCTTGCTCGGTATAGGTCAATCCTTTCATCATCATGTTCATTCTATGATCCTTTTGTTATATGCAGTCGTATGTCCTGGCGGCTGCAACACATCTCTATTCGGCTGTTATGGCAATCATTGCTTGATTCAGGTCTTAGTTCAGCGAGCTCCAAACAAAATCAGTGTCTAGATTTTCCGCTTTAGTTTTAATCGGTATCTGTGTATATTGCCTGCCCGCCTGTATGCTCGCATTCAAGCCGCAGGTACATGATCAAAACGCATACAAGACACTTTACAATGACTGCCTGATCAGACTATTTTGCACCTAGCAATACCGCTCTCACGAGAGCCATTTCAAATTTGTAGGAGAGAGCCAATTGCGTAGCTTGCTTGGAGATTATTTACTGCAGCGATTGCAGCAAGATGTCACAGGAACATTACAGATGCGCCTGTTCCGCTGCTTGCGTAACGCGATTATTGATAGCGTATTGGCTCCCAAAACCCGCTTGCCTGCATCACGTGATCTGGCTAAAGAGATTCAGGTATCACGTAATACGGTGTTAAATGCCTATGAACAATTACAGGCACAGGGCTATGTGGATGCCCGTACCGGTCAAGGTACCTGGGTAGTAGAGAAATTACCCGAATCCTTTTTGGTGAAGGCAGAACAGAATTCTCCTGCCGTTGCAGAAAAAAAAGCACAGCAAAATTATAATCTGTCGCAACGCGGTTCTTACTTGCTCGGCTATTCCGCGGCTTCGCCTTATCAATGGGGAGCCTTTGTACCGGGCGCACCCGATGTAACCGAATTTCCGCATCATATTTTCAGCAAAATCCAAACGCGTTTGAGCCGTGAACCTCAAGTTAACAACCTGATTTACAGCAATGCCGGTGGCTCCCTAGAACTGCGTCAGGAGCTGGCAGAATATCTGAAAATTGCCCGTTCAGTGCAGTGCGATGCTGATCAGATCATTATTACCGAAGGCACCCATCAGGCGATTGATTTGGTCTCGCGTACTTTAAGCGACATAGGCGATGAGGTCTGGATCGAAGATCCAGCCTATTGGGGCGCGCGTAATATTTTACGAATTAATGGCGTCAATCTACGTTCCTTACCGGTGGATCAGGAAGGGATTATTCCCGATCTGCATCCCAAGAAACCACCTAAACTGATTTTTGTGACGCCGTCGCATCAGTATCCTTTGGGCTCACATTTAAGTTTAGAACGGCGCAAACAGTTAATTGCACTGGCACGCCAGCACAATAGCTGGATTGTTGAAGATGATTATGACAGCGAGTTCAGGTTCTCGGGCCAGCCCTATCCTTCTTTACAAGGTTTAGAGCCGGATTCTCCGGTGATTTATATGGGGACGTTCAGTAAGACGATTTATCCGGCCCTGCGTATTGGCTATTTAGTGGTACCAAAACAGCTCTTTTCTTCATTGCGAATTGTGGCCTCGGAACTTTATCGTGGTGGTCACTTAATCGATCAGCAAACACTAGCTGAATTTATCCGCGAAGGTCATTATGAAGCGCATATCCGACGGATGCGTTTATTGTATGGCAAACGCCACGCTTTTTTAATTGACCTGATTCGCCGACATTTAGGTGAAGATTTTCTGCATGAATACAATACCGCTGCCGGTTTGCATCTGATTTTAAAATTGCCGAGCAGCAGTGATGATGTCTTGATTGCATCCAAAGCGCTTGAACTGGGAATCAAGGTCAGAGCCTTATCGCAATACTATACCAAACATTATTCCACCCGGCAGAAAGGATTATTACTGGGCTTTGCCTGTGTGAGTGAACAGGAAATTCTGGTGGCTTTCGGGATATTGTTAAAGTGCTTGCGCGAGCATGGGATCCGCACTTTAACTTAGTAAAAACTTAAGGATCAATACAATTATATTTTTAAAATCAAAAAGCTTTTAATTTATTTTTAAAGGGAACGTAAACCTGCTTTTAGTCTGATATTTTAGGTAGGCTTTATTTTTCTGTAAATATTGCCTGCTTATATTTTTTATCTCTTAAGCCAATTGGCTCCTTTGAATTGCTCAAAAATGGCTCTCGTCACTTTACAACAAAAAAGAGAAATTAACCGCATACATGAACAGCATGTAACCGTACTTTAATCAAAGTGTGATCCTGTCTATAAGGCTACAAGGATTCATTTTATTAAGATTAACTTAATATTGGTCAAGCACTGATGAATTCGGTTACAGTTTCAAAGGATAAGATAGCGTAAGCCAAATAAGGAATTTTATTGCCGCTACGCTATTGATATTAAGGGAAATTATATGGCAGAACATCAACATTTCTCCAATTCCGAATCATCAGACGGCTTAAAAAACGGACTTAAATCACGCCATCTCACCATGATTTCAATTGCGGGTGTCATTGGTGGAGCACTCTTTGTCGGCTCCGGTAATGTCATCTATTCTGCAGGACCGGCTGCACTCATTGCCTATACTCTAGGTGGACTATTAGTTTTACTCATCATGCGTATGCTGGGAGAAATGGCGGTACTGAATCCCGACAGTGGTTCATTTTCAACCTATGCGGATCGTGGAATCGGGCGCTGGGCCGGATTTTCTATCGGCTGGTTATACTGGTCTTTCTGGACGTTGCTCATGGGCTGGGAAGCCTTTGTCGCCGGGAAAATCCTAAATAGCTGGTTTCCATTTATCCCGATCTGGGGCTATATGCTTCTGGTCACTGTAGCACTGGTCTGGATTAACCTCCGTGACGTAAAAAATTTTGGTGAATTCGAGTTCTGGTTTGCCCTGATCAAAGTCATTGCCATTGTACTGTTCCTGGTATTTGGCAGCTTGGCTGTGATGCACCTGTGGCCTTGGGGCGATGCCTCTATGCTCGGCGGTGGTACAACTCATCTAACCGCTCAAGGCTTTATGCCCAATGGCTTTTCATCGGTGATCACTGCCTTACTGGGTGTAATGTTTGCTTATATGGGAGCAGAAATTGTTACCGTGGCAGCAGCTGAAACCAAAGATCCCGCCAAGGAAATTCGTAAGGCCGCTAATTCAATTGTATGGCGTATCATTTTATTCTATGTCGGTTCAATGCTAATTACGGTTTGCCTGATTCCACACAATAATCCTTTATTGAAAGATCCGACCTGGGGTACGTATAGCGTGGCCCTTACCGCACTTGGTATTCCGGAAGCACGCCATATTGTTAATTTTGTCGTTCTCACCTCGGTATGTAGCTGCTTTAACTCCGCACTTTATACCTGTTCACGCATGGTCTATTCCCTCTCGAAACGTGGAGATGCACCAAAGAGTTTCGGTTTAACCAACCGCAATAACAGCCCATGGGTAGGTGTCATCTTTTCAAGCCTGTTTTCTTTCGTGGCGATTTATCTGACTGCCACCGAAAGTATGAATATTTATGATGTCTTGATGTTAGCGACTGGTACCGTATCTTTATATGTCTATCTTGCTATTGCCATTTCTCAGCTTAAGTTACGTAAAAAACTGGAAGCTGAAGGACAAAATATTCCATTCAAGATGTGGTTATTCCCATGGCTAACTTATCTGGTCATTATCTTTATTGTCGGCGCTTTAATTACCATGATTATTGAAGGAACCTATTTTAAAGAAGTGGTTTATACCAGTGTGCTTGCATTATTTATTGTGGGCTTAGGCATTTGCGCACAAAAGTTTAACTGGGGTAAAGCCTCAGCCAAAAAGGAAAAGGCAGCACAGGCCAGAATTAATTTAAGTGATAATCTTTAATTTATTTCTATAGAAATTTTTTAAACACATCAGAATGAATAAATAAATGGAGAGTTAAAAAACTCTCCATTTATTTTATATACAAGCCCAGTAAAAAAGGCCTATGTATGTCTAGATTTTAAATCTCCGTTGATACCTCACCTTTCCTAATCAAATTTCACCTTTCAAGACCACCTCAGCTATCAAAGTGTAGCCAGAAGCTGTTTCATCAGCTTTTTCTGTTCTGGTTGCTCAACCTGATCCGTTTCAACGAATAATTGATAAATCTCGAATACATTCTGTTATGAAATGTTGAGTCCAGCCTCATTTTGCCCAAAAGCTTCTAATATATTTTTTCTTATATGGCCACAATCATTGGAATTGGAAAAGATATGAATCATTATCCTGAAACCCCAGCTTCAACTGAAACACAAGACCATCAACCGGGTGTGCAAACCAAAATGGACCCTGCACCGGAAATTATTAAACCGCATTATAAAGGCAGTGAAAAATTAAAAGGCAAAGTTGCCTTGATTACCGGTGGTGATAGCGGGATTGGCCGTTCTGTATCGGTCTTATTTGCCCGCGAAGGTGCAGATATCGCCATTTGCTATCTGGATGAAGATCAGGATGCACGGGACACCAAAAAAATGGTGGAAGATGAAGGCCGCTGTTGTCTGCTGATTCAATGTGATTTACAAGATCAAGATGAAATCAAGAAAATGGTGGAAAAGACCCTTCAGGAATTTAAAACAATCAATATTCTGGTCAATAATGCCGGGGTTCAATACCCGCAAGAAAGTATTAGCGATATCTCGCCTGAGCAATTACATAAAACATTTAATGTGAATATTCTGTCGATGTTCCACCTGACTCAGGCGGTGATTCCACATATGCAAGAAGGTGACAGCATTATCAATACGACAAGTATTACCAGTTATCACGGACATGATCAGCTGATTGACTATGCCAGTACCAAAGGGGCCATCACTACATTTACCCGAAGCCTTTCCACCAATTTATTAAAAAATAAAACGGGCATTCGCGTCAATGGAGTCGCGCCAGGTCCTATCTGGACACCACTCATTCCGAGCAGCTTTGATGAAGAGCAGCTTAAAGATTTTGGTAAAAGTACCCCAATGGGCCGCATGGGCCAGCCAAGTGAAGTAGCACCGGCGTATTTATTTCTGGCCAGTGAAGAAGCTAGCTATATTTCAGGTCAGGTGATTCATGTGAATGGCGGCAGTATTATTAACGGCTAATCGGACAAAGAAGATAGCGGTTCTAGTTGACCGTTATCTTCATCTATTTAATCTTTAGATTTTCATATTTTTTAAAAATTTTGTTTTTATAAAATGATTCCAACAAATACTTACCCTCGTAAAAATAAGCTCTTGTTATAGTAATTTCAGCCAAACCTGATGAGGATATTAAGATGCCTAGAGGTGACAAATCAGCCTATACCGATAAACAGAAACGGCAGGCTGAACATATTGAAGAAAGCGAAAAAGAACGTGGTCATTCTGAGGAAGAAGCCGAACGTATTGCCTGGTCGACGGTCAATAAACAAGACGGCGGTGGCAAGAAAAAGAAAACGTCCCACTAAGCAGAATTCATACTGATGACGCTATAGGACACCTATAAAGACCCTTTATAATTTACTTATAGAGGGTCTTTTACCATCAAGTTTAAGTGATATTTTCGATACGCTGCTGAGTCCAAACTGGCCAGATCTTTTGCAAGGTCTTTTCAAATTTTGCATTCTCAGTTCGCCATTTTGGATTTTTGTCCTTATCAATAATCAGCGCACGAACGCCTTCAATAAAGTCGCCCTGCTCTAACCAGACATCTTGCAAGTCGCGTTCTAACTGCATGCATTTTTCTAGCGACAAATTCTGTCCAGCTTGCTGTAACTTCAAGCTGGTTTGCTTGGCCATGACCGGACGTTGCTGCAAAATTGCCAGCATTTTATTGGCCCAGTCCTGATCAGTTGAATTACTTGTATGAGCAAGGCTCTGTTCAATCTCCTCGAGGTTTGGATAGCCGAAATGCTGATTAATCAGATCTGCACGTTTTTGCAGCTCGCTTTCTACCGGATGCGTAATATAGGAACTAATGATCTTTTGAATCTCAAGCGAGTTTAATACCGGCGCTGCAATCAATGCCGCTTCCAGTTCAGCAAAACGCTCACTCGGCACATGATAATCCACCAGATCCAGATATAGCGCATCACTGTTGCTGATCTGTTCCCCGGTCAAAGCCATATAGACACCGACTTCATCTAGTCGGGACAAAAAATGTGTTGCACCGACATCGGGGAAAAAACCAATCGCAGTTTCTGGCATGGCAAAACGTGATTTTTCACTCGTAACTTTGATATGACAGGCTTGAGCCAATCCAAAGCCTCCGCCCAGTACATAGCCATCCATCATCACGATCACGGCCTTTGGAAAATTACGCAAGGTGCTCAGCATCTTATATTCAGTGGCAAAAAAATCCTGATATTGGGTATTGCCGGCCTGATAGCTGTCATACAGATAGCGGATATCTCCTCCGGCACAGAACGCCTTGGGACTGTTGGAATTGATCAGAACCGCTTGTACCTGTGGTTCATGCAGCCACTGATCGAGTTGCGCCTGAATGCCTTGGATCATTGGCAGGGTTAAGGCATTTAAATGGCTGGTGCGGTCCAGGCTGATAATGCCCAGACTTCCTGCGACCCGTATCGCTAAATTATTTTCATCACTCATTTTATTTTCCTATTTTTGTTTTATTGATGGGTAAATTTGGCTGGGCGTTTTTCTACAAAGGCCTGCATGCCTTCTTTTTGATCGGAACCGGCAAAAATCGAATGGAAAACCCGGCGTTCAAAGCGCAGGCCTTCAGCCAGGCTCACTTCAAAGGCCCGATTAATTGATTCTTTAATCATCATCACGGCAGTAAGCGACTTTTCAGCAATTTTCTCGGCAGCTTGCAGGGTTTGTTCCAGCAATTCTTCCTTGGCAAAAACCCGAGCGACCAAACCACTTTGTTCCGCTTCCTGCGCCCCCATCTGCCGTGCAGTCAGGCACATTTCCATGGCTTTGGCCTTACCAATCGCCAAGGTTAAACGCTGGGTCCCGCCAATGCCGGGCAACACGCCTAAGGTAACTTCGGGCAAACCAAATTTTGCATTATCAGCGCAGTAAATAAAGTCGCACATTAAAGCCAGTTCGCAACCACCACCCAAAGCATAACCACTCACTGCGGCAATTAAAGGTTTACGACGCTGCGCAATTCGATCGGCCAGACTGAAAAAATCATCCAGATAAATTTGCGGAAAATTCAGATCTGCCATTTCTTTAATATCGGCACCAGCGGCAAAGGCTTTTTCCGAACCGGTAATCACAATACAGCCAATTGCCGGATCTTTTTCCAGCTGATCCAGTGCCTGATTGACTTCAACAATCAGCTGGTTATTCAGTGCATTTAACGCTTGTGGGCGGTTTAAAGTAATTAGGCCGACCCCGTTACGCTGTTCGAGTAAAATCGTTTGCCATTGCATGAGATAAATCCTTTTAAAATTAGAGGCTGCGTGCAATCACCAAGCGCTGAATATCGCTGGTGCCTTCATAAATCTGACAAATCCGCGCATCCCGATAAATCCGCTCAATCGGGAAATCTTTGAGATAACCGTAGCCGCCAAAAATCTGCAGCGCTTTGGAGCAGACACGTTCTGCCATTTCTGAAGCAAATAGCTTGGCCATGGAGGCTTCGGTTAAACAGGCTTCACCGGCTTCTTTTTTGCGTGCTGCAAAATGTACCAGTTGCCGTGCCGCTTCAATTTCAGTCGCCATACTGGCCAACCTGAAAGAAATCGCCTGCTGTTCAAAAATAGGTTTGCCAAAAGCCACGCGGTCGTGCGCATAAACAGTGGCTTCTTCCAATGCGGCACGTGCCAAGCCAACCGCCTGTGCGGCAATACCGATCCGCCCGCCTTCCAGATTGGCCAAGGCGATTTTTAAACCTTCGCCTTCGGCACCGAGTCTTAAACTTTCATGAATGCGGACATCGGTTAAGGCAATCTGACAGGTATCCGAAGCATGCAGGCCGAGTTTTTCTTCCACCCGAATCACTTCATAGCCAGGTGTGTCGCGCGGCACTAAAAATGCACTCATGCCTTTTTTGCCCGCGCCTGGATCAGTCACGGCAAACACAATAATCATCCCGGCATTGTGGCCAGAAGTAATAAACTGTTTGGCGCCATTGATGATGTAATGATCGCCGTCCTTGACCGCCCGGGTTTTAATCGCGGCAGCATCCGATCCGGTATGTGGTTCGGTTAAGGCAAAGGCACCAATCATTTCACCTTGGGCCAAAGGCTTTAGAAATTGCTGCTTTTGCTGTTCCGTGCCGAACTTGAAAATCGGCACACAACCCACCGAGTTATGTACGCTCATAATCGCGGATGTTGCACCATCAGCCGCAGCGACTTCTTCTAAGGCCAAGACATAAGCCAGCGTGCCTGTGCCCGAACCGCCCCATTCCTCGGGAATCAGCATCCCCAGAAAACCCAGCTCTCCCATTTGAGCCAAGGCATCTTTGGGAAAGATGCCTTTTTGATCCCACTCGCCGGCAAAGGGTTTAATCTGTTCCTGGGCGAAGCTTTTGGCCATATCCTGAATCAGGTGTTGTTCTTCCGTTAATTGCATCGATGCTTCCTTCAATCTCTTTATTTAATCTTCTTATTCAATCTGTTGGCTTTATGAGCTTATGCAGTTTTGGATTGCTGCTTGTTGATTTCCTGATTGCGCAGTAAAAAGCGTTGAATTTTACCGCTTGGGGTTTTCGGCAATTCAGTCACAAATTCAATCAGGCGTGGATAGGCATGGGCAGATAACCGCTTTTTCACAAATTGACCCAGCTCTTCTTCCAGATGGGCCGAAGCTGCAAAATTATTCGCCAGAATCACAAAGGCTTTAATCACTTCGGTACGCTCAGGATCAGGCACGCCAATGACTGCTGCTTCAATCACGGCATCATGTTCCAGCAAGGCACTTTCCACATCAAACGGGCCGACCCGATAACCTGACGTTGTAATGACATCATCACTACGCCCAACAAAGCTCATACTGCCATCTGCATGAATTTCTGCGGTATCCCCAGTTAAGTAATACTGTCCGACAAATGGAGATTTACGGCTTTCTTCATAGCCAGAGAACCACATCATTGGGGACTGGCTGATATCCACTGCCAGGATGCCCGGGACGTCAGCTGCTAATTCATGCTCCTTTTCATCGACAACGGCAATCCGGTAACCCGGGCTGGCAAAGCCTGCCGAACCTGAACGGACCGGATGTTCCAAGGCATGATGATTACACACCACCATCCCGACTTCGGTCTGGCCATAATGGTCATAAATCGGCACATCCAGTACCTCTTTAAACCAGCGGATCACTTCCGGATTTAACGGTTCTCCCGCACTGCTGACAACACGTAACTTACCGCGTAGTTTTGCCATTTGAGCAGGATCGGCCGCCATCATCATGCGGTAAGCAGTCGGTGCACCGGCCAGATTGGTAATGCCATATTCCTTAACAATTTCGCAGACACTTTCTGCATTAAAACCGCCTTCATAAAACAAGGTCGAGTGTCCAAGCATTAAAGGACCAGTAATCGCGTAATACAAACCGTAGGCCCAGCCGGGATCAGCAATATTCCAGAAAGCATCTTCAGGAGTTAGACCAATGGCATTTTGCATATAGCTTGCAAAAGCAATCAGCGCTTTTAAAGGGACTTTAAGAGGTTTCGCTGGTCCAGTAGTACCGGAGGTAAACATCAATAAAAATGGATCATCGACATTCAGGATTTCCAGCTCACAAGCTTCAGCCTGACGGTTTAATACCGTCCAGAAGCTGAGGTCGTGCGGATAGCGCTCTGCCTCAGTTTCGGCATGTACCGTCACAATCGGTGGACAGTTGCTGATCTCGGATAATTTGTCCCGATTCGCCAGATCAGTCACCACCAGCTTGCTTTGCGCCAGCTGAATACGATGCTCGATGGCTTTGGGACCAAAGGCCGTAAATAAGGGTTGATAGACAGCACCAATCCGCCAGGTTGCCAAAATAGTAATGATCAACTCGGGAGTACGTGGTAATAATCCGGAAACGCGGTCGCCTTTACCAATGCCTTGAGACTTTAAAAAGTTGGCAAACTGGCTGGAATATTTTTTGAGTTCGGCAAAACTATATTGTTCTTTTCTGCCATCTTTACCATGCCAGTATAAGGCAATGGCATCGGAATCGGCATGACGGTCACAGCATTCATAACAGGCATTTACTGCCTGCATTGAACCGGAGAGATACTGACTTGCAACCGCATCTAAATCAAAGTTTTGAACTGTTGTTTGATAATTTAACATGTTAAACCTCAGCCTGAATTTATCGTTATTACTGACAAGGTGTAATTATTGAAGCGAATCCTTGCTCCATCTGAATCTTTTAAGTTTTAAGCAGGTGGCGTAGTGTATTGATGCATGATGCTGGAAAAGTCCAGATGGGCATCGCCTTCCTGACACAGTTGTTGATAGAGTTTTTGTACCATGCTGCCCAGAACCACCGGCTGATCCACCTGTTGCGCAGCATCCACGGCCAAGCCCAAATCTTTGAGCATCAGTTGTGCGGCAAAACCGTCGGTATAACCCCGCGATGACGGCGCATTGACACAAATATCGGGCCACGGATTATAAATTTCCGAACTCCAGCAGCGTCCGGTGGAACTGTTAATCACGCCAGCCAAGGCCTGTGGATCAATGCCCAGTTTGGCACCGAGTGCCATCCCTTCTGCCACCGCAGTCATGGAAATCCCCAGAATCAGGTTATTACAGATTTTTGCAACCTGTCCTGTTCCCACCGCACCACAATGCACCAGATTTTTACCCATACAGCCAAGAACCGGTTTGACGGCCTCAAAGGTGGCATCATTTGCACCGACCATGAAGGTTAAAGTGCCATCTTTTGCACCTAAAGTACCACCGGATACTGGTGCATCACAGACGCGAATCTGCTTGGCTTGCGCTGCTGCAGCAACCTCCTGAATGGTTTGTGGATCAATGGTGCTGCTGTCGATACATAAGCTGCCTGCTTGAAGCACCTCCAGAATACCGTGTTCACCTAAATAGACTTCACGCACATGCTTGGCGGCGGGCAACATGCTGACCACGATCTCCGCCTGCTTCGCGGCAGCTTGTGGACTGTCGCAGACGATACCGCCCGCTTGTGCAAAATGCTGTAAAGCCACTGCACTTAAGTCATAACCAAAAACTTGATGACCCGACTTGAGCAGGTTTTGCGCCATGGAACCGCCCATGTTGCCTAAACCAATAAATGCAATCTTCATTCTGATGCTCCTTAACGCAGACTGATTGTGGTATTGACACCAGTGGTTTCCTGGTCATCTTCAAACCAGCGGCTGGTAATGGTTTTGGTCTGGGTATAGAACTGCACCGCCTGTTTGCCATAAGGACCTAGATCACCCAGTTTTGAACCGCGTGAACCGGTAAAACTGAAGAAAGGCACAGGGACAGGAATTGGAATGTTGATGCCCACCTGACCGATATCAATCTGGTTCTGGAAGGTACGTGCCGTATTGCCATTCTGGGTGAACAGTCCCACGCCATTACCAAAGGGATTGGCATTAATCAGCTCAATGGCCTGCTCTAAAGTATCGACATGCATGATCGCCAGTACCGGGCCAAACACTTCTTCTTTATAAATGCGCATATCGGTCGTAACCTGATTAAAAATCGTTGGCCCGACAAAATTGCCTTTTTCATAGCCCGGAACCTGTACATCACGGCCATCGAGTAGCAGTTCGGCGCCTTGTTCAACGCCACTGTTAATTAAATCAATGACACGCGCTTTGGCACGGGTTGAAATCACCGGTCCAACATCGGTATTCGGTTCATGCCCGGCATTCACCTTTAAGGTTTTGGTTTTATTGACCAGTTCATCGACCCAGTGCTTGGTCTCACCGACCATCACCGCCACGGAAAGTGCCATACAACGCTGTCCTGCTGCACCAAAAGCTGCACCGACCAACGCATTTAGGGTTTGTTCTTTATTGGCATCCGGCATCACCACCACATGGTTTTTGGCGCCCATCATCGACTGCACACGTTTGCCATGCTGGCCTGCGAGGTTATAGACATGCGTACCGACCGCGGTTGAACCGACAAAAGAGATGGCTTTAATGTCACGATGAGTACACAGTAGATCGACCACTTCTTTGCCGCCATGGACCACATTCAGTACGCCTGCCGGCACACCTGCCTGAATCGCCAGTTCAACCAGCATCATGGTTGATAGTGGATCCTGTTCCGAAGGCTTTAAGACAAAGGTGTTGCCGCAGACAATCGCCATCGGGAACATCCATAGTGGAATCATCGCCGGAAAGTTAAACGGGGTAATTCCTGCACAGACACCCAATGGTTGCTGCAAGGTATAGGTATCGACACCGCGTGCCACACCCTCAATATACTCACCCATTTGTAATGAACCCACTGAACAGGCATGCTCCACCACTTCTAGGCCGCGCTGGATATCACCTTCGGCATCGGCTAGGGTTTTGCCCTGTTCCGCCGTTAAGACTTGGGCAATACTTTTTAAATTGGTACGAATCAGATCCTGCAGTTTCAGCATGATTCGCATACGGGCCTGAATCGGGATCTGGCGCCAGCTGGCAAAGGCATTTTGCGCAGCCGCAATCGCAGCATTGACTTCTTCAGCAGTAGCAAATGGCACCTTACCCAGAACTTCCTGAGTGGCAGGATTGATAATATCTTGCCAATGGCTGGTTTTTGATTCGACAAATTCACCATTAATGAGAAGTTTTGCGGTGGTGAATCCGGTACTTTGCTGTGGATGAGAAATGGCGTTCATGGTCGCTCCGTGCTGGTTTGTTATTGTCGTTGTATCTGCCTTTACTGGCTTTTATTTAACGTATAATTTTTACGCTGTTTCAGCAGACTAACAAAGAACACTTTGACCACCAATAGAAATTGGTGCACGATGATTGTGCAAATATGCACAGTAATTTAACAGGATGTTAAATAGAAAATGAAAGTAGATTGGGATCATTTACGTTTTTTTCTGGTTTTAGCACGTGCTAAAACGCTCACCAATGCAGCACGCTTGATTGGGGTTGAACATAGCACCGTAGCGCGGCGGATTCAGGCTTTGGAAAGTACTTTAGGTACGCAATTGTTTAAGCGCGAAGCCACCGGTTATGAACTGACCTCGGAAGGTCTGGCACTGGTGCCACGTGTCGAACAGATGGAACAGTCCTTTATCCAGATTGACAAGCGCCACGACCCTTTGCAAGGTCGGGTTCGGATTGGCGCGCCAGAAGGCTTTGGCACGGCATTTTTAGCCCGTCTTTTGGCAGAGTTTTCCCAACATTATCCTTTGTTGACCATTGACCTGATTCCGGTGCCGAAGGCGATCAAACTTTCACATCGAGAAGCCGATATTGTGATCGCGATTGACCGGCCCAAATCTGGTCCGTATATCATTACTCGTTTGTCTAATTACTGCCTAAAACTGTATGGCAGCCAGCATTATTTACAGCAAAATCCGGAAATTAAAAAACTGGAAGACCTCCAGCAGCACCGTTTTGTCGATTATATTGATGATCTGGTCTATAGCACTGCACTATATTCGCTAGAGCGTCTTCCCTTGCAGGTCAGTGCCTGTTTTCGCAGTAACAGCATTCTGGCGCAGGAAATTGCCGTGCGTGCAGGTGCTGGACTGGCTATTTTACCGAAATTCCTGGTCAATGATAAAAGCGAACTCAAAGAGGTTTTGGGCGATCAGGTCAGTTTTACCCATACTTTCTGGATGCTGACGCTAGTCGATCTTCAACATGAACCAAAAATAAAACTGGTCTGGGATTTCCTGCGCAAGCAGGCTGATCTTCAGCAAGATCTGTTAATGGGCAGATGAATATTAAATACAACTGTGCTGTATATAGAGTCCCTCTTTAAGTTAAATCAACTGAATTAACAACGTATCGATACAGCAAATGAACGTATCACAACACTGCTGACCTCTGTGGCTTGTTAAATTAACAGTCGATTATTCACGATGTTTAAACCAGAGACAGGAAAATAATATGAAAATCTTGATGGTACTGACTTCACATGACCAGCTGGGTGATACTGGCAAAAAAACCGGCTTCTGGCTGGAAGAACTGGCTGCACCCTATTACACCTTTGTTGATGCAGGCGCAGAGGTAGTTTTGGCATCTCCTGCAGGTGGTCAGCCACCGCTAGATCCGAAAAGTAATGAGCCGGATGCGCAAACCGAAACCACCAAACGCTTTGAAGCAGATGAAGTGGCCATGCAGGCTCTTGCCAATACACATAAGTTGAGTGAAGTCTTAAATCAGGATTTTGATGCCGTGTTCTATCCGGGTGGTCACGGTCCATTATGGGATCTAGCCAAAGACCAGAATTCTATTTCTTTAATTGAGCAGACTTTACAGGCAGATAAACCTGTTGCGCTGGTCTGTCATGCACCGGGTGTACTTCGTGAAGTCAAAGATGCCGAAGGTCATTCGATTGTAGAAGGCAAGACAGTCACCGGTTTTACTAATACCGAAGAAGACGGCGTAGGCCTAACCGATGTTGTCCCATTTCTAGTGGAAGACATGCTGAAAGAAAAAGGTGGGAAATATTCCAAAACTGAGGACTGGCAGGTATACGTGCAACAAGATGGTCTGCTCATTACTGGACAAAACCCCGCCTCTTCTGCTGCAACGGCTGAAGCTTTATTAAAATTATTAAAATTATTAAAATTATTAAAGTAGAAGTTAATCTAAAATTCGTATTAACCTTTTAGATCGCTTCTTTTTGAATAAGAAAAACCCTGAATGATGCAAGATTATTCAGGGTTTAATTTATCTATTTATTCCCAGATTTAGTTCGCTTCAACTGCCGTTGAGGCAATATGCTGAGCCAGTAATTCTCTGAGTTTAAACTTCTGGATTTTTCCCGATGGGGTCATCGGAATATCCTCCCAGATTTCCAGGCGTTCCGGAAGATACTGCATAGCCAGATTATGAGTTTTCAGGAAATCTACCAGCTCATTAAAACTTAACGGCTTTGTCTGATCTTTCAGCTTGATGATTGCACAAGAACGCTCGCCCATTCGCTCATCTGCATAAGCCACTAAAGCTACTGTGGCGATATTCGGATGCTTATAAAGTAGTGATTCAATTTCCGCGACCGGAATATTTTCTCCACCACGAATAATCACATCCTTCTTACGTCCGCAAATCCGAATATAGCCATGCTCGTCCTGATAGGCAATATCGCCAGTATCAAACCAGCCTTCGGCATCCGTATCATTCAAATGTGGACGTTTTAAATAACCGCCAAAATTTGAACAGGTGCGGATCATCAAACGCCCGGATTCATTCACGGCTTTGGTCTGACCTTTTTTATTCACGATCTTGATTTCAACACCAGGTAAAGCGATGCCATCCGTATTGAAAGAGTGTTCATCCTCATCTTCAGGTCGGGTCAGCGTCACTGCACCACATTCGGTCATACCCCAAGCGGATATGACTTTAACGCCCAGAATTTCCCGGGCTTTTTGTACCAATGGCCCCGGAATGGGTGCACCAGCACACAGGAAAATTTTTAGTGAATCAACCTTGTCATGCTGTTCCGCCACGGTATTGGACAGGTCATTCAGCAATGGGGTCGAGGCCATGGTGAAATTCACCTGATGCTGATGAATTAGATCCACTGCTTTGGCTACATCCCAGCTTGGAAACATGGGACAACTTGCAAGCTGATTTCTTTGATTTTTATGGTCAGGCCTTAAATAAGCTGGCTTTTGATGATGTGGTTACCCTAATTCATCTGCTCAATAAAGTAAATGATGGTTTAAAAAGTATTCATCTGCATAAAGAAACGGATCAGGAATAAACAAATAGAAATATAGCTTTAATTGAAGAATATAAAAAAGAGCCTGAATTCAGGCTCTTTTTTATAAATTGAAATTATGCCTTTTGTGGATCGTATTGACGATCTTTGATAAAGATCCCGGACACTGCACCACACAAGAAATAGGCACCGCCCATAATCAGGAAGCCCAAGCCAATTGAACCACCACTGGCTGCTGCGCCAATAATCGCAGGCGCAAACATGGCCCCAATACGCCCTGCATTATAGGCACCACCGACTGCTGTACCGCGGATTGACGTCGCAAAGCTTTCAGTCATATATGTGGCATTAATCGCATACGGAATACCATAGAGAAAGCCGAAGAAAATCAGCAGATAGGCAATATTATCGGGGGTGTTGAACAGCACAATCACGGGCAGGAAAATCGCCGTTCCAATTGCTCCAAACGAAAAGACAGCGCGTCTACCCAGACGGTCTGCAGCAAAGCCCGCCAGAATTTTTCCGAAAATCATCGCCACATAAGTACCAATCATATAGCCGGCCATGGATTTAAAATTCATGTGCAATTCAGATTCCAGATATGCCGGCATCCAGTTGTTTACGCCATAGTAGCCAAATTGCAGAAA
This sequence comes from Acinetobacter lwoffii, assembly GCF_029024105.1. NCBI lineage: Bacteria > Pseudomonadati > Pseudomonadota > Gammaproteobacteria > Moraxellales > Moraxellaceae > Acinetobacter > Acinetobacter lwoffii. The sequence goes on along the minus strand of NZ_CP118963.1, from coordinate 1,573,716 downwards.
ACCGGCCGTAAAGATCCACAAAATAAACATTCTGCGATTCGCAGGATCCGCGAAAATCTCTTTGACTGTGCTTTTTTTGGCAGGCTGCTGTGCTGTGATTTCAGCTGGGGCATATAGACGCTGCAAACGTGCACGCTGCCAGGATTCTGGCTCAGGAACCAGTTTCTGGATAAAAATCGCCATAACCGAGGGAATAATGGCAATAAAAAACAGGGTTCGCCAGCCATATTCCGGAATGATCCATCCTGCCAGTACCGTGGCCACAATATAACCGACGGTCCATCCTGCCTGTAAGGTACCTAAAACCGTGGTGCGATATTCAGTTGGAACATATTCAGCCATGAGCGTATTGGCTGCAATATATAAAGAGCCTATGCCAAAGGCAGAAAGGAAGCGTAAAACAGCAAATTGTTCAAAGTTCTGTGCAAAGCCTAAGGCTGCGGTCAATATGGAAAATACCAGAATCGAAATGACTACGGTACGTACACGGCCCAGACGGTCACAGGCCCAGCCCCCTATAAAGCCACCAATCGCCATACCTGCCAAGGTAAAACTGCCTAGTGTACCAGCCTGCAGATTACTGAGACCAAACTCTGCTTTCAGGCTATTTAAACTGAAAGACAACAGCAACATGTCCGCGCCATCTACCAGTAAAGCCAGAAAGGCGAAAATAAAAGCAATTTGCTGGGTTCGTTTGGTCGTAGGTTTAATCTTTTCTAATTCTCTAGCTAAATCCGTCATATTTAAATCTCTGTTTCCCTATCCTTAGGTTTTCATGATCTTTTTATATTTAAAGCTATTCCGCTAGTGAATATGCTTTAAGGCTAATCCGTTTTTAATTCACCTGATTGACTCCTTTTTTAATCCTGTCTGGGAGATCCCTTTTTCCTTTTTATCAATTACCTCTTGTTCCTCGTTCATGCTTATATTTGCATCAGGCTAAAGAAAATAAGATGAATATTCAATTATTTTAGATGTTTTATTTTGTTATACGAAATTTATTATCATAAAGTTGATTGTTCTTTCATTTTCATATAGCTTTAAAAAGAGGGATAAGAACGATATGTCATTTGAATAAGATCGAACAGGGAGCGTAATAATGGGTGCCTTAACAGGATTTCGTGTACTGGATTTAAGCCGGATTTTGGCTGGGCCCTGGTGTAGCCAGATTCTGGCTGATCTGGGTGCAGAAGTGATCAAGATTGAAAAACCGGATCATGGGGATGATACCCGTATCTGGGGACCACCCTGGCTTAAAAACAATCAGCAGCAAGATACCCATGAATCAGCTTATTACCTGTCAGCCAACCGTGGCAAGCACTCGGTTGCAATCGATTTATCTACACCTGAAGGCCAAAGTATTATCAAAAAACTTGCTGAACAAAGCGATGTAGTCATTGAAAACTATAAAGCCGGTTCGTTGAAACGATATGGGCTGGATTATGAAAGTCTGAGTCAGCTAAATCCGCGACTGGTATATTGTTCCATTACCGGTTTTGGCCAGAACGGTCCGCGTGCGCAAGAGCCGGGTTATGATTTTATCGTTCAGGGAATGGGTGGCATGATGAGTGTCACTGGCGAACGTGACGATCTGCCCGGTGGTGGCCCGCAAAAAGCAGGTCTGGCCTTTGCAGATTTGACCACCGGCTTGTATGCCGCAATTGCCATTCAGGCGGCTTTGTTGTCCCGTGAGAAAACCGGTGAAGGTCAGTATATTGATATGGCACTGTTAGATACTCAGGTTGCTTCCCTCTCTGTTCTGGCCATGAATTATCTCACCTCAGGCAAAGTACCCGGTCGCTTCGGAAATGCACATGCCAATATTGTGCCCTATCAGGTGTTTAAAGCCCAGGAAGGTGAATTTATTATTGCCTGTGGCAACGATCTGCAATTTCAAGCTTTGTGTCAGGCCGTTGGTTTGACTAAGGTGGCAGAAGATCCTCGCTTCCTGAAAAATTCTGGACGTATTACACATCGTGAAGAACTGACCACAGTTCTACAGGCTCATTTCTATACTCGACCGGCAAAAACCTGGGTGGATCTGATTCATGCGGTTAAAGTACCAGTAGGAATGATCAATGACCTGAAACAGACTTTGCAAGAAGAACAGGTATTGGCACGCGATATGGTGATTCAGATGCCGCATACCTTACGTGAAGATTACACCTCAATCGGTTCACCGATTAAACTCTCCAAGACACCGGTAGAATATAAAAAGGCCCCACCTTGTCTGGGTGAAGATACCGATGCCATTTTGAGTCAATATTTAAGTTCTGCTGAAATGGAAGAACTGAAAAGCAAAAAAGTCATCCAGCAGCGATAAGCCTGCAAGCAGTAAAAAAGGAATCTTTAGATTCCTTTTTTATTTTAAAGATAATGGATTAGATCATTCCTTAGCAGGCTTTTGCACTCGGCTGAACAGTACGAGGCAGTTCACGACGCAGAATTTTGCCAACTGCGGACTTGGGCAATCCAGACACAAACTCAATATATTTGGGCAGTTTATAACTGGTCAGTTGCTGCTTCAGATAAATCATGACTTCATCTTGGCTCAGAGTTTCATCCTGTTTCACAATAAATGCCTTTGGTACCTGTCCAGATTTTTCATCATCAATACCAATCACCGCACATTCCAATATTTTAGGATGTTTGGACAGTACGCCTTCCAGCTCATTCGGATAGACGTTAAAACCGGACACCAAAATCATGTCTTTTTTGCGGTCCAGAATGGTGATATAGCCCTGCTCATCCATACAACCGATATCACCTGTCAGAAAAAATCCATCTTTGGTAAATACATGTGCTGTTGCTTCCGGTTGCTGCCAGTATCCTTTCATCACCTGTGGACCACGTATGGCGATTTCTCCAGCTTGATTAAACTCTACAGGTTTGCCTTCGTCATTCAGAATCAGAATTTCAGTCCCTGCCAATGGCAAGCCAATCGTGCCACTAAATCGCCGGCTTAAAGGCGGGTTAAAAGTTGCAGTCGGTGAGGTTTCAGAAAGCCCATAACCTTCATAAATCTGGCAGCCTGTGACCTCATGCCATAACTCTGCTGTACTTTTTAAAATCGATGCTCCCCCGCCGGTTGTAGTTTTCAGGCTTGAATGATCCAGTTCACGAAAACGTGAATGATGCGCCAAGGCATTAAACATGGTATTCACACCCGGAAAAACGGTCGGTGGATATTTCTGGTATTGATCCGCCAAAGCATCCAGATCTCTCGGATTTGGAATCAAGACATTGGCAAAACCACGGCTTAAACCATAACTGAACAGGCAGATGGTAAATCCATAAATGTGATACAGTGGCAAGGCACAGAATACATATTCATTTTCAGCGGCATAGCGGTCACCAAAATGGCTGATAAACACGGTACTGTTCTGGGCGATATTAAATAGAATATTGCGATGGCTCAGTTCTGCGCCTTTAGAAACACCTGTGGTACCTCCCGTGTATTGCAGAATGACCGTATCTTCCTGATGTTGTACAGGCGGTTCAAAATCAATAATCTTTACCTGATTTATTGCCTGTCTAAAGTCAGAAAACTGTTTATCCGGATATTGTGCTGCCTGACTATAAACAGCACTTGGCTGCTCTTGAATAAAATCCAGCGGATGCGTCGAAATGACATATTTGAGTTGAGGACATTCATCTAGTGCTGTTAATTGCTCCAAAGTCTGTCCCAGGATAATCAAGGCTTTAGCACCTGAATCCTGTAGCTGATGATAGAGCTCGCGCTGGGTGTACATGGGATTGACATTGACCAGCACATAACCGGCACGAATAATGGCGAAGGTCGCAATTGGATACTGAATAATATTTGGCAACATCACTGCAATACGGCTGCCAGCAGTCAGTCCAAGACTCTGTAAATAGCTTGCCAGTTTCTGACTATACATATCGACATCTTGATAGCTGAATTTGCGATCCAGATAGATAAATGCGGTTTTATCCTGAAATTTCACCAAATTCTCAGCAATTGTCGTGCTCAGGGTTTTCTCAGGATCTGGCCGGGTAAACTCCGGATTGATATTCCACTTTTTATATTCTTCCATCCATGGCTGACTGCTCATGACTATACTCCTGTCCTGGATTTACATTTATTTTGTATTATTTAAACTATAAAATTTTGATTCTAATCAAATATTTTTAAACCACTTTCTGCTGTCTCGATTCAACATACTCGTAGTGATAACCGCTACGAATAAAATGCTGATTTTTATCCCTAAATGAATGAGCATAATCCGGCCAGACCAAAGTCAGCTTGCGACTGACCGGGTCCAGATACCAGCTTTTACAGCTTTCCGATAACCAGACACTACCTTGGGAAAGTTGCTGTAGCTCCTGCATATAGCTATTTTCAGCTTCTTGATCTGCTTCAAAGACCTGAATTTTTTGTTGTTCAAAGAATTGCAAGGCATCTAGAATCAGATCAAACTGGGTTTCCAGAAAATAAAGCGCTGAATTATGCCCACTGCCTGTATTTGGCCCATTCAGGATAAACAGGTTTGGAAAGTTGTGTACGGTCGTTGACTGATAACCCTGCATACCTCTGGACCATTGCTGTTCCAGACTTAAACCCTGTTTACCGACTACCTTTGCGGCATAGGGTGGACGCGCCGCTTCAAATCCTGTCGCAAATACGATGATATCTGCAGAAAATTTATTTCCCGCCTGGCTTAATACACCGTCTTTCGTAACTTCTGCCAATGCTGAGTCTTCAAGTGTGATATTTGGTTTTAGAAAAGTCGGATAATAATCATTAGAAAGCAATAAGCGCTTACAACCAGGTTCATAATTCGGCGTAAGTTTGAGCTGTAATTCAGTATCTGAAATCTGATGTTTTAAGAATTGCAGGCAGTTTTTCTTGACCCGCTCAATCTGGCTTTTCAGATTACGGCGCTGGACAAAATTGTATTCATTGCCCCAGAACAACGAGTGTCTAAGTGCTGACATACTGTCCGGATCTTTGCGGAAAAGCTGTTTTTCTGATTCAGAATAAGGTCGGTCTGGTCGGGGCAAAATATATGGCGCACTACGTTGTAAGACGGTCAGGCTTTTGGCTGTTTTGGAAATTTCCGGCACAAGCTGGATGGCAGAAGCACCAGAACCCACCACAACGACATGTTGATTTTCCAGATTCAGCTCGTGGTTCCAGCGCGCGGAATGCATCACTTGGCCTTCAAATTCTTCCAGCCCCGGAATTTTCGGGAGATGCTCATCTGCCAGATGCCCGGTTGCGGTAATTAAAATCTCAGCCTGATACAGACCTATAGAGGTGTGAATTTCCCAGATGCGTTCTCGTGCATTCCAGCTGGCCTTTTCCAGTTGGGTATGAAAATTAATATGGGGCCGGATATTTTCCTGATCACAGCATTGAATTAAATAGCGCTGAATTTCTACCCCTTGTGGAAAGACACGCGACCAGTTGGGATTTTTAATAAACGAGAAAGAATATAAATGGGAAGGTACATCACAGGCGACTCCGGGATAGGTATTGTCACGCCAAGTACCGCCCACTTCTGCTGCACGTTCAATGATTTTAAAATCGTGGATGCCCTGCTGTTTAAGGCGGATTGCCATTCCCAAACCACCAAAACCGCTGCCTACAATTAGAATCTTGCTGCGCTGTCCTTTAGCTTGCATTATTTATCTCCTTTAAGGCATATAAGGCTGGATTTTTTGATTCACCGGATATTGTTCTGGATGCTGGCTAAACTGGTTTACCAGTTGCACCACTTCGGCTGGCGCTTCGACATAGAGCGCATGTCCTGAAGAAATTTCGATATAGCGACTGTTCGAAATTGAAGCAAACAGCAGTTTAGCTTGCGCTACAGGCACCATGCGGTCTTCACGACAGGCAACGACTAGAGTCTCTGCACAGATGTCAGATAAAGCTGATGTAATATCAATGCGATAATTCAGTTCACGCTGTTTGGCTGCATCTTGGGATGGTTTAACAAAGCGTGCCAGATCCAGCACCTGCTGTTCGCTTCGTGCAGACAGATAATCATCGCTATACAGGCAATAATTGACAAAATGAGGCAAGGCCGCAGATTGTTCAGTAAATAACTGTTGCCAGATAACGGTACGCAGTTGTTGCACCGAGCTAGTTTTGGCCCAACCGGCTAACAGGATCAAACGCGCTACGCGCTGTTTTAAACTGGCTGCTACTTGTGCAGCAATCACTGCACCGAGTGAATAGCCGACCACTGTAATGGTTTCATCTTCTGCAACCACATGCTGAATCAGTGCTTCAACTTGTTGGCTAAAATCGGTCACCTTTAGATCAGCTTTATCGGGGGTATGTAAATCAATGGATAAAACCCGTTGATGAATACCCAGCATCGGAAAAATATAACTGAAATGCTTGTCGGTATTTCCACCGGTGCCATGAATCAGAATAATGGTGGGAAATGCAGAACGCTGTCCGACTTCATGAAAAGTAAGCTGCAGATCAGCATAAGGACACTGTTGAGTAATCATGTCTAAATCCATATAGACTCCTGATCTTGTTATTTTATGGTTTATTCAATACCGAAGAATAACTCTCAATATTTGAATGAGGTTAGGATGCAAAAATTATTAAAAAAAGACCCACGACACGAGTATCGTGGGTCAAAAGGTTTAATCGAATTTGAACTCTTCAGGTTCAAGTAAAAACAGGCTTTCACCACCTGCCTGAATATTGGCAAAGTGGGTTGAAGTTCTTGGCAAAATACGTGCAAAGAAGAATTGTGCAGTTTTGATCTTGGCTGCATAGAACGGATCAGTATTACCTTCTTCAATTTTCTGCTGCGCAGTAATTGCCATTTTCAGCCACAGATAAGCGGACACGACATAACCAGAGAAATATAGGTAGTCAACTGATGCTGCCCCAATTTCATTGGCAGACTGCTGAGCCTGCTCCTGAATGGTTCTGGTTAATTCCAGCCATTGTTCAGTCAACTGGCTGACTTGTGCAACTTGCTGGCTAAACTGGGCATGTTGTTGATGTTCTTTTACAAAGCCTTGAATTTCCTCGGTTAATGCGGTCAACAGACCCAATTTTGAGCCCAGCACTTTACGCGCCAGCAAGTCAATGGACTGAATTTCAGTAGTTCCTTCATAGAGGCTGGCAATACGTGCATCACGGGCAATCTGTTCCATGCCATGTTCAGCAATATAACCGTGACCACCGAAAATCTGCATACCATGTTTAGCTGCTTCTATGCCGGTTTCAGTCATTAATGCTTTGGCAATTGGCGTTAATAATGCCAGACGGTCTTCAGCTGCTTTCTTTTCTTCCGGGCTGTCAGTGGCTTCAGCGATATCGGCATAGGTCGCCAGATAATATGCAAGTGCACGTGAACCTTCTGCAAACACCTTTTGAGTCAGCAGCATGTTACGTACAGCCGGATGCACGATAATCGGATCTGCAGGCTGGTCTGGCGCTTTCGCACCTTCAAGTGAACGCATCGCCAGACGGTCTTTGGCATAAGCCAATGCCCCCTGGTAAGAAGACTCTGCTGCTGCCAAGCCTTGAATGGCTGTACCGATACGTGCCGAGTTCATAAAGGTAAACATGCAGTTTAGGCCGCGATTTTCAGGCCCAATCAGGAAACCTTTGGCATTATCAAAATTCAGCACACAGGTCGCGTTACCGTGAATGCCCATCTTGTGTTCAAGAGCGCTACATACCACGCCATTACGGGAAGCCACATTACCAGCTTCATCCAGATTGTATTTCGGCACAATAAACAGCGAAATACCTTTGGTTCCCGCAGGTGCATCTGGCAAACGTGCCAATACGATATGCACGATATTTTCAGCCAGATCATGTTCACCGGCTGAGATAAAGATTTTCTCGCCACTGATGCTATAGCTGCCGTCTTCATTTGGCACTGCTTTGGTACGGATTAAACCTAGGTCAGAACCGGCATGAGATTCAGTCAAGCACATGGTTCCAGTCCAGCGGCCTGCAATTAAAGGTACCAGAAACTTCTGTTTCTGTTCATCGCTACCGTGGTGCTCTAAAGTACGCATGGCACCATGGGACAGGCCTGGGTACATGCCCCAAGACCAGTTCGTTGCGGTAATAATTTCAGAAATGGCAATACGGTATAAGGTCGGGAAGCCCTGACCGCCATATGCTTCGTCACCAGTTAATGAGGTAAAGCCGAGTTCTACATATTTGTCATAAGCTGCTTTAAACCCATCCGGGGTGGTTACGACGCCATCCTGCAAACGGCAACCCTGCTGGTCGCCTGTCGCATTAATCGGTAGAAGTTCGTTTTGGCAAAAGTCCGCAGCGACTTCCAGATATTGCTCCATAATATCCATAGAAACCTTGTCAGCGAATTTTGCATAGCCCTGATATTTCTGTTCAACGTTTAACAGGTCTTTCAGGACAAACTTCATGTCTTTTAATGGCGCAATATAATTTCTCATCGTAATTCCCTTGTATGAGTTCTAATTTGTATATTTATGACAATTAATTTCATAATACGAAATTATGTTTTAAATCCACTATAATATAATTTAAAGAATAAAATCTAGTCATTCGATGAAATTTCTCATTTAAAAATAAAAAATATACAGGATGAAAAAAGCCATTCATAGTGGAATGGCTTTTCTATTCAGCGACTTCACTAAAGTTGATTAACGTGGAAAAAATTGAGCTAAACGTTGCTGAACAATCTGCTCTGCCTCCTGCATGATATTTTCGATCAGCGCCTGACAAGTCGGAATGTCATGAATCAATCCCATCACTTGACCTGCAGTCAGTACACCAGCATCAATATCGCCATTTTCTAAAGCGAGCTTGCCTTTTAAACCGCTGACATAGGGACGAATCTGTTCAAATTGCAGGTTTGGATCTTCACTCATTTTCACCACAAGATCAGATACCGCATTTTTGGCAACACGGGTAGTATTCCTGAACTGTCGATACAGCAGATGTGTCGCCCTTTCATCATTATCGACATAGAACTGTTTGATGTTTGAATGGATCGGCGCTTCCTTAGTGGCACAAAAGCGTGTACCCATATTGATGCCTTCAGCACCTAAAGCCAAAGCTGCGACCAGACCACGGCCATCAGCAAAACCGCCACTGGCCACAATCGGCACAGTAAGCTGATCCGCAGCGGCAGGAATTAAAATCAGGCCAGGAATATCGTCTTCACCCGGATGGCCCGCACATTCAAAACCATCAATCGAAATGATATCCGCACCGATTCTTTGTGCTGAAAGCGCATGACGGACGGAAGTACATTTATGAATGACAATAATGCCGTGTTGCTTAAACGCCTCAATATGTTCATGTGGCTTGTTGCCTGCTGTTTCTACGATTTTGATACCGCTTTCAATGATCGCCTGTCGGTATTCTGCATATGGCGGCGGATTCACAGCGGGCAATAAAGTCAGATTGACCGCAAAAGGCTGATCGGTCATTTCTCGGCAGCGTGCAATTTCCTTGACCAAGGCTTCAGGCGTCGGTTGAGTCAATGCCGTTAATGTTCCCAAGCCACCTGCATTAGATACGGCACTGGCCATTTCTGCGGTACCGACCCACATCATGCCACCCTGGATAATTGGATAGCGAATGCCTAAAAGCTCGGTAATACGGGTCTGAATTTTCATAAATGCTCTCCTTAGCATCCGGTAAATTGTGCAGGGCGTTTTTCGACAAAAGCCTGGACACCTTCTTTATAGTCCTGACTGCTCAGAGCCAGATATTGCAGGTTTTGTTCCAGCTCCAGTTGCTGGTCCATGTTATTTTCAGCACTGCGTTGCAAGGCCTGTTTGGTTAAAGCCAGCGCATAAGTCGGCTGTTGAGCTAATTGCTGTGCAATGTCGTCGATATAAGCATCAAATTCTGTATCTGGAAGCATTTTCCAGATCATGCCCATTTCAGCAGCCTCTTTGGCATGTACAGGTTCCCCCAGAAAAGTGAATGCCATGGCACGTGCATAACCGATTAAACGTGGCAACATCCAGGTGCCACCGGCATCAGGAATCAAGCCAATTTTAGAAAAAGCCTGAATAAATCGGGCACTTTCCTTGGCAATGACCAGATCACAGGCCAGCGCGATATTGGCACCTGCACCAGCAGCCACACCATTCACTGCTGCGATTACCGGTTTGGGACTCTGGCGGATCAGATTAATCAAGGGATTATAGTATTTGGCCAGCGAGCCTTGCGGTGGCAAAGGCACATTGCCGAGCTGTCCAGCACGTTCTTTTAAATCCTGTCCCGCTGAAAACGCCCGGCCTTTGCCGCGAATCACAATCACTCGAATATCCGGATCTGTATTCCAGTTTTTCAGCACCTGCTGCACTTCCTCATGCATTTGCCGGTTAAAACTGTTGAGTGAATCCGGACGGTTAAAGCTTAAGGTTGCGACGCCTTGCTGAACCTGAGTTTGAATCGTTTCCCACATCATCAATTTCCTTATTTTTTTGCCTGTATCCCTACAATTAATAGCCTTTATTGACATCTACCTGATGGCACAAATCCAGCCCGAGATTTAAGCGTCGGTCATTTTCCAGAATCTGTTCCACTACCACAGACATGGGTGCATGTGAGGCGACATGTGGCGTAACTACGATCTTTTCATGCTGCCAGAATGGATGTTCAGCAGCTAATGGCTCCTGTTCAAATACGTCGATAATTGCACCACGTAACTGGCCGGAATCCAGTGCATTGAGTAGATCCTGCTCAATTAAATGCTGCCCCCTTCCGACATGAATTAATGCCGCCTGTTCAGGCAACTGCTGAAATAATTCAGCAGAAAGAATGCCGGTATTTTCTTCCGTGAGTGGTAGCAGATTAATCAGGATCTGGCTTTGAGCCAAAAACTCGTAAAGCTGTTCTGATCCTACATAGCTTTTCACCTGAGCAATCTCTTTTGGGGAATTGGACCACCCAGACACCTGATAGCCCATGTCGGCAAAACGTTTTGCCACATAACCACCCATATGGCCAAGGCCCATAATCCCAATCTGGATATGATGGCTATAACTTTGACGATACTGTTTCCATAGCTGCTGCTTTTGCTGCTGGATCATGCGGTCAAAATAACGCTGGAAATACAGCACGCCCCAGAGCAGATAATCAAACATGCCTTTTTGATGATGTGGATCCAGTACCCGGCAGACTGACTGGTCAGATCTAATCTCGTTTAAATTTAAATGTTCGACCCCTGCAGCAATCGAATGAATCAGACCAAGCTGTGGTAGCTGCTGCACTTTTTCCAGATCTGGAAACCAGGCAGCAACAGTGGTCGCCTGTTCAGCTTCCGGGCTGTCCACTGTACAGAAACTGCCAGCAGGTGCATATTTCTGAAAAGACTTCACCAGAATTGCTTCAATATTCGGCACAGTACTGGATATCACAATCATGATGCATACTCCGTATATTGATGCTCAATCAAAGACAAAGCGGCCTGCCAGGCACGCTGTAAAATCGGTTCAACTAAAGGACTTGCGAACTGCTTGGCAGTTTTAATTCGGACTTCTTCTGCTGGATAATACAGTTCGGCACCGCCACTTAAGGCCTTCACCTGCGCCTGACAGGCACGTTCCAGAAAATAGATTTCATGAAAAGCCCGTGCAATCGTTTCGCCAGCCGTTAAAAGTCCGTGATTGCGTAAAATCATGGCGCGATGGCCGCCCAGGTCCTGAATCAGGCGCTCCTGCTCATCTGTTGACAGTGCCACGCCTTCATATTCGTGATAGGCCACCTGCTGATAAAATTTCAGCGCATGCTGGGAAATGGGAAGAAGTCCGTGTTTCTGTGCAGAAACTGCTATGCCATCTGCGGTATGCGTATGAATGACACAGTTCAGATGAGCATGTGCTTCATGAATTGCGGAGTGGATGACGAAGCCAGCCATATTCACCGGCTTGTCCTGTTCATAGCTTTCTACCACTTGCCCTTCATGATTAATCTTGACCAGCGTTGAGGCACACATTTTTTCAAAAGCGATACCATACTGATTAATCAGAAAACAGTCAGGCTGATCAGGGACTCTTAAACTGATGTGAGTATCAATCAGGTCCGTCATCCGGTAATGCGCGATAATGCGATAAAGCGCTGCGAGTTCACAACGTGCCTGCCACTCGGCATCTGTGACGAGATTTTTTATTGTCATCGTTCCATCCTGGAAAAATATAGCATTTCGATCATTATCTGTTATATCATAATTCCAGAAAAACAGAATGTTATTTCATAAAGCGAAATAAATCGTTACAAGGAGTGGATATGCCCACATCACAATTAAACGGACTTGAATATCTTACCGCAATTAAAAATGGGGAAATACCCAGCTCAGCCATGAGTGAAATTATTCCCATGCGTCTGACCTTGGTGCGCGAAAACTATGTGGAATATGAGGTGCGTCCTGATCAGCGCCATTACAATTTACAGGGTGGAATTCATGGCGGCTTTTGTGCGACGGTTCTAGATAGTGCCACTGGCGCTGCCGTGCATACGACAGTAGATGCAGGTATTAGTTTCTCGACCATTGACCTGAATGTAAAAATGCTGAAAGCGATGAAAAGTGGCGAAACCTATACAGCTATTGGTGAAGTTATCCGGATAGGACGCAATGTACTGACCTCAGAAGGCAGAATTATCGATAAAGAAGGTAAAGTTTATGCCTTTGGGTCGGCAACATTATTAGTCACTGGTCGTAAGTAATCATTACACTGATGTAATCAATCCCTGTATGTGCAGGGATTTTTTTATTTTTAAAAAAATCCCAATAAAAAATGCCATGCATATCATATATACATGGCATTAAGGCGATTACTTAAGCTGTTATGCAGCTTCAGGGTTTTCAATCACCATCGCCAAGCCTTGACCCAGACCGATACACAGACTAATCACGGCATATTTTTTACCGGTACGCTGTAACTGACGTGCAACGGTTAAAGCCAAACGCGCACCCGAACAGCCCAGTGGATGACCAATGGCAATCGCACCACCATTTGGATTAACACGCGGATCATCCAAAGCGACATCCAGACCTTTCAGGCAAGATAATACCTGACTGGCAAAGGCTTCATTAATCTCGATGATATCCATATCGTCTAGCGTCAAACCAGCACGTTGTACTGCCTTTTTAATCGCTTCAATTGGGCCTGCACCCATGATGCGTGGCTCAATGCCAGCGGCTGCAGAAGACAGGATACGAGCCAAAGGTTTTAAGCCATACTGTTCCTGAACTTTTTCACTGCCGATAATCAGTGCTGCAGCGCCGTCATTGATTCCTGATGCATTACCCGCTGTTACTACACCACCTTCAAATAGCGGTTTTAACTTGGATAAAGCTTCAAATGTTGAAGATGCACGTGGATGCTCATCCTCAGTAATTTGTTTAGGCGGCAATTTGCGTCCTTGAGAAACTTCAATCGGGGTAATTTCACCTTCAAAGAAACCTGCCTCTTTCGCTGCCTGATATTTTGCCTGTGATGCAGCGGCAAAGGTGTCAGCCTGTTCACGGCTAATACCGAATTCTTCAGCCACGTTATCACCTGTTTCAGGCATACTGTGCGCGCCAAACTGATCCGTAAATTTACGGTTCGGGAAACGGGTACCAATCGTGGTGTCATAAATTTTGGCATCACGTGAATAAGCACTTTCTGCTTTGCCCATCACAAAAGGCGCGCGGGTCATACTTTCTACGCCACCAGCAATGTACAACTCGCCTTCGCCTGCAGTGATGGCACGTGCCGAATCAATCACAGCACCGAGACCTGATGCACATAAGCGGTTTACCGTCTGCCCCGGAACTGTTACCGGCATACCCGCTAACAATGCTGCAAAACGTGCCACATTACGGCTGTCTTCACCGGCCTGATTGGTACTCCCAAAGATTACATCTTCTACATCTGCTGCCGGAATACCGGTTTTTTCCAGCAGGTTTTTAATTACGGTCGCTGCCAGATCATCTGGACGTACGCTTGCCAGACTTCCTGCATGACGACCGATTGGTGAACGTAAACCATCATAAATATATGCATTTAACATGAGTGTTATTCCTTTAACTTTTTAATTAATGTGTTGTATGAACAAGTGGTAGACCAAGCTGAACACGGCGACGCAACCAAGGACTTGGACGGTAACGCTGGTCACGGGTAATCGCAGTCATGCGATCCAGAATTTTCAGGATTTTTTCAGCTCCCAGCACATCCCCCCACTCAATTGGGCCATATGGATAGCCAAGGCCTAATTTCACCGCGATATTGATATCTTCCACCGTTGCAACGCCTTGCTGGGCAATATCACAGCCGAGATTCACAATCATTGCCAAAGCACGTTGAGCCACAAAGCCGACGCTTTCCTGAATTACACTGGCGGTCACACCATCCAGATTGAAAATCGATTGGGCTGCTTTTATCAGTTCAGCTTTGGTCACAAACGTTGGCATTAAAGTACGGTGTTTATTCAGACCGTAAAGCAGATCAATACAGACTACTTGCTGCGGAGACACCTGATAGCGGACTGCTGCTGAAGTTGCATCTTCGCCATAAGTGGCAATCAGAATTAAAGCATTTGCTGAAGGTGCTTCTGTTTGCTCGATCTGAATATTGAACTGCTGCAGATATTGCTCAAGCGCCTGACGGTCTTCGCTATATTCTGTACCTAACCAAACCGATGGATATTGATCCAGCTTTTCAACCAAGGTTGGAGCCACATCACCTACTTTGCTACCCGAAGTGTAATCATAAAAACCTTTACCGGTTTTACGACCTAACTGCTTGGCAATAAAACGCTGACGGGTAATCACGCTTGGACGGTAACGTGCTTCTTCATAATACTGATGATAAATCGATTCACTCACCGGGTGCGAGACATCCATACCGGTCAGATCACCTAATTCAAACGGCCCCATCTTGAAACCGATTCCGTCACGGTAGATCCTGTCAATATCATAAAATGGTGTGACATTTTCATTCAGAATTGCATAGGCTTCGCTACCAAAAGCACGGCCGGCATGGTTAATGATAAACCCTGGCGTATCTTTAGCTTTGACCGGACGATGGCCCATTTTAGTCGAGAGCTGGGTTAATGCTTCAATAATGTCAGCACGGGTGTTAAAGCCTTCAATCACTTCGACCACTTTCATGAGTGGGACCGGATTAAAGAAGTGATAACCGGCAACACGTTCTGGCTGCTCACAGTTGGCAGCGATTGCACTGATCGACAATGAAGAGGTATTGGATGCCAGAATCGCTTCTGGTTTTATCATTCCTTCCAGTTGCTGCATCAGTTTTTGCTTGATTTCCAGATTTTCAATAATCGCTTCAACAATCAAGTCACAATCTTTCAAGTCTTCTAGCTGCTGCGCAGTCGACAGATGAGAAATATCTTCAGCGGCTTTTTCATGGCTGAATTTTCCTTTATCTGCCAAGGTATTTAATGTTTTGGCCAGTTTGTCCTGTGCCTGTTCGGCTGCCCCTTCTTTGGCATCAAACAGTACCACATCATGACCAGACTGAATCGCGATCTGGGCAATACCTGCACCCATCGTGCCTACACCAATAATGCCGATTTTCTGAATCCGAATACTCATGCTTATCGTCCCTGATAATTTGGTTTACGTTTTTCAATAAAGGCTTGCATACCTTCTTTTTGATCTTCTGAAGAAAACAGCATCTGGAAAGATTTACGTTCCAGCATTAATCCGGCATTTAATGGCACATCTTCAGCCAGTAAAGCCACTTCCTTGATTTGTTCAAGCGCAATTGGCGGCATTTTTGCCAGACCTTCAGCCATCTTGATTGCTGTTGCAAGGGTTTCGCTGTCTTCCGTTACTTGAGACACTAGGCCAATCTGATAAGCTTCCGGCGCTGGTATCAGACAACCCGTCATGATGATACGCATCGCATGGAATTTACCCACGGCACGGAATAATCGCTGGGTACCACCGGCACCCGGCATGACACCCACTTTCACTTCAGGCTGACCAAACTGGGCGCTTTTCCCGGCAATAATAATATCTGCATGCATCGCCAGTTCACAGCCACCACCAAGTGCATAACCGTTTACAGCTGCAATCACCGGTTTTGAACACTGTGCAATCGCCTGCCAGTAACGTTCAGTCCGGCGCTGCATCATTTGAATGGTTTCTGCATTGGCCAGTTCTTTAAGATCGGCACCTGCTGCGAAATCTGTTTCACCACCGGTAAGAATAATGGCACGTACATTTTCATCGTCATTCAGTTGCAAAAATGCCGCCGCAAGTTTCTGGCGAACTTCTGTATTCAGGGCATTTTTCGCTTCTGGTCGATGAATTTTAACCATCGCTACATGTGCTGAAACTTGTTCTACTTGAACGACCTGTTCCATTAAAATCTCCATTTATTTTGTATAGCGAAATTTTATTTTATATAAAACTAAGGTTTCTCAAGCTATAAATCAAGGATTTTTAACTCCAGAATTCAAAAAAGTTATTTTTTACTAAAAATAGAGTAAAAACTCTTGTTCAGATGGTTATTTTGTGATTAATTGATTTCGCAATACGGAATTAAATATTTTAAATGCAATCTGATTATCCATTTAAATGAATAATCACCATAGGGCAGAACTTAAAATTAATTTACGAAATCAAATTTTCCAGCAATGAGATGATTTTGATTTAGCGTAATAAAGTGAAAAATCGAATGTAGCCTGATAATAAATACAGCGGCTGTAGCGTTCAGGAGCAAGTCTGTTAAATCAGGAAAACTATGTTTCCGTGAGGAAGAAAAATGGATTTAGCGGTAGCAGAGGAAATGCTACTTTTAATATATAGAGGATATAAGAATGACAAGCGATACCATCGTAACAGGAGACAATAAAACCGATGTCTCCTCCACGGATACCATTAAACAGGCACCAAAACGTCTTTGGATGACGGCTTTTATCTTTGCTTTTCTGATTTTGCTCTGTGACGGTGCAGATATCGGGATTCTGGCTTTTAGTCTGACCAGTCTGAAAGCTGAATGGGGCCTGACTTCTGTACAGGCGGGTGCCTTGGGAAGTTATTCTCTTTTAGGTATGGGGATCGGAGGCTTTATTGGTGGATGGGCATGCGACAAATTTGGACGTGTCCGCGTCATTGTACTGGCCACCATCGCCTTCTCGATCTTGTCAGCCTACTCAGGTTTTGCTCAGTCTTATACTGAATTTGCAATTTTACGTACTCTTTCTTGCTTGGGTTTAGGCTGTTTATATATTGCCTGTAATACTCTGATGTCAGAATACGTACCGACCAAATACCGTACTACTGTACTGGCAACATTGATGACTGGTTTCACTTTAGGTTCATTGGTGATTACCATGATTTCAGGCTGGATTATTCCTGAGTTCGGCTGGCGTATGCTGTACTGGATCACAATTGCTCCATTAGCTTTGGGTATCCTGATGCACTTTATGGTGCCAGAGCCAGAATCATGGAAACGTGTCCGTGAAATGAAAAGAACTGGTCAGATTGTGGATAACGATACCAAAAAAGGTAATCCATACATCACCATTCTTAAAGATAAAACTCATGGCAAGATGTTCATCTTGTGGTCTTTCAGCTCCGGTTTCCTGTTATTTGGTTACTTCGGTGTAAGTAACTGGTTGCCAAGTTATCTTGAAGCTGAATTAGGCATTAAGTTTAAAGAAATGGCACTGTATATGGTGGGTACATTCATCACCATGATTTTTGCCAAAATCATTGCAGGTTATGTTGCTGATAAAATTGGTCGCCGTATTGTGTTTGCTTTCGGCACCATGGGAACAGCGCTATTTATCCCTGTCGTGGTGTATATGCATAATGCCGATAACATTGGCGTACTGATGCTAATCTTCGGCTTCCTGTACGGTATTCCATATGCCATCAATGCAACCTATCTAACCGAAAGTTTCCCGACTGGTGTTCGTGGTACAGCGGTGGGCGGTGCATTCAATATTGGTCGTATCGGTGCAATCTTTGCGCCAATTACGATTGGTTATCTGGCGATGCATGGTTCGATCGGTACAGGTCTGTTGGTAATGGGTGCAGCATATTTCCTATGCGGTTTGATTCCTGCCCTGTTTATTAAAGACCGTTTATACGATCCGCAAAAAGCAGAATAAACCCTACTTCGGAAGGCAGGTCAAATCGCTGCCTTCCTCACTTCAAATATTTACAACACGTCAGTATAGAAAGGTCTCCTTTCATTCAGGATTAAAAATTTCTTTAGGGATTAAGAAATGAAAAAATTAGTTTTAGCGACATTATGTGGTATTGCTTCAGCACAGGCATTTTCAGCAGAAGCTTCTGAAGACCGTATGCAATTTCTTGAGTCACAGTTAAAGCAAATCCAGGCAGAACTAGAACAACAAAAAGCCGCGCAACTTGCATTAAAGAACCAGCAGGAACAAGCCAAAGCGCAAGACTCTAAAACGCTGAGTTCAATGGTAGATAATGTCGATGTTTATGGCTTGATCCGCTTTGATGGTGCAGTCGATTTCAAAAGTACTACTGAAGCCCGTGGCCGTACCATTAACCAGATTAATAAAGTACCTTTTACTGAACCGGATTCTGTACGTTCCGATTTTACTGCGGCTGCCAGCCGGATTGGTTTCCTGGCCAAAGATCTAGGAGGCAATCCGAATGTTTCTGCTCGTTTAGAAGCCGACTTCTGGACCAACAATGGTAAAGGCGATGGTGGATTACGTATCCGTCATGCACACTTAAAATACTATAACTGGACGTTTGGTCAGGCCTGGTCATTGATGTCAACACCAGAGATTAGCACTGAAGCTGTCGACTACAGCTTGTTCCTGGGTGGATCAGTCTTACGTACACCTCAGGTGAGCTATGCTTTCAAACTTGATCCGGAAAATACCTGGAATGTCGGTCTGGAGTACATGGCCGGTGGCGATCGTTCTTCTGCCTTACCTGCCTTAAGCACTAAATATGTTCATCAATCAGGCCCTCTTCATTTATTAGCTCAAGGCTTTGTCAATCAAAAGCAAGCGCAAACAGATACAGGTGATATTGAAAAAGTTGGCTGGGGTGTGGGCGTTGGTGGACGTTACCGTTTAGATGATCAAAACTCAATTCAGGGGAACTATTTCCATATGGTCGGTGATCAGCGTATTGCAGCTTTCTTGACTCAAGGTTCAACAACCGATGGTGCTGCCTGGGGTGGCGATTATTCAGTCGATCCAATCAATAATGAACTTTTATTGAATGAGTTCAATAGTATAAATATTGGCTTCACGCATAAATTTACGCCGAAACTACGTAGTAGTATTAATGCCAGCGTGGTTGATTTTGATGATTCTAGCGATTATGCCAAAGCCAATCCGGAAACCAATAAGCGCTTAACCGACTATGTGGCTAACGTGATCTATTCTCCTGTTCCAAAGATTAATTTGGGTGCAGAATATCATCATGGCAAGCGTGAAACCTTTGACAATAAGGAAGCAGATATTTCGCGTATCAACCTCTCTGCCAACTATAGTTTTTAAAGCCTCAGGAGACAAGGATGTCAGCCCAAGGGCAAATTTCACGCCGTTTCATGTTCATGATGGCAATGACCTGCGCACTCTGCGCAGGTTGTAACTATTTTAACCAGCCCTTGATTTATTCTATTGCAGAGGATCTGCAGATCAGTGTGGCTCAGTCTGGCTGGACTGTAGTACTGACCCAGATTGGCTATGCCACCGGATTATTTTTGTTTGTCCCTTTGGGTGACTTGTTCGAAAAACGGTTGTATATCTGCAGTTTGATGTTCTGTACCGGATTGGCGCTTATTGGGCTTTCAGCCAGTACCAATCTGCATATGTTGTATGGCTTTACCCTGCTCGCCTCTTTTTGTTCGATCACCACCCAGATTCTGATTCCTTTTGCCGCCAGCCTGTCGCAGCGTGATAAAAGTGCCGAAGTCGTTGGCCTACTCATGAGTGGTGTTCTGGTGGGTATTCTGTTTGCCCGTACCGTGGCCGGACTGATTTCTACTTTATGGTCCTGGCATGCGGTGTACTTGTTTAGTGGTTGTGCAATTCTTCTGCTGAGTCTGGCCATGTGGTTCCAGTTACCAAGCGCTAAGAGCCAGTTGCAGATGAATATATTGCAAATTTATCGCTCACTATTTACCTTTGCACGCACAGAACCCATGCTGATCCGGCGTAGTATGATCGGAGGTTTGGGTTTTGGCATGCTGAGTATTATCTTTACTACCATGACTTTTATTCTGGCTGAAGCACCTTATCATTTTAATGATTTCCAGATTGGCCTCATGGGCATTGTGGGGGTGGTCGGCATCTGGTCCTCTCAGTGGACCGGTAAAATGATTGGCAGGCATCGGGAAAAATGGATTGCGCATCTGGCTACGTGCGGACTGATTCTGGCCTGGATTCCTTTATTCTTTGCCCAGAATTATTTATGGATTTATATCTTGGGCTTAATTCTGGCTTATTTTGGAATTTCCTGTTTGCATGTCTTGAACCAGAATCTGGTCTATCGAATTTCAATGCAGGCTCGCTCGCGGATTAATGCCATCTATATGACCTGTTATTTTTCAGGTGCCGGTCTGGGTGCATTTTTATCGCTGCATTTATGGAAAAGCTATGGCTGGTCTGCCTGCGTCATTTTAGGTTTTATTTTTGCCGTGTTGATCTTTTTGATTAACTATTATGATTTAAACCAAGAAAGAAATTTAGCCAAT
The DNA here is from genome assembly GCF_029024105.1 of Acinetobacter lwoffii. NCBI lineage: Bacteria > Pseudomonadati > Pseudomonadota > Gammaproteobacteria > Moraxellales > Moraxellaceae > Acinetobacter > Acinetobacter lwoffii. The sequence continues at coordinate 1,553,040 of NZ_CP118963.1, read as the reverse complement.
ATTCAGCCTGAGCCTTAGATACTGTTAAAAACCTTTGGGGTTAAAAGCTTATTTTTTTATCCCGCTTTCTGTACCGAGCATAAATTATAGAGATGATACGCTGATAAAATAGAAAAATTCTTTAAGCCTGTTTAACGTTTCCTTTCTATCTGAAGAGCGGTTGAAAATATTGATATCTTAACTTTTAGAGTTAATTCAATTTACTATTTTCCATTGCGAGATAAACAGGCTTCAATTCAGTTAAAGGTGCAGGTTTTGCATAAAAGAAGCCTTGTAGCAGATCACAACCCTGTTGATAGAGTAAACTGGCTTGACTTACGGTTTCGACCCCTTCCGCGACAACTTCCAGATCCAGCTGATGGGCTAGATGAATAATCGATTGCACAATTGCAGCATCCTGACCATCGAGGGTCAGCTCTTCAATAAAACTACGGTCTAACTTGATTTGATTAATCGGCAAGCGACGCAGATAACTGAGACTCGAATAACCTGTGCCAAAGTCATCAATGGCGACCTGTACACCTAAAGCACGCACTGCTTTCAAAATTTCTATGGTTCGATCTGCACCATTAATGATGACACCTTCCGTGATTTCAATTTTAAGTAATTCCGGCGGTAATTGACTGAGTTCAAGTGCATGTTCAAGCACCTGCAAAAAGCCTGCTCTACGGAATTGCAAAGGAGAAATATTCACCGATACCGTGATCTGGCTATTGTGTGTCTTGTTCCACTCGGCAATATCTAAACAGGCCTTTTCCAATACCCATTGACCTACACTAATAATTTGCCCAGTTCTTTCTGCAAGTGGAATAAAAATCGCTGGGGAAATATAACCCTGCTGTGGATGGCACCAACGGATTAAAGCTTCTACACCTGTTACCAGTCCAGTTTCAGGATGAACCAGCGGCTGATAGAACAGGTCAAAATTTTCCTGATTGATCGCTTCCATGAGTTCCAGACGCAGATTGGTATAGTCTATTTCTGCGACAGGCTGCATTCTGGTTTTTTCATACCACTGCCACATATTACGACCTTGTCTTTTGGCTTCCTGCATCGCCAAAACAGACTGGTAGATCAATTCAGAAGAATGATGGATCGAACTGTCATCTGCCACAATACCAATACTGGCACTTAAATGTATTTTGTACTGATCAACAATAAACAGCATGGAAAGAAGATCAAGAATTTCTCCGGCGATCGCCTCGACTTCAGTATGCTCATCTGTCCCTGAGAGCAGCAAAATAAATTCATCTTCAGCGAAGCGGCATAGCACATTATTGCCTTGAACAAATTTTTGCAGCCGCTCGCCTACAATTTTGAGAATCTGGTCACCCACCAGATGACCTAAGCTGTCATTGATATTTTTAAAATCATCCAGATCTATATACAGCAAGACTAAAGGTTGTGAGCTCTCGTGCTGTGCTTCAAAAATATTTTCCAGAATCTGTTTGAATGCATACTGGTTCGGTAAACCGGTTAAATGGTCATGGGTATGCTGATGCTGAATATATTCTTCGTGAATACGTTGCTGGGTAATATCTTCCTGAATCCCCAAAAAATGGGTGCAGGTTCCTGTCTGGTCAAAAATAGGACCTATAGTTAAACGATTCCAGAACCAGCTACCATCTTTACAGTAACTTTTTATAGTCACCTGAATTTCTTTTTGTTCTTTGACCGCTTGCTTGAGTAATGCAATCTGATCCGGATCAGTATCTGGACCCTGTAAGAAAAAACAGCTTTGTCCTAATACTTCTGCTGCTGTATAACCGGTGAGCTTTAGAAAAGCCGGATTTACATACACCATTAGCCTTTCTTCAGAGACATCGGTAATAAAAAGACTATTCGGACTGGCCTCTACCCCCCGTTTTAATAATCGTAGAGACTCCTTGTTTTCACGCGATACAGTAATATCTCGGGCAATGCCAATAATACCGGTGACTTTCTGATTTTGAATAATCGGTAAATTGGTCAGATCCAGCCATAAGATATCGCCTGCAACATTATAAATTGGAAGTTCATAATGTTGAGATTTACCTTGCGCCGCTTCTGAAAATGAAACGTTAGCAAGTTCATGGAATTCGGGCGGTATGAAGGCACAATAGTGCTGACCATGAATTTGCGCTTTAGAAAAACCTGTAATTTCTTCGCAAGCAATATTGGTATTAAGCACATGTCCCTGTAGGTCAAGTTCAAAAATAATATCTGGATGATAGGTATAAAATGAGCTGTATTTTTCATTAAGCTCATGTCTTTTTTGGCGTTCCTGATCAAGCTCAATTGCCAGAGCAACTAATTTTGCCGCTTGTTGTAAAAGCTGAATATGATGCTCAGTCGGTATTTTTGGTGTTCGATAATAGGTAGCAAACGTTCCGTACAGAATATCTGAAGCATTAATAATCGGCATAGACCAGCAACTAGACAATTTTTCTGCATTTACCAAAGCACGATAAGGCTGCCAGTTTGGGTCTTTCATTAAATTCGGACTAATGACCAACTGACGTAAAAAGGCAGCTACGCCACACGATCCTTGATTTGGCCCAATTTTCAAATCTTGAATAGCATTACAGTACTCTTTTGAGAAGTGTTGTTTACCACTTATGATATTTAAAGTTTGTGTGTCATCCTTATAGAGCATAATGGTGACAAGCGCATCTGGAATACGCGATTCAAGCCACTGGCTAATGACATCGAGGATAGGTTTAAGTTCAGTATGGCGACCAATCAAATTAAAAATATGAAAAATTTCTTGATCATCACAATTATTATTCATTCAGACTATCACCTTCCTTAGCTTGTTAACATTTTAGACTTATTATTCAAATAATCATTAGCAAAAGTTTGTATTTATATCTTTAAAATGCGGAAATATGGTCAATATTACGTGTATTTGATAATAATTCTAAAATTTAAAAATCACAGCCGAAGCTGTGATCTAAAACTATACTTTTACTCAATCAGAATATTGCGGACTTATTTTTAGGCTGCTTGTTGACGACTGTCCACTAATTTACAGCCAGTCTGCCGTTGCAATTCTTCAAAACTTAAACCATCCACTATTTCAATAACCTGAGCCTGGTTGTCTTTTAATTCAATCACACAGAGATCGGTATAAATACGGTTGACACAATGTTTACCTGTTAGAGGATAAGTCAGTTCTTCAACAATTTTTGCTTCACCGTTTTTAGTCACATGTTCCATGCAAACATAAACACAGCGAGCACCCACCGCCAGATCCATCGCACCGCCTACAGCAGGTACAGCATCAGCATTACCGGTATGCCAGTTCGCCAAATCACCATTAATAGCCACCTGGAAAGCCCCCATGATACAGATATCCAGATGCCCGCCTCGCATGATATCGAAAGAGTCGGCAGAATTCATAAAACTGCCACCTTGCAACATGCTTACGAGTTCTTTGCCGGCGTTAATCAGATCATCATCTGCCTGTTCAGGATCACTCAATGCAGCAAAACCTAAAACGCCATTTTCCGAGTGTAGAATTACTCCTTGTTCAGGTTTTAAATAACCTGCTACGCGTGTCGGTAAACCAATACCCAAATTTACAAAAGAGCCGGTTGGAATGTCTTGTGCAACTTTAGCTACAATCTGTTCACGACTACGTTTTTGAATATTCATTATTTAATATCTCCAACCTTGACCACATGCTGTACAAAAATTCCTGGCGTTACAATGATCTCTGGATCAAGTTCTCCCAGTTCCACAACTTGATGGACTTGTGCAATGGTGGTTTTTGCTGCTTTGGCCATGATCGGACCAAAATTCCGTGCTGCCTTACGGTAGGTCAAGTTGCCCCACTGATCTGCCTGATTGGCATAAACCAAGGCATAATCAGCATGTATCGGATATTCCAGCACATAATCTTTTCCATTGATATTACGGGTTTCTTTACCCTCAGCTATTTTGGTACCAAAACCGGTTGGAGTAAAAACAGCCCCTAAGCCAGCACCGGCTGCCTGAATACGGCAGGCCAGATTACCCTGTGGTACCAGTTCTAGCTCAACTTTTCCTGCTTTATACAAATCTTCAAATACTGTTGAGTTATTGGCCCGCGGGAATGAACAGATCATTTTTTTGACCAGTCCGGACAATAGCAGATTGGTTAGACCACGATCTCCGGAAGCAGCATTGTTGTTAATAATGGTTAAGTCTCTAGGACCCAAGTCAATTAATGCTTCGATTAATTCTACCGGTTGACCTGCCAGGCCAAAACCACTGGTCATAATGTGTGCACCATCAGGAATTTGCTTAAGTACCGTCTCGATATCCTGCGTGATTTTATTCATCATATTGCTTCCTAGCATGTTCTATCTATATTACGAGTGCAGATTAATCTGCCTTTTGTGGATCAAATAAGCGGTCTTTAATAAAGAAAGCGGGTATCAGGCCGCAAAGAAAATAGGCAATGCCCATAATCAGTAAGCCGGTACCAATTGAGCCTCCTTGAGCAAAATAGCCAATGGTAAGAGGTGCAAACACCGCACCCAGTCGGCCTACGTTATATGCCCCACCCACTGCTGTTCCACGCACTTTGGTGGAGAAGCTTTCTGTCATGTAAGTCGCATTAATACCGTATGGAATACCATAGAGAAAACCGAAAAATAACATCAGCCAGAGGATATTATCCGGCGTATTACCAAAGACAATCACAGGGATAAAAATTGCAGTACCCATAGTGCCGAAAGCAAATACCGCACGACGGCCAATCCGGTCAGCGATAAAACCAGCAATAACTTTGGTACACATCATGATCAGGAAAGTCCCGATCATATACATGGTCATTTCTTTAAACTTGATTCCCAGATCAGTCTCTAAATACGCCGGTAGCCAGTTGCTGACTCCATAATATCCAAACTGTAAAAATGCGGTACTGAAGGACCAGAGGATAAACATGCGACGGCTAAGTGCATCTTCAAAAATCATTTTAAAAGTATTTTTTGGTTTTTCCTGCAGAATACCACTGGCTTTTGCATCCAGGCGTGCTTTACGCGCATCTAACCAGGCTTTCGGCTCAGGCACCAAGAAGTACATCGCGAAGGCCAGTACAATTGGAATAATGGCAATATAATAGAGGTATCGCCAGCCAAATTCAGGCAATAGCCATCCAGCCAGAACAGTTGCGACCACCGAGCCTAAAGTCCAGCCAGTCATAAGCGTTGCCAATACTGTAGAGCGATATTTGGTGGGTACATACTCTGCCATGAGTGTGTTACAGGCAATATATAGAGCACCTAGTCCAATCGCAGACGTAAAGCGCAGCCATTTGAACTGATCATAACTTTCTACGAATCCTAACCAGAAGGTTAATGAAGAAAATAATGCAATGGCAATGACGATCACACGAACCCGGCCAAAACGGTCACAAGCCCAGCCACCAAAAAAACCGCCGATAGCCATGCCTGCAAGCGTCCAGCTCCCTAAGGCACCGGCCTGCATATTACTTAATGAAAACTCTTGTTTCAGACTGGTCAGACTGTAGGCTAATAACGCAATATCAGCACCATCAACCAATAATGCTAAAAATGAGAAAATAAAGGCCAGAATCCAGACTCTTTGCTTGGGTTCGTTTCCACCTTCCACTGGGTGTTGTTGTGAACTGATCGTATCCATAATGCTCTTTCTACTTTTCGGCACTCCTGTGCCTTTTTAAAACGCATATTTCACTTAATTATTTAGGTGAAATATAGAATATTCGCTGATCATTACCACGCTTTAGCAAGGTGGTATAAAATGATTTTCAAAGTTCTTGATAAATTTTCTCTGCAGAAATCACGTAGCAATACATTGAATGATGTGATTAAGCACAATTCTTAAACCCGTAAAACAATCTAGCCAGCAATGCTGGCTAGAAGTTGATGTCAGGTTTAGTTGCAAAAGGCTGCAATTCCGGTTTGTGCACGACCTAAAATCAGGGCATGTACATCATGGGTACCTTCATAGGTATTTACCACTTCCAGATTAACCAGATGACGGGCTACACCGAATTCATCGCTAATGCCATTTCCACCCATCATGTCACGGGCCAAACGGGCAATATCCAGTGCCTTGCCGCAGTTGTTGCGCTTGATCAGTGATGTACCTTCAACTGAAGCAATGCCTTCATCCTTCATGCGGCCAAAACGTAAAGCCACCTGCAAACCGAGTGCAATTTCAGTTTGCATATCTGCCAGTTTCTTCTGGATCAGCTGATTCGCAGCGAGTGGTCGACCAAACTGTTTACGGTCCATGGTGTATTGATGTGCGGTATGCCAGCAGAACTCTGCAGCTCCCATGGCACCCCAGGCAATCCCGTAACGTGCACTATTCAAGCAGGTAAAAGGTCCTTTTAAACCGCGAACTTCCGGAAATGCATTTTCTTCTGGAACAAAGACGTTATCCATTACAATTTCACCGGTGATTGAGGCACGTAGACCCACCTTGCCGTGAATCGTTGGAGCAGAAAGCCCTTCCCAGCCTTTTTCTAAAATAAAGCCACGAATGTCACCGATATTACCTTCGGCAGAAACTTCTTTGGCCCAAACTACAAATACATCGGCAATCGGACTATTGGTAATCCACATTTTTGCGCCAGTTAAACGGTAACCACCCTCGACTTTTTTAGCACGGCTAATCATGCTGCCCGGATCCGAACCATGATCCGGCTCGGTCAAGCCGAAGCAACCAATATATTCACCGGTTGCTAATTTTGGTAAATACTTCTGCTTTTGCTCTTCAGAACCAAATTCATTAATGGGTACCATCACCAGAGAGCTTTGTACGCTGGCCATTGAACGGTAACCTGAATCGACACGTTCAACTTCACGAGCAATCAGACCATAACTGACATAATTTAAACCTGCACCGCCGTACTGTTCCGGAATGGTTGGACCGAGTAAACCCAGTTCTCCCATTTCACGGAAAATAGCCGGATCGGTTTTTTCATGACGGAACTGTTCCAGTACACGCGGCATCAGTTTGTCTTGACAGTACGCTGCCGCTGCATCGCGAATCATGCGCTCTTCTGATGTCAGTTGCTGTTCTATTAAAAACGGGTCTTGCCAATCAAATCTAATTTTTGTCGTCATTTTAATATTTCCTTATTTTAAAATTATGAGATTAGGCGGTTGCTTGTTTAATCATTTCACGCGCAATAATAATTTGCTGGATTTGTGTGGTTCCTTCATATAAACGGAACAGACGCACATCACGGTAGAAACGTTCAATTGAATATTCACTGATATAACCCGCTCCACCATGAATCTGCAAACAGCGATCAGCAACTCGACCACACATTTCAGTTGCAAACATTTTGGCACAAGAGGCTTCAGTCGTAACATTTTGGCCAGCATCACGTAGACGCGCAGCATCCAGCACCATACATTTGGCTGCATAAATCTCGGCTTTGGAGTCTGCCAACATACCTTGGATTAGCTGGAAATTCGCAATGGGCTGGCCAAACTGTTTGCGCTCCACTGCATAGTTGAGTGCGTCTTCCAACATACGCTCAGCCATGCCGACGCTATAACCAGCAATGTGCAGACGGCCCTTATCCAGAACGCGCATTGCTGTTTTAAAGCCGATCCCTTCTACACCGCCAATCAGCTGATCTTTATGCACTTTACAGTTATCAAAAATTACATCACAGGTATAGGAACCATGTTGGCCCATTTTCTTGTCAATTTTACCTAGGCTTAAACCAGGTGTACCTGCTTCAACTAGAAATGCTGAAATACCGCTCGCACCTTTAATCTCTTGATTGGTACGTGCCATCACGGTAAATGTCGTGGCACGTGGTGCATTGGTGATGAAGCGTTTAGTTCCGTTTAAAATATAATAATCGCCGTCTTTGACTGCACTGGTTTTTAAAGCAGCAGCGTCTGAGCCGGAATCCGGTTCGGTCAAACAGAATGAACCAATAATTTCGCCCGTTGCATAACGCGGTAAATATTTCTGTTTTTGCTCTTCTGTACCGTCGATAATGATGCCGCTTGAGCCAATGCCGTTGTTAGTACCAATTAAAGAGCGAAAGGCAGCCGATGTATGGCCCAATTCCATCGCGACCAGAATTTCTTCTTCCATGGTAATGCCTAAACCACCATATTCTTCAGGAATCGTCAGGCCAAACAAGCCCAGCTCTTTCATCTGTTCCACAATATGTTCAGGAATGGCATTGTTCTCTTCTACTTCATGCTCAAGAGGCACCAGTTCATTTTTTACAAAATCGCGAATCGTTGACAGAAGTTGGTCTAGCATTTCCGGATCACGAATCATATGAATCTCCATGGATATAATTTAGGTAAATTCCTTTACCCTTATTTTTGTTTCGTATTACGAAATAAATAATCATATAAAATCATTTTGAGCAAGTGAAATTATTAAAAATTTTATATTTTAACTAAAAAATGAAATTTTTCTGGTATTCCAGTTGATTTGTGTTTAATATTTAATTTCACGATACGAAATATTTTGATGAGTGATTATTCTATTTATCAGTTTTTTTGAATAGATAATTAAACCTTTTTTCTTGCTGTAATATTTATCGATCACTGACTCTTTCGGAGAAATCGAAACTTTTTAAATGTATTGGCTACGTGTTAAACCTAAAAAACTAGATGATTTTATATTGTCTTCAAAGTTGGGTAACAGGATTCTTTTCGACCACAAATAATTTCGGCACTTTTTCCTATATTTTATCTTTTGTAGAAGTGTTTTATTTTGTATCGTGAAATTATGTTGCTATCATATTCATTAATTTAACTTTAATTGCCCTGACCATGACAAAAAATAAAACTGGTGAAATTCCCAACTTTGATGAAATCCGTTTAGATCCGATTTCACATATTCATAGAGAAAATAATCCTCAATTTATTGCGTCTATTGCGCGTGGATTGGAAATCTTACGTTGCTTTTCAGCGACCAATCAATTGCTTGGCAATCAGGAAATTGCACAATTAACCAACTTACCCAAGCCAACTGTGGCCCGTATTACCAGCACCCTGGTTTCTTTAGGTTATTTAAAACAACTACCGAATACCACGAAATATCTGTTGGATGTTGGCGTATTGGCTTTGGGTTATGCAGCTTTGAGTAATATTTCTGCGCGGACTCAGGCTTATCCGTTTATGGAAGAAATGTCCCGTTATTCCCAAGCCCCTGTGGCAATGGCTACCCGTGACCGTTTGAGCATGATTTATCTGGAAGTGGTACATACAGAATCGACGCTAACCATGCGCCGCCCTGTCGGTTCGACTTTACCGATTCATAGCAGTGCCATGGGACGGGCCTGTCTGGCAGCGATGGATGTGAAGGAACGCGAATATTTATTTGATGCCATCAAGAAAAGAAACGAAGATCAGTGGCCAACCATCAAGCGTAATCTGGAACGTGCAATCCGTGATTATCAGGATTATGGCTACTGTCTGTCTTTAGGTGACTGGGCTAAGGATGTGAATTCCGTGGCAGTTCCATTGGTTCACCCTAAACACGGGATATTAACGTTTAACTGTGGTGCTCCAAGTTATCTGTTAAATCAGGAAAAACTGGAAAATGAAATTGGGCCGCGTCTGATTCACATGGTGAACAATATTGCTATGAATCTCAATAATATATAAAAAAATTAATCATCAGAGCGACATTCAGTCGCTCTTCTTATTGAATACCCAATCTACACATCTTCTTCCTTTATCTATAATTTACAGCAAACCTTTTTAATACGGTGAAATAGATAAGATTTAAAAAATAGATAAAGTCCTATTTCAAATAAAAAGATCAAAAATAAGCTTCATAACCGATTTAGATAATGCTATAAATATCGTATAGCGAAATTGGATTTTATATTATGGAAGATATAACAAGAGAATCGATGGAGTTTGACGTCATCATCGTAGGCGCAGGCCCTGCGGGTCTTTCTGCTGCGATCAAAATCCGTCAGCTTGCAATTGAAAACAACTTAAACGATTTGTCCGTTTGTGTCGTAGAAAAAGGCTCCGAAGTCGGTGCACATATTCTGTCTGGTGCGGTACTTGAACCGCGTGCCATGAACGAGTTGTTCCCGGACTGGAAAGAACAAGGTGCCCCGCTGAATGTCCCGGTGACTGAAGATAAAACCTTCTTCCTGCTGTCAGATGAAAAATCACAGGAAGCACCGCACTGGATGGTGCCTAAAACCATGCATAACGATGGCAACTATGTCATCTCGCTCGGCAACGTGGTGCGCTGGTTAGGCCAGAAAGCCGAAGAACTCGAAGTATCGATCTTCCCGGGCTTTGCGGCATCAGAAATTCTGTATCATGCCGATGGCACAGTCAAAGGCATCCAAACCGGTGACATGGGCATTGGTAAAGATGGCGAACCGACGCATAACTTTACCCCGGGTTATGAACTGCATGCCAAATACACGTTATTTGCTGAAGGTTGCCGCGGTCACTTAGGTAAGCGTTTAATCCAGAAGTTCAACCTGGACAAGGATGCTGATCCGCAACACTACGGTATCGGCATTAAAGAGTTGTGGGAAATCGATCCTGCCAAGCACAAACCGGGTCTGGTGATGCATGGTGCCGGTTGGCCACTTTCTGAAACCGGTTCTTCAGGCGGCTGGTGGCTCTACCACGCGGAAAACAACCAGGTGACCCTGGGCATGATCGTGGATCTGTCCTATACCAACCCCCACATGTATCCGTTCATGGAAATGCAGCGCTGGAAAACCCATCCATTAATTAAGCAATATCTCGAAGGTGGCAAGCGTATTTCCTATGGTGCCCGTGCCGTGACCAAAGGTGGTTTTAACTCGCTACCAAAATTCACCTTCCCGGGCGGCTCATTGATTGGTGATGATGCCGGCTTCCTGAACTTTGCCAAGATCAAAGGCTCACATACTGCAATGAAGTCCGGCATGCTCTGCGGTGAAGCGGTGTTTGAAGCAATTGCGGCCGGTGTACAACAAGGCGGTGATCTGGCGATTGCACGTGTTGTAGAGGGTGAAGATTTCTTTGTCAAAGAACTCACCGCGTATACCGATAAGTTTAACAACAGCTGGCTGAAAGAAGAGCTCTATAACTCGCGTAACTTCGGTCCTGCGATGCACAAGTTCGGTCAATGGATCGGTGGTGCCTTTAACTTTATCGACCAGAACGTGTTTAAAGTTCCATTCACTTTACATGATCTGGTTCAGGACCATGCTGCGCTAAAAACCCAGGCAGCTGAAAGCTTCAAGCCGACCTATCCAAAACCGGATGGCAAGCTGACCTTTGACCGTCTGTCTTCAGTGTTTGTCTCGAATACGGTCCATGAAGAGAACCAGCCAGCGCACTTGAAACTGACCGATGCTTCGATTCCGGTGGAAGTCAACCTGCCGACATGGGATGAACCTGCGCAGCGTTACTGCCCGGCGGGTGTCTATGAAATCATGGAAAATAATGACGGTTCGAAACGTTTCCAGATCAATGCAGCCAACTGTGTGCACTGCAAGACCTGTGACATCAAGGAACCGTCCCAGAACATCACCTGGGTAACACCGGAAGGTGGTGGTGGTCCGAATTACCCGAATATGTAAGGTAATTCCTGTGAATGAGAAAAATACATCTATTTCTCACATTCACATACCCAATCTTGAAGCAGTTAATATTAACACTTCACTTTAATTTTTTAGGTAATCCCAGTTCCCGAGGGAGCTGGGATTAATAAATTTTCAAATAGAAAAATAGAAAAGATTGCATATAGGGTCAGAGATAAAAATGGCCTACTCGAAACCGAGTAAGCCATCTTTAATATTTAAAACAAATGACGAAAACTTTTAGTCATTCATCTATGGATTATTGCTGAGCCACAAACTTTGCACGCGCCGCATGCAGTTTCTTGTAACTGTCAATCAGGCGCAAATGACGATCCAGCCCTTCTAGCTGCATGTTGGTTTCGGTCAAACCATAGAAACGGACTGTTCCTTCAATTGAACCTAAAACGGCATCCATACGGGCATCACCAAACATACGACGGAAGTTGTGTTCATAATCTTCCAGTTCCATTTCATCATCCAGAATGACTTCCAGAACGACATTCATGCACTGGTAGAACAGGCCACGTTCAACGGTATTGGTATTGAACTGCAGGAACTGCTCAACCAGATCTTTGGCTTCTTCAAATTGCTGCAAAGCCACATAAATCAGTAGTTTCAGTTCAAGAATAGTGAGTTGGCCCCATTCAGTATTTTCATCGAACTCGATACCGATCAAGGTTTTGATTTCGGTATAGTCATCCTCATCTGCTTCTTCCAGACGCTCAACCAATGCTTCCAATTGTTCATCATCCAGACGGTGCAGATTCAGGATATCTTCACGATATAACAAAGCCTTGTTGGTATTGTCCCAAACCAGATCTTCTACCAGATAAATTTCCGAATAGCCCGGTACCAGAATACGGCAAGCTGTTGCACCTAGATGCTGATACACCGCCATATAAACTTCATGGCCCATGTCTTCCAGAATCGTGAATAATTCCTGAGCTTCGTCCGCATTCGAATTTTGACCGTTATTAGTGAAATCCCACTCGACAAAATCATAATCTGATTTCGCGCTGAAGAAACGCCAAGACACTACACCGCTCGAGTCGATGAAATGCTCGACGAAGTTATTTGGTTCAGTCGCGGCATTACTGCTAAAGGTTGGTTTTGGCAGATCATTCAGACCTTCAAAACTACGGCCTTGCAATAACTCAGTCAGACTGCGTTCTAATGCCACTTCAAAGTTAGGATGGGCACCGAATGAGGCAAATACACCGCCAGTACGCGGGTTCATCAGGGTGACACACATGACCGGGAACTGACCGCCTAAAGATGCATCTTTGACCAGAACCGGGAAGCCCTGTTCTTCTAGGCCTTTAATGCCTTCAACAATTTTTGGATATTTTGCCAGAACATGTTCAGGCACATCCGGTAGTGCCAGTTCACCTTCCAGAATTTCGCGTTTAACAGCACGCTCGAAAATTTCAGACAGACATTGTACTTGCGCTTCAGCCAAGGTATTGCCGGCACTCATCCCGTTACTTAAGTAAAGGTTTTCGATCAGATTCGACGGGAAATAAACGGTTTCACCATCAGACTGACGTACAAATGGCAATGAACAGATGCCACGTGCTTTATTACCAGAGTTGGTGTCGTAAAGATGGATACCCAATAATTCATCTTCAGGATCATAAATTTCACGGGTATGTTCATCTAAAACTTCTGCAGGTAGTTCGCCATTTGGACCTGGCTGGAACCATTTTTCATCTGGATAATGCACAAATTCGGCATTGGCAATATCCTCACCCCAGAACTGGTCGTTATAGAAGAAGTTACAGTTCAGACGCTCAATAAATTCGCCCAAGGCAGATGCCAGCGCACTTTCTTTGGTCGAACCTTTACCGTTGGTAAAGCACATTGGCGACTGCGCATCACGAATATGCAATGACCAGACATTCGGCACGATATTACGCCAAGACGCAATTTCAATCTTCATGCCGAGGCCTGCCAGAATGGCAGACATATTGGCAATGGTTTCTTCCAGCGGCAGGTCTTTACCTGGAATGAAAGTCGTATGATCAGAAGCCAGACTTGGCATCAATAAAGCTTGAGCATCCGCATCAATGCTTTCCACTTCTTCAATGACAAATTCAGGACCGGTTTGAATTACTTTCTTGACAGTACAACGATCAATCGAACGTAAAATCCCTTGGCGGTCTTTTTCAGAAATATCAGCCGGCAGTTCCACCTGAATTTTAAAAATCTGTTTATAGCGGTTTTCAGGATCAACAATATTGTTTTGCGAAAGGCGGATATTATCAGTCGGAATGTCACGTGCTGCGCAATAGACTTTGACAAAATAAGCCGCACAAAGTGCTGATGACGCCAGAAAATAATCGAATGGGCCGGGTGCCGAACCATCGCCTTTATAGCGGATCGGCTGATCGGCAATCACCGTGAAGTCATCGAACTTGGCTTCCTGGCGAAGATTATCGAGATAATTGACCTTAATTTCCATGTGGATACCTAAATATTCTTATGTGCCGTCACGGACAGATAAGATGCTGAATCTGAATATACAAGCCGGTTCACGGAGGAGAACTTGAATGAAAAATAGAAAATGGTCAGGTTATACCATTTGACGAAGTGTCTGGATAACGCTGCCGAGAATGGGCGCTATTATAGAATTATTTTATGAAATTGATAATATTTGTCTGAAATTCTGGCAGATTAAACCAGATCCTCAGTCTTTCCTGAGCTGCCGGAGCATGAATCAACTTCAAGTCATGGCTTATACTATTAATCAAAGTTGCAGATAAGGCAGATTTTCACCTGCCTAGTCTGAGATAACTTTAGAAATCATAACTCAGTGCAAATACTGCAAGATTACGCTGCTTGTCATCATAGCGGTCATAACCGCCAAAGATATATTCACCTGACACACTCAACTGCGGTAAAAGCGCATAACTGAGTCCGGCAGAAGCATAACGAAAGGCAAACTGCTTTTCAGTATCGCCCAGTTCACCGCCTTCGTATTTGCCTTCATCGTTAAAATAGCTCCCCGCTGCCGTAACGCTGGCATTGAGGCGATCATTTAACTGGTGGCTCAGGTTAAGCGTGTAAAAAGTATCGCCCTGATTGGCATAAGCCACATCATACAGATAAGTCGATACGCTGGCGCCGATACTGGTCTGATCATTCAATGCACGGCTTACATTTAAACCTAGCTCATTTCCAGTGGTGTTCTCACCGCCCGGATAATAATAGGTCGCATTCCATAAATCCCAATCATAATTTTCGCTGCTATAGGTATAACCCACCAGAAAATCATGCTCGAATTTATCTGAACGATGTCCCTGACGCCCCTGCACTTCTGCATAAGAGTATCCAAGCGTAGATCCCCAATATCCGACATAAAAATTGCCATAAGCCAGATTCAATGCAGCCTGTACAGCAACGTCATCATTTTCAGGTGCATTGGTCAAACCGCGGGAGACGTATTTGGAGACCACACTCAAGTTTCCGCTTGCTTCTATTTGTTTTACTTCCGCATCATCGGCATAACAGTAAAAACTTGAAACAGCAGCACAGCCAAACAGCACTGTTTGATTGAATATTTTCATAAAATATAAATTGTATTAAGCAAAGCCGGAGATAAAACGACAGCAGTCGAGGTTTTATCTCCGTTTTGGGGAAAAAATTGAAATTCGTTTTACTCCTGCTTTGCCAGATGACAGGAATAAAACCATGATTTAAGCGCGAGGCGCCTTGTAAAAAGGTGCCGATGAAGGCGCAAGAGCAGGTTTGCCACGAATATGGTCTGCCAGTTTTTCAGCGATCATAATCGTAGTTGCATTGAGGTTACCGGTAATGATCAAAGGCATAATCGAGGCGTCAATCACACGCAACCCCTGCATTCCATGTACGTGTCCATAACCATCGACAACCGCCATGTCATCCTCACCCATTTTACAGCTACAGGACGGATGATACGCTGTTTCTGCATGATTACGAACAAATTCATCAATTTCTGCATCAGTTTGCAGATTTTTGCCCGGACTGATTTCTTCACCACGATAGGGATCCAGGGCGGGCTGATGCATAATTTCACGGGTAATACGGATGGCATCACGGAATTCGCGCCAGTCCTGTTCAGTACTCATATAGTTGAACAGAATACTTGGATGTTCAAACGGATCTTTGGATTTCAGGCGAACCCGACCACGAGATGGTGAACGCATGGAACCGACATGAGCCTGGAAGCCGTGTTCATGAATAGCATTGGTCCCATTATAGTTAATCGCCACTGGCAGGAAGTGATACTGGATGTTTGGCCATTCAAACTCATCCGAAGAACGGATAAAGCCACCCGCTTCAAACTGGTTGCTGGCTCCAATACCTTTACCTAAAAATAACCATTCAGCGCCAATCATCGGCTGGTTATACCACTTGAGTGCCGGATATAAGCTGACCGGTTTTTTGCACTTATATTGTAAGTACATTTCCAGATGGTCTTGCAGGTTTTCACCCACACCCGGCAGGTCCTGAACCACCGGAATATCCAGACTTTTTAACAGTTCGGCCGGACCTACACCGGAGCGTTGCAGGATTTGCGGCGAGGCAATTGCACCTGCACATAGCAATACTTCACGGTCTGCAAAGACCTGAATCGGCTGTAAGGTATTTTGTCCTTCAAAATATTCCACACCAATCGCCTGATTACGATTAAATAGAATACGGTTGGTCATGGCGTGGGTAATAATGGTGAGATTATCCCGGCCTTTGGCTATATCGAGATAACCACGTGCTGTACTGGAACGACGGCCTTGCGGCGTTACAGTACGGTCCATCGGCCCAAAACCTTCCTGCTGATAGCCATTCAGGTCATCAGTACGTGGATAACCGGCCTGTACACCTGCCTCGACCATGGCATGGAACAGTTCATTATTGCCATTTTTAGGTGTTGCCACCGAAACCGGTCCAGAATCACCATGATAATCATTGCCGCCAATATCGCGCGTTTCAGCTTTTTTATAATACGGCAGACATTCAGCATAGCTCCAGTGTTCTAGCCCCTTCAGGCTGGCCCACTGTTCAAGATCCATAGCATTACCGCGAATGTAACACATGCCGTTAATTAATGAAGAACCGCCCAGACCTTTTCCGCGCCCGCACTCCATACGACGATTATTCATATGAGGTTCGGGATCGGTCAGATAGGCCCAGTTATAGCGTCGTCCCTGTAATGGATAAGCCAATGCAGCAGGCATTTGTGTTCTGAAGTCTAGACGGTAATCCGGCCCACCTGCTTCCAGCAATAGGACTTTCACATCCGGATCTTCAGTTAAACGCGCTGCGAGTACATTCCCTGCCGAACCTGCACCGATAATAATATAGTCGTAATTCATCCAATCCTCCCTTATGCGCTAAATACAGACTGGAAAGGACTGAGTTCGACCTGAACTGACTTGGTCTGGGTATATTGCTGTAGCGTGACAATACCGTTTTCGCGACCGACACCCGAATGTTTATAACCACCAACTGGCATTTCTGCAGGAGATTCGCCCCAGGTATTAATCCAGCAAATACCGGCTTCAATTTGATGAATAATACGGTGCGCACGTGCCAGATTTGGTGTCACGACACCAGCTGCCAAACCATACTCGGTGTCATTGGCACGACGAATCGCCTCTTCTTCTGAGTCATAACTCAGAATACTCATGACTGGACCAAAAATTTCTTCACGTACAATGGTCATGTCATCACGGCAGTCGGTAAATACGGTTGGCAGGACATAAGCTCCTTGGACAAACTGTTCATCCTTAGCACGGCCGCCGCCACATAATAGGCGTGCCCCTTCTATCTTGCCTTTTTCGATATAGCCCAGCACTTTTTCCATATGCTCAAAGCTGGAAACCGGACCGAAATTGGTTTCAGGATCAAGTGGATCACCCATACGGATATGTTCAACACGCTGCAAAATCTTTTCTTCAAATTCTGCTTTCAATGCCAAAGGCACAAATACGCGAGTACCGTTGGTACACACCTGACCGGAACTATAGAAATTGGCCATCATGGCAATATCGGCCGCCAAATCCAGATCGGCATCTTCACAGATAATCAGCGGAGACTTACCGCCCAGCTCCATCGTGACTTCTTTCAGGCTAGAATTTGCAGCTTGGGCCATGACTTTTTTGCCGGTTGCGACACCACCGGTAAATGAAACTTTGGCTATGTCCGGATGTGAAGTCAGATAGCCACCAATGTCACCACTACCGGTCACCACATTAAATACACCATGTGGCACACCGGCTTCTGTATAAATTTCTGCCAGTTTTAATGCAGTTAATGGCGTGATTTCACTGGCTTTAAAGATCATGGCATTGCCTGCTGCCAGTGCAGGTGCAGATTTCCATAATGCGATCTGAATCGGGTAATTCCATGCACCAATCCCGGCGACCACACCCAAAGGTTCACGTCGGGTATAGACAAATGAACTGCTTCTGAGTGGGATTTGCTGACCTTCTAATGCTGGCAAAATACCTGCATAGTATTCAAGTACATCTGCACCTGTCGCAATATCGACGGTGGATGTTTCACTAAATGCTTTACCACTGTCGAGACTTTCTAAACGCGCCAGCTCGTCATTACGTTCGCGAAGAATAGCGACAGCCTTGTTCAAAATACGGGAACGTTGGATCGCCGTCATTTCTGCCCAGACTTTTTGGCCTTGCTGTGCCGATTCAACAGCGCGATCGATATCATCTTGTGTACATACCTGCACGTCTGCCAGAACTTCGCCAGTTGCAGGATTAATCGTTTGAAACGTGCTATTGGACGTTGCATGGACATATTGTCCATGAATATAAGGACGTTGCAGTTTGAATGTTGTCAATGGAATTTCCTCGCAGGTGGATTATTTGAGTTGTTGCCGGATATATTCACTACACAGTTCAATCGGCAGTTCTGGGTCAATTTCGCCATTTACCAAAGCACCTCTTAACCAGAATCCGTCAATCAATGCTGCCAGACCTTGAGCGGCTTTCTCTGCCTGGTCTTTATTTAACTTTTTCATGAATTCGTATTTAAGATTGGAATGTAAACGGTAATGATTGATCTGCTGTAAACGGTATAATTCAGGTTGGTGCAAACTGCTAGCCCAGAACGCCAACCAGACTTTCATGGCCGCCTTATCCGTTTGTGGAGCAGCAAAATTACCACGTACGATCGCTAACAAGCGCTGCTCCGGTAAGTCATCAACCTGTATCTTTATCTGTGCAACAGATTTACCCAATTGCTGCAATAAGTAACGCATTGTGGCTTCAATCAAGCCATTTTTACCTTGAAAATAATGACTTATGATGCCGGTTGAGACACCTGCCCTCTGAGCAATCTGACTAATTGAAGCTTCTGCAAAACCTAGCTCATTCACTGCAGCTAAGGTGGCATCGATCAGTTGCTGGCGACGGATCGGTTGCATACCAACTTTTGGCATAAGACTAACCTGAATAACGGATATAACAATAGAAAGTCACTCTGCTAAAGCAAATAGCTGAATGATGTAACAATTCATAAACGCTTTTTTAATTGAACGTTCAATTAATAAAAATTATAGTGCCAGCTCACCCTTGATGTACAGCGCAGTTTGTTTTGGATTTGCAAAAGTTTGTAATTCACGAAAACAAGGAAGCTTTACCGCAGGCTTTTGCTTTTAAATCACACTGCACTGTAGATCATCCGGCAACAACACGATGGTCATGGATTTATGCAAAAG
This sequence comes from Acinetobacter lwoffii, assembly GCF_029024105.1. NCBI lineage: Bacteria > Pseudomonadati > Pseudomonadota > Gammaproteobacteria > Moraxellales > Moraxellaceae > Acinetobacter > Acinetobacter lwoffii. Next base: position 1,533,775 of record NZ_CP118963.1, on the reverse strand, counting down.
AAAAATGAAGAGATGCAAGATGGTCTGAATAAAGTAGTTTTTTATTTTTCGGCGACACTTATTCTGCTGTTTTCTATCATTACCATTTTATTTAATGAACAAGCCAATCAAGTCATTATCAATATTTTAAACTGGGTCAGTCGTACCTTTAGCTGGTATTACCTGCTAGCGGCAACGCTGTATCTGGTTTTTATCGTCTTTATCGCCTGTTCCCGTTATGGCGAGATTAAATTAGGCCCCAAACATTCCAAGCCAGAATTTAGCCTGTTGAGTTGGTCGGCGATGCTATTTTCTGCCGGAATCGGGATTGACCTGATGTTTTTCTCAGTGGCGGAACCGCTTTCGCATTATATAAATCCGCCTGTAGGCGAAGGTGAAACCTTCGAAGCTGCGCGCCAGTCCATGGTATGGACCCTGTTTCACTACGGTTTAACCGGCTGGAGTATGTATGCACTGATTGGGGTCGCGCTAGGTTATTTCAGCTATCGCTATAATTTACCGCTCACCATCCGATCAGCACTCTATCCTATTTTTGGAAAAAAAATTAATGGTCCAATTGGCCATACTGTGGATACGGCTGCAGTACTCGGCACGATTTTCGGGATTGCCACCACCTGCGGGATTGGCGTTGTGCAATTAAATTACGGCCTGCATGTATTGTTTGATTTACCAGAAAATATCTGGATTCAAACTGCACTCATCGCCGTTGCCGTGATTATTACTATTATTTCAGTCACTGCCGGTGTCAATAAAGGCATCCGGATCCTGTCTGAAATTAATATCTATGTATCAATTGGGCTGCTGCTATTCATTCTGTTTGTAGGCAATACCGAGTTTTTATTAGCCGCCTTGATTCAGAATTTTGGTGACTATATCAGCCAGTTCCCGAAGCTTTCTTTAACCAGTTTTCCTTTTGAACAACCGAAAGAGTGGATGAATAGCTGGACCCTGTTCTTCTGGGCATGGTGGATCGCCTGGTCACCTTTTGTCGGTCTGTTCCTGGCCCGTATTTCCCGTGGTCGTACCATTCGTGAATTTGTCACCGGGACTTTGGTTATTCCTCTGTTATTTACCCTGACCTGGTTGTCTATTTTCGGTAACAGTGCTTTATACAGCGTGATTTTTGATGGTAATACTCAACTTGCTACGACAGTTTTAGAAAATCCGGCACATGGTTTTTATGATCTGCTGGCGCAGTATCCAGGCTTTACCTTTACTGCAGGTGTCGCCACTATTACCGGCTTGCTGTTCTATGTGACCTCAGCGGATTCAGGGGCATTGGTATTGGGAAATTTCACGACCAAATTCACTAATATTGAGCATGATTCACCGCGCTGGCTCAGTGTGTTCTGGGCCATTGCCATCGGTTTGCTGACTTTGGCAATGCTCATGGCGAATGGCGTAACAGCATTACAGAACACCACAATTATTATGGGTCTGCCTTTTAGTTTCGTCATTTTCTTTGTGATGGCGGGACTGTATAAGTCCTTGCGTCTGGAGGATTTTCGTCAGGCAAGCACCAGCCTGAATGCGGCACCTGTGGTCGGTAATGTGGATATTTTGAACTGGAAGAAGCGTCTGAGCCGGGTCATGCTGCATCCAAGCCTGTCCCAGACGCGGACCATGCTGGACAATGTTTGCAAACCAGCCATTGAGGCCGTTGCAACCGAGTTAATTGACAAAGGTATTCAAGTAAATATTCAGGAAAAATCGCTTGAGGAAGAACCTGAACTGTATCATCTGGATCTGACCATTCAGCTCGATGAAGAAGAAAACTTTGTCTACGAAATATGGCCGGTACGCTATGACACGCCAAATTTCAGTTCACGTGGTAAACGAACCAAACGTTATTACTATCGTCTGGAAAGTTATCTGTTTGAAGGCTCTCAGGGAAACGATCTGGTCGGTTACAGTAAGGAACAGGTGATCAATGACATCCTGGATAAATATGAACGCCATATGATGTATCTGCATATTAACCGGATCAGCCCAGGTAAACGTCCGCTGTTCCCGGACCGTGAAATCTAGGATATCTCAACTACGGAAGGACTGAATGATGTCAGAAAGTTTGAATGCATTTGCCCTGTTTTTCTCCCTGCTCAACCCTTTTCTGATGAGTATTTATATGCTCGGAATTATCCGTAATTCCGACGCAAAAGTATTCAACATGGCATTGATTCAGGGCAGTCTGATCAGCTTTATTGTGTTCATCATTTTTGCAAAAACCGGTGAAGCCTTCTTTAATGAAGTCTTGCATGTACGGTTTGAGTCCTTCCAGATTTTTGGCGGTATTATTTTTCTGGTGATTGGCTATCGTTATGTCTTTGAAGGTGCTGATACGATTGGTGTGATGCGTGGAGCGCCCAGTCATCTGGCGGGTACGATTGCCATGCCGTTTATGATCGGTCCCGGCACCATTTCGGCTTCCGTGATTACCGGGATTCAGCTCAGTTTAATGCAAACCATTCTGGTGATCTTCTTTACCCTGTTTCTGACCTGTAGCTTGCTAATTCTGATGAAATACCTGCATGATCATTTACAGCATAAATATTCCAACTACATTGACCTGTATGTCGATATTGTCGGTCGTGTTGCAGCGCTTCTGATTGGTACGATTGCCATTGATATGATTGTGACAGGCGTTACCGGAATTTTGGAAACCTGATAAATCCTTTCTATCAATAAATAAAAAGAGCGGTTTTTACCGCTCTTTTTTTGATTTTAAATAATTAAAATTTAAATGACACACCGGCATAAGTAGAAAAACCTTCACCTGGCGAAGATCGCGTTACATCAGCACCTTGATCATTTAAACCAGGAATCACGACCGCAGCATATTTTTCATCGGTGATATTTTTAAAGTTGATCCAGGTTTTCCATGATTGATGCTCTGGCGCATAACCCAGGTCAATACCCCAGATCTGATAGTCGTCACTAAATCGGCTATTGGCATAATCATGCGCCATTTTGGATACATATTCAGTATTCAGACCAATATAGAGGCCATTATTCAAGGCATAACTCAGTTGAGCCTGATAAAGATGTTTAGGGATTCCCGGTAACTGGTTCTTGCCAAACAATGGATCATTTTTGTACTGAAAATCGCTAAGGGTATAAGCCTGTTGCAGACGCAGTTCGCCATATTCGGATTCATGCAATGGCGTATCCAGACTTAGCTCCACCCCTTGATGAATCGTTGGCGTGGCATTTGATTCAACAGCAATGGGCTCTGAAGGTCGATTCGATCCATCTTCATAGGTTTTAATCATTTCAGAGGTTAACAGTTCATTTTTCACTTTGGAATAATAGTAGCTCAGTGCCCAGTCTCCAAAGACTGATTGTCCACGTCCACCCAGTTCAAAGCTATTAGCGGTTTGCGTGTCCAAATAGATTGGCGCGCGCACCCGGCCAGAAGCGACACCACTGTCAAAATAATACGGTGAAGACCAAGCCATCGCCCAAGGATGTGCTGGCTCAATGCTGCGGCTTAAATTGGCAAACCATTGCACAGACTCATTCGGCTGATAGGTCAAACCAAGTCGTGGTGCAAAATTCCATTCATAACGGCTGACTTCAGGACTCGCCACAGGATAAGTTACTTCACTTTCCCGATGGGTATACACCGCTGCCAGTCCCAAATCTAATTTGAACTGATCATTTAATGTGGTTTCCTGATCAAATTGCAGGACGTTGTCTGAACCGCGATAGGTATAACGGCGGGTAACGGTATCTGCCGGATACAAAGTTCCATCAATAGTCGTATCACGTCGGATGGTTTCCGTTACACCACTGTCCGGACGATGAGTCGTGCTGCGCAAGGCAATACGCCCCTGATGCTCCAGACCTAGAAACTGGTAAGGTTTTTCATACTGGAAGCGCGCTGTAATATCTTCATAATCGACATTGGTACGATAACTGCTTTCACGTAAATCCAGCGGATAGTGATGATAAGCCAGACTGCCAGTCAGTTTTGCATCATCCTGTAAATTCCAGGTCGTGGTATTGGCCAGCCAAGTACTGCCCGGCTGAATCCGTTTGGCATCTACCGCTAAATTAAAGCTATTCGCTGCTTCAGGATCATTTTTGAGCTGTTCTTGTGTAATCCGTCCTGGAGTTAAATGCTTGCTCTCACGGTAACGAGCATAAAAACGGGTTTCGATATCCGGACTGATCTGATAGCCCAAATTAAAAGCTAGACCCTTACCATCGCCTTCAGCATGATCCTGAATTCCATCAAACTGGGTACTCGTCAGCGCCAGATAATAATCCATCTGATCCAGCTTTCGGCCGGTACTAAACTGATATTTTTGATAACCATGGCTGCCCATTTCATATTTGATTTCAGAGCCATCCTGATCTGCGCCGGTCTTGGTTCTATAGTTGATTGTTCCACCTAAGGCCAGTCCGCCTTGCTTAAAGCCATTGGCTCCGCGATAAACCCCGACATGATCAATCCACCAGGGTTCTAGCAGTTCATACGCTGTACCGCCCGGCCCGGTAAATGGAATATCGTCAATCAGGACGTGCGTACCGGATGCGTGTGCACCTGAAGTCCGGTTGATTCCTGAGCCACGGATCGATATTTTTGCACCTTCATTCCCTGCAGACTGGGCATAAATTCCTGGCTGTAAACGGAACACATCGGCTGTGGTTGCAAGTCGCTGCTGTTCTAATTGCTGCTCACCAATGAAATTCGTTCCTCCTGAAACCTGAGCCAGCTCTTTCTGATATTGCTGCTGCGGATTGGCATTTTGCTCAGCGCTGATCACAATAGTATTCAGCTGTTGAACATTGTCCGGTTCTACGGCAGTTTCAGCATAAAGATGACCTGAGACAATCGACAGAATCATGAGGCTCAGCGGGCTTTTCTTGAGAGGAATTTTTGTCATGTGCATGGCGATTTTATACAGTCCTGTATAAGTGATTCCGTTTTATGAGAGGAAATCAGTTTAAAAATTATGCTGTAGCATAGATCAACATTGTTATTTTCAGGAGTTATTTTCTGCCAAAAAATTGACTGATCAGCGTATGTTTTTTCATTTTATTTAATCTTTTTATTAAAAATCAACTTGCAAGATCAAAACCACATCCTCACAAGTTCCAAGAACTTAATTTTTAAGTAACTGATATTTAATAATATGTAATTTAATTCTGCACAGATGTATTTCCACTTGGCAAAATGTGATAAGTAGAAAAATTTATAATCGACCAAACTAGTTCTTTAATTTCGAAAGTTGGCCGAAGTTGTATATTTTCTGATTTAAAGTAGACAAGATTAACCTCATCACCTTATAGAAAAATTGAAATCCTTGAGAGAAAAACAATCAATTTTTAAAAATCCTGACGATGCAGGATTTTTAAAAATAACGGACTAAATATATTTAACTATTCGCAAATTAGCTGTAATAGACCTGTCTTTTCTTGGAAAACCGATCCAGCTGTTTCAAGAAGCCTTCAAAATAATCTTTCTGTTTTTCTTCTGTGCGATAGCCGGCGTATAAAGTTCGACGTAAGCCTTCAGGCGCTACACAGTCTAAACGGCGTGATGTCACCCAGCCTTTCTGCTCATATTCATTTACCACCCAATCAGGTAATGCACCAATCCCGCGACCACTTGCCACTAACTGAATCAGCATTTGAGTCAAGTCGGTGGTGCGAATGGCTTTTGGTAGAATATTAGCGGGAATAAACAAGCGCGACATAATGTCTAAACGGTGTTTATCCACCGGATAAGTCACCAGCGTTTCTTCAGCAAGTTCCTGAACAGTAATCTCTTTCGCACGTACCAGTGGATGGGTATTGGATAAAACCAAGCGTGATTCGTATTCAAATATCGGAAAATATTCAATGCCTTTAAGCGCAATCGGATCAGCCGTAATTAAAAGATCAAACTCTCCGGTTTGTAATAATTCATGCGGATTCGACTCAAAACCTGAGGCAAAGTCCAGGTCTACATCCGGATATTGCATCCGGTATTGATTGAGTAGCGGCATCAACCAGTCAAAACAGCTATGACATTCAGAGGAAAAAACAATTCGTCCGGTCTGACCATGCACAATTCGGCTGATATCACTCTGTGCAATTTGAACTTGCGGTAATATTTCATCTGCCAGTTTTAGCAACCGCTCCCCAACATTTGAAAAGCTCACAGGGCGACTACGCCGATTGACCACTTCGATGCCAAACCATTGGTCGAGTTCACGTAGCTGATGTGACAAGGCTGACGGGGTTAAACATAAATCACTTGCTGCTGCAACCAGAGAACCATGCTCCCGCAGAGCAGTTAAAGTTCTTAAATGGCGAAGTTCTATCATGAAAAATACCGGAAATTTAAAAGACGGATGACACTTAATCTGTCTTAAGCATAACCCATTTTTCTTATTTTATTTAGTTTTTCTCATTTCAAAACCAGAATAATGAGATATATTCAACTATTAGGTTTAAATTACTATTCCCTTAATTTCATTAATTTAATTTTCTTGGTTAACTTAACCATCATTAAAATAACCCATAAAATATTGATTAAACTTACAGCAGCAACAAGATAGAAAACTAACTCCGGTATAAAAGTCACAGAATAATTTTGCTGCACTCATACAATAAAAATTAGAAAGTATTTTAGAGGATGAAAGACTATGTCGAATCCAATCGATCGAAATGATGAAGAACTCACTGAAGAACAACTTGATCCTCAAGAAAAACAGGATCGTGAGATCCAGCGAGGTCAATTAGGCCTTCATGATCCACAGAGACAACGTGATCAGCTGCGTCAGGAAAGACAGGATGAGGAACAAATTCAGTAATTTTCCCTGAGATGCAAAATAAAAAACTCCCCATTCTTAAAATAGATGGGGAGTTTTTTTTCAGTATTAAAAAGTTAGGGACTAGTTTTTCGCATCACCACATCTTATACATCTGATCTAATCTGAACAGCTCACCTTCTTGGATGAGTGCTATTTTACTATTTCGTTTCTGTAGAGGCTTTTGCTTGTAGGGACTGCGCTTGTATTTCTGCCGTTTTTTTCTTGGCCTGAATTTGTGCCGCTATTTCCTGATTTTTCTCAGCAAAACGCAAGCCACCATCTCCGGCGAGACTGGTTTGGCTCATCACCATGCTGCTGCTCAAGATTAAAATCAGCTTAAAAAATTGAATTTTCATGTCTCATCTGCCTTTTTATTCTAATGGTATTAAAAATAAGCAATTATTATTCCAATGTTTTTATGCTTACTTAGATTTTAACTGCACTTTCTATTTTATAGGGATAATCTTCGAAAACACAGAGTCAATCATCGTAAAAATAGAAAAATCTGCAATAAGAATAAATAGATATTTTGACTACATCTCAGCTCAAATCACATCTGATTTTTTACTTCAGTCAAAAAAAATCGTTCAACAGCTTATTTGGATTATTTTCATTGGCTAAAATATAGTGCAAACACCCAGAGCAATAACAAAAAAAGAATCGCTGTGCAGGATTTCCAGAAAGTGACTGGATGCTTTTCAAGCATAGGGCGTGAAACTGATTTTTTAAATTTGATATCTGGGTGTTTCAGATCATATATAAAGGCTGAAAGTGCTTCATAGCGCTGCTCCGGGCGAATGGAAAGCGCTTTTTTAAAGATTGCGTCCAAGCCATGTGGCAGATCCGGTCGATACTCATAGAGAGGATGATATCGAACCTGCTTTAAGGCCTTTTCGGTCTTGCAGCGCGCGAGGTCCGTCCCATAAGGCAACTGTCGGGTTAATAAATAATAACTCATCACCGCCAGCGAGAACTGATCTGATTTTACTGAGGGTGAGCGTCCAATAAAATACTCAGGTGCCATAAAGGCCAAGGTTCCCAAAGGAACATCTGCGTGTTTGGGATTCAGTTCAACCAGACCTCTGACCGCAGTCGATCCATAATCAATCAGTTTCACTTTCAAGGTATCGGCTGGTTCGAGCAGCATGACATTTTCTGGTCGTACATCCTGGTGCAGCATTTCAAGACGGTGCATGGCATTCAGTGCCTTGGCCACCTGTTCAATGGTGGGAAGCAACTGCTGTAAAGTTAAAGCAGTTTTTTGACGATGCAGCCAGCGACTTAGGCTTTCCCCTTGCAAGTATTCATAACTTTGAAATAAAAATTTCTTGCTGCCCTTATGTGGATAGCATTGCAGCAGATTTTCATGTTTTAAGCGTTTCGATACCCAGTCTTCCAGCTGAAATTGTTCTACGGCTTTGAGATCATCCTGCACATCGACAGACAAGGTTTTAATGACCAACTGATTTTGTGTCGCTTCATCATGCGCCAAATAGAGGCTGCTGCGATGATTTTGGTGCAGGATTTTATCAATCCGATAACCTTCAAACAGATCACCATGACTTAGCTGTTGTGGAAATAAAACATGACTTTTAATCTGGAAGTATTTTTCCTCTGGTAGTTGATCCACTTTAATGATTTGAATGGTGAGATTGTCATCACTGCCCCGTTTAAAGGCTAGCTCGACTATAGACTTGGCAATGATATCCAGATGTTGTTGCTGTTGCAGCATCTCCGATATGAGCTGCATATCAATAAACTCATAGACTCCATCTGTCATCAAGATAAAGAAATCATCTTCACATAATTCAAGCTGCTGATAATCGACGTCGATACGATGGTCGGCACCCAGTGCACGACTTAAATAATGTTCTGTTGATGACAGGCAAATACGGTGATCAGCCGTCAACTGTTCAATGACTTGTGCCTGAATGCGATAAATCCGGCTGTCGCCAGCATGAAAGATATGTGCCCTATTTTGTTTCAAAATCAGTGCACTAAAGGTGCAGACATAACCCTGGTCTTTATCAAAACGCCCGCGGCTTTGCTGGGTTTGTGCATAGAGCCAGGAGTTGGTCGCACGAATGACCCGTGCCGCTGAAGTTTGGGTACTCCATGCATCTGAAGTCGAATAATAATCCGATAGAAAACTGCTGACAGCAGTTTCTGCTGCAATATGACTGACATTGCTGCTGCTGATTCCGTCTGCAATTGCACAGGCAATGCCCTTACTGCTAAGCGCATGGCCTTCCGGAATATAGACCCCATGAAAGTCCTGATTCTGTGCTTTGATTCCAGCGGAAGAATATTGCCCAATGCTGATCTTTAATTTTTTATTCATTTTAAATACTCAAAAAGGGATCGAATTGATCCCTTTAATCTCAAGGCATAAATCATCATGCTCAGATTAGAATTCTTTTTTATCGCCAGTACGTACATGCGTGGTATAGAGCGCCAGACCTGTCAGTGCCAGACCACCCACCAGATTCCCCAGTGCCACCGGTAATTCATTCCACAAGAAATAGTCTGTAATCGAGAAATCACCGCCCATCATCATGGCAAATGGGAACAGGAACATATTCACCACTGAATGTTCAAAGCCCATGGCGAAAAACAGCATGATTGGCATCCACATCGCGATGAATTTGCCACTGACCGTGGTCGACATCATGGCACCAATTACCCCGAGTGATACCATCCAGTTACACAGCATGCCGCGGATAAAAATTGTCATCCAGCCAGCAAAGCCATATTCGGCATAGCCCAAAGTCCGGTCTTCCCCAATATGGGCGATTTTCACCCCGACCGCATTCGGTTCAGCGGCGAAACCCATGGTATAGACTGCGGCCATCAACACTGCCACGGTTAAACATCCGGCAAAGTTACCTAAAAAAACCAGTCCCCAGTTTTTTAAAATACGTGACCACGTTACCCCAGGACGTTTGTCTAACCAGGCTAATGGAGTCAATACAAATACCCCGGTCAGCAGGTCATAGCCTAATAGATATAACATGCAGAAACCGACTGGAAATAGCAGCGCACCGATCAGTGGCACCCCTGTTTGTACCGCAATCGTCACGGCAAATACTGCTGCCAGTGCCAGAATTGCACCTGCCATAAACGCACGAATTAAAACATCACGCGTTGCCATATGAAGTTTTGCCTCACCGGCATCGACCACTTTTTTTGCAAACTCTGCAGGAGCAAGATAAGCCATATTTTTATCCCCTTTATATAAATTACTTGCCTGTTTGCAAATAAAAAACGCCTAAGGTCTATTTCAACCCTAGGCGTCTTTGCCTTGCATTATTCAAACAGATCAATTGTGTTATGGCGCCGTTGCCATATTTAATATAGATTAAAGCAAATAGCATGCCATATATTTTAAATGTCTAATGAAAATCATATAAATTATTTTAAAATTTAATCCTAATAATTATATTGGCACAATCTCTGCATTATCTATAACGGTCATTTTTTAAATATAGCTATTGGAGAAGATTATGATTAGCCATCGTCAACAAGTGACAGACATGATTATTTCAGCGAAAGTTTTAAAGTCTATTACATGGGCAGATGTCGCTGAAACAATAGGCCTTTCTAAAGAATGGGTGACAGCCGCATGTTTGGGTCAGATGGCTTTTAATAAGGAACAGGCGGAAAAAATTGGTGAAATATTTGGATTGACTGATGAAGCCATTGCCTGGCTGCAAATCGTACCCTATAAAGGTTCTCTGCCAACCAGTGTGCCGACAGATCCGCTGATTTATCGCTGGTATGAGGTTGTCAGCGTTTATGGTATGACCATTAAAGAACTGATCCATGAAGAATTTGGTGATGGAATTATGAGTGCAATTGATTTCAATATGGATATTCAACGTGAGAATAATCCAAACGGAGATCGGGTGAATGTCGTATTATCCGGAAAGTTTTTACCTTATAAAACTTATTAATCCCCCACTATAAGCATAAAAGCCATTATTAAAATGGCTTTTATTTTATCTGCACTTATTAAATTTATTTAGAATGATTATTAAAAGACATATAATTTTTTTCATCTCAAATTAAACATATAAACTATAAATGCTTTTTATTTTTATTAGATGAATTCAACCGTCCTGTTCTTTTTAAATAATACTTTTCTATTCTGAATATTGGGTTCATTATTTTATTATTGAGTTAGCAAAAACAACAAAAAGGATAGCAATATCCTTTTTGTTGATTCATTTTAAATCAGGAATGTAGTGTTATTGCTGTGCTTCTGCCAGATGACGTTCAGTCACGGCCTGTTCATATAAACGCTGTTCTTTTTCTTTATGCTCGACAGAGAAGCGGATCATCAACACACAACTTGCAGCAATCACCACCAAGCCACCCAGTACCATCAGGGTGGTTTGAATATCCAGCATGCCTTTTAACAGGAAACCTGCAGCTACCGCGCCGACATTGCCACCTGCTCCAATAATACCGGCCACACCACCCAAGGCATCACGGTCGATAAAAGGCACCAGTGCATAGGTTGCACCACATGCCATATGAGTAAACAAGGCAAATATAGTCATCGCCATAATAGCCAAGGTCGCGCTATTCATTTGCGAAAACAGAATAAGAAACAGACCTTCCAGCATGATCAAGGCAAACAGAACTTTGGTTCGACCATCCAGACCTTTTTGAATCGCGACTTTATCCGAAACAATGCCACCCAAGGCACGGGCAAACAATGCCAGTAAACCAAAAATTCCGGCAGCCATGCCTGCCTCTTTTAAGCCAAACTGGAAGTTGTCGACAAAGTACAAAGCAATAATGTTATGGATAAAAATTTCAATACCAAAACAGGCTGCATAAGCGCCAAACAGAATCCACACACGGTAGTTACGTGCGGCATGCATTAAGATGGCAAGGCCGCCTTTTTTATCGCTACCGACAGAAATACCTTGAGCACGGAGTTCTTTAAAATTACCTTGTGGACAGTCTTGTGTGAATTTCCAGTACAGTATCCCGACAATGATCATCAGAATACCTGGAACCAGAAGCGCAATTCTCCAACCCATTGCCTGTTCTACACCGAACATCACCAAAGCAGCCAGCATTAACGGCATCAGGGCTTGAGTCGCACCGCCACCGGCATTCCCCCAACCTGCTGTAGTTGCATTTGCCGTTCCCACCACATTTGGCGCAAACATGATACTGGTATGATATTGAGTAATCACGAAGCTGGCACCGATGGCGCCAATCAATAAACGGAAAAACAAGAAAGATTCATAACTGTTGGCCGACGCCACACCAAACACCGGAATACTGCCAATAATCAGTAAGGCGGTATAGGTTTTACGCGGACCGTATTTATCACACAACGGCCCCACGATCAGACGCACCAGAATTGTAATAGCGACTGCGGCAATATTGATATTGGCGATCTGCTCTTTGGTCAGGCTGAATTCACCGGCAATGACAGGCATTAAGGGTGCACAGGCAAACCACGCAAAGAAACAGACAAAAAAAGCGAGCCAACTCATATGGAAGGCCCGCATCGCTGAACTACTGAAGTTAAATAGACTTATTTTTGTTGCTTTATTGAGACTTGTATTTGAAGACATAGCCATTTCCTTACCAGAACTGAACGTATTTAAGTCACTGTGATGCACAAGGCATATCAGTAACGATCAGAACGGACGTCATTGGCCGTCATACAAATGTTGAGTCTTCTTTGACTTTAATCAGATATATGCATAGGTCATGCCAGATTATTTTTAACATAAAATAAACTATTCTTTTATATAAAATAATTTTTATTTCACTTTCAAATTTAGACTTTTCTTTCTTAAAAATAGAGAGAAAAATAGATATCTTCTGAGAAATTATGAGCAAAACAGCGATAGGATGACCTGCCCGGAGTCATTGCTGGTTTAAATCGGTGCAGGGCTGGATCAAATAATTTTTCCCTTTTCAAAATGCAGCAGTTGTGCCTGTAAATACGCCACTTCATCTACATGATGAGTCACATAAATCATGGGTAAATCTGTTTGATGAATCACAATTTTCAGAAAAGGTAAAATCTGGTTTTTCAGCTTTTGATCCAGTCCATTTAAAGGCTCATCCAAAAGTAATAGGTCGGGAGAAGATAAAAGTGCACGACCGATAGAAACGCGCTGTGCCTGTCCACCAGAAAGCTGATGCGCCCGATGCCGAAGCAGAGCCTTTAATTCGAGTAGCTCCACAATGTCTTCAAACATAAATTTCTGCTGACCTTTATTTTTTATATTTAGCTGTTCTGCATATTTTAAATTCTGCATGACATTCAGATGCGGAAACAGCAAGGCTTGCTGAAAAATCAGGGCAATTTTTCTTTGATGAACAGGAATATTCAGTTTCTGCTGATGATCAAATAATATTTTTTGCTGGAAATGAATAAAGCCTTGTGAAGGTCTTAATAGCCCTGCAATATTTTTTAAAAAGGTGCTTTTTCCACTTCCTGATGCTCCGACGATACCAATCAACTGCGTCTGCATATCCAGACTGGCCTGTAGCTGGAAATTTGCGTAATTAAACTGAAAATCACACTTCAGCATCTTAGCCCTCCAATTTACGTTGATACTTCTGCATAATCCAGTAATTTGCAATCAAGGCTGAAAAAGCCAGAATCAGAGATAAAATGACCAAACGCATAGCCATACTTTCTCCATCAGGCTGTTGTAACAGGCTATAAATGGCGATGGGAATCGTGCGGGTTTCTTCTGGAATATTGCCAACAAAGGTAATGGTGGCACCAAATTCTCCCAGACTGCGGCTGAAACATAAAATGCTACCGATTAAAATTCCAGGCAAAGCCAGAGGCAGGCTAATGCTACAGAATACCCGCCATGGTGCAGCGCCTAGAGATCCTGCCACCTGTTCTAATTGCCGGTTGATCATTTGAAAAGACAAACGAATCGGTTGTACCATTAAAGGAAATGCCACAATGATTGCTGCCAGTACCGCACCTTTCCAGTTAAATATCAGCTGAATTCCCCATGCATGCAGATATTGCCCTAACATCCCCTGATGACCAAACAGCAGGAGCAGAAGATACCCCAGTACCACCGGCGGTAGCACCATGGGCATCTGCAATATCGCCTCTACAAGAAATTTGGCCCTGAATTCATAACGCGCCAGTAACCATGCTACGGCGATAGCAAATGGCAGACACACCGCTGTGGCAAAGCCCGCTACTTTGGCTGAAAGCGCTAAGGCACTCAGTTCTTCTGGTGTAAGCATGAGCAGTTAGCCTACCTTAAGCTTAAAACCATATTTCTGGAAAATCTGCCTGGCCCTTGGACTCGTCTGGATAAATTCAGAAAATTGGACTGCTGCCTGATTTTTCTGGCCCTGCCGGGTTAAAGCGATTGGATACACAATCGGACGATGTGTACTGGCTGGAAACACCCCCGAAATTTTAACTTTTTTACTCATCAAGGCATCAGTTCTATACACAATACCGACCTGACATTCGCCACGTTCTACAAATGCGAGAGTTGAACGGACGCTATCCGTACCGACAATTCTGCCTCGAAGCTGATTCAACCAGCCCAGCCCGGTTAAGCTTTGTTTGGCATATTTTCCAGCAGGCACCGATTCCATTTGTCCGGTACATAAATAACCCTGAAAGGCTTTAGCAAAATTAAAGTCAGCTGACATTTTAAAATGATTTTTTTGCTGAATAGAACTAATCAATACGAGTTCATTCAAAAGCATAGGTCGAATCTGACCGATCTGAATTTTTTGTTTCTTGATCAGATCATTCATCCAGTCTAGGTCTGCAGAGAAAAATAGATCACTGCTCGCTCCCGCCGCAATTTGTTTCGCCAATACCGAAGACGCAGCAAAAACCGGAACGATCTGGATGTCCCGATGCTGTTGCTCATATAGTCTGGAAATATCAGTAATCGCATTGGTCAGGCTGGCTGCGGCATATATTTTAACTGTTTCGGCATACAGCATGGGGCTAGTCAACAGCACGCCAGTGAGTAGAACTTTGAATAAATCCATCTTTCTCATTCTATGTGATTCGAATATTGAGAATTGCGACAGGCATTTCAAATCAGTAAACCTTGTACCACATGCCCGGCTTGGATTTCTGTTGCTGCCGGAATACGTACCAGACAATTGGCCTGCATCAGATTACTCAACATATGCGACTGCTGTTTCGCCAGGCTTTTGAGCTTTAAAGTACCCTGATCAAATTCTGCAGCCATTCTTAAAAAACGTTCACGTGCATCCGCTTTCAAATCATGTGTCATTACCGCACTAAGCCATGCAGGTGACTGCTTTTGCCCTTGTAAGGCATTCAGTAAAGTTGCCGTATAGATTTGCATCCCGACATACACAGCAGCCGGATTTCCCGGCAAACCCAAGAGATAACAGTAACCTTGATCATCTCGACGATACTTGGCAAATAACATCGGTTTTCCGGGCTTCTGCTTCACTTTCCAGAAAATCTGCTCAAAACCCTGCTCCAGGGCAACAGGACGAATGAAATCATAATCACCCACCGAAACCCCGCCTGTGGTCAATATGAAGTCGTATTGGTTTTTAAGACGATGTATTAACGTTTGCAGCTCATACTCATTATCTGAAACATGCAGAATATCTACGTTTTGACCCTGTGATTGAAACCAGGCCTGAATCAGTGGAGCATTGGCGTCAAAGATTTTTCCGGAATTCAGGTCTTCAATGCTGGAAGCGACTTCATCTCCAGTAATCACAACAGCAATTTTAGGATAACGATAGACTGAAACCTGCTTTACGCCTGCCATGCTCAAAGCTGCAATTGCACCTACATGCAGTTTTTGACCTGCATCTGCCAGACGCTGCCCTTGTGCGATTTCCTCGCCTGCATCACGTATATCCGTATGAGGCTTTAGGTCTGTTGTAATAATGATTTGATTGGCATGGCATTTGACAATTTCCTGACGGGCGACCGTTGTAGTTCCTGCTGGAATCCTGGCACCGGTAAAAATCCGGACCGCCTGACCTGGCCGCAGTTCAATTTCAGTACTTTGCCCTGCCCGAATCTCTCCAATGAGTTCAAAAGTGCTGTGAGCACTAACATTTTCTGTACTACAAAGCGCATAGCCATCTACAGCACTTTGTGAAAACAGCGGCAATGGTATGGCCGAATCAATCGCCTCTGCCAGATAGCGATTCAGAGCCCGAGCAAGCGGCAGGCTTTCAGTTGCCAAGACATTCGTCTGCTCAAGTATCATCTGTAGTGCCTGATCAACAGAAATCAGTCCCGGTTCAGCACCGCAGGCTGAATGTGATAGTGCCTGATTCATTGATAGCCCCCCGCATGTGGGATATTTTTTTGCACATCAAACAAGTGCACCAAAGCCGGAAGTACCGCGATCAGAGATTCTTTCGCACCCTGACGACTTCCCGGCAGGGTCATCACCAGACTGTTCTCAATATAGCCAGCCACGCCACGACTTAATGCAGCATAAGGGGTACGTTTTTGCCCAAAACTACGTGAAGCTTCCATTAAACCGGGAATTTCCCGTTGCAGCAAAGGTTGTAGGGTTTCGACGGTCAGGTCTTTAGGACCTAAGCCAGTACCGCCCACAGTTAGAATCAGCGGATACTGATTTTTCTGCTGTTCAATCAGGGTCAAGAGCTGTTCTGGGCTATCGGGAATAACCTGATAACTAATAGAATCAAAATTGGCTTCTTTTAAAATTTCCATTACGTTTTGTCCGGCAGTGTCCGGCTTTTTGCCTGCTGCAACCGTATCGGACAGCACAATAACCGAAGCGGACAGACTCTCTTTAAGTACGCGGGTAAAATGTGATTTTCCGCCTTTTTTCTGCTGCAACCTGCATTGATCCAGCGACAAATCTTCCGGTTCACAATGCGGCTTCAGCATGTCATACAAGGTCAGACCTGCCAGACTGACCGCTGTCAAAGCTTCCATTTCCACACCAGTTGGTCCAATGGTTTCAACAGTAGCAATAATTTCGACATGTGCATCACACAGTTCATATTCCACATCGGCACGATAAATCGGTAATGGATGGCACAATGGAATCAGCTCATCGGTCCGTTTGGCACCTAGAATGCCGGCAATGCGTGCTGTTTTCAGGGCATCACCTTTTTCAGTATTGCCATTACGTAGCAGCTCAATGCAATGTGGCGGTGCATGCAGGATTCCAGTGGCAATTGCTGTACGGTAACTTTCTGCTTTCATCCCTACATTTTTCATGATTCATCCCAGGCTAATTTTTAAAATCTGTTTTAAAGTGATTCATCTTATGCATCCTCATTGGACGCATTTAATTAGATGGTGATTGGCAAGCGTGTTCTGCTACATGGTGATGGTGACAATGCGCTTCTTCTGCATGATGAGAGTGATTAGTTTCAGGTCCATGATCTTTTCGAATACAACAGCCTTCCACATACTGGCTGCTACCATCCAGATAAAACTCTTCTTTCCAGACCGGAACCTCATGCTTCACCCGTTCCACAGCTTCCTCACAGGCAGCGAAGGCCTCACGACGATGGGCCGCATAAGCCATAGCAATAATGGCTGTTTCCCCAACCTCCAGCTCACCAATACGGTGCACTACCCGCACATAAGACACCTGGTATTTGATCTGGATCTGCTGTTCAATTTCACGAATCATTTTTTCAGCCACAGGCGCATAGGCGGTATATTTCAGGGCACGCACAGCTTTCCCCTGATGATGGTTACGTACTGTTCCGACAAAGATGCCGATTCCACCACATTCCGGAAAATGCTGGATACCATCAAAATCCTCCAGACTAAAAGCAGTCTGCTGGATTCGGGCAAATTGTTTTAGTGACTTGAGTTGCATCTCAGCCTCCTGCTACCGGCGATAACAGCACCAGCGTACTGTCACGATTTAAAACATTCTGTCTGGAAATAATGTCTTCACCGATTGCACAGGCACAACGTTCCAGCATGGGCTGTATATCGGGATAGAGGGATAGCAACTGGTTCAGGACTTCAGAAACATGAATTTCAGACTCGCATTGCAAATTTAAATCTGCGGGAATTTGTCGTTCAATCGCACCGAAGGCTTCTATTTTGATATGAATTAATTTTTGCTGAGTGAGTGACATATTTACCCTCCAATGCTGTGCATGCTGATTTTTCGGATCGGCTTTTGTATTGGTGATTGCTGGATCGCATGGAAGCCGGCCTCTTTATGCCAGATATAAGCGTGGAGCTTGTGCTGAAATGTCTGTGTGGCGAAATGATCCAGCGCCAGTTGTTCGATATCTGCCTTAAGGTTCAGGCCTTGTCTGGCAAATAAACAGTTATAAAATTCACCTTGGGCATTGAGGCGCAGACGGTCACAATCACTGCAAAATGAATGGGTAATGGTGGAAATAATCCCCAAAGGCTGCCCATTGACCAAATAGCCACGGGCTGGATTGGCGCCTTGTCCTTGAGATACCTGGACATCAAATTCAGTTTTCAGTTGATCCAGGATATCCTGCTCACTGATGACATCAGACGGATTCCATTTCTGATCGCCATCGAGGGGCATAAACTCAATAAAACGCAGTTCTATAGCCTGATGCTGTGCCCATTTCACCAAAGGAATAATCTGATTGTCATTGATGCCTTTGATGAGCACACTATTGATCTTGACGGACAACCCTGCCTGCTGCGCGGCAGCAATGCCCTGAAGTACAGGCTGTAATTGTTTTTGGGTCAGTTGCTGAAACTGCTTTGGATCAAGACTGTCCAGACTGATATTCATATCGTCCAGTCCCGCCTGTTTAAGCACTTGGGCATAATCTTTTAAATAATGGCCATTACTGGTCATGGAAATACGTTTCAGGCCAAAGGCTTTCAATGTCTGTAAGCGGGCAATAAAATGAACGATGCCTTGGCGCATCAACGGTTCGCCACCCGTCACCCGGATCTGCTCAATCCCGTGTCGCACCATAAACTCGCAAAAAGCATACAGGGCTTCAAAACTGAGCAAATCTTTTTTATTCATCCATTCCGGATGTTCAGGCATGCAATAGCTGCATTTGAAATTACAGCGGTCAGTCACCGAGATCCGCAACTTACGTTTCTGGCGTCCAAACTGATCCTGAAAGATACTGCGAGGTGCTAAAGCTGTCATGCTATTCATTGCTGCGGTCCATGATGAGATCTGCACGGTTATTTAACAGTCTTGATTTACTGCGCTATTTCTTCACAATGAATGAGCAATAAGTGTTCCAACTTTGCACAAATTTATTTTTAATGAATGTTAATGGATAATATTTGTTCTTTTTTAGTCCGAAAGTTTGCTCGAAAAATAAAAAAAAGCAATATTTTGGTGAGCCAGAATATGATAATTCGGCTTTTAGCATTTTAAACGCTAGAGAAAGTTAAGCTGTTGATGCTGCTGTAGCTCATCAAATGAATTAATGCTGTGGAAAAACAGGGCACGATTTTTAAAACTTGCCCGCTGCATGTGCATGTCAGCAAAACAGATTTTTAAACTGTGCTGATCATTTTCAAGATGTTGTATAAGAATGGGTAAGCTGCTGCGTTTCATCAGACAGAATGGAAACAATGCTTTTTCATTTATTTCAACCACCGCCACTTCAGATAAAGGATGTCGTTGCAGGGCTTGATGTAAACGTGAAATGACCTTTTTGGGAATATAGGTCACGTCACAAGGCACAAACAACACATAATCAGATTGCACATGTGACCATGCGCTCTTCATGCCCATCAATGGTCCCTGAAAGCCGGATTCATCGTCCTGATAAAAGTCGATCGAAGGAATCATCCGTTTATAAATGGAATGATCCCGATGGCTATTGACCCAGACTTTGCTTGCCCGGGACTTCAACTGCTGATGGATTTTAATGAGCTGGATTTCATCATCAAATTTGTGCAGCAATTTATTGATGCCATTCATGCGCCGCGCTAAACCGCCGGCCAGGATCACCACGTCAGTTTCCGGATAAGATACCGTTTTAACTGCTTTTCTTTTCATTCTATGCACTCCGTCTGGCAGACTTTAATCAGGCCTCTAATTTCTGGCAAGCATGAACCACAATTTCCTCCGGCTTTTAGACATGCAGTCACCTGTTTTTCATGCGTGATATTTTTATCTTTAATGGTTTGAATAATTCGGTTCTTACCAACTTTAAAACAACTACAGACCAATGCCCCTTCACTATTTCCCATCGACATGGCCTGACCTGCCAGCAATGCTTTACGATGCAATGCACTCAGACGTTCACGTCTAAACAGGCCAGCCACCCAGTCACGATCTGGCAATAGCGCCGCCGGTGCGATATAAAAACTGGCAATTAACTGGCCATCCTGAAGCACCACACTATGACTGATATGTGCAGTTTGATCTTCGAGATTCAGCCATTCAAAGCTTTCATCATTAAAGTCTAACAGGCTCTTGATCTGCCCGGTGATGTCAGAAAAACGGCGCCGGTCTGCTAGCTCATAACGGATGGCCTGCGTGGTTTGAATTTTGCTCCACCACACTGTATTTTCAATCATGGTCTGGATCTGCTGCTCAAAGCCTTCCCGTACATACAGCACGCCCTGCCACTGGGTATAAAATGGCTGGATCATCACCGGAGTATGTTTAAATTCTGGCTCACCAGAAATCGGGTCAACTACAGGATTCACCACTTTGCCAATCCGCGCATCTGAGGCAAACTGGTCGTTCCAGTGAATCGGTGCAAAAATCTGGCCACGTCGCATATTTTGTGAAAATTGCACACGGAGCACACAACTTCCCCAAGCGGATTTCACCTCGACCAGCTCGGCATCTTTCAGGCCATATTTCAGCGCATCGTGCGGATGCAGCTCACAATAAGGCTCGGCACGATGCTGGGATAAACTGGCAGATAATCCGGTACGGCTCATGGTGTGCCATTGATCGCGAATCCGTCCGGTATTCAGGATCAGAGGATATTCAGCAGAAATAGCATGTACCGGATCGGCTGCAACTGTCGGCACCAATCTGGCTTTGCCATCTGCATGGCTAAACTGGCCTTGGCTAAATAGTTGACCAACCTGATGAACTTCTTGCTTATCCCAGACCGGCCACTGGATCGGTGTTAGATTCTGATATTCAGCAAAACTGAGATGAGTTAAACCTTGCAGATTGAAATAGCGGAAATTAGGGGTATCTTCACGTTGCGAAAGCGAACTATTCTGATAAGCAGATAAACGGGCATGTTCCAGAAAAATGTCATGGCTATTATTAAAGTCAAAACCGCTAAAATCCAAGACCTTGGCCACTCGGGAAATGGCCCACCAGTCTGCTTTGGCTTCACCCGGAGCCGGCAAAAAAGCCTTTTGCCGGGAAATACGTCGCTCCGAATTGGTGACTGTGCCATCTTTTTCGCCCCAACCCAGTGCCGGCAACAGTACATCGGCATATTGCGTAGTATCGGTGTCGAGACAAATATCGGAAACCACCACAAATTCACACTGTTCCAAGGCGCGTTTAACCTGATCTGCATCGGGCAAACTCACGATCGGATTGGTGGCCATAATCCAGATGGCCTTGATTTTCCCGCTTTCCACCGCTTGAAATAAATCTACTGCTTTTAATCCGGGCTGCCGCGCGATGACCGGGCTTTGCCAGAAATCTTGCACCAGTTGCTGATGCTGCAGATTGTCTAAATCCAGATGACTGGCCAGCATATTGGCCAGCCCACCGACTTCCCGTCCGCCCATCGCATTCGGTTGTCCAGTCATGGAAAAAGGTGCCGAACCGGGTTTGCCTATTTTCCCTGTCAATAAATGACAGTTGATAATGCTATTGGCTTTGTCTACGCCTTGAGAGGATTGGTTTACACCCATGGAAAACAGGCTCATAATTTTTTCGGTCTGGGCAAATTTCTGAAAAAATAAGGTTAATTTTTCAATAGCAATACCAGTACGCTTTGCCACGCTTTCAATCGATAACTCTGTCGAGCTGCTGGCAAGCGCTTGCTCCAGACCTTGAGTATGTTGGGTAACAAAATCCAGATCAGCATGGCCATTTTGCTGAAGATATTGCAACAAGCCATTAAACAGCGCGACATCCTGACCTGGTAAAATGGGTAAGTGTAAATCTGCCGCTTCACAGGTTGCAGTAAAGCGTGGATCAATCACTACCACAAATAAATCCCGCTCTTCTTTGGCTTTCATAATGCGCTGATAAAGCACCGGATGGCACCAGGCGGTATTGGATCCGACCAGAACCACCATTTCTGTCTGCTCAAAATCTGTATAGCTGGCCGGTACCAGATCTTCGCCAAAAGCCCGTTTATGCGCTGCCACAGCAGATGACATGCACAGTCTTGAATTGGTATCAATATTGGCAGTACCGAGATAGCCCTTTACAAACTTGTTCACCACATAATAGTCTTCAGTCAAAAGCTGGCCGGAGACGTAAAAGGCGATGCTGTCACGTCCATACTGATCAATATATTGCTGAAATTTATTGGCAATACTTGAAATAGCATGATCCCAAGTGCTTATTTGCCGCTGCTCTTTTCGCCCTGTCATCGGATGCAGAAGCCGGGTTTTTAAGCCAAGTGTATCGGCAAGATGACTGCCTTTAATACACAACTTGCCCAAGTTCGCAGGATGCTGAACATCGCCTTCAACCTGAACCTTTTCACCCATAGGGGTTTGGCTTACATGCGCGATGACACCACAGCCTACTCCACAATAAGGACAGGTCGTCTGAGTGGTTTTTATTTGGGATTCAGTAGAGCTATGTAGTTCCATAACCGGAATACTATTCATTGCTGCTGTGCTCCTTAATCATCCAAATTCACGTGTTTCACCAAATCTCTGATATCTAGTTTTTACAGGTTTGATTTAAATATTTTCTATATCTCAAAAGTTTTAATCCTCCCCAACCCTCCTTTAGCAAAGGAGGGAGGTTCCCCTCTTTTTCAAAGAGGGTTTGGAGGAGGTTTATCCGATTACCCTGCCTTTTTTAATGCAAAATCCCGACCAAAAAGCAGTTTGCTGCGGATATTACTAATTGGTGTCTGGTCTGCAATCAGTTCTGCATACCAAGCCCCATCTTCGGTATCGCCAAATAGCACAGCACCAATGACCTTGTCCTGTTGAATGATGATCCGTTTATAAATCTGACGCTTCTCATCATTCAGCACGATATCTTCAAAATCATCCTGAGGTTCAAAATTTCCGGCCGAAAAGACATCACATCCGCTAACCTTGAGTTGGGTCGGAACAGTCGGTGCCTTAAAGGTCAGTCGGCCATGTTCAGCCAGATGCGTCGCACAGATAAAGGCCTGTCCCCATAATGGCTCAACCAGTCCAAAGGTTTGGCCACGATGCTCAATACATTCACCTACCGCATAAATACTCGGGTCATAGGTCTGCATAGTGTCATTCACCAGTACTCCGCGATTGCAGCGTAAGCCAGCCTGTTCAGCCAGGGTTTTATTGGGTCGAATCCCGACAGCAAAGACCACCAAATCGGCATCCAGCATTGTCCCGTCTTTTAGCCGCAGTTGAGTCACGTGACCATCCATACCGAGCAGCTCTTCGGTGTTGGCTTCGGTGATGATCCGGATACCTTTATCTTCAATTGATTTTTTCAGCATTTGACTGGCTTTCATATCCAGCTGACGATCCATAATACGATCCATCAGGTGCAGCACAGTCACATTCATCCCCTGCTGCTTCAGTCCATAAGCTGCTTCTAGACCCAGCAACCCACCTCCAATCACGACGGCGTTTTGCCTGGTTTTGCAGTAATCCAGCATGCGGTTAACATCCTGAATATCCCGGAAGCTAATCACGCCTTCAAGTTCAGCACCCGGAATAGGTGGCATGAAGGGTTTGGAACCAGTGGCGAGAATCAGACGATCATAAGCAACGACTTCGCCTTTTTGGGTGTGGACCTGTTTACGCGAACGGTCGATAGCGATGGCTGCATCCCCAGCAATGAATCGAATGCCTTTTTCAGCATACCAGTCGGCTGAATGCAGCATAATTTCGGCAAAGCTTTTCTCACCAGACAATACCGGTGACAACATGATCCGGTTGTAATTGCCCCATGGCTCTTCCCCAATCACGGTAATGTCATAACGATCTGGCGCCATATCCAGCAAGTCTTCCAGACAACGCATACCCGCCAGTCCATTCCCGATCAGTACCAGTTTTAAGCGCTCTGTGTTTTGACCATTACTGGAAATATAAGTTTTTTGTGGAGTCGGACTCACCAGAACTTTGCCATTTTCAATTCGGGTTGGAAATACCAGTAATTTCTGCTCTTGTTCTTCCAGACAACGACCGGTCACCAGACTGAAATGCTGCTTGTAAATTGGGGATGCGACTACACGCTCACCTTGCAGATCACCCAGAATGCCACGTGCCATGACATTGGCCAGACTAAACGGATCCTGATTGCTGAGTGCATAAACCCGCTGTTCCTGACCCACGCGAAAAATTGCAATCTGCTGATCTTCAATCAGGGCTGCCACACCGGTATTCGGAGTGATCTCATCCAGATTGCAGACTTCGTACCAGTTCAGTTCGTTCATGTCTTTTAAAATTGTCATTTTCATTCTCCCTGACTGTGGTATTTAGGCTTCAACCACTGGAATACGGTTTAAATCACGTTCAGCTTCTGTCTTTGGACGAATCTGGCCACGTACAGGCGCAAACTGAATATGCGGGTCATTCTGCTCGGCTACTTTGGCATTAATAAAAGTCTTAAAGCGTTTGCGCACTTCAGGATCTTCAATCGCAGTGCGCCATTCATCCTGATAAGTGCCAATCACATGCTGCATACGGCTTTCCAGTTCAGCGGCAATGCCGAGCGAATCATGCACAATGACATCTTTCAGATAGTCCAGCCCACCTTCCATATTGTCACGCCACACACTGGTGCGCTGCAGACGGTCTGCTGTCTGGATATAGAACATAAAGAAGCGGTCGATATATTTGATGAGTGTGGGAGTATCCAGATCCGAGGCGAGCAGTTCAGCATGGCGCGGTTTCATGCCGCCATTTCCGCATACATATAGATTCCAGCCTTTTTCCGTGGCAATGACACCGACATCCTTGCTCTGTGCTTCTGCACATTCACGGGTACAGCCGGATACTGCCATTTTGGTTTTATGGGGTGAACGCAGGCCTTTATAACGATTTTCCAGGAAAATCGCCAAGCCGACAGAATCATCGACTCCAAAACGGCACCAGGTACTACCCACACAAGATTTCACCGTACGTAAGGATTTGCCGTAAGCATGTCCGGACTCGAAACCGGCATTGATCAGTTTTTCCCAGATTTCAGGCAGTTGATGTACCTGCGCACCAAACATGTCAATTCGTTGTCCGCCCGTGATTTTGGTATATAGACCATAATCTTTGGCGATCTGACCGATGGTAATCAGACCATCCGGGGTAATCTCGCCGCCTGCCACACGTGGCACAATCGAATAGGAACCATCTTTCTGGATATTGCCGAGGTAGTAGTCGTTACTATCCTGCAAACCGGCATGACTTGGTTTCAGAACAAAATCATTCCAGCAGGATGCCAGAATATTGGCTACAGTCGGTTTACAGATATCACAGCCCATGCCGTGCCCATGTTGCTGAATCAGGTCAGAGAATGTCTTGATCTCATGCACACGAACCAGGTGATACAGTTCCTGACGTGAATAGGCAAAGTGTTCACACAGGTGATTGTTCACCGTGACACCCTGACGCTGTAATTCAGATTTGAGAACCTGCGTTACCAGTGGCGCACAGCCACCGCACGCTGTTGCAGCCTGCGTGCATTTTTTCAATGCACCCAATGAAGTCGCACCGCCATCAATGGCTGAACAGATATCAGCTTTGGAAACGTTATTACAGGAACAGATGGTCGCACTGTCAGGCAATAAATCGATGCCACTGCCACCTGATTTGGAGGTTGACTGATCAAAGCCCGGCATGATCAGGCTTTCCGGTTGCTCCGGTACAGCCAGACCATTTAGCATCATTTGCAGGAGATCACTATATTCTTTGGCACAGCCCACCAGCACCGCGCCCAGCAGCTTGGTCTTGTCTGCTGACACCACGATTTTTTTATAAACCTGCGCCGCTTCATCAGCATAGAAATAGCTCAAGGCCCCTGGGGACATAGCATGTGCATCACCAATAGAGGCGACATCCACCCCCATCAGTTTGAGTTTGGTGCTCATGTCTGCACCAGCGAATGCATGACTTTCTTGGCCTAGGACATGTTTTGCCGCGATCCGCGCCATGTCATAGCCTGGTGCAACCAGACCATAAATTTTATTGTCCCAAAGTGCACATTCACCAATGGCATAAATGTCCGGATGTGAGGTCTGGCAATAATCATTAATGATGATGCCGCCACGCTCACCAATCAGTAAACCACTTTGGCGCGCCAGTTCATCACGCGGACGAATGCCGGCCGAGAACAGGATGATATCGGTTTCAAGCACCGAACCATCTCCGAACTTCATTACATGCTGAGTGCTGTCACCATCTTCAATACTTGACGTGGCCTTTTGAGTATGTACCTTGACACCAAGGTCTTCAATTTTAGAGCGCAGTACCCGGCCGCCCAGATCATCAATCTGCACCGCCATCAGACGCGGAGCAAATTCTACGACATGAGTTTCCAGATTCAGATCTCGCAGGGCTTTCGCTGCTTCCAGCCCTAGCAAGCCGCCGCCAATCACTACGCCAGTTTTGGCATTCAGACTGGCTGCACGAATGGCATCCAGATCTTCAATGGTACGATAAACAAAGCAATTCTGACGGTCATTGCCCGGGATTGGTGGCACAAAGGCATAAGAACCGGTAGCGAGAATCAACTTGTCAAAACTCAGCACATCACCCTGGCTGGTGGTGACGGTTTTATGGAGCTGATCAATTTCAACCGCTTTAGTATTAAGTCGCAAATCAATGCCATAAGCATCGGCAAAATCACTACGACACAGACTCAGATCCTTGACCGACTTGCCGCTGAAATATTCGGTCAAATGTACCCGGTCATAAGCTAAATGTGGCTCTTCTGCCAAAATGGTCAGCTCAATGTCATCACCGGCCTGTTCCAGTACAGATTCGATGAATTTATGCCCCACCATGCCATGCCCAATCATGAGAATTTTCATATCTGCACTCCAACTATTGTTTTTTTAAAGATGATAAAAAGCCGCATATCACGTCTAGGCATTGATATGTCTGCTGATTGAATATGTTGTAAATACCGCAACCCAGCGCTTTGTAATGCTGGAGGAAGGGTTGAAACGCTTGTGCGTTTTGTATTGCTGAACAACTGACCATGTCATTTATCCTGTGCTGAACGAAATACCAATCACACTCCTTGAAAGTGCAATTACGATCAGAACGGACATCGTTGGCCGTTGTTAGTATTGAAAGTCATCTTTGACGATTTAATAAATGCAGAAATCGTGCCAACTTTTCCAATAAGAAAACGCCTTATTTCAGGCAGATGATGTACCTAAATGCTTCATTTTGATGAGCTATCAGCTGGAATCCCTAAAGCTGTGCACTAAATTGAACAGAAAAATAGAATTTTATGCACCAATTTAATGGCATGTTTTTTGCTTTATTCCTGCTTGAATATTCCTTAGGCCTTACTTGAAAATATTCCATGTCCAAATTACGAATTGCTCTTATTGATGATGATCTGGAGCGCGCCCAATTCATCCAAGAATCCTTACTTTCACATGATTTTCAGGTGGTGGCCTGTTTAATCCTGAATGACCTGAATATGGTACATGTTAAGGGTATTCATGCAGATGTGATCCTGCTGAATATGGATCATCCGCATCGGGATATTATTGAAAGCTGTGTCAGCCAATATGAACTTCCGACCGTGCTGTTTACCCAGAACTCCAACAAAGACACCATCAAAAGTGCGATTGATGCCGGAATCACGGCCTATATTGTCGATGGTATTGATCCCACCAAATTAGAAAGCATTCTGGAAATTTCAATTGAACAGTTTCGCAAGCATAAAAAGCTGCTGAATGATTTAAAAGAAACCCAGGACAAGCTGATTGACCGTAAAGATATCGATAAAGCCAAAGCCCTGCTCATCCAGCTACATGCCTTAACGGAAGAACAAGCTTTTGCTTTATTGCGTAAAAATGCCATGAGTCACCGGATTACCATTGGTGAAATGGCCAGACGCTTACTGGATGCACAGAAGCTGTTACTGGGCCAATAAGGAAAAGCATATGTCCACATTAGAAAAAACTGAACTCAATATTGGCTATATTCCTTTACTTGATTGTGTTGCCATTCTCTGGGCCGAAAAACAGGGTTATTTTGCCGAGCAAGGATTAACCATCAATTTAATCCGTGAAGCCTCCTGGTCAAGTCTGCGTGACCGTCTGGCCTATGGCTTTCTGGATGCTGCACATTGTCTGTCCGCCATGTTGCCCGCTGCTGCCTTGGGCACAGACCAGTTACAGGTGGCTTTGCAAACCCCTCTAGTACTGAGCGTGAATCAGGCTTTTATTAGCCTACGGCAAGATCTGTGTTATGAACTCGGCATCCAGCCAGGGGATGATGAAGAAAGTACCTCAAAAAAACTTGTACAGGCTTTACAACAGAATCATCCCATCAATCTGGCCTATGTGTATAAATATTCGATTCACCATTACTGTTTAAAAGAATGGCTGGCGCTGACTGATCCACAACTGGCCAAGAATATCCAGCTGATGACGTCTCCACCGCCTTCCATGGTAAAAGGAATCGCAGAACAGGTATTTGATGGTTTTTGCGTGGGAGAACCCTGGAATATTCAGGCCAAACTTGAAGGCTATAGCTTTATCGTCGCCGCCAGCCAGAATGTGATTCCAAAAGTTGCCGATAAAGTCTTGGCCATGACCCAGGAATGGGCAGAACAGCATCCATTTACCGTAGAGGCAGTGGTCAAGGCAGTACAAAAAGCGCAGAATGATTTAAAGCAGCGCAATGATTTATCAGACGTGTGGAACATGCTGGTGGATTATCAGATTATTCAGTTTGAATGTTCCGCCCAGCGGCATGTCTATGACTTTTACAAGATCAAGAATATTATCCGGAATTTTGTTGGGGAAATCGCCCAACCGAAAGTCGATGATTTTATCTGGCTCCTGCAGCAGATGCAGAAATGGGAAAATCTTGATCTGTCAGTGGATGATCAGCTACAGATTGCACAATCCTGTATTTATCAACAAGAATCTAGCACTGTTTAATACTTTGTATATTCCCATAAAAAAGACCCGGGGAAATTCCGGGTCTTTTTTATTTAATGTTTTATTTAGCTTAATGCCCGCTGTAAATCCAGTTGCATGAATTTCTGCAAGGACAATTTTCCAGCAATAATCTGATTGATGAATTGTGACATTTCATCATATAGCGCCTCATAGAGCTGTGGCTCCAATGCCATATGTCTCAACTGAATCTGCAAATGCATCAAAAGTTCCTGCTGCCCGCATTCACCCTGCTCGAGAGCATAGACATAACCGAGCACCGCTCCTTTTAATATAACATCATAAGCTAAGCTATATTTAAGCAAGGTGGCCAATGACCCCATAACACGCTCATTATACTCAAGTTTTCTTAGGGGTTCACGACCTACACGCGCGCATGGATCCTGATAAGCATTGGCACAGGATTCACTAAAGCTTTGAGCCAGACGTTCCAGGTCTGAGGCATGTTTTGGAATCTGGTAGCAGAGACCATGCTTCACCTGAGCTAAGGCTTGGTGCATAAATTTTCTGACTGTATGATCAGACATGGCAACACCAATAGTCTGATGTCCACGCAGACTGGCATACCACGCCATCATCGCATGCACGCCATTCCATAAGCGGTTTTTAATCAGCTGGATATTGGCAATATCATCCACCAGAATCATCTGCCGCATTTTCGCCAGTAACGGACTGTTATTTTCTACATAAATCGGCATATCTGTTTCAGCATTAAACAGAATCAGATCCATAGACTGCAGAATATGACTCGGCTGGAAATTACGGCGCAGGTCTTCAATATATAGCCCAGCCTGATGTTCCTGTTCTGCATTCAGTGCCGTAGCATCATCCAGATCAACTACGGACAGATCCTCATCCAGTTGATATTGCTTGAACATGTTGTATTTGATACGCAGCTGACGGTACAGTTTCTGGTCCGACAGCTTGGACACCATACGGTTGACCACGGTGTCACAGAAATAATGTTGATCCATAATTTTCTGGGCTGTCTGTCCATCAGTAATCATTCGCAGACTATTCAGAATCTGCTGCATTACCCGTTGTTTAGCGCCGATTTTATTCAGGATAATTAAAACTGTCAGTGGCTGATCCTGCTGCTCATAAGCCAGATAACGTGCGTATAAGCCCTGTGCAATGACCTCTGCTTCAGAAACCAGCGCTTCCTCAGGTACGCAGACTGCTACAAGACTGGATTCAATATACATGTTCTGCATTTGTTCCAGATCATGCGCATCAATCACGCTCATATTTTCAATACGCTGGTCAAAAGAATTCTGGCCATAGCGAATACAGTAAGTGCCAAAAGCATTGACGCTAGATTGATACAGCGGATTACGTGTCGAAGCAATAATTTTGCGCGGACGAGTGTATCCATCCCAGTGTGATAATACCTGAGCCAGATAACCGCCCCCAATTGCACCAAAACCGTGAATCCCGACAGTCAGCTGATTGAGTGTTTGCGGAAAAGCAGTATTCAGTTCCGGCATGTCCAGAACCGGAACAAACTGGTTCAGTTCCATTAAAAAATCTTCGACCGTTTCATAATAATACTGGGCTTGTGCCAGCATGGACTCGTTCGGTATTTTGATATCCTTGAAAAGTACCGTCATACCACCTGCATCATAGGCAGAACGCAAACCGTTTTCAGAATCTTCAAACATCAGGCACTGGGCCGGGCTTAAATTGATTTTTTCGGCTGCACTGATAAAAATTTCCGGATGAGGTTTCCCCTGTTTAATCTCATCGCCACACACCAGCACATCAAAAAACTTATAGACATTGGCATTGATCAGATATTCTTCTGCGATTGCACGGCGACTTGAAGTCGCCACCGCCATTTTCAGGCCTGCCTTGCGTAAGCGTTCCAATACCTGCAATAAACCCTTTTTAATGGGAACACCGTGATGACGTACATGTTCCAGTTCCAGCACATCGGCACGCTGGCGAATCTCAGCATAGGGCACATCCTGTCCATAACGCTCTTTGGCTAGCTGCTCTGCACTACGGGCACTGAGGCCCAAACACTGCATTAAATAACTTTCAGAAAATTCGACACCAATCAGCTCACGTGAAGCTTGCTGCAAGGTTTGAAAGCGCAAGCGTTCCGTATCGAACATGGTTCCATCCATATCGAAAATTGCGCCATGTACGATTTGATTTTTAAACTCTAACATTGCTCCCCTTTTTATAATTCAATGAGTTAAGAAGTGAGCAATACCTTAAAGAAAAGCTGGGTCGAATTAAACCGATGTAAAGATATGAAATAGTTTGGATCAAAAAATAACCAATAAAGACTAAAATTCCATGTTTTATGTTTCTACATGTAATCAGAATGTTAACTTAAGTAAGTTGCCATCCTTACCTTTCATTTTAAATTTTCTTTTTAAATATAAGATTATTTTAACATTTTGGCTGTTTCCCCTCATCATGGCATCCATTTTGCTTAGTCAGTATTACGTTTTATAAAATTTGTAATATTGAGGGGCAACACTATGAGTTACGTTGCACGTGAACTCAGTCAAAGAAATAAACTACTGTTTGGCTTGGGGTCTTTTTTAATACCAATTCTAATTTGGTGTGCAGTCAGCTACTTGCCATTTATCTGGCATCCACAAGTCCAGATTACTGATTCAGGTAGTGTTGCCTATTTACAGGTAGAGAGTCGTATTGATAAAGACCAGTTTTTTTCTGCTGCGCAGTCTGCGGTAGATCAGGGTCTTACCCCACCGCAAGGTATTCTGGTCAACCCGATTTATCTGCCTGCACCGCATGAAGTTGCGATTGCACTGATCACAGCTTTTACCACGGAGCCGGCTCAGGCCAATGCGCCCTGGTTTCATGAAAGCCTGTGGCACAGTATCAAGCTGGTCTTTACCGCGTTCTTTATTTCTTCCTTGGTTGGTATTCCACTCGGTATTTTATGCGGGTTTTCCAATAAAATTTCCCAGCTGACCGAGCCCTTTGTCGAATTTTTTCGTTATCTGCCTGCTCCGGCCTTTGGTGCACTGGCAGTGGCAATTCTCGGAATTAATGATGCACCAAAAATTGCCATTATTGTGATTGGAACCTTGTTCCAGCAAATCCTGATTATTGCCAATACCACACGTCTGGTGGATCGCAGCCTGATCGAAGCCGGTTTTACTCTGGGCACCAATAAACTCAAAAGTCTGTTACATGTGGTGATTCCTGCCGCCCTGCCTGAAATTTACCGTAATCTGCGTGTGTTGCTCGGCTGGGCATGGACTTACCTGATCGTAGCAGAACTGATCGGCAGTACCTCCGGGATTACCTGGTTCATTACCCAGCAAGCCCGCTATCAAAACTTTGATAATGTCTTTGCCGCGATCCTGATTATCGGTGTGATTGGTCTGCTGTGTGATGTGATTTTAATGAAACTGGGACAACGCTTATTTAAATGGAAACCGGGAGCTAACTGATGCAAAACACTGAATTTAATACCCGTGAATACTTCGACAAGATTTATAGCCGTCCGGTGATTCTGGAAGCGAAGCAACTGACACAAAAATTCAGTCATGGCAAAACTGAACGTACGGTTTTAAATGCACTCAATTTGAAAATTCATAAGCGTGAGTTTATCTGTGTGATTGGGCCTTCTGGTTGCGGCAAGTCAACCTTTAGCCGTGTAGTCGCCGGTCTGGATCCTTATAGCAGTGGTGAGATTCTGGTGGATGGCCAGCCGATTACCGGCCCGAGCCCGGAACGTGGCATGGTGTTTCAGGGCTATACCCTGTTTCCATGGAAGACCGTAAAAGAAAACATCATGTTTGGCCCGAAAACGAAAGGTCAAAGTAATGCTTCTGCTGAAGCGCAGGCACGTGAATGGATCAACATCATTGGCCTGGAAAAATATCAGGATCAGTATCCGCATCAACTCTCAGGCGGGATGAAGCAACGTGTGGCGATTGCCCGCGCCTTGGTCAATGAACCGAAAATCCTGTTGATGGATGAACCTTTTGGTGCACTAGACCCGCATACGCGCCAAAAAATGCAGCGTCATCTGATGGACCTGTGGCAAAACATTGATATCACCATCATTTTTGTGACCCACGATATGGATGAAGCCATTTTACTGGCAGACCGTATTGTTGCACTGAAAGCCAATCCGGGTGAAATCAAGGAAATTATCGAAGTTGATCTACCTCGTCCACGCCATCCAGACGTCATGCTTAGTCCTGAATTTAAACAGTTAAGACAACGTGTCGATTATCTGGTGCATGCTGAAGAAGATGAACTGGATCCGGCACTGGCAGAACTGCCGGTCATTCCGCGTATGACCAAGGTCAGCAGCAATAAATAATCTTATCCAAAATGCCTTTGGGACGACCCGAAGGTTTTAATCGCTGTGTTGGACGACCAACATTAGAGGTGATTATCATGCAAGCGCAATATGTACTCCCACTGGTTGATATTTCAAAATTACAAAGTCCGGATTTAGCCGATCGTATTGAAGTTGCTCATGCTCTGGATCATGCCTGTAAAGAAGTCGGATTTCTTTATCTCAAGGGTGACCAGTTCAATTTTGATTACGCCAAAGCCCTGATTGAAATGGCTCAGTCATATTTTTCTCAGGATCTGGACAGCAAGATGCAGCACTATATTGGCAAATCAAAAAACCATAGCGGCTATGTGCCAATTGGCGAAGAACAGTTTGCCGGCAACAGTTATGACTTAAAAGAAGCCTATGATGTCAATTATGATTATCAGGGTACACAAAAAAACTGTCCTTTGCTTGGCCCTACCTTATGGCCAGACCATCCGGATTTCAAGTCTATTGTCAGCCAATACTACAGCCATCTTCGTGAGATCAGCCGGCAGATTTTTTCTGCCTTTGCACTGGCGTTGGGCGTTCGTGAGGACTTTTTTGAAAGCAAAATTACTGATGCACCAAGTCAGCTACGCTTGATTCATTATCCTTATAATCCGGAAGTGAAAGACGCCGAAGGCATTGGCGCACATACCGATTACGAATGCTTTACCCTGCTGTTACCAACCGCACCCGGCTTACAGGTTTTGAATAAAGCCGGTGAATGGATCGACATTCCCCTGATTGAAAATACACTGGTGATGAATATCGGGGACATGATGGAAATTCTGTCAAATGGTAAATATCTCGCCACCAAGCACCGCGTGAAAAAGGTCTCTGAAGAACGTTATTCATTCCCACTGTTTTGCGCCTGCAATTATGACACCGTGATTGAACCGGTTATTCACACTGAAAATTCCAAATATTCTGCCCTGATCGGAGGGGAACATCTGTTTAATCAGACCGCCCAGACCTTTCAATATTTAAAACAGCGCGTCGCTAGCGGTGAGCTGGTCTTAAAAAATGCTGTACCACTTTCCTCTTTTGGACTTGAAGAACAGGCGGAGACAGCATCATGAATCTGTTTGAAGTAATTAAAACTTTAAAGCCTGTGACTTTTCAGCCAGAGATTATTCCAGGCTTTTTATATGGGGCATTTCGGCGTAAAAGCATCAGTTTTTATAATGGCCTGACCGATGAAAATACTATTGTGTACTGGTTTCAGTCGCGCAGTTTTACCATTGATCTTCGTCTAAAAAGCCAGACGGGAACTGCTGTTCAGGAACGCCAAGGCTGGATTGGCAATACGCTTTGGGATAACGCCAGCCAGCTCTTGTCCTGGGAAGTGAAAGACTACGCCAATTACCAGAATCATGTGCAGTGGCCGGAACCAGCCAAGTTGCATGCGATTGGCAACTGCATTCTGGAATTTTCTCCAAGTAATGTCTATGTCGAAGACTGGCGCCAGCAGGTACAACACGGTTTATTTTTAGGGCTGCGACTGCAATCTGCGATTGATGTTCAATCTGGTCAGACACTGGAAATGGATGGTGGTCTGATTATTTGTGCTGATCATATTGCTTATGCCCTAACGCGTTTGCCGAAAGTGCAAAGTGCAGTAGCTCAAATGGATTTGAAAGCTGTCGATCCGACCGTGTTTGCCTTGGTGGAAAGTTTTGAGGTTTCTATCGGGACTGATGGTCAAGCTAAAACTTACAGCACCCGCAGCAGTGAGACAGGCAAAACCTTTAATCTGGAAAATTTTGAAGTTCTCAATGAAAGCAGTCTGGTTCAGCATGTAATTTTAGATGGTCGGGACATAGACCTGATATTTGAGCTGGATATGTACCAACCAGATTATGCATTTCAGTACAAAACACCAACGCCTACTGAAGCTGAAAGCTGGCTGAAGTTAGAACAGGATCACCTGATGCAGCATGCAGAACGGATGTTATAGGGAGAAATATGTCTTTTTTATATCTTTCGATTGCCATCATTGCAGAAGTCATCGCGACTTCTGCACTTAAAGCCTCCAATGGTTTTAGCGTGCTCTGGCCTTCGCTTGCCACCATTGCCGGTTATGCCGTTGCCCTATTTTTCCTGTCATTAACCATGAAAACCATCCCGATGGGCATTGCCTATGCAATCTGGTCAGGGGCCGGTATTATCCTGATTTCAACGGTTGGCCTGCTGGTATTTAAACAGCAACTGGATCTTCCCGCGCTGATCGGTCTGGCGTTTATGATCATTGGCATTATTTTTATCAATGTCTTTTCCAAAAGTACGGAGCTTTACCTTTTAATAATGAGCTGAATATAAAAAATCCCCAATCTGGGGATTTTTTATTGGTCTAGATTACATTCTAGAATGAGTATAGGTGCACTATTTGAGTTCTTGTACCAGAGTTGGAACAATCACGCCATCCACATTCATTTCTGTTGTATAAATGCCGTTGGCTACATTGAACTTATTCACATGGTAACTGGAACCATAGATCGAATCGAAGCCATCACCTTTGGTAAAGACTTTCTTGTTGGCGGCCAGATCCAGTAAATGCGTGCCATCAATGAACTGCATATAGGTCTTCGCATCGACACCGACACGTTTGGACATGATCTGTGCAGCATCTTCACGAGTCGCCGGGTCATTGATATATTTGACGGTTTTATCCCAAATCTGAATCACCTTTTTCCATTGCTCTTTATTGGCTTCCAGATGGGCGGGATTCACCGTCAAGGTATCGTAGATTAATCCTGGCTTGTCTTTAGAGGTGAAAATAATCTTGGAACCGGCCACCGCAGATAGCGCTTGATTCGCCACCGGCTGCCATACTGCAATCGCATCAATATCAGGAGTTGCAAATACCTGTGGCAATTCATTGGTCATGGTATTGACCAATTTAACTTCATTCAGTTTAACCTTGGCATCATCCAGTGCAGTGGACAGTAACAAGTGATCGACCAGGCCTTTTTCAGTTGCAACCGTTTTACCACGCAGATCCTGAATCGAATTAATGCCATTCTTGGCAATAATTACGTCATTTCCAGCTGAATAATCAGTCGCCATGATCATTACACCCTTGGTACCGCCAGAGCCAGTGACCAGATTATCACCATTAGTGACCAGTACGGCGTCCAGCTGATTCGCTGCGAATGCAGAGAGTGAAGCAGAATAGTCAAACCATTTAAAATCGGCATTAACTCCGGCATCTTCCAGCCAGCCTTTTTCAATCGCCACCTGCCAGGCCACAAATCCCGGCCAGTCACTATAACCAATACGGATGGGCTGGGTATTCACACTCCCTACTGCCTTGGCATTTGGCTCAGGTACTTTAGCAGTATTATCACAACCACTTAAAAGGATTGCAGACAGTACGGAAACGGACATCAGTGCTTTTTTGATCATTTTGCGACTTCCCCTATGCATTCACATTTAAATTTTGTATTTGAAAGTTGTTTAGATTTCATAAATTCGCGCCAGCCACCGAAATGACTGATATCTGTTGCATCTTCAAGTGCATAGCCTTCACAGATAAAGCCTTTGACCCAAGTACCACCTATCAGCTGGACATTGCCGATCCCCAAAGGTGCCGGCACTTCTGCAACAATGTCCCCGAACAGTGCACGCGGAATGTCCCAGACCTCTACTTCAATTGAAAAACCTTTCGCGCTGTATTGCAGGCCGGGTTTTGGCGGTGTGGTATTTTTTAATGCATACAGTTTGTAATGCGAAGCAGTCCGGGTCTGCTTGATCAGGGTGCCACCGCGTGTGGTCAGCTGAAAGTTCAGTGGCATACCAGTTAGATGCGCCCCCACCACAGCCAGTTTGATGCTATGACTTGATGAAATTTCCGTGGTTTTTGCATAGCTATGTGCAGAGGTTCCCAGCTTTAACTGGCTTACCTGCTGCCATTTTTGCCCAAATTTGGCCAGTGCCTCATCCATCCAGGCGGGTGCAATAAAGGTCACACCGGTTGGCAAACCATCGGCACGGATGCTATTCGGCAATGCCAAAGCTGACAGATCAGCAAAATTGACAAAATTGGTATAAGCGCCCATGTGGCTGTTTTTGACCAGAGGATCCGCTTCTACCTCTGCAATGCGATAAATGGTCGGTGCGGTAGGCACCATTAAGGCATCATAATCCGCCAAGGTATTTTGAATGATGCGGCTAAGTCGGGCGCGCTCATATTCATCCTGCATGACATCGACCGCACTGAACTGGTCTGCCTGTGCAATGATTTGACCAATCACGGCATGGGTTTGCTCACGTTTCACCATTTTTTCAACGGCACTGGTGCGTTCTGCAACCCAAGAGCGGTTATACAGGGCTGATGCCAGTTGCTGAAATGGCTCAAAATCAATCGGTTCTACCGTATAGCCCAAGCTTTGTACACGTGAGATTGCCAATTGAAATGCTTTTTCGGTTTCGGCATCACCATAAAATTCCAGCGTATCTGGAATGGCGATTTTTCTTTTGGAAAATTGGCTCGGAACATTCTGAGGATGTGCTCGGGAATAATCATCGCTAGCATCAAAACCTTGCATGATTTGAGCCACCTGCCAGGCATCATCCACCGTCAAAGCAAATACCGAAATCACATCGATACTACGGCAAGCTGGAATCAGACCAGTAGTCGAGAACCAGCCTTTGGTCGGTTTGAGTCCGACAATATTATTGTGCCCTGCTGGTACACGTCCTGAACCTGCAGTATCTGTACCCAGACTGAATGGCACTTGTCCATTGGCTACAGCAACACTTG
Organism: Acinetobacter lwoffii; assembly: GCF_029024105.1. Classification (NCBI taxonomy): domain Bacteria; kingdom Pseudomonadati; phylum Pseudomonadota; class Gammaproteobacteria; order Moraxellales; family Moraxellaceae; genus Acinetobacter; species Acinetobacter lwoffii. The sequence goes on along the minus strand of NZ_CP118963.1, from coordinate 1,495,632 downwards.
AACCGGAACTTGAACCGCCACTGATGTATTCAGGATTAAAGCTGTTCTTAACCGCACCGTATGGAGAACGCACACCGACCAGACCCGTTGCAAACTGGTCCAGATTGGTTTTACCCACGACAATCGCGCCGGCAGCTTTTAATTTGGCTACTGCTGTTGCATCGGCAGTCGCCAGATAAGCTGCTTCTTTACAAGCCGCTGTGGTATAGAACCCCGCAACATCAATATTGTCCTTGACCGCAAATGGCACCCCATAAAGTGGCAAGCTTGCGCTATCTGCACCAGTCAATGCATCAATTTGTGCCTGTAATTGTGCTGCTGTCGCAATTGAAATCCAGGCATGATCGTCATTATTCAACCCGGCAACATACTCAATCAGGTCACTAAGCTGGATATTGTTATTCTGGTAGGCGTGTTGCCAGTCCTGTACAGTCCATAAGTTGTGCACAGCTGTTCTCCTTAAGTGTGTTCGGTATTTTGTGGAATGGGTGGCATGACGGCATCCATCAGTTCGAGATGCCCTTTAATCACGCCTTTCAGTGCAATAAATTGTTCGCTAATTTCTTTCAGATCACTGCTCGCGCCCTGCATCAGCATGACTTGCAGAATTTTTTCATCATCCAGCTGGATATGAAGCGAATTGATCACTTGTGCCAGATACTGCTGCTGCAGATCGACCAGCTGACTGCGCAGCGGTTTCAAGCTGACGTCATAGAGCAAGGTAAGCGTGCCAACCATGACTTCATCGCGAATCACCAGATCATCAATCAGGTGACGATTAATCATATCGACAATGGCCTGCGAGCGGCTTTCATAGTGCTGCTCGACAATTTTTTGATCCATCGCATGTAGCGTTGTTTCTGGCACGGTAATACTGATCCGTGCCAATTTTTGTTTAGGCACGATGTTGATCCTTGGGTTGATATTGGGAAGACTGTTTAATGTGAAAGCCTGCACGTACGCTGAGCAGCTCAACCAGAAAGTGAAGCCATGGATGCATTTTTTTATTTGATGTCGGATTGTTCATGTGCATCTCCTAGGGATATTACAAAACCAGAATTTCGTATTACTTAGGAAAATGCAGAAAGCGTGCCAATTTTTAGTTATTTGGATGAGGTAAATAAACTTGCTTAAAAGGGCGAAAAAAAGCCCCATAACATTGAAATGGGGCTTGTTCTAAAGCAAAAGTAAGTTTTGTATTTCACCGGTTTATTCCATTTTGATTGCTCATGTCCTTGCTATTCTTTTTATACATGAATGGTTAACCGATGTTTGTGATTATGAGTGATCAAGTGTATTGCTCTCCTCTATTTATGTTGTATGTAAATAAAAGCATTAAGCGTGCCACAATATAAAAATAGAATAGATTTAAGCAGAATGCGTGGCAAATCAATTACATACATATTGAAAGCTAGAACAAGAATGATTTATTTTTTTATTATGCCTGAAAAATAGGCCATTTTGCACCATTGGGGTTCGAGTGTGCATCAAAGTGTGGCTGAGTTGTTCAGGCAACTGTATGCCTCTGCTTTCTATATTTGAAACTAAGATTACTAAACTTGAATCAATTACTATTTCATAACTCATTTGAAAAGTAATGAATTGCTGCTAAATTAGCTCCCATATTTGGGGTAATGCCAGTCAGTTAAGCAAAAAAAGTTAAAATGCTGTAAAAAGAGCGTATGTAAATACGCTCTTTTTTTATGAATTTATCTCAGAATCTAGATTTAACATTAAAACAAACCCTACCTTCACTTTCACAATTCAGTGAATTGATTGATTTAAACTGGATTGAAGATTGCTTAGACCAAACAGGTAAAGCATCAATTCGAAAAAGAAAACTGCCTGCTGAACATGTTGTTTGGCTGGTAATCGGACTTGCTCTATTTCGAAATCAACCGATTTGGTATGTGGTTCAACAATTGCAACTTGTTTTCGGTACGGCAGAATACTGTGTACCGAGTGCATCCGTACAAGCAAGACAACGCTTAGGCTTAGAACCCATGAGTGCTTTATTTTCGACATTAAGTCAGGCATGGTTTAAAGACTCACAACAACAATATAGCAACTTTCACGGTCTATGCGTTTGTGCTGTAGATGGTGTGGTTTGGTCTATGCCTCATACAGAAGAAAACTTTAAGCACTTTGGTTCATCCAAAGGCAAAACAGCAGCTGCACCTTACCCACAAGTTAGAGCGACTTGCCTGGTGAATACCAATACCCATGAAATGATTGATGCCCAAATGGGTAGTATGGATCAAGGTGAATTAACCTTAGCCAGTCAATTAAAAGCACCAGTTCGCAGTATTACCCTATTTGATCGTGCTTACTTCTCTGCTGATTTTTTAGTGAGCTGGCAATCTCAGGCAGAAGAGAGTCATTGGTTGATGCGAGCAAAGGACAACCTGCGTTATGAAGTGATTCATCATAATGCGGCCCATGACTTTCAGATCAAAATGCCTGTTTCAGCAAGAGCAAAAAAGATAAATCCGTCATTGGGTGACTATTGGGAAGCACGTTTAATTGAAGTTGAATATGCAGGAAAAATAAGACGTTACATTACATCATTAACAGATTCTAAAGTTTATCCATTCAAAGACCTTGCAATGCTTTATATCCAGCGTTGGGAAATAGAAATGTGTTATCGGGAAATTAAAAGTGATTTACAGGATGCAAGGATTTTAAGAAGCAAACAACCTGATTTGGTCTATCAAGAATTGTGGGGGGTATTTATTGCATATAATATCTTAAGAAGACAGATGAGGTTTATCGCTGAACATGCAAAGGTGAGTCCTTTAAGGATCAGTTTCCATATTGCATCTATGAGTATTATCAATATCTTAAGGCACACACCTTTAGAATCAGCAGGAAACCTACCCAAACATTTAGCGCAATTATTTGAACAATCTAAAATATTTGTATTACCTGAAAAAAGGCAAAGGCAATGTCCGCGAGTAGTGAAAATTAAAGCACAAAAATATCCAAGAAAATGCCAGTCAATTTCTTAACTGACTGGCATTACCCATATTTGGGGGGCTTTTTATGACAGAAAAATTATATTATTGGGCTGAAAATTTAGATGACTATAGCTCTGACAATGATGTTGAATATGATGAAATTATTGAGATTAAAAGACTAAATTTTTTCATTGGAAAAAATAATGCAGGGAAAAGTAGATTTTTACGTAAATTATTTCAAACAACAATGGATTTTGCAAAATTTCAAAAATATGATTTAACAATAGAAATTAATAATCTCTGTAAATATTTAAATGCAACAAAATTTAGAAGGCCAACTCGACATGGTCAAGACAACTCATGGAGTTCTAATGGTACATCACCTGTAAATGCCAATGAAATATTTCAAATAACCTCAGAAATTCAATTTATTAATAGCTGTAAATTCAATTTTGATTCTGTAAAAGATTTAGTTGCTCAAACTAAATCGAAAATTTCTAATTACAAAGAAGAATCTAGGGTGTGTTGACACTTTTAGCTTAAAAAAATAGCGAAGTAGTAAAATCAAATCGCCAAACCCAATGTTACTATTCGCTATGCCTCGTACCATGCTGACAGATCAACACTGGCAAAAGTTGAAAGTTATTCTGCGTAATTTATCCATTCACCACAACTCAAATTTACGCAATTTTATTGAAGCTATTCTCTATAGAATTAGAACAGGCTGTCCGTGGCGAGATATTCCTTCCTGTTTTGGTCATTCAAACTCTATTTTCAAACGTTTTAATCGTTGGTCAAGCAGCGGTAAGTTACTTAGATTATTCAAATTACTAGCCTCATGCCCCGATATGGAGTGGATTTTTATTGATGGCTCTCATGTACGTGCTCATCAACATTCTGCCGGCATAGCGAATCAATCTATTTCTAAAAGTGCAGGAGGAAACTCCTCAAAAATACATTTGATTGTTGATGCACATGGCAATCCTATTGATTTCATGATTACCGATGGAACCACACATGATGTTAAAGTTGCGCCTGATTTAATATCAACATTAGATTTAAAAGAGACAAAAGTGGTATGTGCAGATAAAGGCTATGATTCAGAACCACTGCGTGAACAGATCAGGAAAACAGGGACTAAAGCGAATATACCAAAGAAAACAAATAGCCAATCAAACAATGACCATATGGACTGGTATTTATATAAAATCAGGCATTTAGTTGAAAATATGTTTTGTAGATTAAAGCAATTTAGAGGAATAGCTACTCGATATGACAAGCTCAAAAGAAATTATCAAAGTTCTGTTGCTTTAGCCTGTATATTTTTATGGCTACCTTTATAGGGTTAATTATGAACAGTAAATGTCAACAGACCCTAGTAATTCTAAAGAAAAATTAGAAGATTTATTTTCGAAAATAGATAATAAAATTGCAAGAATTGAACTACAAGAAAATTTTAAACATGGGAAATTATATATTCCTATATTGAGAGGGATGCGCCCTGTTACCAACCTTGAAAATAAACAACCTTACATTGAGCGTGCCCAAAAAGATTATTTTTCGGATACAACTCAATTTAATTCTGAAAATATTATTACAGGTGAATGTCTATACCATGAACTTAAAATCCATTTGTTAGGCGAGCCTGAACAACGAGATTTAATCAAAAGTTATGAAGAAAAACTAAGCCAATATTTTTTTGATAATGAACTTGTTTCACTCATACCTAAACACGATCAAGATGTTGTGAATATTAAAATTGGAAAAGATAAACAATTTCCTATCTCTCAATTAGGTGACGGCCTGCAACAAGCAATTATTTTGACATATGAAGCCTACATAAAAAGCAAAGATAACGAGGGTTACCCAGAACCGCACGCATTTTTTATAGAAGAACCTGAACTTCACATGCATGCTGGTATGGTTCGTCAATTGATGAATTTCTACTTAAACGAAACACCTCATTATTATTTCTTTACAACGCACTCAAACCACTTACTCGATATGGCTGATGAATCTGATCAAGTCATGATTCAGAAATTTGTAAAGCAACCCAAAGTAGATAATCCAAGTAAATTTGATTTTAAAATTCATCGTTGTGACAGAGATCGTGACTTACTTGCTTCATTAGGTGTACGTCCTTCTTCTATTTATTTGGCTAACTGTACGATTTGGGTGGAAGGCATTACAGATCGACTGTATATCACTAAATATATGCAGAAATATTTAGATGTATTAAAACAAGAAGAAACTTTAGTGGTTGAAGGAAAACCTAATAATTTAGATTTATATAAATTTAGGTCATCAGATATTCAAAGATTAATGCCGAATTACCATTACACATTTGTAGAATATGCTGGTAGCAACTTAACGCATTGGGATTTTAGTGACGAATTTACTGATCATTTAGATGATTGCGGTATGAACGCTCTCTTAACTTCTAGTAGTGTGTTTCTTATAGCTGATGGTGATATTAAAACTAAAAATAAAGGCATGAGAGCTACAAGTTTAGAAGAAAAACTAGGAGAAAAGTTTTTCCTTTTAGAGTGTAAAGAAACTGAAAATACCCTGCCATCAAACATTATTTATCATGCTTGCCGTATTAAATTTTTAGGCTTAAATGGTGCTTTTCAGGATGATGAGACAAAAAGAAATGCTCTTTCCAATCATCTATCCATGGATGGTATGCAAGCAGATACCAAAGAAGGTTTTGATATTGTCACTCTAATAGAAGAACATGATTATTTTCATGCAAAAAATGGTATTGGTAAAATTCTTGATGACCAAATTAGAGTGGGTAATCCTAGAACCACTGATGACAAGCCTAAAAAATGTTTTTCTGATCAATCAGGCACTATTAAAGAAAAACTTAAATTTTGTCGCTTAGTTCTAACGGTTATGGATCATGTTGAATGGGAATTAACCGAATCTGCCAAAGAACTATGTAAAAAAATTTTCGAACACATTATTTCTGAAAACCCTTTACCAAATAAAAAGACCGCTTAAGCGGTCTTTTTATTCCTATCTCATCAAGCCACTGGCGCCAACGTAAACAACACCTGCCCCGTTTTTACCGTCTGCCCTTTTTCAATGGTAATTGCATCCACACGCATACGCTCAGGTGCCATAATTGGTATCTCAATCTTCATCGCTTCAATCACAGCTAAGGTCGCACCTTCTTCCACAATATCGCCTGACTGACATTCAATTTTCCAAATTGAACCTGGCATATGCGATTCCACCGCACAACCACCTTCAGGCACTTCAACACCTTCGCCATCATCCACAGCATCTAGACTTTCAGAGACATATTCCGCAAGACCTGCTTCATGCCAGCGACGGCGCTCTGCATCAAAGTTGGCTTGTTGCACCGCTTTAAATGCCGAAATAGATTCTTGGTTTTCAGTTAAGAAGTCGTTGTATTCTTTTAGATTCAATACACCATCTTCAATGCGTAATTTTAAACGCCCTGCTTTAAAGTCCTCACGCATCTGCATCAGTTCAGCCTCAGACACTTCATAAAACTTAATTTGGTCAAAGAAGCGCAGTAACCACGGCATACCTTGCTCAAAATCAGGGTTTTTACGGTAGCGTGACCACATTTGCGAAGTACGACCGACAAACTGATAGCCACCCGGACCTTCCATACCGTAGACACACATATACGCACCGCCAATACCCACAGCATTTTCAGGTGTCCATGTCCGTGCAGGGTTATATTTGGTGGTGACCAAACGCTGGCGCGGATCAAGTGGCGTTGCCACAGGCGCACCCAAGTACACATCGCCCAAGCCCATGACCAAATAACTGGCGTTATAGACCACATCTTTCACAGCTTGTTTGTCTTTTAAGCCATTAATACGACGGATAAATTCGATATTGTCAGGACACCACGGTGCATCAGGTCGCACAGTTTGCATATAGCGTTCTGTTGCGAGTTGGGTTTGTGAATCTTCCCACGCAAGCGGTAAATACACGGTGCGTGATGGCACTTGCATCTTGGTCACATCAGGCAGTTGTTCTTCTGCGACTTGAAGCATACGCAATAAATCAATTTGATCGAGCTGAGTCGAATCAAAATGAATTTGCAGTGAACGAATACCCGGTGTCAGGTCAATAATGCCTTGAATATTTTGATCTTTGACCCATTGCATCAGCGCATGAATACGGAAACGTAGGTTTAAATCTAAAACCAATTCGCCATATTCAACGAGCATATAGTTATTGCCCGCAGGGCGATACACCACATCAGGAGTGCCATTTTGACCTTTTAACGTATCTAAAATGGCAGATTTCAGTGTGCTGATTTCAGGATAGAACGATTCATCAAAGGTGACTGCTTGTGTATCTTGAGCAGTTAATTGCGCATGATATTTTTCATTCAGCAATTTGGCTTGATGGTAGCTCACAGGCACAAATTTAACTTTATCACCGGCTTTGAGCTGACCCAATTTCCATAATTCAGAATTGATCACCACCGCAGGGCACACGAAACCACCTAGGCTTGGACCATCAGGCCCAAGAATAATTGGCATATCACCAGTGAAATCGATCGCCCCAATGGCATAGGCATTGTCATGAATATTGGATGGATGCAGACCCGCTTCGCCACCGTCCTGACGAGCCCATTCTGGTTTTGGACCAATCAAACGAATTCCGGTACGGCTGGAGTTGAAGTGAATTTCAAACTCGTTGGCAAAGAAGGTATCAATGTCGTTTTTGGTAAAGAAATCAGGCGCACCATGTGGACCGTACATCACCGCAATTTCCCAAGAATTGGAAAATGTTGGGATTTGATCTTCTATTAAGGCTTTCACGTCATCAGATGTAAATGCCGTGATTGGAAGCATATCGCCAATCAGTAAATTACGCCCCGCATGACCGCCAAACTGACCCAAGGTAAAAGTCGCTTGTGAGCCTAAATATTCAGGCACATTCAGACCACCTTTAATGCCGATATAAGTACGGCAACCTGTGGCGATCTTGCCACATTTGAGTACCTGACCTTTGCGCACATTCACAGTCTGCCACATCGGGACAGACACACCATCCAACGTCGATGGCATATCACCACCTGCCAATACAATTTGACTATCACAATGGAATTTTAAGCTTGGGCCTTGCAAGGTACATTCGAGCCCTGCGGTATTTGGTGCATTGCCTAACAGTTGGTTCGCAACATTTAAAGACAGCGGATCAATCGCACCTGATGGCGGAACACCAACATCCCAGTAACCTAAACGTCCTGTCACATCTTGCACGGCGGTTTGAATGCCCGCTTGTAGCACTTCAATTTTTTGAGTTTTCCACTCAAAGGTATTTAAAAAACGTGTGGTTTGCGTACCGGCTTTAAAGACATTGCAGTCGATAATGTTTTGTAGATATTCAAGGTTGGTTTCAATGCCCGCCACTTGGGTTTTAGCGAGCGTAACTGTCATGGCTTGAATTGCAGAATCACGATCATCCGCAGTCACAATAATTTTGGCAATCATCGGGTCATAGAAAGATGAGACGTTTGAACCTGTTTCTACCCAAGTTTCATTACGCGCGTTGGCATCGAACTCAACATGCGTCAAAAGTCCTGCACTTGGTTGGAAGTTTTTGATTGGATCTTCGGCATAAAGACGCACTTGAATCGAATGACCTTGCGACTCAAGTTTTGATGTTGGTGCAACCCAATCGCCACTGCCTAAGGTCACCATCCATTCCACAAGATCGACACCAAAGACTTGTTCAGTAACGCCATGTTCCACTTGTAGACGGGTATTCACTTCCAAAAAGTAGAATTCTTGTGTGTCAGTATCCATCACAAATTCAACCGTACCTGCCGAGCGGTAGTTCACCGACTGCATCAATTGAATCGCGACATTTTGGATATAAGCACGTTGTTCATCATTCAGATGTGGTGCAGGCGTTTCCTCAATCACTTTTTGGTTACGACGTTGTACCGAACAATCACGCTCACCGAGTGCTAAGATTAATCCATTGCCATCACCAAAGATTTGTACTTCGATATGACGGGCATTTTGTACAAATTTCTCGAGATATAAACCTGCATCTTTAAAGTTGGCTTGCGCTAAATAAGACACGGTTGCATAAGCTTCTTTCAGCTCCTCCGCATTCCACACCAAACGCATGCCAATACCACCACCACCTGCGGTACTTTTCAGCATCACAGGATAGCCAATACGTTCAGCTTCAAGCAGGGCTTCAGCTTCATCAGCCAATAATTGGCTACCTGGCAATAACGGTACATTGGCTTGAATCGCCAATTCACGTGCAGTGTGTTTCAGACCAAATGCTTTCATTTGCTCGGCATTTGGGCCCAAGAACACAATGCCTTGTGCTTCACAGAGATTACAGAATTCGGTATTTTCAGACAGGAATCCATAGCCCGGATGAATCGCTTGCGCACCGGTATGTTTGGCCACTTCTAAGATTTTATCGACATTCAGATAGCTTTGGCTTGCAGGTGCATCACCAATAAAGACCGCTTCATCAGCTAAAGTCACATGCAAGGAATCACGATCTGCTTCCGAATACACCGCAACCGATTGGATGCCTAATTTTTTAAGGGTACGGATGACACGACAAGCAATTGCACCACGGTTGGCGATGAGAACTTTATTAAACCCATATTTTAAAGTCATAGTCTTATACCTCGCCTTCACGGACAATCAGTTGAATTTTTGTTGGGTTATAGGCATTACATGGGTTATTCAGTTGTGGGCAGTTTGAGATCAACACAATCAAATCCATCTCAGCTTTAATTTCCACATATTTGCCCGGTGCAGAAATCCCATCATCAAATTTCAGGTGACCATCTGAAGTTACAGGTACATTCATAAAAAAATTAATATTTGGACCGATATGGCGCACATTCAGACCATGCTTTTTCGCAATCGGATGTTGTGACAATGCAATCATGAAATTGTTACGGCAACTGTGCATTGGATATTTATCATGCGCATAACGGACTGTGTTACTTTCACATGAACATGCACCGCCTAAAGTATCGTGGCGACCGCAGTTGTCATCATGAATACTCACAATTTTATTGCCAAAGTTGGTATATAAAGTCGTACCTTTTTCTAGATAAATTTGACGGTTCATCGCCAAAGTATCGGTTGCGCTATAACGCTCTTCAGGGTTATGTGCGGAAATAAACAAAGTATCCACCGCTTGATTACCTTCAAGATCAACAATACGGAAATACTGGCCTTTTTTGACTTCACACATCCATGCTTCACCGGCAGGACAAACTTCGCTAAGTACTGATTTTTCTAGATTTACGAGTGCAGTCATGATCATTCCCCTTAAGCAGTTAAAGCGTAGTAGCGGTTATTATTTTGAAACGCACGCTGATTTTGCGGGCATGAGTCACGGCAGACATCGGTGTCGCCTAAAGGCAGTGCTTTAAAGAGTGAGAGCTGAATATCGGCTGGTGCATATTCATTAGAATTGTCGAGTGCATGTGGTGCGCTGGATAAAAACACCAAACAATCCATTTCAAAGCGTAGTTCAATCACTTGATCGGTATTATCAGATACGACATAAGACAAGTTGCCGTTGTCATCCGGTGCAACTTTTGAAAATAGGTTTAAGGTATTACTCAGATCCGTCGCAGATAAACCAAATTTGGTCATCTCTAAAAGTAGGCTGTCTTTAGCATTGCGGTACATGTCGTTGCGGGCATCCTGGAAGGTCTTCGTACCAAACTGTGCTCCAATTTGCGGTGCGGTACTTGGCGCACAAAAGGCATCATTCCAACCGTGGTCATCTTTGACAATCGAGATCATCGCACGTCCTAAATCAGACGCTAAAATATGCCCTGTACTTAAAAATGCCGTGTGTTGTGCTTTTAAGCTGTCTGGCATGTTATAGGCTTCAAGCTTGTCTTCGCTATTTACACAAAACAGTGAAACATTGGCATTCGCGCCTAAAGATTTGAGTTGTAAAACTGCGCCACGCTGAATGCGTGCTGACCAGTGGTGTCCACCCGGTAAACGTTCAGTCCAGAGGACTTGATCTTCGTGATAAGTTATTGTGCTCATTTGCATCCATCCCAATCTTTTTACGGTTTACCTCCCGGGCTTTTATCCCTCCGTGTAGCTTGGGTTTGAACAAACCTAGCCGTGAACTCTCGGTCGCAGACCTACATGAATGTTCATGTATCGGAACCCTAGATCACTTTATGATGATGTAGATAGATGCAAAGGACGTGCCAAACTGGTAATACTATTTTTTATATTCGTAATACTTTTTTTTGAGATGGAACTGATTACTTCAGGTGCAAGGCTCTGAAAAAGGCATCAAGATGTACCAAAATAAAAAAATCCCGGCTTGTACCGGGAATTGTAAAATCTAGAGATGAGAACTCAATCAAACTATTTAAGCGGTAGAGTTATTTACTTAAAATCTCATGCAGCATATTACGTAACCATTGATGACTGGTTTTATGATGACAAGACATATGCCAATACTGCTTTACGGAATAGGTCGGGAAAGCAATCGGTGCCTCAAAAATCTTGAGATTGCCACGTGATAACAGGACTTCACTCAAATAATAAGGCACGGTCGCAATCGCATCGGTTTCCTGTACCACCAGTCCTACCCCGAGATAACTTGGCAGACGCATTAGAATGTCACGCTTGAGTTCCAGATTCAGCAATTCATTTTCAATATGGTAATGCCCCATCCCGGCATCAATATCAATATGGGTTTCACGTAAATACTCTTCTGTCGTGATGCTGTCACCGGTCAGGCGCGGATGGTCTTTCGCCGCGATCACCACATAATATTGCTCAAACAGTTTCTGCTGATAAAAGCCATTCTCCAGATTTGGCAAGAAGCCCAAAGCCAGATCAATCTCACCATTGGCCATTTGATAACTGGTTTCCGAGGTAATCGGACGCACATTCAGACGGATATGGGATGCATGCTGTTTCAAATACTGGGAAATTTTCGGCAATAACACCAGATGCGATACATCGGTCATCGCCAATGTAAAGCGCTGCTGTGAAGTGACCTGATCAAAATTGATCGTAAAATTATTGATTGCTTCAACTTTGCTCAGTGCTTCGCTGACCAAGGGAAAGAGCTGTTTGGACAGGTCTGTCGGCAGCATTTCATTGCCAATACGTAAAAATAAAGGATCACCATAATGCTGGCGAATTTTATTCAGCAGATTGCTCACCGCAGGCTGGCTCATATCTAAATGATCGGCTGCCTGGGATACGTTTTTAAATTTATAGACATAATAAAAAATACTGAGCAATTTACAGTCAAGTTCAAACACAGAAATACATTTCCTTTAACTTTCTCCTCATTCGGACAGGTCTTTCATCCGCATAAGTCTATTGAGGGTCAGATTAAAATATAACACTTCGCAACTATGTTCAGGATTAAACTCGCTGTAATTTTCCGAAAAAAATACTTTTGCCAGATGAATAAATCCATTAAAAAGTACCTCAACAAGTACCTCAACGCAAAATTTCCAGCCCGGTTTGCTCAGGTCAGTTAAACATTTAAATCGTATGCGATATACTCAGCCACACCCAATAAATGGTAAAAATACAGAGAAATCTTATATGTTTCAGGATAAAAAGCTGGTCTGTTTTGATCTGGATGGTACGTTGATTGATTCTGTAGGCATCTGGAATCAGGTCGATGCAGCCCTGATTGATGAGCTCTCCAACAGAAAAGTCGATTTACATGAGATTCAGCAACAGCGCGATCTTCAACTTACCGCCTTGAGACATAGACCAGATCCTTATCTGGAATATTGTGGATTTTTAAAAGAACAATACGATTTTGAACCAGTTAAAGAAGAAGTAAAAAATCGTCGTTATACAATTTCCCGACATTTTCTGGATCATATCGTCGAGTTAAAACCTCAGGCAGACCTCCTGATTCAGGCTTTAAAACAGCAACAGATATCTCTGGCTTTGACCACCACCACCAGTTTATTCAATGTACAGCGCTATCAGGATAACAATCGAAATATTAATTCTAAAATCAGCTTTGAGGATGATTTTGCCTTGATTCTCACACGTGAAAATGTCCAGAACATTAAGCCGCATCCCGAAGTTTATCTGAATGTTTTGCAAGCCTTTAACCTTCGACCTGAGGAATGTCTAATTATTGAAGACTCTCTAGTCGGTGTAGAAGCAGCAAATCATGCGGGCATCGAGGTAGTGGCAATTTATGACCAGCACTCCGCTCATGAAATAGATTTGATCAAAGCCAAAGCAAATTATTATGTCGAAGATTTTGCTGAATTATTAAGTTTCGTTCCATAAAGCATTCCTAAAAAAAGATGTCATGCTCTGTCCTTTCACATGACATCTTTGATTTTATCTTGTGCGTAAAATTCTCGCTGACTATTTGGCTTTTTTATAGATTGAGCCTGAACCGACCAGATTTCCGGTTTTCTCATCGATTGCGAAATCGACCATACCTGCACCTGCATTCAACTGAAGCATGCCATTTTCGTTCACTGCAGCGGGCATTGGATTCTTTTTCTCGGTTTTACCGGTTTCCTTATCTTTGATCGTATTGGTAATCAGATAATTTTCACCATTTTTAGAAATAACCAGAATATTTTCAAGTTTTGGATTTTCCACGGTGTTTTTCCAATTGCCCTGATAATCTGGTGCTGGCGCTTCAGTGGTGTTACAAGCAGTTAAAAGCACTAATAATGGGATTGCTGAAAAATATTTAAGATGTTTCAAAACTGAGACCTTGAGTGTAACGACGCGGCCATTATAGAGAGAAGCCTTTAGAGCTGAAGCAGGTTGTTGTAGGCAAAGCGTTTCAGCAGTACTGGATCTGTTTTGCTTTCGTCATTTTTTGAAATCTGTATCCATATTTTATTCATAACAGGATTATTCTAATGATATTAAATCTGATAAAACTTAAAAAAAATTCCTCAATAGACCATCCAAATCTATTGAGGAGTACCAAAATGGTGAATAAGTAAAGCTTAAAAATTATGACAATAGTTTCGCTTTAAAGTAGTTGAATACAGATTTGGCAGCATGGGTTTTTTCAACCACCTGCTCAGTCCAGTGATTCGGTAGAGAACATTTAGCCAGACCTACCCACACTGTAGAAAACTGTTTCATGAAGCTGGCTTCGTTATAGTGAATACCATATTCTGCACAGAGCGCTTTGATTTTTGGCGCAACCTGCGCATAGCGATTGGCGGGCATGTCCGGGAATAGATGATGCTCAATCTGATGACTCAAATTACCACTCAAGATATGTAGCCAAGTTGTTCCACTAAAATTGCTCGAACCGCGAATCTGGCGTAAATACCACTCGGCACGGGTTTCATTGTCGGTATTGTCCATTTCAAAGGTTTCAGCATCTTCAGTGAAATGACCGTTAAAAATGACGGCAGAAGCCCATAGACTGCGAATCACATTGGCCACCGCATTTCCGGTAAATACCGGAATGGCATTTGGCCCGGCAATGATCGGAAAAAATACATAATCTTTTAACACCTGACGGCGCATTTTTTGGCGCAAAGGTGCTGCCTCTTCCCAGACTTCTTTCCAGGTCTTTGTTTTATAAGCAATCACATCTTCCAGATGCAGGCGTTGCAAGCCAACATACCATTCGAAAAATACCATTAACTGAATGCCCAGTGGAATATTAAACAGAAAGCGTGGTTCCCACTTTTGCGATTCACTGACCCGAATCAGACCATAACCGACATCATGATCCATTCCGACGATATTGGTATAGGTATGATGAATATAGTTGTGCGTATATTTCCAGTCATCGCCGGTTGAAATCGTATCCCAATCATAGGTCGCACCGTTCAGACTCGGATCGTTCATCCAGTCGAACTGGCCATGCATGACATTGTGACCGAGTTCCATATTTTCCACGATTTTGGAAAGACCGAGCAGACCTGTCCCCGCCAGCCATACCGGTGGCAACCAACCGGCAAACATCAGCATGCCGCGTGAGGCAATTTCGCTATAGCGGACAAAGTTGCGGATTTTATAAATATATTCGGCGTCTTTTTCCCCCAGATCATCCATGACCTCGCGGCGGATCGCATCGACTTTGGCACCGAATTCCTCAATCTGTTCAGGACTAAGAAATTGGCTTTTGCTATGTCGTTTAAAATCAATTTGCATATTCATGGGAGCACCTTCTTATAGTTTAATTAATGGCTTATCAATAGTTTATAAATTAATCACCACAGGACTCACTGCCTGAGAAATGCACAGTTTGATCTGGGTATTATTACCATGATCAATTTCACCGGTCAGGACATTTCGTACCGAACCACTGACCTTGGTACAGGAACAGGTATTGCAGATACCCATTCGGCAGCCATGCGCTGGTCTCAAGCCGGATTTTTCGGCACTTTCCAGTAAGTTGGACTGGGCTTGAAATTCCTGCTGCGATCTTAAAAACCGTACCGGCTGTGCTTTAATTTTTTCATCGACCACAATCTGGAAATATTCCGAATGAAAATTGGATTTCAATTCCAGTTTATCAACGATGCGAAGTGCGGCCTTCATCATCCCGGCGGAGCCACAAGCATAAATTTTTCGTTCTGCAAAGTCTGGCACCAGCTCTTGCAATAAGCTCTGCGTCAGATGCTGCTGGTGTTCCACGGTATTGAAATGGTGATATTTCAAGTTTGGATGCATAAGAGCCAATGTTTTCAGTTCAGCATGAAAGGCATCATCTCGAGTGAAATAAATCAGGTCGATCTGTTCCAGAGACTGAATGACTGCTTTTTGCAGCAAGGAGTAAATGGCGGTAATACCACTACCTGAAGCCAGGAATAAAATCGGCTGGGTGGATTTTTGCAATGTGAACTCACCTTGGGGCTGAGATATTTCAACCACCGCACCAATTTGCATCAGACTTAAGGCACGTGACACTTTACCCTGCTGTTTAACCGCAATGATCAGATCACCATTTTTCAATACCGTCACCACAGAATAATGTCGCTGATGTCGTATGCCATCGAGTCTAACAGTCACTGCAATATTCTGGCCGGCCTGAAATGACTTGGCTTTAAAATTATGATTTGGACGTAAGTGAATTTTGAAAAAGTCAGGGCTGATGGCTTGAATGCCCATAACGGCAGCCTTAACTTTTTTGATTGCCCAAGTTGGATGGATTTTTTCACCAATAAAATCAATGAAATCTTCCCGGATCCAATGCGGCTGATAGGTTGGCATGCTTGTCATTTTTATCCCCTTATCCGCAGACAGTTTCATTAATGTACAACTGTCTAATTATTATATTGCTCAGGATAAAGAATTCTCACATTCAGACCATGTCAATACAGGTCAAATTATGTGCCTAAGCCATATAATATGACTTTTTGTCGGACAATATCATCTAAAAGTATCGATCAAGACTATATGGATTGAGAAAAAGCATTTTTAAACAGACAACGCTGCTTAGCCTGTACATAAAAAAACTGACCTCTATTCGAGATCAGTTTTTTGACTTCATGTAGGGATTTTCAGATTAAATGACGCTTTAACCTGCTGCCTGCTCCAAAAGAATAGTCCCATATAATTCACGCAGATCTTTTTTCAGCATTTTACCAGTACCACTGAGTGGAATCGCATCAACAAATACGACTCGGTCTGGAATCTGCCATTTGGCTACCTTGTCCGCATAATAATCCAGCAGATCAGTTTCACTTAGCTGGCTGTCCGGCTTTTTAATGGCAATCAATACCGGGCGCTCATCCCATTTAGGATGCTGGGCGGCAATCACGGCAGCCATCGCAATTTCCGGATGTCCCATGGCAATATTTTCCAGCTCCACCGATGAAATCCATTCTCCGCCAGACTTGATTAGATCTTTAGAACGGTCACTGAGTTTCATAAAGCCATCCTGATCCAGCGTAGCAATATCGCCGGTATCAAACCAGCCGTCAGCAGTCAGTGCAGACTCTTCTTTGCCGAAATAATGGCTGATGACCCAATGCCCTTTCACTTGTAAATTTCCTGTGGTCTGTCCATCACGTTCAATTTCATGCATCCCTTTTTCTGCATCAGTCAAACGTAGGTCAACCCCGAATGGTGGACGACCTTGGGATAGACGAATCTGTAATTTTTCTTCATCAGACAGATGCAAATGTTTGGTCTTGAGCTGATTCGCTGTACCCAATGGACTGATTTCCGTCATGCCCCAGGCATGGATCGTTTCACAATTAAACTGTTCTTTGAACGCTCTTAGCATCGCCGGTGGGCATGCCGATCCACCCACTACATTTCGTTTTAGGCTTTCCAATTTGGAACCTGACTGGTTTGCGGCGGCAATCAACCCCTGCCAGATGGTTGGTACACCAAGTGCTACCGAAACCTGATAAGTATCAATCAGGTTGACTAGACTGGCACCATCCAGACCCGGTCCAGGAAGAACCAAAGTGCATCCGACCATTGCAGCGGCATACGGAGTGCCCCACGCATTTACATGGAACATCGGCACCACAGGCAACATAATGTCGGCAGCCGAGACATTTAAGGAGTCAGGTAAAATGATGGCATAGCTATGTAATACCGTAGATCGATGGCTAAATAGCACACCTTTGGGATTTCCCGTGGTTCCTGATGTATAACACAGAGAGCTTGCCGAGTTTTCATCAAGTGTTGGCCACTCAAATTCTGCATTTTGGCCGGCAATCAGATCATCATAAAATTGTACTTCTGGAATCGCTTCTCTAACTGCCGGATCAGCTGCATCCAGACAGATAAAATGCTCGACCGAGGTCAACAGCGCTTTCACGGCTTTAATTAAAGGGACAAATGTTTTATCGAACAGCACCACGCGATCCGCAGCATCATTAATAATAAAAATGAGCTGTTCCGGAAATAAGCGCGGGTTAATCGTATGACAGACCAGGCCGCTGCCAGAAATGGCATACCAAGACTCTAAATGGCGATGATTATTCCAGGCAATGGTCGCGACCCGATCTCCCTGCGCCAAGCCGAGTTGTTGTAATGCATTGGCAAAACATTTCGAGTTTTGATGAATTTCTCCCCAATTGGTCACTGTAATACTGGTATCGGTATTTTTGGAAATTACCTCGGTATCGGCATGATAGCGTCCTGCATGTTCAATCATGCTGCTGATCAGTAAAGGCTGAAACATCATATTTCCGAGCATTCTCCACTCCTTTGTGCTTGTTATTGGTCCGTATTTTCGTATCGTTGTAATAGTTGCATGATGGCTCGATCTGAAACCTTAACTTACTTTTTATCATCATGTGGATCGAATTTAGCAAGGAAATCTAACTTTGTAAGTATCGAATTGTGACAAATTAAGCCAAGTGACTGAGGCGTATAAAAATGGGAATACAATTTAGGTATAGATAAAATTTCCCCAGAAAATCTGAGACCTGGTTTTCACTTTAATTGTCGTACATCAAGACTCAAGCTTAAAAAATAGAATGACAATAATCCTATTCCTCCCTTTTGTTATATTAAACACCTTAAAATATGCTATAAATCAAAATAATTAGAACAGTTTTAGTTCAAGAAAGTGTATGTATAAGTCTGAAAAACTGGCACAGAATATTCGTCAGATGATTGAAAACGGCATATGGAAGGTACATGAAAAATTGCCTTCACTTCGCGAACAGACCCAATTATCTGGTTATAGCCTGATGACGGTACTCAATGCTTACCAGGAACTTGAAGCACAAGGTCTGGTCTATGCCAAAGACAAATCGGGCTATTACGTTGCAGAACACACTCAAGCGCTGCTCAATAGCAAACAGTCCGCCCAGATTGGTTTAAATCCTAAAATTCAAATCAATTCGGTGGTATTTAATTATTTAAAATCGACTCAGTCAGCAGAGATTGTGCCTTTTGGTTCTGCCTTTCCCAATGCAGAACTGTTATATAACGCCAAATTTATGCAGATTCTGGCGCAGCAGGCCAAAAGAAAAAGCAGTTATAACAACCAGAATCATATGCCGCCCGGCAATCAGAACTTGCGGCAACTGATTGCTAACCGTTATCAATTACAAGGAGTTACCTGCAATCAAGATGACATTGTCATTACATCCGGCGCACTAGAAGCACTGAATCTGTCTTTACAGGCCTTAACCCAACCCGGTGATTTTATTCTGCTACAGCAAACCATATTTTATGGTGCCTGGCAGGCAGCCGAGCGTCTGGGATTACAGGTGATTACGATTCCGGAACATCCACAGTTTGGCTTTGATCTGGAATCATTTGAACAGGCTTTAAAACAGTATCCGATCAAGGTGTGCTGGCTGATGCTGAATGCCCATAATCCGATTGGCTTTACCGTCAGTTCTGAAATCAAACAAAGAATTGCGGAACTCTTGTATGAATATCAGGTGTATTTAATCGAAGATGATGTTTATCAGGAATTAAATTATGGTTCATCCAAACCGCTACCCGTTAAATATTTTGATCGGCATCAGATGGTTTTGCACTGCGCCTCATTTTCGAAAACGCTGGGGATGGGTGCACGCGTCGGTTGGGTGTATGCCGGCCCATTTTCCGATGCCATTCAGCACTTACAGCTCATGAGCACTTTAACGGTCAGTCCCTTACTTCAAAATGCGCTGGTCGAATTTATTTCACATCATTATTATGAAAAACATTTGCGGCATTTAAGGCAGCATCTGGAAAAATATAAAAAGAAATTTTATCAGGAACTCAAAGCGCGTTTGGGAAGCATCTGTGAAATTTACTATTATTCCAGTGGTTATTTTCTCTGGATTGAGTTGCCTAAAGAAGTCGATGCCCAGCAGCTCTATGAACAATTACTTCAACAACATATTTCAATTGCCCCTGCACTGCTGTTTAAGCCTGAGCCTGCAAGCCAACATTATATTCGCCTGAATTGTTCGTTTGAATGGACAGCCCAGATTGAAGATGCAGTCAATCTGCTGGCAGAAACCATTCTTCAAAATAGCAAAAGCGCGGATTAATTCATCCACGCTTCTGTTACAGATCAGACTATCTTATGCAAAAGAAGTCTTAGAAGTTGTAAATAGCCACCGCATTAATACGGTTATCTTCACCTTTAGTGCTGCCATTCGTGGCTGCACCTAATGCCTCACGTTCACCATATACATATTCCAGACCGAAACTTAAAGGCTTGGTTGGGCTATAGAACACGTTAGCCCAAGCTTGCCATAAGTCTTTATTAGCCTTGGTCGCATTAGATTGTGTCGCATCCGCAGGAGTTGAGGCGATTAGTGCATTAACATAGTCTTGATCATTACTAAAATTCATATAGCCATAACCCAATGTACCGCGCAATTTGTCATTAAACTGCTGGGTTAGGCCAACTGAAATTGAATCAAATTCGCTTTGTAATAAATCGCCATTTGCAGCGGTAATCACACCCGTATTTGCATAAGACACAAAGCTGCTATCGCCTTTAACATGGTAATAGTCAGCTTTGAGCGTTGTACCCGGAACAACATCATACTTGGCACCAAGCCCTACACCCCATGCGGTTTTTTCATCTTCATTGACACGTTTTTCATTCCCCATCGCACGGGCACTGACTGTAAGATTATCAGCAAATTTATGATTTAAACGTGCTGTTAAAGCAGGTAGACGCTGTTTAATACCAGTAATGGTTGCATCTTTAGGATCTTCTACTGCAAATACCAGATTGGTTTCAGGACTGATTGTGCTGGTATAACGAACTTGTGGCGTCCGTTTAATTGAACCGCCAGCGTAAACCAATGCATCTACAGTTTCCGGAATATAATCTGGCACTGCAAAGTTCGACCAGGTTTGACCGATCAACCAGTTGGCATAGCTGATATAAGCATGACGGATACGCAAGTTATCAAAGCTTGCGCCGCCCAGAAAATCCACTTCAACTTTACCGCTTAAAGCTTTATCTCCAGCACCGACTGGTGCTTTAAAATCCATGCCTAAACGGGTTGCAGCCAGAGTAGATTTAAATTCATCACTACGCTCACCGACACCTTCTAAAGGTACAGCGTTAATCTGGTTATACATACGTGCTGCTGAACCACCTTCAGCCTGATAAGAGGCATCGGCACGAATATTTCCATAAAGATTAAATTCGGCACCACTGGCAATTTTCATGACAGGTTTGCTTGCTGGGGCGGGTGTTGCTGCAACATGTGCTGTGACCACGGCCGTCTGTCTTTGCTGTTGCTCAACCAGTGCGCGTAAGGCCTGAACTTCTTGGCGAAGTTGTTCAATTTCCTGCTGATTCGACTGAGCTATGGTTTGTGCTTGAGTCGACAAGCTGATGCCCCCTAAACTCATTGCCATCATGCTCATCAGAACTGTGCGTTTGAATGTGATTGTTGGTTGATTAAATAATTGTGTCGTGTTCATCCTAAACTCGCTTTTTATTATGCGTTTCGATTCTAGCAACAGATCACCACCCGTTACGATGGCGATCTATATCATTGGGAATATTATCTTTATTGATTGAAATCTAACTTAATGTGTCACTTCTTTTGCCAATGGATTCGGCTTCACATCAGGTGTTGCAAGGGCTTGGCCATCTACGGAAGTTTTTAAGTTCACCAGGAAAATTGCCAGCGCAGCGATTACGCCAGGAATCGCAATTGCAAAGAAGTTCATTTGATGCGGTAAATTCATGGTTAATAAAGCACCAGTGAGTACCGGCCCAACAATTGCACCAATACGTCCAATACCTGATGCCCAGCCCATACCGGTAGAACGTACCGTCGATGGATAATACTGCGCCACAAAAGTATAGAGCAGAATTTGTGAGCCAATCGTTGCAGCGCCTGCTACAGTAATCAAGGTATACAACACGAATTGTGGACTGTTAAAACCAAGCAGAATCAATGCAATGGCACCACATAAGAACATAATGGTCAGCACTTTTTTGATATGGAATTTATCTGCGAGATATCCACCACCAATTGCACCTACCATTCCACCAATATTCAGGGCGAACAGGAAGATCATACTTGCACCCAGCGAGTAACCTGCCTGAATCATCAGTTTTGGCAACCAGCTACCCAATGCGTAGACCATCAACAGGCACATAAAGAATGCCAGCCAGAACATAAAGGTACTGAAGCTACGGCCTTGTTGAAAGAGTGCTTTTAATGGCGCCTCATCCCCTTTTTGTACTTCATTCAGTACAAATTGGGTGTCACTGGTGATGACCTGTGTTGGAGAGATCTTTTGAATAATATCGTGTGCTTGAGCCGTCTGTTGTTTGTTGGTCAAGTACATCAGGGATTCTGGCAGATATTTCCATAGAATCGGCAAGATGAGCAATGGAACGCCTGCAAGCAGGAACATGATTTTCCAGCCAAATTGTGGCACCAACCATGCACCCAATAGTGCAGAAGTCATCCCGCCAATGGCATAACCACTAAACATCAGGGCAACCAATGTACTGCGGATGCGTTTAGGCGCATATTCGGTCATCAATGCCACGACGTTAGGCATGACACCGCCAATTCCAAGGCCAGCCAGGAAACGTAAAATCCCGAATTCGACTGGTGATGTAGCAAAGGCACCGATAAAGGTAAATCCACTGAAAATAGCCACACAGATCATGATGGTTTTTTTACGGCCGAGTTTATCGGATAAAGTACCGAAACTCATGGCACCGAACATCATCCCGAATAAGGCAGTACTGGCCAGCATTCCCGCTTGCACTGCACTTAACGACCATTCTTGCATCAGTAGCGGCAATGCCACCCCATAGATGACCAGGTCATAACCGTCAAAGATAATGATCAGCAAACACCAGATCAAAACACCCCAATGAAAGGGTGTGAATTTTGCTTCATCAATCAGCGTATTTATATTCACTTTATTTGTAGACATCTCCACCTCCTAATTGTGAAGTTCAACTTATGCTGCTCACAATGCAGAAAATAGGAAAAAATGTCTAAAACTGAATAGGCATGGCTTTATACCTATAAGGTCTGGGTCAAAATTAAACTATTCAATTAATTAATAAATATATTATTCAATCATGATGTTTTTAAAAACAGCTTGTTTTTATCGCATCCTCATCGGTTTTTAGTGCTATATCATTCACACGATTTTTAGCGATTAAAATACCGATCGATCGTATTTTAGAGCTTCAAGATCATAGACTTGATACACAGCATCAAACAGGTAACGGATGTATTCACTTTCATCCATATTGCGCATGGCCATAAAGACAGGGCTCACCGCAAAAGCATCTGCTAGAGGTACAAAGTTGAGATGGGCCAATTTAATGTTTTGTGCGCTTTCCGGTACGATGCAGACGCCTTCTCCGGCAGCGACAAAGCCCAGTGCCAGCTGTAACTCACGGACAATCCGGATATTTTTCGGCTCCAGACCATACTCGGAAAATATGCCACGCACCTGGGTAGAGAAATTTGCCTTTCCAGTATTCGGATATAAGAACAGATGCTGATCGACCAGTTCAGATAAATGTATATCTTCACGATGAGCCAGTACATGACTTGAATGAGCCGCCACCACTAGGCGTTCTTCACGTAATAACACGCGTTTTATCGCAGGATCCGAGATTCTTAAACGGCCGAAACCGACATCAATTCTTCCTTCTTTCAGCGCCTGAATCTGTTCATAGGTATTCATTTCCATCATCTCGATTTTGAGATAAGGATGCTGCTGCTTAAATAAAAATAAAATCCGTGACAGCAAACCAAACAATAAAGAGCCAACAAAACCGATGGTTATGGTGCGATCAGCAATTCCAATCCGTTTGGTCATCGATTTTATTTCTTCAGCATTAGACAAAAGTTTAACAGCATGCTGATAGAAAAATTGACCGGCTTCGGTGGTTTTTAACGGGCGGCTACCACGCTCAAATAGCTGAATATCGAGCTCTTGCTCTAAATTTTGGATCTGTCGGCTCAAAGGTGGTTGAGCAATAAACAGTTTTTCTGCCGCTTTGGTAAAACTTTGTTCTTCGACGACGGCAACGAAGTAACGTAAATGTCTGAGTTCCATGGCTCTGAATACCTTTAAAGTATAAAAAAATGCTAAATCGATCTTAGACCAATCAACATTATTCTTTTAAGGTATATCAAGTCAAAGCATTAAAGCAAGAATGTGAACCCGTATTATGTATAAGTCAGTTGAAACCTTGCTGGTAGAAATTCCAACCATTCGCCCTCACAAGATGGCAGTGGCGACGATGCAAACCCAGACCCTGGTATTGGTCAAAATCACCACTGAAGATGGTTACATCGGTTGGGGTGAAGCAACAACTATCGGTGGCTTAGGTTATGGTGATGAAAGCCCGGAAAGCGTAAAAGTAAATATTGAAACTTATTTTGCGCCTCTTTTAAAAACATTATCCGGTTTAAATGTTGCACAGACATTACAAGCAATCAAAAAGAATATTAATGGTAACCGTTTTGCTAAATGTGCGATTCAGACTGCACTTTTAGACATTCAGGCACAACGTTTAGGTTTGCCATTAAGCGAAGTCCTCGGTGGCCGCTTACGTGACAGTATTCCAGTTCTTTGGGTATTGGCTTCTGGCAATACCGAAAAAGATATTGCTGAAGCAGAGAAAATGGTTGCGGCAAAACGCCACAACATTTTCAAACTGAAAATCGGTTCTCGTCCGGTAGAAGAAGATGTTGAACATGTGCTGGCAATTAAGAAAGCCTTAGGCAAAGACGTTTCGATCCGTGTCGATGTGAACCGTGCCTGGTCAGAACTGGAAGCGATTAAAGGCATCCAGTTATTGCAAGATGGCGGTGTTGATCTGATCGAACAGCCATGTGCAATTGATAACCTGGACGCTATGCGCCGTCTGACCCGACGTTTTGATGTTGCCATCATGGCAGACGAATCGTTAATGGGCCCGCACTCAGCGTATGAGATTGCCAAACAAAACGGTTCTTCTGTATTTGCAGTCAAAGTTGCCCAGTCGGGTGGCCTGATTGAAGGTTGCGAAGTAGGCAAGATTGCCAAACTTGCAGGTATTGATCTGTATGGCGGCACCATGCTGGAAGGCCCGGTGGGCACGATTGCTTCGGCACATGTGTTCTCTACTTTTGAAAGTCTGGCGTTCGGTACCGAGCTGTTTGGTCCTCTACTGCTGACTGAAGATATTTTGAAAACCCCACTCAACTATCAAAACTTTGAACTTGAGATTCCGAAAGGACCAGGTCTGGGGATTGAGTTGGATGAAAACAAGATTGACAACTTGCGTCGTCAGTAATTAGGAGAAACCCATGCTTTTCCACGTACGTATGGATGTAAACATTCCACGTGATCTGCCAGTTGAACAGGCAAACGAAATTAAGGCTGTTGAAAAGGCTTATTCACAGGAATTGCAGCGTCAAGGCAAATGGCGTCATATCTGGCGCATCACGGGCCAGTACTCAAACATCAGTATTTTTGATGTTGAAAGCAATGAAGAGTTGCACAACCTGTTACAAGGCTTGCCTCTCTATCCTTATATGAACATTGAAGTAATGGCATTAAACCGTCACCCATCTTCAGTTCGAGATGACGACAGTTGATTGAATGAGCGGATTGGGAGTCACCGGATTCCCCTTCCAAATCGAAAACAGAGGGTACCTCAACAAGGATTGTGGCCAGCCAGATTTAGCCAGCCAATGAAAGCTAAAAAAGTGCGCCACTAAAAGATGAAAGACATACTTTAGGAGCAATAGTATGAATCGCCAAGAAATTGATGCATTAGTTAAGCAAATGAACGTTGATACAGCGACAGGTCCTGTAGATGAACGTGTACAACAAGTTGTTGTGCGTTTATTGGGTGACCTTTTCCAGGCTATCGAAGATCTTGATATTTCCCAATCAGAACTGTGGAAAGGCCTGGAATACTTTACTGATGCCGGTCAAGCGAACGAAGTAGGTTTATTGGCTGCAGGTTTGGGTCTGGAGCATTACCTAGATTTACGTGCTGATGAAGCGGATGCTAAAGCAGGCATTACTGGCGGTACGCCACGTACGATTGAAGGTCCACTTTATGTAGCTGGCGCACCTGAAAATGTAAGCTTTGCACGTATGGATGATGGTTCTGAAGAAGGCAAAATCCCGACGCTGATCATTGAAGGTACAGTGACTGATACTGATGGCAACCGTGTTGAAGGTGCCAAAGTTGAAATCTGGCATGCGAACAGCCTGGGCAACTACTCATTCTTTGACAAGTCACAGTCTGACTTTAACTTGCGTCGCAGCATCATTACCGCTGCCGATGGTCAATATACTGCATTGACGACAATGCCAGTGGGTTATGGCTGCCCTCCAGAAGGTACAACTCAGTTTGTACTGGACAAATTAGGCCGTCACGGTAACCGTCCATCACACGTACATTACTTCGTATCTGCACCGGGTTACCGAAAGCTGACTACTCAATTCAACATTGAAGGCGACCAATACCTGTGGGATGACTTTGCATTCGCGACTCGTGAAGGTTTGGTTGCAACTGCGGTTGACGTGACTGATGAAGCTGAAATTACAAAACGTGGTCTGAACGGTCCTTTCAAACACATTCAATTTGATATTGAACTTGTGAAAGAGAAACAAGACGCGCCTTCTACTGAAGTTGATCGTCGCCGCGCTAGCGCTTAATACATTAAGAAGCGGGATATGACTTGAGATATATCCCGCTGACTTCCCCCTTGGAAAGTCGGAGAAAGGACATGCCTCGTATTCCCGTAATTAACACCAGCCATTTAGACCGCATTGACGAATTACTGGTTGATGATTATGAATCTGGTGAATTTAAACTACACCGTTCAGTATTTACAGACCAGGCCCTGTTTGACCTTGAGATGAAATACATCTTTGAAGGCAACTGGGTTTATCTAGCACATGAAAGCCAGATTCCAAACAATAACGACTTCTATACTACCTATATGGGTCGTCAGCCGATCATCATTGCACGTAACCGTCAAGGTGAACTGAATGCCATGATCAATGCCTGTTCGCATCGCGGTGCACAATTGTGCCGCAACAAGAAAGGCAATAAAGCGACTTATACTTGCCCATTCCATGGCTGGACGTTTAATAACTCAGGTAAGTTATTAAAAGTCAAAGATCCGGCTGAAGCGGGTTATTCAGACTGCTTTAACAAAGACGGTTCACATGACCTGAAAAAGGTTGCCCGTTTTGAAAACTATAAAGGTTTCCTGTTCGGTAGCTTGAATCCGGATGTTCCTTCTCTGGAAGAATACCTGGGTGAAGCGACTAAAATCATTGACATGATCGTGGATCAGTCTGAGCAAGGTCTGGAAGTTTTACGTGGTTCTTCGACTTATACCTATGAAGGTAACTGGAAGTTGACTGCTGAAAACGGTGCTGATGGTTATCACGTGTCTGCTGTACACTGGAATTATGCTGCAACGACTCAGCAACGTAAAGAAAAAGAAGCTGGCGACAACATCCGTGCCATGAGCGCAGGTGCATGGGGCAAACAAGGCGGTGGTTCTTACGGCTTTGAACACGGTCACATGCTGCTTTGGACTCAATGGGCTAACCCGGAAGACCGTCCTAACTTTGCCAAGAAAGATGAATACACTGCGCAATATGGCGAAGCTATGGCGAAGTGGATGATCGAACGTTCACGTAACCTGTGTATCTATCCAAACGTTTACTTCATGGATCAGTTCGGTTCACAAATCCGTGTCCTACGCCCGATTTCTGTCGATAAGACTGAAGTGACGATTTACTGTATCGCGCCTGTGGGTGAAGAGCCTGAAGCGCGTACCCGTCGTATCCGTCAGTATGAAGATTTCTTTAACGCTTCAGGTATGGCGACACCAGACGATCTTGAAGAGTTCCGTGCTTGTCAGGCAGGTTATGCCGGTATCGCGCTGGAATGGAACGACATGTGCCGTGGTTCTAAACACTGGATTCAAGGTCCGGATGATGCTGCCAATGAAATCGGTTTAAAACCAAAACTGTCTGGTATTAAAACTGAAGACGAAGGCCTATACCTGTCTCAGCACCAGTACTGGTTAGAATTGATCAAAAAAGGTATTGCGACTGAGAAAGAAATTGCAGCATCAACTGAAGGAGAAAACGCATGAGCGACATCACTTTAGAAAATATTGCTCAGTTCCTGTATCAAGAAGCTCGCTTTTTAGATGATGAACAATGGGATGACTGGTTAACTTGTTATGCCCCTACTGCATCTTTCTGGATGCCAGCTTGGGATGATGATGACAAACTGACCACAGATCCACAGTCTGAAATCTCGTTGATTTACTATCCAGACCGTCAAGGTTTAGAAGACCGCGTGTTCCGGATCAAGACTGAACGTTCATCTGCAACTATGCCGGACACACGTACCTGCCATAACATCAGCAATATTGAAATTGTTGAACGTGATGGCGACAAAGTGACTGTACGTTTTAACTGGAATACTTTGAGCTTCCGTTACAAAACAAGTTACAGCTACTTCGGTATGTCTCGTTATGAAATTGATTTCTCAGGCGATAAACCACAAATTTTAAGCAAATACGTGGTACTGAAAAACGATTACATCAACCAGGTTATCGACATTTATCACCTCTAAGACTGTTTAAACAGCCAGGTTATGCCTTTCGGTCAGATGGAAAATTGGCTGAAAGGCTCAGTTACAAAGATTTATATAGGATATTCAGCCATGTCAAACCACAATGTTGCACTTCAATTTGAAGATGGCGTTACACGTTTTATTTCTGTTTCAGATGGTGAAACACTGTCAGATGCAGCCTACCGTCAAAAGATCAATATTCCTTTGGACTGCCGTGATGGTGCTTGTGGAACGTGTCGTGCGTTTTGTGAATCAGGTTCTTATGACATGCCTGAAGAAACTTATATTGAAGATGCTTTAACACCTGAAGAAGCCGCTGAAGGCTTTATTCTGGCTTGTCAGTGTAAACCAACTTCAGATGCAGTGTTCCAGATTCAGGCATCTTCAGAAGTCTGCAAAACTGAAATTCATGAATTCCAGGGTACTTTGGCTCGTGTCGAAAACCTGTCTGACTCGACTATTACTTTTGACATCCAGTTAGATGAAGGTCAACCGGACATTCACTTCCTTGCTGGTCAATATGTCAATGTAGGAATTCCGGGCACGACCGAAACCCGTTCATATTCATTCAGCTCAAAACCGAGTGACCGTTTAACCGGCTTTGTGGTACGTAACGTACCGAACGGTAAAATGAGTGAGTTCTTGAGTGTCAATGCCAAAGCTGGTGACAAAATGACTTTCACCGGTCCATTTGGTAGCTTCTACCTGCGCCCTGTGACCCGTCCAGTATTGATGCTGGCTGGTGGTACAGGTATTGCACCATTCATGTCGATGCTGCAAGTGCTGGAAGAAAAAAATTCAGAACATCCAGTGCGTTTAGTATTTGGTGTGACCAATGATTTCGACTTGGTAGCGATTGAAAAACTGAACGAACTGCAAGAAAAATTCCCGTGGTTCGAATACCGTACAGTGGTTGCTAACCCTGAATCTGCCCATGAGCGTAAAGGTTATGTAACCGGTCATATCGAAAACGAATGGCTAAATGGTGGTGATGTAGAGGTCTACCTGTGTGGCCCTGTACCAATGGTAGAAGCAGTTCGCGGCTGGCTAGATGCTGAAGGCGTAAAACCTGCAAGCTTCCTGTTTGAAAAATTCTCTGCCAACTAATAGAGGGAATTTGTTCAATGTCTAATCGTCAAAGATTTGAAAATAAAGTCGTAATCGTGACCGGTGCCGCTCAAGGCATTGGTCGCGGTGTCGCGCTGCAAGTGGCGAACGAAGGCGCTCAAGTCGTCATGGCTGACCTTTCCCCTTATGTGGAAGAAGTTCTGGCTGAAATTGAAGCGACTGGCGGTGATGCGATTACCGTCAAAGCCAATCTGGAAACGTTTGCTGGTGCTCAATCAGTCGTTGAAAAAGCCCTTGAGACTTATGGCCGTGTCGATGCGCTAATCAACAACGTCGGTGGCGCGATCTGGATGAAACCTTTCGAGGAGTTTTCTGAAGAGGAAATTATCAAGGAAGTGAACCGTTCATTGTTCCCGACACTGTGGTGCTGCCGCGCAGTTCTTCCGGAAATGATTAAAAATCAGAAAGGTACCATTGTAAACGTATCTTCTATTGCGACACGCGGCATTAACCGTGTGCCATATTCAGCATCCAAAGGTGGTGTGAACGGCCTGACCGCTTCCCTTGCATTTGAACATGCCAAAGACGGCATCCGTGTCAATGCAATCGCGACGGGTGGTACAGAAGCACCGCCACGTAAAGTACCGCGCAATGCCAATCCACTGACTGAGTCTGAAAAACAATGGATGCAGCAAGTGGTTGATCAGACCATTGACCGTACTTTCATGGGACGCTACGGTACGATTCAGGAGCAAGTGAATGCAATTGTATTCTTGGCTTCGGATGAATCATCTTATATGACAGGTACAGTAGTACCGGTCGGTGGTGGTGATCAGGGCTAATCCTGATCATCACGATTTTTAACAGGCTCATGGTTCGACGCAAGGAGGCACATCACCAATGAACACCCTGTTTCAGACATTAAAAAATGATTGGTCCATTTCAGCCACTGTTGCAGGATTTTTAGCAGTCCTGATCTCCTATTCGGGGCCACTGATCATTTTTTTCCAGGCGGCTCAGCAGGCCCAAGTTTCCCCGGACATGATGATTTCATGGATTTGGGGAATTTCTATTGGTGCTGCGCTCGCAGGTATCTTTTTATCAATTAAATACAAAATACCTGTCGTCACCGCCTGGTCTGCGCCCGGAACGGCTTTATTAGTCACGCTGTTTCCCGATATTTCACTCAATGAAGCGGTTGCTGCCTATATCACCTCTGCTGTGGTGATTTTTTTCATTGGGATCACCGGTTATTTCGACAAGTTACTGTCCTGGATTCCTCAGGAAGTGGCTGCCGGGATGATGGCAGGGATTTTACTGCAGTTTGGTTTAGGGCTGTTCACCGCGACCGATACCATGCCCTATATCGTCTTTGGCATGCTGGCGGTATTTTTGCTGGCCAAGCGTTTTAGTCCACGCTATGCCATGGTCTGGGTGCTGATTGCCGGTGTGGTTTTAAGCATGCTGCTGGGCAAGATTAACCCGGTCACGGCAGATTTCAGTCTGGCGATTCCGCAATTTATTGCACCGGAATGGACCTGGAGTTCAACCCTGAATCTGGCCCTCCCGCTCATTCTGGTCAGCCTATCGGGCCAGTTTTTACCGGGAATGGCGATTATCAAACTCAGTGGTTATGACATGCCAGCCAAGCCGATTATCAGTGCAACCAGTATTGCCTCGCTTGCAGTGGCCTGTGTGGGGGGTATCACGATTGTCTTGGCCTCAATCACAGCTGCTTTGTGTTTAGGCAAAGACGCGCACGAGCTGAAAGAAAAGCGTTATATCGCCGGCGTGGCGAATGGGCTTTTTTATATTTTAGGCGGCTTATTTGCCGGCAGCATTGTCATGCTGTTTAGCCTAATGCCCAAAGAATTAATTGCGGCTTTGGCAGGACTGGCATTGCTCGGTGCGATTGCCACCAACATTTCCGTGGCCATGGGCAAAGAGTCACAACGTGATGCAGCGCTTATCACCTTTTTAGCGACTGCTTCCGGCATGCATTTCTTGGGACTGAGTTCAGTCTTTTGGGGAGTTTGCATTGGCCTGGTAGCACATTTTCTGCTGTCACAGAAAAACCGTAACGCAGTTCCGGTTACAGCATCAGATTCAAAACGAGTTTAAAGACATCCATCAGTTTAGGATATGTAAGGACCAGATTATGATAGATAAAAGTTCATTATCATTGAAAGAAGCACTCTCCCAGATCAAGGACGGTTCTACCATCATGATCGGTGGTTTCGGTACAGCGGGTCAGCCTGCTGAACTGATTGATGGTCTGATCGAATTGGGTATTAAAGACCTGATTATTGTCAACAACAATGCCGGTAATGGCGATTATGGTCTGGCGAAACTGCTTAAAGCTGGTGCTGTTCGCAAGATTATTTGTTCTTTCCCACGTCAGTCAGATTCCTGGGTATTTGACGAGCTTTACCGTGCTGGAAAAATTGAACTGGAACTGGTGCCGCAAGGTAATCTGGCTTGCCGTATTCAGGCAGCAGGTATGGGCTTAGGTCCAATCTATACCCCAACCGGTTTTGGTACCTTGCTGGCTGAAGGCAAACCAACCTTGAACTATGAAGGCAAAGATTTTGTCCTGGAAAATCCGATTAAAGCTGACTTTGCTTTAATTAAAGCTTCTAAAGGCGATCGTTGGGGCAATCTGGTCTACCGTAAATCTGCGCGTAACTTTGGCCCGATCATGGCGATGGCGGCTGATGTGACGATTGCTCAAGTTTCTGAAGTGGTTGAACTGGGTGCACTGGATCCGGAACACATCATCACCCCGGGAATTTTTGTTCAACACGTTGTTCAAGTTAAACCTGCACAATAATTGGCATCGGAGATAAATAATGAGCTATAGCAAACTGACCCGTGACCAGATCGCTGAACGTGTGGCACAAGACATTCCTGATGGTGCCTATGTAAACCTCGGTATTGGTTTACCGACCAAGATTTCAAGCTACCTGCCAAGCGATAAAGACATATTCCTGCATTCTGAAAATGGCCTGTTGGCTTTCGGTCCTCCTCCTGCTGAAGAAGACCGCGATCCTGAGCTGATCAATGCCGGTAAAGAATTCGTCACCCTACTTGAAGGCGGTTCATTCTTCCATCATGGTGATTCATTTGCCATGATGCGTGGCGGTCACTTAGATATCGCAGTATTGGGTGCTTTCCAGGTTGCTGAAAATGGCGATCTGGCCAACTGGCATACTGGCGCACCAGATGCAATTCCAGCGGTGGGCGGTGCCATGGATCTGGCTGTTGGCGCGAAGAAAGTCTTTATTACGACCGATCACGTGACCAAAAAAGGCGAGCCAAAAATTGTGGCTGAACTGTCTTATCCTGCGACTGGCCTGAAATGTGTGGATCGTATTTACACCGACCTGTGTGTGATTGATGTGACACCTGAAGGTATGAAAGTGATTGAGAAAGTTGAAGGTCTGTCATTTGAAGAATTGCAGTCAATGACCGGTGCCAAACTGATTGATGCGACTCAATCAAATTAAGGGGAAGTCCCTCCTTTATTAAAGGAGGGATTTAGGGAGGATTTGAGGAATAAAACTACTTCATTAAATCCCTCCCAACCTCCCTTTAAAAAGGGAGGAGTTTTCTTCTTTTAAATATGTGAGCAAATACACAATGAAAAACGCATATATTATCGATGCCATCCGTACCCCATTCGGTCGTTATGCCGGTGGCCTCGCGCCTGTCCGTGCTGATGACTTAGGTGCGCTGCCAATTAAAGCGTTGATGGAACGCAATCCAAGTGTGAACTGGGAACAGGTCGATGACGTGATCTATGGCTGTGCCAATCAGGCCGGTGAAGACAATCGTAACGTCGGTCGTATGTCTTCTCTGCTTGCAGGTTTGCCTTATCAGGTACCAGCGACGACCGTAAATCGCCTATGTGGTTCATCAATGGATGCCGTGGCGATGGCAGCACGTGCAATTAAAGCCGGTGAAGCTCATCTGATTATTGCCGGTGGTGTAGAAAGCATGTCGCGCGCGCCATTTGTCATGGGCAAGTCAGAAACGGCGTATGGCCGTAGCCAGAAGATTGAAGACACCACCATGGGCTGGCGTTTTATCAATCCGAAACTGAAAGAAATGTACGGCGTAGAAACCATGCCGCAAACGGCTGAAAATCTGGCGGAACAGTTCAACATCAACCGTGAAGACCAGGACAAGTTTGCCCTGACCAGCCAGCAACGTACTGCAGCAGCGCAGGCCAAAGGTTTCTATAAAAATGAAATTATTCCTGTGGTGATTCCGCAGCGTAAAGGCGAGCCGATCGTTGTCGATACTGATGAACATCCACGTGCATCTACCACTGCAGAAGCTCTGGCAAAACTGAAGCCTGTGGTGAAAGCAGACGGTACCGTCACGGCGGGTAATGCTTCAGGGATTAACGATGGTGCAGCAGCATTATTGATTGCATCGGATGACGCCATTGCACAATACGGCTTAAAACCGCGTGCCAAAATCATTGGCTCAACCGTGGTCGGTGTTGAACCGCGCATCATGGGCTTTGGTCCTGCGCCTGCCATCAAAAAGCTGCTTGCTCAAACCGGCTTAACGCTGGAGCAAATGGATGTCATTGAGCTGAATGAAGCTTTTGCTGCCCAAGCACTGGCATGTACCCGTGACCTAGGCATTGAAGATGGTTCGGAAAAAGTCAATCCGAACGGCGGTGCGATTGCCTTGGGTCATCCACTCGGTGCATCTGGTGCACGTCTGGTGACAACTGCACTCAACCAGCTAGAACAGACTGGTAGCAAATATGCACTATGCTCTATGTGTATTGGTGTCGGTCAAGGTATCGCTTTGATTATTGAACGCGTCTAACAACCAATTAAAAAGATAAACCTCCTCCCTGAATGTAGATTTAAAGTAATGCTTTGAATCAAATGCAAGAAAGGGAGGTCGGGAGGGATTTCAATGCCAACATTTACATCCAACGATGCCCAGATCAATTACCAGACCTTTGGTGATGCCAGCAAACCTGCCCTGGTTTTTTCTAATTCATTGGGTACTAAATTCAGCATGTGGCAACCACAAATTGAATTTTTCCAGCAAGACTATTTTGTCATTTGCTATGACACTCGTGGTCATGGCGCTTCCTCTGCACCACAAGGTCCGTATAGCCTGGACCAGCTAGGACAGGATGTAGTGAATCTGCTGGATCACCTGAACATCCAGAAAGCCGCTTTCTGTGGTATCTCGATGGGCGGTTTAACCGGTCAATGGTTAGCGATTAACAAGCCTGAACGTTTTAGCCACGTGATTATTTGCAATACTGCTGCCAAGATTGGTCAGGAACAAGCCTGGCTGGAACGTGCCGCGTTGGTGCGTGAACAAGGTCTGGCACCGATTGCATCAACTGCAGCATCACGCTGGTTTACCGATCCCTTTATCCAGAGCAACGCAGCGATAGTTGCAGAACTTTCAAACGACCTGGGAGCTGGCAGCCCGGAAGGTTATGCAAGTTGTTGCGAAGCTTTGGCTAAGGCGGATTTACGTGAACAGATCAAAACGATTTCAGTGCCGGTACTGATTGTGGCCGGTCAGCAAGACCCGGTGACGACAGTTGCAGATGGTCAAGCCATGCAAGCTGAAATTTCACAAAGCCAGCTGTTTGAAATCAATGCCTCGCACATTTCCAATGTGGAGCAACCAGAAGCCTTTAATCAGGCAGTTCAGAAATTTATTGCAGCTTAAATACTAGAGGCAAAGAAAAAGCCACTGTTGATCAGTGGCTTTTTTATGCTTAGATTTAAAAAACTGGTTCTACATCAGGCCCAGATCACTAAAATCGCTGCAATCACTACTAAGCCCAGACCCCAATGCTCGGTACGTGCCAGTTTTTCTTTAAAGAAATATGCCGAAATCAGCATACTAAACAGAATCTCAATTTGTCCTAAGGTTTTCACGACCGGCACACTCATCATGCTCATGGCAGTAAACCAGCCTAGTGATGCCATAAAACTGCACACACTCACTTTAAAAGTTAAGCCCAGACGCTGCCACATGGCCACTAAAGTCTGGCGGCTGAATAGGCTGAGATAGATCAGCATACTGATACACTGAAAACCGATCACTGAGACTAGCACCCATGAAGCACGGTGTATGGTGGGTAGCATCGGTAATTCCAGACTTGCTTCACGCACCAGTAACGAAGTAATGGCGAAACTTAAACCACTGCCAATCCCAATCGCTAAAGTCTTGGTAGACAAGCCTGTCAGCTGACTACCTTTACTTAGCAGGAAAACTGCATAGCCCCCCATCAGCACACCCAGCCAGGCCAGCACAGACAAATGATCAGACAGGAAAATTACCCCGATAATAGCCGCCAGAATGGCTTCACTTTTTGCTAGCCCTACGCCAATTGCATAATTTTTCTGTTTAAACAGCTGCACCATCAGGGCAGTTGCCAGAATCTGGCTGATGCCGGCAATCAGGATGTAGAACCAGTATTTCGGGGTGAAATGCACCACACTTTC
Organism: Acinetobacter lwoffii; assembly: GCF_029024105.1. Classification (NCBI taxonomy): domain Bacteria; kingdom Pseudomonadati; phylum Pseudomonadota; class Gammaproteobacteria; order Moraxellales; family Moraxellaceae; genus Acinetobacter; species Acinetobacter lwoffii. The sequence goes on along the minus strand of NZ_CP118963.1, from coordinate 1,459,571 downwards.
AACTGGCTTGAAATAATACAGGCTGCTCAGGTACAGCGCAGCAAATGGCAATCCAAAAATAAAGCGTGCCAGGGTGACTCCCCACACATCAACCGTGGTGCTAAGCTGTTTTTGAAAGGCATTACGCCAAGCCTGCATAAATGCAGCCATTAAAGTAAAAAAAATCCAGCTGAATGCCATCTACTGATCGCTATTACTACAAAAGTGAATTAATTCTATGCCTTAACAAAAGGACTGACTAATTAAAAATAGGATGCAGGCCGATAGCAGAAAGTTTGCCTTAATTTGGAAAGATTCCAGCGGAAAAAACAATTTTATTTTTCTCTTAAAAATCCGGATAATCCTTTTGCATCGGGATAAAACAGATTCCATGTTCTTCCGTATATTTTCCGGTTTCCACAAAACCAAAGCGCTTATAAATATCTAAGGCATAAAGACTGGATTTTACCGTAATACTTGAATGGCCTTGACGGCGGATCTCGCTTTCTAAAAAGCGCCACATTTGCCGGCCATAACCCTGCCCCTGATAGGCCTGATTAAGAAAAAAATGCATGAAGTGTGCAGGTTCCATATAAGCCACGACGCCTATCACCTGATGATCGATTTCTGCCACAAAATAATGAATGTCCGGACGCTCGAAAATGGTCTGGATCATCTCAGGCTGAAAGCGCTGGCGACCTTCTTCCGAACTGATCACGGCATCGACAAAGGGTGCAATCACATCGACAATGGCACGAGTATCCTGAAGATTGGCTTTTCTAATTTTCATGTTTTTTTTAATTCCTCTTTATTAGCTTGCTCACATTAAAAATTTTTTATTCTTAAAAGTTAGCTGTTCTTGAATGGACTTCCCCCAAATTTAAAAACCGGTCGAAATATTTGGTAATATCCTTCAATACGCCTTGTCCGTGTTTTTAAGATGGCAACTCACTCTATTTAAAAATCTATTTATTTAAAAGCTTGTTTAACTATACTTTTTTATTAAAACAAAGATTCAATTGATGTTTCATTTAATATCAAGCAGCCTATATTTACAATTCATCCATATAGAATTTTCAATGAAATTTTTATGATGTTTCTTTATCAGGAAGAAGATTAGGTAGGCATTCTGAACCTTTTTTCGTGTTCATCATCGATAAACATTTTAGGTCGTTCGCTTCCCTACAGGGAGTTTAATGAAACATTTTGAATGTGCCGTCTGCAAGCAACAGCTGTTTTTTTACAAATCAGTTTGTGATCACTGTCTGTCACCGATCGGTTATATCGCTTCGGAAAAAGAGCTATGCGCATTCGAAAAACAGAGTGCTGAGCGATGGGTTCCAATCGCCAAGAACTACCAACATGCCAGTTATAAACCCTGTCACAATTATGTAAATTATCAGGTATGCAACTGGATGATCCCCAGCGATGAAGACGAGGAATTTTGTGAATCCTGTCAGCTTACCCATGTCATTCCTGATCTGGAAAATTCCGAGAACCTGATTTACTGGTTTCGACTGGAAGAAGCCAAACGCCGTTTCCTGTATTTGGCCCAGCGCATGAACATGATGCCACGCCCTAAAAAGTCTGAAGATGATCCATTTGGTCTGCGATTTGATTTTCTCCTGCCTCAAGAAGATAAGCCTGTTTTAATTGGTCATGCTAATGGTGTCATTACCCTAAATGCAATTGAAGCTGATGTTGTTTATCGTGAAACTACACGTGTAAATATGGGTGAAAACTACCGGACTTTATTGGGTCATTTTCGTCATGAAAGTGGCCATTATTATTTTGCGCTCATGCAACATATGCATCCGGAATTGCTAGATGAATTCCGTCAGTATTTTGGCGATGAGCGGCAGGATTATGGCAAGGCACTTGAACGCCATTATAACGAAGGCGCACCAATCAACTGGCAGGAAAAGTATATCAGTGCTTATGCCACCGCCCATCCCTGGGAAGACTGGGCAGAAACCTGGGCACATTATCTGCATATGATGGAAACACTGGAAACTGCCTACTATGGTGGTATGCGTGTCGAAGGAAATGGCAGCTATCTGGCCAGTATGGATTTTAAAGAATGCCCGATTGGTGGACAGGATTTTGAACACATTCTAGAAAATTGGGTCACCTTGACCTTTAATCTGAATGCCTTAAACCGTTGTATGGGCCTGGAAGATGCCTACCCGTTCAAGCTGAGCGAAGCAGTAAAAGACAAGTTACGATTTATTCACCGGCATGTGCTAGAAAAAGTTTTTAAATAATTTAAAAAGTAATTTTTATAGTAAAAATATAGATGGAATCGGATCAGCAAAGTCTGAAAATATGGATTTTATTGTGTATTTTAAAAATTAATATGATTTAAAGAATCCCTGCTCCTGGCGAACCAAGAGCAGCAACTTTTGAATGAATCAGTATTGAGTTTGCTACCTAAATATACGATTTAGGATGGGCTTAAACCAGTTCCACAGCAATCGCAGTCGCTTCCCCACCACCGATACATAAAGATGCAATGCCTTTCTTGCCGCCAGTACGTTTTAAAGCATGAATCAGGGTCACAATGATACGGGAACCAGAAGAACCCAGTGGATGACCAAGTGCACAAGCACCGCCATTAATGTTCACTTTCGCTGGATCAAGTTTAAAGCCATCAATGGCCAACATGGTCACCATGGCAAAAGCTTCATTGATTTCCCAAAGATCGACATCCTGAGCATCCCAACCCGTTTTTTTCAGGATTTTTTCAATCGCACCAACAGGTGCAATAGTAAATTCTGACGGATGCTGCGAATGGTTGGCATAGGCCACAATATTAGCTAACGGTTTTAAGTTGCGCTGTGCAGCAATTTCGCTCGAGGTGATCACCAGTGCTGAAGCACCATCTGAAATTGAACTGGCATTTGCCGCAGTAATGGTGCCGTCTTTTTTGAACGCTGGACGCAAAGTTGGAATTTTGTCAGCCTTGGCATTTAAAGGTTGCTCATCCTGCTCTACTACCACATCACCTTTACGGCTACTTACAGTGACCGGTACGATTTCATCTTTAAAGAAACCTTGCTGAACGGCAGTCACGGCTTTGTTTAATGAACCAATCGCATAGTCATCCTGCTGCTCACGGGTATAGCCTTTTTTATCTGCCATTTCCTGAGCCAAAATTCCCATCGACAGACCTGTTTCAGCATCTTCCAGACCTTCCTGGAACATGTGATCAATGACTTTGCCATGTCCCATGCGGAAACCGGCACGTGCCTTTTCCATTAAATAGGGTGCGTTTGACATCGACTCCATCCCGCCTGCAACCACAATCTCTGCTGAACCAGCCTTGATCGCATCTGCTGCCTGCATCACGGCTTTCATGCCTGAACCACAAATTTTATTGATGGTGGTCGCACCAGTTGAATCCGGTAGACCTGCCTGACGCATGGCCTGACGTGCCGGACCCTGTTTTAAACCGGCTGGCAGTACGCAGCCTATGATCACTTCATCAATATCATTGGCCGCCAATCCTGCACGTGCCACCACTTCTTTAATTGCCACAGCACCCAAATCCGGCGCGGTACAGCTTGACAATGAACCTTGAAAACCGCCCATCGCGGTACGTACTGCATCTACAATTACGATCATTTTAGTTTCATCCTTTTTCATCATTGTTATCAATCCTACATAGCCAAAGCGCTGTAGGGCTGGTCCTTCGCAATCATTGCGGGTTAAGCCTGTGCGGTAAAATAGTCTTCAGGCAACTGCATGACCAGTTCCGCACCGGCCTGAATACGATGGATTCGTGCACTCAAATCCGGAAGTACTTTGGCCACATAGTAATTGCCCAGTACCAGTTTATTCTGGAAGTAGCTGTCGTCTTTGGCTGCAGCGGCTTTGCTAATTCGCGCATACATATAGACAAAGCTGAGCAGCCCAACCGCATGCAGATAATCGACAGCAATCGCGTTAGCGAAATCAGGATTCAGTCTAGACTGCTCGACGATGAATCTGGTGATGTCTTCGAGTTGCTGACAGGTCTCTAATGTCACCGTTTTAATCGTCAATGAATCATCTAGACTTTGTGCAAATTCACGGATTTCAGCAATATATTCCGCGATATAAGAACCATTGCATTTGGTGGTTTTACGCCCAATCAGGTCAATCGCCTGCACGCCATTGGTGCCTTCATAAATCTGTGAAATACGCAGGTCACGAATACACTGTTCCATGCCCCATTCACGGATATAGCCATGACCACCGAAGCACATTTGTGCTTCCAGTGCAGAATCCAGTGCCTTGTCGGTTAAGTAAGCTTTGGCGATTGGCGTCAACAAGGCCACACGGTCAGTCGCTTTACGCACGGCTTCAGGGTTGGTTGAGTATTTGGTAATATCCAGTTGTTGACCCACATACACTGCAAACGCACGCGAAGCTTCATTGTTGGCTCGTACATTGAGCAGCATACGGCGTACATCGCCATGCACCAGAATCGAATCGGCTGGTTTTTCTGGAGATTTTGCACCAGTTGATGCACGGCCCTGTAAACGGTCCGTCGCATATTGTGCCGCATTCTGGTAGGCAAATTCTGCTGCACCAATGCCCTGAATTCCCATAGACAAACGTTCGTAGTTCATCATCACGAACATGCCGGCCAGACCTTCATTTTCATTGCCAACCATATAGCCCTTGGCGCCGTCAAAGTTCATGACGCAGGTCGCCGAGCCTTTAATTCCCATTTTATGTTCGATTGAACCGGCAGATACTGCATTACGCTCACCCAGTGATCCATCTGCATTGACCAGGAATTTCGGCACAATAAATAATGAAATACCACGTGAACCTGCTGGTGCATTCGGAGTTTTTGCCAGCACCAGATGAATGATATTTTCACTCAGATCATGCTCGCCGCTGGTAATAAAAATTTTGGTACCGGTAATATTATATGAACCATCTTCATTCGGTTCAGCTTTGGTCTTGATAATGCCAAGATCTGTGCCGGAATGTGGTTCAGTCAGACACATGGTGCCCGACCATTCACCCGTATAGAATTTTGGTAAATAAGTTTCTTTCTGTTCCTGTGAGGCGCGGTCATTGATGGCCATACCTGCACCCACAGTGAGTAGTGGATAAAGCATAAAAGATGGATTGGTGCTCCAGATCATTTCATCCGCCAGAACCGTGAGCATCTTCGGCATGTTTTGTCCGCCCCATTCTTCAGGAGCACCCAAGCCTACCCAGCCACCTTCGGCAAACTGTTTAAAGGCTTCCTTGAAACCAGCCGGCGTAGTCACCTCACCGTTTTTAAACTGAGCACCACCTTCTTCATCAGCAGGACGATTCAGGTCAAGAATAACATTCTTGGAAAATTTGGCCATCTCTTCCAGAATTGCATTTGCCGTCGCCATATCTAAATGTGCAAGATTTTCATTACGTTGCCAAAATTGTTCCGCTTGGAATACATCATTTAAAATAAATTCCATGTCTTTTAGCGGCGCATTATAAATCGGCATTTTTAAATTCCTTAAAGGGTGATACTCAATCCTGTTGCTAAATATTTTCTAATTTTCATTAGAATACAAACAAGCCATTTTAAAATTGTGATATCCAATTCTTGCAGTATTAAATCTATATCTAGATTCATAAAGTTGCATTGAAAATCACGTCTTCATGTTCAGTATGAGTAACTGAATATACCAGCTTAATATTGATCTACTTTCCGTACTAAACCCTGATGAATATGTGTTTAAAACAGTCAAAGGATTTAGCTTCGTGCGCTGAAACAATAAAATAATTATACTGAAAATGGAATTTTATTTAGCAAAGTTGATCTCTAGGGTTCAGTTTTCTTGACAATATTTCTGGCTGCTCAGCATCGCTATTTTTATTTGTCAGCAGTTGCTGCATAAATATACAAAATGAGATAAATATCACGACCTTAGTTTTATAGCCATCGCGTGCAAAATTGCATATTCTTGAAAGGTTCTTTTTCGAAAAGTATGGACCAAGAAGATGACGACTGTAAGACAGCAGAACTTCCTTCTTCGTAAAGAGAAGATCCTCAGCATGGCGGAAAGCCTGCTACTGGATAATAATCAGGACATTACCCTGAGTGAGCTGGCCAGTGAACTGGACATCGCAAAAGGAACCATCTACAAACATTTTAAAAGCAAGAACCAGTTATATTTAGAACTGATTATTCTGAATGAAAAAAGAATTCTAGAAATATCAAAAAAGCATAATAACGATATTAAAAGTTATGTTTCACAATATATGCTCTATCACATGCTCAATTCAAACCGAACCATCCTGTTGCATGTCATTGAAGAGCGTTTAACCAATAACGAAAAAAATCTGAAAGAGTTATTTCAGGAGCTTTATCGGATTCGTGAAGAACGGATTATCCGGATTAAAGACATCACCCATGATTATCTGGTGGCTTTAGAAAGTGCCATGTCGATTCGCGATTATTTGTCTTATATCTGGACAGTCACCTATGGCGCTTCGCTGTTATTAAATTCGACCAATTACCAAAAAGCGATTGGATCACGCGAACGTTTGATTAAGCTGTATATTAATCAGGCGCTGATGACGCCAGATAAAATCTCATCGGTATGATCACTAGAATAAAAAATGCCTGATTCAATCAGGCATTTTTTATTTGGCTGTATGAGTGCATAAGATCACTTTCGCAATCTAACTCGACAATGATCAGGCTGCCACAGGCGGGAAACCATCTTCGGTTAAAGCTGCCACAATCTCAGACTCATTGACTGTCGATTCAACTTCAACTAGCTTAGTCGCCACATCAATATTCACAGTGGCATTTTCATCCAGATCTTTAATCGTAGCCGTGACACTGCGCGCGCAGCCACCACAAGTCATATTTTCAATACGGAATTTCATGTTTAGCTCCATAGGATCGGTTTAAAAATTGATGTGAATACAGCGCATGTCAGTGCTGTTCAGTTCCGACACCCTGTTCAATCTGTTTTAAAATCTGGCAATCAGACTGTTCATTGCCGGCACACTGCTCAACCGATTGCTGTAAAATTAATAGCATATGCTGCATATCGGCAATTTTCTGTTGTAAAAACTGGATATGTTTTTGTGCCAGCTGTTTGACCTCACTACTCTGGCGTGAGCTGTTCAGCCACAGGCCGAGTAACTCTTTCATCTGCTCTGAAGAAAATCCAAGTTCACGTGCATGCTGAATAAAACTTAATGTTTTAATGTCCGCATCACTATAAATCCGATAACCTGTATCACTGCGTTTCGGAGCCGGCAACAAGCCGATTTCTTCATAATATCGGATCATTTTTGCAGAGATGCCGGACCGTTTTGCGGCCTGACCAATATTCATCATACTAACTCCTTAAACTGCACCGGTTGATAAGCTTTTAATCTCAAGGCATTACTAACCACAAACACAGAGGATAGTGCCATCGCGCCTGCGGCAAACATTGGTGATAACAGAATGCCCCAAAACGGATACAGTACACCTGCGGCAATCGGAATTAAGGCAATATTATAGACAAAGGCCCAAAACAGGTTCTGTTTGATATTGCGCATGGTCGCCTGACTCAAGCCGATGCCTGTCGCCACATGCTGTAAATTGCCTGACATCAACACCACATCGGCTGCTTCAATCGCGACATCAGTGCCGGTACCAATCGCCATACCGACATCGGCCTGTGCCAGTGCCGGCGCATCATTGATTCCATCCCCGACAAAAGTGAGCACGCCGTATTGCTGCTGGAGTTGTCGTACGGCATCGACTTTTTCATGCGGCAAGACTTCCGCAATCACCTGATCGATTTTCAGCTGTTTGGCAATCGCCTGCGCAGTATGCTGATTATCACCCGTAATCATCGCTACTTTGAGGCCTTGTTCATGCAAGGCCTGAATCGCGCTATAAGTAGTCGGTTTAATCGGGTCAGCGACAGCAATAATCGCAGCCAGCTTTTGATTAATCGCTACATATAAAGGACTGCTGCCCTGATCACCGAGCTTTTGTGCAGTGGCTCTAAACAGATCGACATTTAAGCCCAAGTCCTGCATCAGACGCTCCGCACCAATATGCAGCTGCTGACCGGACACCTGTGCTTTGACCCCAGCACCGGTAATCGAATCAAAATCCGTCACTTCACTCAGTTGCAGTTCTTGCTCACGGGCAGCCTGAACAATAGCGTGGGCAATCGGATGTTCAGATTTAGCCTCCACTGAAGCGACTAGCTGTAATACCTCTTGCTGATTAAAATCTGCTGTAACTTCAAAGTCGGTCAGAAGCGGTTTTCCTTCAGTCAAGGTTCCAGTTTTATCCAGCGCGACGACTTTGGTTTGCTGCAATAACTGCAATGCTTCGCCCTTACGGAATAGCACGCCCAGTTCTGCTGCACGGCCAGTTCCGACCATAATTGAGGTAGGAGTCGCCAGTCCCATCGCACATGGACAGGCAATAATCAGTACGGCGACTGCATTTACCAAGGCGTAGGTCAGATTCGGCTCAGGCCCAAACAGGAACCAGACCATAAAGGTCAGGGCCGCCAGTGCCATAACAGCCGGCACAAACCATAAAGTCACTTTATCGACCACCGCCTGAATTGGCAGTTTTGAGCCTTGTGCCTGTTCTACCATCTGAATAATCTGCGCCAGTACCGAATCTTGGCCGACCTTAGTCGCCTTGATTTGCAAGGTTCCGTTCTGGTTTACCGTACCGCCGACCACCTGATCACCGGCCTGTTTGGCCACGGGTAAAGGCTCACCGCTAATCATCGCTTCATCAATATAACTTTGTCCGGCAACGACTTCACCATCGACAGCGACTTTTTCACCCGGACGGATTTCAATCAACATTCCTTGTTGCACATCGGAAATTGCCAGATCAACCCAGTGATCATTCTGTTCTACCCGTGCCGTTTTCGGTTGCAAGCCCACCAGATACTGAATCGCTTCCGAGGTTTTACCTTTGGCTTTGGCTTCCAGATAACGCCCCAGTAAAATCAGCGCGACAATAACGGCGGCCGCTTCAAAGTACACATGCACAGTGGACTGCGGTAACAGCTCCGGAAAAAAGGTCGCAATACAGGAAAAGCCATATGCGGCAATGGTTCCAACGGCCACCAGCGAGTTCATATCCGGTGCCAGACGCAATAGTGCCGGAATCCCATGCTGATAAAAACGCCGTCCCGGAATAATCAGCACCAAAGTGGTCAGTACAAACTGCAGATACCAGCTGTTCTGGGTTCCCAGCGTATGGGCAATAAAATGATGAAATGCCGGAATCAGATGCGAGCCCATTTCCAGAATAAATACAGGCGCTGTCAGAATGACTGCAAGCCATAAATCTCGTTTCAGTTGTGCCGTTTCATTGGCTTTCTTTTCCTGAAAAGCACCATGACTATCTGCCGACATATCCGTACCGGATTTTACTGTAGCCTGATAACCGGCTTTCTCCACAGCAGCAATCAAGGCCGGAATCTGGGCATGCGAGGCTTTCACCCAGGCCGTTTCGGTGGCCAGATTGACCTGTGCTTCGCTGACACCTTCTACTTTCAATAAAGCTTTTTCCACACGTGCCACACATGAAGCGCAAGTCATGCCTTCAATAGCCAGTTCAATGCGATCGCTCTGAATATCAAAACCGGCTTTTTGCACGGCTTGAGTCAGCTTGGACAATGGCACAGAATTGATCGCACTCACATGCGCCTTTTCAGTGGCCAGATTCACTTGTGCATCCAGCACGCCCTCCACTTTTTTTAGGGCTTTTTCTACGCGAGCCACACAGGATGCACAGGTCATGCCTTCAATGTTCAAATCAAACTGTTGCGTCGGTACATCGAAACCGGATTTTTCAATTGCTTGAACCAGCGCAGCGGCAGCAATCGGCTGCTGGCTTTTAATAAAAGCTTTTTCAGTCGATAGATTGACAGACGCCTCGACCACGCCTTCAATTTTTTTCAAGGCTTTTTCCACGCGAGCGACACAGGAGGCACAGGTCATACCGCCAATCTGCACCTGCTGCTCATATAAGCGGTTGCTATCTTGTTCTGCCATACCCATCTCCATGCCTCAACTCACTGTTGATGTTATAGCTTAAACATTCCCATCATGGTAAGGTCAAGTGCTTCATCTGACTATTTTAAAAATAATGCAGCGTCCTGCTGCGATTTAAAATTACCCAATAAAAAAGCCCGAAGATGACTTCGGGCTTGTATGGCAGTATTTAAAATATAAAATGCATCAATGTTATTCGGCAGAAATATCTTCAAACAAGATCGAAGACAGGTAACGTTCACCACCGTCTGGCAAAATCACCACAATATTTTTACTGGCATTTTCAGGGCGAGCCGCCAATTGGGCTGCTGCTGCCATAGCCGCGCCACTTGAAATACCGACTAGGATACCTTCCTGAGCTGCCGTTTTACGTGCCCACTCGACTGCATCTGCGCTATTAATGGCAATCACTTCATCAACGAGTTCTAGGTCCAGATTGCCTGGAATGAAGTTGGCACCAATCCCCTGAATTTTGTGTGGTCCAGGTGTAATGTCTTCACCACGTTTGGCCTGACCAATAATCGCAGACTCAGCAGGTTCCACCGCCACCGAATATAGAGGCTTATTTTTAACTTTCTCAAAGTAACGCGAAATACCGGTAATGGTTCCGCCTGTTCCGACACCTGCGACCAGAATATCGACGTTACCCGCCGTAGCTTCCCAGATTTCTGGGCCGGTGGTTTCTTCATGAATTTTAGGATTGGCTGGGTTTTCAAACTGTTGTGGCAGGAAATACTTCTCCGGGTTCTCATTCAACAGACTCTCGGCTGCTTCAATCGCCCCTTTCATGCCTTTGGCCGGATCGGTCAAGACCAGATTGGCTCCTAAAGCTTTGACTACTTTACGGCGTTCAATACTCATGCTTGAAGGCATGGTGAGCGTCAGTTCATAACCTTTAGCGGCTGCCACAAAGGCCAATGCAATGCCGGTATTGCCACTGGTGGGTTCAACGATGTGCATACCGGGTTTGAGTTTTCCAGATTTTTCAGCATCATTAATCAACGCTGCACCTATACGACACTTGACTGAAAATGCCGGATTACGGCTTTCAATTTTCGCAAGTACAGTGGCAGGATCGGAAATCACACGATTAATACGAACAAGCGGTGTATTTCCAATCGCGTCTGCATTATTACTATAAACCGCTATACCTAAATTATTCGGTGTTGGAAAAGCTGAATCTGTACTCATGATGATATCCCTAATGTTATTGGTTCAAGTCGCTTAAACATCATACAAGCATTTTTTTGCTTTGTAGATGTTTGATGAAACTTGCACTTCATTGCACGAATGTGAACTAAAATACTTTCTACACTATGCAATAAATTTATCTTATCTATCAATATTTAAAATATAATTTTAATTGATAATTCAATTCATTAAAAACCATAAAACTTAACTGTTTTTAGCAAGGTATTACGGGCTAAGACCCGTATAATTAGCGGGCTGTAACTTTATAATGGACATATTGAATGAAAACCGATTTTGAAATCACGACTATGCGCGATTCAGCAGAACAGGTCGTCGGCATTTTAAAATCTCTGGCCAATACCGACCGTCTTCTCATTTTATGTCATCTGTCTCAAGCGGAACTGAATGTTTCAGAAATTGAGGAAATAACTGAGATTAAACAGCCGACTCTTTCTCAGCAGCTCATGATGCTGCGTAAAAGCGATGTAGTAGACACCCGACGCGACGGCAAACAGATTTATTATTCAATTAAAGATCAAAATTTGATTGTAGTCTTAAACACTCTTTATCGATTGTATTGCGGCAATCCAGCTAAATAAAGAATCTTTCTTTTTTCAGTGATCAAGATGAATTTCTTTAAACTCTTATTGATGTCGTTTTAAATCATTAAGATCACGATCATAAGTTTTCGAATGATACGTGACTGACCCAGATGATTCATTTTAAACATGAATCATCAAGAAGCTAGATCAGCTAAGACTTCTTAGCAGAATTTGTGCATAATATATCTATATTTGTGATTTAGACCTTTTTATGCCAAATTCCAAGTCTAAACTTCTGCATAAACTGCCTGCCTGGGCATGGTTAAGCCCCTACACGCCGGTCAAATTTAAATCCGATGTGTTGGCTGCCCTGATTGTGGTGGCAATGCTGGTGCCTCAAGGGATGGCCTATGCCATGCTGGCAGGATTGCCGCCGATCATGGGTTTATATGCGAGCATCCTGCCGATGATCATTTATGCCCTGCTCGGTGGGAGTTCGACTTTATCGATTGGCCCCGTGGCCATCATTTCCATGATGACTTTTGCTACGCTCAATCCACTTTTTGAAGTCGGCTCACCGGTCTATATCGAAGCTGCGACCTTATTGGCACTGATGGTCGGGATTATTTCCCTGCTTTTGGGATTATTTCGTTTTGGTTTTATGATCCAGTTGATTAGTCATCCGGTGATCCAAAGCTTTATTATTGCCTCTGCCTTATTGATTGCTTTTGGACAGTTAAAGTTTTTGGTCGATCTTCCCTTAAAAGCCAATAACATTCCGGAGTTCGCCAGCAGTCTGCTGCAATATTTCCCGCTACTGCACGTGCCGAGCCTGATTTTCGGCCTGCTCTCTATCGGTCTACTGATCTATCTGCCCAAGTTATTAAAATCTCAGGCTGTACAAAGCCGGATCGGCTCTACAGATTTTTTAGTCCGTGCGGTGCCCCTGATTCTGGTGTGTCTCGGCATTGCAGCAATTGTATTTCTGGATTTAAAGCTTCAGGGCATTAAAACGGTCGGTGCAATTCCGTCTGGTTTCCCGCCCTTGTCCTTTCCACACTGGAACTGGGAACTGGTGATGACCTTGTTACCGGGTGCCAGCATGATCGCCATGATCAGCTTTGTGGAGTCACTATCGATTGCTCAAGCCACGGCCTTACAGCAACGCAGTCATTTAAACAGTAATCAGGAACTGATTGCGCTCGGTCTGGCCAATATCAGTGCAGGCGTGAGTTCAGCTTTTCCGGTAACGGGCAGCCTGTCGCGGACGGTGGTGAATGCCGATGCCGGTGCCAAATCACCTATGGCCGGTGTTTTATCCTCGATTCTGATTATTTTTGTGAGCCTGTTCTTTACCGGATTTTTTGAAGATCTGCCGCTGACCATTCTGGCCGCGACGATTATTGTTTCCATCTGGAAGCTGGTTAATTTCCAGCCATTTTTTGATGCCTGGCGTTATTCCAAGGCAGATGGCCTTGCCATGTGGATTACCTTTCTCGGCGTGGTCCTGATTGATATTTCCACCGGTTTGATTATTGGAATCGTGTCGACCTTTGTGCTGATGCTATGGCGAATCAGCCGGCCGCATATTGCGGTTGTCGGTCTGGTGGAAGGCACCCAGCATTTTCGCAATATTCAGCGGCATCAGGTCAGTACCTCCGATCGGGTGCTGTCACTGCGGATTGATGAGAATCTGACGTTTCTGAATGCCAATAGCTTTAAAGGTTATCTAATCAATGAGATCAGCCTGAATGACCAGCTACAACATGTGATTATCAACTGTTCCAGCATCAGTGCGATTGATCTGAGTGCCTTGGAAATGCTGGAAGATTTAAATGCGGAACTGGCCAAACTGGATATTCGCCTGCATTTTGCCGAAGTCAAAGGTCCGGTTATGGACAAGCTGCAAGCTTCTAAATTGATGACGCATTTGAGCGGGCGTATTTATCTGACGCATTTTCAGGCAATTCAGGATCTGGCGCCAGAGATCTTTGAGCAGCATAAAGATTATACGATTTAGAACAGCAGATATTTGAACTTATGGCCGGAGATTCCGACCGGTCATAAGTGCAGTCTTTTCTGAATTTTCAAATATAATTTGAATTTATCTATTTAACTTTGATATTTATTTCATGAATACAATTTTAAAAGCGCTGATTTATTCATCATTTTAAGAAGTTTTTCTTCAATATAAGCGCTGTTTTAAACCAATTAATTTTAGAATAAATTAATAATATCAATATCTTGGTTTTTATATGAAAATATATTTTAAGCCTTGTTTAAATTAAGTATAAAATAGCGCAACTTTTTCCCAAATTTAGCCCTCGTAATTTTCACAAGGCAACCTTATGTTTTCTGCCCTTATGCGCATGAGCCTAGTCTCTCGAATCATCATCGCCATTATTTTAGGTGTGGGTGTGGCTGTGGTATTTCCCGAAGCTACTCCCTCATTAAGCCTATTGGGCGACCTGTTTATTAAAGCCTTGAAGTCTGTTGCACCGATTCTGGTTTTCATTTTAGTTTTAGCTTCTATCGCGAATTTTAAAGTGGGCCAATCCAACGCCGCCATCAAACCGATTATGCTGATGTATGCGGTCGGTATGTTCCTTGCTGCACTGAGCGCTGTGGTTTCAAGTATCTTATTCCCAAGTACGCTGTTCCTGGATATTGCTGCACAAGCTGACTTGCAGCCACCGGGTAGTCTGGTAGAAATCCTGAAGAATTTGCTGCTCAGCTTTGTCGCCAACCCGGTTGTTGCAATTGCTGAAGCAAACTTTATTGGTATTCTGGCCTGGTCAGTGGCATTAGGCATCGCTTTCCGTCATGCATCGGATAGCACCAAGACACTTTTGAATGATGCCGCCTTTGCAGTGAACTATGTGATTCGTTTAGTGATCAGCTTTGCACCTTTGGGTATTTTTGGTCTGGTTGCAGTGACTTTTGCTGAATCTGGTCTGGATACACTGACCAGTTATGCACATTTACTTGCTGTGTTGCTCGGAACGATGGTTTTTGTGGCACTGGTGATTAATCCGCTTCTGGTTGCCTTAATGACGCGTAACAACCCGTATCCACTGGTGTTCACCTGTTTGCGCGAAAGTGGCATTACCGCTTTCTTTACCCGTAGTTCAGCAGCCAACATTCCAGTCAATCTGGATCTGGCAAAACGTCTGGGTGTTAAAGAATCGACTTCAAGTATCGCAATTCCTCTGGGTGCTACGATCAACATGGCAGGTGCTTCTGTGACCATTACTGTATTGTCATTGGCGGCTGTAAATACTTTGGGGATTAGCGTCGATTTCAGCACTATGCTCATTCTTTCTGTGGTGGCAACCGTTTCGGCATGTGGCGCTTCAGGGGTTGCAGGCGGTTCATTGTTACTGATTCCAGTTGCATGTGGCCTGTTTGGGATTTCTTCGGATATTGCCATGCAAGTCGTTGCGATTGGTATGGTCATCAGCGTATTGCAGGATTCTACTGAAACCGCGCTAAATTCATCGACCGATGTTTTATTTACTACAGCAGTGGACCGCGCATCAAATTGATTTTATATTGATTAATCAATATGTTTAGCCAATGATGTTGTTATGCCATTACAGCGTTTACCTACCTGGGTACAATTAGGGGCGTTTTTTCTTGCGGTCAATGCCGGCATGATTAACGTCCTGGGTCTGGTGACGGTACTTCACCAGTCTGTTTCACATATGACCGGTAATGTCAGTATGCTGGCCATGGCCCTGCTAAACTGGCAACCAGAACAGATGTTGTATCTCTTTCTGGTCACACTCTGCTATGTCATTGGTTCATCCTATAGCGGACTGATTCTTGGAAATAGCCACTTTCGCTTGGGGCAGCTTTATGGTTACCCTTTAAGCCTGGTGGCTATTTTTATTTTGATCTGCTGGTTATTATTGCCCTATTTCCCGCGTTATGCCTTGTTATGGGCCTGTGTTGCCATGGGTGTGCAAAATGCCATGGTCAGTCATTATAAAGGTGCCATTATTCGCACCACGCATTTATCTGGCGTACTGACTGACCTCGGCTTAGCGATGGGCTACCGGTTGCGCGGTTTGGAGGTAGAATCACGACGCGTGGTTTTGCATCTGCTTATTTTGCTCGGTTTTTTAAGCGGCGGCATTCTTGCCAGCTGGCTATATCCTTATTTAAAATTAAATGCATTCCTGATCCCGGCAGTGCTGAGTCTGGTTCTCAGTCTCACGTATTGGGTGATTTATTTACGTTATCGACATCAACACGACTAATATCTGGACATTCTCATGGTTAAAAATGCATTGCAGGCACAATTGTTAAAGGCAGGATTGGTCGATAATAAAAAAGCCAAAAAACTGTCTAAACAGGCTGTGCATGAAAAACGCACCGGTGACGGTACCGAGGCTGAAATCAAGGCCAAGATTGAACAAGACAAACAGCAAAAAATGGCCAAAGATCAGGCGATTGAGCAAGAGAAAAAAGCAGCTTTGCAGGAAAAAGAACTGAAAGCCGCAATCATGCAAATGATTAATCAGCACAAAATCCGTAATACTGACGGCGATGCGGTGTATCAGTTTATTGATGACAGCAAAGTCAAAAAGGTCTATTTAAACCAGCAGATCTATAATGCGTTGGTGGCAGGCAGTCTGGTGATTGCACGTGAAAATGATAGCTACGCGTTTTTGCCTAAAGCTCTGGCAGATCGTATTAATGCGAAAATGCAGGGCTTTATCATTGTGAATAATTCAGAGAAAAATGAAGAAACCACCGATGAAGAAGATCCATATGCTGCTTATGTTATTCCTGATGATTTGATGTGGTAAGAATCGCGTTATCATTACTGAAATCTTGAAGATCAGAAACCGGCGAATTCGCCGGTTTTTTAGTTGTAGGCACTTTTATTGAATGATTTGCACCAATAGATATGTTTTAAAAAGTTATCCAATATTAAAAAATCTGATCCAAAACTATAAACTTGATCTAAATTTTTGATTGAAGAGAAAGATCGTTTGGAACAGTTTAATTTTATTCGGAATATTCAAGAATGGGCAGATCAGTACCCATGGCTGGAAATGCTATCTTCACTGAGTATTGTGATCTTACTGGCGATTCTTGCCAATCTATTTGCCAAACAGATTGTGGTACGCGGAATACGTCAACTGATTTCCAGAATGCCTTTTGCCAATAATCAGATTTTTGCTGAGCATAGCGTGATTCGCCGGATTGCCAATATTGTTCCCGCAGTCGTGATCATGAACGGGATTACCACGGTACCGCATTTATCTGACAAGGTTGAGTCCTTTGTGCAAATGGGGGCACAGGCTTTTATTTTCCTGACGATTGCCTTAGCTCTTGGTGAATTACTGAATATTTTTAACCTGGTCTATCAGCGTAATCCCAAGTCACGTAACAAACCGATTAAAGGTTATTTGCAGCTGGTCAAGCTGATTATCTTTATTGTCTGTGGCCTGATGATTCTCGGCACTTTCCTGAAAAAGGATGTCTTTACCTTGCTGGCTGGCTTCGGTGCCATGGCCGCGGTGTTGATGCTGGTCTTTCAAAATACCATTTTGTCGCTGGTGGCGTCGGTTCAGATTTCATCCTATGACATGGTGCGTATTGGCGACTGGATCGAAATGCCCTCGCTGAACGCGGATGGCGATGTCATTGATATGTCATTACATACCATTACGGTACAGAACTTTGATAAAACAGTGACCACGATTCCGACCAATAAACTGGTGACGGATACCTTTAAAAACTGGCGTGGTATGCAGGAAGCCGGTGCGCGCCGGATCAAGCGCTCGATTCATATTGATCAAAGCAGCGTACATTTTATGTCGGCTGAAGAACAGAATAAGCTGAAAAATTTTATTTTGCTGGATCAATACCTGAATACCAAATCAGAGGAACTGGAACAATTTAACCTGCAACTGAGCCATCATTCGCAATATAACCAGCGCCGTCTTACCAATTTAGGAACCTTTCGTGCTTATGTAGAGTTTTATCTGCAACAGCATTCGGGCATTAGTAAAAATCATTCCCTGATGGTGCGCCAATTGCAGCCAACCAGTGAGGGTTTACCGCTAGAGATTTATGCCTTTACCAATACCACCGCCTGGGTGGAGTATGAAAATATCCAGTCTGATATCATGGATCATCTGCTGGCGATTATTCCGGAATTTGGTTTAAAAGTGTATCAAGCGCCTTCAGGTCTTGATTTAAAGGAAGCATTTACTCAACCGTCTTCTATTATTACTTAAACACAAGTCATCCAATCTCAAGCCTGAGGTGCCGCTGCATTTCAGGCTTTTTTATTTCCTCATCTATTTAAAACCTGACTGGCATAAATCTGGCTTTAGTTTAATTTTTATAATCCAAGTTTTAATTGAGTGAATCATTTTGTGGCAATTTCACCCAATTACGGGCTTAAAAAAACAGAATCCTTTATAATTCCCGAAAAGCAAAATGCATGATAAGAGTACGATAATGTTTCGATGGCTTGAAAGACTGGTTGACCCCTATCCCACCAAAAATCTGAACCAACCTTTACCGACCAAGTTTTTTCCATTTGTCTGGCAGGCAGCCTATGGAGTCCGCCGTTATTTGCTGATTCTGGTACTGTGTACTGCCGGTGCTGCCAGCTTCGAAGCTTTTCTGTATTCAAAAATTGGTGAGCTGGTGAACTGGCTCAGTAAAAGCCAGCCCGATACTTTTCTGGAACAGCATGCTAGCAATTTAACCTTACTGAGTATTGTTCTTCTGGCCAATATTTTTTTCGCTAGCGCCCAATCCCTAATTAAGCATCAGATTTTGTATAGCAATTTCCCGATGCGTTTACGCTGGCGCTTTCATAATCTGCTCATGAAACAAAGCCTAGATTTTTTCCACAATGATTTTGCCGGACGATTATCGGCCAAAGTTATGCAAACCGCTCTGGCAGTACGCGAATTCTGGGTCATTCTGGGTGACATGCTGGCTTATGTGCTGATTTATTTCATCACCATCAATATTGTTTTGGGTGCAATTTCACCCTTGCTGATCATTCCATTGATGGTCTGGCTAGCCTTGTTTATCTGTGCAGCGTGTTATTTCATTCCACGTTTGAGCAAAATTTCCAATGCTCAGGCGGATGCCCGTGCCGTCATGACCGGGCGTATCACGGATGCCTATACCAATATTCAGACTGTCAAGCTGTTTGCTCATGCCGGTCGTGAAAGCCAGTATGCCAAGACCTCTATGCAGGAATTTATGGTAACGGTATATAAACAGATGCGTCTGGGTGCCCAATACGAAATCAGTATTTTACTGCTGAGTGTAGTGTTATATGGCGGCGTACTGGGTACTGCGATCTGGTTGTGGATGGAAGGTCAGGCCGAGCTGGGCATTATTGCTGCAACTACAGCAATGGTACTGAAACTGAACAGTATTGCCGAATTTATGATGTGGCAGACCTCTGCCCTGTTTGAAAATGTCGGTACCATTCAGGATGGTATGAAAACTTTAGGCCGAAAAATTGCCATTGAAGATAAACCGGGTGCCAAAGAGCTACAGCTCAATCACGGTGAAATTAAATTCGAAAATGTCAGCTTTGCCTATAATGATAAAAACGTGATTGATCAGTTTAATCTGACCATTCGCCCAGGTGAAAAAATTGGTATTGTCGGCCGTTCAGGTGCCGGAAAATCTACCCTGATTCAACTGTTGCTGCACTTTTATCATATCAATCAGGGTCGTATCTTAATCGATGGTCAGGATATTGACGATGTGACTCAGGACAGTTTGCGCAAGAACATTGCATTAGTAACTCAAGATACTTCGTTGCTGCATCGCACTGTCGCGGAAAACATTAAATATGGTCGTCCGGATGCGACTGATGAAGAAATGTTTGAAGCCGTGCGTAAAGCCAAAGCGGAAGAGTTTATTCCTAATTTGACCGATTTGCGTGGCAAAAAAGGCTATGAAGCCTATGTCGGTGAACGTGGTGTGAAGCTTTCTGGTGGTCAGCGTCAGCGAATTGCCATTGCACGTGTATTCCTGAAAGATGCGCCGATTCTGATTCTGGATGAAGCGACTAGTGCGCTGGATTCTGAAGTCGAAGCCGCCATTCAGAACAGTCTGGACGACTTGATGCAAGGTAAAACTGTGATTGCCATTGCGCATCGCTTGTCGACCATTGCCCAAATGGATCGTCTGATTGTACTGGATCAGGGTCGAATCGCCGAGCAAGGCACGCATGATGAACTGGTGGCATTGAATGGTATCTATGCCCAGCTTTGGCAGCGTCAAACTGGCGGCATGCTGATTCAGCAACAGGTCAAAGCATCAAAAGATCATGAATAATATGATCTGTAGAAGATTTCAAAACTTCTGATCATTTGCTCGTCCTTAATATTGAACAGGTCTGGAAAAAGGAAAACTTTGCCAGACCTCTCTTTTTAAAATTTTCTCTACAGATGAACAGCAAGTTGCCATCTATCTGGTATTTTAATGAAATGACATAACTCTCTAGTTCTGAAAGCTCTCTGAAGAAGTCCTATTCAATGCTTAAGCAATTTCCTTGTCCTTAGTCAGCCAATGCAGAGATGTGTCCGGTTCAATAAAATAATTTTAATTTCATCAATAAAATTATGTGGTTTAAATTGATTTTAATGCTGAATTCAGGCTAATCTGCCAGTGGCAGAGTCACAATCGCCAAAATTTTGTCCAACAATTTTAATGAAAAATTTGGCGGCTTCATGCCAATATCTATTTATAAATAAAAAAATTTGAATGAGTGCAACGGATCGCGCATGAAAACAATTGCTCCACGCCAAGACCAAGGAATTCCAGGTGTTTACGGTCTCCTGCTTCTCGATGTCATTTCCCGCTGGGGTTATAACAATGAATCGCTTTTCCAACCTTTTAGCCTGACCAGTGAACAGTTGGCAGATCCTGATTTTCGTATTCCAACCCCTGTCGCCAACGAACTGGTCAAATATGCCCTGAAACTGACCGGAGAGCCGACCTTGGGTTATCATCTCGGCACACAGATGCGGATCTCGATTCATGGCTTTATTGGCTATGCGATTATGACGGCGAATAATATTACCGATGCGCTGGTACTGGCGAATCGATTTATTCAACTTCGTTTACCCTTCCTGCAACTGTTTTTCTCGACTTTTGGTGCTAAAGCCACGGTACAGCTGCAAACCGATATTCAGCTTGAACCGCTGCGCACCGAAATTTCCATTGCCTTGATGATTGGTCTGATCAGTATGGCCAAAGCCATTACAGGCGTTACCGATGCCACGGGAGAAATCGACTTCGATTTTAAGAAGCCGGAAGGTTTTGAACGCTTTATGGCGAAGTTTCCAACGCATCAGTTCCGTTTTGAACAACCGCATTTAATTCTGAGCTTTGATAAAAGTTACCTGATGAATAAGCTGGTGCACGCCGATCCGATTGCCAGCCAGATTGCGATTAACCAGTGTGAAACGGAACTTTCTGCCTTGGGCGAACGGCATCGGATTGCGATGCGCGTCCGAGATATCTTGACCCATGCCGAGCAGCATTATCTGAGTATTGAAAGTGTGGCGGATCGCTTACACATGTCTGACCGCACCTTAAAACGTCAACTCGCCGCTGAAGGCACCTCATTTTCTACCCTGGTCGATGAAGTGCGTTACCGGCATGCCACCTCGTTATTGTCCCGGACAGATTTCACTCTGGAACAGATTGCCGATGAACTGGGCTATAGTGATGTCGCCAATTTTAGCCGGGCGTTTAAACGCTGGAGTGGTCGCAGCCCGAGCAACTGGCGCAAAGATCCTTATTTATAAGGGAGCATAAGCCTTTTGTTTTTCTTAAAAAGAATGTATAAAACATGTCAAAAATGATCTTAAGATTTTTAAGGAGTTATCAATGAATCATCCTGCAGAATTAAAGTACGCAAGTACACATGAATGGGTGCGCATTGAGGGTGATCTTGTTGTGACCGGTATTTCCGACCATGCACAGGATGCGTTAGGTGATTTGGTTTATGTAGAAGCACCAGATCTTGATTCACATATCACTGCGGGCGAACAAGCTGGCGTGGTTGAATCAGTTAAAACAGCTTCCGATATTCATGCACCGGTGTCTGGCGTAGTGGTTGAAATCAATCCTGATCTTGAAGATGATCCTGATTTTATTAATGATGACCCATACGGCAAAGGCTGGATCTATAAAATCAAGCCAGACAATATAGCAGATGTCGAAAAGCTGCTTTCCAATACAGAATATGAAGCTGGCCTATAAGCCATTTTAACTTGAAAAAAAATCAGCCTCCGGGCTGATTTTTTATTGTAGATCCGTCGTTGCATTTTCCAGTTCAAATTAAATTTCATGTATTTATCATGAAATATCATTGTATTTTTCACTTATTTTCCCTAAAGTCTTGCTCATATCTGCTTCGCTCCTGAATAGGTCGCGCTTATTTATAACAATAATTTCCCCCATGCTGAGCCCAGCGTCTCACAGCATATCATTTTAGGAAAATCATGAATGCCATTGCAGCGCCACTATGGACCAAGTCATTTATCCTTTGTCTGGCCAACAACCTGTTTTTATTTATTTTCTATTTTGCGCAAACCACAATTTTGCCGATTTATATCTTAAAAGAATTAGGCGGCAACCTGACCCAGGCGGGGCTGGCCATGACTTTGTTTATGGTCTCTGCCATTGCAGTGCGACCTTTTAGCGGTTTAATTATCGAAAAATTTGGGGTACGTAGAACCCTGATTATTTCAGAAGTGTTTTTTAGCCTGTTTTCACTTACTTATCTGCTGGCAGATCAGCTCACGATTCTGTTTATCATCCGTTTCTTCCAGGGCATCTGGTTCAGTATATTGACTACAGTTTGCGTGCCTGTGGTGAACCAATTTATTCCGGAGCAGCGTAAAGGCGAAGGCATGGGCTATTTTGTCATGTCGGTAAATCTGGGGATTGTCTTGGGTCCTTTAATTGGTCTGAGCCTGATGGAATACTGGTCTTATTTTCAGGTCAGTACGCTATTGATCGCCTTAGTTTTTATCGGATTTGCCTTCTGTTTTTTGATTCCGGTCAAAGAACCTGAAAAAATCATCAAAAATACCAATAAGAAAACCTCGCTTGAGCTGACAGATTTTGTGGAAAAGAAAGTGCTGCCTGTCGCAGTATTGGCCATGCTGATTTCTTTTTCTTATGCGAGCATCATGTCTTTTATCGCACCCTTCGCAGCCAGCAAGGATTTAATGGCCTATGCAGGTTTATTCTTTGTGGTTTTTGCGATTTCCATGATGAGCTTACGGCCGATCACCGGAAAGATTTATGATCGTAAAGGCCCGCAATATGTGATTTATCCGGCATTGCTGGCTTTTAGTTCGGGTTTATTTTTACTGAGCCAGATTCAGAGCTTATGGGGATTTATGCTGGCTGCAGTCATGGTTGGTGTGGGCTTTGGTAGTGTGCAGCCGTGTATTCAAACTTTGGCGATTCAATGTGCGCCCAAGCATCGAATTGGCTATGCAACTTCAACTTTTTATACGTTTTATGACCTGGGTATTGCCATCGGTTCACTACTGATTGGTGCCATCATTGCAGCTTACAGTTATCAGTTTGCTTTTATGCTATGCGGTATTTTAACCTTAAGCAGTATTATTTATTTTAAGCTGGTGGTGCAACGTAAAACCGTCTAGGGTCTGTTGACATTTACTGTTCAAAAAAATAGCGAGAAAGTAAAATTTAATCGCCAAACTAAATTTACTTCTCGCTATGCCTCGTACAATGCTGAATGATCAACACTGGTCTAAGTTACTTTCTATTTTCCGAAATTTTGATATCTATTTCAAATCTAATTTGAGAAATTTTGTCGAAGCAATACTTTATAGAATAAGAACAGGCTGCCCATGGCGTGATTTGCCTAAAGAATTTGGTTCGTATAACTCAATCTTTAAAAAATATAATCGTTGGTGTAAAAATGATAAGTTAATGAAAATATTTAAATTAATTTCTTCAAGTGCTGATATGGAATGGGTTTTTATTGATGGTAGTCATGTTCGGGCACACCAACATTCTGCTGGAATAAAAGATCAGGATATTTCTAAAAGCATTGGTGGAAATAGTTCTAAAATACACTTAGCTGTTGATGCGGATGGCAATCCAATCGAAATTATTATCTCCGATGGAACGATACATGATGTCAAGATTGCTCCCAAAATGATTGAAAAACTTGATTTGAGTGAAACGGAAGTATGTTGTGCAGACAAAGGATATGACTCTGAATCATTAAGAGAACAAATATCTGCGAAAAAAACTAAAGCGAATATTCCAAGAAAATCAAATACTCAGTCAAATAATGATCATATGGATTGGTATTTATATAAAATCAGACACTTAGTTGAGAATGCATTTTGTAGGTTAAAGCAGTTCAGAGGAATAGCAACACGATATGATAAGCTAAAGTGTAGCTATGAGGGGGCAGTTGCATTAGCTTGTATATTTATTTGGCTACCTTTATCGGGTAAATTCTATACTTGAAATGTCAACAGACCCTAGTTTTATGGATTGAATAATAAATAAGATAAATAAAAACAGGCAGAAAATTCTGCCTGTGATTTTTTGAGCAAATATTTATTCTGACACCGAAGTATTCTCTGCTTGTTTCTCTTCCGCTTTTGGCTCTTGCATCATGGTGAATTGGGTTGCCTCTGTGGCTACGGTAGTGTCCTGTCGGTTACTTTTCAGCTTGATTTGTAAGCGCAGTTCATTGGTCGAATCGGCATTGCGCAAGGCTTCTTCATAAGAAATTTCACCCTGGTTATACAGGTCAAATAAGGCCTGGTCAAAGGTCTGCATGCCCAGTTCACGCGATTTCGCCATAATCGCTTTCAATTCGTGGAATTCACCTTTCAAAATCAGGTCAGACATCAGTGGCGTATTTAACATGATTTCAATCGCTGCACGACGGCCTTTACCATCTTGAGTACGAATCAGACGCTGTGAAATGATCGCCTTCATATTGGATGACAAATCCATTAATAGCTGGTTCCGGCGTTCTTCCGGGAAGAAATTGATAATCCGGTCCAAAGTCTGGTTGGCATTGTTCGAGTGCAGCGTTCCCAGACACAGATGTCCAGTTTCAGCAAAAGCAATCGCGTGTTCCATGGTTTCAGTATCGCGAATTTCGCCGATCAGAATCACATCTGGTGCCTGACGCAAGGTATTTTTCAGCGCATTATGCCAGGAATGGCAGTCCACTCCGACTTCACGATGAGTAATCATGGATTTTTTATGCTTGTGCACATATTCAACCGGGTCTTCTACGGTAATGATATGCCCGGCCGAATTTTCATTACGGTAGTCAATCATCGCCGCGAGTGAAGTTGATTTACCTGAACCCGTTCCACCGACCACCAGCACCAGTCCGCGTTTTTCCATAATCACATGTTTCAGCGATTCCGGTAATTTCAGTTTCTGGAAGTTTGGAATTTCTGCAGTAATGGTACGAATTACCATGCCGACATTGAGTTGTTGCTGGAACACATTGACCCGGAAACGGGAAACACCTGGCACGGTGATGGCAAAATTGCACTCGAGTTCAGTTTCAAATTCTTTACGCTGTTTATCATTCATCAAGCTGTAGGCAAACAGCTTGGTTTTTTCAGCCGTGAGTTCCTGCTGTCCAAAAGGTTTCATTAAGCCCTGATGTTTAATACTAGGTGGAAAATCAGCCGTAATAAATAAATCTGAACCGCCATATTCCACCACCTTAGTCAGCATGTGATGCATGAATTTTTTTGCTTCGTCCAACAATTCTGCCGTGAACATCTTTTCCCCCGGAAATGCACAACGGCACAAATCTCAATCTTAGATTTATGTCAAAATATTTTGATTTCATTGTGCAGCGTTTTTTTTAAAGCCTCAAACATATTTGATTTATAAAGAAAATATTTTAAATTTTTTATGTGATTTACTTCAATAAAAATGAAATTAACCTGCAATATATACGCTTTTTTAAAGCAACTCTGCTCAAAAAGAAGATTGTCATTTAAATGGTAAAATTCTATCAGACGAATCATAATTTGTCCTTTACGACATATAGAGTGTTATTTTTTTCCTTATGATTACCAACTCCTCTATTTTTTATGTACCAATTTCGGTTCTACCACATGCACTAATGAATTATGAAAAATAGAACAATGTTTATGAAAATTGAACAGAATCAATCGTGGAACTTTGTTCAAATAATAGGTGTGGAACTTCATAAATTATTAAAAAAGCTAAATTCAGCTGAGTTAGGCTTTCCAATACGGTATAACCTAATAATTTATATGAAATAAAAAACTGAGTTTCGCATAAGGTGTATTATGTTAATTTTAGAAAAACTTTAATATATATTTAATTTATATATCCTCAACTTAACTAAAATTCTCTTTTTCAAACGCTTCTAATCTTGATGTCATTTCTTCTTCTGTATACAGCTCTAAACGTGATATTTCTTTAATTTTTTTATCTACAAATTTGAAAATCACTCTATCTCTAAAACCTAAGACATAGGGTTTATCTGCCTTAATAGAATTATCATTTGTTATAATTTCTAGCATCCCATCATTATCTATATCAGTGAATATGTATCCAGCAGTCGTGCTAACAACTACTGTATCCATTAATTGAAGTGTGGGTTCATCTGGATCTTTTATATAATTATATATTTCTAATTTACAGCTATATGGTCCTGCACCTGATTGTATGAAAATTTCATCCTCTCCATCATTATCTATATCAAACTTAGATAAAACATAGGGTTCATTAACTCTATTCTGAAAGTCATATAGCTCTATTACTTTATTTTCATTTGGTGAGCTAAGAATAGCTAAAATCTCTATAGGCTGAGAAGCTAGTTTGTTAAGAATACTAGAAAATTTTTCATCGCTTTTTTTACCTGAAAGATAAGCATAACCAATTGATACTACACCTATAATCCAACCTGTTACCGTTAAAAAATCATTCATAAATTCATCTTATAGAAATAGTAGAGATGGCTATTCATATTATAAAATCGTTCTAATCATTATTTTTATTTTCAAATGCTCTGATTAGCTACTTTAAGCATTTAAGTAAATGCCGCTGATCAGCCTCATCGGATTCTGTCTTTCCCCAATCAATTGAGGAAAGACATCATTCAGTTTTAAGCACTACGCTTCAAACCTTCAAGTCGTAGTGAGTCAGTCATATTTAACAACATCTGTTCGGTTTTAGCCCAGCCCAGACATCCATCAGTTACAGACTGACCATAAGTCATTTGCTCAGAAATTTTCTGGTTGCCGTCAACAAGATGACTTTCTAGCATTACGCCACGAACATTGGTCTGTAAGCGTTCTGCCACGATCTGCTCCAATACTTCAGGCTGCAGCATCGGATTTTTTGAGCTATTGCCATGACTACAGTCAATCACCAATGCCGGTAAGTCGATCTGATGTTTGGCCCGGATTTTCTCAATTTCTGACAATTGGTAATTTGGTCCGCTATTCGAGCCACGTAAAATCAAATGTGCTTTCGGATTACCTTGCGAGTGTAAAATGCATGGCAAACCGGATTGGCTCATTCCCAGGAATTGATGCGGATGAGAGGCAGACTGAATGGCATCCAGAGCAATTTGAATCGAACCGTCAGTACCATTTTTGAAACCAATGCTATATGGCATATGGCTGGAAATTTCGCGATGAATTTGCGATTCGCTGGTACGTGCGCCAATCGCACCCCAAGCTAGTAAGTCATCGAAATAAGCAGTTGCCATTGGGCTAAGAATTTCCGAAGCGATTGGCAGGCCCATTTCAATAATTTTTAGGTATAAGTCACGGGATTTTTCCAAGCCCAATTGCATATTGGATGAACCATCCAGATTTGGATCGTAAAGGAAACCTTTCCAACCCACCGTAGTCCGTGGTTTTTCAATATAAGCACGCATCACCAGGAAAATCTGATCAGATAGCTGTGACTGAAGTTGTTTTAATTTTTCTGCATAGTCTAGCGCGGAAGCTTCATCATGAATGGAACATGGGCCTGTGACCACCATTAAACGATGATCCTTGCCTTCTAATATATTTTGAATAGTTTGACGGTGTTCAGCGACTTGGCTGGCTAATTGCGGAGACAGTGGCAATTGCTGCTTAAGCTGCTGAGGTAAAATTAAAATGCTTTCAGCATGATGTTGTTGTGATGTATTTGGGGTATTCATGACTTTAATCCTGGGACTGGCAATCAGTCCAAACTTTTATTTGAGCGTTATGGGTCTAATCGAAGGTGTTGTGAGTGTCATTAGCTGACTAAAATAAGACCAATAAAAGTTGTTAAAGTATGAATAGTTAAAGTTTGTCATGGCTGTCTCCAAAATATTGTAAAAAATGAAAGGCATAAAAAAACCTGATCAGGGTTGCCGATCAGGTATAAACTGGTGGGCAACCTTTTCATTGCCCAAACGCATTCAGGCAATTAGCTAAACTGCCAGAAATAAAAATATGCGTTTGAAATGATAGGTTGCTTTAACATGTTATGTCTTTCATAAAATGTGATTCTGAAATTAAAATACGCGCTCTGTGATCATTTGACAAGCATTAAATATAAAAAAATATTTATTAACTTTTCTACTTTTATTTATTAATTCATCAAACCGTGAGATGTATCACTAAAATTGGTAAAACCCACAAACCTATTGCAGATTTTACCAAAGAAACTTCAGTTTAATCCAAAGATTAAAAATTAACGTGAAACACGATTCCAGGCATCACGCACTGCAAATTTAGCCTGTTCCCAGTTTAAACGTGATTCGCCTTTCATTTGTTCCCATTTCAGTCTCAAATCAGGTTCTACATCTTCAAAACGGGTATGAGCATCATAGCTGCCACGGTTTTCATAACCGACTCGATAGGCCGTATCATAATCACGGTCATAATCCAGATCGCTATAGGTGGTACGTGCATCTGAATAGTATGGCGTATTGATCGAATTATCACGCCAGTAAGCCTGTTCTTCTGTTGGATTTATAGCTTCACCAACACCTTTACCTGCCAGACCACCAACAACAGCACCAACTACACCACCGACAGCGACACCCACTGGACCGCCTGCAGCACCAATGGCTGCACCAGCTGCTGCGCCACCTGCAGCACCGACACCTGTACCCACAGGATGAGCACCAGGTTCACCAGTAATTGGATCAGCATTTAAATCATCGCGGACATCTTTAGGCGCATTCTTAATTACATCACGATCAAAATTATCATTCGACATAGAGCTTATCCTTATTCTTTAAAATGGTTTTATCACGTATTTTCATACGTCCTATTTAATATAAGCATCTGGCATGTAATGACATTAGCAGGCGTGTGTTGTTTCAGTGATTCTCTGTGAGGCTTTCATGCACTAATGTATCCTGAATCAAGTGAAAGCCGCATAAAAAAGACCGGATTGGTACCGGTCTTTTTTAGATTAAAACAGCTTAGTCAAAATGAATGACTGTACGGATCGACTTGCCTTCATGCATCAGGTCAAAAGCTTCATTGATCTGATCTAATGGCATGGTATGTGTCACAAAAGGCTCAAGTTGAATTTCACCTTTCATGGATTGCTCTACCATTCCCGGCAATTGTGAACGGCCTTTCACCCCACCAAACGCAGTACCCATCCATTTACGACCTGTGACTAACTGGAATGGACGGGTTGAAATTTCTTTACCTGCACCGGCTACTCCAATAATCACTGATTGACCCCAGCCACGGTGCGCACATTCTAATGCTGAACGCATTACATCTACATTACCGATACATTCGAATGAATGGTCTACACCCCAACCAGTCATTTCGACGATCACTTGCTGGATCGGCTGATCATAGTCTTTTGGATTCAGGAAATCTGTCGCACCAAACTGTTTCGCCAGTTCAAATTTATCCGGATTGGTATCAATCACAATGATACGGCCGGCTTTGGCCTGACGTGCGCCTTGCACTACAGCAAGACCGATACCACCTAAACCAAATACTGCAACACTGTCACCTTCCTGAACTTTAGCGGTGTTATGTACTGCACCAATACCGGTAGTCACACCACAGCCCAGCAGGCAAACATGCTCATGGTTGGCTTCAGGATTAATTTTTGCCAGAGAAACTTCAGCAACCACGGTATATTCTGAAAAAGTTGAACAACCCATATAGTGATAGATCGGCTCGCCATTATAAGAGAAACGGGTCGTACCATCTGGCATGACACCTTTACCTTGCGTCGCCCGTACAGCAACACACAGGTTGGTCTTGCCTGATTTACAGAACAAGCATTCGCCACACTCAGCAGTATAAAGCGGAATCACGTGATCGCCCGGTTTCAGGCTAGTGACTCCTTCACCTACTTCAACGACCACACCCGCACCTTCATGACCCAAAATTGCAGGGAATACACCTTCAGGATCTTCACCAGACAAGGTAAATGCATCTGTATGACACACACCTGTATGGCTAATTTTTACTAATACTTCACCTGCTTTTGGTGGAGCAACATCCACTTCTACAATTTCTAATGGCTGGCCTGGACCAAACGCAACTGCTGCACGTGATTTCATGTAAAACTGTCCTTTTTTTGCTGATTTACAGATGACTAACAGTAACCTCTTTCTATTCGGAGATTCAACTATTAACATCACCAGATAAGGAATAAAAGATCCTATAATTAATGGAACATCAATGACTAAACCTTCGCCCTTTGTATGTTTGAGCATTTTTACTTTTAGCATCATGCTTTCTGGCTGTGAACTGGCTCCCAACACTGCTGAAGAAGCGAAAATCACGCCGGTTCGACCTGCACATTGGATCGACAATCAACTTTCAAAACAGCAGATCAATAGTGGTAAAACGGCTTTCTTGCCGCTCTATGATGGCTTTATGAGTATGGCAGCGCGTCTGCACCTGATTAACAAGGCCAAATATCATCTGGACCTGCAATATTACATCTGGAAGGATGATTATATTGGCAATATGATCTTGTCTCAATTACTTAAAGCCGCTGATCGCGGTGTTAAAGTACGGATTCAGATTGACGATCAAAATGGCACCCAGCTTGATGACAAGCTTCTCGCTCTAAGCCAGCATCCAAATTTTGAAGTCCGGATTTTTAATCCCTATAAATTTCGTCATTTACGTGCGCTGGATTATGGTTTCCGGATGAAAAAGGTCAACCATCGCATGCACAATAAACTGATCATTGCGGATGGCACTGCAGCCGTGACCGGTGGCCGCAATATCAGCAGTGAATATTTTGATGCCAGTGAAGATTTTCAATTCACCGATGTGGATATATTCTTCGCGGGTCAAAGCGTAACAGATGCCAATCAGACCTTTATTAACTTCTGGAATGATGATCTGAGTTATGACGTTCGACAGGTGTTGAATGATGCCGGCCATCCTGAAATGCTTAAAAGGCTCAGAACTGAATTTGAACGTGAAGATGTTGATGAAACTGAACTCAAACGCCGGGTGGGTATTGCCGAGAAACAAGTCGAACAGCACTTAAAAAAACAACCCATTCACTGGGCGCCGGCTTATTTTGTTGCGGATAGTCCCGCAAAAGCTCGTCCTCATGCCAAAAATGGCGATTATATTTATACCCATATGCTCGAATTAATGGGTGAGCCGAAAAAACATCTGGAACTGGTGTCCTCGTACTTTATTCCCACGCAAAAAGGGGCTGACTATTTAACCCGTCGTGCGCAACAAGGCGTGAAAATCAGAATCCTGACCAACTCTTTTCAGGCCAATGATGTGGCTGCGGTGCATGCCTATTATCAGCAATATCGTCAGCAATTATTGAAAAGTGGCATCGAACTCTGGGAATTTAAACCCTACATTGTCCGTCCAGAACGGACCTGGTATGAAATTATGACCGGTGACATTATCCCGGCTAAAAACAAAAACAGCTCCAGTTTGCATGCCAAGTTTTTTGATCTGGATGGCATGGTTTTTGTCGGTTCATTTAATTTTGATCCGCGTTCAGCCTATCTGAATACCGAAGTCGGTCTGGTCATTGAGTCGGAAGATTTTCAGAAGGAAATTACCAGTGCGATGAATCAGTACTTACCACGCGTGGCTTATCAGCTCAAGCTGAATGAAAAAAATGAAATGATTTGGCTAGAACATCAAAAAGATGGCCGTAGCATTCAACATTCACATGATCCGGAAACTACAAAATTCCAGCGTTTTATGATGAATCTGGTGACGAAATTTCCCGGTGAATGGTTAATGTAATGACATTGGAGTGACCTTAAAATTACATGCTATGAAAAGCCCGTATTTCGAGAATAGCCGATTAACCTAACTTAGTCCGATCATCTTTTAAAAGGTTTTACAGTCGATTGCGCTTACTTTAGAATTACACTTTTCTCGTATTTTGCGATTGTTCGCCCTCCACTCCCATGCAATTTTTTGATTTAAGCCGTCAGTTTAAGTTCAGTGATATTCTGACGCCTGTAAAAACTCTCCATGATTTATCCCAGCAAGAATGGTATTTGGCCAAAATTCGGGTGGAACATGACTGTCTGTCCGACTCCGATACGGTCGAGGGACAGGTAGTTTTGAAATCCAGTGAAAATATTCAACTTGAACTGGAATGGCTGATTCAGGATAGCGGTTATGAATTACAGGTTTTATTTAAAGGTGTAGAAACCGAAGCCACTGATGAGACCGGTATTATGTTGAAAGGTGCACAACTGGTCGATGAACTGCAGCAAGTACTCTCTGCCCAAGCGTTAAGCTTATGGATTGATGGCACTCTTTTGCCGATGTTGCCCGAGATCCGTCAGGAAATTAAAGCACGTTTAAACTTATGGGATTATGTCGAATACGATGGCTAATCGCCGAGTTTTGCATTTTTTAAAGAGCCTATGGGGCTCTTTTTTATAATCTGAATAACGATTTAGATTGATCAAACTGCCGTAGCTTCAGTTTTTTCAGGCAATGCCAAGCTGGGTAATTTGTTATAAAATTTATAAAAATAATAAGAGAATCAAGGCATGATTTCTGATAATGAATGGCAACAGATTCGCCAGGTGGTCGCTGATGCACAACGGGCCGCCATGCATTGCCCTATTGCAACGGTCAACTCTAAAGGCTTTCCTAGCATTACTCCGATCGGAACCGTATTCCTCAACAAAAAGACCAGCACGGGTTTCTTTTTTGATACTTATTCGACTACGTTCTGTGAAAATTTACAGTATCAGCCACTGGCCTGCATACAAGCCGTGAACAGTAGCAAACTGTTTTGGTTTCATGCACTGTTGAAAGGTAAATTTAAGCGTTATCCAGGAGTACGCTTATATGGAGAAATTGGTCCTTTACGTCCGGCCTCGCCTGAGGAAATACAGCAGGTGGAGTCGCGTATTCGAGCTTTAAAATGGACCAAAGGTAGCCAGTTAATCTGGTCAAGCTTTCATCATGTCCGGGAGATTAAGATCAGTAGCTATCGCTGGGTCGAATATCCAAATATGAATAAATAAAGCCACCAACTTACAAATAGTAAGTTTATTTCTTATCTGCAGCCCAGAAACTTCTTTAACTATTTTCACCTGATTATTGGATTAAATATTAAATCAGACCCACATGTTCAAACATTGTCCGGTAACTTTCGGCTTTTTTCTCCAGAGAAACCGGATATGCTCGAGAAGATGAAGGCATGCGATATAAATACAGATCACGTCCGACAAAATGGGCCTGACTTGGCTGACCAATACTCGGCTTTAAAGTCCCTTCAGGCATGGACAGCATCATGGTGTCTGTGGCCTTGTCGCCTGTGGTCATAATATGATTGCACTGCGGCATTTGGCTGAGCAGTTGCTCAATATTGGTAGGTACTACTATTTCCAAAAACTTGTCTGAAGCATTGCCCTTTAAACGCCGGATCTGATAGCCACTATCAAAAATCGCAATCCCCGTTTCTGTTAAAAAATCCCGGATTAATTGTTCCTGAAATTTTTTATTAGGTAAGTCCAAAAAGTAATCTTTATTTTCAAAGAAAATCAGTCCAAAAATCCGCCACATATCATTCTGGTAGTTTGGATAATAAAAGTTCATTTTCCAGCGTGTGGCAGGTGGCGGGAAACTACCCAACATCAGCAATTTGGCATTGGGTGGTAAAAATGGCGGTAGCGGATGGGTTTCAATATCAGACATAGAATTAACTAAATTGAGAGATTCCAACTATTTTAGAAGGTCTTCCGAATCTTGCCAGCTACTTCTTGTCCCCAAAGTGTATAAACTTCCTTACTCGGATGAAAACCATCTGCAGCCATTTGTAAATTCATGGCACGATACTTCTCAATATCGTATTCAATCCATTGCATATTCACTTGCTGATTCACAAAATTTTCCAGTTGCTGGTTCATCTGTTTAGCATACTGGCCAAATAGCCAAGCCAAAGGATTTGGTAACGCCGGAAACATATTCATTGGCGGCACACCGGCAGCAATGATCAGTCTCGGACCAAATTTTTTCTGGATTTTGCTATAAAGCTGTTCCTGCTTCTGAATCCAGACCTCGGCAGGCATCAGTTTGGTCACATCATTGACGCCAACCGACGTGACGATTACATCATATTGCTGGACTTCAATCTGGTCCAAAGCATGAATTACTTTTGAGCTGGTATCACCGGTTTTGGCCTGTAATTTCCAGTCAATTTCAAAGTCATTTTTCAGTTCATGCAGAATTGCACCCAGTAATGCATCATCCTGATGTTCTACTCCTACCCCTGCCGCCGCGGAATCCCCTAAAATCAGCAGAGACAGTTTGTTGCCGGTTCCGGTTTGACCTTCACGTGCACCTTCAGGTTCCGGCAGTCTTAGGGTATTTTTCTTGACACGATTACCCTGAATGACAAGTGCAGGAATCAAGGCAATGGTGGCGGCTTTCAGCAACATAGCGGGCTAATTTATATAGGGATATACTTAATTTTACCTGAGTTTATTCTTTTGAACTATTTCCTCAACAGTCATTTTAAATGAATGTTCACCTAAATTTAACTAAGATAGGATTCTTGCAAAATATAGGCTTAGATAGCTTTTTGACATTGAATAAATCACCAAGGATAAATATAAAAAAAATCCCGCTTAAAAACGGGATTTTTTATGGAAATCAAAGATTAAATTTTATAGTCATTCCAGCGATTCATACGCTTAAAGGTTCCTACATCATTAAAACGCACGCCCACTTCCTTCATCACTTTATGCGCCGTTTTGGACGTCAGTTGACGGATATAAAATGGCTCTTTGACCACAAAATGATGAATCGCATGGGTCGAACCAAAATTACAGCAGAATAACTGGAACGGGACCATCCACCATGGATTGAGCACTTGGGTTTGTTTGATCACATCACGTGGATCAATATCGCCATAATAATGCATATTTGAACTGACAAACTGCAAGCTAAAAGAACGGATAAAGTTCGGAATCACCCAGATGACTGCCAGCAGATTTACGATCGGCATGGCGTCGACAATACCTTGCGACCAGAGCATCTCATAACCGAACAGTGGTGCAACCGCATTTAAACCATGAAAGACCACAAACAGATAGCACAATCCATAGTAAATAATGCTGAGAGGTAAAAAGCCGAATAACTGAGAAATCATGGCAATTTTACGTTCTTTTTCAGGCTGTTTTTCCAGAAAGAGATGAATCATTTTAAACATCTGAAATGGACGCAAATACACTGACATTAACTGGTCACTAATCACCAGAATTCGGCGAATGCCCCAAGGCATACCATTACTGATGCCACGTTCTTCCAGGTCATGTTCAGTGCCTGAATATTTATGATGATGCAAATGTAAACGACGACGTGCCCACGGACTAATGGTGTTTGGACGTGCCAACCAGACCAGTGCCAGCATCAAATGATGTGCCCAAGGTGTTTTTTTGAAATACATATAATGAATCAGGTCATGTTCCAATTCATGGGTCAATGATGCAAAAATCGCAATCAAGGGAATGGTAAACCATACTGAGAGATAACCTGTTCCATATGCTACCGCGCATGCAATCATGCCTGCCCAGGCGAAGCCTAAAATACTCGCACCGATAAAGTTCTGATGTTTGAGTATGGGATAACGAGCACGCACCTCTTCCCCGGCCTGGGTAACGATACTTCTGACCTTGGAGATTCGCTGCTGGTCAGTCATATCCGCAGATGTAGACATATGGACAACCTTTAATTTCTGGACGGTTGTACATTAAAGGAAATTCTAAAAAAGAGAAGTTATCTTTCTATTTTTAGAGTGAGTATGTCTAAGTTTTGGACAGTTTGGAAAAGTTCTTAAAATTGGCGAAAATTAGGAAAAGTTAAAGAAGTTCTTGCTCAGGAAATGAAAAATTAAAAGTAATTGATTTAATTGCAAATTCATCCATAAGATAAAAACATAATTTTTGATAATTTAAAAAATTATATTAATAATCAATATATTAGAATTTATAAGATTTCGCTTTTCTGTAAATTCAAGCTATACATTTTTTTAGAAAAAAATCCTGATTCAGAAATTTTTCTCATTTTGTCATAAAAATAAAAAGAGAAGCGCCATAGCTTCTCTTTTTATAGATCTAAGAGCGCTTTTAACCTAACTTGTTCACCAGTTTAAGTGGTAATACTTTCATAGCCAGCCCTAATGGCAACCAAGGCCATTTTGGTACATAGGCTTTCACTGGCGCTTTTTCAATTTCTGCTGCCAATAAACGCGAACCAGTTTTTTCATCTACTTCAAAAGGTAGCTTTTTTGCACCTTCATTGATTTCAGTCCGAATATACCCTGGGAAAATGGTAGTCACTTTTATTGGCGTATCGATCAGTTCAGCTCGGATGCCTTCAGCCAAGTGAGCGACCCCTGCCTTACTTGCGCCATAAGCAGTCAAGTGTTTTGGCATACCACGCATTGCACTCATGGATGAGATCATGACCAGATGACCAGAGTTTTGGACGCGGAAAATCTCCACTGCAGCTTCACATTGTGCCAATGCCGAAATAAAGTTGGTTTCTACTGTGGCTTTATTGATAGCGAAATTACCTTTACCGATGCGGCGACCTTCACCTACACCTGCATTCACGATAATCCGGTCAATGGTGCCGAAGTCTGCTTTAAACGCGCGGAAAACCTCAAAAACCTGATCGTAATCGGTGACATCTAAAGTTTTAGCAATGACTTTGATGCCATATTGGCTTTCCAGTTCCTGCTTTAAGGTTTCCAGACGCTCCAGGCGACGTGCACAAATCGCCAGGTTATAGCCTTTTTTTGCAAATTCACGTGCCATACCGGCGCCGATCCCTGAACTTGCACCGGTAATTAAAATTGTTTTAGCCATGTATTTACCCTATTCCTTTATTTTTGTAGCGTATTAGGTTTTCAATCTCATTTTAAATCCAGGTCAATAAGTCTGGACGCTGTGCTTTAATAAAATGATGTTCATTTAAACTGAGTAGCTGAGGCTCATTACCCACCAGACGTAGTGTCGTGATACTGGTATTGGTAATCGCCCAGTTCAGGGCAAAGGTTTTCTCCGGGCTCAGCCCTAGAATTTTACCCACTGCAACAGAAATCACACCACCTGAGGTATAGACCACTGCATAGCGCGGACGGCTTTTGGACAACTGGTCACACAGATTTTCTAAGCCGCTTTCCACGCGTGCTTTGAAACTTGGCCAAGATTCATCATATTCATGGTGATAATCATCGCCAGTCCAGCGTGCAATTGCACCGCTAAAAATCTTGCTCAGATAATCCCGTGGATTTTCATGTTCCGATACATCCTGTTTCAGCAATTCAGGCTGATTAAAGCGCGGCTCATAACGGGCGAATACCTGGTGATGATTAAATTCATTCCAGGCACTATCGGTCAGAATCTCGCTTTCCGGAAAACATTCGTCCAGTGATAATTGTGCTGTCTGTTGATGGCGTTGCATGGAGCCAGCCACCACATAAGGCGCTTCTTTCAGGATTTCGTCAAAATAGCGCCCCAAAAGCTTTGCCTGTAACTCGCCGTTGGGCGAAAGTTGATCGTAACTTTCTGCGCCAAAAGAGGCCTGGCCATGCCGGATCAAGTAAATGGTAGTCATTTTGGCATTATCTCTTTAAATTTAAGCACATACTTTTGCGCAATCTCATTGGCTTCCAGTTTTTGCTTGCCAATCAGTTTTAAGGCACGAATATGCAAGGCATGAATCACCACCCAGAAATCTTTAAAGGCAGGATTATTAGTCTGTTTATGGTAATAACGATAATAGATCTGCTGGGCAATCACCGCGAGACGGAAAATCCCGAACACCTCATAAAACGCCCAGTTTTCCGGTTGCAGGCCGGTTTTTCCCAAGTAGTAATCCACCACTTCTTTACGGGTGAACATACCTTTTAGATTGGTCGGCTGACGACGTGTCGCTTTAAAGATAGCATTGTCTGTATCGTCCACCCAATAAGCCAAGGCAGAACCTAGGTCCATCAGCGGATCGCCAAGGGTGGCCATTTCCCAGTCCAGTACACCAATCACTTCCGTTGGATTTTCCGGATTTAAGATGACATTATCAAAACGCCAGTCATTATGAATGACACAGGTTTTAGAATCTGAAGGAATATTATCCTTAAGCCAGTTGCGTACATATTTAAACGATGGAACATTCAGCGTTTTGGCCTTTTCATAACGAGCATCCCAGCCTTCTACCTGACGGCGACAATAGCCTTCACCCTTGCCTAATTTTTCCAATTCAGTACCAACATAAGGAACCTGATGCAGTTCGATCAGTTTATCAATCACATTGATACATAAAATCCGGATATCGGATTCAGTAAGCTGCAGCTCAGGTGGCATTTTGGCGCGAGGGATAATTCCTTCCAGACGTTTCATGACATAGAAATCACAGCCAATCACTGATTCATCCTGACAAAGCGCCACCATTTCAGGCACCACCGGATAATGTTCAGACAAGGCTTTTTGTACATGATATTCACGTGCCATATCATGGGCTGATTTGGCTTTGGTACCTTGCGGCGGACGACGTAAAATTAGATCGGCATTGGTATACTGTAAACGGTAGGTCCAGTTTGAAGCTCCGCCTGAATATTGGGTCACTTGCACAGGGCCTTCAACATTCACATTTTGCTGAATTAGCCAATTGGTGATGGCTTGTACATCCAGTTCTTCACCTGCACGAACTGCTCCACCTACATCAATAACCGCCATAATTTTTCCTTAAAATTTTTTAATACGTTGCAATCTTCTATTTAAGCCAGTTTATTTTTTGTGGCGTGTACTGTAGCCACGTTTTGCCAGTTCCAGTTTGGCAATCATGCCCTTATGCACTTCATCCGGGCCATCAGCCAAACGTAAGGCACGTGCCTGGGCAAAGAATCCGGTCAGTGGCGTATCACGAGAGACACCGGCACCGCCGTGGATCTGGATTGCCATATCGACAACTTTTTCCAGCACACTTGGCGCAACGACTTTAATTGCAGAAATTTCAGTCAGTGCCGCCATATTCCCTAAAGTATCCATTTTATAGGCGGCATACAAGGTCAAAAGGCGTGCCTGATCAATTGCAACCCGGGCTTCCGCGACACGTTCCAGATTGCCGCCAAGTTTTAAAATCTCTTTGCCAAATGCTGTCCGGCTCATGCCTCGGTCAATCATCAACTCTAAGGATTTTTCCGCAGCCCCGATACAGCGCATGCAATGATGAATACGGCCTGGTCCTAAACGACCTTGGGCAATTTCAAAGCCCTGACCGGCGCCACCAATAAAATTCGCTACCGGAACGCGGACATTTTCAAAGCTAACTTCACCATGGCCATGTGGTGCATCGTAGTCACCAAATACAGGTAGCATGCGTTCGATTTTAACGCCGGCAGTATCCACAGGAACTAAAACCATCGAATGCTGATGATGACGGTCTTTTGTTTCATCTGGAGTATGCGCCATAAAAATAATGATTTTGGCATTTGGATCGCCTAGACCTGATGACCACCATTTACGGCCATTGAGAACAATCTCATCACCTTCCACCATCGCCGTTGCCTGCATATTGGTCGCATCACTGGATGCGACTGCAGGTTCAGTCATACAAAAGACCGAACGGATTTTTCCTTCTAAAAGTGGCATCAGCCATTGCTGTTTCTGTTCTTCAGAACCATAACGCCACAATACTTCCATATTGCCGCTATCTGGCGCATTACAGTTAAATACCACTGGTGCAATCAGGCTACGACCGGAAAGTTCGGCAATATGCGCATATTCCTGAACTGATAAACCCTGGCCAAGCTCAGGACAAGGGAGAAACATATTCCAAAGGCCAACTGCCTTGGCTTTGGCTTTTAAGCTTTCCAGTTCTGCTGGCCATTGCCATTTGGTCCAGTCACTGCCTTGATTCAACTCGTGAACCTGCTGCCAGAAATCAGCTTCAACTGGTTCAATTTCATCAGCAATAAATTTTTTGGTTCTATTTAAATAATCTTGTGCACGTGCTGAAAGCTCAAACATCTCTTTATCCCTCTAAATATTCTAATTCATACACTTTACAACACCTTAACCCAAAACCTATTATGAATAAAATGATTTTATCCCATACATTATTATGCATAGTATTCATTCTAAAACAGTCATGGACCTGCGAAATTTTCATCGTATCGACATTAACCTTTATCCGCTTTTTATGGCAATTTATGAGCAGAACAGTATTTCTAAAGCTGCACAAATTTTATCAATCAGCCAGTCTGCTGCTAGTCATGCTTTACAACGTTTAAGGCAGCATTTACAGGATGATTTATTTGTACGTACTGGTAGCAAAATGCAACCTACGCCGTTTGCGGAACAGATCTATCCTGAGCTGAAGAATGCACTTTTTGCAATTCAAAATATTTCAATACAACATCAGCAGTTCAGACCAGAAATGATTCAGAGTTTGAAAATTGCCGTTCATGATGAAATTGAACCAATGATCTTTCCCAGACTCGTTCAGCACTTTCAGCAACTCAATCTAGAAATTCAGCTTAGCAGCATGAAACTGGACCGTAAAAATATAGCAGCAGACCTCGCCTCTCAACAGATCGATTTTGTCATAGATCTGGAACAAAACATTGCTGATAAAATTCAGTTTGAACGCCTGGTGCAAGATGAATTTGTAGTATGTACACAATTAACAGAAATGAGTGAACAGATTTATCTTGCCTCACCGCATATTGGCGTGTCATCACGCCGTACCGGCGTTTTAGTTGAGGATATTTATTTAAGCCGTAAACAATATTCACGACAGATTTTTTTACGCTGTCAGCATTACTCAACTGCTCTGCAAATTTTGGAACAACAAAAGACAGCTATGTTGACTATTCCTAAAAATGTATTGGTACATTTACAATTGGCTACCAGTCTAAATATTTTTGAAGTCCCTGTGGAACTGCCGAAAATTAATATGGGGATGTATTGGCATAAGGATTTGCAAGAGAATAAAAGACATCAATTTTTGAGAAGTGAAATTTATAAAATTTTTGCTTAGGCTATTTATAAAGGAATGCAAGTTTACTTAGGCTATTTTTATATAAGTTTAGATGGTTGCATCTTCATCTTTTCAGTAGAAAAATATACTTAGGCTATTTTAGCTGGTACAAAACTAAACACTGAGTGATTAGCTTTTAAGCCGTAGATCTACTGGCTTTGCTCTAAAATGGCTCGACTTTTAGCTGTGATTTTACAGCTGGTTTTGCTGATTTGGATCTTGCCTTTGTTAAATCTCTCCATCACCTGGCAAATTGTGCTGGGCCTCGTACTGCTGTGTTTTTCTTATTATCTGCTGCA
This sequence comes from Acinetobacter lwoffii, assembly GCF_029024105.1. Taxonomy (NCBI): domain Bacteria; kingdom Pseudomonadati; phylum Pseudomonadota; class Gammaproteobacteria; order Moraxellales; family Moraxellaceae; genus Acinetobacter; species Acinetobacter lwoffii. Next base: position 1,417,979 of record NZ_CP118963.1, on the reverse strand, counting down.
TAAAATTACAGTTTATTTAAAAGATGTTTTCCGCCCCTTTAAGAAAGGCAAAAAATACTGGTGCCGTGTAAAAGCCGTAAGTGATGGTGATACCCTCACCTGCTACCGTTTTAATATTCGTCGCTCTGAGACCAAATTGCGCTTTGCTTTTGTCGATGCCCCTGAATCATCACAAGCCTATGGCAAGGAATCGCAACGTCTGGTCAAAAGCATGGTGAATAATAAAATGGTTCGGGTCAAGATAACCGACATTGACCGTTATGGTCGCTGTGTGGGTGTCGTCTATCGCTATCGCAAAAATATCAATGAAGAGATTGTCAAACGTGGTGCAGCGTGGGTCTATGAAGAATATATCAAGGACAAAACCCATTTACGCTATATGATGGAACTGCAAAATAAAGCCAAGAAACAGAAAAAAGGCCTTTGGAAACATACTCGTCCTGTACGTCCAAGTGTTTATCGTAAACAGGTAAAATCGTAAATTTGGTTTTATCAAAGATAAATGGCAAATAATAAAAAGTGATCAGTACATTCAGATCACTTTTTTCATTTTTTTAGTTTTACTAATTTAATAAGCCAAATGCACCAGAAAGCGGAATGCGCCAGCAATCAGGGCCAGCGTTAAAAATCCTGCCAGCCATAATCCTACAAACCATAATGCCTGTTTGCCTTTCATGACCACTCCTTAATGATAGCCATCATCGCCGACCCTGACCTTATGCCGGAATACCCAATAGGACATACCCGTATAAATCACAATAATAGGAATCAGGATCAAGGCACCAATCAAGGCAAATAGCTGGCTATTTTCATGCGCTGCTGCCTGCCAGATAGTCACGCTCGGCGGGATAATATATGGCCATAGACTAATCAAGAATCCGGTATAAGCAAGGAAAACCAGAACAAGCATATAGGTAAATGGGCCTAATTCACTACGTCTTTTACAGGCACGTAAGGCCAGCCAGGTAAATAGCAGAACCAGAACTGGAACTGGCATAAAATAGGTAAATTGTGGCTGACTAAACCAGCGTTCAGCAATCTGAGGATGAGTTAACGGCGTATAAATACTGACAGCACCCAATATGATCAGCAAGGCAATAATCAGCTTAGGCATCAGTTTAAACATTCGATCTTGTAAGTCATCTCCGGTTTTATAGATGAGCCAGCCACAGCCTAATGCCGCATAGAGCACCACCACACTGATTCCGGTGAAAATACTGAATGGAGTGAGCCAGTCCAGACCACCCCCAACATAGACACCATTTCGGGTTTCAATGCCCTGAATATAGGCGCCTAAAATCATGCCTTGCAGGAAACTGGTGATCGCAGAACCACCGATAAAGGCTTTATCCCACCAATGCTTACTGCGGTTTGCCTTGAAGCGGAACTCAAAAGCCACGCCGCGGAAAATCAAGGCAATCACCATCAGAATAATTGGCATATACAGTGCCGAGAGTACGGTCGAGTAAGCAAGTGGGAAAGCTGCAAATAACCCTGCACCACCCAGTACCATCCAGGTTTCATTGCCATCCCAGACCGGAGCCACGGTATTCATCATGACATCACGTTCATCCTGATGCGGAAAGAAAGGAAACAAGATGCCGATGCCCAGATCGAAACCATCGAGAATGGTATAAATCAATACACCCAAACCAATAATCACAATCCAGATTAATGATAAATCAATCATTTTTTGTCCTCCTGATCCGGTTGTTCAGGAACTTCTTCGATACGTTCGCGAATACTACTTAATGGTCGACGCGAGGCCTGAACCACATCGCTATCTGATTCATGATCTGGTCGGGTATGAATAAAATCCGGGCCTTTGTGCATCAGGCGCAACATGTAGTAAATTCCGATACCAAATACCACACAGTAGACAACTACAAAAATAATCAGGGTCAGCCCCACCTGTTCAGCGGAAACCGGAGACAATGCATCCTTGGTTCGCATGATGCCGTAGACTACCCAAGGCTGACGGCCGACTTCTGTGGTAAACCATCCCGCCAGCATGGCAATAAATCCGGAAGGTCCCATAATCAAGGCAAATCGATGCAATGCACGGGATTCATAAAAGCGACCACGGGTACGTGCCCACGCTCCCCATAACGCCAGTAACAGCATCAATACGCCGAGTCCGACCATAATCCGGAAGCTCCAGAACACCACCAGCGAATTCGGCCGGTCTTCAGGCGCAAAGTCTTTAAGTCCCGTAACCTTTCCATCCATCGAGTGGGTTAAAATCAGGCTACCCAAGTTGGGAATTCCGATTGCATATTTGGTTTCTTCAGCCTCCATATCCGGAATACCAAAGAGATATAAGGGCATGCCTTCATCATGATTGGTTTCCCAGTGCCCTTCCATTGCCGCCAGTTTTGCTGGCTGATGTTCAAGAGTATTAATACCGTGCATATCACCGACGATGACCTGTAAGGGCGCGAGTACCAGAAGCAGCCACATCGCCATGGAAAATGAAGTCTTGACCAGTGCATCACGACGGCCTTTGATTAGATGCCATGCGGCTGTAGCAGCGACCAGTAAGGCAGAAACTAGAAAGGCAGCCATAGCCATATGGGCTAGACGATAAGGGAAAGATGGGTTAAACACGATAGCAAGCCAATCTTGCGGAACAATCAGGCCATTTTCAATCGCAAAGCCTTGTGGGGTCTGCATCCAGCTATTGGACGATAAAATCCAGAACATGGAAATACAGGTTCCTATCGCAACCATCAAGGTCGAGAAAAAGTGTGCTTTGGGTCCTACTCGCCCCCAGCCAAATAACATGATGCCCAAGAATCCGGCTTCTAAAAAGAAGGCGGTTAAAACTTCATAAGCCAGTAAAGGTCCAGTTACACTGCCTGCTACCCGGGAAAACTCACTCCAGTTGGTTCCAAACTGGTAGCTCATGACCACACCAGAGACGACACCCATCCCGAATGCCACAGCGAAAATTTTCACCCAGAATTTGAATAGATCCTGAAAAATCGGGTTTTGGGTTTTGAGCCAGCGCCACTCCAGAATAGCCAGAAAGCTGGCCAAGCCGATTGAAATTGCCGGAAAAATGATATGAAAAGATACAGTAAAGGCGAACTGTATTCGTGCTAACTCTAATGCAGTTAAACCCAGAGTCATAAGCTTCACCTATGCATTGTTATTTGGCATCTTTGCCCTTCAATTTTTAAGTCATGAATTTTTCTAGTGACATGGCTAGCTTAGGCGTGGCTGTTATAAAAAGTATGTAGTCTTTTGTTGATTATTTTTTAATCAGGTTAAACTATGTAACTCTTGCTGATAAAGAAAATATTACTCTGAATAATTTTTAAAACTCTCCTCTTGAGCTTTGGATAAAACAGGCGTAAATTAGGCCTAAATTTAGTTACCCAGGTTAACTAACCATATGTTTTCCGAATCTCCCCGACTTCGTACGCTGTTATTACGCTGCGCACGACTGATGAGCGATGAGATCAATACGATCTTGTTGTCATCTCAATTAAATTATTCCTTATGGCAGGTGTTATACGTCATCCAGTCAAAGCAACAATGCACGCTGGCAGATATTTCCAGTTATCTCAATGTATCCAAGCCCGGTATTACTAAGCGGATTCAGCAACTGGTTGAACTCGATCTGATTGCCCAACTCGAAACTGAAGACAAACGTCAAAAGCTGTTCAAGTTGAGTGAGCAAGGAATTGAGACCTTTGCGATGTGTTCCAAACAGATCGATGCATTTGAAGATCAGTTGCTTGAGCACATTGAATCAGATGATCTTGAAGGCAGTAAAAATACCTTGATGCAACTCATTCAGCAGTTATATCCCTCATCTCAGGACAGACCTCAATGAGCCAAGAACAAGAAACGCCTTTATGGACGCCCAATTTTATCCTGATCAGTCTGGTGAATTTCCAGCTGGTTCTGGTGTTCTACTTACTGGTGATTGTGATTGTCGGCTACTCGGTGGCTGAGCTAGGGGCTTCGACTGCACAAGCCGGTCTGGTATCAGGTCTGTTTATTGTCGGCACCCTATTCGGACGCTTATTGATCGGAAAATTACTGAATCGTCTGGGCCTAAAAAATACGCTTGTCATTGGCCTGACTGGTTTCCTACTCTTTTCCGGACTGTATATGATTCCGGCCAAGCTGGAAGTTTTACTAGGCATCCGTCTGATACATGGCTTTATGATGGGTATGGCTTCTACTGTACTGGGTACAGTGATTGCACAGACCATTCCTGCCACACGACGTGGTGAAGGAATTGGATATTTCAGCATGAGCAGCACCCTCGGCACAGCGATTGGTCCCTTTGCCGGAATCTGGCTGATGACAAATTTTAATTATCAGGTAATTTTCATCTTTACCAGTATCGTTGCGCTCAGCTGCCTGATTTGTGGCTTGTTCATCCAGCCACCACGCCTTAAGGCAGGTCATTCGTCAGCAGATTCTACTTCGCAAAGCACCAGTAAACTGGCCCAGTATATTGAACCGAATGCCCTACCGATTGCACTGATTGTACTGCTGGTGGCTACTTCTTATTCAGGTATATTGTCGTTTATTCACTTTTATGCCAAAGACATTAATCTGGTCGAAGCCGCATCATTCTTTTTCTTAATGTATGCCTTTGCCATTTTGCTTTCGCGTCCTTTTACTGGCCCTTTAATGGACCGTAAAGGTGAAAATATCATTATCTATCCTGCCATTGTGATTATGGCATTAGGGATTTTGCTTTTAAGCCAAGCACAAAACTCTGTGATGTTACTCTCTAGTGCAGCGTTACTCGGTTTTGGTTTTGGGAATATCCAGTCGGTGTGTCAAACCATTGCGGTGAAAAGTACAACATTGCAGCGTATGGGTCTAGCAACCTCAACCTTCTTTATTGCCCTGGATGCCGGTCTTGGTTTTGGCCCGTATTTCCTGGGTATGCTGCTGGACCAGATTGGTTATCGCCAGCTTTATCTGTTCTCGGCGCTGCTCACCCTAAGCTGTCTGGCCTGGTATTACCTTCTGCATGGCCGTAAAGCAGGAAAAGTACAGCCTTCTCATTAAAAGCTTTTAAAAGCGCCGACTAAACCGGCGCCGGTATTCCAACGGCGTCAGACCGGTTTTTTTATGAAATAAACGGCGGAATGAACTTGGATCCTGATAGCCGACATTTTGCATGATCACATCCAGAGCTTGATCGGTTTCTTCCAGTCGTTTACGTGCGGCTTCAATCCGGATCGCTTGTAGATATTGATTGGGCGGTATGTCTAAGGCTTGTTTAAAGCGTCGAATCAGGGTTCGGCCAGTCACATTAAACTGCTCTGCCAGCTGGTTCAAACTAAAATCTTCATGAAAATGCTGCTCTAGCCAGTTCTGGATTTTTTGTACCAGTTCATCATGGTGCGGCTGGCCAATATTCAGCAATGAATAAGACAACTGGCTATCACGGCGGTAATCAATTACGAAAGATTTAGCCGATTGCATGGCCACCTCAAAGCCATACAAGCGCTCAATCAGATGCAAACCTAGGTCAAACCAGGCCAGGCCTCCACCTGCACAATAGATATTCTGATCCCGGCTAATCATCAGATCGGCATTCAGTTTCACCTTAGGATAGCGTGAACGAAACACTTCCTGAAAACCCCAATGTGTTGTTGCAATCCGGTCATCTAAAATGCCTGCTTCTGCCAGAAAAAAATTCCCCGTACAGTTTCCTGCAATTAAAGTCGCCTCTGCATGTGCAGATTTTAAAAAATGAATCAGTTCTGGATTCTGTTGCAATACATCCTGAATCGGTGCAGCGATGGTCGGTACCACCAGAATATCTGCAGTTTGAATCTCTTGATAAGAAAAATGTGCCTGCAACTGCAGCCCATTGATGCACCGAATCGGATGTCCCTCCGGACTGGCGATACTCACCTTAAACAGGCGCTGTACGTCCTGCTGCTGGATCCGGTTCCAGCTTACGCCAGCCATGGTAAATAAATCGACCACACCCGTAATGGCCGAAGCCAGAGCCCCATGAAAGCCTAAAATCACCACCTGTTGCATACTTTACTAATTGTCACTTTTCACCCGATTCATGTCATTATTGACAATCCTCCTCAATAAAAGCAACTGCTAGTCTTGATGCTATCTCAAGGATTGCACATTCAGGATAGTACCGTGACCCAACTGATTAATGATAAAGATCTGCATTTCCAGCTTTATGACGTATTCAAACTTGAAGCGCTGACTAAACTGCAACGCTATCAGGATCATGACAAAAATACTTTCGACAGTATTCTGGAAACAGCAAAAGGTATCGCGACTGATTATTTTGCGCCGCATAATGCCAAAGCTGATCAGCATGAACCGAACTTTGACGGCAAACAGATCAAAACCATTGATGAAGTGAAGACAGCCTGGCAACAGTTTGCCGATACCGGCCTGCTTTGTGCCCAGCATGATTATGCAGATGGCGGCATGCAACTGCCCACTTTGGTGAATATGGCCTGCAATGCTTATTTCATGTCGGCCAATCCGTCCACCGTGGCTTATTCTTTTCTAACAGCCGCTGCGGCGAACCTGATACAAGCTTTTGCCTCCCCAGAACAAAAGCAAATATTCCTACCGCATATGTTGAGTGGCCGCTTTGCTGGCACCATGGCCATGACCGAACCGAATGTAGGTTCCTCTTTGGGCGATCTGACCACTAAAGCGATTCCTCAGACAGATGGAATTTATAAAATTAAAGGCCAGAAAATGTTTATTTCGGGTGGCGATCAGGACATTAGCGAAAATATTGTGCATCTGGTCTTGGCGCGGATTCAGGATGCGCCGCAAGGCGTGAAAGGAATTTCCCTGTTTATCGTACCAAAATTCAGAACTCATGAGGATGGTTCCCTCGGTGAAGCTAATGATGTGCAGCTGGCTGGCTTACTGCACAAAATGGGCTATCGAGGTACCACATCTACAATTTTAAGCTTTGGAGAAAATGACAATTGCTTAGGCTATTTAATTGGAGAACCAGGACATGGCTTAAAATACATGTTCAAGATGATGAATGAAGCACGTGTGGGTGTCGGTCTAGGCGCAGCCATGATTGGTTATCGTGGCTATCTGGAATCTCTGGATTATGCTAAAAACCGTCCGCAAGGCCGGCCAGTTCATGAAAAAACACCTGACTCGAAACCAGTGAATATCATTGAACATACCGATGTCAAACGCATGCTACTGGCGCAAAAGTCATATGTAGAAGGTTCGCTGGCACTTTGCTTATTTGCAGCCCGATTAATTGATGAACTTCAGGCAGCTCAAGATGAAGATAGTGCAATTCTGCTTGATCTCATCACCCCGGTGGTCAAATCTTTCCCTTCTGCCTATGGTCCGAAAGCCAATGATCTGGCTATTCAGGTCCTGGGCGGCGCGGGTTATACTCGTGAATATCCGGTGGAGCAATGTTACCGTGATAACCGGCTCAATCCGATTCATGAAGGAACTTACGGCATTCAATCTCTGGATCTGCTGGGACGTAAACTCTGGCAGCATAATGGCAAAGGGCTAAATCTGCTCATGCAGCGCATCCAGAAGACCTTGTCAGAGACTCATGAACCTAAGATAGTGGAACTCGCAGAGATCTACAAACAGCATCTGGCGACTGTACAAAAAACTACTCAGGTTTTAGGCCAGGCCTTACATCAAGGAAAAGTCAGTGACGCTTTGGCCAATTCAGGCCTGTATCTGGATATGATGGGCAAAACTATTCTATCTTGGCTCTGGCTAGAAATGGCGAATCAGGCTCAACTCAAGTTTGGCACATCTTCGCAGGCAGAAGATCAGACTTTTCTGGCAGGGAAAATTCAAGCAGCTCAATATTTTATTCGCTGGGAACTCCCTGAAATTGAGCATCAGGCCAAATTATTGATGAATATGGATGATACTTGCCTGAATATGCAAAGCGACTGGTTCTAGACAGAATTTATCAAAAAATGCGCCTTTATCGGCGCATTTTTATTTTGTAATTCATTAAGCTGTAGAGTTATTTACACCAAATTTTTTAAATAGCTTGGCACGCTTGGAAGGCAAGATATTAGCCTTACTTAAATCGCCCTGATAGTGCTGATATACCCGCTGATCCATGATTTTGTACCATAAAGGTGGAATCAAGGCTGGAATCAGCATGGTTGCATAACCGCTGGGTAATTCTGGCGCTTCATCAAAATGCCGCAACGCCTGAAATGGACGGCTTGGAAAAGCATGATGATCAGAATGGCGTTGTAACTGATACAAAAACAGATTAGTTACGATATTGTTGTTATTCCAGCTATGTTCCGGCAAGGTTCGCTCATAACTGCCATCCGCTTTCTGTCCACGTTTCAGTCCGTAGTGCTCGATATAATTCACAATCTCAAACAGGCTAACGCCATAAAATGCCTGTGTCAGTGTATAAGGAATAATTTTCTTGCCATACGCCTTTAGCATCAAGGCATGATAGCCGGCACTCATGGCCCAACCATGAAACAGCTCATTTTCCTGATTAAAGAATTTCAGTCCCTTACGCTCGAGCCGTCTTTTTTCAATCTGGATTGCAGATTTTAATCCGCCTATTACGGTACGTGGCCAGAAACGGTAAAAAGATTCACCCATTTTTGAAGATGCCGGATCTTCTGGTGTCGCCACCCGTTTATGGTGTCCATAAGGATGTTCGATCCGGAAATGGTTATAGCCCAAAGGCATCAGGCTGGCATGAGACCAGTAATGGTCTTTTTTCTGTGGACGATGACTGAGTTCATGTGCGGTATTCACCCCCACACCATTAATCGCACCCATAGAAACTCCAAGCAGTACCTGATCCAGCAAAGACACATTTGGCCGGCTTACGACATAACCGGCAAAGGCATTGGCTGCCATTTGCAAGGGAATAAATGCTTTTACAATGCGGTCATAATAAGGATCGTTAACCAGTGCCTTGATCTGCTCATCATTTGGGTTATTGGCATCATCGCCAATCAGGGCATCCAGAGTCGGAATGATTACGTGCAGTAATAATAGTCCGCCCATGGCAAAGACTTTTTTAGTCGCTTTGGGACCAAAATGATAACCGGCCAGAATTCCCATTCCGATCACAGGCAGACCTGGGCTGAGCAACCAGCCAAAACGTTTTTTATCCAGCTTGACACCTTTTAGTGCCGACGCTTCCTGCGTAAACTGCGCTTTCTGGATTTGTGCAGGGGCATTCATTGCGACCTTCCTTTTTTATGTTACTCTGCACTTATAGTTGATTATTTCAGCAGTAGCGAACAGTATTCAACGTCCAGAAAAGCTATGTCAGCGTCTTTGGCACATGCTGCCAAATTCTGGCCTAAAATCACAAAGTTAAAAAATTTATAGTCAATTCAATGAAATAAAACAGAAGAATAGAGTTAGGCATGGATGCTTTAAGTAAAATTTTTGATGATATTCATCTGGAAAAATCGGAATATCTTTATCTGAATGTATTTCATCCAGGCGGCTTTGATTATCAGCATGAGCCTTTTATGCTGGCCTATATCCTGTTACAGGGACAGGCCCAATTAAAGTTCATAAATGGTGATCGACTGGAGCTGCAACAAGGTGATCTGGTGCTATTACCCGCAGGTTCCTCCCATCATGTTTCCTGCCCAGACAATGCCGATTTTTCTGAGCACCATGCGATTAATCCTTATTTTCAGAGCAATGCACAGCAATGTGTTGATCTCAATCGGGAAAATTCGGCGGAGCATAGTTTCATACTGGCTATTCGTTCTAGCTTGGATATCCAGATGGCCAAACCTCTTTTGAGTGCATTACCTAAATACCTGCATATTCAACATATTCTGGGTGATACGGCGCCAGAATGGTTACAGGTTGGCTTGCAGTTTCTGGCACTGGAAACCCAGCAGCTTCGTCCCGGACGTGACAAGATTCTGGATCATCTGGTCAGTATTTTACTGATTGAATGCGTACGTGATTATATTTTAAACCTGGAAAATGCCTCGAGCTGGCTGAATGCTTTTTCGCATCCGGAACTATCCAATGCACTGGCGGCGATTCATGGCAAACCTGAACAGTCTTGGACTGTAGAAAGTCTGGCCGAACAATGTCATATGTCACGTTCTAAATTCGCCCAGTTGTTTACCCAGATTGTCGGTGAACCGCCCCTTGCCTATCTGCAACAGCACCGCCTGCGCCTCGCCGCGCAATATTTGAGAAATAGTGGATTTGGTATCCAGCAGATCGCTTATCTGGTGGGTTATTCATCCGAGACGGCGTTTAGTCAAAGTTTTAAAAAACAGTTTGAACAGACGCCGACCCAATACCGGCTGAATTGTCAGAAGAACCAGTCTTTATTATCAGACTAAAATTACTGCACTAAAGCCAGTACCGCTTTGACCGGGTCTTCACTATTACCAGAAAGCAGCTGCTTGTGCATGGTGATATGCTGCATAACCTGAATCTGCGCTGCTTCAATATCCATCAGTTTTTCAATTTCAGCTGCCAGATTTTCAGGTGTGGCATCCGACTGGATCAGTTCTTGAATCACTTTTTTGCCGGCAATTATATTTGGTAATGAAAAATAAGGGATTTTTACCAGTAATTTGGCAATTTGATAAGTCAGCCAGTGTAGTTTATAAAAAGTCACCATCGGACGGTGCAGCAACATCGCTTCAAGCGTTGCAGTTCCAGACGCCAATGCAATGATATTGGACGCATTCATCACCTGACGGCCAATTTTGGATTCAGCGCTGATATTTTCCATCAAACGAATCTGGGCTTTTAAGCTTTCAGGATAAGTGGCTAATAAACTTTCGATTTGCTGCTTGCGTGCATCATTAATCGCAGGAATCAGAAAGGTATAATCCGGATATTTGTGATGCAGAATATTAGCTGCATCCAGAACCAAAGGTCCTAAACGTTCAATTTCACCACGACGGCTGCCCGGCAATAAGGCAATATATTTCTGATGTGGATCGAGGCCTAATTCTGTTTGAGCATCCAGAATTGGATTTTCAAGCGGTAATTGGCTAGCGAGCGGATGTCCGACAAAAGCTGCTGGCACATCCCATTGCTTGAAAAAGGCTTTTTCAAATGGAAATAGGCACAGCACCAGATCAATACTGGCTTTAATGCCATGTACACGACCTTGACGCCATGCCCAGACCGAAGGACTGACGTATTGCACGGTTTTAATCGGTAACTGTTTTTGTTTAATGGTTTTCGACAAACGCAGGTTAAAATCAGGCGCATCAATCCCGATAAAAATATCGACCGGATCTTTACTCCATGTTTCCACCAGACCATCCCGCACAGCAAAAAGTTTTTTAATATCTTTTAAAATTTCAACAATGCCCATCACCGACAGAATGTCCATCGGATAATAGCTTTTAAAGCCTTCCGCGATCATTTGTGGACCACCGATACCTTCAAATTCAGCATCAATGCCTTGCTCACGAAAACGGCGAATCAATTTTGCGCCAAGCGTATCTCCAGAGACTTCACCGACCACGATTCCAATTTTAAGCTTTCGATTTAGCAAGTGGGTTTCCTCTCAGATCCGCATGGAAATTTATTGAATCGGGATTCTAACATAATCCTGTAACTATTCCGGAAGAAGCTTAAGCATCTTCTCATTTTAAGAAACTCACCATTTAGAATAACTTAGTCAATAAGGGAGCTTGCATAACAAGAATTAAATCGACATTTACAGGTACATTCAATTAGACAGAAATGGGGCAAATCGGACAGTTAAAATCAATCATTATATTCGCACTTTATACATAACCCAGTGAATTAACATGAAAGATCACCTAATATTCTTCACCTAGCTTTATCTTTTTTATGCATAAGTAAATCAATAATCAAGACAACGACTTATATCCAAAAGTCATAAGATATGCTCGTTTTTTGATTTTGGCATATATGCATGTTTGGTCCGATTGAATTTATTTTAGCAGGCGTTCTGGTAGGTTTTTGTGTAGGTGTCACCGGTGTCGGTGGCGGTTCATTAATGACGCCAATTCTTATCAGTTTATTCCGGATTGAACCGCATATCGCGATTGGTACTGACCTGCTCTATGCCGCGATTTCTAAATTCTGTGGCTCGTTTGTGCATGCCAAGAAAATGAATATTGTCTGGCCGATTGTGATCTGGCTGGCCGTTGGCAGTATTCCCGCATCTTTTGCAACACATTGGGTTCTTGATAACTATCTGAGCCAATCAACGCATTACAAGGCCGTCCTGACCATGGTATTGGGCTTTATGCTAACCATTACCGGCTTATCCATTCTGTTTCGTAGCCAGATCGAAAATCTTTTTAATAAATACAGAAAACAAGAACTACCGGATATGACCCAAGATCTGGAAAAAGTAAAGCTGCAAGCCAAGGAAAAGCGCGTAGCCATTATCATCATGGGCATTATCTTGGGCATATTTGTCACGCTCTCTTCAGTGGGTGCCGGCGCATTTGGCATCATGGCACTTGTAGTGATGTTCCCGAATCTGCCGATGATTCGTATCATTGGCTCAGATGTTGTGCATGCAGTGTTACTGACCCTGGTTGCAGGGCTGGGTCATATGTCTTCAGGCAATGTCGATTTCATGCTGCTCATGTGGTTATTGGTGGGGTCTATTCCGGCGATTATTGTCGGCACTTTACTCAGCTCACGTATGCCGGAAAAACTGATCCGCAAAATTTTAGGTATTACCCTATTTGCGCTGGGCGTGAATTTCATGATTAATCCTGTGAAATCAAAACCGGCTCAACCTGCTGAAACAGCAATGATAATTGTGAATCAAAATTCCCCGTCCGTTTAAGTTAACTATCCGATTCATCACTTTTTTTTCAAAGAAGTATTCATCTTTTTTATAACAAAGTGACGCATCATTCATGTTATATTCGGGCTATTAAACAACCTTTTGTATGATCGAACCAGTGACGGCAATGAATACACAACAGTCAAATCCTATTTCAGCATCAGATATTGATGACGTGAATATCCACAGCATGATTCCTCTTGTAACCCCTGCTGAGCTTAAAGCAGAGTTACCGTTGACTGAAACTGCTTATCAAACCGTACTGCATGGTCGTGAAACGATTCGTAAAATTCTGGATGGTGAAGACAAACGCCTGTTCGTTGTAATTGGCCCTTGTTCTATCCATGATCCGGCGGCGGCGCATGAATATGCTGAACGCTTAAAAGTACTGAGCGAAAAAGTTAAAGACAGCTTATACATCGTGATGCGGGTTTATTTTGAAAAACCACGGACTACCGTAGGCTGGAAAGGCCTGATCAATGACCCAGACATGAATGATTCATTCAATATTGAAAAAGGTCTGCGTATCGGTCGCAAGCTATTACTTGAACTGAATGAAATGGGCTTGCCATGTGCCACTGAAGCACTTGATCCAAACTCGCCACAGTATTACCAAGACCTGATTTCATGGTCAGCAATTGGTGCACGTACCACAGAAAGCCAGACCCATCGTGAAATGTCTTCTGGTCTTTCTTCACCAGTCGGCTTTAAAAATGGTACTGATGGCGGTTTAACGGTCGCGACCAATGCGATGCAATCTGTGAAACATGGTCACAGCTTCCTCGGTCTGAATGATCAAGGCCAGGTGGCTGTGATTCGCACTTCAGGCAATCCTTATGCTCACGTGGTACTGCGTGGCGGTAATGGCAAGCCGAACTACGATGCAGGCTCGGTTGCCGATGCAGAAGCTGCTCTAGCCAAGGCCAAAGTCAGCACCAAGATCATGATTGATGCCAGCCACGCCAACTCTAACAAAGACCCGTACCTGCAACCACTTGTACTTAAAAACATTTCCGAACAAATTCTTGATGGAAACAAGTCAATTGTTGGTATTATGGTAGAAAGTCATCTTAAGGGTGGTCGTCAGGACATTCCGGCGAACCTGAATGATATGGAATACGGTCAATCCGTTACGGATGGCTGTATCGACTGGGAAACGACTGAAAAAGTTTTACTCGACATGCATGAGGCATTGAAAGACATTTTACCTAATCGTTAAATGATCTGACCAACGCCATCGCCAAGATGGCGTTTGCATTTCTAGAACAAGGAAAATTTATCTGATGAATGATATTGAAACGGCATTAAGCCAGATTGAGAATTTTCAGTTCATACACGAACATCTGTTTAGCTCCGGTCAACCGACCACTACCCAATTACAGCTGATGAAAGAATACGGTGTATCTACTGTCATCAATGTGGCGCTAACCGATAGCGAACAGTATCTGCCGCATGAAGATAAAATTTGCCTTGAGCTGGGACTGAACTATATTCAGGTTCCGATTTCCTGGGAAACACCTTCAGACAATCAATGCCTGCTGGTACTGGACCTGATCGATCATCTGGTAAAAGAGCAAATGGTCTGGGTACATTGTTCGCAAAACTACCATGTCAGCTGTCTGATGTATTTATATCGTCAATACTATATGGATATGGATCTGCCTACAGCACAAGAACACTTGCATCAGATCTGGGAACCGAATGAAACCTGGACCGGTTTAATGCATGCGGTTGCTCTACAGCTACAAGGCCGTAAAGCAACTCAGGAACTGGAACTTTCCTTGATTAATCCGAATTATTTTGCCTGATTTTATTTGCTGTGGCTCAATAGCACGGTTGCCATGGACATAATTCCTTCCTGACGACCGGTAAAACCTAACTGTTCAGTGGTGGTGGCTTTGATACTGATTTGAGTCACATCAACATCCAAGACATCTGCAATACTTTGACGCATCGCCAGATTGTGTTTAGCCAGTTTTGGACGTTCACAGGCCACGGTAATATCGGCATTATTCAGGTGATAACCACGATCCAGAATTAGCTGATAAACATGCTTGAGTAGTACCCGGCTATCCGCACCTTTAAACTCAGGATCTGTATCGGGGAAATGCTGGCCAATATCTCCCAGCGCCAAAGCACCCAACAAAGCATCACAGAGTGCATGCAGCACTACATCACCATCCGAATGTGCTTTCAGACCGTGAGTATGCGGAATTTGAATGCCTGCCAGAGTGACAAAATCACCTTCTTCAAATGCATGCACATCCAGCCCCTGGCCAATACGAATTTGTGCGATCACCTTATACATCCTTTAGAAATAGCCCATTGAAATCTTGTACACTTGCTTTCTATTTCGCTATAGTTAGACCAAGCGTAACACAGTGAAAGTATAAGCGATCATGCTACTGAAAACTGATATAAATATGTTGAAAATAATTAGCCTGATGCTCGGTCTGGGGATGATTTCTACAGGTAGCTCGGCGATCACAATGAACTGTAACGACGACAGCCAAAAAACGGCTGCCATGAATAAAGTCTGCTCAGCATCGCTGGCTGAATCTCGTGAAAAACTCACGGACCAATACTTTACTGCTTTTCTGATTACTGATGCACCTGTGCGCTTATTGCAAGATAGCCAACAATTATGGGCGAGCCGTTTACAACAATGTAAAACCCTGGACTGTTTTAAACAGCAGTTTGAATGGCGTTTAGATGATTTAAATGTCTATATTTCACTGAATCAAAGTCTGACCCAGCATTATATTAAGTTTGAACAGGGACAAATCGCCAAGCAGCCTGTACATCTCAAGATTCATCAACTGACCAAAGACCGGATCAAGATTGAAGGCCTGGCATATCGTAATCCAAATAACCGGACCGAGAAGCAGACCGTTCCTTTTTTAGCCTATACCACGCCTGAGACAAAAAACCAGATCACCGATAATGAAAATGACTGCCGCTATGAGTTTAACTATAGTAAAGCCATTTTAGCGGTCAGTAGCCAGCAGAAAGGCTGTGAGCGTTTTACTGGGATTTATCGCCTATACGATTGATTTAATTTAAAAATATTAAAATTTATTGTTATATAAAATGAGATTTTTGGTGTAAAAAGCAGCCCGCAAGCGGGCTATCAATTTAAGCAGGATAGTATTGCGCAATTTCCTGACTGATCATTGCAGCCGTTGCAGCTGATAAAGTCCAGCCCAGATGACCATGCCCGGTATTGTAAAAAACTCGCTCATGTTTGCCACGGCGTATCACAGGCATCATATTTGGCATCATTGGACGTAAGCCAGCCCAAGGTACGACATGCTCAGTACACAGATCAAAATTACGATTGGTCCAGTCAATTAAAGGTTGAATCCGGTCTGCACGAATATCCCGGTTATAGCCATTAAACTCGGCTGTTCCTGCAACACGCAAACGATCCTTGCCTAGACGTGACAAGACAATTTTGGCGCTTTCATCCAGTAAACTGACCCAAGGTGCATTTTTCTGGCTCTGCTCATCATTCAGTTGCACGGTAATCGAGTAGCCTTTGACTGGATAAACATTGACCCGTTCACCAAGAATCTCAGCCAGTTGATAGCTACCAACCCCTGCACAGACCACAACGGCATCTGCATTAATTTCCAGAATGTCATCTGGAGAGGAATGGACATTTTCAGTACTAGGTTTGCATTTAACCCGAATATTTTGAGCCTGATGATCAACAGCGAAAACATCTTGACCAAATTCGAATTTCACACCTTTTTGCATACAGGCTTTGGCCAGACCGGTACTAAATTTATGAATATCGCCGGTGGCATCGCTCTGACAGTAGAATCCAGCATAATAATCGCCAGTTAATGCAGGTTCGATCTGCTTGATTTCTGCATTGGAAATTGCATTGCGCTCCAGACCACCGCTACACAACAGATCATTCACTTTGATCGCAATATCATAATCCGTCTTGTTATGATAAAAATGTAAAATTCCGCGTTTTTCTAGATCAAAATCAATATTTTCTGTTTCGGCAATTTCAAATAAACGTGCTCTTGCCAGTAAAGCCAGCCGTACAGTCTCTCGGGTATTGGCTTCATAATGTTTGATATTGCCCAGAAATTCCATGAGCCAGCTGTATTTATGCACACTGAAAGAAGGATTGAGCAAAAGTGGTGCGGTTTTTTGTGACATCCATTTGATGCCTTTGAGTACCGTGGCTTTCTGGTTCCAGACTTCGGCATTACAGGCAGACAGCTGGCCGCCATTGGCAAAGGATGTTTCCATTGCCGGATATAGATGCCGATCCACCACGGTCACCTGATAGCCTGATAATGCAAGCTCATAAGCTGTGGTTACTCCGGTAATCCCGGCC
The DNA here is from genome assembly GCF_029024105.1 of Acinetobacter lwoffii. Taxonomy (NCBI): domain Bacteria; kingdom Pseudomonadati; phylum Pseudomonadota; class Gammaproteobacteria; order Moraxellales; family Moraxellaceae; genus Acinetobacter; species Acinetobacter lwoffii. Next base: position 1,400,832 of record NZ_CP118963.1, on the reverse strand, counting down.
CCAATCACCACGACATGATGCATAGACACCTCCTTGATTATATTGATGTCTTTTCCCATCTGTCATGTGTACCTGAGAGCTTCGGTAGATGCATTGCACATCAATGCGGCCACCTTCCCCTTCGGTGAGTGATTCAACACTTCTCTCCAGAGTCTTTATCCATTATCACAGTCCTTTTGCCTGAGAGTTTCCTGGGACCTTGCTCCTTCGGCGAATGCAGAAGCATTTCTCTCCTGCAATAATGTTTTATTATCATGAGCAATTTATATACCATTTTTAGGAAAAACACAGTTTTTATTTATGTTAATTCACGTGAATTTATCCATGATTTTTTTCTTAATTAACAGCATACATGTGTAATGAAGGATATTGCCTCGATATTAAATTTTTAGATTTTGCTGCCGTAAGTAAAACCAGTAAGTTCTACCCTTTATAAAATTCTAAGACTTATTTAGTTTTGGCGCTTAAATAGAGTTTCATTATGGCTTAGGCTATTTTAATAATTCAAAGTATATATCATCCAAAGCAAAATTTAGACTTTTATCATGCATTTTAGAGTTTTAAATAATCCAAGAAAGTATCATCAATAAACTGCCTGCTGCGACCACTGTTTGTACACTAATAATACTGGCCATTAACTCGCTATCGCCGCCATATACCCGGGTTAAAACATACGAAGCTGAGGCGGTAGGAAGTGCAAAGAACAAGACTAATACCTGAGTAGTTAATGCATCAATCTGGAAAATTTTACACACTAAAAATGCAATCAGCGGCATTCCGAACAGGCGACCAAAGGTCATCAGGCTGAGTGGCAACATATCACGCTGAAAGCCCTGAAACTGTAAGGCAGCGCCCACACACATCAAACCGAGTGGCAAACTGCACAGTGCAATCTGTTTAAGGAACTGCTCTGCTCCAGTCCAGAGTGACAAACCGGAAAGATTAAATAAACCACCGACAATACAGCCCAGAATTAATGGGTTTTTAGCCAAGCCGAGAATAATTTTGGTGAGCTGCATTTCGTGATTACGGGTAAATGCCAGTACCGATAAGACATTCACCAAAGGAATACACAGCACCATGATCACCGCGAAAATAGTCATACCCTGCTGCTGAAATAAGGCACTGACAGCAGCAAGGCCAATATAGGTGTTAAAGCGTAGTAAACCTTGGACATACACGCCGAAACGCGCATAAGATATCTGGTAAATATGACGCAAAATATACAATGCAATACTGACCACAGCCATAATGCTAAATACAACCAGCACCACATCTTCAATGACTGCCATTTGAATCTTGGCAGTGGCCAGATTTAAAAATAGCATCACTGGAAACAGTGCATAATAATTTAACTTTTCTGCGCCTCGCCAGAAATCATCACTCAACCATTGCCTGCGCTTAAGTAAATAGCCAAAGCTGATCAGTCCGATGAGAGGAAATAAAGAAGTTAAAATAATATGCAGCATATGACATCCTGGTCTGTTTTCTGCCTAATCTTAAGTCACTTAGACTGAACAGAAAACTTAGCATGTTCAGGAGCTTTCCCACTACTCAATTTAAGCAGTAAAAAGCTTGAATTTTCATCAACTAATCATATTGATTTGCTGATTTTTTCTAAAATCAGCAAATGTAACGGAATCAACGGTTCTCCGACATTTTGACCCAGTGGATATGCTTCAATCTTTTCAGTCAGCTGATAGCCACGGCGCTGATAATATGCCAGCAGTTCAATACGGACATTTAATACTGACATCTGAATCACTTTCTTTTTAAATATTTCGAAAATATGGGATTCGGCAAAGTCCAATAATTGCTTGCCATAACCCGAGTTTTGCTCAGCAGGTGCAACAGCAAAGCTTCCAATCTCTGCTACTTGCTGTCCTAAGCTCACGCCAATACAACCAAGAAGCTTATTATCAATTTCCAACACAAAGAGCTGAAAATTTTCTAAATTGAGCAAGTCATATAACTGTTTTTCTTGAATACGATCACCCTGGATCATTCCTGCTTCAGTCGTCCATCCACCAGGAGTACGATAAGCTGTATTAATCAGTATAGTAAGTTGCTGAACATCAGCCTTGCTCGCCAATCGTATATTTTTATAGTGATTCATTTTATAAATAAAAAAAGTCAGACCGGAGTCTGACTTTAAAACAATTTCACTTTAAAGTTAAAGCAAATTATTTAGGTTCAATCGGTGCAAATGGCGCAACAACATCGGCATTTTGCGCACGGTGACGCATGAAGTGATCCATCAGCACAATCGCCAGCATCGCTTCAGCAATCGGGGTTGCACGCACACCTACGCAAGGATCATGACGACCTTTGGTCAACACATCAGTATCTTCACGATCAATATTGATGGTTTTACCTGGCGTGGTGATAGATGCAGTCGGTTTCAACGCAATCGCAACACGAATGTCCTGACCGCTAGAAATACCACCTAGAATACCGCCAGCATGATTGGCCAGGAAGCCATCAGTTGTCAATTCATCACGGCTTTCATGACCAAACTGTTCAGCGACGCCAAAGCCATCACCGATTTCTACACCTTTAACGGCATTAATCGACATCATGGCATGCGCGATGTCAGCATCTAGACGATCAAAGACTGGCTCGCCCCAACCGACTGGCACTTTAGATGCAATGATCTCCAGTTTAGCGCCACAACTGGTACCTTGCTCACGCAAAGACGTCACTAGCGCTTCAAAACGCGGTACTGTATCCACATCGCCACAGAAAAACGGATTGTTTGGAACTTCGTTCCAGTCCAGTTTCTCTGCTTTTTCAGTACCAATCTGGGTTACATGACCACGAATCTCAATGCCAAATTTCTCGAAAAGGAATTTCTTGGCAATTGCACCCGCAGCAACACGCATTGCCGTTTCACGCGCACTTGAACGGCCTCCACCACGGTAATCACGGAAACCATACTTTTGGGTATAGGTATAGTCAGCATGACCCGGTCGGAATGTCTGCGCAATATTGCCGTAGTCTTTCGATTTTTGATCCGTATTACGAATTAACAAACCAATTGAAGTACCGGTGGTTTTACCCTCAAACACACCGGAAATAATTTCTACTTCATCGGGTTCTTTACGTTGGGTTGCAAATTTCGATGTACCCGGCTTACGGCGGTCCAGATCCTTTTGCAAATCAGCTTCAGTCAGCTCAATGCCGGGTGGAACCCCATCGATGATCGCCATCAGGCCAACACCGTGAGATTCACCACAAGTCGTTACACGGAACAGTTGCCCTATACTATTACCTGCCATGTCAAACGACTCCTTATGCTTGAATAGACTGTATGAATAAATCACGGTAGGTACGACATTGCTCTGCAGTCAATGCAAAGATACCCGTACCACCTTTCTGGAATTGTAACCAGTAGAAATCAACCGAATTGAAGTTTTGGCGCATTGCCCATTCTGAGTTACCCACTTCGATCACGATCAGGCCATTCTCAGTCAGATAATCTGCAGCTTGAGCCAGCATTTTACGTACCAGATCCAGACCATCCTGACCTGCAGCAAGCGCAAGCTCAGGCTCATGATGGAATTCCTCAGGCAAATCCGCCATATCTTCCGCATCGACATACGGCGGATTAGATACGATTAAATCGTATTGATTTTCAGCCGGAATTTTTTCGAACAAATCCGATTCAAGCAATGCGATCTGATATTGCTTGTCATGATGCTCAGTATTGATTTGCGCAACTTCCAAGGCTTCTTTGGAAATATCAGTCGCATCCACTTCCGCTTCAGGGAAAGCATAAGCCAAGGCAATCGCGATACAGCCTGAACCGGTACACATATCTAGAATACGTTGAGGCGTCTTTGGATTCGGGTTTTCCGGCAAGTTGTTGACTGCCTCACCCATTTGACCATGTTCGCCTAGGAAATACGGGGCAAAACGGTTCTGAATCAGTTCAGCAATCGGTGAACGAGGGATTAGCACGCGCTCATCAACGTAATAAGGTTTACCGTCGAAGTAAGCCAGGTTCAATAAATATGAAGTTGGTACTTTTTCATTAATACGGCGTTCCAGCAGACTTAAAAATTCGGCTTTTTCACTTGGTAATAATTTGGCATCTAAAATTTCAGCGTCCGCTTTCCATTCTAGCGACAGGGTTTGCAGCACTAGCGCTGAACTTTCAGCAAAATAATCTTCTGTGCCTTGGCCCAAATGTGCATCGTATTGACGTAATGCTGTCACACCAAAACGAATAAAATCACGAATGGTGGTTAAATTTTCAGCGGCTTCCTGCATATGTTCAGGGCTAATAGTCGGTCGATCCACTTAAGGCGTCTCCAAGGTCATTTTTTTAAACGCCTTATGATACCTTGTTTTGCCTGCTTTTATAATGCTAAAGCATGAAAAACACGAATTCTCTACGCCCACAAAAATTATAAAATTCCTGTTTTTGTAAGCGATTATGCAGATAAATGTTTACTTTATTCAGGGATGTTTCTGTTAAATGCCGATACTAATACTATGATGATTTATCGAAAACCGGACGCATAAGAACGAGATTGATAAAGATTAGCCTGATCCATGATCAAAGCCAGCATACATTGACCCTGTTGCTGCTTGGCATATTTTCCTGACATTCTAAAGTTACATTGCTGGGACAGTTTACGCTCCCACAATACATGCTGACTGCGAATGGCGGCGGTCTGGTTCGGATTCAATTTAAGATAAGTTTTATAGTTTTTCTTCAGACGTTTATTGTGAACTTTCAGCTCTTTTTCCAGGCATTTTTCCGCTTTGGGTGTATTACCATAACTAAAATTCATGCACTGTGTATATTCCTTGGAATACCCAACAGCAGCCTGTGTCTGAACCGCAGTACCCACAAAAATTGCAACTAAAAACCATGCAAGACGCATAACTTCCCCTTGACCGAAACCGGTACAATCCCAATAAATGTTTAACAATCAATATTGTTTAAATTATCCACTGATATTAACGCAGTCCAGACAAAAATCCTATGCCTTTCTCGGAATGAAAGATTAAACAGTTGCACAATTGAAAATTGGCACATGACCCACATATAATCCGCATTCAATCTTCAAATGAGCCCAGATCTATGAGCTATAAGCACAATAATCTTATGGCGATGCGCCAGAATTACTGGAATGATAAAGCCTCCAGTCAGGTGCAGCAAGAAAAGGTATTTTTGCAGTCGACCTTAATGCAACATGGCGTATTTACCAATGCGACATTGGACGATGCTAAATATCTGTTTTTTGGCTTGCCAAGTATTGTGATTGTAAAAGGCTATGCTTTGGGCTTCATGCATGACAGCGTACAGCGCCTGATTCATCAACATATTCAAACAAATAAACAACAGTTACAACAACGATCCGAATTAAAAATCCAATTTCAAATGGCATAATGCCCTGTCTAAACTGATACAAACTGGTGAATAAATGAAAGCTTGCCTAGCTTTTACTATGAATTCAGCGGCTTAAACTTTTTTAATACGTGCAGAAACGCTACTATCCCTTACAATGATTTATTCTGCTTCATGCTGATGATGAAAGGATCGAGTTTACATGTCAGATCAGAACGATAAGCTTAAACAACTGAAAACCTCCTCTATGGATCGACGCTTATCGATCGCAAAGGCATCCTTGCTGGCAGGCACGCGTTGGGCGGCTTCTAGTGCAAGCTCCATGTTCTCAAGCGAAGAAGAAAAAGAAAAAAAACGTAAAAAAGCCATGAAAGAACAGGCCGATTATCTGGTAGCAGAAATTGGCAAGCTGAAAGGGTCTATCGTTAAAATTGGCCAGATGATGGCGCTGTACGGTGAGCATTTTCTGCCAGAAGAAGTCACTCAGGCCCTCAATACTCTGAACAATCAGACGGTAGCATTGGCATGGCCAGCCATCAAGACCCAGTTACAGCAACAACTCGGCTCTAAACTCGACGATCTCACCATTGATCATGAACCTTTGGGCACAGCTTCTTTGGCACAGGTACATCGCGCTACCCGAAAATCTGACGGCATGGAACTGGTGTTAAAAATTCAGTATCCGGGTGTGGCAGAAGCCATTGATTCGGATATGAGCCTATTTAAAAACATGCTGAAATTGACCCGCATCGTGCCACAGACTCGCGAATTCGACCAATGGTTCGATGAAGTCCGTGAAATGATGCATCGTGAAGTAAATTATCAGATTGAAGCAGATACCACGCGTCGTTTTGCTGCCCGTTTAAAAGATGATCCTCGCTATATCGTCCCAACCATTATTAATGAATATTGCTCAGATCGTGTGCTGTGCATGACTTTTGAACGCGGTGTGCCGATCAACAGCCCAGTGATGTTGTCCTTACCCCAAGAACGCCGCAACCAGCTAGGTGAAGCCTCTCTAGAAATTGCAGTGCGTGAAATCTTCGAATGGGGCGAGATGCAAACCGATCCGAACTTTGGTAATTATCTGGTTCGTCTCGGCAATGGCGCAGATGTGCACGACAAGATCATTCTGCTCGACTTTGGCGCGATCCGTCAGTTTGACCAGCATCTGCTGAGTGTTGCACGTAATCTGATTCAAGCAGGCTATCATCATGACTCGGATATGATGGTCAAAGCGATGACTGGTTATGAATTTTTTGATTCGATTCCACAAAGCATCAAACCGGATATGGCCAAAGTCTTTTTACTGGCCACCGAAGCGTTTAGTTCACCGCTAAATAATCAAGAATTGCCAGCTGGCATCATGGATGAACATAACCGTTATGACTGGAAAAAAAGCCAGCTGCATAGTCGTGTGATGCAACAGGCGTCGAGATCAATGGCTTCACGTTATTTCAGTGTTCCACCTAAAGAATTTATGTTTATTAGTCGTAAATTTATCGGTGCCTATACTTTTATGACCGTGATTGATGCCAAAACCAATGTGCGTGCCATGATTAAACATCATCTCTCTTAAAATAAAACCTGCATCAAAAAGACCTGGATGATTTTGTCATTCGGGTCAATTTCTAGACATATTTGATTTTTTATATTTTTATCTTTCTTTTAATTTTCATTGATTTATTCATCCCTTTCTTCAATCCAAAAAACCTAAAAATTGTCAATCATTCATGTCAGGGATGACATGGTTTTATCTCTGAGTGCATGTCAGTATTAAAAAATAACGTGACAACACCTTTAGGATAATCAGAATGAATAATATGGTGAATAAAGCCCAAGGATTTGGCTTGTCCCTACTGACAAAAATCGCGGGTAGCGAAGTATTAGACCAATTAAAACTGCGTAAATTTGTTGAAAAATCGCTTTATCAAAGTTCAAAAGCAGGATTCAAAACACTGAGTCAAACCCAGAAAATCCTGAAATCTGGCCAGAAGATTCAAAAACAACGTCTCCCGCATCAGTCTAAATCCTTATTTGATCTAAACCTGACTGAAGAGCAGCAAATGACCTGTAATGCCATGCAGCAATTTGCCCAAGAGGTGCTGTATCCCTTGGCGCATAATGCAGATCAGCATGAATTATTTCCCCATGAACTCTCGCAATACAGCACTGATTTAGGTTTGAATTTCTATGCCCTGCCTGAAGCATTGGGGGGCGTTGCATCGGAACAGAATATCGTCAGCAATATTTTAATCGCTCAACATTTGGCTCAGGGTGATTTCAGTCTGACGGCTGGCTTACTTTCGACTTTTAGTGTCATTAACGCCATTACCCGCTGGGGCTCAGAGCAGATTCAGGCAGAATATCTGGGCGCTTTCGCAGAGAATCCTGAGTTAAAGGCCACCTTTGCAGTACAGGAAAAAACAGCAGCGTTTAACCCGGAGCAACTTAAAACCAAGGCTGTTGCACATCAGGGACATTATCTAATTCTGGGTGAAAAGACCTTAGTGCTCTTGGGAGAAAGTGCCGATCTGTATCTGGTCAGTGCTGATCTGGATGGCAGAGCTGAGGTCTTTGTGGTGCAACGCGACAGTACCATCACTGCGAAAAAATCGCCGGCTATGGGTTTAAAGGCCACTGAAACCGTTACGCTCAAATTTGAAAATACTCCAGCTCAACGTCTGGGAGATAAAGATTTTGATTATGCAGCTTTTGTTGATCTGGGTAATTTAATGTGGTGTGCGATGGCGGTGGGCACCTGTGAAACAGTCAAAAAATACTGTGTGCAATACGCCAATGACCGTATTGCCTTTGGCGAACCGATTTCTCATCGTCAGAGTGTCGCCTTTATGATTGCTGATATGGCCATTGAAATTGACGCTATGCAAATGTTGATCATGAATGCCGCCAGTCTGGCTGAATCCGGTCAAGCTTTTCATCGTGAGGCTTATTTGGCACGTCTGCTCTGCGCAGAAAAATCCATGAAAATAGGCACCGATGGTGTACAGATTTTGGGTGGTCATGGTTTTACCAAAGAACATCCGGTAGAACGCTGGTATAGAGACCTGCGAGCCACTGCCATTCTCCATTCTGGCTTACATGCCTGATCAGAACATAAAGAAGAACAATGATGAATCTACAAACTCCAAAAAAATTTAAGCTTTTGATTGATCAAGCACATGAAGTTGCCCTCAATGTTTTGCGTCCGATTTCACGTAAATACGACAAGGCTGAACATGCTTATCCGATAGAACTAGACATGCTAGCTTCAGTCGTGGATGGCATGAACCAAGGTAGTGAAGGCATGAATGCTGGTGCAGCGGTGAATAAACGGGGCGATGCAGACAACAGCAATAAAAATGGCATTAATATATCTACTGCCCTGAGCATTATTGAAATGTGTTATGGCGATACTGGCTTATTACTCTCGATGCCACGCCAAGGATTAGGAAATTCAGCCATTGCAGCCGTTGCCAATGAGGAGCAATTGCACCGTTTTCATGGAACTTGGGCGGCCATGGCGATTACCGAGTCAGGTTGCGGTTCAGATTCCGCTGCGATTCGTACCACTGCGACTAAAGACGGTGATGACTATATTCTGAATGGCGAGAAAATTTTTGTGACCTCTGGAGAGCGTGCTGATGCAGTGGTCGTTTGGGCAACTCTGGATAAAAAGCTGGGACGATCAGCCATTAAATCATTTGTGGTGACCAAAGGTACTCCAGGAATGAAGGTTGAACGACTGGAACATAAATTAGGGATTAAATCATCCGATACTGCCACGATCAGCTTTATCAACTGTCGAGTACCTACTGCAAACTTGCTCGGCCATGCAGAAATCGATGTTGCTAAAGGCTTTGCTGGCGTGATGGAAACCTTTGATAATACTCGTCCGCTGGTCGCCGCCATGGCGATTGGTTGTGCGAAAGCCTCGCTGGAACGCATCAAGGAGATTTTTAAGGATCAGCTGGACTCCACTTATGCCACACCGTATTTACAAAGCTCTAATATCGCAGCACAAATCTATCGTATGGAAGCTGAATGGGAAGCAGCACGCTTGCTGATGCTGAAGGCCGCCTGGATGGCCGATAATCACAAACCAAATTCACGTGAAGCATCTATTGCCAAAGCCAAGGCCGGTCGGATCGGTAATGAAATTACCTTAAAATGTGTCGAACTTGCGGCAGCCATTGGTTATAACGAAACTGAACTTTTAGAAAAATGGGCGCGTGATTCCAAGATTCTGGATATTTTTGAAGGCACCCAGCAAATTCAGCAACTGATTATTGCCCGTCGGGAACTAGGAAAATCATCGAGCGAATTAAAATAATGATTACTCATTAAATAGCGAATTAAACTTACATGAGTTAATTAAACGATGGATTTTTTAAGGATTTAAGGTTATAAAAATTCATCGTTTTTTCAAAATAAAATCAGTCCAATATGTACTCTATTCGTCCTATTCAGCCTGAAGATAATGCCCAAATTGCAAACATTATTCGTCGTGTTTCCCAAGAATTTGGACTGGCAGCAGAATCTGGTTTTGCCGTAGGTGATTCTATTCTAGATGAGCTATATCAAGTTTATCAGCAACCAAAATCAGCTTACTGGGTTGTTGTGGATCAACAAAATAAAATTTACGGGGGTGGTGGAATTGCGCCATTAAAAGGTGATGCAACTATTTTAGAAATTCAGAAAATGTACTTTTTACCTGAAATTCGTCAGCAGGGTTTTGCCAAGAAAATTTTAGAATTATCCTTTGAATTTGCACAGACTCATCAAATTAAGTCAGTCTATCTAGAAACAACTAAAGCGCTTTGGCAAGCGGTGAAACTCTATGAAAAATTAGGTTTTCAGCATCTTGATCAGCCTGAAGGCAATACCGGACATAGTGAAGCCTGTGAAATCTGGATGCTGAAAACCCTTTCAACTTAGAGGTTTTTTAGTAAATAGATAAAATTTGTACATTAATAAAGTGCTTTCATCAGCAGCAAGCTTGACTCTTGTATATAGGCTGCCTAACATCGAAATACGTTTATTCAGGCATGGAATTCACAGTTTGTTTTTTTCTCATTTATTCAATCTAATTAAATCTAAACGTTCACTATTTAATTCTCATTCTTTTAAATTTTCTTCTATTTTATTGAGCACTTTTCTTTTTGTGGGTTGCTCATCCTTGGGCGGAGGGCCGGTAGAAAAGCGCGCAGCTAAACTATCTAAAGGCATTCAAACTGCTTATTCCACCCCATCCAGTACAGCTAATCGTGTTTCACCTTTAATTGTTCAACATGCACAAAATCAGGGTGTAGATCCGCTTCTAGTGGCGGCTATGATCCGTCAGGAATCTACTTATCGTAGCCAGGCAACTTCGCCAGCAGGTGCGGTAGGCTTGATGCAAGTGATTCCGAGATATTGGCAACAAACTTGTCCAGGTGATTTATACAATGAAAGCAGTAATATCCAATGTGGTACATATATTCTTTCTAAATATAATCAATCATCCGGTGACTGGAAGAAAGCGCTTGCCTATTATAATGTAGGTCCATCGGGTTATGAAAATAATCGTAAAATGCGTAAACAAGGTAAACGTTATGCCAAACAAGTAAAACAGCATAAAAAAATGCTGAAAGACTCTCTATAATTACTGATTTAAGCTAATTAAATTAATAATGCTTAGGCTATTTGATGTAAAGCTTTGATAATTAGTAGTTATTAAATAATACCTATTGAAATTTCTGCTATGAAAGCATATTTAGAAAATATTAACTACAGTTGTGATATGCGTGTTCGGTAAAATACCCTGCCATAACAAACCAGCGATTCGCTGGTTTGTTATGTGCCAAAATTTACAAGATCAGCTTATAAACTCTTATAGCGCTAGCTTTACAGATCTCAATAGGTCAAACAAATTGACAGGAATCATCTGCCTCAGAAGAATCTGATCAGCTTTGAGATAGATATATTAAATATCTTATCTAAAATCCCCCACATAAAAAAATCCCCCTCTGCCTTAGCGGAGGGGGATTTTCGAATAATGAGCTGGCGATGACTTACTCTCACATGGGTAACCCCACACTACCATCAGCGCTAAGAGGTTTCACTTCTGAGTTCGGGAAGGGATCAGGTGGTTCACTCTTGCTATGGTCGCCAGCACAACTGTTTATGGACTTGTTCGGGTCTTATTTACGCTGTTTATTTCGTATGCCTTACTTCGTACCAAATAGAATTCATTAACAGGTTTTATTTGAGTTGAATATTGTCATACTAACGAGCTTATGAATCAAGCTGTTTTGCTGAATATCGAATCGATTGATGCTTAATACAACAACTGTTTGGGTGTTGTATAGTCAAGCCTCACGAGCAATTAGTATTGGTCAGCTTCACATATCACTATGCTTCCACATCCAACCTATCAACGTCGTAGTCTTCAACGGCTCTTTAGGAGACATAAAGTCTCGGGGAAATCTTATCTTGAGGTAGGCTTCCCGCTTAGATGCTTTCAGCGGTTATCCCTTCCGAACATAGCTACCCGGCGATGCCACTGGCGTGACAACCGGTACACCAGAGGTTCGTCCACTCTGGTCCTCTCGTACTAGGAGCAGATCCTCTCAAATTTCCAACGCCCACGGTAGATAGGGACCGAACTGTCTCACGACGTTCTAAACCCAGCTCGCGTACCTCTTTAAATGGCGAACAGCCATACCCTTGGGACCTGCTTCAGCCCCAGGATGAGATGAGCCGACATCGAGGTGCCAAACACCGCCGTCGATATGAACTCTTGGGCGGTATCAGCCTGTTATCCCCAGAGTACCTTTTATCCGTTGAGCGATGGCCCTTCCATACAGAACCACCGGATCACTAAGACCTACTTTCGTACCTGCTCGACTTGTGGGTCTCGCAGTTAAGCGCGCTTTTGCCTTTATACTCTACGCGTGATTTCCGACCACGCTGAGCGCACCTTCGTACTCCTCCGTTACTCTTTAGGAGGAGACCGCCCCAGTCAAACTACCCACCAGACATGGTCCTCGTCCCGGATAACGGGACAGAGTTAGAACCTCAATATTACCAGGGTGGTATTTCAAGGACGGCTCCATCGCAACTAGCGTCGCGACTTCAAAGCCTCCCACCTATCCTACACAAGTAAGATCAAAGTTCAATGTCAAGCTGCAGTAAAGGTTCACGGGGTCTTTCCGTCTAGCCGCGGGTACACCGCATCTTCACGGCGAATTCGATTTCACTGAGTCTCTGCTGGAGACAGCGCCCCCATCATTATGCCATTCGTGCAGGTCGGAACTTACCCGACAAGGAATTTCGCTACCTTAGGACCGTTATAGTTACGGCCGCCGTTTACTGGGGCTTCGATCAAGAGCTTCGCTTACGCTAACCCCATCAATTAACCTTCCAGCACCGGGCAGGCATCACACCCTATACGTCCACTTTCGTGTTTGCAGAGTGCTATGTTTTTAATAAACAGTTGCAGGGGCCTGGTTTCTGAGGCTGTCGGCCGCTCAAGGAGCAAGTCCTATCACAGACAACAGCGTACCTTCTCCCGAAGTTACGGTACCATTTTGCCTAGTTCCTTCAGCAGAGTTCTCTCAAGCGCTTTGGTCTACTCGACCTGACCACCTGTGTCGGTTTCGGGTACGATTCCTGTGTAACTGAAGCTTAGAGACTTTTCCTGGAAGCATGGTATCAGCCACTTCACTGTACAAGTACAGCTTGCTATCAGTTCTCAGCATAGAGTACCCCGGATTTGCCTAAGATACATGCCTACAACCTTCCACCTGGACAACCAACGCCAGGCTGACTTAACCTTCTCCGTCCTCTCATCGCATTACACAGAAGTATTGGAATATTAACCAATTTCCCATCGACTACGCCTCTCGGCCTCGCCTTAGGGGTCGACTCACCCAGCCCCGATTAACGTTGGACTGGAACCCTTGGTCTTTCAGCGTGCGAGTTTTTCACTCGCATTGTCGTTACTCACGTCAGCATTCGCACTTCTGATACCTCCAGCAGACTTCTCAATCCACCTTCATCGGCTTACAGAACGCTCCCCTACCACGCATAATAAATTATGCATCCGCAGCTTCGGCATATAGTTTTAGCCCCGTTACATCTTCCGCGCAGGCCGACTCGACTAGTGAGCTATTACGCTTTCTTTAAAGGGTGGCTGCTTCTAAGCCAACCTCCTAGCTGTCTATGCCTTCCCACATCGTTTCCCACTTAACTATAATTTTGGGGCCTTAGCTGGCGGTCTGGATTGTTTTCCTCTTGACTACGGACGTTAGCACCCGCAGTCTGTCTCCCGGATAGTACTCATTGGTATTCGGAGTTTGCATCGGTTTGGTAAGTCGGGATGACCCCCTAGCCGAAACAGTGCTCTACCCCCAATGGTATTCGTCCGAGGCGCTACCTAAATAGCTTTCGGGGAGAACCAGCTATCACCAAGTTTGATTAGCCTTTCACCCCTATCCACAAGTCATCCCCTGGCTTTTCAACGACAGTGGGTTCGGTCCTCCAGTTAGTGTTACCCAACCTTCAACCTGCTCATGGATAGATCACCTGGTTTCGGGTCTATACCCAGCAACTAAACGCCCTATTAAGACTCGGTTTCCCTACGGCTCCCCTATTCGGTTAACCTTGCTACTGAATATAAGTCGCTGACCCATTATACAAAAGGTACGCAGTCACCGGACTAAGCCGGCTCCCACTGCTTGTATGCATGCGGTTTCAGGATCTATTTCACTCCCCTCACAGGGGTTCTTTTCGCCTTTCCCTCACGGTACTGGTTCACTATCGGTCAGTCAGGAGTATTTAGCCTTGGAGGATGGTCCCCCCATATTCAGACAAGGTTTCACGTGCCTCGCCCTACTCGACATCATCATATAAGCCCTTTCGTGTACAGGACTATCACCGTCTACGGTCGCACTTCCCAGAGCGTTCCACTAGAACTTATATGACTTAATGGGCTCTTCCCCTTTCGCTCGCCGCTACTGAGGGAATCTCAATTGATTTCTTTTCCTAAGGGTACTGAGATGTTTCACTTCCCCTCGTTCGCCTTGCAACACTATGTATTCATGTTGCAATACCTACCTTATGGTAAGTGGGTTTCCCCATTCAGACATCTCCGGATCACAGGATATTTGCCGCCTCCCCGGAGCTTTTCGCAGGCTATCACGTCTTTCATCGCCTCTGACTGCCAAGGCATCCACCACATGCACTTAATTACTTGACTATACAACCCCAAACAGTCGTTTATCCTTACAAGTAGGATAAGCAACAGAGCTTGTCTTGCGACTTACTCATACAGTTGGCGTTTCGTAGACTTAACTACTGTACAGCTTCAATTAGATTCATATACCAAAACGCTTGATTCAGTTAATTTCGCTAGAACTCATTTCTTGTAGTTGCCTACTTGAAACGAGTTTGAACAAATTATTTCAACTCAAATATATTCTGTTAATGATTTTTCCAGCCTTCGTCAGGTCAGGAAACTGTGATAAATCACAGAGGTTATCAAGTGCGCGTATCATAACGCTTGTACTTGTTAATCTCTAGGATCTAAACACCTGATCGCTTAGGAACTAAACAACTTCATCACTGTATGATTACATACTGCGCGAAGCGTAGCTTCTTGCTTAAATTTCAAGGAAAAGCATGCTTTTCTTGTCTTGAAATTTGGTGGAGACTAGGAGAGTCGAACTCCTGACCTCCTGCGTGCAAAGCAGGCGCTCTACCAACTAAGCTAAGTCCCCAGCTTATCAATAAGTCAATGTATCGTTCTGTTTCTGCTTGCGCTTCGTCAGTAGTGGTGGGTCTGACAAGACTTGAACTTGTGACCCCACGCTTATCAAGCGTGTGCTCTAACCAACTGAGCTACAGACCCTCAGATACATCGTATGAAGAACAACTTGTTGTGGATTCTTACCAATCGTCAATCTTTCGTTAAGGAGGTGATCCAGCCGCAGGTTCCCCTACGGCTACCTTGTTACGACTTCACCCCAGTCATCTGCCACACCGTGGTAAGCGTCCCCCCTAAGGTTAGACTACCTACTTCTGGTGCAACAAACTCCCATGGTGTGACGGGCGGTGTGTACAAGGCCCGGGAACGTATTCACCGCGGCATTCTGATCCGCGATTACTAGCGATTCCGACTTCATGGAGTCGAGTTGCAGACTCCAATCCGGACTACGATCGGCTTTTTGAGATTAGCATCCTCTCGCGAGGTAGCAACCCTTTGTACCGACCATTGTAGCACGTGTGTAGCCCTGGTCGTAAGGGCCATGATGACTTGACGTCGTCCCCGCCTTCCTCCAGTTTGTCACTGGCAGTATCCTTAAAGTTCCCGGCTTAACCCGCTGGCAAATAAGGAAAAGGGTTGCGCTCGTTGCGGGACTTAACCCAACATCTCACGACACGAGCTGACGACAGCCATGCAGCACCTGTATGTAAGTTCCCGAAGGCACCAATCCATCTCTGGAAAGTTCTTACTATGTCAAGACCAGGTAAGGTTCTTCGCGTTGCATCGAATTAAACCACATGCTCCACCGCTTGTGCGGGCCCCCGTCAATTCATTTGAGTTTTAGTCTTGCGACCGTACTCCCCAGGCGGTCTACTTATCGCGTTAGCTGCGCCACTAAAGCCTCAAAGGCCCCAACGGCTAGTAGACATCGTTTACGGCATGGACTACCAGGGTATCTAATCCTGTTTGCTCCCCATGCTTTCGCACCTCAGTGTCAGTATTAGGCCAGATGGCTGCCTTCGCCATCGGTATTCCTCCAGATCTCTACGCATTTCACCGCTACACCTGGAATTCTACCATCCTCTCCCATACTCTAGCCAACCAGTATCGAATGCAATTCCCAAGTTAAGCTCGGGGATTTCACATTTGACTTAATTGGCCACCTACGCGCGCTTTACGCCCAGTAAATCCGATTAACGCTTGCACCCTCTGTATTACCGCGGCTGCTGGCACAGAGTTAGCCGGTGCTTATTCTGCGAGTAACGTCCACTATCCAAGAGTATTAATCTCGGTAGCCTCCTCCTCGCTTAAAGTGCTTTACAACCAAAAGGCCTTCTTCACACACGCGGCATGGCTGGATCAGGGTTCCCCCCATTGTCCAATATTCCCCACTGCTGCCTCCCGTAGGAGTCTGGGCCGTGTCTCAGTCCCAGTGTGGCGGATCATCCTCTCAGACCCGCTACAGATCGTCGCCTTGGTAGGCCTTTACCCCACCAACTAGCTAATCCGACTTAGGCTCATCTATTAGCGCAAGGCCCGAAGGTCCCCTGCTTTCTCCCGTAGGACGTATGCGGTATTAGCATCCCTTTCGAGATGTTGTCCCCCACTAATAGGCAGATTCCTAAGCATTACTCACCCGTCCGCCGCTAGGTAATGTAGCAAGCTACATTTCCCCGCTCGACTTGCATGTGTTAAGCCTGCCGCCAGCGTTCAATCTGAGCCATGATCAAACTCTTCAGTTTAATACTATGTAGTGCCTTAAAGGGCACCAATCTTGGCTCATCAATTTTCTGACAAATATTTCTCAAATAAACTTCGAGTAATTTCTACCATCAATCAATGAAAATAATTTCGATCAATCAACCAGTAAAAATCCACACAAGTTGTTCTTCATAATCTCTTAATGATCTTCTTAAAACCTCGTCAGTTTCAAGCTCCAACCCAATCACTTAACGTTTCGTTTCATGCATTGCGTTGGTGTGCTGCGTATTCTATACAGTTTCAAAACGAGCGCAAGGGCTTTTCTTAAAAATATTCAAAAAAACCAATCATGCGTTTATTTTTTAATCTAAAAGGCTATTTTTAACACTTTTTTTGCATTTTTCTAGCTAATTCCACATGAAAAGTTTAAGCAAATGTTAATTTTCTAGCCCTCATCTTATAAAAAAAAGATCACTTTAATGGTGATCTTTTTGATTCTTCATCAAAATATTTTAATTTGCCTGCTCAGCGAGCCAAGTCATAAATTTTTGACGCTCAGCTTTAGAAGCCTTCTGCCATAATTGAATCAGCTGCTGATCATTCTGTTCTGCTGACTGAGTATATATAGCTGCCGGTTGATTAACTTCTGTCGCAGCTTGAGTTGTCAAATCCACTTTTTTAGTCAACACTCGATTTCCAAACCATGGTTTCGCTGCATCTTTAGCGCCCGTCTGCTGGACTAAGAGCTGATTTTTTGCATCATATAGACCAATAATGGGCTGATCTTTATATTTTTGCGCTGCATCAAAATCCTTAGGCGCCTGAATGAGTGCTAAACGATAAGTCTCACCATCTTTAAGGCTGGGTGTTTTTACCGTAACAACACCTGACTTTAAAATGTCATGTGAATTGTCTGAATGCTGGAAAAATTCGTTATAGCGTACGCTGATCGCATTTATACCTGCATCCAAGCTATAAGTCTGATTAGAACGCAATAGACCCGAGTTCACCTCCTGATCATTTACGGCAACAATTTTTATTTCTTCAGGTACTGTGACGGTCACTGCTGAAAAAACTGATGTGCTAAACAGAAACACTGCTGCAGTTGCCGCAATACGTAAACCCATATCCTTTACTCATTTTTGGTTGTTTATTAAAAATTAGCTGCACTATGCCGCGTCTAAATGACAATCTTATGACAAAAGCTGGAATGATACAGCCTGTGTTTTTAGCATTTATTTGCTAGAGATATCACATCATATCCAAATCCAACTCTAAGACATAAAAAAGAAGCATCAAAGTGCTTCTTTTTAATCTAAAACTATTTATGCAAAGGTCTTAAAACGTTCTGCATCATCCATAAAGGTTTTTTCACCTGCAGGTGCTTCAATTGACCCAAATACCAGTTGAGCACGAAGTTTCCAGTGAGATGGAATCTCGAAAGTTTGTGCGACTTCCTCATCAATAATTGGATTATAGTGCTGTAATGAAGCCCCAATATTTTTTTCTGCCAAAGCGGTCCAGGTTGCAAACTGTGCAATAGCGGAAGAATGCTCAGACCAGACCGGGAAGTTATCGGCATAGAGTGCAAACTGCTCCTGCATCGACTTCACCACGTTCTGGTCTTCATAAAACAGTGCGGTACCATAACCTGCTGCAAAAGCATTGATCTTGCTATTGGTTGATTCAAATGCATCTGCTGAAACCAGATCACGTAAAGTTTCACGTACAATATGCCAGAAAGTATCATGTGATTGACCAAATAAAATCACCACACGCGAGGTTTGCGAGTTAAAAGATGACGGACTGTGCTTCACCGCATCTTTAATGATTTTCTCAATTTCTGCTTGATCCAGCTCTACATTTTTTCCAATTGAATAAATGCTACGGCGTTGTTTGATTTGATCTAAAAATGCCATGAATTCACCTCTATATATTTTGATTATTAAAAAATCGATAAAGTCATATTACGTGCTTTAAGCACCCAAGACAGGTGCATTTCGATAACAATGTGTTTTATTTATAGAACAATCAGATTTAGATCTGGGTAGCGTATTTGTATCTGATTTTATCTGCAGCTTCCATGCTGTCACATATAAAGTTCTCTATAAACTTTTAATTAAATACTTTGAAACGGTGCTGATCCGGCTTTTGTAATTTTTCTTCTACTGTTTGTTCAATTGATCCAAAGCAAAGTTGGGCTCGCAACAACCAGTTCTTTTCAATTTCAAAATGCTCAGCGACCCTTTCATCAATCAGTGGATTGTAGTGCTGTAAGGATGCTCCTAAGCCAGAATCTGCCAGCGTCGTCCACACAGCAAATTGCGCCATACCGGAAGTTTGTTCCGACCATGCTGGAAAATCTTCACTATTTAATGGCATTTTCTTTTGTAATTGTTGAATCACGGCTTGATCTTCATAAAACAAAACCGTGCCATAGGCAGCAGCACATTGATTCAACTTGATTTCCATTCCTTCGTAAATAGATGCCGGCATATGCTGACGCTGTACCTGTTTCACAATTTCCCAGAATTGATGATGAGAATCTGCAAATAACACCACAATGCGCGTAGTTTGAGAATCATAAGCCGAAGGGCAACTGCGCACTGCTTCCTGAATGATTTCGCCAAGATAAGTCTGACTATAATGTACCCGCTTACCGAGTTGATCGATACTACGGCGCTTTTTCAATTGATCGACAAAAGTCAGTTCTAAATCACCATTCAGTTTATTTTTTCTTGAAAATTTAAAATCCTTGGTTATATCGCTTGTTAATACCTGACCAATCTTATTTAGCAATGCCATTTTCTACCCCACAAAAAACAAGCCAAATCAGCTTAGAAAATCCCCTACAATTATAAGGCCTTTATCAAGATGGGCAGATTTAGTGGTGGTTTTACTGTCGGTTTTTACAACACTCAAACCAGCCAAAAACAACAAACTCCGCACTTGGCGGAGTTTATGTGAAGCATTGCACATTATTTATTTTTCAGTTTCAAATAATGCAGCAACAAAAGATTTGGCAGAGAATGGACGCAGGTCATCAATTTTTTCACCCACACCAATAAAGCGAATCGGCACATGAGTACGACTGGCGATATTAAACAGTACCCCACCTTTGGCAGTACCATCAAGTTTGGTAATAGTTAAGCCCGTCAAGCCTACCGCCTCATCAAACATCTCGACCTGATTAATAGCATTCTGACCAGTACCGGCATCGACCACCAACATCACTTCATGAGGTGCAGTGGCATCAATTTTCTGCATTACACGTTTTACTTTAGTCAATTCCTGCATCAAATGACCTTTGTTATGCAAACGGCCCGCTGTGTCTGCAATCAATACATCCACACCTTTGGCACGCGCACTTTCAAAAGCATCGAAAATCACTGAAGCTGAGTCAGCACCATGACCCTGAGCAACAACCGCAATATTATTACGCTCACCCCAGATCTGGAGCTGTTCAGTTGCAGCCGCACGGAAAGTATCGCCTGCTGCCAACATGACGGTCTTGCCTTCACCTTGCAGGCGCTTTGCCAACTTGCCAATGGTAGTCGTTTTACCGACACCATTCACACCAACTACCAGAATCACATAAGGCGATTTATTCGGATCAATATGCAGCGGTTTTACCCGTGGTGCCAATAAAGCCACCAGTTCTTCCTGAAGCGCTTTATAGAGTGAATGCGAATAGATCAAATCACCACGTGCCGTACGTTCAGTCAGGTTAGCGATAATGGTCTTGGTGGCTTCCACACCGATATCGGCCACCAGAAGCTGCTCTTCGACTTCTTCTAATAATTCATCATCAATTTCTTTACCACCGATCAGGATATTTACCATCCCATCGGCAAGGTTTTTACGGGTTTTGGTTAAACCCACTTTCATACGGCTAAAGAAGCCACCTTTCGCCGCAGAATCTTCATTTTCAGTTTCTGTTTCGACAGGTGCAGAAACTACAGCTGTTTCGCTTGGCGTTTCTACGATAGGCACATTGACCGCAGGTAAGCTCGGTAATGTGACATCATCATCTCCGATATCAGCATCAATCAAAAATTTGTTTTGCCCATTAGATTGCTGTTGCATGCCGAATCCTTGAAAAGCATTGCGTTAAAAACCCAGATTCTACCATAACTTGCCTGCTTTGCAGCTAGCAATGCAAATGCTGGACAAACATACCAAAAAGCTACAGCTCTCGGTTGCTTTCAAGCACGCATTTATTAAAAATAACTCTAAATACAAACGCCTATTTCAGGAGATCTAGTGTTCATCACCTTTTTGACTATCTCCTCTTTCTCGCAAATGATCAAACAGATGCTTTATCCACTCGGTGCAGCAGTCTTGCTTAGCCTGAGTTTTAACTCGGTTCAGGCACAAACCCGAAGCGAATTGTCACGGACTACTTTTGAAACCACTTTAAGTAACGGTTTAAAAGTCATTATTCGGGAAGACCATCGTGCGCCCATGGTAATGACACAAATTTGGTACAAAGTCGGCAGTAGTGATGAATCCGGAAATATTCTGGGGGTATCCCATGCACTTGAACATATGATGTTCAAAGGCACTCATAAAGTCCCAAATGATGAATTTACCCGTCTTAGCCGGATTTATGGCGGCAGTATCAATGCGGCCACCTTTACCAATTACACCAATTATTATCAGCTTTATCCTAAGGCCTATTTTCCTATGGCCCTGGAACTTGAATCTGACCGGATGAGTAATTTATTACTTCGACAGCAGGACTTCGAGCCAGAAATTAAAGTCGTCATGGAAGAACGGCGCCAGCGCACCGATGACAATCCGCGTGCGCAAGCCTTTGAACGGTTTAAATGGATCAGTTATCCGACCAGCCACTACCGTCAGCCGGTGATTGGACACATGAAAACTCTGAATAATATTCAGTTGAATGATGTCAAAAAATGGTATCGGGATTGGTACAGTCCGAATAATGCCATTCTGGTGATTGTTGGAAATGTAGAATCTGAAGCTGCTTTGGCTCAGGTACAAAAATATTTTGCTGACATTCCCGCACGCCCAACACCAGCACGCAATGATGTACTGGAGTTTGAACGCTTAGGCTATCGGCATATGGAGATTAATAGCAATGTTCATGTGCCCAATCTGTACATGACCTGGAATGTAAAATCCCTTGGCACTGCCAAAAACCCCCAAGATGCTTATGCCTTGACCATTATTCGCAGTCTTTTGGACAGTGGCATTTCTTCGCGTCTGCAAGACCGATTGGTACGTGATCGTAAAATTCTGACCTCTGTCAGCGTTTCTTATGATCCCTATAATCGCGGCGACAGCCTGTTTGGTATTTCTGCCTTACCTGCACCGGGCATCTCTTTGCAAGAAGCACAACAAGCAATTCAGGATGAAGTAGATTTACTTAAAACTACCGCGATGACCCAACAGGAAGTGGATCGTATCAGTACCCGCTTTATTTCCAATTTAATTTATAGCCAGGATGATATTGCCGGACAAGCTAAAATGATTGGCAATCTGGAGGTCAATGGCTTGAGTTATCGCCTGATGGATGAATTACCGAAACACTTTGAAAGTGTCAGTATTCAGGATATCCAGCGTGTCGCCAACGCCTATTTTGTGCGTGAAAATCTCAGCACACTTTATCTATTACCTGAACAAAACACCCAGCAACGGGGATTATAATGCTTAAACTTCGTCCATTTTTGCTTATTTCAATTTTAAGTCTGAGCTCGGCTACCTATGCAGAAAACTATCTGGATCCTCAACCTGACCAAAATGATAATCCAAGTCAGTTACAGTCTATCCCCTTGCTACAAAGCTTAAAAAATATTAATCAGCAACGGGGTTTTCAGGCGCCTTATATTCATGACCTGAACAATCGCTACAAAGTACGTACACTATTTGTTGAAACGCAGGATCTTCCCATGGTGGATATCCAGCTGACCTTTAATGCCGGTTCGGCCCGTGATCAGGAAATTACCAAAGGTCTGTATGGTCTATCCAATATGGCAGCCAAGTTGATGCGTGAAGGAACCGACAAATATAGCGCCAATCAGGTGGCGGAAGTTTTTGACCAAACCGGAGCACAATTCAGCGTACAAGCCTATCGGGATATGTTTGTGGTTCGTCTGCGTACGCTTTCAGACCCGGAAAAACTGGAACCCGCATTGGGCATGCTGATGGAGGTTCTCAAGAATGCATCATTTAAACCATCCAGCATTAATCTGGCTTTAAGCAATACCCAAGTGGGACAAAAACAGCTGCAGGAAAATCCAAGCCGACTCATGGATATCCGTTTTTATCGTGCCCTATATGGTCAACACCCTTATGCAGAACCAATCACTGGTACCCAAGGCAGTACCAAGAAAATTAACGCAGAATTATTGAAAAAATTTCGTGATCAGTTTTTGGTGGCGCAAAATATGAATATTTCCATTACTGGAAAACTCAGCCCGAAACAGGCACTGGAACTGTCTGAACGCATTGCCGGTAATTTACCCCAAGGGCAAAAAGCAGTGCGATTGCCACAACCTGAAACTCAATCTGGTTTTGAAGTGGTACATCTACCCTATAACTCGTCTCAGGCGCATGTCACCTTTGGGCATTTAGGCCCAACCCGCTTTACTGAAGATAAACTGGCTTTAGAAGTCGCCAATCGCATGTTTGGCGGTAGCGGATTTAATGCGGTATTGATGCAGGAACTGCGGGTGAAACGTGGTTTTACTTATGGCGCTTATAGTTCATTGAGCTTTAGTCAGGCACCCGGCGTATTCAGCTTTAAGTATTCCACGCGTCAGGATCAACTGCTGGAGAGTATTCAGGTCGCACATCAGGCTTTTATCAACTTTGTCAGCCAACCTATTGATACTCAGCGTCTGGAAGAAACCAAAGCAGGCATGTTACGTGCTTTTCCTAATAATTACAGCAGTAATGCCACCATTAATGCCCAGCTAGGCAATATGGGTTTTTATAGTGAGCAAACTGATTATTTATCCAGTTATCCAGAACGCTTGGCTAAAATCACAGCGGCAGATGTACAAAATGCAGTGCGCAAGCATTTTCATCCTGATCGCTTAACCCTAGTCGTCGTCAACAAAGAACTGGATCAAAATGCCTTGAAAATGCGTTTGGAGCGAAATTTAATGGATGCCAATTATTACTTACCAACAAACCCTATGCCTAAGGCATCTCCACAGAAACCGGCGGAAGCTGACGTGCCCGAAGTGATTCCTGCTGATAAGCCTGCATCAATTTAAGATATTGCCCACGACGGATATGCTGCTGCTCTAATAAAGCGAGTGCCATATCCTGAGTTTGGGGAAGGTTTTGCTGTTTAGACAGTTGCTGAATCTGGGTGACTTGAGCAATGCTCAACGGACGATATAGAGCAAATGCGGCTAAAAGTAGAATGATCGCAATAATAAAAATAACCACACTGTTATAAATCTGTTCCAGTTTGATTCTGCTGAAAAATTGGCTTAGTTTTTCTGTATCTATAGACATACACTACCTCAGGTTAGAGGTAGTGTATGGTCGCAGTTACATAAGTTCAAGTCAGCGCACTGAATATTCATAAGAGCTGAATCCTGCTATTTCGAGGACTAATTCATGATTCTGGTAATAATTGTTGAATACAGCACCAATGCAACAACAAGCAATACCAGTGCAATTGCAAATTTACTTAAACCCGCTTCTGCTTCAGGCGGATGCAGACGATCCTCATCTGCAATGCGGACCAGCTCACCATTATAAAGCTTATAAAACTGCTCACGCTGGTTTTCATCCAGCGCACGGGTAAAGTCGTAGACTTCTTTACGTTGTGCCAGTCCATAATCACCCAGATGGGTGTGTTTACTGAATATAGCTTGATCGAGTTTTTTACGATGCAAATCGGCAAGTTCCATAATTTGACCTGCAGTCGGAGGCATATCAAATTTCACACCATCTAAAGTTCTTGTCATCATGGCCTTCTCCTTATTGTTTGCTATCCATTTACAATGTAGCTTAATAATATTTATAGTTGTGTATAGTTTAATCAGTTAAACTATAACTTAAGTAAACAAATAAAATCGAATAGTTGACTTTTCCATTATTTTGTAATATTAGTTTAACAATACTAATTTATATTTGTATTTAGACTAAATAGTCTATCCTGTAATCATAATTAAAATTAAGGAGTTTTTATATGATACAACAACTCTCTCAACACGATCTGGAACATCTGTACGCAGATGCCGTGAATACCATTCAATCGCAAATGAACTTTGCTGATGCAGTAAAACAGCTTGAAGAAGCCGCTCGTGCTGGCCATGGTAAAGCAGCGCTTTTTTTAGCAGAACTTTATTATCAAGGTTTCCGTGTAGAACGAGATTCACTCAAAGCCCAGTACTGGCAGAACATGGCCACCATGCAAGCATAAAGAAACGTCACCTAGGTGGCGTTTTTTTATGCCCTTTTTTCAATAAGTAGCAATCAATACATATTTTCTTACGAATCCTTGCAAAGCTGAAACAGTAATTTCATATAAAGTTTCTAGAATAGAGCCTGAACTCCAATAGCACTTTATTCTAATGAAACCACGAAAAATTATTCAATTTGATCCGATCTGCAAAAACTTTCTGTTAAAGATCACGATGCTTAAATCTTTGATGAATTGTGGCGAGCTATGGGGTGCATATCACCAAGGCTGGGCGATGATGCGTGACCAGGAAGACTGCATCTTCCCATTCTGGCTCAATCCGCTGGATGCTAAAAATTATGCCCAGCAGCATTGGCCGGATTACATCCCGCGTAAAATCAATTCTGAAGATTTTGAAAATGCATTATTGCCGACCCTGTCGCGACTGAATGTTACGCCAGCCCTGTTCAACACCAATGGAACCAAACTCAAACTGACTGCTGCACAGATGCGTCATCTGTTTTTTTCGCAACAAAGACTGCACATTGCTTAAATAACATGCTATTTATAAAGACTAAAACCTAAACACTTAGAGATGTTCAGGTTGAATACATACTCTAGGATTAATAATAAATTAACCAATAAGGATGATTAAGCATGACCAATGTGGCACAGGTGCTCAGTGAAAAAATGCATCAAGCTATTTATACCATCCGTCCAGATTCTACTGTTTTAGAAGCCATCACCTTGATGGCGGATAAAGGAATCGGGGCGCTTGTGGTAACCCATGAAGACAATGTGGTGGGGATTTTGTCAGAGCGGGATTACACGCGTAAGATCGCCCTGATGCAAAGAACCTCATTCGACACCACTGTTAATGAGATCATGACCTCTAAAGTGATTACCGTAAATACAGCTACTAGCGTAGAAGACTGTTTATCTTTGATGACTGAACGCCACCTACGCCACTTACCCGTGGTCGAACATGAAAAACTGATCGGTCTGATTTCAATTGGGGATTTGGTCAAAGCGGCCATGGATGACCAACGCAAATTGATTGAACAGTTACAGCAATATATCTCAGGTTAAAACATCATCTAGCTTTCTCTAAGGCATTTGAAGATCACTTAAGTGACACCAAGATAAAGTTTTATATCTGATCCATAAAAAATCCCGGTATGTGTACCGGGATTTTTTATATGAACATTCTGAATAAAATCAGTTTAGACCTAATTTTTCTGCGACGTAATCTGAGTCTTTATCACCACGACCCGATAAGTTCACTACAATCTTGGTATCTTTTGGCAGTTTCCCTGCTTCACGAATGGCCCAAGCCACCGCATGCGAACTTTCTAATGCAGGTACAATGCCTTCTACGCGTGACAGTGTCATGAATGCATCCAGACATTCCTGATCAGTTGCTGTAGTGTACTCTACCCGGCCCAAATCTTTCAGCAAGCTATGCTGCGGCCCCACACCCGGATAATCCAGACCAGAAGCAATTGAATGCACTGGCAATGGCTCGCCCTGTTCATCTTCTAGCACATAACAGGCCATACCATGTAACTGGCTCGGTTTACCTAAGGTCAAAGTAGCTGAATGCATATCGGTATCTAAACCATGACCTGCCGGCTCAACGCCAACCAGTTTCACATCGGGTTCATTTAAAAATGCAGTGAATGCGCCAACTGCATTGGAACCCCCACCGACACAGGCAACAACATAGTCAGGATTTGCACCAAAACGCTCATTGGCCTGAACTTTAATCTCATCACCAATAATCGACTGGAAATCACGTACCATCATCGGGAATGGGTGCGGCCCGACTACCGAACCAATGGCATAGATGTAGTTTTTCGGGTCTTTTAAATATTCTTCAAAAGCACTGTCGACTGCATCTTTGAGTGTGGCTGTACCGCGAGTCACAGAAATCAGCTTGGCACCCAGAATTTTCATCTTGACGACGTTTGGATGCTCTTTTTCAATATCTACTTGCCCCATATGAATT
This sequence comes from Acinetobacter lwoffii, assembly GCF_029024105.1. Taxonomy (NCBI): domain Bacteria; kingdom Pseudomonadati; phylum Pseudomonadota; class Gammaproteobacteria; order Moraxellales; family Moraxellaceae; genus Acinetobacter; species Acinetobacter lwoffii. The sequence continues at coordinate 1,373,627 of NZ_CP118963.1, read as the reverse complement.
TCACATGGGATACCCACCAAGGCACATGCAGTTGCCAAAGCAACACCATGCTGGCCGGCACCGGTTTCTGCAATGACTTTGGTCTTGCCCATATATTTCGCAAGTAAAGCTTCACCCAGACAATGATTGATCTTGTGCGCCCCGGTATGGTTCAGATCTTCACGTTTCAGATAAATCTGCGCCCCGCCAAGCTGTTCAGAAAGACGTTTGGCATGAAATAAAGGACTTGGGCGACCGACATAATGGGCAAACAGATCTTTCAATTCATTCTGAAACTCTTCAGTCTGACGAATTTCCTGATAGGCCACATTAATATCATCCATGGCCTGTTTCAGATCGGGTGGAATAAACTGACCGCCATACTGACCAAAAAAACCCTCTTCATTCGGTAACGCAATACCATTAATTTGATGAGCCATAATCATGCCTGAAATTTTAAATAAGAGATAATGAGTGACTTTATACTAGAATAATTTTTTTTAAATCACTAGGGTCTGTTGACATTTCAAGTATAGAATTTACCCGATAAAGGTAGCCAAATAAATATACAAGCTAATGCAACTGCCCCCTCATAGCTACACTTTAGCTTATCATATCGTGTTGCTATTCCTCTGAACTGCTTTAACCTACAAAATGCATTCTCAACTAAGTGTCTGATTTTATATAAATACCAATCCATATGATCATTATTTGACTGAGTATTTGATTTTCTTGGAATATTCGCTTTAGTTTTTTTCGCAGATATTTGTTCTCTTAATGATTCAGAGTCATATCCTTTGTCTGCACAACATACTTCCGTTTCACTCAAATCAAGTTTTTCAATCATTTTGGGAGCAATCTTGACATCATGTATCGTTCCATCGGAGATAATAATTTCGATTGGATTGCCATCCGCATCAACAGCTAAGTGTATTTTAGAACTATTTCCACCAATGCTTTTAGAAATATCCTGATCTTTTATTCCAGCAGAATGTTGGTGTGCCCGAACATGACTACCATCAATAAAAACCCATTCCATATCAGCACTTGAAGAAATTAATTTAAATATTTTCATTAACTTATCATTTTTACACCAACGATTATATTTTTTAAAGATTGAGTTATACGAACCAAATTCTTTAGGCAAATCACGCCATGGGCAGCCTGTTCTTATTCTATAAAGTATTGCTTCGACAAAATTTCTCAAATTAGATTTGAAATAGATATCAAAATTTCGGAAAATAGAAAGTAACTTAGACCAGTGTTGATCATTCAGCATTGTACGAGGCATAGCGAGAAGTAAATTTAGTTTGGCGATTAAATTTTACTTTCTCGCTATTTTTTTGAACAGTAAATGTCAACAGACCCTAATAACTCTAACTAAAGTCACTTATAGATAAATGGAATTAACGCGCCAGATATTTAGTCATGTCTTCAATGCCTTTCAGCGTCATTGGAAACATATGATTTTCAAATATTTGCTGGATCAGACCAATAGTATGGGTGTAATGCCAGTATTTTTCTTCTTCAGGATTCAGCCAAGCGGTTTTATCAAAATGCTGACGTAGACGCTGCAACCAGACTTGCCCAGCCTCATCATTCATATATTCAACCGAACCACCGACAGAATTCAGCTCATAGGGTGCCATGCTGGCATCACCGACTACAATCACGCGATAATCGCGCCCATAGGTATTGAACAAATCCCAGGTATTCATACGTGAACTGGAACGACGGACATTGTCTTTCCAGACATAGTCATACAGACAGTTATGGAAATAAAAATATTCCAGGGTTTTGAATTCGGTTTTCGCAGCACTGAACAACTTTTCACACTGGGCAATATGCGCATCCATCGAACCACCGACATCGAACAGCATTAAAACTTTGATGCGGTTACGACGCTCCGGTACCAATTGTACATCCAGAATGCCCTGCTTGGCCGTTTCACGAATCGTCCCGTCAATATCCAGTTCTTCAGCAGCACCCTGACGGGCAAATTTTCGTAGACGGCGCAATGCCATCTGCATCTGGCGGCTACCCAAAATCTGTTCATCGTCCAGATTTCGATATTGGCGCTGTTCCCAGACTTTCACCGCAGAACGCTTACGCCCCGGCCCGCCAATACGCACACCTTCAGGATGATCGCCATAGGCACCAAAGGGTGAAGTGCCACCGGTACCCATCATCTTGTTGCCACCCTGATGTTTTTTATGCTGTTCGCGCAGACGCTCTTCCAGCATTTTCATCAGTTCTTCCAGCGATCCGGCTTTTTTCAGCTCTTCGCGCTGCTCCGGGGTCAGATGCTTCTCGAGTAATTCGAGATCGAACCAGTCTTTGGGCAGCTTATGCACCTGATTCAGCAGCTCATCCAGATCAAAGGTCGCGATACCATCAAAATAGTCTTTCATAGCACGATCGAACTTATCGAAATAGCGCTCGTCCTTGACCATGACGGTTTTGGCCAGCTGATAGAATTCATCCTGATCGGCAAACACCAGACCTGCAGCAACCGCCTGATTCAGGTCAATCAGCTCACGAGTCGATACCGGCACGCCGTATTTGCGTAAGGTATAAAACAGTCGCACAAACATGCGTGTTTCTCCCTTAACGACGTGACATAAATGCTAGACGTTCGAGCAACTGCACATCTTGCTCATTCTTGATTAATGCGCCGTACAGGGGCGGAATTGCTTTGGATTTATCAGTATTGCGCAGAATATCTTCCGGCATGTCGTCAGCCATAAGCAGGCTGAGCCAGTCGATCAGTTCAGAAGTTGAAGGTGGTTTTTTTAAACCCGGAATCTGACGTAATTTAAAGAAGACTTGCAAAGCCTCATTGACCAATGTGGTCGAGATATTGGCAAAATGCACATCGATGATTTCACGCATGGTGGCTTCATCCGGGAATTCGATGTAATGGAAGAAGCAACGACGCAGGAAAGCATCTGGCAATTCTTTTTCATTATTTGAGGTAATGATCACGATTGGGCGCTGAGTTGCCGTAATGGTTTCGCCAGTCTCGTACACATAGAACGACATTTTATCGAGTTCATGCAGCAAGTCATTTGGAAACTCGATGTCTGCCTTATCAATTTCATCAATCAACAGGACACAGCGCTCTTCACTGGTAAACGCTTCCCATAATTTACCCGGCTTGATGTAGTTCTTGATGTCATAGACACGGTCATCACCCAACTGACTATCGCGCAAGCGGGATACGGCATCGTATTCATACAGGCCTTGTTGTGCTTTGGTAGTGGACTTGATGTGCCAGGTGATCAGCTTCAAACCCAGACTTTCTGCAACTTGCTCGGCCAGCAAAGTCTTACCTGTACCCGGCTCACCTTTGACCAGCAATGGTTTTTGCAAACTGCGTGCAGCTTTCACCGCAAGTTTTAAACTGTCAGTCGCAATGTACTGATCGGTACCTGAAAATTGTTGAATATCAGCAGACATGATTGAACCTTATTTTTTACTTACAGCGGTGAACTTTTCTCGTGAACACGAATATTGCTTTTGTTCGACACATAGGTCGACCAGCAATAGCCAACCACAGATCCAATCCCAATGACAAATAAAATAAGTGACGCATTAATCCAAACCAGGGATTGCTCTTTGGTTAGCACCCCAAATAACAGACCAAAGATCGCGGGTGCAATGGATGCATTCGCCCCCTCGGATACCGTCGGTGTCAATAGAATGGCAAAGGCCACAATCCACAAAAAACCGCCCATAGGTTTAGGCAGACGCTTGGTTACGCTATACCAGCACCATAAAGCAATCAGGCTGCCGAGCAGATAAACTGCAACGGCAATGCTCTGTTCAGGAATTGAGTCTAATACAGCCACATAACCATTCATTTCACAACTCCTGAATTAACATTAAGCACCGCGTAAACCTTCTGGTGCCACAGCATTTGGATCAATCAAGCCTTCTGGCGGCATTTGCAGGAAGAAACCGCGAGTTTCAATAGAATCCATAACATGCAAGACATTGGCACGTGCCAGTTTACGTGATTCACTTAATTCAAGATGCATGACAAAAGTCGCACGTCCAAATGCTGCCTGTACTGCTTCAGTTAATACACTTAAAGGCTCGAATGTTTCAGCTTCGCTTTCATTCGCAGGACGCGCCACATACAGATACATTTCACTTTTTTTGCTGGATTTGTAGATAGACACTTGCATATTTCAAACGACTTTTCTGGAAAAACAACTGCAAGGATACATCAAAAAAAAGACAGAAACATTAGCCACGTCTCATGCATCAGTCGTGATTTTGTATAATTGCTTTTTCTTTAACCATTCCTGTAGCCAATCACTCGCTAACTTTCATCTGGGTAGACAGATAAGATTCATCCTGATGCAATACCTGAATCAGTGGCTGAGTTAATAACTCATAGCGCCAGCCAAGCAGATAATCCGGCAGATCCTGTTCATCCTTGTGAAAAACTACATGCTGATACAGTGCATTCAACCATTTCTTGCGCATCAGCACTTCTTTGGGAATTGAGGTTTCATTGACGACGTTCTGAATAATTGAATCAATTTTTTCGCCAATATCTTTGGAAGAATGGCGAATTGGACGTGCCAGACGTAAAGGCCAATTTGCCGGCTCCGGCAGGAATTTCAGTAAATCTAAAATGGTTTTACCATGCTCACGAACCACATTCGAACGAATGTCTTTCACATGACTCAGCTGGAAATTATTGCGAGGGAACTTTTCCACCAGATCAATCATGCTGGCATTTTTTAAAATAAAACTGCGTGGCTGATTTAGTGCTTTGGCAATCTGATCGCGCCAGACCATCAGTTGCTGCAATTGCATCAACTGACGGCGTGAATGCCGGTAATTGCCGACATCCTGATACAACAAGGCGGTTGGTGTATCTTCGCCAATTTCCTGAGTCAAAAAACGGCAATCTTGCAAAGCAAAATCCAGCAGATCTTTCGAATCCAGATCCTGTTTGATTTTCTCTGACAGTTGCACCAGATAATGTACATCATTGGCAGCATAGAGCAACTGTTCGGAACTGAGTGGACGCGCCAGCCAGTCAGAACGGGTCTGGTCTTTTTCGATATCGACTTCCAGCATCTGCTTCAGCGCATTTTGATAGCTGACTTGCAGACCATGCCCCAAAAATGACATGCCGACCTGGGTATCAAACACATTACTCAGCGATTTCTTCTGGGTATAGTGATAAATCAGATCGATATCTTCACTACAGGCATGAAAAATATTCTGCTGTGCGTTAAAAATTTTATTAAGGAACTCAGTCAGATCCAGCGTGGTTCCATCCAACAAATAGACCTTGTTGTCTACGTTAATCTGAAAAACACCCAGCTTAGGCCATAAGGTATCAACCTTGATAAACTCGGTATCCAGCCCATACACTGAATTCTGATCCATCAGCTTCAGTACATGAGTTAAGTCGTTTTGATGTTGAATAAATTGAAACATAGAACTGAGTCTAAGATTAGATTCTCGATAGATCCATATTAACTGATCTATAGAATTTTTGTATAAAAAATAACGTCAATTCTGCCCTATTTCCTAAAAAATGGCGCTTACTTATCAGGTTTTATATTCTAATTAATATCTTTTTTATATTAAAACTAACAAGATATTTAAGCTCAGCTTACTTCATGCGCATCCGGTTATGTACTGCCTGACTCAAGGTATGGCTATCGACATATTCCAGCTCACCACCTTGTGGTACGCCCTGGGCAATTCGGGTCATCTGGATCGGCAAATGCTTACTGGCCTCAACCAGATAATGTGCCGTTGCTTGTCCTTCTACCGTGGCATTGGTTGCCAGAATCACTTCTTTCACCTGACCATTGGCCAAACGATGCAATAAGTACGGAATACCGATTTCTTCGGGACCAATACCATCCAGTGGCGATAAATGTCCACCCAATACATGATATTTACCTCTGAAGCTGCCACTTTGTTCAATCGCCATGACATCTGCAGGTGATTCTACTACGCAAAGCAATTCATCATCACGATCCAGCGAAGTACAGATATTGCAGACTTCGTCTTCGGTCAAAGAATGACAGACTGAACATTCATGAATGTAATTGGTTGCCTCAGTCAGCGCATGTGCCAGACCAATAGCACCCTCACGATTTTTCATGATCATATGCAATGCCATACGTTGAGCCGATTTCGGCCCAACGCTTGGCAAAATGCGTAATGCTTGAACGAGTTGATCAAAACGATCACTAAACATTGCGCATTCTTCCTTAGAACATACCTGCAAGACCAGGCGGCAAACCCATGCCTGAGTTTGCTGCTTTCATTCTTTCGTCAGATACCACTTCTGCCTGACGTGCTGCATCATTCATTGCAGCTGCAATCAGGTCTTCAATCATGTCTGGATCATCCTGAAGTAATTCAGGATTGATTTCGATACGTTTCACCACGTTACGGCAAGTCATGGTTACTTTCACTAGACCACCACCCGCCTCGGCATGCACTTCAGTTTGCGCAAGCTCTTCTTTGGCTTTTTTTACGTTGTTTTCAACTTCTTTCTGCATGCGCTGAGCTTGCTGCATCAACATGTTAATGTTCATAAATATCTCCGAACATAAATTTATAAAATTAAATCAGGTCTAAACCGCGACGAATATCCTGGATAATATCACCAATCTCTTCCAAACCAACAGATACGCGAATCAAACCTTCGCGAATACCGGCAGCTTCTTTGGCTTCAGGCGACAATTTACCGTGTGTCGTGGTTGCCGGATGGGTAATAGTCGATTTCACATCGCCCAGATTGCCGGTAATCGAGATAAACTGGGTATTGTCGATGACAGTCCATGCTTCCTCACGGCCACCTTTCACTTCAAAAGACACAATACCGCCAAAACCGCTCTGCTGTTTGGCTGCCAGTTCATGACCGACATGCTCAGGCAGGCCCGCATAATATACTTTTTCCACTTTTGGATGCTGATTCAAAAATTCAGCCAGTTGCTGTGCACTTGCTGAATGTTCACGCATACGCAAACGTAGTGTCTCCAAGCCTTTCAGGAAAACCCAGGCATTGAATGGGCTCATTGATGGGCCGGTGGTACGCACATAGCCAAAAATTTCTTCAAGCAGCTTATGATTACCTACGACAGCACCACCCAAGGCGCGGCCCTGACCATCCAGATATTTAGTCGCAGAATACACCACCAGGTCTGCACCAAATTTGAGTGGTTGTTGTAACACTGGGGTACAGAAGCTGTTATCAATCGCCAGTAAAGCATCATTAGCATGCGCAATATCGGCGAGTCCCTGTATATCGGCTACTTCTGCTAAAGGATTCGATGGCGATTCAACAAAGAGAATTTTTGTTTCAGGCTTGATGGCATTTTTCCATGCATCAAGATCAGTCAAATCGACAAAATCAACGCTGACGCCAAATTTTGCGACATATTTTTCAAACATGGAAACCGTAGAACCGAAGACTGCACGTGAACAAATCACATGGTCGCCCGCTTTTAAAAAAGCCATCATCACTGCCATAATGGCTGCCATACCCGAACTGGTGGCGACGGCGCGCTCTGCACCTTCAAGTGCAGCCAGACGCTTTTCAAACATGGCAACGGTCGGATTGGTAAAGCGAGAATAGATATTGCCCGGTTCCTGGCCTGAGAATTTAGCTGCGGCTTCTGCAGCATTTTCATAAACAAAGGACGATGTTAGAAAAATCGGTTCGCCATGCTCACCTTCAAAAGTGCGGGTATGACCGGTACGAATGGCTAAAGTTTCTAATTGGTAAGAAATATCGTCTTGCTGGCTCATCGCTTTACCTCAGCCCTCAGGCTGCCTTTTGTAAAAATTTGCCAACATTTTGAGCGCCTAAGCTATTTCAGGTCAAGGCATAATAAGCGATTATTGCTTAGACTTCGATCAATCCTCCCGCGGATACGGATATTTTATTTACATGATTCAGTTAAAACAAAACTTTCAGCGCCAGCAAAAAAAATTGAAACACCTCAGCACCCGGGTGTTTAATGCCTCCTCACTGATCCTGTCGCAAAAAACCCCTTTTGAATATATTGCCGGCACCGAGTTTTGCAAGATTCGTTATTACGCTTCACCTGAGAAAAAATATAAGGAGCCTCTGGTTTTCATCGCACCGTTAGCCATTAATATGGATATCTATGATCTGTATCCTTATCGCTCTCTGGTCAAGCATTTTCAGCATAGCGGTTTTGATGTCTATCTGGTGGAATGGAAACGCTTTAACTTTAAGCACCGTCACCTGAATTTTTTATCTTTTATCGATGCAGCCATTCCTCAATCCATTGAAACCATCTGCAAGCATTCAGGCAGTCAGTTCATTTCCTTACACGGCTGGAGTATGGCTGGGGTGTTTGTCACGCTCTATACAGCCCTGCATTCGCCTGAACATGTCAAGAATCTGATCGTGGTCGGCAGTCCTATCGACAGTTATGCGTCAGGACGTGTCGGCAAACTTTTTTCTACGACCAATAAACTGATTTCTAAAAATAAGAATTTGCAACAGGCCATTCATCAAGGATTGATCCCGAAGCAATATATTCATACGCCGGGTATTGTAAATGCCTTGGGCTTTAAATTACTTGATCCGATTGGCTGGCTAAAAAGCCAGAAGCAGTTTTTGCTGAATCTGGATCATGTCGAAGATGTCTATGAACATGCCACCATGGGGAATTTCCTGAACAAGATGATCGATTATCCGGGCGGGATTAATCAGGACATGGTTCTGCATTTATGGCTGCAAAATCCTTTAAAATACGGTTCTATCACTTTAGATGGTCGTATTGTTGATCTTAAAAATATCAGCTGCTCCCTATTGGTAGGTGCAGGTCAAACCGACCAGATTGTCACAGAACAGTCAGCTAAGCCTTTGATGGAATTGACAAGTAGCCAGGATAAGACGTTTACTCTTATACCGGGTGGTCATCTTGGACTCATGTCGAACCAGAAAACAGCCAATACATTCTGGCCCAAAATGACGACCTGGCTGGTGCAGCGCTCCACACGTCTTGATGCTTAAAGCAGATTTCTCGCACCAGAAAAATATTAAAAATTATCAATAGATTTAAACATATTCAGAGGGTACAGCATGATTCAATCAGTGGCATTTATCGGCCTAGGTGCAATGGGTTTTCGTATGGCAGCACATTTACCCAAGCATTTTGATACGGTCTATGTCTGGAACCGCAGCTTTAACAAGGCAGAGCAACATGCGGCTGAATATGGCACCCAAGCCGTCACACTGGAACAGGCCGTACAGGCAGATGTGATTTTTTCCTGCCTGCCAACTAGCGCTGACGTTGAACGACTTCTGGAAAATCTGTCGCTTAAATCCGGTTCAGTCTGGGTCGACTGCACCAGTGGTGTACCGGATTCTGCCCAAAAACTGGCAGTACAACTGGCTGAACATGGGGTAATCTTTCTGGATGCACCGGTCAGCGGTCAAACCATTGGCGCTGAAAATGGCACGTTAACTGTGATGGTGGGCGGTAATGCAGAGGGCTATGAACAAGCCCTTCCTGCGATGCAGGCTTTTGGCAAGCTGATCAAGCATGTGGGTGAATCTGGCGCAGGTTTTGCAGTGAAGGCCGTAAATAATATGTTAATGGCTGTAAACCTGTGTGCCGTCGCAGAAGGCTTTACTACACTGAAAGCGCATGGGGTAAACTTGCATGAAGCGCTGGATTGTATTAATGCTTCAAGTGGTAAAAGCATGGTGACTGAAACCGTTTTGCCGCAGCGTATTTTAAACCGCAGTTTTCCTGTAACCTTTGCCCTGCCACTCTTGGCCAAAGATACAGGCATTGCAATCGACCTTGCGCGTGAAGCCAAAATTTCTGCGCCTGTGCTCTCGTTGACCCAGAATCTGATTCAAGCGGCCAGCGATCTGTCGGATAAAAACAGTGATTTTTCCAGTGCTGTGAAAATGTATGAATCATGGAGTAATATTACCATCGAGTAATATCTCGCCATTGAATAATGATAACGAAACCTCATATTGTGACTAGTAGGCAGGCACATATAGTGGATAACCCAGAGGAAACTCTCATGAAGAAATTTTCTGTTGCAGCATTGATCGGCTTTGCAACTTTGTTCGGGGCTTCAACATCGGTTCTTGCATCTGAACAAGAGTGCAAAAAATTAAAAAATGATCATGACGTGATTTATGCGTCTAAAGGTTTCTGTTTCAAAGATCCTGAAGCAAAAGCCAAGTTTGGTAATGACAATTGCTATACAACCAAGCCAAAATTCTCGGAAAAAGAGCAACAACGTCTTGACGCGATCAAAGATCGTCAGAAAGAATTGAACTGTAAATAATTCAGTTTAATGACGCTCAAGGAATATACTTATGACTTATGATGATCAGAATATTTTTGCACGAATTCTACGCGGTGAACTTCCTGCGATAAAAGTGTATGAAGATGACCAGGTTCTTGCATTTATGGACATCATGCCTCAGGCAGAAGGTCATACTCTCGTGGTTCCGAAAACTCCGGCGATCACTTTACTGGATCTACCCCCTGAAGCTGCAGCCTATACGATTCAGATCGTACAGAAAGTTGCAAAAGCCATTGAAAAAGGTTTAGGTGTGGACGGTATCGTGCTGATGCAATTATCAGGGGCCGCAGCGGGTCAGACCGTACCACACGTACATTTCCATCTGGTTCCTACCTCTTTGCACAATCTGGGCAAACATGCAGCACAAATGGGCGACCAGGAAAAAATTAAAGCGCTGGCTGAGAAGATTAAAGCTGCCCTTTAAGCTATTCTTAATACCTAATGTTAATACCTAAAAATGGAGCCTCGGCTCCATTTTTTATGTCTGATGTATTTCACCCTGAATTAAGCCACTCAAATATCAATAAAAGTCACCTAGCCTATTTTTAGGTTTTACAGCAAACACCGAGCCTAGCTGTATTTGTATCAATCCTGCTTACCCCACTTCATAATCCTATAAAAAATAAGACAATGATTGTCTTTAATATTTCTGAAATATTTCCTTAATCATATTGACTTATTTGTAATGAATACTTGGCACCAATAGAGCAGTAGATGTTTCAAAACAATACTGAAACTTGTTTTTAAGACGATGAATAAAAAAGTCTTTATTGGAGCAACACATGAAAAAAACGTTATCTGCATTAGCAATCGGGGCAACAATTTTAACACCAGTGATGGCAGCCGCGGCTGATGTTAAAGTGTATGGTCGTGCACACGTTTCTTTAGATTATCTGGATGATGGCCAGGATTATAACGAAGTAGGTCTTTCTTCAAACTCTTCACGCCTAGGCTTTAAAGCTGAACAAAAACTAGAAAATGGTATGACCGTATTTGGTCAAATCGAACAGGAAATTAACTTTGCAAGTGGTTCTGCAAACGATGATGTTGAATTTGCAACTCGCGATACTTTTGTTGGTTTAAAAGGTGATTTCGGTCAAGCGCGTATCGGCCGTTTTGACAGCCCATTCAAAGTAGCACGTGGCCCGGTCAACTTCTTTGGTGATATGGTCGGTGATGTTCGTAACGTCACACGTGCTGGCAACTTGCGTTTTGATGAACGTAATAACAATACCATTGAATATAAATCACCTAAGTTTGGCGGCGGCTTTAATGTTTTAGCAGCACTTTCTTTACACGAAGGTAATAGCCCTGATAGCGTGTCAACGTCTTCACCAAAAACTACTGTAATTGAAACTGTGAATGGTCCAGTAACAGTAGTCGTACCGGGAACCACAACTACTACCAATAAAGATAATCGCGATGATAAAGCATACGATCTCGCTTTAACCTATAAAGAAGGCAAAGTTGATTTTGCTGCTGCCTATGAACATTATGAAGAAGATGCAGGTCGTGGCGAACGCGATGGTTTCCGTATTGCTGGTGCTTACAAAATCACACCTGAATTCAACTTGGGTGGTTTATACCAATTCCTTCAACACGATAATTCTGAAGCAAACCCAGATGCACAAGTATTTGGTGTAGCCGGTGAATATAAATTTGCACCAAAAACCTCATTCCGTGGTGAAGTATTCCACCGCGATGTCGATGCGGACGATGCAAATGCAACTTTACTGGCAATCGGACTTGAGCACCGTTTAGATCCAACAGTCCGCATTTATGGCAACATAGCAACTGTACTAAATGATGAAAACTCAAACCTTACCCCTTGGGCACAAGGTCGTACCAATACTGTAGGTGGCGTACGCGGTGAAGACAGCCTAGGTCTTTCTCTAGGCATGCGTTACGACTTCTAAGTCGAGCCTCCCTCACAAAGCTTAAAAAGAACATGCCTCCAGCATGTTCTTTTTTTGGTGTGTTTTTTATCAAAATAAATAAGATGAGAAAGATTGTGACACTGATATTCAACCCTTATAAAACCAACCAATTTAGTTTGATTAATTTTATTCTTTATTTTAAAACCAAGCATTTTAATCAGATTTAAAAATAGGAGAATATTATTCCAACCAAAATAATCTACATTAAAATATATAAATATAAGCATTTTAGTCGGATTTAAAAACCAATAAAATTACATAAAATAATAAAAAATATTTAGAATAAATTTTAACTTGAATAAATATATATTTATTACTTTCAAGTATTTATAAATATATATTTATTTAAACTGTATCATCTATTTATTTTTTAGTTACAATAGATTAATAATATACAACAAGTCATATAACAGGCTTAGTCGAATGAGCTTAGTTCCTAAAAATCTAAACCAGAGAGTGGTTAGAGAAATAACCGCCATTTTAATTATCAAGGTTATTTTACTCATGATAATTAAAAATATCTGGTTTGATGCGCCTACGATTCCTAAAAATTTTGATAACCAAGTCGCCGAGCGTATCGCCGGCAATCCTTCCCAAATCCAGGAGACACGTTGATGATTTCTGAAAGCGTGGTCGATCTCTCGCGGTTCCAGTTCGCCATGACCGCGATGTATCACTTTATTTTTGTTCCACTGACGCTAGGTCTAGCATTTCTGCTTGCCATTATGGAAACCACCTATGTGATTTCCGGCAAAGAAATCTATAAAGACATGACCAAGTTCTGGGGAAAACTGTTTGGTATTAACTTTGCCTTAGGGGTAACCACCGGCCTGACCATGGAGTTCCAGTTCGGAACCAACTGGGCTTATTACTCGCATTATGTCGGTGATATTTTCGGTGCACCGCTGGCGATTGAAGGTTTGATGGCCTTCTTCCTTGAATCGACCTTTATTGGCTTGTTCTTCTTTGGTTGGGATCGCCTGTCCAAAGTACAACATCTGGCAGTGACCTGGCTGGTAGCTTTAGGCTCGAACATGTCCGCACTCTGGATTCTGGTCGCCAATGGCTGGATGCAAAACCCGGTCGGTTCAGCATTTAACTATGAAACCATGCGTATGGAAATGATGGACTTTGCTGCACTGATCTTTAACCCGGTCGCTCAGGTTAAATTTGTGCATACCGTATCTGCGGGTTATGTCACAGGTGCCATCTTCGTACTGGCTATTTCAAGTTACTACATGCTGAAAAAACGTGACCTGCCTTTTGCACGCCGTTCTTTTGCCATTGCAGCCATCTTCGGGCTTGCTTCTACACTTTCAGTGATTTTACTGGGTGATGAATCAGGTTATGAGCTGGGTGATGTACAAAAAACCAAACTGGCAGCGATTGAAGCAGAATGGGATACTCACCCTGCACCTGCACCATTTACTTTGTTCGGTATCCCAAATAAGGAAACCATGACTACAGATTATGCAGTGAAAATTCCTTATGTGATGGGTCTGATTGCTACACGTTCTACGACTGAACAAGTCACAGGTATTAAGGACCTGCTGGTTCAGCACGAAGCGCGTATCCGTAATGGTATGGTGGCATATTCACAACTGGAAAAATTACGTGCTGGTGATCAGTCTCCAGAACTGAAAACAGCTTTTGAAGAAAGCCAAAAAGACCTCGGTTACGGTCTGCTACTGAAGAAATACACCCCAAATGTCGTTGATGCCTCTGAAGAGCAAATCAAAGCAGCTGCTAAAGACACTATTCCACACGTACCAAGCCTGTTCTGGGCCTTCCGTGCCATGGTGGCTTCTGGCTTCCTGATGCTACTTCTATTTGCACTGGCAACTTTTGCGGTAGCCAAACGTAATGCTGAAAACAAACCATGGTTATTGAAATTTGCATTATTTGCACTGCCTTTACCTTGGGTTGCTGCGCAGACCGGCTGGTATGTAGCAGAAGTAGGTCGTCAACCTTGGACTATTGGTGAAGTATTACCGACGCATCTTTCAGCATCAAGCTTAAGCACAGGTGATGTCTGGGGTTCAATCTTGGCATTGGCAGCGTTCTATACCGTGTTACTGATTATTGAAATGTATCTGATGATCAAGTTCTCACGTCTTGGCCCAAGCTCACTGCATACCGGTAAATACCATTTTGAAAAGCTTGCAGCTGCAGAGAAGGCAAATGGGGAGACTCAAGCATGATCGAATATGAATTATTAAAAATCATTTGGTGGGTGCTGGTCGGCGTATTGCTGATTGGCTTTGCCCTCACCGATGGCTTCGATATGGGCTCCATGGCGATCATGCCATTTGTGGGCAAAAATGATAGTGAGCGCCGTGCAGCGATCAATACTATTGCACCGCACTGGGACGGTAACCAAGTTTGGTTTATTACTGCCGGCGGTGCGTTATTCGCTGCCTGGCCAATGGTCTATGCAACTGCCTTCTCCGGCATGTACTGGGCCCTGTTGCTGGTCCTGTTTGCCCTGTTCCTGCGTCCGGTCGGTTTTGACTATCGCTCAAAACTGGAAAATACCAAATGGCGCAATTCATGGGATTGGGGTCTAGCGATTGGTGGTGCAGTTCCTGCATTGGTCTTTGGTGTGGCATTCGGTAACATGTTCCTGGGTGTGCCATTTACTCTAGATGAAACTGTACGTTCTACTTATACTGGCAGCTTCTTTGCACTCCTGAATCCGTTTGCTATTGTGTGTGGTCTGGTCAGCTTATCGATGCTGTGTGCACATGGTGGTGCATGGTTAATGCTGCGTACTGATGGTGACCTACGCCAACGCTCTGCCAAAGCAACACAAATCATGGGTCTGGTTTATCTGGTTACCTTCCTGGCTGCAGGCGCTTGGCTGTACTTTGGTGGTATTCAAGGTTATACACTGGTTACACCTTTTGATACCAATGGTGTTGCCAACCCGCTCGCCAAAGAAGTGCTGACCAATGCCAATCCAGGCTGGATGAATAACTACTCGACTTATCCAATCACGATGGCAGCGCCTATTGCCGGCATTTTGGGCGGTTTGATCATTGTACTGGCAGCAGGTAAAAATAAAGCAGGCTTGAGCTTCCTGGGTTCATCTCTGGCAGTTATCGGTGCAATTCTGACTGCTGGTTTCGCCCTATTCCCTTTCCTGATGCCTTCAAGCATTAACCCGGTTGCAAGTCTGACCATGTGGGATGCGGTATCTAGTAAAAATACCTTAACCGTTATGACCGTTGCTGCCTGTATCTTTGTTCCACTGATCCTGATCTATACCACTTGGTGTTATTACAAGATGTGGGGCGTGATTACCAACAAACACATTGAAGATAATTCACACAGCCTGTACTAAGGGCTGTGTCTTAAGGAGAGACAACTATGTGGTATTTTGCTTGGATTCTGGGTGTACTGATGGCATGTTTTGCCAGTGTGATTGCTGCCATTTACATGGAACAACACCAAGACCTAGATGAGGAATAAAACATGACCGAAGCTGCGCTTGAGAAAACCGTTGTAGACAAGAAACCAAACAAATTTGCGATGATGATTTCCTGCCTCCTGGCTTTTCCTCTCGCAGCCGTGTTATTGGTTCATCCTTCTGCAATGCTGGATGCCAACGGTGAATATAGCCATAGTGCCATGATGTATATCATGATTGGTATTTCTGGAGGCTTTGTCCATGGTGTGGGCTTTATGCCGCGCCACTGGTTCTGGAAATGGTTGTTTAGCCCTTTCCTAGCATGGCCTTTAATGATCTGGGGTTATTACACCTGGTTTCTCAGTTAAAGTATGAAATTAAAAAGCCCTCATTTGAGGGCTTTTTAATTTCATACGAATTCTAAAATATTCTTCTTTTTTCTTCTGGCCAAAACAGGATTTTTAAAACAACTTATTTTAAGTATATAAAAAGCCGGAACCAGTCCGACTTTTAGAATGACTTATCGATGAGTATGAATCGACATCACAATGCCCATCCCGGCCAGCATGGAAATCACTGCCGTTCCACCATAACTCATGAGCGGTAATGGATCTCCAGTTACAGGTAAAATCCCGCTCACCATGCCTGAGTTTAAAAATACAAAGAAGAAGAAAGTCAGTCCCATGGCTCCAGCATATAAGCGGCCAAAGTTATGAAAGCTGTTTAAACCAATCATCAGACAGCGAATAATAATGGCAGTGAATAAACTAAACAGCAGGAAAACGCCGATAAAACCGAATTCTTCGGCATAAGTCGACATAATAAAGTCAGTATGATGTTCAGGCAGATAACCTAAATGTGATTGGGTACCTTCGGTATAGCCTTTGCCCGTGGAACCACCTGAACCAATCGCAATTTTGGACTGGATGATATTCCAGCCTGCACCCAAGGCATCCGATTCCGGATCAAATAACGTGGTAATACGTTTTTTTTGATACTCTTGTAGCACGAACATCCATGCAGCCGGAGCTGCCACAGCTACCGCCGCTGCTGCACCACCAATCAGACGCCACGACATCCCACTTAAAAATAGAACAAAAATACCAGGAATTACCAAGCCAATGTTCAAGTCAGGCTGAAGTGCCACCAAAACAAATGGTACGCCCAATAGAATCAAAGCCCCGACAATATGCAAAAATTTGGGAGGAAATGGCTTACGTGCAAAATACCATGCCATCATCAAAGGCATGGCAAATTTCATCACCTCACTCGGTTGCATGCTTCCCACCCCTGGCAAGGTAATCCAGCGGGTTGCACCCAAACGTTTTTCACCAATCACAAAGACCAGAAGCAGCATGAAGATCCCGAAGGCATACAGGTATGGACTAATCGCCTGATAGACTTTCGGTGGAATCTGCGCACAGATAAACAGCAGCACAAAACCAATTCCAAAACTGATCGCCTGACGCACCACCATGCCAGAGTCTTCGGATGTCGCGCTATACACCACCATTAAACCCAGGATTGCATTGAGAACTAGAAAGCACAATAACCAGGGATCAAGGTGCAACTTGGTCCATCGAGATGAATCTTGCGGGTTAATACTACGTCCATCACGCAAAGAGTGACGTAAAAACCGATACTGCTGTGAAGGTATCATTGGCCAAAAGGTGAAAAAGAATGATGGCAAAATTATAAGTGAAAGCTATAGCGAATAGATCGCTATAGCCAGATTTATTCTGCTTTTATTTAGGGTCTGTTGACATTTACTGTTCAAAAAAATAGCGAGAAAGTAAAATTTAATCGCCAAACTAAATTTACTTCTCGCTATGCCTCGTACAATGCTGAATGATCAACACTGGTCTAAGTTACTTTCTATTTTCCGAAATTTTGATATCTATTTCAAATCTAATTTGAGAAATTTTGTCGAAGCAATACTTTATAGAATAAGAACAGGCTGCCCATGGCGTGATTTGCCTAAAGAATTTGGTTCGTATAACTCAATCTTTAAAAAATATAATCGTTGGTGTAAAAATGATAAGTTAATGAAAATATTTAAATTAATTTCTTCAAGTGCTGATATGGAATGGGTTTTTATTGATGGTAGTCATGTTCGGGCACACCAACATTCTGCTGGAATAAAAGATCAGGATATTTCTAAAAGCATTGGTGGAAATAGTTCTAAAATACACTTAGCTGTTGATGCGGATGGCAATCCAATCGAAATTATTATCTCCGATGGAACGATACATGATGTCAAGATTGCTCCCAAAATGATTGAAAAACTTGATTTGAGTGAAACGGAAGTATGTTGTGCAGACAAAGGATATGACTCTGAATCATTAAGAGAACAAATATCTGCGAAAAAAACTAAAGCGAATATTCCAAGAAAATCAAATACTCAGTCAAATAATGATCATATGGATTGGTATTTATATAAAATCAGACACTTAGTTGAGAATGCATTTTGTAGGTTAAAGCAGTTCAGAGGAATAGCAACACGATATGATAAGCTAAAGTGTAGCTATGAGGGGGCAGTTGCATTAGCTTGTATATTTATTTGGCTACCTTTATCGGGTAAATTCTATACTTGAAATGTCAACAGACCCTAAATATTATTTGAATATATTTTTAAGCCTGAGCCTGTAAAATCAGCTTGGCCAGTTCCAGATCGTCCGGATAGGTAATTTTAATATTATCGGAACGCCCTTGTACTACACTCACCTGTTCGCCGATATGTTCCAGCGCACTGGCTTCATCAGTAATCGTAGCACCATCTTGCAAAGCCTGCTCAATCGCCCGTTTCAACACACCTAGCTTGGCCATTTGTGGTGTTTGTGCCTGCCATAGCATTGAGCGATCCACTGTTTCCTCAATATCAAAATTGGTTACTACACGCTTAAGTGTATCTCTTACTGGAATCGCCAGAATCGCAGCCTGATCATTTGTAATCGCCGTATTGACTAACTGTTGCAGACAATCCAGACCGACACAGGGACGCGCCGCGTCATGTACCAGCACCCACTCATCTTCAGAAGCGATTTGAGATAAATACGTGAGTGCATTTAACACGGAATTCACCCGCTCGGCACCGCCCAGACAGAAATGGGCTTTCTCTTGACTGGAAAATGGCAGCATTTTTGCGACGTTGTCCTGTTCACCAATCGCCAGGACATAACCCGCCAAAGGCAGTTGATTCAGACGAGCCACCGTATGTTCAAGAACAGTTCGCTCTTGAATCATCTGATATTGTTTCAGTTCTGTTTTGGAGAAACGGCTACCGGAACCTGCAGCTGGAAGAATGACCCAAAGTTTAGGGTGTGGTTGGTGCTTCAGCTGACTCATTGGTTCGCAGGTCTACTTTAGAATTAGGATTAAGATAGATCGGTTTATATTGAGTACTGATCGTGCTCATTTGAATAAAAGTTTCGCGTGGCTTAATCAGACCAAGATCTAAACGCGCATGTTCTTCGATGGCTTCAATACCATTCTTCAAATCATAAACTTCTGCTGCCAGAACGCGATTACGCTCTTTTAGCTCATCATTCAATTCCATTTGTTGTTGGATTTTCTGGGTCAGTTGCTGATGATCATGATAACCACCTTCACCAAACCAGTATAAATATTGAAACCCTGCGATCAAAATGATCGCAAGGCCCAACAGTACTTTACTCGCAGTCGAGTCGAATACATTTAACATTGACATAAGTCGCTTAGTTCAAACCTTTGAACTCAGCTTTACCGCGATATGCAGCATTAGTCAATTCTTCAATACGAAGTAATTGATTATATTTCGCTACACGGTCAGAACGGCAAAGTGAACCAGTCTTGATTTGACCTGCTGCTGTACCTACTGCAAGATCAGCAATGGTTGAATCTTCCGTTTCACCTGAACGGTGTGAAATTACAGTAGAGTAACCATTTTCTTTCGCAAGATAGATGGCATCTAAAGTTTCAGTCAAGGTACCGATCTGGTTGTATTTGATCAGAATCGAGTTACCCACTTTTTCGTTGATACCACGTTGCAGGATTTTCGGATTCGTTACGAACAAGTCATCGCCAACCAACTGGATCTTGTCGCCAAGGATAGAAGTCAGGTAAGACCAGCCTTCCCAGTCAGATTCGTCCAGACCATCTTCAATCGAGATAATTGGATATTGGTTTACAAGACCTGCTAAATAGTCAGAGAACTGGTTGCTTGTGAACGCTTTGTTGCCTTCGCCCGCAAGAATGTACTGACCATTTTTGTAGAATTCTGAAGATGCACAATCCAGCGCAAGCATGATATCAGAACCTGCTTTGTAGCCCGTTTGACCAATTGCTTCAAGAATAACTGTGATTGCTTCTTCGTTTGAACGTAAGTTCGGCGCAAAACCACCTTCATCACCTACCGCAGTGTTTAAACCTTTTTTGTTTAATACTGATTTAAGTGAATGGAAGATTTCAGCACCTGCACGTAGCGCTTCAGAGAATGAAGTGAAGCCTACTGGCTCAATCATAAATTCTTGAATATCGACGTTGTTGTCTGCATGTGAACCACCATTGATGATGTTCATCATTGGTACAGGCATGGTTAAAATCGTTTGACCACGAAGATCTGCGATATATTGGAAAAGAGGAATTTTCTTTTCTTCAGCAGCAGCGCGCGCAGCAGCCAAAGACACTGCCAAAGTTGCGTTTGCACCTAATTTTTCTTTGTTTTCAGTACCGTCAAGCGCGATCATCGTGTTATCGATGTCTTTTTGTTCGAATACTGATTTACCGACCAAAGCGTCACGGATTAACGTATTGACGTTATTTACCGCAGTTTTAACGCCTTTACCTAAGTAACGCGCTTTATCGCCATCACGAAGTTCTAAAGCTTCACGAGAACCAGTTGAAGCACCAGATGGTGCACATGCACGGCCAACTACGCCAGATGCTAAGATTACGTCTGCTTCGATGGTAGGGTTACCACGAGAGTCCAAAATTTCACGTGCACGAATGTCAACGATTTGGCTCATGAACTATTCCTCAGTTGATTAATATGAGCTGCCTATACGGCAGCGCAAGAGTGATAAACTCAGTGTGTATCTAACTTTTCGAAACCTTTAACCAAGGTATCCAATTCTTTTAGCTGTGCCAGGAACGGCTCAAGCTGAGACATGCGCAGCGCACATGGACCATCACACTTGGCTTTTTCCGGATCTGGGTGTGCTTCTAAGAACAAACCAGCAAGACCCGTTGCCATACCCGCACGCGCAAGCGTTGTAATTTGCGCACGACGACCACCGGCAGAATCTGCACGGCCGCCTGGGGTTTGTAAGGCATGGGTCACATCAAAGAATACCGGGACATTCATTTCTTTCATGATGTCGAAGCCCAGCATGTCTACAACCAGATTGTTATAGCCAAATGCCGAACCGCGTTCACAAATGATCAGCTTGTCATTTCCAGCTTCCAGACACTTATGCAAAATATGACGCATTTCGTGTGGCGCAAGGAATTGTGCTTTTTTGATGTTGATGATGGCATCCGTTTTTGCCATGGCTTCAACCAGATCCGTCTGACGGCTTAAGAAAGCTGGCAATTGAATAATGTCTGCCACTTCTGCAACAGGAGCCGCTTGGTACGGCTCATGCACATCGGTGATGATCGGCACATTAAAGTGTTTTTTAATGTCAGCTAACCACTCGAGACCTTTTTCCAGGCCTGGGCCACGGAAAGAGTTCAGGCTTGAACGGTTGGCTTTATCAAAGCTGGCTTTGAACACATAAGGAATGCCCAAACGTGTGCAGATATCGACATAAGTCTCTGCAATTTCAAAAGCCAGGTCTTTAGATTCAAGTACATTCATTCCGCCGAATAATACAAATGGCAAATGATTTGCCATTTGTATATCGCCCAAACGTACAATTTCTTGTGGTTTTAATTGCGACATTTAAACTTCCCTAGTTGTGTCCTACGCACCGATTATTTGGTTTTTTGGTACTGCTTTTTCGCAGCATCAATGAAACCTGCAAACAACGGGTGACCATCACGTGGCGAGCTGGTAAATTCCGGGTGGAATTGTACTGCAATAAACCAAGGATGTGCAGGAATTTCAACAGTTTCTACCAGATGCTGTACCGGAGAATAACCAGAAATCTTCATGCCTTTTTCTTCCAGCACTGGGATATAACGGTTGTTCATCTCGTAACGGTGACGGTGACGCTCGATGATTTCTTCAGAACCATAAACTTCTGCAGTTTTAGTCCCTGCAACCAGTTCAGATTTTTGCGCGCCTAAACGCATCGTGCCACCCAGATCAGAATCAGCAGAACGTTGCTGAACTTCACCACGCTCATCTAACCATTCAGTAATTAAACCAATCAATGGAGATTTGGTTGAACGGTTAAATTCAGTCGAGGTCGCGTCTGCAATATCAGCAACATTACGTGCGTATTCGATCACAGCCAACTGCATACCCAAGCAAATACCGAGGAACGGCACACCGTTCTCACGTGCGAATTGAATCGCCTTCATTTTGCCTTCAGTACCGCGCTCACCGAAACCGCCAGGAACCAGAATCGCATCAGCATCTTTCAATACTTCTGCTACATCTTGGCTTTCAAGCTCTTCAGCGTTTACGTAGTCAATCTGAACTTTCACACGGTTTTGAATACCCGCATGTAGAAGTGCTTCGTTGACAGACTTGTATGCATCTGGAAGTTCAACGTATTTACCGACCATTGCAACACGTACGGTGTATTCAGGGTTCAGCAGTGCTTCTACAACGTTATCCCAATCTGTTAAGTCAGCTTCAGGAAGATCGTTATAACCAAAACGTTCACAGATTAAATCGTCAACATTTTGTTCGTAGAATGTACGTGGAATCTGGTAGATCGAACGTGCATCTTTACATACCACAACGGCACGTGCTTCAACGTTAGTAAATAATGCAATCTTACGCGTCGTATCTGCATCTACATCGTATTCTGTACGGCAGATGAGAATGTCTGGCTGAATACCAATCGACAGGAGTTCTTTAACAGAGTGCTGTGTTGGTTTGGTTTTTAATTCTGCTGCAGACTTAATGTATGGGAGTAACGTTAAGTGCATTAACATGGTACGTTTATGACCAAGTTCAACCATTAACTGACGTACAGATTCCATGAATGGGAGAGATTCAATGTCACCTACAGTACCGCCGATCTCTACGATCGCAACGTCATAACCTTCGCCTGCACGAAGTACACGCTCTTTGATATTGTCAGTAATGTGTGGAATAACTTGAACAGTACCGCCTAGATAGTCACCACGGCGTTCTTTGTTTAGAACATCCTGGTAAACACGGCCTGATGTGAAGTTATTTAGTTTGGTCATTTTCGCACGACGCAAGAAACGTTCGTAGTAACCCAAGTCTAAGTCTGTTTCAGCACCATCTTCTGTAACAAAAACTTCACCATGCTGGAATGGGCTCATTGTCCCTGGATCGACATTAATGTATGGATCCATTTTTACCATGGTCACTTTTAAACCACGAGCTTCTAAAAGTGCAGCAACAGAAGCAGCTGAAATACCTTTACCTAGTGATGAAACTACACCACCAGTAACGAAAATAAAATGGGTCATTGGGTTTCTCGTACAATCGAGCCTAAATCGGCCTGCAATGTTGCGCAATTTTACTTTACCTTGTACCTAGAAAGCAAAGTCAATCCGCATCAATTCAAAGAACAATAAACAATTGACTATTCTAACAGCAATTCCTATAAAAAATTACAGTAAGTTCATATGATTTCTATCTTGCATTTTGCTGCTATAATAGTGTATCCACTCCACACTTTTATGTTTGATGCAATGATGATGAAGAAACTTTTAATCTCCACCCTAATCCTGACTGGCCTGACATTAACTGCGTGTGTAAAAAAAGAAGCACCAAAAGAAGAAGAGCAAGTAGAAGTTACTCCAGCATCTGAAATCTCGACTCCAGAACCAACGCAATTTGAACCGCTTGAACCTGTAGAGCCAGCGGCAATTGAAGAGGAAGTAGCGCCAACGGTTGAAATTCAACGTGAGCAAACTGAAAACACCACGACTGAAATCCGTCGTGAAATCAAAAAACCAGAAACTACTGAGCCGGCACCAGTGCCTGAAACCCGCGAAGAACCTGCGTCAAAGCCTGCTGCGACCACACCTAAAACCAATTCAAATCCAGAAAACAAGTCTGAGGATGATGCGGTTGCTGACGCAATTGCCGCAGCGATGCCAGCACTTGACTAATTACAGTATCATTCATCAAAAAACCCAGCAGATGCTGGGTTTTTTATTGGAACTTTTTAAGCGGATACTGTTGCCGGTGCACGAGATAAGTGAATCAAATAGTCTGCCATTAGTCGGGTAGCCCAAGATTCGGTTTGCATCAAGCCCTGATAAAAGCCGCAATGACTGCCTTTTTTGGTGGTAATCACCATAATATTAGACATCGCCCGAATTTTTTCTTTATAAGGTTCTAAATTTCGGATGTGACAAACCGGATCATCCTCCGCATTTAAAATCATCAGTGGGATTTTGACACTTTCAAACACATAAATCGGATTGGTTGCCTGAGTATAACTGGCATAATCCGCAAATCCGGCCAGTTCAAAATAAAGTTTTTCAAATTCAGACAGATCTTTAACTTCTAATAACTGTTTCCAGCTTGGGCAGACCTGCCAGGTTTCTTGATAAGGATGAATAAAGCGCTTAATCAGTTTTTTGGCCATGACTTTACTGTAAAACGGATGCACATTGGCAAAACCGGTTTCAGTGTTATAGCCAGGACATAAAGCAAAAGCTGCTTTGAGTGGGGTTTGTTCACCCTCTTCACCCAGATAACGCACCAACAATCCCGTACCCGCAGAAGATCCAACCCCATAGAGATCGGACTGAGGAAATCTGTCCTGTATATACAAGAGCTGCTCACGCAAATCCTGAGTTGAACCAAACAGGTTCATTTTAGGCACAGGCATGGGTAAGTCTGCATGACCACGGCGTAAACACAATGCCACACGCCAACCGGTATGTTTATGCAGATCACGAACCAGTTCACGCATCGATTCAGGAGAACCGGTAATAGTATGGAGTAAGACAATGGTTGGCGTACTTGCCGGAAGATCCAGCCCATACCAGGCAATACCGGTAATTCCGCCATCTGACATTTTCAGCTGTTCAAGCGCATCGTATTTCAGCTTAATGGTACGTTTTTTAATTAAATCAAAATACAGAATATGTGCGTGTGCATTGGCTAACCAAGGTGTAGGACGATATTTTTGTTGCAGCTGCGGTAAGCGTTCAATGAGTCCTGAAAATACACCATTCGGATTGTAATACAGGGTCGGCTCGTCTGCTCCGCTGAAACGATCCAGATATTCACTGGAAAGCTGACCCAATTTTTTAAGCAACATTTTCATCTGTCATCCCCCCTCTAGTTGTACTAGCTGTGATTTACAAATTTCATGCCGACTTGAATCAATAGTTCGAATTAAGTTTTAGCTTGGAATAATTGCATCCGCTGGCCCATCTGTACAGCCAAGGCTTCAAGTCCGGACTTAGGTCGAATCATGACTTCAAAATCAACCATCTGACCCTCTTCATTAAACTGAATCATGTCAACTCCCTTTAGTTTTTTATCGCCCACATTGGCAGAAAACTCAAGTACGACATTGTTACCATCTTCACTTATAAATTCACGGTGATAGGTGAAATTTTCAAAGACTTGAATGACATTGGTCAAAATAAAAAATACCACCTGTTTTCCAGGATAAGGCTGAAAAGCCACAGGCGAACGAAATACCACTTCTTCAGCAAGCAGTTCATTCAAGATCGACATATCACGGCTTTCCAGCATCTCATGCCAGCGTGAAATGGATTTTTTTGTATTTTCGATGGTCATTTTGGATTCCTTTTTTGTTATTAAAAAATTAATCTCCCTCACCCCAGCCCTCTCCCAAAGGGAGAGGGAGATAACACTTTTTATACCGATTTATCCCTCTCCTTATAGGAGATGAGTAGCACTGCTGCGCAAGGGAGAGGTTAATAAAGCTTGACGTTTTTAAATTAAATCACCGCCGCCAATTCAGCACCCTGACGGATGGCACGTTTGGCATCCAACTCACCCGCTTCTTTCGCTCCACCAATCAGATGCACATTTTTCCCGGCTGCTTTTAGCTCATCAAACATGGCGGTATAAGATTCCTGACCGGCACAAATAATCACATGATCGACTTCTAGTACCGCAGGTTTGTCATTCACGACTATATGTAAGCCCTGATCATCAATTTTTTCATAGCTGGCGCCCGCAATCATTTTCACATCACGGTGTTTTAAACCAGTACGATGAATCCAGCCTGTGGTTTTACCCAAACTTGCGCCGACTGAAGCGGCTTTACGTTGCAATAAATAAATTTCACGTTGCGGTTTTTCTACATTTGCAGCTTTTAAGCCACCGACATTTTCATAGTCAGTATCAATACCCCATTCATCATAGAATTTTTCCGGATTGATACTGCCACTTTCTCCTTCATGACTCAGGAATTCGGCTGTATCAAAACCAATACCGCCTGCACCAATAATGGCAACTCGCTGACCCACTGGCTTACGTTCTTTCAAAACGTCCAGATAAGACAGTACTTTTGCATGATCAATACCTGGAATCTCAAGTTGACGTGGTGTCACGCCTGTTGCCACCACAATATCATCAAAGCTTGACTGAGCCAGCTCTTCCAGACTCGCCTTATGATTCAGTTGCAATTTGATACGTGGTTGTAATTCAATCTGACGCTTGAAGTAGCGCAAGGTTTCATAAAACTCTTCCTTGCCCGGAATGGTCTTGGCAATATTAAACTGCCCGCCAATCTGAGCAGCGGCTTCAAATACCGTCACCTGATGACCGCGATTTGCTGCATATACAGCAAAGCTTAAACCTGCAGGACCCGCACCAATCACGGCAATATTTTTTGCTACATTGGTTTCTTTAAAAATGAGCTCTGTTTCATAGCAGGCACGTGGATTGACCAGACAGGTGGCAATTTTCATTGAGAAAATATGATCCAGACAGGCCTGATTACAACCGATACAGGTATTGATCTCATCGCTACGACCCTGCTCCGCTTTCAGGACAAACTCAGAGTCTGCCAGCATCGGACGGGCCATGGAAATCATATCAGCATCACCAGACGCCAATACATATTCAGCCATTTCCGGAGTATTGATACGGTTTGAAGTGATTAAAGGGATCTTCACCTGACCTTTCAGCTTACGCGTCACCCAGGTGAAGGCTGCACGAGGCACTTTAGTGGCAATCGTCGGAATACGCGCTTCATGCCAGCCAATGCCGGTATTGATAATGGTGGCACCAGCTTTTTCAATTTCTTTGGCCAACTGGATGACTTCTTCCAGAGTTGAACCGCCTTCGACCAGATCCAGCATAGATAGGCGATAAATAATGATAAAGTTCTCACCGACCATTTCACGTGTACGGCGTACGATTTCAATCGGGAAACGGATGCGGTTTGCATAGCTTCCACCCCACTCATCATCACGATGGTTGGTACGTGCTGCAATAAATTCGTTAATCAGATAGCCTTCCGAGCCCATGATTTCTACACCGTCATAACCGGCGTATTGAGCCAGCTTGGCACAATTGGCAAAATCATCAATGGTTTGCTGCACCTCAGCCGAAGTTAAAGCATGCGGTTTGACTGGATTGATCGGTGCCTGAATTGGGGATGGCGCGACATTTTCAGCCTGATAAGAATAACGTCCGGTATGCAGAATCTGCATGGCAATTTTCCCGCCCGCTTCATGTACGGCCTGGGTAATCACCTTATGCTTTTCAGCTTCTTCAATGGTGTCAAGTTTGGAACCGCCATGAAACGTTACGCCATGATCATTTGGTGAAATCCCGCCGGTGACGATTAAAGCGACTCCACCTTTGGCGCGCTCTGCATAAAAAGCTGCCATCCGATCATATCCGCCGGGTGCTTCTTCAAGACCAACGTGCATGGAACCCATTAATACGCGGTTTTTAAGTGTGGTAAAACCCAAGTTCAATGGGGCAAGTAAATTCGGATATTTAGACATTTCAACTCCTGAGCATGCGTTTAGGCTGGCTATTGTTTTAGCAACTGGCAGTTTGATCCCTCAATCTTTCCAGTTTAATGCAACTTGTTGCACTAATTTATATGCCAGAATTGATTTTTATGCAACATGTTGCATAATAATCCCGAGTCACTTTTTTGAGACGTTTATGTCTTTAGCGCATGTTTTATTGACCAGCCTGATTGAAAAACCTAG
This sequence comes from Acinetobacter lwoffii, assembly GCF_029024105.1. NCBI lineage: Bacteria > Pseudomonadati > Pseudomonadota > Gammaproteobacteria > Moraxellales > Moraxellaceae > Acinetobacter > Acinetobacter lwoffii. The sequence continues at coordinate 1,345,652 of NZ_CP118963.1, read as the reverse complement.
CACCGGAATCGAACTGGCTCGCCGTTTTGACCGTTCCATGGGCTTCTTCTGGAATGCCACTCATCAGCAGATTTATCGCGAGCTGAATGCCATGCTGCAAAAAGGCTGGATTTCGACGATAGAAGAGGAAGACTCGAATAGCCGCAAAAAGACTTATCAGGTAGAACGTCTGGGCCGCGAAGAACTGGCCAACTGGATGTTGCAACAGAGCCCACCAGCACAATTACGTGAAGAGCTGATGGTACGTTTACGTGCCGAAGCCCAACTTGGTGGCAATAACACTTTGGCAGAGCTGGAACGCCATCTGGAACTGCATAAAGAGAAATTGAAAACCTATCAGCAGATTTTTGCCAAGGACTTTGCTCAAGCGGACGAAACTGACCGTACCTTATATATTCATAAAATGATTCTGCAACTGGGAATTGATCAGGAACTGGGTTGGATTTCCTGGCTGGAACAGGTTATTCCGCGACTGCAACAATTTGACGCACAACAATTATAAATACGGAGACACACATGCCCTTTTATCGCATGCCCGATGGTGAACAGCTGTTTGTACGCGAATACGGTCGGGGACAGCCGGTACTGGTACTCTCTGGACTTGGCATGCTGAGCTGGCAATGGAAAGCTTTTCTCTATCCGCATCAGAAAAATTTCTGTTTCATTATTCCAGAATGGCGCGGCTTTGGGGCTTCCAGTCGCTGTAAAATTCCGCAAGATCTCGATGCAATTTCCAGTCACTGGCTGGATGTGCGTTCAGTTCTGACCCAGCTAGAATTAGATCAAGTCATCGTCATTGCCTATTCCATGGGTGCAACCACCGCAATGCACGGCATGCATTATGACAACTTTGCCAGTCAGATTTCTGCTTATTTGCACATTGATCAGACTCCCAAAATTCCGGTCGATGATGCCTGGGATTTTGGTCTTTTTGGTCCACGTTATCAGGAATTTATCGACATCCTGCAGCAGCTCTCTGTCCTACTTACGCAATATCAGCAAGTTGAATTGATCCGTGATCTTGACGTTTCTGTCCGTAAACAAATTGCCGCCCTATGGCTAAAGTTTATTCAGCTACAAAATCAACAAAAATATAGTCTGAAAGCTTTCGAATTCATTTTGAATCAACCTCGCCTGCAAAGTCTGTTAATGCCTTCCAGCCGGGTGGATTATATGGCGTGGTATATCAACAATTATTTATACCATCGTGAGGATTACCGAGAGGCATTGGCCCAGCTCAGCTGTTCGGTGACTTTCTTTAGCGGCGTACAATCCAAGCTATATCCTTTTGAAGGTCAGCGCCTGATTGCAGAAAGCCTGCCTCAGGCCAAACAGATACTTTTCAGCAAATCCGGCCATACACCTTTACTGACTGAACCGCTAAAATTTTCCCGAGAACTTGGCATCTTCTTAAAAGAAAATTCGCAATCTAGCACTTCAGCTGCCTAAAGATTCAGGAGATAGAACAATGAAGAAACTGGTGGTCTTTTCCGGTGCAGGCATGAGCGCCGAAAGTGGCATTAATACTTTTCGCGACAGTAATGGACTTTGGGAACAATACCGGATTGAAGAGGTTGCCACACCTGAAGCCTGGGCCAAAAATCCGCAACTGGTGCAACGCTTTTATAATGCACGTCGTAAAAATATTCTGAAAGCACAGCCGAATGCAGCCCATCAAGTGATTGCCAATCTTGAAGATGAGTTTGATGTGCATGTAATCACCCAGAATATTGATGACTTGCATGAACGTGCCGGCAGCTCCAAGGTGATCCATTTACATGGCAATATTCGTCTGGCCAAAAGCTCAGGCCCCGATGCACAAAGCACGACCGAGTTTTATCCAATTGAAAGTGCTGAATTAGATTTAAATCAACACTTTTGTAAGGCAGGCTATCCGTTACGTCCGCATGTGGTCTGGTTTGGTGAAGCCGTGCCCGCGTATGAAGAAGCTCAAGACAGTGTACAGGATGCCAATATTTTCGTGGTGATTGGCACCAGCTTGCAGGTTTATCCAGTTGCCGGGTTAATTCATGAGATTCCTGCGAACTGTCAGGCCTATTACATCGACCCGAAAGCCGAGCAGCAGCATTTACCTGGACAGTTTTACAAGATCTCCCAAAACGCGACCGACGGCATGCAAACACTGCTAGGTTTACTTAAATCCGGGAATTAGATTTTTTTATATGCTGCATTCTCTGATTGACAGTATGCAACAATCAATTTTTAATCAACTTATCGTTGCAAGAATGGAATTAAACCATGCTGTCTGATCTGGATGACTTTTACTGTTTCGCTCAGGTGGTGGAACATGGCGGCTTTAGTGCAGCCGAACGTGCAACCGATATTCCCAAATCCAAACTCAGCCGTCGGGTGTTTAATCTGGAAGAGCGCCTGGGTGTACGTCTGATTCAGCGCAGTTCGCGTCATTTTGCCGTCACCGATATCGGTATGAATATTTACCGGCATGCCCAAGTTATGCTGAGTGCTGCACAGGCGGCGCATGATCTGGTGGACCATCTGAGTACCGAACCGCGCGGAACCATTAAAGTCAGTCTGCCAGTCTCTATTGCCCAGAACGAACTGGCAAAAATTCTGCCGGATTTTTTGAAAAAATATCCTGAAATTAAAGTCCAGATGATGATCACCAATCGCCGGGTCGATATTATCAATGAAGGCTTTGATCTGGCCTTACGTGTCCGTTCCAGCCTGGATGATGACCCAAATCTGGTGATCCGCCAGTTTGAAAAAATTGAGCAGCATTTATTCGCCAGTCAGGGTTATTTAAATGAATTTGGTGAACTAAAAAACCCAGAGCAACTGGCTGAACATAAAATCCTGAGTATGGCCGAAGACCATACCGAACAGTTTCTAACCTTACAAAATGAACAGCAGGAACAAAAAAAAATTCGTGTCAGTCCAACGGTTATGGGTTCTGACTTAAATATGCTGGCACAACTGGCCGCGTCAGGCTCAGGCGTCACTTTGTTGCCAGATAACGTGGTCGAGCAGTACGTGGCAAGTGGTGAACTGGTTCGAGTGCTTCCTGACTGGAAAGCACCGCATGGTATTTTCCATGTGGTTTATCCTTCACGTCGCGGCTTATTACCTGCAGTAAGGGTCTTTATTGATTATCTGGTCGCTGAATTAAATCGGCGCTAAATGAAGTACTTTTGAGAAAAACTAGACAAAAAAAATAGCTCATTCTTGGGGAAAAATGAGCTAGAGAAACTTTCACTACAGCATAGTGAGCGAAAAAAAGGGAACCTATGTATCTGACTCTTAGTTTAATCAGATATAAAATCCTAAACCACTGTTTAATGTAGTGTTTTGTATGTTTTCGTCAGCAAGAACGAGTGAGTTGTAATTTATGTAAGTGGATTATCTGAATAAAGATCATTCAATCAATATTTTAAATTTCCGGATACTCACCTGTGCCTTCAGGCCAAGGCGACAAGACTTCAAACCCGGTTTCGGTGACATAGACCATATGTTCCCATTGCGCCGACCAGGATTTATCCGTGGTGACTACAGTCCAGCCATCTTTCAGCTCTTTGACGCGGGCTTTTCCCATATTCACCATCGGCTCAATGGTAAACACCATGCCTGGAACCAGTTTAATGCCCTGACCTGGCTGACCGTAATGCAGAATGTTTGGCTGCTCGTGATAGACCTTACCGATGCCGTGACCGCAATATTCGCGCACGATGGAATAGCCTTCACGCTGTGCGACCGTTTGAATCGCATAGCCGATATCACCTAGAGTCGCGCCCGGCTTCACCGCATGAATCCCGGCCACCATGGCTTCATAGGTGGTATTGACCAGTCGCTTGGCTTCTGGAGAAGGAGTTCCAACATAGTACATCCGGCTTGTATCACCAAAATAACCGTCTTTAATAATGGCAACATCAATATTGATAATATCGCCATCCTGCAGAACGACTTTCGATGATGGAATGCCGTGACAAACCACTTCATTCGGTGAAATACAGGTGGTTTTAGTATAGCCATAATAGCCAATATTGGCTGGCGTCACCTTTAATGTATTTACAATAAAATCATGACAGAGATCATCCAGATATTCAGTGGTGACACCTGGCTTGACATGCTCCCCGATCATCGCTAAAACCTCTGCAGCCAAACGCCCAGATATCCGCAATTTTTCAACATCTTGCTCAGTTTTAAGACTAATCGCTGGAGCGCGCATATACCTATCCTCACTATGAATCCCTGAATTATAATCCCTTTTTTGCGAAATATGTCGCAGTTGTTGAGTTTCGGCACAGCAATTTTCCTTGAAATAGGAATTTTCACTGCTGTTTATTTGTACAAACAATAACTGACATATTTTGATATCAAGTGCAGATATTTTTTGAGCTTGTAAGGAAAAATATATTTTTCAGCGAATTATCAAACATATATTTCTACCAAGATTTGAATGACCGGTTATGTGATCCGCAAACTCACTAGAATCAAGGCTTCCAGCCTTAAAATAAACTCCAAAAAATTGGACATATACACTAAAATCGCTTTCTTTTGTTCTATTGATCTCCCTTTATGACAAGTCTGCGTACCCGGGATATTGTCGCCCTAGGTTTTATGACCTTTGCACTATTTATTGGTGCGGGCAACATTATCTTCCCACCGATTGTGGCTCAACAAGCCGGTGAACACGTATGGCTCGCTGCTTTAGGTTTCCTTATTACAGCAGTCGGCTTACCCGTGATTACCATTATTGCGTTGTCTCGCGTTGAAGGTTCCATTCAGGCACTAAGCTCGCCTCTTGGCAAAGCAGCCAGCATCTTGCTGACTGTAATCTGTTACTTAGCTGTTGGCCCTTTATTTGCGACGCCGCGTACCGCAACCGTTTCTTATGAAATCGGTTTTTCATCTTACTTTGGTAATGAATCTGGCAGCCTGCTCATTTACAGCATCATCTATTTTGCTGTGGTGACCATCGTGTCCTTATATCCCAATAAGATTCTGGATACCGTCGGCTATTTCCTGTCGCCACTTAAAATTATTTCTTTGATCATTTTGGGTGTAGCAGCCGTGATGATTCCTGCCAGCAATCCGCCTGCAGCGATCGATAATTACGTTACCAGTCCAGTGACTGAAGGCTTCGTAAATGGTTATTTAACCATGGATACTTTGGGCGCTTTAGTTTTCGGTATTGTGATTGTTAAAGCCATTACTTCACGTGGTGTAACCGATAAAAAACTGATTACCAAATATGCAGTGAATGCCGGCATTATTTCTGGTATTGGTTTAACTCTGGTGTATTTAAGTCTGTTTAAACTTGGACTAGGTAGCCATGAGATTGCACCAAATGCAGCCAATGGTGCCATTATCCTGCATGCATATGTACAACATGCTTTTGGCGATATGGGTGCTTACTTCCTGTCCGGCATGATTTTTATTGCCTGTATGGTCACTGCAATTGGTCTGACCTGTGCCTGCGCTGAGTATTTTTCCAGCTTGACCAAAATTCCGTACAAGATCTTTGTATTTATTCTGGTGGGCTTCTCACTGGTGATTTCAAATCTGGGTTTAACCAAACTGATCGCTGTTTCGGTTCCAGTCTTAAGTGCGATTTATCCGCCTGCCATTAGCGTCATTATGCTGAGCTTCTGTGCAAGCTTCTTCAAGAAACCATCTCATGTGATTGCGCCAGTGACCCTGGTGGCCTTGATCTTTGGTATTTTTGATGGATTAAAAGTCGCTGGTTTTGAATTGCCTGCATTACTGCAAAATTTACCTCTATCAGATCAGAATCTGGCCTGGTTTATCCCGTCCATGATTGTATTGCTGATTACAGCTGTGATTGACCGTATTAGAAACTAAAACTTCTAGGATGTCTGAAAAATCGTATTTTTACCCAAAATCCGGTTTGAGCGTGATCAATAATTGTCAGGTTTTATCCAAACGGACATTTATTGTTTCTTAATGATGACATCAAATCACCGCTGTAAATCTTGATACTAAGATTTTCTATAAAAAATCGTTTCTATAAATAAGATCGCACTTTAATTATTTTATTTTTTATATAAATATAAACAGAACTTTTGATTTTCTGATGTTAGATACTTATTGTTGCCAACTTAAACCAAGTTCCCTTCCGAGTCATACGCAGACTTACAAAGTATTGATTAACCCTACATATCTTTGGCGTAAAATTTGCATTTTCTATCTGGTCGCATTAATTAAATGATGACTACATCTTATTTCCAAAATTAACTGGAGGTGAAATCTGAAAATATAATTCTTGCCTAATCAAGTGATTATGTAGTTATACGACTAAAGATGGCCATTTTGACTGTAAAAGCCTGCCACGGCAGTTGCAAAGGCCCAAATTAAACAGTACAACTATATATTCAATTCTGACTGATTAAATCTGCTTTAATCTTCAATAACATAAATAAATGGGAGGGATGGAGATGTTATCATTACATTTCAACAAGCAAGTCTTCATTGACGCTCTTAAAGCCAACAACACCAATCTGGTGACATTTATATGCACCACTTTTGCACTCATGCTGACTTTAACCGTTCATTGCTTAATTCAAGGTAATTTAAAACTTGAATACTTTGGCTATGCACTGATTGTCTCAGCTGCATTTTTCCTATGGGCTGCCATAGACCAGAAATACCGATAATCAAATTTTAAATTAGCCCAGATGGATGATATGGCCAGTCATCCATCTGGTGAAAAAAGTGTTTTAATTTTCAATCATTCCAGCATCCTTTCAGAATAACTATAAAAAGAAGATTAAAATAATCCCGCAAATGCTCCATAGAGCAAAATCCCTGTCCCGCCCAATTCTGCAACAATTAAACCCAGCATGGCGAAAGTCATTAAACTTCCAGGCAAATGAAATTTACCCAGTTGATGCGGCTGTTTAAACTGATTCGTCGTATCTTGCAGGAAACCATGCAACATATAAGCGGCAATCGAGAAGCTGAAAAATATTATATTAATGAGTACGCAAATCAGATTCACCCTACTCGGCAATACTGAACAATAGGCCAATACTGCCAGAATTAAGGTCGCAGGTGCATAAAGCAGGCTGCTACGATGGGCAATATCGACATAATAATGTGCACGTGACTGAGGCGATTGACGAATCTGCCAATATTTCCAGACACCGGTCAACATCCCGATCCACAAGAAGATTCCACTAAAAATAATGCCGATTTTAACGGCCAGCTCAAGTTCCATTAGCTGCATAAGATCATTCCATGTTTATTATTTGACTGACTTTAAAGTCATGTTTTCCCCGACCTACCCTGCTAAAAATCTATACAGTAAAAGCTTCATGGGATGATAAAAATCATAGTGTAACGTATGTCTGAATTTGAAACATTGACTCTCCAGTGCCAAGATGGCTATCGCTTAAGTGCACGTTTTTATGCAGCTATTTCTGAAACTGACAAACTTCCAGTATTAGTCTGCCCGGCAACTGGCATTACTAAACAGTTTTATCATCAGTTTTGTGTGTGGTTACAAGCGCAAGGCTATGCGGTTATGGTCTTTGATTTCCGGGGGATTGGTGATTCACTACATGGCCCGTTGAAAAATTCAAAAGCCAGTATTGTGCAATGGGGTCAACTGGATATACCGGCCGCAATAGATGCTTTATCAACGCGTACTAATGCAGAAAAAGTGATACTACTTGGACATAGTGCCGGTGGTCAGCTTTTAGGAATCGTACCAAATCATCATAAAGTCGCAAAAGTGGTGGCTGTCTCTGGCTCTACCGGACATGTGAAAGGACTCAAAGGCAAAACCAAGTTACTTGCGCCAGTGATGTTTAATGTCATTTTCCCACTGGCACGCTTCACTAAAGGCTATGGCCCGACTCAAGCGATTGGTATGGGTGAAAACCTGCCGAAAGATGTAGCTCGCGAATGGGCGCAGTTCTGTAGTAAACCGGGTTATGTAATCAACGCGATTGGTAAAAATATTGCACCATCCCATGATTATCATGCTCAAGTCACCTGCCCGATTACCTCAATCTGGTCATCGGATGATGAAATTGCCACCGAAGCCAATGTGAAAGATTTACTACGTTTATATCCAAACGCAAAAACCCAGATAATTGAACTTAGACCTAAAAGTTATGCGTATAAAAACATTGGTCATATGCTGATGTTTAAAAAGTCGCATCAGAATTTATGGCCGGTGATTGAACAGCAATTGGCTGTTTAAATCAGATTTAGATGGTTATTTTCAGGCTGCTGTGTTCTAATACACGCAGTTTGAGATGAGCCTCTTACAGTATATGGGCTTGACCTATATACGACTAGCCCCTAACCATGGGGCTTTTTATTGTCTAAAAACAAATACTTATGATTAATGGGCGAAAAACTGGCGTAATTAAGAAGTTATCCACAAGCAACAACTACTTGTTAGTGCTGATTATATCATCTATTTTACATGAGTTCAGAAAGCATTTGTTCTTCTAAAAATATAAACCTACTTCTACATAATGCATATAGTATGAAAAAGAAGTTTTTCAGGAAAGATTCTGAGCAGAGTTTGGCATAAAGTATAAGATATACCTTAAGGGGGAAATTAAAAGAAATGTTTAAATATTCGAAAAAAGCTCATATTGATAAGCTCCTTAATAAAGGGATTATTAGGATAGGAACGCTACATGAGTATAGGGATAGCAAATATGAAGAAGGGATTCAAGATAACAAGGAAGGTCTTAAAAATGTAAATGTGAGTGTAAAGAGGTTAGATTTAGCATCCAGAGACCCTGCGACTCACAGAATTTTGAATAATTATCTTGGAGGGAGACTCTTCGGAGAGGGGGTTCTAATTATGGAGGGTGATTCCCCCATGTTTACTAAAGAGGTTTCAAGCAATAACCACTTAGTATTTTGTGCCTCATTTGAGCATACGCCTCTTGTTTTAGAGAAATTTAAATATGATGCTGGGGTGGTTATCACGCATCCAGATAAATTTATAAAATTAATCAGTACCAAGTTAAAACAAACACACAATGCAAAATTGGTTTATTTTGACAAAATAAAATATATGACAAAAGAAGAAGAATGGAATCATATTAATTATGGCCAAAATCCAATGTTATTCAAAGACGAAAGTTTTTCCTATCAAAATGAAATTAGAGCAATATGGAACGTTCCTGACCATACAAAACTAACACCCCAAATATTGAGAATTCCAGAGTTAAGAGAGTATTGTGAATTGATAGATCTAGATTAGGCGATATAGGGTATTCAAATATCTTCCTAAATTTGCATTAATCACCATTGAATGAGCTATGCAATTATATCTGAGAATCTTTACACATCCGCAATAATGATGATTTATTTAAATAAAAAAGCCCTCACTTAAAGAGCCTTCACACATATCCCCACATTCACATTCGTCGTAATCGAATGAGCTGTGCAACCCGATAAGAGGAGGCACAGCAATAAAGCAAATAACTTCATTTTAAGAATAAGGCCTTTTCAGCAGCCCGGCGATTGACCAGACCTTGCATGCGCTTGCCACCGGCATTCACCCATACATCAAACTGATTGGCTGCAGCTTTATAATTTCCTTCATTCAATCGTTTGACCAAAGTGGAATTTTTGAATGCAGTTGATCCAATGTTGTAGGCCAGTGAAACTAAAGCATCGAACTGATTCTGATTGAGTGGAACTTTGACCGTATTATTTACAGTCTGCTCAAATGATTTCAGATCGTTCTGCATATAAGCTTTGGCTTGATCCAGTGTGCAGGTATCCCCTTTTTTGACACGAATACCATTTGGGTATTTTGTGGTGCCGAAACCAATAGTCCATACACCTACGCCATCATCATAGGCTTTCAGTCGCAGACCTTCAAAATTGCAGATCAAATCGACTCCACTTGGACTCACATGCATTTCATCTGTGGCGATACCTAATACATCGTTCAGATCGTCATAGGCAGTTGCAATCAGATTATCTGCAGCATCAACCTGCTTCTGGGTGAGTTTGCCGCCACTAATCTTTCGCAAGAAATCAAAAATGTGTTTCATTATGGACCACCCTTAACTTTAGGCTGCGCAATCTTACGGCCAACGTATGCTAGTGCCGGTAAAACTACAGAAAGCAAAATAGCATGGTATTCAGCAGGGATAAGCTGCGTATTGATGCCTTCCTGAATTAAAACAGGCAGCACACCCAATAAAAAAGCTCCGATAATTGGGAGCTTTACAGATAAATATTTCCAGACATTTTCGGGGATGAATTTCATTTTTCCTCTCTCATATTTCGTTCATAAAGTTTGTTGCGGATTTCTTCAACTGTTCTTAAAAGTTGGTCGGATTGTTTTTCAAGAACTTGGATGGATTGGCTGTTGGTCATGGCTTGAGTGTTTACCGTGTCTGTTTTGCTCGTCTGCGTATTCCAGGCAACAACAAACAAGCCAGCTAAGAAAATGCCACCAAAGCGTACAAGGCTTGTGGTGTTATCAATCTTTGTTTTGCTTTCATGTAGCACCCTGATCTGCATATCCATCTCTTTAAACTTCGGATCGATCTCATTTCGAACCTGCTTAATCTCGCTTTTAAAGTTTGACTTGGCTCGATCCAGATCATCTTGCAGATTGTCCCGAGTCTGATTTAAGTCATTACGGGTCTGCTGATGCTCTTTATTGAGTTGCTCTAACTGCATATTCATACGGTCGAGCTTTTGGGGCATTTCAGCTAACTTATCCATACTTTTAGATATGTCATTAATCTTGTCTGAGATGGCAAGAAGCTGCCCTGCTGTTGCTACTGGTGGGTCAGATGAATAGTCATTTGACATTGCGCCCCCTAAATTTTGGTAATAAAAAAGCACCCGGAGGTGCTATAAATTAATTGCTTCAACCTGCTCTTTGGTTTCGGCTTCATGGATTAACTGCCTTGCGATACGCCCACGTTCATGAGCGTTTGCAATATGCGCTTGCAATGCGGCATAGAGTTGCTGCAACTGTGATGCGCTTAACTCAACTGTAGTGTTGTCAGCTAAAGTCCAGACTTGATCTATCCCGGCAGCAGCCGCGCCCATAATTCGACCTTGAGAAACCTGATCTGAGTCGTAAATATTACCCTCAAATTCAAAACCGCTAAACTCAAGACTGTCTCGCCCAGATTTAATCTCGGCCCATTTCTGGGCTTTGATTTCGTCGATGGTGCGGGGGTCGATCCACTCCCCTACTTCATAGTTAAATTGATAAAAATCTGATGGTTTGGGTGGCAGGTCCATCCATTCACTATCTTTGTACTGCATGTTTGCAGATGGAGGGTCGTCAACCGCCACACAATCTTCAGGTGTGTTTAATTTAATAGTTTCAGCATCCCCGTGTATGCTAAATAAGGGTTTGCCATACCGTGTAATAATAGTGGTCATTTCTTTAGCTCTAAAAGCGCAAGTGAGGCGGACTGAATATATGATGTTCTAGAGACTGGAGGGGTCAGCACATTGGCAACCGCACCTACCTTTTCAATAGCAAATCCAATCCGCAATGTATACGTTGTTAGCCCTGTCCCAGCACTATCTATGTAGGGAGGCATAACATACGACCCGTCAAACGTCTTAGTTGATAATGCAATTGCCGCTTCTGTAAACTTATACCTAGCAACAACCTCCCCATTTCTAAGCAATACAAGCGACAAATAAATAAAATCACCATCATTATTGTTCGCTGGATAAGCCCCGACACGTATGTCCGAGACAACAACCCCTGCGTCAACCCTGACCTTCCCGCCAGACCGAGTTACACTAATTGATGCAAGATCACCTATAGCGGCAGCAACTGCATCTATATTTGCCTCTTGACTTGAGCTTGCTGTTGAGTTTGTTGGGCTTGCCGTGCGCCTTGGCATTAAAATACCAACCGGCACCGTAACAGCATTGTCTTTAATCTTAAGCGTATCAACCTGAAGATCACCAATCTTCGCAGTCGTCACCGCCAAATCATCAATCTTTGCAGTCTTAACTGCCAAATCTTCAATATGCGAAGTTTTGACAGACTGATAGTCCATCATTGCTGATTTTAAGTAAGCGGACACAGGAAACACTGTGCCCGTCACCGGATCAGTGAATGGCGTATTGCGGAATATAAATGGGTAATAGCCTGTGCTATTGCCAGAACCAATCGCAAATGAATCAAAGTTCAAAATGAAATTAGATTCTTTGCCATCGTTAGCACCGCCCCAACCTGCGACCTTTCCATTTACGTCGAGTTTGATGTACTTCTGGGCATAAAGACCATTTACTGACTGGCTGACCTCCTGAATTGATGCGGTGTTTTGGCCAACTGTTGATTGAAGCGTGGTGGTTGCTTTCACGTTTGCAGAAACAGCATCAGCATTCGCTTTGATTTGTTGCTTGTATAAAGCATCATTTCCGCTAATCGTTGCAAGAACTTGATCGGTTCTTTGTGCCTGAGCCATATCACCTTCAATCAATGCTGATTGAATAGACCAGACACCCGCAAAGCCTTCGGTTGAGCCAATCAGGTCTTCAGTTGAGCCAATTAACTTCGGATTAACCTGTGCATATACGCCATCAATCTTTGTGGTGTTGGCGCTGATTTTCCCTTCATGCTCAGCAACCTTGGCATTGGTTTGCGATAGAGCACCTGTGGTTGCCTTATCACCTAACTCCAATGTAATCGCATCAAGTCGTGTTGCATTGGCACCCGATTGAGTTGCAGCAACATTCGCAGTAGATAAGGCAGTTGCAGCGGTTTGATTTGCTGTGTCTGCTGTATCGGCTGCCTGATTTGCAATTGCACTGGCCTGACTGGCTAGACTTGCTGCTGATCCAGCCTGAGTCGTTGCGGTTTCAGCCTTGGTTAATGCGGTAGCTGCATTGGTTTTTGCAGTATTTGCATTGCCCTCTGCTGTAGTTACACGGCTATCCAGCGCCTGAACCGCTTGTGTATTTGCAGATGTCGCGGTTACCGCTGTGTTTACCTGTTGCTGAACATTTGCAAGTGCCTGATCATTGCTGCTCTTGTAGTTATTCAAAGCGTTCAGGTTAGCAGTATCACCAGTCTGGCGATCCTCAATCTCTTGCGTTAAACCATCATCCAGATCCTGCACTGCCGAGATGCGTTGACGGGTTTCCTGATTTAATGCAGTATTTAGCTGATCTGCCTGAGTTTGTACCGCAGTAATATTATCGATTAAATTGCCAATATCACCATCAAGGCCTGCAATCGTGTCGATCTTATCAATCTTGGTTTGCAAGTCTTGATGAAGTTGAGTCTCAGTAATTTTCCTCGATAAAATATCGAGTACAGCTGACGCATCCGCAGATGTTGTAGCACTAACACGTGCAGACCATGGACCAATGTTTCCGATCCGGTCAATCAAACGACCACGGAACCAGCGGGTTAAATTCGGCTGCATGCCTTGAATTTCATGCACAGTTGTTGGATAAGCAAATAAGCCAAGCGTTGCTGCATTAGCACCATTTGCTGTGCTTGAAATTTCAATTTCCGTATAAGCAGTATCAAGCGCACCAACCGCAGGAAAATTCCAATCTAAGCGATAACCAAACAAGATGCCTGTCGCTGCAATGTTGGCTAAAGCAGGCGGCAAGCCTTGTTTTCCAGTCAGTGCAGTCAGTATGGAATACGTTGGCAAGGAAGCAATATCAAAGGCTGAAATTGCTGTCACACGCGCTTCGTAATTACCCGCATAAATGCCCTGCACTTCAATAGAATTGCTACCCGTAATCGGCAACTTAATCCAGGTGCCATCATCCTTGCGCCATTCCACCTGATACTTGGTTGCGCCTTGAGCTTGAGGCCATGAGATAGCCATAGTTTCAATGGATAAGCCTTGCTGCACCATAGTTTCAGAAGTGATTGATACAGACTCTACGGGTGCCTGAATTGTTGGATTAATGATGGAAATTGGACGCTCATCAATAAAAGCACCGAAATCGATTGCATTATATTTGGCTGATTCATATTGCAAGCCAGTGATTGAAAACTGATGCTTGTCGTCTTGAGTAATACTCATGACGCGAAACTTCATGGTTTTCAAATCTTGCGCATCAACGACCCAGACATTTTCCGCTGCAACAGAGTCAAACGCCACTGTAACTGTGATATTGCGACCACTTACGGACGATACGATTCGAGCTTGTGCTTTTCCGTTTTCACCGTTTACAACCAGTCGATCACCCGCACGGCACACCACATCGTCACGATCTAAAGTGATAATTTTACGGTCGGCACTCACAGCAGAAATACGACCACCATTGGCACGGCCTGCAAAAAGCTCGTCTGCGATTTCAATCACTTTACCTGGTTGTGGGATATAACCATCAAGACCGACTTTAAAAGATACAGTGCGAGTTTCCAGTTGCTCAGACTTTAACGCCCAAAGACCTGCACGTTGCGCTTGCCCCTCACTCGTACAACCCCATGCATCAATCTCAACGATACGCACACCAAGCGGACTGGCGATTGCTTTCTCATCACGCACATAAACATATTCGGTCTTGTAGTGATTTGCAGGATTATCCCAAGCTACTTTCGCTACAGTGTGACGGTCTTTTGCTCTACTACCAACATACTCAAAATTCCCATCAATGACATTGGCGCGGGTATAAGTGAAGTATGTATCTTGCGGAATATCAGCATCACAGACAATTGAATTGCCATCCCAATAAGAGATTGCACGGAATACACCTGCCAACTTGCTCAAAATGGTATAAGCATCTTCTGTGGATTGTAGATAGACGTTGCAGGTAAAACGTGGCTCTTTTCCGCCTTTGCCATCATCCACCATCTGGTCGCAATACTGTGCAAGGCGATATAAAGACCATTTATCCAACATTGTAGACGTTAATCGATCACCCAGAGCATAGCGTTTTGCGGTGCAGATATCGTAATAGATCCAGGCTGGATTATTGGTATAGGCGCGCTTAAAAGTGCCGTCCCACATCCCGGCATAAGTGCGTGCAACCGGATCATAATTTGATGGAACCTGAAGCTTGATACCTTTTAAATCAACCGCGACTTTTGCCACATTAGAAAAGGTTTCGGCATCATATTGAAGGCCAAGCAAAGCGGTATTCGGATAACTGAGTTTTAGATCGATTACCTCAGTCAATGCATCCACATACATCTTGTCACTGATGTATTCAGATGTTGAGTTAGGTGTGATTCGACGCACACGAACTGTCCAGCCTGTATCTGCCTTTGGTAAATCAATTCGATGTGAACGCTCATAATTTGCCGAAGTTTTATCAGCGATTTGAGTATTTAGAACTTCAGTCCATGTGCCACCATCAGTTTGTAGATCAATCGCATACTGAATGACGATGCCTTTTACATCGCCATTATCAGCATTCTGCTGACGCAATGGCCCCCACTTAAAGCGCAAACGGATTGCATCCAGATCAGTATTGGTAAGTGAGCGAACCCAAGGCGTATCAGACTTTAATTCAACATTGATTGCAGTTTCAGATGAGATATCCGGAAAGCCTTCGATGTGAGCCTGATCATTGGTACCGTGGCGAAAGTCAGCCTGAACATCCTCAAAGTTCCAACCACCAGCCGGATTCTGTAGCGGTGTTTCTTCCAGATAAACTGACTGCAAGCCGTTGGCTAAACCTTCCACTTCTCCCTCAGACAAGCCATATAGAATTTTTATATAGGTTTTCGACTGAGCTGAGTCAGGTGCAATGACCGCTTTTCTTGCCTTACCCTCACCTGCTTTTGCGCCTTTAATTACTGCATTCATACTTATCCTCAGACAATAAAAAAGGCGCTGTATGCGCCTGTATATTCCTGTTATTTACATCAAGTCTTCGGGATACTGTCCGGCACTTGCGATAAATCCACCAACTTCGCGCTGACCATAAAGCACTGGCACTGGATTGCCTTGTGCAATGGTTGTAACCGCACCACCAAAGCCTTTATTGGCCTTGTTTCCGTCTTGGTTTTGGTCTTGGTTTTCAATCTTAGGCATTAGCATCATTGCAATACCACCGACCATCATGCCGGCACCAGCACCAATTAAGCCAACTGCAGCTGCACCCGCCACACCTGTCCAGCCAAGTGTTGCACCAACAACAATACCCGCTACAACCAATACAGCACCAACAATGGTTTGAACCACACCACCCGCACCTTTTACTTTCGGAACAACCTTAATCACTTTAGCACTGGTGCTCATGTCGAGTTCGGTTTCAGAGATATTTTGCTTATCCTGAAAAACCGCAAACTCTAAACCTTGTTCATGCGCATGCAGCATGAAGTACTCAAAGCCCGGCACCTGAACTGATAAAGCTCTCATCGCTTCACGGGTATTTTCCACATCGAGCCGAAATTCTTTACCGAAACGCTTGGCTAGAATGCCGTACAACTTAATTGTTTTGAGCATATCGAACCACCTTTGCTACTCGTTCTTGCCACTGTGGACCAAAGATTTCACGCACAGATTTACGGCCATACGGGTGATGTAGAATCAAAGCCGAACCAATGCAAGGCTCTGTTTTTTCGGATTTCAGCATGCCATTATCACCCAACCAGATCAGCGCATGATTCACATGCTCAGTGCGTCCGACTCGACACAACAAGACATCACCATACTGCGGCTGATCTACCTCAATAAAGCCCTCCTTTTGGAAATTATCCAGATAGAGAGATGGGCTGTCCTTAGACTCCCACCACAAGTCTTGACGCTCATAGTCTGGAATATAAATATCCAACTCGCGTTTGTAGAAATCACGAACAATGGCAAAGCAGTCTTGAATGCCGTGAATGTAGTTGCGGCCGACTAAAGGCGCTTTGTAGCCGCATGGATCATAGACCTGAAATTCAATATCAGGATAAGCACAGATGACCCATGGCTTTTCATGCAGCTCAATTTGAATTAAATCAATTTCAGATGCGCGTGCAGAAGCATTGGGGTGTGAATGCACATAGGCTTGAATCTCGCCCAGATCTTCAGCTCTGGCTAAATCCTCGTGATGAATTTCAAACTGATCTTTATTGTCTGAAATATTGCGGCACGGGATGTAATTTTTATCTACAATCACACCGCAGCATTCATCTGGGTAAACTTCAGCAGCATGTGCCTGAATTGCTTTTTTAAGTTTTGTGGTTAGTTTCATACACCACCTAAAATAATGAACTGGCAGGAAAAGCACCAATGCGCAGGACATTGCCTTTGCCGAAATGGCACTCACAACCCCTAGTTCTCTTTGAGCATTTATCCAGAGCGGGGTTATCAGTAGGTTCATCTCTGTCCGTAAACATAGCTGCGCCTGTATAGCCGCATTGTTCACTGCGATATTCCCATGCGCAGTAATTGGAAATCTGCCGAACTGGTATCTTCAAGCCTTCGAAATCAATCGGGTTTGAAAGTTCAAATGTTACAGCATTGGCGTTTTCGGAAGTCTTTTGCTCAATGTACCAAAGCTGCTCCTTAGCTTCATTTGAAGCGGATGCATTGCCCGCACTAAAGTTTTCAGCATCAAGATACTTGGCAAGTGTGGTAATGACTTTAAGCTTTGCGCCTGCAAAATCACTAAACTGCAAGCAAAGAGCAGAAACTGCGTTTTGAATGCCACTAATATTATTCGCCATGCTGAATGTTGGTGCAGATGCTTTACCGTCTGAACGCATCTCAAGACCTGACACTTCAAGCGCCATTGGCTCGAATGTCTGGCCCTGCCAGATGATGTTGCGATACCATGTTTTTGATTCGGCGCTTTCAAACACTTCACCAATTAATTGAGCCTCATCACCAAGCAATGAACTTGAGCCGATATAGCTGTAAATGCGCTCCCAGTCCTCATAAGAAATATGGCCGTGAAAACGTAAAATGCCCGCACCTAAAGTACGAGCATCGAGTTCAAACAGGGTAATTAGGCCATCTACATAGAGTTTTTGAAAATCACTGTTCAGTGCCATTCATCATCTCCGAAACTGCTTGAGCAATGCCAGTCGGCTGAAAATCTGCGGGTGTTTTTGACGTCGACATCTCATACTCAACTGGTGGCAACTCTTGCAGTCGCAAGTCAATCCAACGTGTTTCAGGGATGTCTACAGGCGTTTCAGTGTCAGCTACAATTCGCCCTTTCTTATTGAGCATGTAGTCATACGTCTTAACAGTAATGTCGCCATTTTCAAGTTGCTCATAGACCACTGCGACTAACACATTACCGTTTGCGTCTTTTGGAGTTTCAATATACCAACCCTCTTGCGCGAAACCTGATGAGCCTTTGATTAAATAATCACCCACACCTAACTTTTCAAACTCAATATTCTGCTGTTGCGCTTCATCGTTGAGTTTAATTTTATCAGCGAAAAGTTGAACGATAGGTGAGGCATTTTTCACAAAACCATTACTATCCGAGGTGGTATTCCCTGAGTGCAAGAATTTGTACCACGGCAAAACACTTGATGTGGTGTATTGACCTTTTCTAAAATACAAATCTTTACTTGTGTCATGACCAATTATTTGAAGTACGCGATCTGCGCTCGTACTACCGCCTGACGAAACACTTAATACATAACCCCACGCCAAACCGGCTTCGGGCAAAGGACGAACTGAGGAAGTTATTCCTTTAGACATAACAAATTGATTTTCAGTTAGGGTGTCTAAATCCAACCCTGTACCTTCTCCTTTCGATACATTCATGTTTGAGGTGGCTATAGCACCCAAACCTAAATTACTTCTTGCTGCTGCTGCTGTCGTAGCACCCGTCCCACCCTTATTGACTGGAAGTGCAGCAGGCAACACTCCTTGAGTAGTCGCGCCCAACTGAGCATAAAGCTCATCATCATTCGCCTGTAGTTTTTCCGAACCCGAGCGGAACGTGTCACCACCTGCACCTGTAGGTGCTGTGCCTTGATTGATTGTTTGCTTAGCCATAATTTACGCCCACAAAAAAGCCCTCGATTGAGGGCATAAAATTGATTGAAGTTAAGGTTTAAAGTCTTGGGTGAATGTAGTCGAGATTGACCAGACCATGCCACCCACCTGTCTTGCTTGGTATGAAGTGCTGGTCTTAACTCTCACCTCGCCATCCAAAGGAGAATCCCATAAAAATGAGTCAGCACCCTTGTGGCGATCAAAGAAGGCTTTAATTGCGATAATCTCATCCTTGTAGCCAGTTCTTTGATAGGCCCATTCGCCTTTTCGGTTGTTGATGCCAACCGAGATGCTTTGCTCATACCCATCACCGAATCTGCTAGATAACACATTGAAGTTTTGAGTATCCGAGCTGCCTTCTAGATCGCATGGGAAAGTAAATTTTTCGTTGCTCATAAATTGCGTCCAAGAAAAAACCTCCCGAAGGAGGTTTTGTTTAATCTATTTTTTTAATTTAAATCAGGTGCAATGAAATACTGACCGGAGATCGGGTCTGTGAAACCATCATCCATATCCAGCCCTACTGTTTGATTATTAATCTCCACACTTTTTACCGCATAAAGATATTGACTTGTTGTGGCTTCTATCGGGGTTGCATCAATCTCGGTAATGCTTGCAATAAACTCCTTAGCCACCCCATCTTTGCTTTTAAATGTCACTTTCTTTTGCATGCTTTTTACTTCCCGCTTATTTAATCCCATAAAGCTCCCCACCTTGTCGCCTAGCTTTCAAAAATCTTTGGTCGACTTTTTGATCAACCATAGAATTAACCATCTTACCAATAGTGACCATTAATTCACCATCCTGATTTGTCGAAGTTTCAACTTTCTCAGAAGAGTAATTATTGATAACCACTTTAGGTTGAATGACAGCTTTTCCACCAGAGCTACCCGAATTAATCGCATTCACAGTGCCCATACCAATACGATGGGTATCTCTAGCAGCATTAATACCTGCTATACCACCATTCGCATAACTACCATCTTTAATAGATTTTCTTAGCCCTTCGAAACCTTGTGGACCACCAATGGCCATCATCTCTTCTTTAGTAAGAACACCTTCCCACTTATGAACGATACCTGCCGGTTCATATTTACCGCCATAACCAGTGAACCCTCCTTCAGCAAAGCCTGCAATGGTTTGGGCTGCAATAGCCCCAACGCCTGCCATACCCATGCCAAGCACAATATTTGCTGCTGTAGACTTGCTAATCAGGTCTGTATTCCATGGACTTGCCAATACTTGGTTGTAGGCCAGAAAAGCACTTACAGTTGCAGAAGTCATCGCAAAGGCTTGCTGCATAGCAAACATAGCCTTATAAGCACCTGATTGCTCACCTGCGCCATCCTTAACGAGTTGAGTCATATTTGACCATGTTGAGGATGTTGCTGATAGAAGCACATTTAAAGATGATAAAGCTAAATCCTGCTTATCCCTTTCAAACTGCGACTGTGCAGCAAGTGTTTCAGCCGTAAATTGAGCCTCGGACATGGTGAACCACTCCCGATACTCAATGATTGCATTCATTCGATTTTGAAGTGCTGCTTCTGCACTGTAGTCCACTCCAATAGCACCCAAGAAGTTTTGAGCTGCTCCTTGCTGGGCATAAGCAGTGTCTTGGCCTTCACGCATATAAGAGGCAACCATTAGCTCATGGCGCTCATCGCTTGATAGTTTTCGATTTCGATCAATTTCTCTGCGCTCTAGTTCATAGCGCTTTTTAATCCTGTCTATTTCAGCATATTGGAATTCATTGGCTGCAAAGATTCGCTGCTCCTGGGTGAGCTTAATCAGTTCCAATTCCTGCTTAAACTGCTCATCCAGCGAGCTTTTCTTAAGGGCTTTTTGCTCCTTTGTTAAGTCATGATCTGCCTTGATTTCCTGTTCTCTAATATTCATCGAGAACCGAAGCTTCTGCTCTTCAGTCATCAGGTGTTCAGCCAATTCAAATTCGAACTTCATCTGAATCAGTTTTTCTTCCTGATTGTATCGGTCTTGGGCATCATCTATATATTTAGACATGCCTTTTTCCTGAAGATACTCGATTTCATCATTCAGCTTCATTCGTCGCTGCTGATCGGCAGTAGCATATTCATATTCAATTCGAGCGATTTCTTTAGCTAAACGCTCAGCTTCACGTTTTCGCTTGTCGCCTTCTGATTTGGCCTTCTTGGTTTTTTCCTTTTCACCTGCTGTAAAGTCATCAAGGCCAGTGGTGATGCCTTTTCTAGGGGTGTCTTTTGGAGGTGGAACTTTCAGGTTTTTTACATTGTTAGCTGTTTTTCCAGTAAAAATCTTGTCGATTTTTTCCATTGAGTTGGCAACCGAATCAACAGCATTGGTATAGTTATCCTTAACAATTTGCGCTGCACCAGCAAAATCACCACTAAGGAAGCGCATCATAGCCGCCGCACCAGCCCCAATGGCATCACCAACCAAATAGAAGGCATTGCCTACCACAATAGCGGTAGAGGCCAATACTTTTAGGGTTACAGCCAGAGTATCTCCAACTTGGGCGAAGGTGCTGCCTTGCTCCGAATCCTGAAAGAAGGCATCAGCGATATCAACTAGGGCGGGAACAACAGCAGCAAGCATGGTGTTGCTCATGCCCTTTAATTGAAGCTCTAGCAGCCGCGCTTGGGCTGAAAAATCAATAGCCGTCTCAATACCCTGTTCCGTGATAATAAAGCCAGCGCGCTCAGCAGCATTGCCCCATTCTTCAATTGCAGCACCATTGTCAGCAAATATTGGCAAAAGTTTAGTGAAGTCATTTGCCATATTCTCAGTCAAAAATGACATTTGCTCTTGTGAAACACCTGCCTCTTCAAGCTTATTTACATACATCTGCATGGCATCGCCACCGGATGCCTTTTGCATTTCAAGGGCAAACTTTTTAATTTCTTCGCCTGACATTTTGGAATGCTTTTGTAGCAGTTCGAATGCGTCTGTAGCTTCACCCTTACCAGTTAAAACAAACTCCCCAAGCTTTTCATTAAAATCTTTGATTTGGTCTGATAGTTGCTCTTGTGTTATACCAACCTGTTGAGCAGCTACAGCCATGCGCTGAAATTCTACTACCCCCATATCAGCTACAGTGGCAAGGTTTTGAATCTCTTTTGCATTATTGGAATATGCTAATGCCATTCCAGTTAAAGCGCCAAGCGAACCTACTGCTGCACCTGCAATAGAAGCAATACCAATAGCCGCACCTGAAAGCAATGCACTGCTTGATCCTAGAGTTTTAGTAAGACCGCCAAGCGACCCATCGAAACTAGAGACTCCATCTTTAGCTGATTTAGCTGAATCTCCAGCCTGTTTAAAGGCCACACCAAGGTCTTTTGATTTCTTGGCTGTCTTATCCCCCTGCGTTTCAACATTCTTAAGTGACTTATCAACCGAATCCAGTTCAGTTTTTGCTTTTCTGGAATCAACTGTGATGAGTAATTTGGATTCTTGAGCCATTTTGTTTTCCTGCGGGCAATAAAAAACCCCGCTTTTGCGGGGTTATATTTAAGGGCTTAATCTATGGGCAGTGCTTTTTCCATAAATCATTAAATTCAGATTTGGATGCGTTGTAGTCTTCAAGGTAAACGTTATCACCATCACTTAAAAAACGTTTTGCACCGGCATAGCCACCAAAACTATTTTTAGAGTTAACTTGACCACATTGTGCGCTTACAAACTCATATTTGGCAGACTCTGGATCTTTAAGTATCCCAGATAAAGCTGTTTGAATTTGCGCTTGTTGCATCATCTTCTGAGTTTCTGCGCTCGGCTCGGATGGAGGTGTGTCAGAATTCACACTAACTATTATCATAATCACCGTAAAGATAATAAAGCCAAGCACTATTTTAGTGAATAATGATGTTTTCTTTGGTTGTTTTGCGCCACATTGCGGACAATTTTCAGCTTTATCGCTTATCTGGTTTCCGCATTCCTTACATGGTTTAAGCGCCATGTTATTCCCCGATTTTAAGAATTATCAGGGATAAGATACTAAGTTTCTCTCAAAAAAGAAATGTGAGCACATTAATCCAGCTCTTGAAGGTCATAGGCATTAAAATTTGGACAAAGATCACAGCTAACCTCAACTGCTTTAGCTTGGAGTTGATCCTGAAGTGATGCGGGGTGGCACTTATTTAAAAAACGAGCTGCGCCAGAGAGTTGCTTGCATGGATAAATCCATTGCGTAGGCTTTTTATCACTTTCTTTACTCAAGAGAGTGTCATTCTCGTTAATTATTCTTAACTCAAAAATCATTGATCCATAGTTGGGCGACCCTAGGTCTTCTTTTATCTCGAAACAGTATGCCTTGTGGTCTTTTACCCTGAAGGAATTGCGGTAACACCTCAGCATCTCAGCCAAGTATCTAGACCTATTTAATGGTTTGCCATCCAAGAAGATATGAACCCCTTTCCAGTCAATCGCCAGATCAAGCAAAGCAATCAATAAGCTACAATTTTTTTGATTTATCGAGAAAGTTGAGATGTAGTAAACCGCTTTTCCATCTATCTTTTCCTCAAATTCATCAGCTAGCTTAGCTAGGCTCAGCGCAGCGGGAAAGTTGCGAGATTTCGACTTAGGGAATGCTATCGTAAAGTTTGAGTTGAGCGACCTTACAATCATTTGTGCTTGAATATCTGGTGTTAATTCGTACATAACATTTTTTTTGCGAATTTTTAACACAAGATACTAATTCCAGCATGAAAAAACCATCCCGAAGGATGGTTGTTTTTACTTAATCATCAAGACTATCGCCACAATGACCAAGATAGCTGTTAGCAGATAGCAATTGGTTCGCCACATCAGGATGGTCTTAGTACCTCGCTTTATTAAAGCATCGTACTCCCGCATTTTATCCATTGCGCGGGCCATAGCTGCATCACCTCTTTGCAGGAGAGTAATCATTTCTAATTTTTCCTGCTCCAAGATTCGTCTTTCCTTGGCATGCAGGAGAATCATTTCATGATCTGCCAGAATTCGATATTTAATATCTTCCAGCAACTCATCACGGCTCATGCTTAGAATGTCTTCGCTCAACTCAAAATCTAGATCATTCATGCTGTGCCGCCTTGATCTTTAGCTAACTTTGCCAAACCTTTAGGTGTGATGCGAACTTGTTCAGTAATTTTGGTAGTGCCATCACCTCGCGTCACCTCAGTTATCTTATGTTCCAGATAACCAGCTTGCACTTTGTCTTGATAGCCTAGCCAGTGAGAGTTACCTGCTCGCTTGTAAATCCATTTACCAGATGAAAGCTTGGCAATTAGATCTTTTGGGCGCATTTGCAGAGCTTTAGCTGCATCGGTTAGACATAGACTTCCATCAGCTTTGGCAATTCGATCATATGCCTCTACTGAAGGCTTCATTTCCTGAACTTCTTCCTCTAAACCCACAATCCTTTCAGAGTAACCTAGAAGCAAATCTCTCAAAACGCGCGGATCAGCTAAAGACTTCATTGGGTCAAAGTTTTGGATAAGCTCTTTGGCTTTGAAGTAACCCTTCACTAATTGTTTTTGTACCTTCCAAGCTAAGTCGTCGGTAAATGACTTAACCAACATGAGATAACCTGATTCAGTGATCAATACTCCATTAGAAGCAAACTTAGAAAAAACACCGTCTTGAAGGTTGGAACGAATTTCGTCCTTACCTACTTCAAAGTAATCTTCACCTTCTGTTAAGTGCTTTTTGTTAGTACCAAAATTCCGTTTAGCTGTGCCTTCTGGGCGACCATGAACTTCATCAACCATTGCGAAAGTTACAACACGCTGACCTTGGTACTCAACAATATCCAAAACCTTATCAGCAACAGTCACTCTGTTATTTAATTTTGCATTCATGCCACTGACTCCTGTGCTAATAACTTTGCCGCTTTCGGTGAATGTTGCTCAAAGTAGGTAACTTCTTCACAGCACTCATCTACCCATTTATTCAAATGATCCCAAGTGATTGAGGCTAAGGTGTAGGCTGTTGTGTGCTTTTCAGACTTTTCCATAATCAGAGTGACTAAGGTTTGCAGGTCGCTAAAGCCTTTTTCAGCATTGTTAATAAAATCAACAAAGCGTTCTAATTGGTGTTCACTGATCTGAACTTGATTCGCTTCAGTGATATGGGTTATATTTGACATGTGTTTACATCCTTCTGTGATGGCAACTGAACCTTGCGAAATGTGGTAGTGGAGCAAGGTTTTTTTGTGCCTATTGATTTCATGCTTTCGCACTCTTGTGTTTTTCTACCAATAATTTGACTGCTTCATTCATAAGATAAACGATTGATCTTTTATCCTCTTTAGCAATCAGCTTAAGTTCTTTATGTAGTTCGCTGTCTAGCCGACCTTTTACATAAACAAATTCTTCTTTCATTATTTCCTCCTATTTATGCCACAATTTGTGGCGTTTAATAACTATAGCCACACTTTGTGGTAATGTAAATACCTATCATGAAATATTTACCACAATTTGTGGCATTGAGGTTTTTAGATGAGTAATCAAGCTGATCACACTATAGTTCGATTGCGTGTGCCACCTGAGCTAAAACAAAAAATTGAGAAATCCGCTGAGGAAAATAACCGCTCTCAGAGCGCTGAGATGGTCGCTCGTCTTGAGCAAAGTTTTGAGTCTGCCTTTTTTAGTGACGAGGAAAAGGCCCAATACGGTAAGGGTTTTTTATCTGGGACTGCCACTGCTCTAAGCATGCTATACGGTAATGTACTGAACAAGCTTGAACATCAATACACCAATAACCCAACCCCTGAATTACATTTAGAGGTTGAGAAATATAAGTTTTTAATAGAGAAATTAGAGCTAATTGCTGACAATAAAGACAAAAGTCCAATTCTGGATGAGTTTAAAAAAGCACCCTAAGGTGCTTTTCTTTTACTCATCTTCTTATATGCCTCATCAATAAACCGGTTATCCAGATCAAAGATGACTGCATTGAAAATATAACGCTCTACGGGTAACTCATACTGCTCACAATAGGCATTTAAGTCAGCAATGCTTAATGCCAACGGTGCGCCTTGCTCGTATCGACGTGAGCGTGAGATGACGTTGTAGGCTTCAATTAAAGCATTGGCTGTATATGAGTATACAGGCGGATCAGGTAATTCATGCCCCTGCTTTTCACGCAACTTTATTTGGTAGTCACTGAGTCCAGCAAACTGGTTGAGGTATCGGTAGAGTTCTGCAACTTTCCCAAAATTAACTGCCGGTTAACCTCAAACTCTTTAGAGATTTCCATGGCCTTTTTTGAGACAAAAATCATTAACTCAACACCCTGAGTGCCGCCATTTAGGAAAATTTCACCGGCAATTTCAGGAGAAAATGCAACATCCTGCTTCAACTCCTGTTCTCCATTTTCACCGATATGAAGAATATCAAAGCCTTGCCAGTCTTCAATTAAAAATGCTTCTGCTTTGTATTGGAAGAAGTGAAATGGTTTTTTGTTTTCATCGTCAGGCTGTGCGCGATATAGAACCCCAGCCTCTTCATTCTTTGCGAGATAAAGTTCATTATTAGCGCTTTTAATCTTAATGCGCTGCTGCTTATCACCGTCTTTCTTGTAGTCAAACCATTTAGCTGTGTTTGTGCTTGTGCCGATACCAAATGCCATATTTATACCTATACCTTTACTTGATGTTTGGGGTTATAATTCATCTATGGTTTGCTTCCTTCTGCCATAAGGTCGTGAACACAAAAAAGCCCATGATTACGAGTCACGGGCTTTTTGCTTTTCTAAATCTATTTACGCAACTGAACGTGTGATGGTTGGTGCCACTTTGACCTGCTTAAACTCTAGAGCCAGCGTGTGGTCGTCGGTCGCATTGGTGTCCGACATGCCATCATTATCGAGTTCCAATTTAGAGAAATGGAACCCGTAAGCATTGCCTTGAGTATCTTCAATGCCAATTTCCGCAGTCATGGTTTCACGCGATTCAACATATGGAATCCAGGCTTTGGACTGTTCTGTTAAAACTACTGTCGCACTAAGACCAATATTCACTTTGCCTTCAGTGTAGCGGTTTGGAATGATGCTCTGATTACCTAAACATGGGCGAGCTGTCAGGTTGTTATTAATCGTAATACTGAAGGATTCAGCACACGCAGTGCCCACCGTACTCACACCATTGATCTTGAATGTATTCACATTGATAGATGACATGAATGGTGTATCAGGTGCAGCAAGTGGAGCAGTTACAGGGCTTACTGCTGGATTTGCATAGCCTGTAGCGCTAATTGTTGCAGAGCCTGTGATTTTGCCTTCGGTGTCGCCTTGAATGGTTAATTCACCGATACGAGCACCTGAGAACACCTGAGTAAAGTTTAGTTTTTTATCATGCTTTACAATGGTAAAGGTATCTAATTCCATGCCACCAATTTCAAGAGTGGCTACACCAGTTAAAGCATCATCAACAAACACATTACCAGCCACACCTTCAAGCAGAATATCTTGGCTTAAAGCCGATAGTTCATACTCAATGGTGCCAGTCGCTTCACCCGAAGTGGCCATTGAGCCTTGATCAAAGCGAGAATCTACAATTTCATCAGATTCGGTAAGTGAAACAGTTTTCTTTAGTGAGTCAGAGTTTCGACGCAACGTATGCCAGACAGGCACTGCAGGCAGAACATTAGGTGACTCTTCTTTTGCAATGTAGATAACTACATCAGTGCCTTTGGATGACATAATGTGCTCCTTAATTTTAGGCAATAAAAAACCGCCAGGTAGGCGGTGGTTTTGGTTAGATTTAAAATCTGATCAAGATGATTGGAAAAATGGCAACGATGGCTGTAACTCGCTTTCCAGTTGCGCTATTTCATCATCAAGTGGATGCTTTTCTTGTTTCCACGCATTCATATCTCTAGCCGAACAGCTAACTTGCTGCTTCCGACTATTGCGATAACCGACAATATGGTTATATCGCGCCCATTTAGATTGAAAAACTTGGGTTAATTGGTTTGCCATCCAGTTGAAGGCATCAATAAATTGCTCTTTTACTGCATCTGCTTTCTCGCCATTAAAGCCCATCACCAGAAACATCCAGCCATCCTTAGTCATTTGATAGAATTTTCTAGGCTTTCCATTCTGCAAGTCATTGTTTTCAAAGCAAAGCGCAAAATTGCGTTCACGAAATTTCTGTGAGCATTTCATATTTTTTATAGAGCGAAGCACATCAGAGTGTCGTTTTTTGAATGCTTCCGCTACTGCATAACTGGTTGTCTTTGGTTCGCCATTTTCATTTGAGACCATGGCGCGTAAATTTAATGTTGTCATCATGTTCATAAGATTTCCTCTTATATGACCATGTTCAGAAAAAGAAACTGGCAGGCAAGTTGAACATGGAAACGTGCTTTTCGAACCGTCGTTCTAGCCAGTGGTTTGCCTAAAAACAGGCATAAAAAAAGCCCTGCATCGCTGCAAGGCTCATTTTCTCAGTTAAAAAATTGGCTAATTGTCCAATTTTCCTGTTTTGAATTTGGTGAATTTTGGTCAATAAAAAACCCCGCTTATTGCGAGGTTTATGTTTTGGGTTGAGTGATTCCCAATTTAGACAAAATAATATATAAACGGCATTTAGGTCAATTGATACTGCACAATTTTTCTAGTTCACTCGGAACTCAGCTCTGATTATTTTTGCGTAGAAGTTCTTTTCATCCATGCTTTGTGGTGCATGAACTTTGTATATTTCGAGATGAGATACACTAAAAGACTGTAAATGCTTTCGCCATATGTCGCACAACTCAGAAAGCATCATCATGCCGCTACCAAGTGGAGCAAAGCATTGAATTGAAATAATGCCTTGATCCCGAATGCATGGCTTATCACCAATGCCTACAATCTGGCTATCAGCGTATTGAATAAACGCCTTACTCCAAGCCTTATTTTTCGGTGGCTCAAATGGCATGCCATGACTTAGTGGCTTATTCACCATTTCAACGATTAGATTTTCGAGTTTGGCAATTCTTACCAATTCCTGATGAATGGCTGTTTCAGCCTGAGTAAGTGTCATCATTTGTATTTACTCGCTACTGATTGGTAGGACAATGCGTAGACACCATTGGGTGCTTGCTGACTCCACCCATTTTCTAAACGTGTGCCGTATGGACTCAATGTCTGGATATAGACAAGACCGCCTATTTTCGCTGTAGATGCGACTTTCAAACCTTCTGCTAGTGTTGCACCACCCGATAGGTCAAAGCCTTTCTCATACATGCCTTGCGGTCTATCAAGCGTTACTTTGTGCGATGCCCGAAATTCACCATCCATGACAGGCGAGCGCACAATAACTTGCTGCAATGTTTCGCCTACAATCTTTTTGAGATGGTCATCTGCATTCTTCACCACATCAAGCGCAAAATTAGTCGGTTTGTTTTTCCATCCCATTTAACACCTCGGCAGATTCTCAGTTAATTCGCGCTCATCGTATGAGTTGTGAATATAAGCGCCATCTTCATATCTCACACCGCACTTGCAATCAGGATTGAAATCATGTGGTTTTAAATCATTTTGAGGTATCACATGAACTGAATCATGGATTTCGTGTACTTCCCAAGCCATAACTACACCTTTCTAAGCTGACAAGTCCAAATACTATCTGTCGGATCAGCCCCAATATTCACCACTTTAAAATCACCTTTACTGGTTGCCCAAACATCACCAATCTGCGGAATGCCTGTAACTTCATTCTGCAGAACAATTGCTTTTGCATCTTCGGCTTGATAATCAGCAGGCTTCACCAAGTCTTTTTGATATGAGCCAAACAGAACGCCCCGCCCTGAATATGATTCATCACCAACAATGGGATAAGTCTGCGTTTCAAAATCAAACTCACCCGAGTAAATCAGTTTTGTGCAGGTGAAGGTGTCGACAGCATCGGCCAATTTTGTACTGAATGCTTGCGCAACCTTGGCTTGGATTTTATCTTTCATCACTTCACCACAAATGTATTAATTGCAAAGCCTTTTAAAAGATACGGACTC
Organism: Acinetobacter lwoffii; assembly: GCF_029024105.1. Taxonomy (NCBI): domain Bacteria; kingdom Pseudomonadati; phylum Pseudomonadota; class Gammaproteobacteria; order Moraxellales; family Moraxellaceae; genus Acinetobacter; species Acinetobacter lwoffii. The sequence goes on along the minus strand of NZ_CP118963.1, from coordinate 1,315,789 downwards.
AGCAAGTCATCAATGAATAACATTGTCGAGCTTTTGCCCTGCTCCATACCTGCCACGTACTCTGTCTGAACCTCTACGGTATCTGCTTTGACGCGTTCGGATTTCACTACACCATCCGTACGGTCTTTATATAACTCACCTTTAGCGGCTAACTGTGCAGCATAAGCCCCTGCAAGTAATACATCTTCTGGAATTACTTCAAATTGACGCAAATGCTTAACACGAAGCCAAGCATTCGCCTGAGTAACTGCGAGATTAGCGTCACCCGATCCAGCCCAATCTGGGCCAAGGCTTTGAGTGACTGAATCGATAGTGACGTAATTCATAGTTATTCCTTGGTTGTTTCGGTTCCAGCTGCAGCACCTTCAGTGCCACCGCCATTCTTACCAGCATCATCATCTTTAGGCGGTGTGCTTGAACCTGTAGATGATCCAGATGCTTTGCCTGATACCTTTTTAGGCTGCTGAACTTTAAATCCAGCAACTACATCTTCCCAGCGGGTTTTCTTTTCGCCTTTACCAATAGCCATGTTTAGCTCCTTACTTGGTTAGAATGAATGCCAATGGAATGGCTTTGCGGTCATAGACACGTGTCCAGTTTGCAGCTAAAGCAAGGTCAGCCCATGATGCAGAAATTGCTGGATCTTCTGTACCGTTGCCAGTGATAGTTGCACTGGTGAAGCTGTAGCCGAGCGGGTGAATGAATGTCTTACGACGCGACCAGATTGTTTCTACACCACCACCGTTTGCTTCTTCATCTTTGTAAGAAACAGTTTGAGCATTGTCTGGTTGACCAAAGCCGTAACCAATCGCACCAGCACCCAAAAGGATTGAAAGGTACTGACCTGAAATCATCGGCATGCCGTCATCTTTAACCAAGCGCTTACCTTGATAAGTAGCAATCTGAGTTTTGGCATCTGAATGCTCAACAAACTCGATCAAGTTTTGCTTTTGAAGATCAGCATACTTTTTAGAGTGAACCACTAGAGCGCCCAAGCCCTCATCGCTATCACCCATAGTTGCACCAGCATCAATGATGATGTCAGCATCCAGAGTGCCAACTGCATCTGATACCACCATGTCGCTTGCATGATTGGCCACGTTGTCGGCATACACACCCAAAACGGATGCAATTAGACGACGTTGAACCTGACGTTGCCAGTAGCGGTTTAGTTTGCGACCTACTGCGGCAAGTGGATCTTGTGCGGTTAATTCCTTCACAAGGTTTGCAGCCGCCCAGCCTTCGTTCAGGTGAGCAATGCGGGCTTTCATCACACCAGTATTCAGTGCCAACGGAACAGCTTTGTCAGCCGGGTTGTCGTTGCTGTAGTTTGGTTCGATAGACGCATCCAAATCATTCCAGTATGGAACTTCTTGAATTGCAGTACGCGCATTCAATAATTGGCTAAATTCGTTATTGGTGACCAATACACCTGAATCAGCAAATGCGGTTTTTTCAAGGGAATCACGATCAATGTAGCTTGCTAGAAGGTCGCGGTTATAAATATCTGTAAGGCGAACTGATGCCATAAGATTAATACTCCAAATTATTTATTAAATTCGCCATTGTCTAAAGCAGCCTTGAACCCTGATGGGTCGCGTAATTGCCACTCTTGACGCTCGGCTGTCGTCATTTCATGTGGTTTTTTAGTAGCACCGCCACCTTGACCACCAGAAGCCCCACTTCCTGATGCGTTTGACGCACGAATCAAAGGCTTGAATGCCTCATTCGCACGAAATTCTTTTTCTAAATCTTCAATGCTCAATGCGCTTGGCTTGCCCTGCAAATCAAGAACACGGATTTTGATTTCACCATCTACAGTTTCAACCTGTAGGCGATTGCTGATATGTGGAAGCAAAACGGAATCACTACCTGGTACAGCGAGTTTCGCTGCCAGTTCAGTAGCTTTACTTCCAACTGTTAATTTGTAGACTTGTGCTTCAAGTGCCTGTTTTTCGTTTAACAGCTCGGTTTCGCGTGCTGCAAGCTTTTCACTCCATGACTTTTCCAAGGCTTCGATATTGCCGTTTTTGCGGGCATTTTCTTCAGCTTCTTTTCGGGCCTGTTCTTCCGCTTCTTTGCGCTTTTGCTGTTCCGCTTTCTTTTCAGCAAGCAGCTCATCAACCTTCTTACGTAGGCCCTCATCATTTTGTGGCTGCGGAATACCTTCGATTTTCAGGACGTATTTACCGTCTTTTTCTTCATAGAGTGATTTGACAGATTCCTCGACACCATCGAGATTTTCTAATTCATACTTCAGCATTTTGCTCTCCGAGCGATTGTGCAGTCACAAACTGCGGGCATAAAAAAAGACCCGTTTGGGTCTAGGTTTGGATTTGGTTTATTTGCGCTGATTGCTCAACTCAATATCTTTTTGATTAATTGAGCTTCGCATAACAGGTGTCTTTTTCTTAGGTGGTATCTGGAAAGTTGCAGTCACAATCGTCATCCCATCCACACTACATTCAGCACTAACATTTGACTGTATGCCTATCTCTTGTTTGGTTTCGGCATCTACAAGTACAAATTGATTGGTGCCTTCAATAAGCTTTAATTCAACGTCTTTCATAATCCCAATTCCTTAAACGTCTTTGCATCCAGCGCCTTCAACTCATCCAGCGTGTACATGGCGCCTTGAGGATCGACAAACTTATCAATGCTGTACTTACCTTCTTTGTAGAGCTTGTAGCGTGCTGGACCGAGCCATTCTTTCTGAAAAAACTCATCAGTCTGGTCGAAAAACTTCTTAAACGATGTATTGGCATCCAACTGGCCAATCAGGTCTTTACGTTCATCTTTTGGAATATCCTTGACCTTACGCTCATCCATTACAAACGGACGCTTGCCTGATAGCTTTCCATCAGCATCAACTCCAATGAGAACGCTGCGGCAGTTATAATGCAAAGGCGGTTGCGGATGTGGCTTATCAATCTCATACACCGACTGATCTAGTACAGAACACGTTTTGGACGTTCTCCCGTCCAAAGTACTGACGAATTTCACATGAGTGAATCCAAGTGCCTTCCAGGTATCGTCATATGAGATATTCGCTACATGACTTCGTGCGGTCCGAACAGTACGCTCAATCTCTACCTTGGTCGCATCCCAGATACCACCCACATAAGCGTATTGATTGCCGACCTTGGTTCGCTTGCCACGAATGCAGGTAATGATTTCCTGATTCGTCTGCCCCTGATTGATACCGTCACGAATCGCATATTCAACCTGCTTTCGCGCCTTATCCAGTACAAAGCCAAACATTTCATTAATGAGCTGACCGCCTGCCAATGGAGTAGACTTTGCTTTTTTATAAAGCTGCTCACCACTGACCGAAGCTGCTGCACCTGTCATCAACTGACTAACATAAGATGCTTCATACACCGCCATGCTGACCGCTGACTGGTGGAAGGTTTCTGGCACCTCGACTGAAATCTCTTTAAATCGGTCATTCAGCAGGATTCGGATTTCTTTCAATTGATCAGTAGTGTATTGACCGCTCGCCAATGCGATTCTTTCAGCGTCAGACAGGTTTTCAAGCAATTCCCTTAGCTCGGATACCAACTTGTTAGACAGTCCGTAGAATCGGCTTAAAACTTCATTTACAGCTTGGGTCGATGCTCGATAGCTATAGGCTGAATGTTGGCTTAAAGCATTAAGTATTGCTTTCTGTGCTATTTGGTCATTCATAGTTCACACCTGGTAAAGCACTAGCTGTTTCAGCTTCGATCCGCTGTTCTTCTTCCTCAAAATCAATCTCAGGAACTTTTCCGGTTGTTCGGATTTCATGGAAGGTTTGACGGCTCAATTTGCCTTGCTGGACCAGCTCGTTATAAAACTTCAAGGCATCAAGTGAAAGCTTACCTTTAGCAAAGTCCTGTTTGATCGTGAACTTAGCTTTACCAGATCCAAAGTACTTGGCACACCAGCGCAACACAATTTCAGAGGCTTCATTGAGGTTCGCCACACATAACGACAAGACAGAATATTTCGCCATCGATTCATTGTTGGATTCGGTTGCAGTTTTCACCACTTGATTTTCCTCAAGCAGTTTTGCCCCCAAAGCCTTCATGTGCTTCTCTTTGGCTTCCATTGCCTCTTTGGCAATCATCTGCTCCTCTGCTTGAGCAAAGGTGAATGTCGCACCCGTTGGAAGCATTAAAGGAGTTGTAGAGCCTAGCATTACACCATTTTCTTGCAGCCAATCGCGCCACTCGGTATCAAGGCCAGTCATCACTGGTTGAATCTGGCCACAGAGGAACACACTGTTCTCATACTCAGCTGAGTTGTGATAATGCGCGATATTCATCAATGCCAGTGACTCAAGCGGGATATTATCAATCTCCCAATCATTGGCCACCGATCCAAGCGGGATAAATGGTATCTCATTCCACTTGGCGCCATTTGCATCAGTCGGATAATACGGTTCGCTATCAGCTTGCAGGGTGCCAGTACGATCAGAATAAATCTGAACACAATATTCACCGTTCTGGTCCAGTCGCAATACCCGATAAAGCTGAATCTCTTTTAGGCTAAACTCGTCACTCGGATCCACAATAGAATCCTTCTCAGCAAGGACTACCAAAGCTGTCTTAAAGTGAGCACCTACCTTACGCACACCCCAATTGATAATGCTTAAGGTTTTGTAATGCACGACTGTCGGCAAAATACCTAAACGCTCAACCTCAGCAACCGAAGTCGCACCATCTGTCTGCGGATAATCCACAAAGAGACCGCCACGGCCAGCATCAAGTAAGCCACCCAAAGCGCTTTGCATCAAATGGTAGTAAGACTTGCCAGTACCATCGGCATTGTATTTCAGGAAATCCATACCATCAGGATCAAAGTTCGGATCTTCCGAGAAGGCAATGCCGATTAATTCCTGTTTAGTGTCTTTGGTGATTTCATACAGCACAGCACGATCACGATAAGCCTGATTGCGTAAATCATTCTCGCGCTGATCCTTGCTCACATTGATTTCAGGCAGATATAAAGCACCTGCCTTTTTCACTGCATTTGCACCATCACATAGATCGTGAACGACCTTCCAGCGGCCTTCAAATTCAGCATATTTAGGATGTTTTGAATTGACTGCCATTTAGTACACCGTGCTTAATGAAATAGTTTTAGGTTGAATCTTCTTCGACATCGCTACAGCAAAATATCTAAAACCATCGGCACCATGCGAAGTATGGTCATGCAGAGGTTTATCCTTCCAGCAGCCTTTCTTGTCATCCCACTCTTTGCGATAGTTTTCCAGATGAGAAATACCTTCCTCACACTTGGTTTCATCAAACTCACATCGAGGCAGGATTTCACGGGCCAATTCAATGCCGTCCATGATTCCAATATTAGGAACCACTTGGAAACGAACTGAATATTTCACCCCATCAATCTCATAACCTTCTTTGGCAATATCAAGGCGAGATTTACCATCGTTCATCAATGAGCGGTTTTGAATATCATGTGGAGCGTAATGTGCTGAATAGGTATAGCCGCGATCCTTCAAGACCTTGAAGTAATGACGCATGCCTTCGCCTGAGTTTTCGTAGTAATCAATCACCTGATAATGATCATCACCGATCTTGCGAATGAACCAGATCACCATAGAATCCGATACACCCAAATCCCAGAAGGTCATCACATCCAAGTGTGAATTATCAGGCAACTCACCAATGCGGCCATTCTCGTACAAGAATTTGAATTGCTTCTTGTAGTAAGCGCCCTCTACTGACTGAGCAAAGGCCTCGGATGGAATAGATGGATACTCACGCTTAATATCCTCACCAAGCGTTTTCTCTTTCTGCCAGTACCATTGTTGCTGCTCTGGTGTGGTATGGATGTTGTATTTAGCTTTTAGCTCAGCAAAGTAATCTTTTAGGCGCTGCGGAATCTCAGCTGTAACCGGCAGGGCATAATCATGATTCTTCCACCATGAGAAGAAAAAGAATTTCCAGTCTAGGATGCCAAGTGTTTTACCTTGCAGTTGTAACTTCTCAGCAGTCTGGCAGTAGTCATAGAAATAACCTGACTTACCTTCAGCTGTAGACTCAAGGGTAATCTTTCCACCCAAGCCAACTGCCTCAAAAGCACCAGTGACAATCTCACGGGCCTTATCCGGGTATTTCGCACAGATCTTACCGAACTCGGAAATATGCAATCGCTTTAGCGTTCCACCACGAAATGATGTACTGACCGTGACTGATCCACCTTTGGAAAATACAAGCTCTTCCTTGGTTTCAATGCTTAATGGATTGGCTGCACGTAATGGGTGTGGAAGCTTCTCATAAGCATACTTAACCTTTTCCCGAAACAGACGTTTAGCATCATGCAGGGTATGTGCAATCAAGGCACATTTATCAGACATGAACAGTGCAGCATCCAATTGAATGATGCACATCTCAGTCGTAAAACCGAGCTGACGTGCTTTTAGGATGATGTTTCTCGACCACTCGTTTTCAAAGTACTCTAGCTGCTCAAGTGTCATCTTGAACTTAACTTGTTTGCCGTTCTTATCAGTGATGTAGTAGAGATTATTTAAACGGAAATGTTGGTCAATAAGTTTTGCTCTATGCTCAGGTTTAAGCATATGCCCTCCTTATTTTCAGTCGTTGCTTAGCTCATCCATCAGGTCAGATAGTGATTGAATCTCAAGTTTTCCTGAGTGCTCCACTTTGTCTTTAAATGCGCCCACAGAGACATGCCTACCTAGTAACTCAAGATTCTTCACCTTGTCAGGCCACTTGATCTTTTTAAAACAACCTTCACCATCACTCAGTTCAAGATTCTCAAGATTTACCACGTACTGTCGCCAAACTTTAGGCCATTCATTAACAGGTCGAATCTTCATCTGATCATCCATGATGTCCAGGACATCCATTTGGTCAATTTCGACCAGACGTCTTAAGACATAGGCAGCATCAATTTGGGTTTGTTCAGTACGTTTGTTTTGCGCTTCCTCAATTGCTTTTGCAATGTTAGGTTTTGTGAGGTTTTCGCTTCCAATCTCTTTGGCTGTCTTCTCACTGTACCCAGCACGAATCGCGGCTTGCGTAGCATTTAGGTCTATCAGATATTCTTCGACAAACCTTTGCTGTTTGGGTGTTAGGTTTGCCATATCTTTACTCCATCACATATTTAAGATCATCTGGACAGGTGAGCCTCACACCATCCTTTAAGCACCACATTTCAATATCAGTTAAGAATTCAGCCATCTGCTTTGGCGTGGCTTCCGTGATGCTCATTCGATTTGATACAAACTGTCTTAATGGCTCATAGCCTGAACTTCCTGACTTTTTCAAATCACGCATGACTCTAAATGTTTCTGGATACTCGCCCACATTGTCACGATTAAAAATGATCGACAGGTATTTGTATTTAAAGAATGCAGACGCTTCTTCTTTATCCAGTCCACGCTGTTTGCCGTACTCAGTCATCCACAGCCAGTACAATCTTCTTTGTGCGCTGGATAATGTTTCTTGCTTCTGATCAATGCGAACAACTAAAGGCTTCCCATCACTCAAAGCATCCGCATGATGTCTGTGCATATACGCAATAGCACGGCCTACTTCTTCAAATGATTTAATAACAAGTGTTATGGGTTCTAGCTTAGAAACATTCTTCATCATGCTTACCCATCATCAACTCAGTCTTAACCAACCACTTCTCAAACATGGCTTCACTTTGTTCTCGGTTGCCCAATTCAAAACGATCGAATGCAGCATGGCATTTAAAACAAAGGGGAATTACAAATAGGTCAGAACTTTTAATCCCTCTACCCTTACCATGCTTTGCTGAATTACTGTGAGCTGCCTGTGAGTTTGGATTACCGCACCGGATGCATGGTAGCTTTCTGATTGCTGCGAGTCTTTTGTGGTTGCGCTTCATAGAGATTGATTCTGATGTTTCTTGCCCGCTCTCGGTGGCGTTTAAGCTTTTCATCAATATCCACCATCTCTTTAGCAGTCATCATGCTGCGTGACAGGCTGAGTAAAATATCAATCTGGTCGCAATGCTCTTTTAATTCCCTTTGTGCAGATACTATGTCCATATTCACCGACCTTGACGCTTATATTTGCGTCTCTTTGCCTGACTTACACGGTTAGGCTTTGATTTATGTTTTGCTGGTTGAGTCAAACGCATAGCCCGCGATAATGCACCCAAACTATCGGTAGCTCGATGCATCCCATCACCAACCACCATCATCCCCATGGATGCTAAAGCCATTCCTAAACTCATTCGACTCATTCGCATATTCACCACCAATAAGAAAAGAAAAACCCCTCAACATCTAGAATGCGAGGGGCTTTGTTTGCCGTAATACGTCCGGCGACTGTTACCGAAGTGACAAGGGTTTATTCAACTTCTCTCAAACAATCCCGACACACCTTGATTTCTTCATCATCAATCGTGTAGTCGATCTCAGTGGCACCATGTAGGCCAAATAAGCAAAGGAAAAATTGGAGCATCACAGCACCTCGAATTGATCTCCCTCATACACAAACTGGAAGCCCATACAGCGAGCATCTTCAGTTAATGATGGGAACATTGGTGATTTCTCTTTTGAGCAAATGATGGCTACACATTCAGCCTTGCACTTATCTTCACGATCTACAACCAGAATCATTTCGTTATTATCTTCATCTGGTAGCGACTCAATAACACATGGAGCCAAATAACCAAACTCGTCAGCAATACCCCAGGCGTAATCCCATGCTTTGTCACCAGTTTTGGCAATATGCACATCGTTAAACTGGAATTCATTGTTTTGGTATTTGATTGTTTTCATGATTGGCTCGGTTATTTTTAGAATCTGGGTGGCGGCATTAATTTAAAAACCACTAGAAATTAATAGGACCGCCATAATGCAAAAAGCCCACCTTTTGGCTAGCTTTCCTTGATGCTTAAACCTATTTTTGACATTTCACTTCAAACTGGTATTCGTCTTGAGTGACCTTAATTTTAATATTTTTATATTTTCGTTTGTTTGGATCCATTGCCGAGCCAGCCACTTCCTCAAAAAAGCTACGATCATTCATTAGCTCGCCATACGCTTTATAGCCTAATAAAATCTTTTCAGGCTTTTTGCCTTCAGCCACTAATTTACCGAGAGTATCTTCTAGTTTTTTAACAGTTAAAATCGCCATTTCAATTAGAGCTCAAAAACAAAAAGGCATTATCACTTAATTTTATGAATAAATAATGTCAAAAAAGCCCACCTTTCGATGAGCTTTTTAACACTTGGTCACTTTTGTATAGAACGACCAGTCTATAAAAATACTATCTTATATGGGGCTTATTTGTCAATTAAGCTTTTCTTAAATTTTTCCGATAAATATCAGCATAAAAATCTATCTCATCGCGCATATCTGAAAGCATAATTTCCACCATATTTTCCAGATAAGCATAGTGCTCTCGGTAGGTACGCATCTTCATTTCCGTGATGCCAAAAAAACGTAATTTGTCTTCAGCTTTAAAATTACCCATATCTCGAAGACTTAAGAATAACGCCATCTTTGCCACCTTGAGTGCAAAGGACTTAAGATCAAATCGAATGCGTTGCACATCCTTTGCTAAAGCCTCATAGAGACTAGCAGCTAAATAATGATGCAAAATATTGTAGGCCATTGTGTTATCTCGATAGTCACCCCATACCAAGATTTCACAATATGCCTTTGTTGCCTGATCATCGATTGAAGCAATAGCACCACAGCGATCTTCCCATGTAATTGGCTCCAAACTACCACCCCCTTGACTTGGTTCATAATTCGCAGTCTTTGCTCTTAACTGCTGCCCCAACCATTCAATGTTTGTCATCTTTTCAGCTACCATCGCATTCATCCCTATTCCCTCAAACCCTTAACTTTTCAACTTGAATAATCAGCTTCCCGCCTTTTTCTGATGGCAACCGCTTCACAAGCAATTCATCCACCTGGGAATCATCCAGAATCAATCCACCTTTCGACAAAGCATCGAAGCAAGGCTTAACGATGTTATCGATGTCGCGTATTTTCGCATCAGGTGGCGCGTATTCGATCTTTACGCGAACTCTGCCCTGATACCCTGCCGGCTCGATAAAACGCTTCATAACGTCAATAAAGTGGATTGCACGCTTACTTAATCGGTTGGTCTTGTTGGCCCCACGAATCCAGTAGTGATTCACCGAAGGAGGTGTGATTAAAACTTCACACCAGAGCAGTTCATCATTCATCACACCAAATCCCTTCCCTTCGACCAGATGAGCCGGAACCTTTGGCATTGGATCTGGATTGGATTTCTTCTTCCCCGACTTGGCTGTTACACCAAATCGAGGGCCAATACCGGCTTTTCGTGCCTGTGCTGCGGTGATTCGAAGATTAGTCATTGGCACCTCGCCACATCATCGAAGCAAAGCAAGCCATAAAAATAAGCATCAATACACCTAAAACAGTCGTCTTGAACTCAGCGAAAAGAACAGTATTGCAAATCAAAAGCACTGCGGTTTCTTGTTGGAATTTACTCATGATCACCTCGCAGGGCTTGCTTCACATATCTAGCGAAATCACTCAAGCTATCAATATCACTATCTTCATAAATATCGATCACGCGCTGAACCTCACTTAATTTGGCTTTTAGCTCATCAATCTCACCCTGACGAGCATTCCAGCCTTTGGTGTGCCATTCCTGAGTGAGCTCGACAAATTCATCCTTAGAGCGCTGACGTTGTGTGCTCCACCCCTGATAAGTCATCTGAACCGGCAGCACTCGATAAACATCACCATCCTTATCAAACAGCTTGTCACCATGGATGAATCGCATGTTTGTGTAGAAGTCTTGATCCTCAAACCACTTTTCAAAATCACTCATGCTCAATCACCTTCGTATTCGGGCTGATATGATTAGCAATGTCCGTGCAATGGTCAGTTTCCTCATCCGACCACTGCTTTACATTCACATCAAAAGGCTCTGATTTTTGTTCTGAGCAATAGGTGCAGATAAGTTGACGTTTGGTGTCCCCAATCTTGGAAATATTTTCCCAATCATGGTCACATTCCTTTAATTCTGTTTTCTCGATTAAGTTCATGCTGCTTTCCCTCGCTTATTAACTAACGACCACTGGTTTTCCTCTTTTTTAAGTGACGCAATCAATTTGCCTGCATCGCGCAAACTCAAATATGATTGGAATTGGCAGTAGGATAGAAAATCCTTAAAGTGAGCTTGTGCAATCATTCGGACTTGTGACTGCGTTAATTCAAATCCCTCTGGAATACCTTGTTTTTCCCAGTTCTTAATCATTTCCTTTTGCAGCCCTTCCCACTCACCCATAACTGTCTTGATACCATCCACAAAATGCACTTTAGCTGAGCATCCACCCATCAACTCTGCATGTGTCATCGGCGGCAAGGTTAATGCAAATGGCACTGTTAGCATTTCGTCTGTTTCCAGATTGTAGAAATGCGAGTCAATGCCGATCTCCCAAGATTCAGGCGTTTTAATCAATTGCTGCTTGAGCGCGATAATTAAATCCTGTTCTTCATAAGCGCCAATCGTCACATGGGCAGGCACATAAGCATCGTCAGGCAAGTTGTTTTCTTCTGCGTAATCATTAATTGCCTTATTCACATGCTCAACAACAAAGTCCATCTGAAACTCATACAGCACATCGCAGGCTTTCCAATTCGCCCGAAATTGAGCTTCTTTTGATACCCTGATCTGACCCAACTTATTCGGGTTGTATTTCTTATTGCGCTTTTTCATGCAGCCTCCCCTTGTTTGGATTGAATTTCCAGTTCCTCAACCTGTGCCATGACCGCTATAATCTTTTGGTGTTCATCCTTGGTTAAGCGAGCACCTCTTTTTGATGTGGTAATGCTGCCGCGTATGCGATAAAGCGGAATACCTGTCAGTTCAGCCAAATATGTGCGTCTTGGTTTTAATGTGGCGCTTGAATTGCACCACTTGATTAAGCGATTGACTTGCAACGATGAAGCGTATGAAGAAGGCGTTTCAACCGTTGAGCGCTGTGGGCGTGGCTTAAACTCCGTACCTGGCAATTTCTGAACCTGACCACCAGACTTAAGGAATTTTTTAACGTCCCGGGTAAGTGTTTTGCGCAGCTTCTCTTTCTCAACCGGAACCGCTGTTGACTTACGTGCCACGCTTTCAGCTTTTACGTGTTCTAAAAATTCTGATTTATTGATGTTCACACCCCACCCCCTACTTGCTCTTGAGCCACACTTGCAAAGCGACACACATCCAATTGATCCTGAACCAACACGATCCCCTTCTTGCCATGACGGTTTTTAGTCACAAGCACCTCAGTCACACCAGTCGGCATTAAGTCCTCTGATTGCAGCTTTGGGTGTAGCAAGACGATCTGGTCTGCATCCTGTTCAATCTGACCCGATTCTTTAATGTCTGAACTCTTTGGGCGCGAGCCTTTGTCTGCATCACGATTCAACTGCACTAATGCAATCACTGGGCATTCAAATTCCTTCGCCATTGATTTAAGTTCACGGCTGATTGATGCCACCTCCTGAATGCGGTCTCTTTGGCTTGGATTGCGAAGTAACTGCAAGTAGTCAATAACGATGCACCCAAGTCCTATCTTCTTGTAGCGGCGCTCTGCTTTGCGTACATAGGTACGAACTTCGCTTAATGTCGGCTTTTGCTTCGGTTCGATCCAGATTGGCAATTTTGCATAGGCAGCTTGCGCATTGGTGAAGTCCTGCATCACACCTGACGACATACGAGCGTTGTGCAGCTCGTCATAAGGGATCAGACTCAAGGCACTAATCATTCGATTAACCAAAGTCTCTTTATCCATCTCAGCCGATACAAACAGCACACCTTTGTTTTTGATTGCAGTATCCAGTGCCAGCATTTGAGCCAAAGTCGATTTACCTGAACCCGGTCTACCACCAACGACACACAAATGCCCTTTTTGAACCGTACCAATGAGGTTGTCCAAAGTAGGCAGATTGAACCTCACACCTGACGGCTTACCCTGTGCCAGTGCTTCGGCTTTCTCGATCATCTTTTTCAAAGCACTATCAATGGAGTCTTCAAAGCTTGAACCTAAGTTATTCTGATCCTGATTGTCTGATCCACTAAATAGTCCCTCTGCTTCAGCAAAGACATCATCCAGATTTAAGTCATGAGCAATCATGGCAATCTTCTTGCCAATTTCCTCAACCTTGCGGTGTGATTTCAGTTTATTAAGTTCAGATACATAGCTGCCCAAGTTATAAAAACTTGATGGCGATTCAGACATGATCGTCATCAGATAGTCAGAAGCATCAACCAGAGATTTACTTTGATTGAGTTTCTGTTCAACCAGTACAGCGTCATAAGGTCTTCCAGAATCAGCCAATTCGGAAATAGCTTTGAAAACCTCTTGATGCTTTGTTGAGAAGAAGCAGTCTTGAGTTAAGTCACCTGCCACAGTTTCATAAGAGTTTTGAACTGTCATCAATGCAGCAAGTACACATTGCTCGATTGCGATGTTATGAATATCAGACATTACCAAGCCCCTTTGACTGTTTTAAGGTTTTGAGGTGCTGGTGCTGCTTGATTAAATACTGGTGCTTGAGTTGTCCAGTAATCGTTCTCCCAATTCTTTTGATTTAGCCAGGTAGTCGGTGCTGGAATAAATTCACCATCCTGTTTAATCCAAGATTGATCTTGTTTTTGAGCATTTAGAATTTTGATCAATGTTTCAGTAGTCACAACTGATTTGTATTTCTCAAAAGTTTTAAATGTTCCAGACTTGTCTGATTTACGCTTACAACGTGGATATGATTCCCAGAATTTTTCAAAGTCTTCTGAGTACACCCCTTGCTTTAAAGTTGCTTTAAAAGAAGTTGTTTTAATAGATGCGGTTTTTCCGACAAGATTGGATTCTGATTTTCCGACAAGATTGCTATCTTTCTTGTCGTTTTTTCCGACCTTAGATTCTTGATTCGGTTTTTCAGAGTCGAGAACTCCATCACACAATTTGTACTCAGTAACCGACTTATATTTGCGTGTAGCTTCAATAATTCCCTTGTCTTCAAGTAAGCGCAATGCAGCAATAACAGCATCTTTTTTATAGCCAGTGCTGCGTTCAAATTCAGCAATACTAATTGCGCGAGTATCAACACCCCAGCCGCGTGTACGTCTTACAAGGTAGACATACACAGATAAAGGCGCACCCTTAAATTCAGCCAAAGTTCCACCATCAATACAGGCATTAGGGAGCATGAAGGCATTAACAATAAAATTACTCACAATCTCCCCCTTGTTTAAATTCAACGTACTCATCCTGCACTTCTTCAATGTGAAACATATCCAGATCAGCGTCATATAAATCGGCAACTGGGCAATAGCGCGAGGTGAAATTCGGATTTTCACGCTCGTACTGGTCAACGAATTGGCGGGTTAAGTGGTTCATGCAGCACCTCGCAAATTGAACTTAGCCCACTCTCCAGCAGTCCACTCGACACCTTTTGGTGTGAATAGAGATCGTGTGAATGTGTGGTTGCTCTCGCTGATACCTGTGTTGTTGTGGAATCGCTTTGCATCTATGTGGTTTTGATATGCCAGCCACTCACCATTGAGCTTGTACATAATCTTTTCTTTTTTTAAGAAGTCGCGGAACTTGCGCTCGTTTGCACCTAGTAGTTTTGCTACCTGGCGGAATGTTTTATTGCCGTTACCTGCAACGTATTTATCAACGAATGCGACTTTTGGGGCTTGGATTTCTAACTGCTGCTGAAGAACCAATTTCTGCTGCTCAGACTCAAGAGCCATTTGCAGGATTTCCATTTTGGATAGTTCGCGGTTTTTGCCTTCCAGTTCATACCAGCGCTTAACAATGGCGGCTGTAAACTCAGGACAAAGCTGAGCAACCACAGTAATTGAGTCTAATTTTCCTTGCTCGCCAGAAAAAACATAAAAAGTTGTTGGCCGGCCTGCTGTGGCCTTTTCCCCCATTGGGGGTAAAGTAATAACACCACGCTCAGCCAGTCTTTCAACTGACTGCTTAACTTTGTCGTGGCGAGATTGAACAAGCTCAGAAATATCCAGAGTGTCCATTGATTGCTCGGAATTTCCGAACTGTGTTAATATTGGCATGTTCATATTGGTTAGCCCCTTTGTTGAATATCAAGCTCATCTGTTCCCGCAGATGGGCTTTCTTTTTGGTGTACCAAAGTGCCCGAAGTACACTTTGACCGATTACGCGCTCTTGCCATACGCTCGTACTTAGCATCTTCAGCTAGTAGGGCTTTCGCTATGACCTCACGCACCCAGTTACACGAATCCTGCTCATTGGTTTCGCTAGCAATAGCGATTGCATCAAGCATTTCATGTGTAAATTTGATTGTTTTCGGAACGGTGTATTTCCCGCCCAAATATCCTTTTTCGATTGCTTCTTTCAAATCATCGACTCCCATTAGTGGATTCCTTGCAATTTCTAAAACTCATAAACTTACCTATACAGCTTCTTTGCTATGTGTGATTGGTTGCTTTCCAGCCGCTAAATCTCGAATTTGGTATTCACGTGCTAAGGGGATTTTTTGGTTAGGCCATTGGTAAACGGCAGGCGGCTCTATTCCAAGTAGCTTTGCCAGTTCAACGCCATTAACCCCAAGCAACTCATATGCTTCTTGTTTGGTCATTGGTATTTACTCAATAAAGTAAGATTTCTTAGTATTTAATCAAAGAAAACTTATAAAAGCAATATGTAAGATTACTTATATGGAAAAAACAACTATTGGTCAGCGCATACGTGCGCTTAGACGTTCGAAAAAATTAACTCAAGCGCAATTAGCAAAGATTGCTGGAGTGAGTTCGCCCGCTGTAACTGAGTGGGAAAAAGATAGTTATTTGCCTAAAGCAGGATCATTAGAAGCAATGGCAAATCATTTTGGGGTAACGACTGAATACATACTGACTGGCAAAGGTGATCCTAGCGCCACGCAAAAAGAGCAGTCCAATGTGGTTCCTGTGGCACCACGCATGGCCCCTGTCTTGTCATGGGTTCAGGCAGGTACGATGACCAATGTCGAATCTGTTGACATGTCCCAGGTGGAAGAGTGGCTGCCAATTCCAGATGGTGATTGTGAAAAATGCTTTTACCTGAAAGTTCAAGGCTTGAGTAACTACCCAGAATTCCATGAAGGTGATTACATTCTTGTAGATCCGACCCTGCCATTTTGTGACATGAACTCAGGGGATATTGTTGTTGTTAGAAAGTTTGATGACGCGACTTTTAAGCGCCTGGTGATTGAACCGGACGGCACTAAATACCTACAGGCGATTAATCCTGAATTTAAACCAAATATTATTCCACTTGATGAAAATTGCGAGTTTGTTGGCGAGGTAGTGGATTGTATTCGCTACGTTTATCGAGCTAAGAAGAAACCACGTAAGAATTAAAAATAAAAGCCGCATACCCGAGCGGCTCTTGGATCGGGTGGAGAACTATATGGCCTACTATTCTGTAACTTACGATTTAATAAAATCTAAGGATTACAATAAAATGTACGAAGGCATAAAGGCTGTTTCTAATGATATTTGGGTTAGGCCCACAAGATCACAATGGATAATCCTGACAAATAAAACTGCGGGTCAAGTTCGTGACTTCCTTCAAAACTATATAGATTCTGATGATGTTTTATTTGTTATTGAAGTTGATAAAAGCTCTTGGGCCTCTTGGAATGTTGATAAAAAAATTACTGATTGGTTGAACTCGTAAGACTTTTATCACCAATACTCCCCAAACCAAGGTAGTAATCATCTTGATCTTTGATTGCTCGATCAATCCACTCTTGATTTGCGTTTACTGCAACGTTCTCTAGGAGTGTGATTGAGCCTTCATATAGCTTAATGCGCGTTCCAGCAGGAATGATGCCACGTTCTAATTCTTGATTCTTATCCATAACAAACTCCAAATAACCCACCCTGTGTGGGTTTTCTTTTGTCTATTAAATCATAAAAAATAAGTTTTCTAAAAATAAAACTAACATTTCTTATATTTCTGCTTGACACTAAAACTAAGTTTTCTTATATTTATCTCACAAACAAAGAAAAGCCCCAGCGTTGCTGTAACAACCTGGAGCATGACCCATCACCCTACTGAGTGAGACTATTATGACAACTAAATCCAATATTCTCAAGTCTGCATTCATTGCAGCATCAATCAGCGCGGGGATAGCAGTAGCTTACGCTTTCCAGCCTGCCAAAGTTGCTGATGATAATCCTCAAGTGGTTATCACCGCTCAAAAATATGAAGTGCTTAAACGCGCTTGCCATGAAACCTGCATTGCTACTGTCAAAGCCGACGATTACAGCATCTATGTCGAGTATGCCTTAGATGATGCATCAGTCGAGTTTCTGGACATTCTAAGCGTGGTGCATTTTGACAAGACTGTGAATGCCTATGTTGATCGTTATGAGATTGAAAAGATTAATGCTGCGATTGTTGGGGGTGTGAAATGATGAAAGCTAATGTTGAGTTAATCACTCCTGAAAAAGCTGAAATATACCTCAAGCAAAATACCAGCAACAGGAAGCTTCGTAAGACTTGGGTTGAGTCACTGTCACAAGCCATGATTAAAGGGCAGTACTCGCTTACTCATCAAGGAATTGCTTTTGATGTTAATGGCGTCTTGATTGATGGGCAGCATCGCTTATCAGCAATTGTTAAGTCTGGCGTTGCTCAGCATGTTTTGGTTGTAACAGGTGTCCCTGTTGATGCTTATAAAAATGTGGACATTGGTGTAAAACGCACACACTCAGACACAACCAAGCTTGAAAGCAACATTACTGAAGTTATCAATAAGATTTCAACATTCATATATGGCGAAAAAAAACTTACTGCTGATGATGTTCTTAATTATTACTCAGTGTTTGGTGACAGCATAGACCCATTTTTTTTACTGGCAACACCTTCAGCGAAGAAAACAGTGTCTGCGTCACCTGTGAGAGCTGCTGCGGTTTTGCAGATATTCCTAAAACCAAACGATGCTGAAGTAATTGCAGAGCGATATACAAAACTTGTTTTGCAAGATCAAACCATGTCGCCAGTGCTTTGGGCATTAAGCAAGTCTATCCAAAACGGGACTGTCACAGTAAATGGTAAGAGTGGAGCTGGTCAGCCAGACTTGTTTTGCAGGGCGTTTATTGCATTTGATTCAGGGTGTCAGGAGTACACAAAAATTCAAGTGTCCGACCACAAGATTACCCTAGATAAAATTAGAACAGCTATTGAAAAAGCTCGCATCGAAAGGGGGGTGTGAAATGAACACTTACGCTCAATTCTGTGGATGTGGTGCGGCAATGCGCCCCATCAACCACATCGGAAACCAGTCCTTATTTCTGTGCCGTGATGGTCATAGCACCAAGGTAATTGATTGCAAGGTAAATGAAGATTTCACCCGTGATTTGTACTTTTCAGACCTACCGAGTTTCAAGGTGGATTCTGATATTTCAATTGAAGATAACGTGCTGATGTTTGGTTTATATCGCCAGATTGGTGAAAACCTGTGGGCAACGGCCGACTGTTCGGTGGCTGTACTGCCTCACACGATGACTGAAATGCGCAGTCCGGATGGTGATATGCGATTTGCAGAACCGGTGGATATTGATTCATGGTTGGTCGTGAAAGATACGCCTGTAACGCTGCTGGATGTTTGGAACTTTGAAGCTGAGGAAGGTCAGACATTTACGCTGAATGATGAGCAGATTAAAGAATTACAGCGTCTTGTGAATGAGTACGCGGAACAACTATTTGAAGAGGTGGTTTGAGATGAATGCACCAGTGAAAACAGAAGATCAGGTTGCTGCTCCTGCGAACATTAAACAGTACGTTAGTGATGCAAAGATTCGTCAAAAATTTGAAGAAATTCTAGGGAAAAAAACTCAAGGATTTTTAGCCTCTGTAATGCAGGTTGCGAATCAAGGTTATTTGAAAAAGGCTGAACCTGCGACGGTAATTAACGCTGCAATGATGGCTGCAACTTTAGACTTGCCAATAAATAATAATCTCGGCTTTGCTTACATCGTTCCATTCAACACGAAGCGTAAAAACCCTAATACAAACAAATTTGAGTATGTAACAGAGGCTCAATTTCAACTTGGATATAAGGGATTCATCCAGTTGGCACAGCGCTCAGGTCAGTTCAGCCGTATCGCTGCAACCCCTGTTTATCCAGGCCAGTTGGTTTCTGCCAATCCATTACTTGGTTATGAGTTTGATTGGACTATACCTAATTCAGGTGAAGCGATTGGCTATGTTGCTTTCTTTAAACTGCTGAATGGTTTTACTGCTGAACTGTATATGAGTAAGGCTGATGTTCTTAAGCATGCAGGAAAATACAGTCAAACCTATAAATCTGCTGAAGAAAAGAAAAGTAAGGGCGAGTGGGGTTCAAGTGTCTGGCATGACCAGTTTGAAGCTATGGCTCTTAAGACTGTGACCAAGCTGCTGTTATCTAAACAGGCACCACTTTCTATTGAAATGCAGACAGCACAACTTGCGGATCAGGCGATTGTTCGTGATGTAGAGACCAATGATTTTGATTACATCGACCATAATGAGTCAGTAGGCGCAATTGAAACCAAGATGACTGTTCCAGATGCTGAGTTCCCAGTGCTTCTTGAGCAAATCAAAGGTGGTGCATTCGAGAAAGATTATGTGCTGAGTGAATACGCGCTGACAGATGCGCAACGTCAAGCTGTGGAGGTGCTGCCATGAAGTTATTTCGCTGTTCTTCCTTAAGCAACTTGATTGGCACACCAAAGCTGAAAAGCGAAGTGCTTACAAGCGATGCTAAAAACTCTATTCGCAAGATTGTGAAAGAAGACCTTTATGGCTTCCGCTCGTTCACTGGCAACCAGTACACAGCCAAAGGAAATCTGCTTGAAGATGTGGCGATTGAAATGTCTGGAAAGATGCGATTTCGCAAGCTTACAAAACATGTTGGTCGGGTCAGTAATGACCTGATCACTGGTGAGTGTGATGTGCTGGATCTGGAGCGCAAGTTGATTATCGACACGAAGTGCACCTGGGATATTGGCACCCACCCCTTCTTTGTTGATGAAGCCATGGAGAAGGTTAAAAAGGCAGGCTATGACGTTCAGATGCAGGCATATATGTGGCTGTATGAGTGCGAAGTTGCTGAGGTGGATTTCTGGTTATTTCCCACTCCACTGGAACTCACAAAGGATTGGGATGATCGGGAGCAGTTGATCGACATGGTTGAGAGGATCGACATTCGTGAACGCCTGACCACTGTAGCCATTGAGCGTGATGAGTCAATCATCCAGAAGATCAAAGACAAGATTCCGCACTGTCAGGAGTATTACGTAAAGCTTATGGCTGAACGTAGCAAGGGAGTGAAAGCAGCATGAAAAAACCAACTCTAGTTCATCCGCTCATGACTGAAGCATTCATTATCTGGCTGCTTAGTATTGGCTACAGAGCAACGGTCAATCAGCATGGTGTTCGCTTCTTTTGCGAAGTGGTGAATAAGAACTTCCCGCGTGATGTGGTGATTGCAGGGACTGGCCGATTGAATAAGCCAGCAACTCAATTGTTTGAAGAATTTAAGAAATATAAGCCGTTTGAGGTGGCGTGATGGATATTCAAGATAGAGCATTTAAGGAATGGTTTGCTCAATATGATAACAATATTGAGTATGCGTCAGAAAAGATTGCATGGGATGCGTGGAAGGAAGCCAAAGCCCAAGCGGTGCCGGAAGTATTAAGGAAATTCTGCAATGAGCACAAAGACCCTGCTTGGCGTGGTCGTTTGACTGAATATGATAAGGGTTACTCAGATTGCTGTATTGCTGTTTTAGAGATGATCGAAGCACAGGAGCCAGCCAATGACTGAAATTCAACAAGCAAATGTCGACGAAGAATTAGAGATCGATAAGCAAGTAAATCTGATGGATCAGTTCATCCAAAGCGGTGAATTTGATAAGGCTTTTAAAGATGTGTTTGGGTTGCCTGAAGCTGTAGTGAAAAGTCTGGGAGAAGTGTCTTGAAAGCAAATGAGTTTGTTAAAAAGTTTGGGTGGGAATACGCGAAGCATATTTTGACTGATGATGCTCCACTGGTAATGGACTTAAATTATACCAACCTAAAACGCCTTGTCGAAAGTCATGAGTTGGTTGTGCAGTATGGTGGCTTAGAGGATGCTAGAAGTCACTTAGAGAGCATAAGATTTAATATCGCTACAAAAACATGGTTTGGACAGGCATTGCTAAACTGGTCCATGTATGCAGATAAGTTAGAAAAAGCCATCGCAGATGTTGAAAGTTGTCTTAAGGTAGATAAGAAATTGGAGGGATTGTGATGGGAGCATTAAAATACACAATCACGGTTGAAGCTGATGTAGAGCCTCAGCTTTATCTTGGACAGAACATCTTTGGCGGGAAAATTGTTCAGCTTAAGATGGAGGATTTGCCGGCTTTGGTTCCGGTGTCGTGGTTGGTTGAAAAATACGGATTAGCCAAAACCACAATCATCAAAAAGCTGGAAGGTTATAACCAAGGAACTGAAGGTAAGCATCTTTATGAAACCAAGGTGGCCATGATGATCTTATCAAAGCCACAAAGAAATAAACGCGGAGCAAAACGGGTCAATTAGACCCGTTCAGCATCTCACTGATTTCGCTTGCTGTAGGGTTGTAGTAAGTATTAATCAAAATGCCGGCAGTCTTGTGACCGGTAATTTTCATTAGAATTTCAATTGGCACCTTTCTTAATTTAACCAATCTGGTAATCCCTTCATGTCGGGTATCGTGGAAATGTAATTCTTTGATATTCGCCTTTTTCACCCTTTTACTAAACGTATTTTGAAAAGTGCTGCTGCTTATATCAATTAGCTTGTCGGATCCATTGTCTGGAATTAGTTTTAATAACTCTTTCGCACTATCCATCAATGGCACATCACGCGAATGGCCATTCTTTGTG
Source organism: Acinetobacter lwoffii (assembly GCF_029024105.1). NCBI lineage: Bacteria > Pseudomonadati > Pseudomonadota > Gammaproteobacteria > Moraxellales > Moraxellaceae > Acinetobacter > Acinetobacter lwoffii. Next base: position 1,293,851 of record NZ_CP118963.1, on the reverse strand, counting down.
TCAGGCAGATGGATATAGTCTTTATGGATATTCGACCTTTTAATGGATAGTATCTCCCCTTGCCGCATAGTTGTTTCAATAGCAAAAAGAAAAGCCCAGGCAATAAAATGCTGTATCTCGGTTGGGGTCTGCCCTCTCTCATAATTATGAGCCTCTAGCACCAAATCAATTTCAGCATTGCTTATGCGTCGATTTCTCGATTTTGGCTGAGATGGTTTGCTAACCATGGAGAACGGATTGCTTTCAATAAGGAAAAGCTCTTTCTGGGCATAAGTGAAGATAGCTGAAAACAAAGATATATCGCGAAGTACAGTACCAACACTCACGCTTTTTAATCTTGAGTTGCGCCAGTCAGTCAGAATTTGTGGCGTAATGTCGTGCACTGACATTTCCGAGATAACAGGATAAGTATCAAGAAATTGTTTAATTGAAATCCTGATGGTTCTGCTGGACTTCTTGTGCCTTCCAATTTCCTCATAGTACTTATGCATTAGTGCGGAAAATGGATAATGTTGTTTGACTTCGCTTTGATTTTTATTTTGCTCAGTTTTTAATTCTAGAATTTTGAGCATGGCCCATTGCTCACATTCCTTTTCAGTGTCTCGCGTAGCACTGATGCGCTTACCGTTAAACATCAGCTCAATGCGGTATGACTCTCCACGTTTCCTTGCTTTTGGTAGTTTCATTTCTGGCGTAATCTTGGCGTAAATAGTCTTTCATCTTAACTTATTTTTCGTCCAAAACGTCCAATATGTTCAATTAGAATGGGTTTAAGAAGAAGTTTTTAAGGTGGATCATGTTATTCATTTTTATTTAATTTGTTGTTTTATATAGTCTTATTAAACAACCCCATGGAATATTATTATAATTCAGCTATTTGGGATAGCACTTAACCATGGGGCTTTTTATTGTCTGAATATTTTAAAACGGATATAAAAATGGGCTGACGATAACGCCAACCCATGTCTTTCTTTATCGAATTAAATATTATTTTGTCTCAATGTCATAAACCCAATTTCGTGCCTGTTTGTCTGTGGTCGTTTCACAAACATAATAGTCGTGATCCCATGAATCAGGATGGAAGATTTCCTTTTTGGTATAAGTGACATTTTTGCCTTTTTCGACACAGATAAAACTGTCACCTTGGTCTTTGACTTGGCTTCCGTTGAGGAAGCCACCGATACAGAGGAAGCGGGATTGTTTGGGCATTTCTAATCAGCCAAGTTAATAATCTACTTTAGACATTAATTTTTTAAATACATTATAAGTAATTTGTACATCCTCTAGAGCATTGTGATATTGGCTTCTAGAAATTCCAAAATGTTGACAAGCATCATCTAAGGATCTTAAATTAAGGTATCCCTTTTTTTCACAGTAATAGAAAAACATAGACTGTAGATCTAAATGTCTATAGTTGAGTTTATCGAATTCTTTTTGAAAATTATTTTCATAACACATACGCCTAAAAAAACCAATATCGAAAGACATATTCCAAGTTACAAATCTAAAATCATATCCAAATTGATGAAAAAATCTTTTTAATACCATAGCTTGAGTCGGCTTATTTCTGAGAAAACTCTCATCTAATCCATGAGTTTCTTTAGCTGAATTAGAAAACTTCAGTGTTTCAGGAATATGCATATATGAATGAAATCTATCAAGAATTTTTAGATTCTTATCTACTAGTATTGCACCAATCTCAATTGGTTGATCATAAAACTGATTAATACCTGTAGTTTCTAAATCTAGAACACAATACATTATATAAACCTAGGTAGGATAAATTTGTGATAACTCATTAGTCGAGATCATCGCATCTTTTTCACGAGTTACTCTTTGATATAAACAATTAGAGTCTGTGGTTTTTCTTGCAAAAACAGTAATTGGCTTAAACGTTTTTTCAGAGAAAGCTTTATTAGGAACAAAATATATTTTATCATCAATTTTATAATAGCTATAAGTAAAACATCCTTTTGTGTACTTATATATAAATAATTGTGCCCTTTCATGTGATGGAATATCTTGATGCCATTTAATTAGATTCGTTACAGTAGTATCAATCAGTTCTTCAAATCGCCCCGGTGGGTATTCCCAATAATTCTGATATGATTTTAAGAATGGGTTTTCTTTATCTGCTAACATAAAAGTTATTACATTATTTTTTTTGGCTAATGCTTCTTTAATAAGTGAACTATTACTATTTAAAAAAGTACTTCCATACATGAAGAAAATTTCAATATTTTTACAATTTCGAAATTCTTTTTTTAATTTCTGTTCTACTTTTGAAAAATCATCAAAATAATCTAATATGCCAGATTTCTTATAATGTTTAGTTGCATCAAAAATTACCTTATTCCACAAAAAAGAAACAAATATACTTGCTGCTAAAGCAATACTTACATTAGTTATAATTCCAAATATTTCTTCGCTGAAACAATCTTTGAATAGATTTAGTAGACCTGCAAACAAAACAGCGAAAAAACAACATAAAAGAAATCCATGCACTAACCGGACTTCCTCAAACCATCTCATGAAAGCATTCATTATTGACCGACCAAAAAATAAGGGCTGATTACTCAGCCCTTATCTTATACCGCTTATTACTTAATTTTCAAAGCAAATCATAGATTTGCTCTTGCGCTAGGGAAAAGCCTTTCGACTTTTCTTAACCCTAGCTCATTAAGTCAACTGAGCAGCAGCAATTTTCTTCGTATCAACGTCTTTAGCGGCGTTAGTATATTCGCTCATCTTGTCGAAGCTTAAGTATTGATAGATGTCAGCTGACATGCTGTCAATTTGAGCTGCGTACTGTTGGTATTCTTCTGGAGAAGGCAATTTACCCAATACAGCAGCAACAGAAGCAAGTTCAGCAGAAGCCAGGTAAACGTTAGCACCTTGACCTAAACGGTTCGGGAAGTTACGCGTAGAAGTCGATACACAAGTCGTGTTCGGAGCTACACGTGCTTGGTTACCCATACATAATGAACAACCTGGCATTTCAGTACGCGCGCCAGCTTTACCATAAATGTTATAGAAACCTTCTTCCATCAACTGATGTTCGTCCATACGCGTAGGTGGAGCAATCCACAAACGAGTTGACAACGCACCACCTGGAACTTTCTCAAGTAACTTACCAGTCGCACGGAAGTGACCGATGTTCGTCATACAAGAACCAACGAATACTTCGTCAATTTTCGCGCCTTGAACATCAGAAAGAAGTTTCGCATCATCTGGATCGTTCGGGCAGCAAAGAATAGGTTCTTTGATGTCTGCAAGATCGATTTCATACACTTTCGTGTATTCAGCGTCAGCATCCGCTTTGATCAGGCTTGGGTTAGCCAACCATTTTTCCATGTTCTCAACACGACGAGCCATAGTACGCGCATCGCCATAACCTTCAGAAATCATCCACTTCAACATGGTGATGTTTGAACGAAGGTATTCAGCAACTTTCTCTTCAGAAAGCGTGATAGAACAACCAGCAGCAGAACGTTCAGCAGAAGCATCAGAAAGCTCGAATGCTTGCTCAACAGTCAGGTCAGTTTCCATTTCTGTTAAGTCGATCTCAAGGATACGACCAGAGAAGATGTTTTTCTTACCTTTCTTCTCTACAGTTAGGTCGCCTTCCTTAATTGCGTAGTAAGGAATTGCATGTACAAGGTCACGTAGCGTGATACCAGGCTGCATTTTACCCTTGAACTTCACAAGTACAGATTCAGGCATATCAAGAGGCATAACACCAGTTGCTGCAGCGAACGCTACAAGACCAGAACCCGCCGGGAATGAAATACCGATTGGGAAACGAGTATGCGAGTCACCACCAGTACCAACGGTATCTGGAAGAAGCATACGGTTTAACCAAGAGTGGATAATACCGTCACCTGGACGTAGAGAAACACCACCACGGTTCATGATGAAATCAGGAAGCGTGTGTTGCATTTGAACGTCAACTGGTTTTGGATACGCAGCTGTATGACAGAAAGATTGCATAACAAGGTCAGCAGAGAAGCCTAGGCAAGCCAAGTCTTTCAATTCGTCACGAGTCATTGGACCAGTTGTATCTTGCGAACCCACAGTAGTCATCTTAGGTTCACAGTAAGTACCTGGAAGTACACCTTGACCTTCAGGAAGACCACAAGCGCGACCAACCATCTTCTGAGCTTGAGTGAAACCTTTACCAGTTGCAGCAGGCTGAACCGGAGTACGGAACATTGTAGATACTGGAAGACCTAAAGCTTCACGCGCTTTAGTCGTCAAACCACGACCTACGATCAGGTTAATACGACCACCAGCACGAACTTCGTCTAGAAGTACTGGAGTTTTAAGTTCAGCTTCAGCGATTTGTGCGCCGTCTTTGAACGCAGTTACTTTAGCAGCAGCGTGATCGATCTTAAGAACGATTTCGTCGCCCATGTTCATGTTGGCAACATCGATCTCGATCGGTAATGCACCCGCATCTTCCATGGTGTTGAAGAAAATCGGAGCGATTTTAGAACCTAGGCAGTAACCACCGTCTTTTTTGTTCGGGATGTGCGGGATGTCGTCACCGAAGAACCAAAGTACAGAGTTAGTTGCAGATTTACGAGATGAACCTGTACCAACAACGTCACCCACGTAAGCAACCTGGTTGCCTTTCGCGATCAGTTCTTTAATCTGGTTAAGTGGACCCACTTCACCAGGAACTTCTGGATTGATTCCGTCACGTACGTTTTTCAACATTGCATTTGCGTGCAATGGAATGTCTGGACGGCTCCAAGCGTCTTGTGCAGGTGACAAGTCGTCAGTGTTGGTTTCGCCAGTTACTTTGAAAACAGTCAGTTTGATTTCTTCAGGAACGTCTTTACGGCTAGTGAACCATTCAGCGTCAGCCCAAGACTGCATAACTGCTTGAGCATTTGCGTTACCAGCTTTTGCTTTATCAGCAACGTCATGGAATGCATCAAATACAAGAAGCGTTTTTTTCAATGCTTCAGCTGCAAGTTCAGCAAGCTCAGCATTGTCTAAAAGTTCAACTAAAGGCGCTACGTTATAACCACCAAGCATAGTACCTAGTAAGTAAACAGCACGTTCTTTAGAAACGAGTGGAGAGGTTGCTTCGCCTTTTGCCAATGCAGCTAAGAACGCAGCTTTTACATATGCAGCTTGGTCAACACCTGCTGGTACACGGTTTTCAAGCAAATCTACCAAGTATGCTTCTTCACCAACTGGCGGGTTTTTTAGTAGTTCAACTAATGCAGCTGTTTGGGCATCGTCAAGTGGCTTCGGTGGGACTCCGAGTGCGGCACGTTCTTCAACGTGTTGGCGGTAAGCTTCTAGCACAGTGTTATTCCTCTTTTTTAAAAAATTACTTATGAATTCCTGCTTATTCCAAGCTTCATAAATAATATGGACTCCGAAATTTTACTAAATTTCCAGTTAAAAGTTAATGCAACTCAAGTGTTTCTTCGTGATGCTCGTTATTTTATAACTAAATGATGCTCTTAATGATTATTCCATAATCAGTTCCAGCTTACACCACACGAAACAAGCCCATGAATAGGCCCTTTTAACTGAATTTAATGCATAAAAAAGGCAACCCTGATGTTGCCTGATTTGAAGTTAAAAAGATACTCCACCTTAGTGTACAGTGGTCGAGTTTAAATACTGCTGATATGAGTCTCGGCAGCCTTGGAATTTCACCACGCATTCATCTTCATAGGTGCTACTGTGATTATTGCTGGCAAAGGAAATATCAACCTGATAAAGCTTTTTATCTTGTTCTAGTATCTTCTTTAAAACGACTTTGTCACCGACGCTGAGTACATAGCGACTGCCGCCAATAATGACCACGCCCTCTTCATCTTCCAGCAGCAGATCAGAATGATGCAAATATCTTACGACTTCCATATTGTGCTACTCCTCGGTTAATTGGAGTTAAATTCATTATTCAATATAAAGATAAGTATTTCTATATTTTAGATTTAGAAATTGTCACAACGTGTACATTTTGCTTAAGCTATTTTTATTATTTAGTCTTTTGAAGATGCTTATATTTAAATACGTTGGTGGTGTTTCAAAAAGTATGCTGGCATTAAACGAATCCATTATTGATATAAAAGAACACTAAATCAAAGGCTTTGAAATGATTTTCAAGCTTTTTGGAGAAGTTGCAGCTTCTCCTAAAGCCTCGCCTGATTCGATGCCGTAATCGACAATTATTGCCTTCTATACCCACAGTGAAAAATTTACCAATCAACTGTTTGCATTCTTTAAAGGTCGTAACAAAGCTATCCCAATGGTCACTTGATATACATGTATAGCTTACACCTAACTGCTTCAATTTTAATTTAAGTCGTTTTGCAGTGGCTAAATCTCGGTTACCCCATACATAAGCAACAATTTCACCTGTTTCTCGATGATAGGCATAAATTAGCCATTGTTTATTTTGCTTATGACCAACAAAAGTCCAAAACTCATCTACTTCAAGGGTTTCATAATGACTTTGCTGTGCTCGAAGTTGATATTTTGATTGGCTAAGTGTCCGTAGAACTTTACCGATACTTACTCTTTCAATTTCTGCTATATCCCTGACACCACTGCCTCGCACCATGAGGTGTAATATTTTGGTTTTGATACCTGAGTGACAGCCTTGATAACTGAGAGCATGATCACCAATAAATTGACGTCTGCATATTTTACATTGGTAATTTTGCTTACCATCTACTTTTGTGCCATTTTTCTTTATACTGTCACTTAGGCAGGCTGGACACTTGATTTCTAGAGTTATTCGCATTTCTCTATTTTATCAAAATCCAACCTGCTTTTTTTCAGCATACTTTTTGAAACACCACCAATACGTTTAATGGGAAATATGGGTTGGATAATTTTATCCAGATATAAAAAAACCGTTCCTTAGAACGGTTTGTAATCTGGTAATTCATCATGCGGTGTCGCAATACACTTTGCAGTAAATTCAGCGCGGACTTTTTCACGGGCTGCTTTTACATCTGCCTTAATCTCTTCGGCTGGAATTGCATAGACTTCATCAATAATATTCAGGATAAAACCTTTGGTGGTTTCGTCGTCGATCTTGTTGGCATGCTCGATTGCTTTTTCTTTCTCAATCGCATTCTGACGATCCAGCATAATGGTACGCGCCGCATTACCGACACTTCGACAATAACCTTGCCACTGCTCTTCAGGGGTTAAGGGTTTCTTCTCGGCACAACCGGCAAGCGCCAGCATAAACGATAAAGCCAATAACTTTTTCATGAATTTCTCCTTCCGAGGGGCAATATAAAAGATCGGGGAAGATTTGTCATTTCAAAATGCCAGTTGTAATGAATTAAAAAAAGCCCATCAATGGGCTTTTTCATTTTGTGTAATTAACCGCATGAAGCCTCGATAATCTTTTTACTTGCAGGATCTACAGTTACAGTCACTCGTTCTTCACGATAATCCATCGTCACCGCTTGACCCGGTTCGACCATACGTACGATTTGTGCCTTAGTTTTCTGCTTGATTTGCGCTTCAGTCAAATTGGACTGACCGACCAACGCTGTCGCCTGATCAGCAATACATTTAGGTTGATTCATATGCAATAATTCCCACTCCTCGACCACCTGACCATTCTTTAAATGGCAATATCCCACCTGATCATTGCTTTCAGTACGAATTTCAAGCTTGCCACCCTGATTGACACAATAAGCGCTTGCAGGATTCGCTGAACCTATTTTAGGAGCTTCCGTCTCAGATTGCGGCGTGGTGGTACATGCGCTTAGAGCGACAGCCAGCAAACCGAACAGCATTGTTTTTTTCATGAGAGCCTATTCTTCTTCAATAATTCTTCACCAATTTAGCATATTTCCTTGTCCTTGCCAGACACAAGTCTGTGTACATTTTTAACCGTACTTTTTCATTAAAGAATAGAAATAGGACCTTTGTGAATTAACGACTTCAACGCTATAAATTCTCTCAATGAACAAGATAAACAGAAGAGAAGAACCTCTCCAAAATACGAAAATCCCAGACGAATCGCCTGAACTAAGTGATTATGCATTTCAATAGCATTGCATTGTCATTACACAAATCAAATATGACTTCATTTTTAGATTTGTGATCTGTGCTGGATTGATTTAATATTTGATTGAATTTTAAACTTTCTATTGGCATGACAAACGACCCTCAACTCTCCCTCAAGGAATATCTTGCTACGGTTCAGGAAGTAGTCAAACTCACTTTCGATACACCAGTATGGGTCAAAGCCGAGATTCGTAATCTAAGCATTAAAGCCGGCCATTATTATCTGGAGCTGGCAGAAAAAGAAGCAGATAGCGATCAGGTGATTGCCAGTTGCCGAGCGACCATCTGGAAATTTAGTGCCCAGAAAATTGTCACGCAGTTTGAACGTGAAAGCGGAATTGAGTTAAGTCGCGATCTGAAAGTGCTGATTAAAGTCAAAGCCAATTTCGATCCGCAATATGGCTTTTCTTTAAATATTGTCGAGATTGATTCGGGCTATACCCTTGGGGATATTGCCCGGCGTTATCAGCAGATTGTTGAGCGGTTGGCGACTGAAGGACTGATTCAGCGCAATAGAAACTTGCCCAGCCCTTTTGACCTGAACCGGATTCTGGTGATTGCTCCCGAAAATGCAGCAGGCCTGGGAGATTTTAAAAAAGATGCCGATGCACTGCAGCGTGCGCAAGTGTGTGAGTTTATCTATTACAGTGCGACTTTTCAGGGAAATACTGCCCCGCAAAGTATTATGTACAGTCTGGCACAAGCACTTAAACAATGGGCACAGACTTATAGTACAGCACCGGATCTGATTGTGATTATACGAGGTGGTGGCGCAGTCAATGATCTGGCTTATTTGAATGATTATGATCTGGCTGCACTGCTTTGCAAGCGTTCGGTGCCGGTCTGGGTCGGCATCGGACATGAAAAAGACCGCACCATTCTGGATGAGATTGCGCATCGCTCCTTTGATACTCCGAGTAAAGTCATTGCAGGAATCCGCAATCATATCTTTGAACTAACCCAGGATGTCCTGAATTATCTACAGCGCATTCAGCGTTTATCTCAGCAACAGATTCAGGCTTATCAAAATCAGAATGATCAATTTTTGAAACTGATTCAAAGTCTGGCCAATAACCAGATTATGGATGCGCTGCAACGTCTGCAACAGATCAAGGCCAATACTGCCAGTCTGGCCCAACAGCATACCCTGCTCATCAATCAACAGCTCGATGCCCTGATGCGGGAAACGCTACTACAAAATCCTAAACATGTTTTATCCAAGGGTTATGCCATCGTGCGCCAGCAAGAACATATGGTTGCCTCTATTCAACAGATTCAGTCCAGCGATCTGGTTGAAGTCGAATTACATGACGGCATTTTTTCAGCACAACTTATACAGGTACTTCCTCATGAATCATGATACTTTGAGCTTCCAACAAGGCTATGACATCTTGAAAAAGAATGCGGAACTGCTCGAATCTCAGCAAGAACCGGATATTGATAACTTGATGAAAATCGTGGAAGAATCCATGACTGCCTATAAAGCTTGCAAGGCCCGGGTTGAAGCGGTTCAAACTGCTTTAAATGAGACGTTTAACGATTAATTGCACCCCATTTTAAATATCTTATTAGGCTATTTTGCTAGATTGAATTGACATAAAAGCTCTCATTAATGAGGGCTTTTTTATTAAGTGAAAAAAAATCATTTCAATGAATAATTAAATTTTCTAGATGGGGTTTTTGATAAATCCGCTCAATTCCATATGGGAAAAATTGTATTTTCATTCTCATCCACCAGACGATAAAAAAGCCCAATATTAAATTGGGCTTTTTATTACTCTTCAACTTCTATCGGATCACCGTCTTCAGGGCGAATATGACGCGTCCCATCATCCGCAGGATCAACACTAGAACCATCTTTGGTAATAGCATTGTACATTTCATCCTCTTTCTTATCATCGATAAATTCTTCATCTTCGAAATCTTGAGGTTCACTATCGTTGTCGAAGTTTAAAGGCTTTTCTTCATCTATCATGGCGATCCATCACTTATTTAACTAATAAAATATCATGCTCAAATATTTGAAAGATTCATTCAATAGTCAACGATGATCATTTGTGTAACTGAATAAACACAATAGTCATTGGAACATTATTTTCTACCGACAAAAAAAATGCCTCCTTAGGGAAGGAGGCTGAAATTGGAAAGAAACTACAGCGATAGAATCTATTCATGCATTATATATAAACTTATAATTTATACATTAGCATAATATTACATTAATTTTTCAATTAAAAAGCCCACTTACTTTTTCAAATAAGCGGGCTAGTGCTGTAGTCATTTTCTTCATATTATTTGCGTTTTCTTGTTTTCGCAAAACGAATATAGCACTGTGAATTTACCAATAAAGTATAGAGAGTATTAATAAACTGTTTTCTTACATTTGCTTTAAGTTACTTTTCGTTCAATAAGCTATACATATTAAAAAAGCCCATCTTTCGATAGGTCTTCCCCTTTTCACTTTTGCGCTGATTCAGGTATGTTGTCAAAGTGAGCAACGACTAGAGAATAAGCAAGCTATTGATAAAAATATATAAATACACCATTAACATATAAAAAAATTATAGTTTTATAAAAAATAACTATACTTGTTGAAGTAATTGGCGATTTTAGCTTTCAACGACACCTTATAGCTGACTTAATTTGCTAGACATATAAGTTAAAAATAACGTCTTATCCTGAAAATCAGGCATTTCAAACACCCAAAAAATGTAATTTTTAGATCTCAATTTAAGTTTTACATTCACGGCCTTTACTTGAATTATTACATCCTCATGCTGCATTTCTGCGAATAATTCTAAAATCAGCGCAAAGAATCTCAGTTTGTTGACTGTGTTGTATTTTGTTGGTTTATATATTCTCAAGGCTTCAGAATATATAAGCTCGCACCATTCATTTCCATCTTCATCATCCATTAGCTCTCATTTAATTATTTAAAATAGATCACGAGGTAGGTTTATAACATGGTGGCTATAATTAAACTGCTTTTAATCTGAATATTAGAATTATAAATTTTTAGAAAATAAAAAAGCCCATCTTCCGATGAGCCTTTTTGGAAAATATATCGTGAAGAACTAAGCTGCAAATTCTTGCAGTACAAATCGTTTTACACTTTCATCAAAGTCAGGTTTTGAAAGAGCAAGCTTGCCATTTTTCATAGTTTTATAACAATAACTCGCTGCTACTCCCATACCAACCAAAGTCAACAACTTCATTGCTCACCTCTTTACTGGGAAGATTTGAATATAAAGTTATCATTCAAATTTGTAGTTTTCCAACTCAGTTTCGATTGTTTTCTGTACTACATGTTAATGAATGTATGAATAATAAATGAAAACCTGCCGCATGATGCGTTTGCTTAAAGTCCTTCAACTAGTGGTTAATTTGCGTATCTATCCAGTTAAGGAAATTTTCCTTATTACTGAATTCTGGCATAGACCCTAAATTTATAGTCTCTTTAGCCCCAAATTTTCCAGCGACAGTATTCGGTGCTTGAACTCTGAAATCCAGAGGATCACTTTCATGTAGAGTTCTAAAATATTCTACCGCTTTATCAAATTCACTTTTATCCTTAAAACCTGGTCGTTCCTTTAAAAAGTCATAAACTTGTTCTAGAGCTGATAGATAATTATTTTTAGGCATTCTGTTTTCTCTAAAATGATGAGTTTTATGATGAAGACCTATTTTGAATGAATAATGATAAGAATATTCCCTTATTTCTTAGAGTTTATGTAAATCATGATGATTTGAGAGTTAAATCCAAATTCTGGAATAACCTGATAAAAAAATGAGCGTAAACATACACTCATTTTTACTACATTTTCTAGTGCATGCTTAACTGACTGGCATTGCTTTAAAATAAGGCCTGTTTTTTTGAACTAAGTGCAAATGCCGGCTGCTCTATCAGCAAAGATTAGATGCACTTTAAATGCGCCAGTTTAAGGTTCAAGCCTAATTAACGCTATGAATATCAAGTTCATCATTGGTGGTCAATACAACAGAAGCCAAAATTGGGATGCCCAAAATGAAAGGTACAGCGAAAATCCATAGAACTACGGTTACGTCCGGTTTAAAGAAAAATTGAATGGCTAATGCAGTCAAAATAAGTACAGAAAATAGAATCGCAGCAAAACGGATGATAAATTTAGTCGACATGCGAAGATGCTCTTATGCGTGAAATCGTATTTTCAATATACACCTATTTTTATTATGGGTTTATTGATTTTCAGTCTGTTATTGCATGTTTTAATTGATTTTCTATATGTGATAGCTGACTTATGCGACGAGCAGTTTTCTTCAGCATAAAAGCTAACCCTAAATTCTTTCTCTACTCGCGATTTATTGTCGTATATGTATAGAGATTGGATTCAGACATCAATGCTTCTGCTGGCCTATAAATCAATCTACTTTATAGCCAATAAAATCTTTGTCCTGTCTCATCATAAAAAAGCCCTAAAATTTTAGGGCTTTTTTATTCGGATTAGAATCGCCAGTTATAGAACAAGTCAATCGCACGTTCTAAAGACTGACTCGCTTCTAAATACAGACGCTGATTTACCTGATAACGTAAAGTCAGCTTATTCACCGGTGTAAACACGCCGACTCCATAACGAAGATATAAATCAGGCGTAATATAACCAGTCACAGAAACCTGGGTATCATCTCCTGTACCTTGGGCATCCAGAGCTAGACCAGTTAAGCCAAAACTGCGCCCGATCTGGTTGGTCAGTGCGCGGGTGCCACCCAAGCCCAGACTGATCCCCGCAGCAGCGATCGTATTATTTACATCAGATCTAAATCCTTCAGCCTGGCTTAAACCAGATACACCTTCATTGACACGACCGGTAATCAAGGCATTCAAGGCTTCCTGTTCTGACAAGCCCGCATCATTATAAATCTGAATACTGGGACTCGATGCAGTCCCTGTTACGCGCACTCCCACTGTACTACCCTGAACCGATTTATTGGCATCAATGTCCAGTGTCGGATTGGTGAGTTCACCATTAAAACGTGCGATAGCACGATTCAGGTCCAGACTTTGGCCATAGGCTTCGATTTTTACTCGTTGTGATACCCCGATTGCACCATTGGCACGCATTGCAGTTTCCAGACCACGCTGTGACAGATTGACTCGACCTAAGAGTGGAATACGACTGTCAAAGCCTTGGAAAATCACCTGGTTCCCTAAAGAAACAGCGACATCTGCCCGGATATCCCAAGGACGTGCCGACTTCAAGATCGCCAGCTGATCATCACCTTCACGTACGACCCGTACATCTGAAGATAAACCGACTACAGGTTCTGAGGCTTCAGGCATTGAAATCAGCGCACGCGGTACATCAACTGTGCCACTCAGACTCAGTTTTTTATTAAATGGATACATGTCCAGAGTCAAATCAGGTGTCACCACAGCAGTAATTAATGGGGCCTGACGAATCAGCAGATTGTCACCTTGCAGTTTTAACTGCACTCGCGGATCGCCTTTCCAGTCGACCGATCCGGTTAATTTACCCACACCACGACCACTGTTAAATGCGCCATTGATGCTGGCCGAATTCTGACGTATGGATGAATAGAGCTGTACATTGGTCAAATTCACCGGTAGGGAGATCATGCTGATTGAAGCATCTTTGACACGAACCTCACCTTCAAGCAAAGGATCCGTTAAAGTTCCGCTAATTTTTCCGGCATAAGATAAAATCCCGTCCAGATTACGGATGTCCTGAATAAATGGCTTAAAGACTTTGAGCCGTACCTGGTTAAAGGCAATTTCGCCACGCATCGGTTTACTGTCACGGTATGGATCAATGATGACATTGGCATAGCCGGTTCCAATATCTGGTGTTTTAACATCTAGCCGAAGTTGCAAGCCATCTGCCACACTTTTTGCCACCAGACCGACTTCATCATATTTCAGTGTAGAACCCAAATAATCCGGATCTTCAGAAGATAAGCCCACCACACCATTACGCGTCACCAGACGTGCGTCAATTTTAGGTTTGGCACCTTGCGCCCAGGCAGCCTTGGCATAACCATTGACTTTACCCGTCAACGCCAATCCATCAGGCAAGAATGCACTGAAATCTTCCAGATCAAGGTTTTGGGTAATAAAAGAGGCACTGCCACGGTTTTTGTTGACCCGAATCGGCTGATCAAAACACAACTGGCTTTGCTGACTCATCCAGCAATGAGCACCGATGAACAGATCCGATTGAGCACTGTTATAAATCACGGCTGCATTCTGACGCTGTACCAGACGGGCACGTAAAGAGTCGAAATCACCTCTTTGAATTTGACCCAGCCAGTTATTCTGGGCATTAAAACCGCCGGCAAGCTGCACAAAGAATTCGGACAAGCGGTTTTCGGCCTGCACTTTGAGAATGTGTGCAGCACGGGTACCGGCCAGTGAGATCTCACCACGTACAATCTCGCGTGAACCGCTACGCAGACGATCCATGGTTGCAGTCAATAAGGTTGGTGTGCTTTGCGATGTCGGCAACTGGCCGCGAACACGAACTTTCTGCACGCTAAACAAGTTTTTAAAGGCAAAATTATCAATAGACAGGTTAGCCGAAGCCTGTAAGCGAGGCTGTGCCTGCATATTGATATAGCCCTGCGCCCGACCTCTTAAGCCTGGATACAGCTCAAACAGCGCCGGTGCATTGACTTTGAGTTGCAGATTCTGCGCATTACCAGTCGCCTGAATCTGGTTGCTGGCATAAGACAGGAACAAGTTATTGGCTTCAAACTGCTCTGGGACAAAACCACGCTGGTTTGAATTAATGATGACCGATAAATTACCCTTGCCACGTACCGGTTTGTTATTCAGCATACCGGCCAGATTCAAGCGTTGAATCTGAATGCGTTTTAAGGCATCTGACCACACCCCTTGAGTTTGCACATTGCCTGACAATTCACCTTTCAGTTTGGCATTAAAATATTGCGGCTTAAAGCGGATTAAGGATGCGTTGATATCCCAGCCAATGCCATTCGCCAGATTGACCAGACCGTTGGCATTAATCTTGCCAGCCACACCATCATGACGAAATTCATTTATCTTCAACATTTCTGGTGTGCCTGAAACGCGCAGTTTCAGCATACCCTGACTGGCTTTAAGCTGGCTGGCATTTAAAGCACCATCATAATTGACCGCATAACCTTTAAAACCACCACCCGCTTTTTCATTATGGAATAACAAGGCAATGGTGCTGTTTCCGGTCAAACGTACGGTTTCATTTTGCTCCGCTAGTCGTCCGGTCAGGTCGACACTATTCAGTTTAATAATCTGCTGATTCGGTTGCGCATAACCATTGGCTTTAACCTGGCCATTCAAACGATCTACCGGTGAAGCTGCGGCAATACTTTGAGTATTCAAATTTTTGGCATTTAATACCGCGGTCCATTTTAACTGACGTTTTTCCTGTGGCAGTTCAATCCGTGCATTGCCGCTTAAGCTGCCTGCTGCATTGGCGCTGTAATTAAAGCTTGGGACATTCAGGATATTTTTGTTCAGATTGAGCTTGGCTTGGTACATACCTGCAGGCAGAAGTCCTTCTTCATGCTGCTCGACTTTAGTGGCCACATGAATATTCTGCTGACCTTCAACCAATGCCAATTTAACATCGCCAGACTCACTGCTGAGCCAGCCCACATAAGGTACGGCGCGATCAATATTTTTCCAGGCAACATCCAGCAGCATCGGCTGCGCTTTATTGTCTTTGACCGGGTTTTGATCCAACTTCAGCTTCCAGCTTTCATAACGGTCGAAATCAACCAGTCCAGTAAGGTGCAGGCCATTTTCCAGGTTACCCGCAGAAGCAATATTCGCATCCAGACTTGGCGGCAAGAAATCTTGTACGACTTGCGGAATGCGCTCATGTTTAGGATCAATCCCGTTCAAACGCCCAGCCAGATCCCAGCTGACCCGATCTTTCCAGCCCACTGTCCCGGCAAGGCTAACTGCGCCTTTCATCAACTGACCATTTAGGTCGGTAATATTCAGCTGATTGACCAGATCGGTATACATCACCGCACTATACTGACCTTGTGGAATATTTTCCCCAATCAGGTCAGTCTGGACGTTCAGGTTCAGACGCTTGATATCGCCATTAAACTCGGCAATACCGTCTTTGGTAAACAGTTTCTGTTCGGCCAGAATAGGCCAGTGATAATCCTTGAACTTCAACTCGCCGCGCATCGGTACCTGAGGACGCATCGGATGCACGATAACCCAACCCGTTAATAAATCAGGTGTATTGGTCGCTACGCCAGCCTGAATCGTGTCCAGTGTTCCGCGTGCCCGCACCTGAATATCATGAATATTCAAGCTGTCTCTTAAAGAAGGCAGATTGACGATGCCTGTGGCATCTAGAGGATATTTGCCTTCAAACTGCATTTTACCCGTGGCTTCACGTACCGACAGATAGCCCATGTCCATACGGGAATCTTCAAAATTTAATTCGGTACCAGACCAGAGTGCCTCATTTAGTTCAATATTATAGAAATCGACTGCATTGGTCTGGGTTTTAATCACCAGATGATCGAGTAATAGATGATCAACGCGCAAGATAAAAGGCAAACGGATAGCATTAAACTTGAACGGTTCGCCCGTTGAAGGTCGCTTGTTAATAATTTGCAGATTGAGGACATCGGCTTCAGTCAGATGAATTTCTTTTTTGACAATCGCGCGCCAACCCAGCTTGACATCAGCACGATCAATTTTGACATCGACTGGTTTCAGGCTGACCAGCACATTTTTAAGAATAATTCCGCGCCATAAATTGCCGCCTTCATATTCATATTGAATAATTTGCTGGCGTTCCAGCACCTGATCCAGCAGAAATTTACTGCCCTGATTGGTCGAAAACAGTAGAGCCAACACAGACAGCAGAAAAATCAGCGAAAAAAGCACCGACAATAGGATGCTTCTGAATATACGGCGCTTTTTCGGCACAACGCTATCTTGTGGTTCTTGTTCTGGCTGTGGTTGGTTCTCGACCATGATCTACCCAAATAACTATTTTTTAAAATGATGTTTTATAACTGTGATCCAATAAAGAAATGTAAACGAATCGGATAATTGTCATCAGACAGTCCAGTCGCAACATCTATACGTATTGGCCCAATCGGTGAAGCCCAACGCACACCCACACCCGCGCCATATTCGGTCGGATTACTGAATTCTTTATTATAGGCATTTCCGGCATCTGCAAAGACCGCAGCACGCCAGCCTTCCTTAAACTGATAATTATATTCTAATGAAGCCACGCCCAAGGCCTGACCACCTACTTTAAAACCGTCAATTTCCGGAGAAAGGCTCTTATAATCAAAACCGCGGATACTCTGGTCACCCCCGGTAAAATATCTCAGGTTATACGGCACTTTGGCAAAATCTTCAGTAAAGATATAGCCTGCATCGGCACGACCCACAAACTGATGGTCTGCATTTTCACCCAATGAATAGATAAACCGCCAACCTGCATTCACAATGGCCATATCGGCATCAGAGAGTAAAGCCTCACTGCCCAGTTCAATCTTATAGGTCTGCTTAAAACCTTTGGTTGGGTTGACCCGACGATCGCTCTCGGTACGTGAAACTTCATAACCGACTAATAGCGATTGCTGCTCATCTTCGGTATTAAAGCGAAAAGCTTCTGGAATCTGGTTAAAATCGACAGAACCATCCTGCTTCAAACGATCCAGACGATAACGTGCGCCAAAAGTCCGCTGCCAGCTACCACGTGGATTCTTGATAATCCGGTCTGCACCTAAGACTGCCGATTCAATCAACAGGCCTTCACCCTGTGCGACGCCTTCACGCTCTTCACGCTCATAACCACCCACAATACTGACATAATCATTCAGCGGATGGTGATAGGGAATATTATAACGTCCATCAATCGACTGACGGATGCCAGATAACTCCATGTTGGCATCAAACGAATGTCCGCGCTTGTTCACAATGGCACGACGATATTGACCACGTAAGCGGATATCGGTATCTGTGCCATAACCCAAACCCACTTCAGCACTATTTAAACGGTCTGCATTTAAAGTCACAATCACTGGAATCTTTTTCTCTTCCCGTGCCTGTACTTTTAAACGGTCCTGTTCATTCTCTTTGGTTTGCTGCTCAACCCGTAAAGTTCTTAAATTTGCGCTTTCCTGATCGCGGCTACCGGCAAACTGGTCTTCATCTACGACATTCTGGGTCACTTCCTGAGAAGAGGATACCGAGCGAGCTGGTTGCATAGTAGCAGCCTGATCTTCAGTCCGTTTCTGTTCTTCAATCAGGCTTTGAATATCGGGTGCCAGTTCCAGCTCTTTATCAAGCGGATCAGGGCGAATCGCATCCACCAGAGTATAGTTAAAATAACGTGAGTTGGTCAGGTTATTGGCCAAGCCATTCACCCGCCAGAAGGTATAATCTGCACCATCTGTCCAGGTGACCAGACTTTCCAGTACGTCTCGATCCAGCGGAAATTCCTTTTCAGGATCGCTCATTCTGAACTCGACATTGCCTAATTTATAACGTTCACCCGTTTCAAAACGCAGATTCACATCGGCGGTGTTTTGTGGCTGAGCAATCTTTACATCATGCAGACGCCAGAATGAATCAAAATAACCATTGTTATTGGCTGCTGTGGTAATGCGTGTCTTGGTTTTTTCATAATTGCCATGATTGAAAATATCGCCTTCTTCCTGTTCAGGTAAAAGACTGATGACCTGGAATTGCGGCTGTTCGGCGCCCTCTCCAGTAAATTCAATATTTTGACTGCTAATCAGGACAGGTTCATTCGGGGTCACAAAAACCCGAACCCGACTGTCAGAGAGTTTTTCAAATCTGAACTGAGCATTATAATAGCCCACCGCTTGCGCTGCCTGTCTGGACAAGGTGCGTAATTGCGGCAAAGCCGAATTAAAGTCGCCAAAAGACTCTTGGGTAAAACTGGATAATTTGGCTTTGACATTATTTCTTAAATTCAGATGGCCTTCAGGCACATCTTTACGATTCAGCATACCGTTACTTTGCGCCACACCTTGCCCATTTATGATCACCACATCTGCACTAATGCGGGGAACTCTTGCGGTCATGATCTGACGTGGAGGACGGATTTTATAAAATAGTCGTTTGAACAGATTCGGACGTTTATCATCCTCAGCGACAAGCTGACCTGGCACTTCTGGCAAGGTCAATCCGGCTTCATTATTTTGTACAATAATCTGGCTGTCAGCCTGAATCGATTGCATCAACTGATCGACATTAACCGGCGCCTGATTGATTTCCAGCAGTTCTTGCTGGCTGATATCGGCCACCACCGTTTCGCTGGTCTGAGTATTGCGATAGTTTTGTGCTTCCTGTTTGGCTTGCTCGGCTACCTGGTAAATTTCATTCGCCATGTTCTGATCAATAGTCTGTACTGGCAGATCTTCCAGATCATCAAACTCGATCGGCGTAAATTCACCCAGACCAGATCCTGCATTTTGCTGTTGTTCCAGCATCAACATGCTGTCAACTGGTACTTCCGGCTCCAAGGCTTCTTCGATTTTTTCTTCTGCTTCAGTTTCAGACGTGGCCACCCCCTGACGAATCGCTTCTTTAGATAGCTCGTCCACCATTTCTGCCTGAGAAATGGCTACGGGTGTTTCTGGCTGTTCGGTTTGTGCCATGCTCTGATGGGATAACATCATAAAAAAGATGCTCATACACAGCTGCATACCACTATGCTGTGGTATGAGAGGCCCCATACTGCGATTTAGCATCGTTTTTTTAAAATTTTTCTTTGCAGGCATAGCAAACTCTAAACGAATACATTCTTTAATTGATTATTTGACCGAAAAATATAAGCTAAGGAGCTTAATTAATTGGTTTTTACCTTTACATGGCTGAAAGTATCTTACATGATTTTTCTCAATGTTTACGCATAACTGACATTTCTTAATAAAACTTAATGTAGCACGGCCTATATGAACAAAAATGAACATTTGTTAGCTTCTCGGCGCTTTTTACCGATGTTTCTGACGCAGTTTTTTGGTGCATTAAACGATAATGTATTTAAACAGGCGTTACTGCTGGTCATTACTTATGGCTGGATTCAACAGCAATCGGCCAGCATCAGCACTTTAAATAATCTGGCGGCTTTACTGTTTATCTTGCCCTATTTTATTTTTTCAGCCACGGCCGGTCAGATTGCCGACAAATACGAACGTTCACAGCTGATTCGCTATCTCAAGCTTCTGGAAATTGCCATTATGTTGCTGGGAACTGTCGGTTTCCTCATGGGCAATTTATGGATTCTGTTATTTGCCCTGTTCCTGATGGGCACCCATTCCACTTTCTTTGGCCCGATCAAATATGCGATTTTACCTGAAGTCCTGAAACCGAATGAACTGATGTCCGGCAATGCCCTGTTTCAGTCCGGAACTTCTCTGGCAATCCTATTCGGTATGATTCTGGGCGGTGCAGTCATTGCAGCTTCCGCCGGCAACCTGATCTGGATCAGTTTAACCGTCATCAGCATCGCCTTGATTGGTTATATATCCAGTCGCTATATCCTGAAACAAAGTATTCCCGCGCCTGAGCTGCAAGTTGACTGGAATTTCTTCCGCACCAGCTTGCAGACCTTGAAATATGCCAAAAGCTTACCTCTGATTTTTACCATTTTACTGGGCAACTCATGGTACTGGTTTTATGGTGCAACCTATCTGACCCAGATTCCTCAGCTGACATTACAAAATCTGCATGCATCTGAAAATGTCGCCAGTCTGCTCTTAACCTTTTTTTCTGTCGGAATTGGTCTGGGTTCATACTTATGCCGTAAAATTGGTGGCAGCCAGGTCAATATCAAGATGGTGCCTTTTGGCGCGATCGGTCTGGTGATCTTTGCCCTGTATCTGGCCGCGAGTCTGGCCTTTGTTCCGGAGCGTACAGGTGCATTAATCGGCTTGGCAGATGTCTTTCAGCAAGGCTGGAGCTATTATCATGTGATGCTGGCCGTCACCTTGCTCGGAATAAGTGGTGGTTTTTATATTGTTCCGCTCTATGCGATGATGCAGGCGCATTCGCCTCGCTCACATCGTGCGCGGGTGGTTGCAGCAAATAACATTTTGAATGCCGTTTTCATGGTATCTTCTGCTATATTCTCGATTATTATTTTAAGTGTTTTAGAGCTTGATCTTAAAATACTTTTTTGTATTACCGCAGTATTGAGTGGCCTGTTTACCTTATGGCTGCTTTTCCGACTCAAACCTATGATCAAAACTGCGAAAGCACCCTTGGAGGATTAATTCATGCGTCAATATACAGGTGTCGATAAGCTGATTCATTCTTTTGATCAGGCATTACGCAGTCTCGTCCCGGGCACGACATCGGCACGACGTGAAAATCCGGCCCAACCGGTAGAAACACAATTAACGGTCAGTGATGCACGTCATGTAGCAGGTTTAATGCGGGTCAATCATAGTGGTGAGGTTTGCGCACAGGCACTGTACCATGGTCAGGCGATGACGGCTAAACTCCCGAATGTACGTCGTGAAATGGAACAGGCAGCGATTGAAGAACAGGATCATCTGGCCTGGTGTGAAGACCGCTTAAAAGAACTGGATAGCCATACCAGCCTACTCAATCCGGTCTGGTACGGTCTTTCCTTTGGTATGGGCGCGATTGCCGGAATCGCAGGTGACAAATACAGCTTGGGTTTTGTGGCTGAAACAGAACGTCAGGTCAGCATGCATTTACAGCATCATATTAGCCAGTTGCCACCGCAGGATGAACGTTCTCGTCGTATTCTAGAACAGATGAATGAAGATGAACTGCATCATCGGGATACAGCGTTAAATGCTGGCGGTGTAGATCTACCCGTTCCAGTTAAGATCGCCATGACAGGCATTTCCAAGTTGATGACCAAAACCAGTTATTTTATTTAAATAAGACGGTTTTAGTTTGAGCCCACTCATTTGTGGGCTTTTTAATATGGGTCAAATCTTGAGCGAGATAATAACAACTCAAGGCATATGGCGATCTTATTACTTATAAGCTCTATAAAATAATAGAGATTCCCCCACAGCATCCTTTAATCTTTTTTGCTCATTTCAGAAAGCAGGTCCAGCTGGATTTCCTGAATTTGCGCCAGCCGTTCCCATTGATGTAGCAGCAGATGATCTAATTTTTCATGCAAGTATTGGATTTCCAGCTCGGCTTTTAAATTGATCTGATAATCATTTTGCGAACGTAAGCGGTCTTTTGCTTCCTGTCTGTTCTGGCTCATCATAATAATAGGTGCCTGAATCGCCGCAAGACAGGATAGGATTAAATTCAACAGAATAAAAGGATAAGGATCAGCAGGTCGTGTCACCATCACCACAGTATTTATCGTAATCCACAGGCCCAAGAAGATTGCAAAACAAATCAAAAAGGTCCAGCTTCCACCAAAAGTTGCAATTTTATCGGCGAGCCTTTCTCCCAAGGTCCACTTTTGCTCTAAGGTCGTTTCCACATTTTTGGTAATCAGTTCATGCTGATGCATGCTATCAATCACTTCAAACTCAAGATCAGTCACTTCACCCTTTTCCGAACTTAATAATGAATGTACATACTGTATACGGTACTGGGTTAAATCTGCCTGGCAAATATAATCTTGCGGTGTCCAGCCTGGAATATCTTTGGCAATCTCTTCGGTAATGACTTGTCTGACTGTTCCCATCGGGGTGAGATTTTTCAGAAGAAAGTGCTTGCCGCATACCAAGCATTTATGGCTTTCATGTTTTTCTTTCATGATAATTCTCTTTTTAAACCAACTCACTCAGCTATTATTTTGTTCGATATGTTTGATTTGCTTTAGGGTCTGTTGACATTTACTGTTCATAATTAACCCTATAAAGGTAGCCATAAAAATATACAGGCTAAAGCAACAGAACTTTGATAATTTCTTTTGAGCTTGTCATATCGAGTAGCTATTCCTCTAAATTGCTTTAATCTACAAAACATATTTTCAACTAAATGCCTGATTTTATATAAATACCAGTCCATATGGTCATTGTTCGATTGGCTATTTGTTTTCTTTGGTATATTCGCTTTAGTCCCTGTTTTCCTGATCTGTTCACGCAGTGGTTCTGAATCATAGCCTTTATCTGCACATACCACTTTTGTCTCTTTTAAATCTAATGTTGATATTAAATCAGGTGCAACTTTAACATCATGTGTGGTTCCATCGGTAATCATGAAATCAATAGGATTGCCATGTGCATCAACAATCAAATGTATTTTTGAGGAGTTTCCTCCTACACTTTTAGAAATAGATTGATTCGCTATGCCGGCAGAATGTTGATGAGCACGTACATGAGAGCCATCAATAAAAATCCACTCCATATCGGGGCATGAGGCTAGTAATTTGAATAATCTAAGTAACTTACCGCTGCTTGACCAACGATTAAAACGTTTGAAAATAGAGTTTGAATGACCAAAACAGCAAGGAATATCTCGCCACGGACAGCCTGTTCTAATTCTATAGAGAATAGCTTCAATAAAATTGCGTAAATTTGAGTTGTGGTGAATGGATAAATTACGCAGAATAACTTTCAACTTTTGCCAGTGTTGATCTGTCAGCATGGTACGAGGCATAGCGAATAGTAAAATTGGGTTTGGCGATTTGATTTTACTACTTCGCTATTTTTTTAAGCTAAAAGTGTCAACACACCCTAGTCATTTTTACCATTCGTAAATCAATTATGTATCAAGTGCGTCTGATTTCTTGAACTTATGAATCTCACTTCGATTTTATCTTGGATTGATAAAATGCTCAGCCAAGCGCACGATGAGCTGATCATTCAAGATAATTTTCAGATCGATTCAATCCTACTATCTATACATGACTTAAATTTAATATAATCATGATGATAATAAAAAAGGGGCTTCATTGTGCGCCATTCATACCATCTTGAAAAACATTATATCGAACGCGCGGGCTGGCTTCGTGCAGCTGTACTGGGGGCAAATGACGGGATTATTTCGGTCACCAGTCTGGTGGTGGGTATTGCAGCCAGTGGAGCATCCACAGAAATTTTATTGGTGACCTGTGTTGCCGGATTGATTTCTGGAGCCGCATCAATGGCGGCCGGTGAATATATTTCGGTTAAATCCCAGCAAGATATTGAAACCAATGATCTACTCATGGAAGAGCGCGAACTCCAGCGCCATCCCACCCATGAGTTAAATGAGCTCAAAACGATTTATATACAGCGTGGGTTGGAACCTGCTTTGGCACAACAGGTCGCTGAACAGCTGACCAACCATAATGCCTTGGATGCCCATGCTCGAGACGAAATTGGTATTTCAGCACATACCTCTGCCCAACCTTTTCTCGCTGCATTTTCTTCCGCCATGGCCTTTACGGTAGGTTCATTATTCCCTTTAATTTCAATCATGATTTTACCGGAACACTATCTGGATAAAGGCGTCATGCTGATTGGCGTTTTAAGTTTGGGGATGATGGGTGCACTGGCAAGCTATGCCGGTGGAGTAAGTGTCTGGAGAGGTGCTGTTCGGGTGATGCTCTGGGGAATTATCGCCATGTTATTCAGTGCATGGATCGGATCATTATTTAATGTGTCTGTTGCCTAAATATGTGTTTATTTTTTAGCTAGACAAAGAATAGGATTGAGCGGCTCTTGTATTAACATCACTGAAAAATGTTTTTTCAAAAACTAGCCGCTCTAACAAAACTTGAGTTTAATTAATATATGTTCGGTTTTAATTTAGATATTTAAAACCTAAGATCTATGCATGAGAGGTATTGTTATGGAAACTACGATCATTCTTGCCATCTTGGCGATCATTATCATATTGCTGATCATTTTTTATAACAAGAAAAAGTGAAAGAGCGATGAGGCATTTTTACTGCTTTGAGGGTTTTTACTGATCTTAAAATAAATTCCAGAGCTTTAAATCAATCAAATATTAATTTCCCGTCGGAAAACCATGAAATCCCCATTGGATCACATAAAGAATCCCAAGGATTAAAATCACCGAAACCAAGATTTCTAATATTTTCATTTTTAAATGAGCTCTATACTTAAGCACCTCATCTTATCTGAATTTTTCTTTTCATCTAAAACAAAAAATTGAATCATAAAAAAAGCCTGATCTTGTTTGATCAGGTTGGTTAATCATTCTTACTGGATAAAATTTATGAGCAAAAAATTAGGTGATTTGATTTAAATCAGCTGTTCAACTGTTGGGAAGCTATGTGATCCATGTTCGAACATGGCATCATGCCAGATATCAAACATGGGCACTTTCACATCCAAAGCCAAAGGCAATTTTTTTTCATTAAACTGCATATGTTGAAGATCGGATCCCCAGGCAATCAAATCAACATCCAAAGTAATCTGATGGGATGGACGTACTCGCCCTAATGCCTGTTCCAGCTGTTTGAGCAGCTCAATCAGGTCTTCACTAGACACCGAACTTCGCAATAAACACGCTGCATTCCAGTAATCTGCGCCGATGCCATCACGGCAAGGAATCATATAAATGGGAGAAAACTGGACTTCTCCCCATTCGGAAATACGTTGCTGTGCAGCTTGAAAATGTTGCTGAGGATGACAATTACTCGCTAATGCTAGGGCGAAAATCGTTTCGGTGGCGTTCAAGACGTATCCCTACAGAATTGGCTTGCGCGATAATGGCAGGCTTACGGATCGTAATATTAATCGATTCAATTGCTGTAAAGGTAGTAAAAAGTGCATTCAGCACTAACTTTGCTGCATGTTCAATCAATTCAGGCTTGGCGTCTTGAATGACTTTGCTGGAAATCTCACAAATTTCTGCATAATTCAGCGTATCTGCAAGTGCATCTGAGTTTGATGCCTGTTCTAAATCGGTTTGAATGGTCAAATCCAGCATTAGAGGCTGAATAATTTGACGCTCCCAGTTAAAGCAGCCCACGACTGTCTCAACCTTTAAACCTTCAATAATAATGGCGTCCATTGGATTGCTCGAAAATTTAGTACTGGCTGCATCCCTCTCAAGCTCCTTTACAAAGGGAGGAGCTTTTAAAGTCCCCCTTTTTTAAAGGGGGATTTAGAGGGATTTTTCCAAGTCTAGATGAGTTTAAGATTAATGCTTTAACAGCAGATTCGGATCCATGCTTTGCACCATTTGCAAACGCTGATCGGCATAGATGTCGGTATACGGCGCAAGAATTCGCATGAAACGGTCGAAATACAGCATTTGCTTGAACAGCAAGGCAAAATCGCGCGGGAACCGGATGCCATGACGTTCACCCACAGCCACCATATCCATCATGATATCGTTCAGGTCAGCAGGGTTGGACGTTAACAATTCCTGCGGATCCGCCATCAATACACCGCTAAATAAACGTTCCAGATCAGCAGCCAAGACTTTGGTGTCAATCTGCACAGCGGTCATGCCCATTTTCAGCATGTTTTGCGCCATCAGCTCATAATTGGTATGTTGCAATGAATCCATAAATGCCATACATGCCGTCCATACTTCAGGCTTAAGCTGACCCACAATACCGAAATCAATAAAACCGACACGGCCATCTTCGAGCAGCATCAGGTTGCCTGCATGCAGATCGGCATGGAAACTGTTACACATCATCAAGCTGCCAAACCAGGTATTCATCGCGGTAATGAGTACTTGAGATGGATCTTTAGATACTTTTTTGACCACTTCAAAATCTGTCAAAGGCACACCGTATAAACGCTGCATGGTGAGCACACGACGGGTCGAATATTGATGATAAACCTTAGGTGCAGTGGCTGCCTGATTGTTGGTGATATTCAGGTAATTGACAAAATCATCCAGATTCTGGGCTTCCTCGATAAAATCGACTTCACGCACCATACGGGTTTTGATTTCTTCGACAATGTCAGCCAGTGAAGCAAACTTGACTTTCGGGACTGCTTTTTCCAGCAACTTGGTTGCCCAATGCAGCACATTCAAGTCAGTGTACAAAATGGTTTCTACGCCCGGTTTTTGTACTTTAATCACCACATCTTCGCCAGACACCAGTTTGGCCGCATGCACCTGTGCAATAGATGCAGAGGCTAATGGCGTTTCATCAATCGATGCAAAGATTTCATCCAGGTTACGTCCTGCAAATTCAGAGGCTAAAACCTGCTGGATATAGCTAAACGGCAAGCGTGGTGTCTGATCCAGACAGCCCTGAAATTCTTCAACATATTCACGTGGAAATAGTGACGGCGTACTGGCAATAAACTGACCGAGCTTGATATAAGTTGAACCTAAGGATTCAAAAGTTTCACGCATCAGTTTGGCATTGCTCGGCTTTTCAGTGGCATATTTAAAGCCCGCCTTTGCCGCAACGACTGCTGTTTCTCCCATACGGGCAACTGAACGTATTCCATCTAACCAGATATTGTTTTTCATAATGTCTTAGGAAAAATTAATTAAACGCAGTGTAGCAAAAAAAAATCACTTTGCAGGCTTATCTTACCTGACAGATTGGGCAATCTGTATCTTTTTCGAAAGCGAGAATCCGCTGCTTAAAACTCAGTCCATCCCACAACAACAGCTTTTGTCGAAGTGGCATCTGGCCCAATCCCAGATATAACAAGGCATGATGTGCCTGCAAGCTGGCCATCACATTCGGGGTGGTCGCCAGTACACCGGAGTCTGCACAGCGCAGACTTTCATCGGCCTGATTTTCTGGCGGAAACAGGCAGGCATAACAGGCGGAATCCCCTTCGACCATAAACAGCTGGCCTTGCAAGCCAATCGCAGAAGCACTCAATAAAGGCACATTCAGCTCAACACACATCTGATTGACCAGATAGCGTGTGGCAAACTGATCACAACCATCCAGTACCAGATCCTGATGCTCGATCACACTTACTGCATTGTCAGCCGTTAAGGCCTGATTGATATATTCAACCTGTACGTTCGGATTAACCTGACTCAGTCTTTTGGCGAGAGTTTCTGCCTTATAAAATCCAATATCCTGCGGTATAAATGCCAGTTGTCGCTGCAAATTACTCATCTCGATGGTATCTGGATCGATCAGGGTAATTTTCCCCACACCTGCGCGTGCCAGAAGTTCTGCCAGTGCACAGCCAATCCCGCCACAACCAATAATGCAGATATTCGAAAATTTTAAGCGTTCTTGAGCGTCAATATCCCAGCCATCCAGAAGAATCTGACGGCTATACAGATGCAGTTCAGCATCGGTGAGTTCGAATTCTGGGGATATGGCATCCATGTTAAATGTAGACAACGTCTTTCCTTGTTTCGAAAATTTTTAACAATGATCGCAAAAATTAGCTTTACTGAAGTTTTTAAGGACTGATAAATCTCTGGAATATCAATCTCACAGTCAATTCACAGCACATCAATAAATTATTCGGCAATCGTTGAGCCAAATAGCATATCAGCTAAACGCTCGGTATCAAGTTGCAGCCGCTATGGCTTGGCAAGATTTTTTGAATCACCTCAATTCAACGGTTCCGGCAAACAGCTCTTTCTCATTTATAAAAGGTGTCAGACCTGAAGTTTTTAAAATCTTTGCTATTGAATTACCCTGTAAATAGAGCAGCCCTGTTTAGCAATTCTGTAGTCTCTGCCTGTATTTGAGTATGAAAATGTATGAGTTCAGTGAGACCTAAGGCATCTGTCTCTAAATATGATTAATCTGAAAATACCAAGCAATCTTTTCAGCTTTCATAAAATCGTATGGAGAACATACATGACCGAGCATAACAATACTCAACATGATAATCGTGAAAAATTATGGGAATTGATCAAGGATGTCCGTTACACCATGATCAGCCATTTAAATGATACACATGAAATACACTCCCAGCCGATGACCATGCTGAACTCCGAACAGATGAACGAACGTCAAAACTTATATTTCATCCTGCGTAATACCAATGATCTGGTCAAAGCAGCAGAAACTGGCCGTGGTCAAATTGGCCTGTCTTTTGCAAAACCATCAGATGGTATCTATGTGTCGATCAGTGCTCATGCCCAGATCAGTACTGACCGCATTCTGATTGAACAGTTGTGGAATCCGTGGGCAGAAAACTGGTTTGAAGGCAAGGATGATCCGACCGTACGGGTATTGATTGCTAAAGCAGTCAGCGCAGAATACTGGAATGTCACAGATAACAAAGTTACCCAGCTTTTTAAAGCCTTAAAAGGCGGTGTTACCGGCGAAGCGGGCGAACCGCATGCAGAACATCAAAAAGTGAATCTACAAAGTAATATCTGGTAATGAATGAGGTTTAGCCTCTTGAAATTAAGAGGCTAAATTTTTGATATATTTCATTTTAAATATTAATGTAATTTTACTGTAATGACATAAAAATTATAATTTTAGCTTGCCTCAATCTGCTCTCTTGAAGATATAAGTTTGGGGAAATCAGCTCAATATCTGACTAAAATTTAAGTAGAAGATTTATTTCCTAAAAAAACCAAAGGCTGCCATGGCAGCCTTTGAACATTCAATCAAACAATTAATTTGAAAAATTAACTGACTCGCTTCATCTCTTGAAGTTTGGCAACTTCCTGCTGTTTGAGTAAATTGCGCTGAATCTTGCCACTCGATGTTTTAGGCAAAGACGTCACAAACTCAATCTCTTTCGGATAGGCATGTTTGGATAAGCGTGAACGTACATAACTTTGCAGTTTCAACATCAAATCTTCAGTGGCTGGATATGCTGATTTAAGTACTACAAAGGCTTTCACAATTTCAGTACGTTCTGGATCTGGCTTGCCGACGACTGCAGATTCAAGCACTTCTTCACATTCAAGCAAAGTACTTTCTACATCAAAAGGTCCAACCCGATATCCTGAGGTTGTAATGACATCATCTGCACGTCCAATAAAATCAATACCGCCATATTCATTCAGCTTCACGGTATCACCAGTGAGATAATACTGCCCGACAAATGACTTGCGGTTATGCCCTGCATAGCCTTCAAACCACATCAAAGGTGAAGCTGAACAGTCAATTGCCAAGGTTCCAATCCCGCCTTTTTCTACCTCCTGATGTTCTTTGTTCAATACAGCAAAACGATGCCCAGGAATCGCAAAACCGGCTGAACCAACTTTTTTATAATGCTCTAGGCCATGATGATTAGCGATCACCATCCCCAGTTCAGTCTGTCCATATTGATCGTAAATATTCACATTTAAATCATGATTAAACCACTGAATCACTTCAGGCGTGAGCGGCTCACCCGCACTACTTACCACGCGTAAATGCGAACTGATGCCTGCATCAAATTTTTCTTTAAAGCCAAAGAACATGCGAAATGCGGTTGGCGAACCAGTCAGGTTATTCACCTGATATTTTTGAATGATTTGTACGGCATTATCGACACTAAAGCCACGTTCATCCATGATGATGCTGTGCCCTAAACTCAACGGCCCTGCAATACCATAATACAGTCCATACGCCCAGCCCGGATCTGCCAGATTCCAGAAGGAATCTTCATCTCGCAGATCTACGGCGTGCAGCATATAGCCTTTAAAGGCCAACAACGCTTTTAAAGGTACAGGAACCGATTTTGCCAAGCCTGTCGTACCTGAAGTAAACATCATCAGGAAGACATCATTAAACTGGCAATTTACCGGTTCAAACTCCTCTGGTTGTTGCTGTAAGGCTGTCCAGAAATCCGCATCTTGATAATTATTTGTCGCTGTTTGATGCACAGTCAGAATATTAGGAACATTGAAATCATGGAGTTTCAGTCGTTGTTCTTCATCAGTAACGATCAACTGGGTATTGGCGGTACTGATACGATGTTCAATGGCTTTGCTTTCAAAGGCAGTAAATAAAGGTTGATAAATGGCACCAATCCGCCAAGTGGCTAATATAGTAATTAAGAGTGCTGGCGTTCTTGGCAGCAACCCTGCAATACAGTCACCAGCCTTTAAACCCAGAGAATGCATATAATTGGCCAGCTGTCCTGAAGCCACGGCCAGTTGTTCAAAGGTCCACTGCTCTGCGTCTCCGTTTTTGCCTTCCCAAATCAGTGCAGTTCGGTTTTGACCCAAGTAGCGACCACAGCATTCGGTATACGCATTGATGTTCTCTGCGTTTCCAACCAGATGTTCTTGAACCATATTTTCAAAATTAAAATCAGCATATGCCTGTTCTAGTGTCTTCATGACGACAACCTCTTTCCTGTTGTAGTTTTCAGGCGACCTTGCCTGAGTTTGTCCATTTGTATTTGTTGTTCCTGCTGATTCCATCAGCATACTTTCTCAAATCTGCATTCATGCCCTATGGCTAGAACATGAATAAAGCTTATTTTTCGATTATTCGCACTGTATGTCTTTAGATCATCATGTTCAGTTGAATCCTGCAATTTCCATATCCATCCATGTAAGTGCAGAATTTGAACATTAATCAAAGTCTGTTTTTTTAATTTAACAATCAGCGTTGACACACTTCACGTGCAATCACCAGTCGTTGAATATCTGATGCACCTTCATAAATCTGGCTCACTCGCACATCACGATAGATACGCTCAACCGGAAAATCAGAGACATAACCGTAGCCACCATGAATCTGGATCGCATCTGAACAGACTCGCTCTGCAATGGTCGATGCAAACAGCTTTGCCATCGATGCTTCTTTTAAACACGCCAAGCCTGCATCTTTTAACGTTGCAGCATGCAAGACAAGCTGACGTGCGGCTTCAATTTGGGTCGCCATATCTGCAAGCCTGAACGCCACAGCCTGATGCTGCACAATTTCCACACCAAAGGCTTTGCGTTCATTGGCATATTCCACTGCAGCATCTAGTGCAGCCCGCGCCATACCGACTGATTGTGCTGCAATCCCGATGCGACCCGATTCAAGATTCGACAAGGCAATTTTATAGCCTTCACCTTCCTGGCCCAGCAGGTTGGCAGCCGGAATCCGGCAGTTATCCAGAACGATGGTCGCGGTATCCGAACAATGCTGACCCATTTTCTCTTCTAGGCGTGACACGATATAACCCGGTGCATCGGTCGGCACCAGAAAGCATGAAATACCCTTTTTCCCTGCAGATTTATCAGTCACAGCAAAGACTAGTGCAATCTGTGCGTGTTTACCTGTCGTGATAAACTGCTTGGTACCATTTAGCACCCATTCATCGCCATCGCGTTCGGCTTTACACTCCAGCGAACTGGCATCCGAACCGGCCTGAGGTTCCGTCAAGCAGAAACAGCCTAGCCATTCACCTGTTGCCAGTTTAGTCAAATACTGCTGTTTTTGTGCCTCTGTGCCATAACGCTGGGTGATACCACAAGGCAAAGAATTCTGCACACTGACAATCGTCGAGATTGCACCATCACCTGCAGCGATCTCCTCTAGTGCCAAGACTAGTGAAACATAATCCAGACCTGCACCGCCCCATTCTTCAGCCACTGTCATACCCAATGCGCCAAGCTCACCGAGTTCTTTAAGTTCTTGTGCTGGGAATTGTGCCGTTTTGTCGCGTAAGGCCGCTGTCGGTTTCAGTTTCTGCTGCGAATAGTTACGCATCATGTCCTGAATCATTTTTTGTTCATCATTTAAAATCACGGGTATTTCCCTTCTTTATTTTTTTCTATCCAGCATTAGCAAGGACTTTTTAACTGCCAGAAATGTGATGCTTTCTGGATATATTCGGCAAATTCAGCATGCAACTTTCCCTGATACGTCATTGCCATTTTGATGAATCAGAGAAAATGTGTTTATTTAAAAAATTATTTTGGCGCCATACGGATTGCACCATCTAGACGAATCACTTCACCATTCAAATAACCATTTTCAAAGATATGTCCCACCAGCTGGGCAAATTCCTGTGGTTTGGCCAGACGCGATGGAAATGGCACCATTTGCCCCAAAGCATCCTGGACATTTTGCGGCATGCCTTTCAGCATCGGAGTTTCCATAATGCCCGGCGCGATGGTCATGACACGGATCGCTTCACGAGCCAGTTCACGTGCCAAAGGTAAAGTCATTGCGACGACTGCACCTTTGGATGCCGCATAGGCAGTCTGACCAATTTGACCGTCATAAGCGGCAACTGAAGCAGTATTCACAATCACGCCACGTTCTTCTTCACCAGCTTGCAGCTCATATTTTGCAATTAAAGCCGCCGCATGACGCAACATATTAAAAGTACCGTTTACATTAATATTCAGCACTTTTTGGAACATTGCCAATTCATGGATGCCGTTACGACCCAATACTTTGGCGGATGGCGCAATCCCGGCACAGTTGATCAAACCATTCAGTTGACCATACGTACTTTCAACATGAGCGAAGAAAGCTTCAACTGTCTGTTCATCGGTCACATCGAGCTGTACAAACTCAGACTGTGAACCCAGTTGCTGCTGTAATGCCTGACCCTGCTCCTGATTCATATCGACCAGAATCACTTTAGCACCGTGTTCAACCAAATGAGTCGCTGTAGCTGCACCCAAACCTGAGGCACCACCAGTGATCACAATAACTTTTCCCTGAATGTTCATGTTTATTTCCTAGCGATTTTTCTATTTCAGATACGACTTAATATGCAGAGTAAACAGAGTTTTTATTCTGTACAATTTCCAAATATTGCATCTTGCATGATGTATTTGGACAATGAAAACAAGGATGTCAGACTGAATATGCATAAGCCTGCACTGGAATATAGCAAAGGCACCATCTCGATTGACCTGGTGAACGAAGCATTGCTGGATGCCAAACGGCTGCAATTTGATATCCCTGCCATTTTGAAAAAAGCCAATATCCCAGCAGAAGTATTAAATGCTCCCAAGGCACGCGTGTCGGTCAGCCAATTTGCCCAATTATGGACTGTGCTTGCAGACAGCATGAATGACGAATTTTTTGGCATGGACAGCCATGCCATGCGTCGTGGCAGTTTTAAATTGCTTTCGAAAATGGTTATGCAGGCAGATACACTGGAAAAAGCGCTGCAACACATTCTGCAATTTCTCAACCTGGTTTTGGACGATCTGCAAAGTACGCTCATGGTTGAGGAACACTATGCCTATATCGTGATTTATGATTTAAAAGCAACCAAACGCATGTTTAGTTATGCGACTTATCTGATGCTGATTCATACCCTGATCTGCTGGTTAAGTGGACAACGGATTTTACTTAATCAGATTCAACTCAAATGTGCAGCTCCCCTGGATGATTTCGACTATAAAGTTCGGTTCTGTGAACAGATTGAATATCAGGCCAGCGAAAATTACGTGCAATTTGATGCAAGCTATCTGCAATTGCCGATTAAACAGGATGCTCAGTCCTGGTATCAGTTTATTCAGCAAACCCCACAAAATTTATTGGTGCGTTTTAAAAACCCCTATGCCTTGAGCACCCAGATTCGCCGTCAATTACTGCAAGTTTCACCGGCAGAATGGCTGGAACTGAATGAACTGGCCTTAAAAATGAATATGTCTGAAGCGACCATGCAACGGCGTTTAAAAAGTGAAGGTGTCAGCTATCAACAGTTAAAAAATGAGATACGCCGGGATACCGCCATTGAATTGCTGACCCGTACTGAACAAAGTTTACAAGAGATCAGCGATCAGCTTAATTTTCAGGAATCCAGTGCATTTCATCGTGCATTCAAAAAGTGGACTGGCGTCAGTCCAGGCGCGTATCGACAAAATAATATTAGATAATTTATATAAATTTAGACTTTAAAAATATTACCGAAAAACACTTGGATTCTAAGCATTTATTTTTATTATGATTATATATTTCAAGCCCTAAAACATATATTAGCAGGACTACACAGTCACCCGGAAAGCTTTGCAATTTACCCGAGAATAGATTATTTTTCATTCAATTTATAGCACTTTTGCTATTGGCTGTACTCTCCATTTTCCTTTCTAGTTGAAGGTATCTCCATGTTAAAGATGACTGATGTGCTTGGGCAAAATCTTGTCCAAAACTTCTCTAAAGCTTTATTTTCTTCGACTGATCTCATTACAGAACAGTTGAATCAAGGGATTTTAAATGCATCGGATGCAGAACTGAAAGATGCAATTCTGCACTTCTTTAACCAGGTAGATGCTGTGGAAGCGGCTCAGGCCCTTGAAATTCCGGCAGAACGTATCAATGAATTACAACAAGGTATTGCCTTGAAAGATGAAAGATCTCTGGCAGACACTTTGAAAGTTGTGGCACTTTGTCTGGCAATGGAAACAGGTAGCCTAGATCAGGTAGAAGTCTATGACTGTCTACAAGACTATCCAATGTAATTCTTTTTTAAGTATTCCTCGAAAGCGGTGCTCTGGCATCGCTTTTTTGTTTTTAGTTATACTGCGTTGGCGTGATGTCATTAAGAATACTTAAAGTTTCAGAGGCAGCTGGGAATTTATAAAAACTTGAATTAAAAAGCGACCATACCGGGCGCTTTTTAATAAAGAAAGATAGATTACAGATTAATGTGGCCACTGCGCCAAAGTCACACGATCATTACCGCCATAATCTTTAACCGTGCGGACTTGCTTATAACCCGCTTGTTTAAATAGATGTTGTACGGCGTCTGCCTGATCATAACCATGCTCAAGCACCACCCAACCATTGACAGTCAAATGCTTCTTGGCTTGCAGAATAATCATTTCAATATCGGCCAGACCCTTTTTATCTGCCACCAGCGCACGTTCCGGCTCAGTCGCCAGATTCTGCATATGCGCATCATTAGCGTCGATATAAGGTGGATTCGATACAATGGCGTCAAAGAATTGACGACCAAATGGTTTCAACCATGAGCCCAGAACGAATTCTACATTCTCAATATCATGTTGTTCCGCATTATACTTCGCAACCTCAAGCGTAGGCTCGTAGATATCGGAAGCCATTACTGTCCAGTTGGAACGCTCAGATGCCAGCGATAAGGCGATCGCACCAGTACCTGTACCCAAGTCCACCACACAGGCATCTTCAGGCAGGTCCAATTTCAACACGGTCTCAACCAGCACTTCAGTATCCGGACGTGGCACCAAGGTATCTTTAGTCACTTTGAGGTCCAAAGTCCAGAATGGCTGTGAACCAGTGACATAAGCCAAAGGCTCGCCAGCAGCAATACGCGCCAACCCGTCTTTATACGCCTGTTCCTGTTCCAGCGTTAACTCCTGATCCTTTTTCATTAGTAGATCAAATGAATCAATCTTGGTGATGTGTTCCAGTAACCAGGCATTTTCCTGACGTTCATAACTTTCAGCTTCACCGCGTAAAGCCAGGGCTTGTAAAATATTCATTATCCACCATTCTGCTGTGCAAGCATGGCCAACTGATCCGCCTGATATTCGCGGTGCAGGCTGTCCAGCAATTCGGTCAAATCACCTTCCATCACGGCATCCAGCTTGTATAAAGTCAGGTTAATGCGGTGATCGGTCATACGACCTTGCGGATAGTTATAAGTACGGATACGTTCCGAACGATCACCCGATCCCACCAGGTCACGACGCATTTCCGAGGTTGCTGCATCTGCTGCTGCACGTTTGGCATTTTCCAAACGTGATACCAGCAGTGCCATCGCTTTGGCCTTGTTCTTATGCTGTGAACGCTCTTCCTGACATTCCACCACTGTGCCAGTTGGAATGTGGGTAATACGTACTGCAGAATCGGTTTTGTTAACGTGCTGACCGCCTGCACCTGAAGCACGATACGTATCAATCCGCAAATCGGATGAATTGATTTCGACCGAGGTATCAACATCAATTTCAGGAAGAATCGCAACGGTACAAGCAGAAGTATGCACTCGGCCTTGTGATTCGGTCGCCGGTACACGCTGTACACGATGCGCACCACTTTCAAATTTTAGACGACCGTAAACACCGTCACCATTAATCAGGCAGATGACTTCTTTATAGCCGCCATGTTCGCCTTCATTTTCAGAAAGGATTTCAATACGCCAGCCTTGGTTTTCCGCATATTTACTATACATACGGAATAAATCGCCAGAGAAAATCGCTGCTTCATCACCACCGGTTCCGGCACGAATCTCCAGATAAGCCGAGTTAGCATCATTCGGATCTTTCGGAATCATCAAGATGTTCAGGTCTGCTTCAAGCGATTCAATTAAAGCTTTATTCTCTTTAATTTCTTCCTGCGCCATTTCCTTAAAGTCCGGATCTGACAGCATGGCCTGAGCTGTTTCAATGTCTTCTTCAGCCTGTCTGTACTTGGTCCAGACATTGGTGATTTCTGTTAAGTCATTATGCTCACGTGACAATTGACGGAAGCGCTTATTATCAGAAATGACTTCTACATCAGCCAGTAATGCGGTCAATTCTTCATGGCGGTCAGAGAGTTGGTCTAATCGTAAACGTAACGATTCTTTCATTTTCTAAAAAATCTCAAACATAGGCTGGGACTAAAAACCGATTTAGCACAGCGAAATCAAAAAATTGCGCCTAGTTTAACGACTCTGGCTTCTAATGAACATCATTATTGAGTAAGTCCGCGTTGCTATCATTCGTGCTCTACAGCATTTGTTAACAAATATGATTAAAAACAGTGGAATTGCTTTTTTTATAGTCGATCTTATTCTTATTTCTTGCCGATTTTACAATTCGCCAAATAAAGCAGGGAATTATGAAGAAACATCTTCATATTGTTTTGGGCATGATTTGTTACATTTTCCGCATCGAAATAACTACAGTCCTGTGGATGGACACGGAGTGATGACATGAAACTCAACGCACTTTTAATGAGTACAGTTTTAGCTGCTGGTTCAATGATGACCGTAAACGCACATGCCGACAGTACAGCGCGTGTTGCAGCAGCAAGTGCTTTAGGTAGTGTTGCAGGTACAGCATTAGGTAAAAACATGGGCGGTAACACCGGCGCAACCATTGGTGCTGCTTTAGGTGGTGCTGGCGGTGCAGCAGTTGCAAGCAGCAAAAAAAACCGGACTGAATCTGCCATTGGTGGTGCCCTAGGTGGCGGTGCAGGTTATACCGTAGGTAAAAATATGGGCGGTACTAACGGCGGTTATATCGGTTCAGCTTTAGGTGCTGCCGGTGGTGCTGCACTAGGTAACAAGATTGCCAAAGATAAAGCAGCTGAAAAACGCTCTAAACACTGGAAAAAACGTTACCGTTAATTTGTGCTCAGGCTGTTTAGACCAGACGCTACATTTAACATGAAAAGCACCTTTTGGTGCTTTTTTTTATTACTGTTTCATAAGATGAAATTTCAAGTAATACATGGAATTATCCTGTCCACATCATGAATCAATTAAGGAGATAAAAATCACAATTCGCCAACATTGCCTCCATGCTGTTTGGCGCTTGCTAGATTAAATTTATCTCATCAACAAAATATAGCTAGATATATAAAAGGTGTCCTCATGAACTATAAATCTCTAATGATCGCTGTCGTAGCAACCTCAGCCATGGGTATGACAGCTGCCAATGCAGGCAATACAACCAATACAGCCTTAGCTTCTGCACTAGGTGGTGTTGTTGGTGCTGCAGTAGGTAATAAAATGGGTGGTACCACTGGCGCAACAATCGGTTCAGCGATTGGTGGCGGTGCAGGTGCCGCAGTAGCTGCAAATAAACGTGACCGTAATGGTGCGATTATCGGTGGTGCTTTAGGTGGCGGTGCAGGTTATGCAGTTGGCCGAAATATGGCAGGCACCAACGGTGGTTACATCGGTGCGGCACTGGGTTCAGCAGGTGGTTCAGCTTTAGGTAAGAAAGTCAGCGAAGACCGTCGTTATGATGACCGCAACGAACGTCGCTATAATTCTTCTCGTAACTACCGCTATAACGATTATCGTTATAACAACCGTCGTCGTTAAGATTCTCTCCCCTTATTCTTTCCTCCTTTATAAGCATCTTCGGATGCTTATTTTTTTGCCTTTATTTTTTATCTTTATCTTTTGGTTTACACTTATATCGATTTTTTTCGATATACAAATACATTCTAAAGTCGTATGCTTTTAGAGATGTTTATTTAAGAGTAATACTATGCGTACGCTTAACGATACCCAGTTCTCTATACTCGAACTGGTTCCTGTTCGTGACGACAAGAGCATTCAATTCGCGCTGAACCATGCGCTGGAACTTGCCCAAACAGCAGAAAAATTGGGTTATCGCCGGATGTGGCTGGCAGAACATCATAATATGGATGGTATTGCCAGTTCAGCAACTGCAGTTCTCTTAGGCTATTTACTGGCGAATACCAAAACCTTAACTTTAGGCTCTGGCGGAATTATGTTGCCCAACCATGCACCGCTGGTCGTGGCTGAACAGTTCGGCACATTGGCGACGCTCTATCCGGACCGGATTGAACTGGGTCTGGGCCGTGCTCCAGGTACCGATCAAATGACCATGCGTGCCCTGCGTCGTGGCCGTCAGGAAACCGAAGATCAGTTTCCACAAGATGTTCTGGAAATTCTGCAATATTTTAAAGATCCAGAACCACATCAGCGTATCGTAGCGACGCCAGGTCAAAGTACGCACGTACCCGTATGGCTTTTAGGTTCCAGCCTGTTTAGTGCACAATTAGCGGCGAAACTTGGTCTACCTTATTCCTTCGCTTCGCATTTTGCCCCGCGTATGCTGGGTCAGGCCATTCAGCTTTATCGTGAAAACTTTGAACCTTCTGAATACCTGGATCGTCCTTATGTGTCGATGGGTGTACCGACCTGTGTCGCAGATACTGATGAAGAAGCAGAATATCTAGCGACTAGTGCCTATCAGCGGGTTTTATCACTGATTCGTGGACAAAGCCTGAAACTTAAAGCACCAATTGACTCCATGAAAGGTCTGTGGTCGCCGCCGGAAAAAATGTCAGTCGATAATTTCTTTGCCATGGCTCAGGTCGGCTCCAAAGAAACCGTTAAAGCTGGGCTAGAATCGCTTTTGGCTAAATATGATGTGGATGAGTTTATCTTTACTTGTGACATCTATGACACTGACAAGCGCCTGCACAACTTTGAGCTATTAATGCAAATTAAAAATGGTCAGTAAATGAGAGTTGCATCTACCTATTCTCAGCAATGGGTAGATGTTTTTCATCTTTAAAGATAAATGACCAAAAGAAATATATCAGTAAAAGCATTTCTATCGACCTCCTCCATTAAAAAACTTCTTCCCTAAACGAACACTTCACTTCTTTTCCTTCATCCATCTCAGCAAGTTAAAAGTCATTCCTTTTGGATCGCATGTAAATCTATTCAGTCTTCAATAAAATCAGATTTTATATTTTGCTCAAATAGATGACTGTCTAAGTTAAATTTTTCACTTTACCCTGGCTTGAGTTTTTGTTTATATCTCATACAAAGAAAATTAATTATTAAATAAATTCAAGGAATTCTAATGTCTACCAAGCAGGATCCACACGCTGGTATTTTTGAAAATCGCCCCGAACATTTTCAGCAGTTTAATGGAATTAAAGTGCCCTCTTCCGAACTGTTAGAATTAGATTATACA
The DNA here is from genome assembly GCF_029024105.1 of Acinetobacter lwoffii. NCBI lineage: Bacteria > Pseudomonadati > Pseudomonadota > Gammaproteobacteria > Moraxellales > Moraxellaceae > Acinetobacter > Acinetobacter lwoffii. The sequence goes on along the minus strand of NZ_CP118963.1, from coordinate 1,253,359 downwards.
GATAAAGATATTGCGATTATTGGCACGGATCAGTTTACCGTGAGCCAGCTGGATAAAATCAGTCAACATGCCCGTTCGGTAAAAGTTTTCCAGATTAATCCTGCTTTTGTACTGCCCGGTTCCGATCGAATTCTGCAACGGATTATTAATCATCCACTGATTGGTAAAAATCGTCGCTTATTTAATAACCGGATTAAAAGCTTGCTTTCTCTGCGGTTTTTAGAAAATCAGGTGCAGAATTTGTGGCTAAGACGCCAGTTAATGCCAAATCTTGCATCTTCCCGTAAAATTTATCTGAAATCAGATCATTATTATGCTGCCCTACAGCGTGAAAATTGCCAGCTGATTACTTGGCCAATTTTAAAAATTTCGGAAAATACGATTCATTGCATCAATGGTGAACAGCATCCGGTCGATATCATTATTCATACTTATTTAGCAGAAAAATAACTTATACTGACAAGTAAAGATAAGAAATTAATGAGCTGATAATGAGAGTCTGATTTAAGTTCCGAGAACCAACATGATGATTTATTCAACAAAATGTTCAAAGAATACTCTAAGGTATTTTTAAACATGATATTTAGTATTTTTTTAGAATTATAAAAATCATACATTATTTCGATTAATCAATGCTTACTTGTAATTTTTAGCTATAAATCAGAGCCAAACCGCAATTTGGCTCTGGCTGGTTTCTTAACCGATTCGACGTTTTAAACCGGTCATTTGCAACACACGTGTTGAGATTTCTTCAATCGACATTTCAGACACATTCAGGTACTTGATGCCTTCCGAAATATAAATCCCTTCAATCGCACGCAACTCCATCTGACACTGACTAAAGCTGGCATAACGGCTATTGGCCTTACGCTCAGAACGAATGGCCACAAGGCGTTCCGCATCAATCATCAAGCCAAACAGCTTGTTTTTATGCGGTCGCAGCACGGCTGGCAGGCGGTTATCGTCCAAATCTTCTTCAGTTAGCGGATAGTTTGCTACGCGAATACCGAACTGCAAAGACAGATAAATAGAGGTCGGAGTTTTACCTGAACGCGATACACCAATCAGGATCAGGTCAGCTTTATCATAATGACGGGTACGTGCGCCGTCGTCATTGTCTAAAGCAAAATGAACAGCATCAATACGAGCTTTGTAGGACTCAGAGTCGGTCACCGCGTGGGTCTGCCCGACTAAAGTTGTAGGAATCGTGCCTAATTCATCAGCCAACTTACTAATAAGTCCTTCAAATACATCAAGATTTACTGCATTTGCGGTATTAATAATGTCGCGCACATAGGGATCAACCAGGGTATCAAATACCAGCGGTTTTTCACCGTCGATTTGAGCTCTTGCATTGATCTCTGCAACCACGTTTGTGGCCGCTTCTTCGGAACTAATATAAGGGATAATATGAATGTCAAATTTCACATGCGGAAACTGCGCTAACAGCGAGTGTCCAAGGGTTTCAGCGGTGATGGCGGTACCATCTGAAATAAAGAAAACACTACGCTGAATTTGTTTACCTTCCGACATTAAAATTCTCCTCCAACATTTGTCTTAGTGCTATATAATCTTTATAGTAAACCGATCTTACATGACTGTCGCTTAGTAAAATCAAAAACCTAGATGATTTGCTATACTCTCATGCCGAGATAGTGATTAATACTGCAAAAGTGGAGTAACAACTTTGGAAGCGCGCGTAATTGGTCTGGAAAAATTAGGGAAGCACGACGTTGAGCTGGTCGGTGGGAAAAACTCATCACTAGGCGAAATGATCAGCCACTTATCAAATGCTGGTGTATCTGTGCCAGGTGGTTTCGCAACGACTGCCGATGCCTACCGTGAATTTCTCGAGCAAAGTGGCCTAAACGCTAAAATCAATGCAGAGCTTGCTGCACTCAATGTTGATGATGTAAATGCACTTGCTGAAACTGGCGCAAAAATTCGTCAATGGATTGTGGATACTCCACTTACGCCTGCATTAGAACAAGAAGTTCGTACAGCATTTGCAGAACTTTCTAACGGCAACCCTGACATCGCGGTTGCCGTTCGTTCTTCTGCAACTGCAGAAGATTTGCCGGATGCTTCTTTTGCCGGCCAGCAAGAAACTTTCCTGAACATTCGTGGTATCGATAACGTTCTGATCGCGATCAAAGAAGTATTTGCATCTTTGTACAACGACCGCGCAATCTCTTACCGTGTACACCAAAACTTTGCCCATGATGTAGTTGCCCTGTCCGCTGGTGTACAACGCATGGTTCGTTCAGAAACTGGTGCTGCCGGTGTAATGTTTACGCTAGATACTGAATCAGGCTTCCGTGATGCAGTATTCATTACCGCATCTTATGGTTTGGGTGAAATGGTTGTTCAAGGTGCAGTTAACCCGGACGAATTCTATATTTCTAAACCGCTTTTAAATGCAGGCCGACACGCGATCCTTCGTCGCAACCTGGGTTCTAAGCACCAGAAAATGATTTATGGTGAAGAAGCATCTGCAGGTAAATCTGTCGTTGTCGTGGATGTTGAAAAAGCTGAACGCCAACAGTTCGCTTTAAACGACCAGGAATTACAAGAACTTGCTAAACAAGCGCTGATCATTGAAAACCACTACGGTGCACCAATGGACATCGAGTGGGCAAAAGATGGCGATGATGGCAAGATTTACATCGTTCAGGCGCGTCCTGAAACTGTAAAAAGCCGTGAAAATGTCGGCACCATGGAACGCTATCTGTTGAAACAACGCGGTACTGTGATCTGTGAAGGCCGTTCAATCGGTCAACGCATTGGTTCTGGTAAAGTCCGCATTGTGACGTCGATTAAAGAAATGGACAAAGTACAAGACGGTGATGTTCTTGTATCTGATATGACTGACCCGGATTGGGAACCAGTCATGAAACGTGCAGCTGCGATTGTAACAAACCGTGGTGGTCGTACTTGTCACGCAGCAATTATTGCACGTGAGCTTGGTGTTCCTGCAATCGTGGGTTGTGGTAATGCAACTGAAGTTCTTGTAGACGGTCAGGAAGTGACTGTGTCTTGTGCTGAAGGTGATACTGGCTTTATCTATGAAGGCGCACTAGATTTTGAAATTCAAAAGAATTCAATTGAGTCTATGCCTGCTCTTCCATTTAAAGTCATGATGAACGTGGGTAACCCGGATCGTGCATTTGACTTTGCTCAAATTCCAAACGCAGGTATTGGTCTGGCGCGTCTTGAATTCATTATTAACCGTATGATTGGTGTTCACCCGAAAGCATTAATCAATATTGACAGCCTTCCACGTGAAACACGTGCAGCAGTCATGGCGCGTACTGCAGGTTATGCATCTCCAATTGAATTCTATGTAGAGAAACTGGTTGAAGGTATCTCGACACTTGCTGCTGCATTTGCAGACAAGCCAGTCATTGTTCGTATGTCAGACTTCAAGTCTAACGAATATGCAAACTTGATCGGTGGTAAATTATACGAGCCAGAAGAAGAAAACCCGATGCTAGGTTTCCGTGGTGCAAGTCGCTACGTTTCTGATAACTTTCGTGATTGCTTCGAACTTGAATGTCGTGCATTGAAAAAGGCACGTGATGAAATGGGTTTAACCAATATCCAGATCATGATTCCATTTGTTCGTACTGTTGCTGAAGCGAAACGTGTAATTGAACTTCTTGCATTAAATGGTCTTAAGCGCGGTGAAAACGGCCTTAAAGTGATCATGATGTGTGAACTTCCAACCAATGCTTTATTGGCAGATCAGTTCCTTGAACATTTCGATGGTTTCTCTATTGGTTCAAACGACTTGACACAATTAACGCTTGGTCTTGACCGTGACTCTGGTATTGTCTCTCACCTATTTGATGAGCGCGATCCTGCGGTTAAAGCGTTGCTTTCTCTTGCAATTCAAGCATGCCGTAAAGCTGGCAAATATGTCGGTATTTGTGGTCAAGGTCCTTCTGATCACCCAGATCTTGCACAATGGTTAATGGAACAAGGTATCGACTCTGTGTCTTTAAACCCAGACTCGGTACTTGAAACCTGGTTCTTCCTGGCTGAGGAAAAAGTGCAAAAAGCATAAGCAATTGTGAATAAAAAAGACCCTTTTATAGGGTCTTTTTTATGAGATAGATATTATGATTTACTGTTTGAAAATTAATAATTAAAGGCCTAATCGCAAGATAAACGATTGAATTTATAAATATAATTAAATCAAAGCTTATCAACACATGAAAACTGTAATGACAAACAAATACCAACAGTAAAGTCATATCAAAATGGCAATAATAATGAATAACCATTGGATGTTCGGGAAGATATTTTTAAGAGTGGTGATCCTTGCAATTTTGTATGGGCGCATTTTTAATGAGAAATATGATTGAAAATCCTCAATTAATCTATATCTTACGATAAGAGGATGTTTGTTTTCAAAACAGAATTCAATACAATCTTGATCAAAGCTATTATCAGTTCACATTTATATATTGAGATTCAGTCTATATGCAGATTTACTTGGCACGAAACAATCAACAAGCTGGTCCATATACGCTCGAGCAATTGAATCAGATGCTGGCGAATCAACAAGTCATGCTGACTGACCTGGCATGGCATCAAGGCATGACAGAGTGGAAAGCCTTAGGTGAACTTACCCAAGGAAAATCGGTATATCAACCTGAAGGTTATGTCGTTCCCGCAGTCACACCTGAAACGCCGGTATTCCAGAACAATCAGTCAACGACTTTGGCCTATTCACAGCCTCATACTCAAACAGCGACTCAAAAGAATGAACTCGCCAGTATTCCAAGCCGTATACTGGCCAAAATTGTAGATGTGTTACTGTGGTTACCAGCAACCTTCATTTTGACTGCATTTTTTACACCTGAACAGGAAACCCGATTTGCACAACTGAATGAAGAATTCATGAATGTCGTGCTGAGTAGCAATGCAGATCCTGCTCTGGCCCAACAATTACAGACTCAAATGTTTGAGATGTTTTCTCAGCAGGCGTGGCTTGCCACAGCGGTCTATTTGATTATCATGCTGGCCATTCAAGCCTTTCTGATTGCCAAATCAGGCCAAAGTATTGGTAAAAAGCTGACGAAAATCAAAATTGTAGATGCCGAATCAGGTGAAAAGACCAGCCTGTTACGCGCCTTCACTATTCGTAGTGTATTTTTCATATTTTTAAATATTGTATTTATGCCACTGAGTTTAATTATTGACTGGGCCTTCGGATTGGGCAAAAAACGTCAAACCTTGCACGATAAACTCGCAAAAACGCAAGTTGTGAAACAATAGTGCAGGAATACACAAAATGGGATGAATATCATCCCATTTTGATTACAGAACTTTGAAATTGAAATAAAATTCCCATAAATCCCCCCCAATTCAGACCAGCAAAATCGGTTTTTATTACAGGCATTTAAAGCGCCCTAGATATAGCTTAGTTCGTGAATCTCAGGCATAATGCCCTACAACGTAGCGGTGTATTGTGATTAATAGGATGTTTTGTAAAATTCAGCCTTTTTTGTCATGTGCACTTTAATCGCTATCCCATATTAAATTAGGGAATGGGACTCTTCACCGAGGTTGTAAAATGAGACAAACGATTTTAGCTGTATTGTCTTTATCTGCGATGACTGCACTCTTGACTGGGTGTGGTGGTGATATGGTACTTCTGAACTCTAAAGGTCCAGTTGCAGCAGGTCAAAGTAACCTGATGATGACTGCGATTTACTTAATGCTTTTGGTGGTTATTCCATCAATCATCATGGCATTATGGTTCGGTTGGAAATATCGTGCATCGAATAAAGACGCAGACTATAAACCTACATGGGTACACTCTACTGCGATTGAAATTGTAGTATGGGGTATCCCTGTCATTATTATTGGTATTTTAGCTTGGTTAACTTGGTGGGGTTCCCACAAGTATGACCCATACCGTCCAATTGAAGCAGATAAAGCGCCATTAACTGTTCAGGTTATTGCTGAGCAATTTAAATGGATCTTCATCTATCCTGAGCAAGGCATTGCAACTGTTAACGAATTACGTTTCCCAGAGCAAACTCCGGTAAGCCTTCGTTTAACCTCTAACTTCACGATGAACTCGTTCTTCATCCCGGCGTTAAGTGGTCAGATTTATGCAATGGCAGGTATGCAAACTCACCTTAACTTCTTAGCTGATGAAACTAGTCCAGCTGAAGGTTATCGTGGTTTCTCTTCAAACTATTCAGGCTATGGCTTCTCACAAATGCGCTTCCGTGCACATTCTGTGACTGATGCCCAGTTTGCCGAATGGGTTTCTGCTATTCAGGCAGGAAACGGTACTTCAGTTAACCCTAATGCAGTACAAAAAACTGTTCTAGACCAAGCTGAATTTGCAAGCTTACGTGACGGTAACCGCGGTGTTCACCAGATCGAAGCGATTATTGCAAGAGCTAAGACTCCTGAAGAGAAGGCTGCTGCTGAAGCAATGAAGCCTTACCCTACTAAGCCACATCCTGTGACTTACTACTCTTCTGTAGAGCAAGGTTTGTTTGAATCTGTGATTCACAAGTATATGAGTAACTACCACGGTGCTGACCATTCAGCTCCTGTAGAAGCTGCAGCGACTGATGCTGTTGCTCATGAAGCGTCTGCTTCTGAAGCTCATGTAGCTGGTGAACATGCGACTGCTTCTCAAGGAGAATAAGACATGAGCTTCTTAGGTAAGTTAGGTCCGGATGCAATTCCTTACGATCCAATCGTATTGGCAACTGTTGCAATGATGATCTTGGGTGGTATCGCAGTTGTTGCCGGTATTACCTACTTCAAAAAATGGGGCTACCTGTGGAACGAATGGTTCACATCTGTAGACCATAAAAAAATTGGTATCATGTACCTGTTCGTATCGATCATCATGCTGGTGCGTGGTTTCGCCGATGCGATCATGATGCGTCTTCAGCAGTTCCTTGCAAAAGGTGGCGGCGAAGGTTATTTACACCCTGAGCATTACGATCAGATCTTTACCGCGCATGGCGTGATCATGATCTTCTTCGTAGCAATGGGTCTTGTAGTTGGTTTAATGAACATCTCTGTACCGCTTCAAATCGGTGCACGTGACGTTGCATTTCCATTATTAAACTCACTCAGCTTCTGGTTATTCGCCGGTGCTGCGGGTCTAATGATGGTGTCACTCGCGTTAGGTGAGTTCGCTGCAACAGGCTGGATGGCATACCCTCCACTGTCTGGCATTGAATACTCTCCAGGCGTAGGTATGGACTACTATATCTGGGCACTGCAAATTTCAGGTCTGGGTACGCTATTAACGGGTGTTAACTTCTTCGTTACCATCATCAAAATGCGTGCGCCTGGCATGAAACTTATGGAAATGCCAATCTTTACCTGGACATCTTTATGTACAGCAGTATTGATTATTGCGGCTTTCCCAGTGTTGACTGCAACAATTGCAATGTTAACGCTTGACCGTTACTTCGGTTTCCACTTCTTTACTAACGACTTGGGTGGTAGCCCGATGTTGTACGTGAACTTGATTTGGACTTGGGGTCACCCGGAAGTATATATCTTGGTATTACCAGCATTTGGTATTTACTCTGAAGTTGTTGCGACTTTCTCGCGCAAAGCATTGTTCGGTTACAAATCAATGGTGTATGCAACAGTAGCAATCACAGTATTGTCATTCGTTGTATGGGTTCACCACTTCTTTACCATGGGTGCAGGTGCCAACGTTAACGCGTTCTTCGGTATCATGACCATGATTATTGCGATTCCTACAGGTGTGAAAATCTTCTCTTGGTTATTCACCATGTACAAGGGTCGTATTGTTTACACTACTCCAATGCTATGGACACTAGGCTTCCTGGTAACTTTCGGTATCGGTGGTTTAACAGGTGTATTGATGGCGGTTCCACCAGCGGACTTCCTGGTACATAACTCTTTATTCCTGATTGCTCACTTCCATAACGTAATTATTGGTGGTGTAGTATTTGCGATGTTCGCAGGTATCATCTTCTACTGGCCGAAAATGTTCGGTTGGAGACTGAATGAGACTTGGGGTAAAGCAGCGTTCTGGTTCTGGTTCTTCGGTTTCTACTTTGCGTTCATGCCACTTTATATCCTTGGTTTCATGGGTATGACACGTCGTTTGAATACATTTGACAACCCAGAATGGGACCCGTATGTAAATATCGCGATGTTCGGTGCAGTTCTGATTGCGCTTGGTATCGTATGTTTCATTCTGCAAATCGTGGTTGGTTTCTTACAACGTGACCAACGTCTGGATTTGACTGGCGATCCATGGGATGGTCGTACCCTTGAATGGGCGACATCTTCTCCTGCTCCGTTCTATAACTTTGCTCATCTTCCAAAGATCAATGGTATTGATACTTTCTGGATCGAGAAAGAAAATGGTGTTGCGTATGCAAAACCAACGAAGTACGAAGATGTTCATATGCCAACTAACCGTGCTGCCGGTTTCGTTATCGCGATGTTCATCACTATTATGGGCTTCGGTTTAATCTGGCACATCTGGTGGTTAGTAGTTGTTACGTTCCTTGCTTCTATCATTAGCTTCATCGTGTCTTCTTTCACCAAGAAAGTGGATTACTATGTTCCAGCTGCTGAAGTTGAGCGTATTGAAAACGAACGCTATGCGATTCTTGAAAAACACTTGAAGAAGGACTAAGACAATGGCTGAAGTACTTCATCACGATAACCACGGACACGATGAGCATCATCATCACGATGATACTGACATCACCGTCTTTGGTTTCTGGACTTACTTGATGAGTGACCTTGTCCTGTTCGGTACACTCTTCATTGCGTTCGCTGTTTTGAGTAGCCACATTCCTGTGGGTACTCCAAGTGCGAGAGACCTGTTTGGCGACTCTTTAGGTTTCGTTCTTACTGAAACCTTCGCCCTCTTGATCTCTTCTGTAACCTTTGGTTTTGCAGTTCTTGCTGCATACAAAAAAGACGTTGCAAAAGTACTGACTTGGTTAGCGATTACTTGGGTATTCGGTGCTATCTTCATCGGCATGGAACTATATGAGTTCAATCATTTAGTTCATGCGGGTCACGGTCCAAGCACAAGTGCGTTCTTATCTGCGTTCTTTACTTTGGTAGGTACGCACGGTATTCACGTAACTTCTGGTCTGGTCTGGATGATCGTGCTTATGGTTCAAATCAAGAAATATGGTTTGACTCTTGCAAACACGCGTCGTCTAGCTTGCCTAAGCTTGTTCTGGCACTTCCTTGACATCGTTTGGATCTGTGTATTCAGCGTAGTTTACTTGATGGGAGTTCTGTAATGAGTCACGATCATAACGCTGCTGGCGAATCACACGGTAACGTTAAGCAATATACCGTCGGCTTCATCCTTTCTGTCATCCTTACCGTAATTCCATTCGGTATGGTGATGGCAGGCGGTTTTGGCCGTGGTATTTTGATTACTGTCATCGCGATTACTGCGGTTGCTCAGATTCTTGTGCAGTTAATTTACTTCCTGCATATGAACTCTTCTTCAGAGCAACGCTGGAACGTGATTGCATTCGTGTATACCATCTTAACTATCGCTATTCTTTTAGTGGGTTCTGTATGGATCATGAATTACCTACACTACAACATGATGATCTAAACTGGTCGTCATGCTGAAAAAGTATTTATTCCTGACTAAGCCAGGAATTCTCTTCGGTAACTTTGTTACCACTTTGGGTGGCTACTTCGTAGCCACTCAAGGTTCTGTAGATTTCCTTCTCCTGCTTATTACCCTTCTCGGTACTACGCTTGTCGTAGCATCAGGATGTGTGGTCAATAACGTGATTGACCAGGACATCGACCAAAAAATGCAGCGCACCCAAAACCGTGCTCTGGTCACCAAAACCATTTCCGAACCTGTTGCCCTGGCCTTTGCCCTGGTATTAGGCATCGCTGGTTTTAGTCTTTTATGGTTCTGGGTAAATGCGTACGCTTTCTTATTCGCGGTGATTGGTTTTGTCGTATATGTTGGTTTCTACAGCCTATGGACAAAACGAACCACAATTCATCAAACTGTTGTAGGCAGTATTTCTGGTGCAGCTCCGCCTGTCATTGGTTATACCGCAGTGGCCAATCAATTTGACCTCGGTGCGTTACTGATCTTTTTAGGTTATGCGCTATGGCAAATGCCTCACTCATGGGCGATTGCGATTTACCGCTTTGATGATTACAAAAATGCAGGCATTCCGATCTTGCCTGTGGCACGTTCGATTCATCGTACCAAGATTGAATCACTGGTTTATGTGGTGTTATTCACGCTGACCATGAATGCGTTATTTGTCTTTGGTTATGCCAACTGGTTCTATGCAGTGATTTTAAACTTACTGTGCATTTACTGGTTGTATATCGGTGTCATTGGATTTAAAGCTGAAAATGATCAACTTTGGGCAAAGAAATATTTCTTGTTCTCGGTGATCCTGATTACTGTCATTAGTATTATCTTTAGCTTTACCTCAACTGCGCCATCTACACAGATTGTATTTTTTTAAAAAGATAGAGTTAGTCTCTATCTTTTTTTATTTTGATTTCTCTTAATCCCCTACTTCCAATAGTTGTAGAGCAGAATCAAAAATTCGGCTTTATAAAGCTAAACCTCGATCTTCCTGATCGCTTAGAAAATTCAATCTTTCTGGTTCCAGACTCCGATCCTTCAGTTTTCTAGATTTTCTGGCCTGATAAGTAAAGCTTGATCTTCGCAACAATACATGTGCTGAATTTAACCAGTCCAAATTTGCTTAAAGCCAAAGTCAGGTTCTGATGATCGATCTGGTTATAGAGATAATTTCGCAAAAATCTCTTATTTGGTTGAAATTATCCTTAAAGATCACTACAATTCCCCCTTCGCAAACACTGCGACACAACTTTGGTTGTGACTCCTTGCTTCAATTTACTTAAATTGGGGCTGTCCAAACCGTAAGGAGCTGACAATGCGTCATTACGAAATCGTACTTTTAGTACACCCTGATCAAAGCGATCAAGTAGTTGGTATGGTAGAACGCTACCTAACTCACATCAAAGAAGCTGAAGGTCAAATCCACCGTCTTGAAGACTGGGGCCGTCGTCAATTGGCTTACCCAATCAACAAGATCCACAAAGCTCACTACATTCTTATGAATGTTGAGTGTGGTCAAACTACTCTTGATGAGCTTGAAGAATTATTCCGTTATAACGACGCAATCATTCGTAGCCTTATCATCCGTCGTGAAAACGCTATCACTGAAGAGTCACTATTGGCTAAAAGTGCTGAAGAAAAACGTGCGCGTAAAGCTCAACGTGAAGAAGCACAACACGCTCAAGACTCTGCTGAAGCTTAAGGAGAACATAACATGGCACGTTTTTACCGTCGTCGCAAGTTCTGCCGCTTTACAGCTGAGAACGTTACGTACATCGACTACAAAGATATAGACACTTTAAAACAGTACATCACTGAAAACGGCAAGATTGTTCCTAGCCGTATTACAGGTACTAAAGCTCGTTACCAACGTCAATTAGCGCTAGCTATCAAACAAGCTCGCTACTTGTCTTTGATCCCTTACACTGACAATCATAAGTGAGGTTGAGCTGTGGATATTATCTTATTACAACGCATTAAAAACCTAGGTAAACTAGGCGATAAAGTTTCAGTTAAAGCTGGTTACGGCCGTAACTTCCTTATCCCACAAGGTATGGCAGTTGCTGCAACAGAATCAAATACTGCTGCTTTTGAAGCTCGTCGTGCTGAACTTGAGAAAGCTGAAGCTGATGTTTTAGCTGCTGCTCAAGCACGTGCTGACCAATTGAACGAAGTGAACATCGTTATCACTGCGAAAGCTGGTGATGAAGGTAAACTATTCGGTTCTATCGGTACTCGTGACATCGCTGACGCGTTGACAAATGCTGGTCTAGAAGTAGACCGTGCTGAAGTACGTCTTCCAAATGGCGCGCTTCGTCACACTGGCGAATTTAACATCGCAATCCAATTGCACCATGATGTTACTGCAGAAGTTCTAGTTACTATCGTAGCTGAGTAATTTCTCGCCTCAAAAAGAGCATGCGAAAGCATGCTCTTTTTTTATCTCTAAAAAATATAATCTAGCCAACACTGTCAAATTCATTTTATTATTCGTGTTTACAAAAAATTGCACTTCGCATTTTTGATCAGAGCGCGTATCATTTCATCTCGTAGTGAATAAACGCTATTCATCTCCGACGATATTTAACCATTGTATTTAAAATCAGGGATTTATATGTCACAGGCGAATGCCAGCAAAAAGGTAGCTCCTGCTAAACCGGAAATTGTTACTGAAAATAGCAATCTCAAGGAGTTCCGTACTCCGCCACACAATTTAGCAATTGAACAGGCTGTACTTGCTGCCCTTATGACTGTGGCTGAATCTTTTGAGCAGGTCGGTGATGTGCTGACCGAAAATGATTTTTATGCTACCCGACATAAATATATTTTCCGTGCCATTGAACAACTCTCTAAAGAAAACTCACCTTATGATGCGGTTCTGGTACATGACTGGCTCATCAAACAAAACTTGCTCGATGCCATTGGTGGCGAAGAGTATTTGATGCAACTGATGGCAGATTCACCCTCGAGTTTCTATAACCTGGAAACTTATGCTGGGAAAATTAAAGAGTTTGCTACCCTGCGCAGCATGATTAAAGTCAGCTCTGAAATTTTACAAAATGCCTATGACACCAAAGGCCGCACAGTAAGTGAAATTCTGGATCTGGCTGAGACCAATATTTTCTCGATTGCCGAACAGCATAATAACAATGCCAAAGCACAAGGCCCTAAGCCGATCAACTCGGTGGTTGCAGACGTATTTGATAAATTAAATGAACTGTCACAAATGGAAGGCAGCATTACCGGTTTAACTACTGGTTTTGTAGAACTGGATAACAAAACTTCCGGTATGCAATCTGGCGATTTAATTATTGTCGCGGCGCGTCCATCCATGGGTAAAACCACCTTTGCCATGAATCTGGTCGAAAGTGTTTTATTCAATAACAACCTGCCTGCTCTGGTCTATTCAATGGAGATGCCAGCCGACTCGATCGCCATGCGTTTGATTTCTTCATTTGGTCGCGTGCATCAGGGACATTTACGTTCCGGTAAAATGGACAGTGATGAATGGTCAAAAGTCACCAGTACCATTGTGCATTTACAAGAAAAAAATCTGTATATCGATGATTCTTCTGCGCTTCCACCGACAGAATTACGTGCCCGTGCGCGTCGTATTGCCAAAATGCATGGCGGAAAACTAGGCTGTATCATGGTCGATTACCTGCAGCTGATGAAAGTCCCTGGCATGGGTGATAACCGTGTTGGCGAAATCTCGGAAATTTCCCGAAGCTTAAAAGCCTTGGCGAAGGAAATGCAGTGTCCGGTAATTGCCTTGTCGCAGCTCAACCGATCGCTGGAGAACCGTCCAAACAAACGCCCGGTGATGTCCGACTTGCGTGAATCCGGTGCGATCGAGCAGGATGCCGACTTGATCATGTTTATTTACCGTGATGAGGTTTATAACAAAGAATCCAAGGAAGCTGGCACCGCTGAAATCATTATCGGCAAACAGCGTAACGGCCCGATTGGTACCGTGCGTCTGGCATTCGAAGGTCAATATACCCGCTTTAGTAATCTCTCGCCTGAGTTCTATGCTCAGTATGATGATGAAGAGTAATCAGGCTCTCGTCATCACATTTCCATCGTCCCTCTAGGAGTAATTTAGGGTGCGTCAAGCTACAGTTTATATTGACAGTGCTGCGCTGCAATATAATTTAAACCGTGTCAAACAACTTGCCCCAACCGCGAAAATCGTCAGCATGGTGAAAGCCAATGCTTATGGACACGGAGTTAAAGACTGCTTAGCAGCCTTAAGCGAAACCGATGCCTTTGGTGTCGCCTGCCTGCAAGAAGCCTTGGAAATTCGTGAATTGGGCTATTTACAGCCGATCACGCTCATCGAAGGTATTTTTTCAGCCGATGAAATGCAGCTTGTAATCGATCAGAATATTGAAGTTGTGGTACATCATCAGGCCCAACTCGACTGGTTACTGGCTCATAAAGAGACCTATATCGCCAAAGGCCTAAAAGTCTGGGTCAAACTGAACAGCGGCATGAACCGTCTAGGCTTTAAAATTGATGTGATTAAAACCGTGATCAATCAGTTGAAAGCTGAAGGCTTTACTTGTGTACTTGCCATGCACTTTGCCAATGCAGATGCCGATCATCCATTGAATGAACAGCAAATCCAGCAGTTCCTTGAAGTGAAAAATGACTGTGCACCACTCATGGGTTCATGCTGTAACTCGGCTGCAATCTATAAATATCCAGAATTGCATTTTGACTATGTCCGTCCCGGGATTATGCTCTATGGTGCGACGCCCTTTGCAGACCGTGATGTACATGACCTGGATTTAAAACCGGTTATGACCTTTACAGCTGAAATTATTGCCTTGAATGATATTCAAGCGGGTGAGCATGTCGGTTATGGTTCGACGTTCACCGCAGATCAGGACATGACTTTGGCCATTGTTTCAATTGGCTATGGTGATGGCTATCCTCGTGCTTTCCCCAAACAGAACTATGTCGCAATCAATCGTCAGCAAACTCGCGTGATTGGCCGCGTAGCGATGGATATGATCGCTATTGATGTCACAGGATTAGAAGTGCAATTAGGTACAGAAGTCGAACTTTGGGGGAAAACCCGTCTGGTGGATGATGTGGCGACAGCCAATGGTACGATTGGTTATGAACTATTATGCCGACTCAGCAATCGGGCACGACGTAAAGTAATCTGATTTAATCTAAAGATCCAAAAAAGCCCAACCAGTGTTGGGCTTTATTTAGGCTGACTTTTGTTCTTCACCTTGCTCTACACATAATTGCAGCAATAGAGCATCAACATGACTTTGCTGAAATGCAAAAGGGTTAAAGTCATTAAATCCCATGTCCTGACAGAATTGCTGGATTTGACTGCGTTTAGAAATATATTTCATCGACCAGTCCGGGAAACTCGGATATTCAATTTCCTTGGTTTCAAATAGTTTAATGTCCTGATGGCGAGGATCTTTATTCAGCCTCTCGACCAGCAGACTTTTTAAAGTAAGACATTCACCTTCCAGACATTGAAAAAAATAACCATCAGCAAAATACAGTACACCTGTAACTTGATGCTGGTAATTAAAATCACGAGCCTCTTTCAAAATATTCGCTAAATCTTCAAGCAAATCAGTTTTGGGAGAAGTGCTTTTACTGGCGTAACAAAATTGGTACATGTGCTAACTTCTCTTTTTTTATTATGCCTGACGCATAGAAGTTAACACTGTACGTGAAAAACCGGACCTACGATAGGTTTTTACAAGAAATACTCATTAGATGGAACCGGAAGTTCTGCCAGTCCTTTTTTCAAGGTTTCTGACCATTGCCGGCTGATTGCCGTGAAATACTCGTCATCTTCAGCAATACGCTTACCTCTCGGCATCATCAGACTGTCCTTTTTATAGACCAGTACATCGAGTGGCATACCAACTGAAACATTAGAGCGCAAGGTAGATGCAAATGAAATCAGGGAACAGCGCAAGGCTTCATCCAGCGGCATATCATAAGTCAGCGCGCGATCCAGGATTGGCTTGCCATATTTGCTTTCGCCAATCTGGAAATATGGTGTATCTCGTGTCGCACAGATAAAATTTCCCTGCGGATAAACATGATAAAGCTGCATATCCTGGTCTTTGAGTTGTCCACCCACCAGCAGATTACAATAATAATTGCTCTGTTCTGAAATATCGCTCGTGACGTTGGCAATTACTTTTTTCAGCATGCTTCCCACCAGTTCCGCGACATCAAACATGGTATGCAGGCTCAATATATTAGGTTCCTGCTTCAGTTCAAGCTGATTTTTGATATGTCCGATCACGGCTTGGGTGGTTGCCAGATTGCCGGATGCCTGTATCACGATCATACGTTCCCCAGGAACTCCGAAGGTGTATAGCTTTCGAAATACAGAGATGTGATCTACTCCGGCATTGGTCCGGGTATCACTGATAAATAGCATACCTTGCTCTAAACGCAATGCACAACAATACGTCATTAGTTCGTCCTTATTAACATCCTAGCACCTGAACGCTGGAAAGCATGGATTCCACACCGCCCATCTCTCTTACACCGCGTACCGGTGCCACATCCCAATAATCCCGTCCAATTGCCACATAAACATGCGAACTTGGAGTGAACAGCAAATTACTGACATCAAAACAATACCATGTCTGGTCTACAAACACCTCGGCCCAAGCGTGACTGGCCAGATGCGAGGCATTTTGTGCATATAAATAACCAGACACATAACGGGCAGGTAAACCCAGATATTTACACATGGCAATAAAAATATGGCTATGATCCTGACAAACCCCCTGTCTGGACTCAAAGGCATCTATTGCTGTGCCTTGTACAGAAGTGCTGTTGGAAATATAAGGTACATGCTCCAGCAATGCCTGTGCCAACCCAATCAGATGCTGACGGCTTAATACAGGGACATGACGTTGTGCAAAATCCTTCATTGCTACATTACACTGGGTCGATTCGGTCGGCTGTAAAAAAAGATTGGGATTGATTGAATCATTCAACCCACTCTGATGTGCAGGATTCAGCTCGACAATCCCCTGTGCCATAATGGTTAAGGAATAGTACGGCTCGCGCTGGTTACAGGTCATCCACAAATTTTGGAATGCATCTTTTCTTATCTGTTTATAACCAGGTACACTGATATCCCACGAATGCACCCGCTGATGCGCATTGTTCGAAGGCATCATTTTGATGTACTGAATACTGTTCCTCACCTCGGCCGTGTACATATAATGGGTTTGGTGATTCACCATCAATTTCATACATCTGCCTCAAACAGTTGATGAATATGGTCGCTAAACTGATAGAATTCAATCCGGTTTGGCTCTGCACGCAACTGTTCCCAGTACTGTTCCAGATCGCCCCAGCCCATTTCCACCAAAATTTTGACGATATAATCAATTTTACCCAGTGTAGTACCAGTTTCCTCACCCAGACGCAAATGATGATCAAGCTGTTCTACACACTGGCCTAAACTAAAAAACAGAAAGATATCGGAAGACTCCGCTTCCAGAATCTCTTCACATTCATTCACTACTTCACAAATATAACCGGCATTTTTGTCTGCAGTTTTGATCAGCTTCATCATCTCCGCATAGCCTGATGCCGACAATACTCCGCGCAACTCCTGAATATTATCTTTGGCAATTCCTAACTGCTGGCTAAAAGATGCCAGTTGAGTAGGATCGAGTAGCAGCTCGTTTAAGGAGCTGGCATCGAAAGCAGGTAAACAAAAGGCGTGTGCATAGGTTAAAGCCGCTTCATCTTCTAAAAATGGAAAGCGGGCACATAAAAAATGTGTGCGGGCTAAATAGCGCCCTAACCAAAAAATATGTTTTGCATTGCTATTTAGCAAAACCATGACATTTTTCCTTCTTTGGAATTTTATGAATGTAAATTGTCGACTACCCAGGTATCTTTAATACCGCCACCCTGGGATGAATTCACCACCAGTGAACCAGGTTGCATCGCTACACGTGTCAAGCCACCCTGTACGATTTCAGTACGATAAGGCGAACTTAATACAAATGGGCGTAAGTCGATATGACGTTCAGCAATACCAAAATTGGTCAAAGTCGGACTAACCGATAAGTCCAAAGTTGGCTGCGCAATATATAAATGCGGCGCAGCTAAAATTTTCTCCCTGAAAGTTTCAATTTGCTGTTTAGACGCTTGTGGTCCAATGAGCATGCCATAACCGCCCGAACCCTGCGCTTCTTTCACCACCAGTTGATCCAGATGAGCCACGACATAGTCTAATTCTTCAGAATTACGACATTGATAAGTCGGAACATTTTTTAGAATTGGCTGCTCGCCCAAATAAAAATGAATCATTTTGTCGACATATGGATAAACCGATTTGTCATCTGCCACACCGGTTCCCGGTGCATTGGCAATCACAACATTATTTTGCAAATAAGCTGACATCAAGCCAGCCACACCCAAAGTGCTATCCGGTTTAAAGCATAAGGGATCAAGAAACGCATCATCGACCCGTCTATAAATAACATCGACTCGTTGGCGACCACGTATGGTTTTTACATAAACCTTCGAGTCATCAACAAAAAGGTCACGTGATGTTACTAATGGCACATCCATCTCTCTTGCAAGGAAAGAATGTTCATAGTAAGCACTATTAAAACGTCCTGGGGTCAGTACCACCACAAATGGCTTGTCGACATAAGCATTTTCGATCAGGATTTCTTTTAATAATTGTGGATATTGCTCGATTCCGGCAATCTTGGACTGCTCGAATACTTTCGGCATCAGTTTTTCACTGATCTTGCGGCATTCCAGCATATAAGACACGCCAGATGGCGTTCTGAGATTATCTTCTAAGACATAAAACTCGCCCTTGGAATCACGGATCACATCGATCCCGCTAATCTGGCTATAAATCCCGCCTTTCAAGCTATGTTGATACATATGCGGCTGATAGGCTTCATGAGTTAAAATCTGCAACTCAGGAATGATATTGGCTTTTAAAATGTCCTGTTGATGATAAATATCATGTAAGAATAAATTTAGCGCCCGTACCCGTTGTGCCGAGCCTAAAGCCACCATATTCCACTGTTTCCGGTCTATGACTCGCGGAATGATATCGTAGGGAATAGTGCGTTCTACGCCTTCTTCATCGCCATAAACGGTAAAGGTAATACCGTGATTTAAAAAATGTTCTTTTGCTACCTGATTCAGTGCATTGAGTTCATCCAGCGTATGTTGAGATAACCATTCTTCCAGTCTTTGACCTGCCTGACTGGACAGCACATGTTCATCCTGCATTTCATTAAAGAACTTTGAAGATAACTGCTGCAGTAAAAGTTGTGGGTTTGTTGTAGTAGATACCGCTGTAGTTTTAGTGTCTATAAAATTTTTTCCAATATTCTGGGAACTAAATTTATCAATTGTTTCAATCACATTTGTATCCTGATTTCCTTTAAGCATACAAACCCTCGTATTATCATCTATTATAATTAAATCAAAGCAATATCCATGCCATGACATCTGCATTTCAATTACCATTAATCTAATAAATGCCCAATGAACTCAATGCTATTTTCGACCAAGTTGTTTTAGAATTGTAGGACAAATGTTGCACAGAGGGACTTGCGAAAAAATGAGAGTTTTTTTATTGTGTTAAGCTAAGCCTAAATCCCCTATTCTTTATTGCCAGCAAAATAAATTATGTCAGCACAAGAAAAAGAAACTTCAAACAGTCTATATCGCCAATGGCAAATCTTGTCGCGTCTTTCTACCGGCAAATGGATGGGAACACGTGAATTACAGGAAATCCTGAATCGCGAAGGCATTGATATCAGTCTGCGCACCATTCAGCGTGACCTGAATCAGATTGCGCAACGCTTTCCGATTGAAAGCAGTAAAACCACGCCGCAAGGCTGGCGTTGGCGTTCAGATGCGCCGCTGCAAAGTTTGCCGCATATGACCAGCTCGCAAGCGGTCACTTTCATGATGGTCGAAGAACACTTAAAACATCTGTTGCCACCGAGCCTGATCGAGGAAATGAATCCGTGGTTTGATCTGGCACGACGCAGTCTTTCTTCCCAGAACAATGTCCGGCAATGGATTAACCGCGTACGCATTGTTCCGGCCACCCAACCGCTGATTCCACCTGTGGTAGATAAGGCCGCGCAGCAAGCGGTGTATGAAGGCCTGTTACAGGACAAACAACTGGAATGTGTGTATCAGGGCCGTGGTCATAACAGCGAAGAAAAAACCTATATTCTCAATCCTCTGGCATTGGTACAAAAAGGGTCAATCATTTATCTGGTGTGTACCCGTCATGACAAGTCCGATATCCAGACCTTTGCCCTGCACCGCTTTAAATCGGCCGTCGTGCTGAATTCACGTGCCTTGCATCCGGTCAATTTCGATATTGATGAGTATATTGATTCTGGTGCGCTGGGCTTCCGGGTGGACTTCAACCACCCTACTGAAAATGTCACGCTAAAACTCAGGATGTCGGAATCGGATGCACATTATTTTGAGGAAAGCCAGCTCAGCAAAGACCAGAAGATTGAAAAAATGGACAATGGTATGTCGCTGATCATTTCTACCGTGCCATTTACTTCACAACTGGTCTGGTGGTTACGCAGCTTTGGTAAAAAGATTAAACATATTGAACCGAGTATTGTAGCCAATGCAGTCGATCAACTGGATGAGGAAAACCCTTAACCACACAGGCTTCATCCAGATTCTTTTATGTATTCCGGAATAAAAAAATCCCCAAATTGGGGACTGGAGAATTATGCTTATATTTTTGTTCTTGTTGTGGTGATCTGCCGCTGTGCCAGGCTGCTTTTCTTTAACACCCCGAAATGCAGCTTGGATGAAACATCAATATTTAAAAATGACTGAGACATGAGCAAGCCAGTTCAGCATTATTAAAGCGAATGGATTTTTTGGTCATGGTTTAAGACTCCTATGTAGTGAATAAACCGACTATAAAGTCATCCGCCTTACTTGTGAAATAAATAGAATGCATGTCTTTTGCAGATTTTTTCTATAGAACTTTTTCCGTAAAATTTATCTGTAATCGCTGCCGATTCATTGTCTGGCTTAATAGCATTTTCGGCAAGTTTATAAAATCGAATAACAATTCTCTGCTTGTATAAGATACCTCGCTCTGCACATCATAAAGCCCTATAGAAGTAGAAATAGGGACTTAATTTTACAATGGCTAACCCTGCTCAATTAGTACGTCACAAGCTGCTCAATACTTTCTTTTCCCGCCATTCGGTCTGGTTTGCCTGCATTCTGATTGCAGTGATTTTTACTACATTTCATATCGGTTATTCACCGCGTTATATCTATTATTTTATGCCGCAAACGTTAGTGAATACCCTATGGATCCTGAGCATTCTGCTGAGTTTGCTGGGTTTGTATGATGTACTACAAAATAAGCATTCCATTCTGAAAAATTATCCCATTATGGGACATTTCCGCTTTATCTTTGAGGAATTCCGTCCCGAGATTCGTCAGTATTTTATTGAAGCCGACCGGGACGCACTGCCTTTTTCCCGTATGCAACGCAGTCTGGTGTATCAGCGGGCAAAAAATGAAAATTCAGATAAACCTTTCGGCTCGATTCTGAATGTCTATGAAGATAATTACCGCTTTGTTAGTCATTCCATCACGCCCTGCAAAGTTGCTGATCCGCAGACTTTTCGTATCCTGATTGGAAATGAGCAATGTACCCAGCCCTTTTCAGCTTCTATTTTAAATATTTCAGCCATGAGTTTTGGCAGCATGAGTGCTAATGCGATACGGGCACTTAACCTCGGTGCTCAAAAAGGTGATTTTTTCCATGATACAGGTGAAGGCAGTATCAGTCCCTACCATCTGGAATATGGCGGCGATCTGGTCTGGGAAATTGGCAGTGGTTATTTTGGCTGCCGTACTTTAGATGGGCAGTTTGATCCGGAACGTTTTGCTGCACAAGCGAAATTACCCCAAGTGAAGATGATTGAAATCAAGCTTTCGCAAGGCGCAAAACCTGGCCACGGCGGTATTTTACCTAAAAGTAAAATTTCGGAAGAAATTGCCCAAATTCGAGGCATCAGCCGTGATCATGATTGTGTTTCACCTTCGAGTCATCCGGCATTTAGCACGCCGATTGAAATGATGCATTTCATACAAAAATTACGTGAACTTTCCAACGGAAAACCGGTCGGATTTAAGCTGTGTCTGGGTCAGCCGTGGCAGTTTATGAGCATGGTCAAAGCCATGTTACATACCCAGATCTACCCAGATTTTATTGTGGTTGATGGCTCTGAAGGTGGAACGGGAGCTGCACCCATTGAATTAATTGACTATGTTGGCGCCCCTTTAAGAGAAGGTTTGCTGTTTGTACACAATACCCTTGTTGGTGCAGGATTGAGAGATAAGATCAAAATTGGTGCAAGTGGTAAAATAATTAGTGCATTCGATATTGCCAGTACGCTTGCCATTGGTGCAGACTGGGTCAACTCGGCCCGGGGCTTTATGTTTGCAGTGGGCTGTATTCAGGCTCAAAGCTGTCATACCAATCAATGTCCGGTTGGGGTCACGACCCAGGATAAAGATCGCCAGAAAGCCTTACATGTGCCGACCAAGGCCGAACGGGTATTTCATTTTCATAAAAACACCTTACATGCTCTGTCTGAACTGATTGCTTCCGCAGGTCTGAAACACCCTTCAGCCATTAAGGCGCATCATCTGGCACAACGTGTGAATAATCACGAAATAAAGAACTTTGCGCAGATTCATTTCTGGCTGAAAGAAGGCGAACTATTGTCCTGTGAAAATAAGGATGAGGAGAACTTCTACTTCCGGATGTGGAATTTGGCCCAATTAGAAAAATTTTAAATCGATAACATTAAAACTAAAAAAGGCGTTTTCATAAACGCCTTTTTAAATATTCAATCTATCAATAATAAGTTTTGCTGCCATGTGCATGCAGAAAGGCAGGAATCAAACCCGTCAATGCAGCGCGAATATCAGCACGTTCATTGATTAACTGATGCGAACCTTCTTCCAGCATCAGCAAAGTCTGGAGCCGGAATTTACGTCGGATAAATTCGATATTATAACGCCAGTCTACGGTCTGATCCTGTGCACCTTGGGCGAGCCAGACTGGAATACGACAAGCCGGACGCGCTTCCATTTCCAGCATCCAGCGTGACATCGCTAAAATCCAGTCCATGCCCATCATTCGCGGTTGTAATGGATCTTTAAGCCGGATAAAACGCAGAAACTCCGGATTATGGTTATTGCGTCTGAAATGTCGGGGAACTTCACGTTTGATTCGGCTAATAATGCCAAGCCCAACCGAATTATGCCACCAGGCAGTTTTAGCTGGACGAATCAATGGTGATAATAGCAAGACCCGTTCAACAAAAGGATTTTCACGACGTTCCGCAAACTCCAGTAAATGGTGCATCCAGATCGCACCGCCAGTACTCTGCCCGATGCCAACCCAGGGTTTAGGTAATTGTGAAGCGTGCTGCACATAACGATGTACAGCATGTAAAACCTGCTGATAATGATCAAAATTCTGAATGCTGGCAGGTGAACCATCACTCAGGCCGTGTCCAGGCAGATCATAGGTCAACACACTAAAACCCTGTTCTAAAAGCTCTTTGACAATCGGCTGATAAATGCCACTATGTTCCAGATAACCATGCAACAGAAAAGCAGTTCCCTGAATCTTGTCAAAGCGGGTATTTTCCAGATTCGGTTCAAACACCTGTACATGCAACTTGAATAATGGCATCTGTACATAGCCCTGCCAGTGTTTGCAGTCCAGTAAATCAAAACCATAAAGCTTTCGATAGGACTGCAGATCAATCGGCGGTTCATCACTACGATTCAGGTTTAAAGGTGGCAAGAGTTGAGGCGTAACATCCCGACTCGGAATGGGTAAATCCAGCTGTTTCAGAATGGTGGGATTTAAAAATGGGATATCAGACATTATGGCACCTCCCGACAGTCACTGGATCCAAACCACATATCGCGCATGGTCGCCAACATTTCATAATTGGCACGACGACTGTGATCATAATTTTGTGCACTTGGACGCCATCGTGTCAATGGCGTTGGCATCGGCGCTTCTACCGGAATGGTTTGTATACCATTTAACGCAAATAAACGGCGGGTACGCGGCATATGATAACGATCCGTAATCAGAATCACTGTAGGCGCTCCGCCTTTCTTTTGTAATAGTAATGAACTGAAACGGGTATTTTCACAAGTGTTCATGCTGCGATCTTCCAGTAATTTGGCATCGACACCATGATTTTTTAACCAGCGCTGCATATACGGTGCTTCGACCCCACTCAGAACAATCGGCAACTGATAATGTTTCTCTACTGCCAGCGTAGTTTCCAGACGTAGTCGCGTATAGTTATTGACGACAATTTCTTTACCCTGCTCATCTAGAGTTAAGCCACCACCCAATACCACAATAGCATAAGGCTGAGAGCTATTCGCCGGTTTAGCCTGCTGTTGCTCTTGTAGTAAAGCCAAGTCCTGCTGGATTTCCTCTCCATCGGTTTCCTGTACCGAACTGGCTTCGCCTTGTTCCAGCGGATGCGTCGTCAGAAACTCCATATATTGCTCAATGCGTTCCTTGTTTTCATTACTGTCCCACTCCAGCAATTCCCGGACATTGGCTGTCGGATCGGCTGGTTCTGCATCTTCCTGTGAGGACAATAACGGCACCTGAGCGGGCGGACTTTGCTCTGCTTTTTGATCCTGCTGCTCGCGTTGATATTCTTCAATTACTTGCTGCAGCGCTTTATAACGTGCCTGAATCAGCATCAGGTTAGCTGAGTTATTTTGCTGGATATCCTGTTCCATGACCTTTAAATAAGCCTGACGGGCAATCCACAAATCAGAGCCAGGTTCCAGATTTTCATGTTCACTGAGCGCTGCCATTTTCTGGCTTTGGGCCGCGACTTCATTTAACTCTAGGGAGACAAACTGGTTTAAGCCCTTGACGATCATTTTTGAGTAAAAAGGCGTATAAACCAACACCAGTAGACAGCCGCATAGCACAAACAGTCCAGTGACAATTTGTAGCAAACGTACCATCCAATGGGTGTTTTTCATGTTATTCCTCTTCCTGATGAGAACGGATCAAGCCATTTTTATTGAACAATACAGGTTCAGGTTCAAGCATCAGACTAAATTTCTCCCAAACCGATTGCTGTACTGCACGATACGTTTTACGGACATCGGTGAGAGAGGCTTGACCATAATTCACCAAGACCAATGCCTGTTTGTGGAACATGCCGACAGGCCCCAACTGTTTACCCTTCCAGCCCGCCTGATCAATCAGCCAGCCCGCTGCCAGTTTAACTTGAGAATTGGCTTGCTGGTAATGGGGTAAATTCGGGAAAGATACAGCAATTTGGTCAAAGTCCGCCTGATCAACCACCGGATTTTTAAAGAAACTGCCCACGTTGGGAAATTCTTGCGGATCAGGTAATTTGTTCTGACGAATCTGGATGACCTGTTGCTGCAAGTTTTCTGCTGTGAGCTGATCACCGACCGCAGTCTTCAGATCACCATAATTCAGTTTCAAATCTGGCTGTTTAAGTAATCTAAAAGTCACATGGGTAATCACATAACGATTGGGATCATCTTTAAAAATACTATGCCGGTAGGCAAACTGACAATCTGCTGCCTGAATCGAAGCAAACTGTTTCAATTGTCGGTCATAGACCTCAACAGAATCGATGAATTCTCCGACTTCAACGCCATAAGCGCCAATATTCTGTACTGGAGAAGCTCCAACACGCCCAGGAATCAGGGCCAGATTTTGTAAACCATACAGACCTTGTGCTGTAGTCCAGAGCACGAAGTCATGCCAGCCTTGTCCACCACCCACACGTAAGCGCTGCGACTGATCATCAGCATCCAGCATTTCTATGCCCTGAATATCCATATGCAGAACCAGTGCATCAATCTGCTCCGGCAACAACATATTGCTACCACCTGACAGGATCAACACATGGAGTTGCTGCTGTTCCGCAAAATCCAGTGCAGCCAACAGGTCAGCAGTTGATTGAATCTGGGCATAGTATGAAGCAACTGCTTCTAAATTTAAGGTATTAAAAGGTTTAAGTTGAACCTGGGTTTGAATCTGCATCGCTTAAACCTTGTGTAAATTCTGTTTAAAAATCTCAATCCAAGCCTGGCTGCTGGACTCACACTGATCAAGCACCCGTTCAAAGCCATCCGCTTCGCCATAATAGGGATCGGGTAAGGCCTGTTTCGGATAGGTCTGATCATGTTCACTCATCAATGCCACGCGTGCACGTACATGACCAAACTGAGTTTCTGCCAGACGCTGTATGTTCTGGATATTGGATAAATTCTCCAGATCCATCGCCAGAATCAGATCATAATCAATAAAATCATGCGGAATAAGTTGACGTGCGCGAAGTGCTGAAAGGTCATAGCCACGTTTTAGTGCATGCTTCTGGCTACGCAAGTCCGGTGCCTTGCCCGGATGATAATTACTGGTTCCAGCAGAGTCGACTACAATGTTCAGTTGCTGTTCATCACAATAATGTCTGAGTACAACTTCTGCCGTGGGAGAGCGGCAAATATTTCCCAAACAAACACATAACACCTTGTATGGCGTTCTGGATGACATAAACAACCTCAGAGCTACTTTATTTTAAGGATTCTTATGTTAAGTTATTTATATACTGATTCCTATCTTACAACCATAGAATAATCTCGTATTTGCAATAAAAAAATCAAGGATATCGCCATGAATCGTTTTCAGTTTCAAACCGTCCCCAATATCATTGCCGGACTAGGCACGATTCAGGAATTATTTAAAATTCTAAAAAATGGCCGTTATCAACGTCTTCTGCTAGTGACTGACCCGGGGATGCTGAAGCAGCAATTACATCTGCCGCTTCTTGATATTATTGAATCTGCCGGGCTGGAGTACGTGATTTACTCGGATGTTCAGGCCGATCCGCCCGATACAGTGGTGCTTGAAGCGGCGGCTTTTGCAAAACAGGAAAATATTGATGTGGTGCTGGGCTTTGGTGGTGGCAGCTCGATGGATGTGGCCAAACTCATTGCAATTTTGGCGCATCCCGAGCAGCATCAGACACTGTCCGATCTGTATGGCGTTGATAATGCTACCGGACCGCGTTTAGCTTTAATTCTGGTACCGACCACCGCTGGAACAGGTTCGGAAGTGACGCCGATTTCGATTGTCACCACAGGTGAAACGACCAAAACTGGCATTGTCGCGCCCATTCTCTATGCAGATATTGCCATTCTGGATGCAACCTTTACCCAAAATCTTCCGGCACAGATCACTGCCGCCACCGGCATTGATGCCATGGTACATGCCATTGAAGCCTATACCTCAAAACACAAGAAAAATCCTTATTCGGATATGCTGGCCAAACAGGCTTTAAGATTACTGAATGCCAATCTGCAGCGCGTGCTGCAAGACGGCAATGATTTAGATGCGCGTCAAAATATGCTGATTGGTTCCATGCTGGCTGGACAAGCCTTTGCCAATGCACCGGTCGCTGCTGTACATGCGCTGGCTTATCCGCTTGGTGGACATTTTCACCTGTCACACGGGCATAGCAATGCACTGGTTCTAACTGAAGTATTAAAGTTTAATGCGCCAGTGGCTAAACAGCTCTATGCGGAATTAATGACCTGGCTGGATCCCCGCAGTAAAGGTTGTCATGATGGCCTGACCGATCTATTTATTGATCATTTTAATAATCATCTGATGCAAAGCGGTTTGACTCTAAAACTAAATCAGTTGAATGTTCCGGAAGATATGCTGCAGGTCATGGCAGAAGATGCGATGCAACAAAGCCGGCTGTTGCAGAATAATCCACGTGAACTCAAGGTGGAGGATGCTTATCAGATTTATCAGGCGATCTATTCCTAGATCAATTTCCACCTAAGCCTTATCTAGCTGAGGACTGAATAGTGATGAAAGCCACCATCAAACAGCGTGAACACTATACTTTTTTCCTGCCCATTCAAACCCGTTGGGCAGACAATGATCTGTACGGCCATGTCAACAATGTGACTTATTACAGTTATTTTGATACCGCCGCCAATGCCCTGCTGATTCAGGAAGCTGCTTTTGACCCAAAATATTCACCCATGATTGGACTGGTCGTCAGCTCCAACTGTCAGTTTAATCAGGAACTGTCTTATCCGGAAATTATTGAAGTGGGCGTAGCCATTGAAAGCATGGGAAATTCATCGCTCAGCTATGATCTGGCTATTTTTAAACGCAACTCGGATACAGCCGCTGCACAAGGCAATTTTGTCCATGTATTTGTCGATCGTGAGACACGAAAAAGCACCCCGATTCCAGTTGAAATGCGGGATGCTTTATCTCGATTTGTTGTGACTTAACATCCAGCCTATTTCAGCTGAATATTTTGCAGTTCACCGTCAAACTGCTGTAGCAGATCACGTACAGCCGGTTCAGCATGTAACAATTCTTCGACACGTTTAAAGGCACGTGCCTTACGCTGATGCTGCATGGTATATGGCGTTAACTGGTCCACATTTTCAAATTTCACCTGGAAATTGGTTTGCGGCCATTGCTGTTGCAAAGCAGCTTCCAGATGATGTTGCAACTGGGTCAACAACTGCTGGTACTGTTCAGGAATATGGAAAATGGATTCGCCATTCATCTGGCCAGTCATGACGCCATACTGCGCCAGTTCCTGTACCGCTGGAGAAAGCTGGCTGTTACGGAACCAGTATTCCCATTTTTCTACGCTCCACTCACCTTCCAAGGCTTGTTCAGGTATTTTCAGAATATCCTGTGGCATCAGATTCTGCGTATTTACATCTTGAGAAATATCTTCCAACAAAGCTGTCTGTGCGACTGGCTGAACCGGCGCTGTATTCTCAAGAGCAGGCTGAGCAATCGATTCCTGTGAAAGTTCTAATTCCGGTGCAGCAAGACTAAATTCCTCATCAGCAGACATGAGGTCTTGTACTGGCTCACTAGGGATGACAGCATCTGCAGGAATAAACTCTTCAAGCAGGAAATCATCTGAACTGTTGCTGGTAGCCGGTGCTTCTGGAATACTCTCGATTTCATCAAAACCAAATAGGCCTTTGTCGTCATTTGGATCAAACACAATCTGATTTTTAGACTGGACTTCCTCAACAGCTGTCTGAGCAATTACCGCCTGAACAGGCTCAGGTGCATGGATGCTGGTTGGCTCATCTTCATCCAAAAAATCATCCGAAGAGGGTTCAGACGCTGATGCGGCATCAATCTCCTCATCCGTCTCATCGTCCAGAGAAAAATCATCAAATACCGGTTCTGCTTCAAATGCTTGTGTTTCTACTGATTCAGATTGCAATTGTGTCTGAACGGGCTGCTGTAGGCGTGTGGTATGGGGCGCTGCGTGTTGCGGTGCAGTCTCCTGCATCACCGGAATTTCGCTGGGCTGTAAGGGACGGAATGCCAGTAAGCGTAGCACCGTCATCTCAAAGCCTTGCTCTTGGGTGACGGCGAGTTGCAAGTCAGCACGTCCTTTACAGGCGATTTGATAATAAAGTTGTAGATCCTGAGCAGAAATCAGGCCGGATAACTGCATGATCTTTTGATTGATCTCAGCACTATATTTCAGGCTTAAATCCGGCAGATATTGCAATAAGGCCAATTCATGCAGTGTCGAAATCAACTGATCTAAAACCAGCGAAACATCCAGAGCCTGCTGACGGAACTGCAGCAATAACTGACTCACCTGCGCTTTCTGGTTCTGGTGAATCGCCAGAATCAGATCATAAATAATAGTACGGTCAATCAGCCCCAGCATGTCTTTAACATCCTGATGCTGAATCGCACCCTGACCATAGGCAATCGCCTGATCGGTCAGAGACAAGGCATCACGTAATGAACCTTGCGCAGATTCAGCAATCTGCCAGATGGCATCCTGATCAGACTGAATGCTTTCTTTGCTGAGAATATGGCCCAGATGTTCGGTAATTTCATCGACTGCCAATGGACGCAAAGTAAATTGCAGACAGCGAGAAATTACGGTAATCGGCAGTTTTTGCGGATCAGTGGTCGCAAACAAGAATTTGACGTGTTCCGGTGGTTCTTCCAGCGTCTTTAACAGCGCATTAAAAGAATGCGTGGAGAGCATGTGCACTTCATCGATCAGGTAGACCTTGAAACGGCCTTGAGTGGGTGCATAAGGAACATTGTCGAGCAGCTCGCGGGTATCTTCGACCTTGGTACGGGATGCCGCATCGATTTCGATTAAATCAATAAAGCGGCCTTCATTGACTGCGGTACACGTCGGACACACCTCACAAGGGGTCGAAGTAATACCGGTTTCGCAGTTCAAGCACTTCGCCAAAATACGTGCAATCGTGGTTTTTCCGACACCACGTGTTCCTGTAAACAAATAGGCATGATGCAAACGACCACGTTCGAGCGCGCTGGTTAAAGCACGTGATACATGGTTTTGCCCCACCAATTCATTAAAATTACGAGGACGGTATTTTCGCGCAAGTACTTGATACATGTATGCTCCTTTTTACAGGTCTAAGCATACTGTTTTTTTATGAAATAGTGAAATGAATGCCGGTTTATAAAGAATAAAAATCCCTTGATCAAAATCATTGAAAAAGGGATATAAAACAGATGCTTTTTTAAAATTAGACGGATTCAAACAGGATAAAGTCACTTTGCATCTGGTAGCGTTTGCCTGTTTGATCTTCACGAATTTCCAGAACATGCTTTTTCAGATCGACATAGAGCAGATTTCGGGTATCGACATTCAGTAGTTCAATCTTTTGTTGTGATTCATCCTGAAACCGAATCTGCCCGCTCATCGTTTCAATTTCATTATGTCCACTTAAACTTTCACGCTGTAAAGTAAAGGTCTGATCTTCATTCAAGGTCAAGGCCACTGCCATGCCTGGACAATCTTCACAACTTGAAAAACATCCCATACATGGCGTCGTGCCCTGATAACTCCCGACCCAGGCAGGAATCTGAGCTTTGGCTTCCATCACCGTTTTTGCAGCCGGCTGATTCGGATCCTGACATCCGAACAACGCACTGCTTGCGACCAAAGGAATCACCAGCACTTTTTTCATTACTTCACACCATAGCCATGGACTGCGCGACAAAATAGCATATTTGTCTGACGGGCTAAACTCCCAAATCAGGGATATTTAGCGCCAGCCTTTGCGGCCGGTCAGTACCGCATCCGCACAGCGCAAGGTTTCCTGCGTCAGGCCCCAAAGACGGTAATCTCCGGTTAATGAACCTGTCGGGAAATTATGCGTATAGGCAAAACTTAAATTCCGTTCAGGGTCACACCAGGCACCAGAGCCATTAAAGCCCATATGACCAAAACCTTTAGAGGCTTTTCCTAAAGTGAGAACACGGTGGTAACCCAAGCGCCAGTGCATCGGTAAAGGCATGACCCGATCTCTTGTTTTGTATTGCACCTGACTCAGACGTTGGAACATCTCAGGCGAAATCAGTTGCTGTCCTTGCCATTCACCACGACTGGCCAGCATGGCATAGATTTTTGCCAGACTCTCTGCGGTAAATACTCCATTGGCAGACGGAATAATCGCTTTTAGACCTGCCTCACTAAAGAAACTGAATTTCTTCATGCCTTTGGGAATCATGCCATCCTGAAAATCCTGAGGATCCTGCCCGCTAAAGACCAAGGCTCGCTCCATCAGGTTCGGCTTTCTTGGTGTGGTTTTTTTCGAAGTCTGTGTTTGAGACTTGGTTACCTTAGGCTTTAAAATAGGTAAGGCCACCCGAGCCAACTCATTCGTCGGCACGCTGAAATAGGCGCCATTTAATTGTAATGGCTGAACCAGATATTCCTTCATCAGTACACCCAGTTTTTTACCTGTTGCTTTTTCCAGTACACCACCCACCTGCCAGCCAAAGGTCAGCGGTTGATAAGCGGCATCTGTAGCAACCTGAAAACGTGGTTCTGCTGTCGCAATCCGGTCCAGCATATGCGACCAGTCGGCCATTTCAGTGGCATCATCAATCATATTACGGATATCAAACAGGCCACTTTGATGACTGAGCATATGTGCCAGAGTAATATTTTCTTTACCCTTTTGTGCAAATTCAGACCAGTATTCTGCAACCGGTCGATCATAATCCAGATAACCTTGACTGACCAGAATATGCGCCAAAGTCGCCAGCACACCTTTACCTGTGGAATAACACAGCGACATGGTATCCGGTTGCCAGTTTTCAGTGACAGACTTTTTACCGGTATAAATATCGACGACCTTTTGCCCCTCAAAATATACCACCAGTGCGGCACCACCCTGTTCGGTACGTGCATCCTGCAAACGGCTAAACTGACGGGCAAGGTCACTGAAACGCTCATCGACATTGCCCTGATAATTATGCTGATCAGCAAACAGATAATCTTTAATTGGCTGCATCATTCTATCCATAGAATATTGATCCCTTAAAATGAAAAAGCCTAAATCGGGTTTAGGCTTTTGATTCAGATTTAAATTGCTTTGATATGGCCGGTGACGTGTGGTTTTTGATTTTTACTGCTTCGTATCAGAAAATCTGTATCATTGGCTGCCTGTGCCGTCAGGAACTCAACTTTAGATGGCAAGTACATCGGCAACTTGAACCAGACATCAGCTTCATAAGCATCTGGCAATGACAGATTCGCCAGTGCTTTGGCCTTGCTCCACATACCATGTGCAATCGCCTGTTTAAAACCAAAAGCTTTCGCTGTGACTGCATGAATATGGATCAAGTTAAAGTCGCCTGAGGTCATGGCATAACGACGACCAGTATTCTCCGAGATGTTCCATTCATTATTGAGTATATATTCTGGCGCTTGGCTTTCTGCAGGTTTTGCAGCAGCTTTAGCATTGGTCTTTTGACGTGACAGATAAGTCGTCAATGCTTCAACTACGACCTCGCCTCCCACTTTGACTGTAGTAATGAAATCAAACTGCACGCCTTTATCGTGCGGCTGCAATTCGCCAAATTTGCATGATAGGGTCAAGGTTTCATTGACGCCAATTTTACGGTATTGCTTCACTTGGTTACGGATATGTACCAAGCCCAAGATCGGAAATGGAAATGCTTCTGAAGTCATCATGTGCATTTGCAGACTTTGTGAAAGCACCGTCAGATAGATTGCTGGAATATAACCATTATTTTTAAAACCGCAGACTTCATTATAAGCTTTCAAATGTTTTTGATCGACCTTGAATGAATCCACCACATATTCAACTTGCGGTAGAACTTTTTCAGCTTTCGGCTTTTTAAAAATCAAGCCCTGAATCACTTTTGGATAGGCTAAATAAGGTTTTGGAAGTTGACTAAAATGGCGCGTATTCATACTGAACCTTTAAAATATTCTTTTCATTTATATATGAGTGGAGTTCTCTCTCCCTTTGGGAGAGAGTTAGAGAGAGGGCTAAAAAAAGCCCCTAATCTCCCTCTCCTAAATCCTCCCCCTGAGCTTCAATAAAAGCGCAAGAGAGAATTTGAATGCTTTAAGCCCCTAAAAGACTTTGACCACATACACGTATCACGTTGCCATTTAAACCTGTTGATGCAGTAGCAGCAAACATTGCAATCGTTTCTGCAACATCGACAGGTAGACCGCCTTGACTCATCGAATTCATACGGCGGCCCGCTTCACGGATCGCAAATGGAATCGCAGCCGTCATTTGTGTTTCGATAAAGCCCGGTGCAACGGCATTAATGGTTATACCATTTTTTAAAGTTGGTGCTGTGAATTTCACCACACCAATCACACCCGCTTTAGACGCTGCATAGTTGGTTTGACCCAGGTTACCTGCAATGCCTGAAATTGAGGATACACAGATAATACGACCATTGGCATTTAGACCATCGTTGGAGATTAAATAGTCATTTACACGTTCAATCGCAGACAGGTTGATGTTAATCACCAGATCCCATAGCTCAGGCTTCATATTGGCCAAAGTCTTGTCACGGGTAATACCGGCATTGTGCACAATAATGTCCAGACCACCCTGCTCAGCTGCTGCCGCTTTGATTTTCTCACCTGCATCTGCAGCAGTAATATCAATAGCTAAAGTTGAACCGCCAATTTCACCGGCTACACGATCAAGGTCCGCTTGCTGCTGCGGAACATCCAGACAGATGACATGTGCACCATCACGTGCCAATACATGAGCAATCGCTTCACCAATACCACGGCTCGCACCGGTTACTACAGCAGTTTTGCCTGCTAATGGTTTAGTCCAGTCCACATCCACTTTTTCAGCAGGTGAAACACGGATCACCTGACCAGAAACATAGGCAGACCGTGGAGAAACTGCAAAACGTAAAGCAGACTCAAGATTTGCTTTAGCACCAGCATCTACATAGATCAGGTTCGCTGAAATTCCCTTTTTAAACTCTTTACCCACAGATTTTACAAAACCTTCCAGTGCGCGTTGAGCAATGGACTGGCTGACTGATTTAGCAGTTTCAGGCGTAGTTCCTACAATCACGACACGGCCAGAACTTTGGATTTGACGTGCAATCGGGTTGAAGAAATCATAAAGTGATTTTAACTGTTCTGAGTTTTCGATTCCTGAAGCATCAAAAATGACAACTTTGAATTTTGATTCTTTATCGCCTGGATTAAATGCACCCAGATTCAGTCCAGCTGATGCAGCAGCCTGTTGTAATTCAGCATTGTTACCTGCATAGCTATTGGCATGAATATTTGCCAGAACCTGAGCAATAGCACCAGTCAAGGTACTTGCCGGTGCTGCTCCAAACAATACTGCACCTTTGACTACAGGTGTAGCAGACTCAAAACGCTCTAAAGAAGTTGGGGATGGCAGACCCAAATTTTTAATGACAAATTTACCAATAGGAGATTTTGCAAAAGTTTGGTACTGATCAGTCATGTTTATTATCTCTCATACAAATTAATTTTTGGTTGATCTAAAGTTACCCTTAAACTTCAATATGATGCCAGACACATATATTTCAATAGATCCGCCAGATTCCGCCCAATCATACTTGAGATAATAGGCAGATGACTTGACCTGAGCGCAGTCTGTAATGTCATTGTAGTCAATACAGCCTATCCTCTTCTATGCTAATGTAAACACCAAGAAGACGATCTATTTGCCTGGTAAAGCCTTATGAGCAAAACAACTCAAGAAAATCCAGCAGTCGAGAACTCTGCGACAGAAACTGTGTCAAAACCATCAACGCGCACCAAGCGTAGCACTAAAAATACTGACACAGCCACTGGGACAGAAAAAAGTCCGACTAAAACCTCGCGTACACGGAGCACACCTGCCCGTGCCAAAAATACGACTTCATCTGAAAAAGATTTAATCTCTACAACACAGACTTCTGTTCTACAGGAACCAAACATGAGCCAAAATACAGTTCGCCGCGTTGCGATTATCGGTGGTAACCGCATTCCATTTGCACGTTCTAATGGTGCTTACTTTACGGCATCCAATACTGACATGTTTACAGCAACCCTGAACGGCCTAGTTGAACGCTTTAATCTGCAAGGTCAACGCTTAGGTGAAGTGGTTGCGGGTGCAGTACTGAAACACAGCCGTGACTTCAATATGACCCGTGAATGTGTACTAAATACTGCCCTTGCACCTGAAACGCCTGCTTATGACATCCAGCAGGCATGTGGTACCGGTTTGCAAGCGGCATTTCTTGTTGCCAACAAGATTGCTTTAGGTCAAATCGAAGTGGGCATTGCAGGTGGTGTAGATACAACTTCCGATGCGCCGATTGCTTTTGGTGATGGTTTACGTAAAGCACTGCTTGAGCTAAACATTGCGAAAACTGCAAAAGACCGTCTGAAAGCACTGACCAAAATCAATGTGAAAGACCTGATGGATGCACCAAAAAATGGTGAACCGCGTACAGGTCTGTCTATGGGTGATCATCAGGCAATTACCACACTGGAATGGGGTATTTCCCGTGAAGCGCAAGATGAGCTAG
The DNA here is from genome assembly GCF_029024105.1 of Acinetobacter lwoffii. Classification (NCBI taxonomy): domain Bacteria; kingdom Pseudomonadati; phylum Pseudomonadota; class Gammaproteobacteria; order Moraxellales; family Moraxellaceae; genus Acinetobacter; species Acinetobacter lwoffii. The sequence continues at coordinate 1,217,711 of NZ_CP118963.1, read as the reverse complement.
CTGCATCTTCACACCAGAAAATGGCTGCAGCATACGAAGAAGGTTTCTTTGATGACCTGATCACGCCATTCCTGGGTCTTAAGCGTGATAACAACCTGCGCCCAGACTCTTCAGTTGAGAAGCTGGCAAAACTTAAACCTGCTTTTGGTAAAGGTGATGCACGTACCATGACAGCAGGTAACTCTACGCCGCTAACAGATGGTGCTTCTTGCGTGCTCTTGGCTTCTGAAGAATGGGCGAAGGCAAATGGTCATGAAGTATTGGCTTACCTGACTTTCCAGGAAACTGCCGCAGTTGATTTTGTCGAGAAAAAAGAAGGCCTGTTGATGGCGCCTGCTTATGCCGTGCCGCGTATGCTGGAACGTGCAGGTCTGAAACTGCAAGACTTCGACTATTATGAAATTCATGAAGCTTTTGCATCTCAAGTATTGTCTACGCTGAAAGCTTGGGAAGATCCGAAATTCTGTAAAGAGCGTTTAGGTCTGGATGCACCATTAGGTTCAATTGACCGTGCAAAATTGAACGTAAAAGGCTCTTCACTTGCTGCCGGTCACCCGTTTGCAGCAACTGGCGGTCGTATCATTGCGACAGCAGCAAAACTGATTAACCAGAAAGGTTCAGGTCGCGTACTGGTATCGATCTGTGCAGCCGGTGGTCAAGGTGTAACGGCGATTATTGAAAAATAATCTGTTGACCGATCCAATTAAAAAGCCCCTCAAATGAGGGGATTTTTTATGTTTTAGGGATTTGGCATCGGGTTATTTTTAAAATATTCATCCACTTTGTTCCACGGTGCAGTCGATGCCACACCTTTCACCATATTCTGGTTCACACCCTGACAAAGCGCGCTGTCGGGTGTTAGGTGGAAAGCATTCGCATTTGGGTCCATATAAGGAATTGAGCCTGGACGGCGCTGGAAATAGAAGTTTAACCAATCGACCATAGCTTCAAAGCCATAATTCGACATGGCCCAGGCACTATTATGCCCGCCCCAATGATGACCAAATTCATGTGCAATAATTCGATAACCAGATAATCTGTAATGGCCATAGAATAACCAAGTATCTACTCCTAATACTGCTCCACCACCTAAACCACCACCCATATTGGTAATGCCAAGATTAATTTCATTGCGGTTAAGAATTTCCCGATAGATCCGGACATAATCTTCTGGCTGAAAGAAACCATTCGGCCCTTCTACCTGACCATCATTGCCAAAAAAATCGTGTCCCATGACCGCTTTATGGTTAAACCATAAGGTTTCAAATTCTGGAGTACTGAGCATATAGGCCAGATTGGTCATCATCATGACCCATTCCCGGGCATAGACCGGCGTAATACGGCACCATTTATTTCGCTCATCATAAGTACCGAAATAAATTTTCCATTTGGCTTTAATCTGGTTCAGCTTTTTGACATGCTCATCAGTCTCAGAGCTAATTTTCAGATCAAAAATATTACTTGGATTTTGCGTGGTCTGACTCAGACCTGCCAGCTGGACCGAACCTGTGCCATCTAGCAAAGGGAAACGGGATTGATCGGTCAACTTGAGATCAAAATTTGCCTTTGAAAATGGCGTCAATTGATCCAGCTTAGCCAGAATCACCCAGTCTTCTGAGTTTTTAATCTTGGCACGAATCTGCAAATCACGTACAGGCACAGCACTGTAACTTTGCACATGCAGGTGGTTGCCATTCAGTGTTGCCGATAAAATCTGGTTCATATAAACATGACGCTGGCTGCTATTGGTCAAGGTTTCCCATGATTCACCATCCTGTAAGACACGGCTTCTCTCGCGTGCCTTAGATTCGGTTAATATCACAGGTGGACTGAGTTGAGTCGATTTATTCTGTTGCAGGGTCAGCATTGGCAGAATATGAATTTTCTGATTGGCCATATGCAGCAGATTCTGACCATAAATATAAAGATCACTTGCCTTGGCTAACCGGCTGTTCTGGGTTTGCCCTTTTAAAATATAATCTCGGAAAGTATCTACACTTTTACTGGATAAGATAGACTCCAAGTTAAAGGATTTTTCCCGGTAGCTTTCTACAGTGCCATCATTTCGTGACACATAGACCAAGCCATCGTTATGACGATGCATGACTGCCGACAAATTCGTTTCTGTTAAAATGGGCGCAATATTATTTCCATTTTCCTGAATCTGATTGATATCGTGAACATAGGTTGTGCCATTCGGCAAGCTGGTATACAGATAATTCCCCATGACTTGCATACGGGCATTACAGTTACGTGCACAGCCCGGTAAGCTGAGCCGTGCAAACTTCCTGGCTTTTAAATGGTTCTGCGCCGTCACATCACTTTGACGCCAGACATTAATGCGGCCTTCAATATCAGGCACATACACATAACGGTCGTCAGCAGTCACCGCATTGCTATGTACCAGCGCATAATTAAGCGCATCGCCCCACCACACACCTGTACCGAGTGCCATAATGAAGTTCGGTTGCTCGCTACTAATATCTAAAACATCAATTCGGTTCGAGCCATAATTGGCCACATACAAACGCCCTGCATGAATTTCCAGATCATTCAGACTGTCCCATTTTTTGGCCAGACCCGAAATTTTCATAGGATCAATCGCACTGAGTGCACGTTTTTGTTTTAAGTCATAACGTAAAATATTCGATTCGGCCTGACTATTGGCAATATAAAGGACATCGCCATTTACCACCATGGCGGTGGGATTCCAGGTTTTCAGACCGAAATTCCCTGCTGTTAATTCCGAACCTACATCCAGAACCTTAAACTCTGCAATTTTGCTCAGCTGCTCTCCCGTACCTGGTGAAATTACGGGATCGGGAAGCGTCGGCTGTGAGGTACTGCTCTCACCTCCTCCACCCCCCACAACCAGACATCAGCAACACGATGGACACTGACAAGGTCACTCGTCTAAATAACATTGAATTCCCCAATAAATTTAAAAATTAAAATAAAAAATCAAAGTCTTATAGCTTAATTTTCAGTTGGGTTCGAGCATAAAAAATGAGGACTTGATCAAGTCCTCATCGCTGAATATTTCACCTTTCGCATTCTGAAAAGGGAGTCTGAACTGTGTGGTATTTTTTATGCTGTATTTTATGATGAGATTTTCCGATAATCTGGCTGTAGCCCCAGTCTGGCTTCTAGATGATCATAAATCCACTGAAAAATAAAGGTATATACGAGAATACAAAGGGTTAGAGCTAAGTCCAGCAAAAAGGCCTGAGCCAGACTCATGTGTAAGGCATAAGCCACCATCGGAATGGTCGCCAGCATCAAACCGCCTTCAAAGCCAATTGCATGAGCAATTCGCACTTTAATGGTTCTTTTTAAACGATGTTTCGCTTCAAATTTTTCAAAATAATGATTAAACAGCATATTCCAGAGTACTGAAGTCAGAGCCATGGCAATCCCGAGTGCACCGGTGACCTCAAGCGGCATATGCATCAATGTACTTAGCAGGACAGCGATCACGACCAGCAGAATGCCTTCATATAAGGCAGCATGAATCAATCTTCTTTTAGAAATTAACATATCAAATCAGCTCAATTCATTACATGATGCAAGAATTTTATTTCTTTAAATCTGACTATTCGAGTTAGAATCTATCAATAAAAATGAAAGATAAAATTATGAATGTTAATCAAGAACAGCTACTGATGTTTAAAACTGTGATGGAAACCGGTTCTTTCTCTGCGGCTGCCCGTCAACTAGGTAAAGTACCTTCCGCAGTCAGTATGGCCATTGCCAATCTGGAAATAGACCTGAATCTAGAACTGTTTCAGCGTATAGGTCGTGAACCGAAACCGACCGCACAGGCGCAGGTATTGTATGAAAAAACCCAGCAACTTCTGGTCGAAATGAATCAGTGGAAACAGCATGCTCAAGCCCTAAGTTCAGGCCTGGAATCTGAACTGAATATTGTGGTGGTTTCAGAATTGCTGCATACGCGCTGGACCGATTATATCGTGTTACTGGAACAGGAATTTCCTGCACTGCAAGTCAATGTATTCAGTGCACCTCAGGAAGATGCACATCGTATGCTGTTTGAAGGTTCAGCGCAGCTGGCCTTGATGTTTGAACGCGAACAACTGGAAACACGGGAACAGTTTGTGGAATTGAAACGTGAGGTACTGGTGGCTATAGTCGCCAAACAGCATCCCCTAAGTCAGTTCGATCAAGTCAGTTATGAACAGATTTTGCAAAACAGGCAGATTGTGGTGGCCAGTCGGGATCGCACCATCAAGCCGGAACTACTCTTTTCACGAAATTACTGGCGCACCGACAACCACCACTCTGCTTGCAGCATGATTCAGCAAGGACTGGGCTGGGGGGTTCTGCCACTCGAAATGCTGAATGAGCAGCCACATTTGCAAGATCAGTTACAGGTTCTCAACCTGCTCGATTTCACCCCAAAGTTTGAATATTTTGTTGATCTGGTCTGGAGCAGAGAAACCCGATTAGGCACAGCTGCTCATTTTTTGATTAATCACTTGCGCAAACAACGTAAAACCGGGCATTAATCACAGAAATTCAACGACAGTCTACTTGGTAAACCGGCCATTTATGATATATAAGAAAGCATAAGCAATAACCATAGAACTAGATCGTAATGACATTAACTGCATTAAACCAATTAAAAAACTTGACGACCATTGTGGCAGACAGCAGTGATTTGAGTGCCATTGAAAAATTTCGTCCGCTTGATGCAACCACCAATCCATCGCTGATTACTGCAGCAGCAAAACAACCTGAAAATCAGGCCTTGATTGAAGCTGCTTTTCAGCAAGCCCAGCAAGAAGGCTATGCAGATGACGCTCTGATTGAACGGACTATTGATATTTTAACGGTCAAATTTGGTGTAGAAATCTTAAAACTGATTGAAGGTCGTGTTTCAACGGAAGTCGATGCTTCGCTGTCCTTTAATACTGAAGCTACCATTGCCAAAGCCAAAGAGTTACTGGCACTTTATGCGCAATATGGAATTGACTCAGACCGCATTCTGATCAAGATCGCGTCTACCTGGGAAGGCATTCAGGCAGCGAAAGCACTGGAAGAACAAGGCATTCATACCAATCTGACTTTATTGTTTGGTCAGCATCAGGCCCATGCCTGTGCTGATGCCAAAGTAACATTAATCTCGCCTTTTGTCGGCCGTATTCTGGACTGGTACAAAAAAGCTGAAGGCGTTGAGTCTTACCCGATTGAAAAAGATCCGGGTGTACTTTCGGTTAAGCGTATTTATGAATTTTATAAAGCGCATGGTATTCAGACTGAAATCATGGGTGCCAGCTTCCGCAGTATTGATCAGGTTCTAGGCTTGAGCGGCTGTGACCTGCTCACGGTAGCACCAAACCTGCTGGCCGAACTGGAAAATGATCAGCGTGAAGTGCAGGCCCAACTCTCAGCCAAAGATATTAAAGTTCAAGGTGAACTCAGCCCAATCAGCCCTGCCGATTTTGAAGCACAACTGAAACAGGATCCGATGGCCAGTGAATTATTGCAAGGCGGCATTGACGGTTTCATTAAAGCCCGTGAGCAACTGGCTGCTTTATTACGTGAAACTTTCCTGAGTACCACTGAGATTTAAAGAAAATTTAGCAAATTTCTCCAAGCCGATGTTGCTATAATGCCGCATCGGCTTTTTTGTTCATGCGAGTTTTTCGTGTTTGGTATCACAGATCTAACGACCTTTATCATTGGAACCACGTTGATTGTGCTACTGCCCGGGCCGAATTCCCTGTATGTCATGTCGATTGCTTCGCGCTTTGGGATTAAGACGGGATATATGGGTGCCTTGGGGGTTTATACGGGCGATCTGATCCTGATTATATGTACAGCATTGGGAGCAGCTTCTTTACTGCATGCCTTTCCGGTACTGTTTATTGCACTGAAAGTTATTGGAGCGATCTATCTCAGTTACTTGGGTATCAAGCTAATCATTGCGGCCTACCAGACTTTCTTTCCGGAAAAGTCATCACAACGCGTCCAGATTAAAAAGACGACTCCAGATACGGTAGAATCTGTTCAGCCCTTTCGTACAGCGCTCACAATCAGTATTTTAAATCCCAAAGCGATTCTGTTTTATCTGTCTTTTTTTGTGCAGTTTGTCGATCCTGCCTATCCTTATCCAGCCCTGACATTCACGCTTCTGGCTGTAATCTTGCAATTGATCAGTATGACCTATCTGTCGATCCTGATTTTTTCTGGTGTAAAACTGGCCTCCTATTTCAATCAGAACTATAAAGTGACTGCCAGCTGTGTCGCGGCGGTTGGGATCCTGTTTTGCGGTTTTGGCCTTAAACTGGCGACTTCAACTTTCTAGCAATGACCGGCTTCAAGCCAGCAGACCTCTGGATAAAATTGTTAAAAACATTGTGTTGATACGTGAAAAGCGTATGATTTAAACGCATTTAAAAATAGTGTCATGGATGATGCCAAAACTTTTACAAGATCTCTCCTTTCCCGCCATCATGGCCGGTTTTATTACCTGCATGATTGGTATCAGTGTTTCTGCCGTACTGGTTATTGAAGCTGCGCAAAGCCTGGGTGCCAATCAGGCACAGATCAGTTCCTGGTTGTGGGCACTGGGTATCGGCATTGGAGTTTCCGGGTTTCTGCTTTCCTGGAAATATCGCTATCCGATTTCAACCGCCTGGTCGACTGCCGGTCTGGCGCTGGTCATTGCTTCTGCCGGTCACTATAGTCTGGGGGAAGCAATTGGCGCTTTTCTGATTTCTGGTGTCCTGATTGCCTGTCTGGGATTCTTTGGAATTTTCGAGCGAATTTTTCAGTTTATTCCACAAAGTTTGACCAGTGCCATGCTAGCAGGTGTGTTATTAAAATTTGGCATCTCAGTGTTTGGTAGTTTGCAACAGTCATGGGAATTTGTGGTTTGTGTACTGGCGATTTATCTGGTTTCCAAAAAACTGAGTACGCGCTATAGCATCGTGATTACCGTGTTGATGGCTATTGCCCTTTGTCCGTTCTTTATTAATTTTACTATTCCACAGCTGAACTGGAGTATTGCCCAGCCGGTCTGGACTACGCCTGAATTTAGCCTACAGGCTATTTTAGGACTGGCTTTACCCTTAATGGTGATTAACCTGGCATCGCAATACCTGCCCGGCTTGGCTGTGATTAAAAGTTATGGTTATCCCCCGAAAGTAAATTCTATTCTAGGCTGGACGGGTATTACACAGACGATGTTGGCACCATTTGGCTGTTTTAGTGTCAATCTTGCCGCAATCAGTGCGGCGGTCAGCCTGGATGTCCAAGCGCATCCTGATCCGGCCAAACGTTATATTGCCGGTATGAGCTGCGGCCTGTTTTATATCCTGATGGGTTTTTTTGCTGCGACCTTGACCAGTGTACTAATGGCTTTTCCGGGGATTCTGATTACAGTATTGGCAGGCATTGCCCTGTTTGGCACCATTGGCCACAATATCGCGCTGGCTTTTCAGGACAGTCATGACCGTGAAGCAGCACTGATGACATTCCTGTTTAGCGCCTCTAATATCCAGTTTTTTGGTATTGGCTCCGCTTTTTGGGGACTGCTACTTGGTCTGATAGTTTATTTAATGTTTAAGCTTAAACCGCAAGTGGCATAAGCTTATTGTAGAAATGAGGCAGCTACCTTGTCTGCCTTTTTAATGCCCTGCAGTCTGGGAAAACAGGTTAATCACCACCACACCGGAAATGATCAGTGCAATCCCGATAAAAGCGGGCAAATCTAACGCCTGTTTAAAGATTACATAGCCTACGATTGCCGTAAGAACGATGCCTACTCCCGCCCAGATCGCATAGGCAATGCCTAAAGGAATCACTTTAATCACCTGAGACAATAAATAAAATGCAATACAGAATAAAATGACTACTGCCAGAGATGGCCATAATCGGGTAAAGCCTTCTGACTTCACCAGAAATGTTGATCCAGTCACTTCGGCAATAATAGCCAACGCCAACAACAAATATGCCCATGAGACAGGATTCATTTTTTAAACTCCAAACAATTTTTCAATGATTGCTGTCGGGACGATCTGACATGATCAATCTTGAGAGATTCATTTTGCACAGTTTTCTCTTCAAGGGGAAAGCTGATGTAAAAAATCCAGTGTTTTGACAAAGGTTTGCTGACTTTCCTTTTTGCCCATAAAAAACTGATATTCATGAATAAGCCAAGCCTTAGACTCCGGATAAAATATTTCAGTCACAGGAATCTGCTGTTCCTTCAAAGCTTTTACAAATGGTAGCGACTGAGTATCGGTCAGAAAATCCTTGTTCCCGCCACTGATGAACACTGGCGGATAAGACGGCGTAATATACTGGATTGGAGAAATCTGCTTTAAAAACGCGGCATCATGTTTACGCTCGCCGGTATAAGCCTGAATCAGGTTAAAGACACCCCATTCAATAATTTTCATTTCTTCAGGTGCTGTGCTGGCAAATGCTTCCAAGTCATAAATTCCACAATGCAAGATTAAACCTTTAAGCTGCGCAGGTTGCAGATGAGGCTGAATACCGGATTGGTTGGAAAATACAGGATTAGTCAAAAGAGCGGCGTAATGGCTGGCCATATTCGCCCCGGCAGAATCTCCGGCCAGATATAGGTTCTGGGCATCGATTTGATAGGTTTCTGCATAGGTATCGAGAAATTCAAGTGCCTGATTGATCTGGTGTAACTGGCTTGGATAGGTCGCTTGTGGCGCAAACTGATATTGCACGGATACCACATTATAGCCCTGTGCCGCCAGCAGCTTGAAATAACCCCGTGCATGTTCTTTAGAACCTGAAATCCAGCCGCCGCCATGAATCCAGACAATAGTCGGTCGCGGGCCAATACTGGCAATATTCTGCGGCTGATACAGATCCAGAGATAATTTCTGCTGCGGCGCATAGGTAATATTTTGCTGGACGATAACCGCACCAGGCGCATAACGATCCATCACTTTTTGCTGCAAGCCTGTGGTCAGGTTAAAAGCACCGGCAATGACTTTACTGTTCTGTGTGGTCTGACAGCCGGAAAGAATAACTGAACCTATGAGCAAAAGATGAATGGCAAAAAACCTCAAAACTGTCCCCTATACATGATCTAAAAACAGGCTACGGCAGTTTAAACCATCCTGCTGCAAACGAGGACTATTCATCCTCTTATTTTTGATCATTAAAACTGTAAATCCGAGTTTTTTACTCTGTTTTTTTCATCACTTTTACATGAAAAATATTTGTAATTTAATAAGTTTTTTCAATTTTACCGCTTTTTTGCAATTGCACCCGCCACAGCACTGTGCTATCAATAAACCAAGCCTAAAAATCAGACAACCTGCGGAGAAAAGCCATGGCTTATCAACATATTTTAGTCCCAGTGGACGGTTCAGAAATTTCCTTTTCTGCAGTACGACATGCTACCAAAATTGCCAAGGCATTCGGTAGTCAGCTTTCCCTGATCAGCCTGATCGCAGAAGATCCTTTTACCGAGGCTGATTTCTATTACAGCTCCTCCATCATGAAGGAATATTTTATCGAGGCACATGCCAATGCCAAAAAGGCCTTGAAAGAAGCCACTGCCATCGCAGCCGGTGAAGGTATTGAAGCGCAATCCCGCATTGTCACAGGTTTAGTCAATGCAGAACATATTGCTGAAACCGCGGGTGAGGTGAAAGCCGACCTGATCGTCATGGGTTCTCATGGCCGTAAAGGCTTCCAGAAAATGATTCTGGGCAGCTTTGCACAAGATGTATTGGGTGCGAGTGAAATTCCCGTACTGATCGTGAAAAAATAATCCTGATGCTGCGCATCTTCAAGATGCGCAGTACTTGCTACTTTTACATTTGGAAGTCTAACAAAACATGCTGTGGAGATTTACTCGCTTAAACCACACTCCCCCTTTACTGCAATAATAAATATGAGGAAGCACCATGAATAACTATGATCATCTTCTCGTAGCACTCGATGAGTCCTCGATTTCCTATGCTGCCGCAGATCATGCCCTGGAACTGGCCAAAGTATTTCATAGCCATGTCACTTTACTCAGTGTGATTGCGGTGGATCCCTTTAAGGGCGTAGATTTTTACAAAGTTGCTCCTGCAGTCACAGACTATTTTATGCATGCAGAACAAAATGCGCTGGATCGTTTAAATGAACTGAAACTGAACTTTGTTCGTGATGGCATCCAGGTGACGACAAAAATCCTGCATGGCATGGCACCGTCAGAAGGCATTATGCAGGCTGCAAATGAATCCCCGACCGATATGATCATTATGGGTTCACATGGTCGTAAGGGTCTGCAAAAACTCATGCTGGGCAGTGTCGCTCAGAATGTTCTGGCACTTTCCTCTATTCCAGTCCTCATCGTCAGACAATAAGATGCTTGATCAAAGCCTGTATGATGCAGGCTTTTAGCGAAGTTTTTGATTTAACTCACTTAAGAATATTTCAGCATCAAGCTGGCTTTGAAATACTTTTTTGTATTCTCCGACCTGCTGAATGGAATGCGGCGTATATTGAATGGAGATTTCAAGTAAGCCATTTTCAGGATTCTTGCTGACATGTACGGCAATAATATGCTGGCTATTTAAATAAAAACCATCTTCAATTTTCACTAACATATCTTGGACAACCTCTAGTAAGCGAATCTGTAGATCCCTTTACCTAGCTTACAGCTTAATAAACAAATACTCTTTTCCGTATAATCATACTGTAACACCCTTTAGTACTTACCTAAGCCTTTAGAGAAATTCAACTGTATTTAAAGCCAGCGTTTGAAATAAACAGGAAATAAAAAACCGGATCAGGTCGATCCGGTTTTTTATGAATATTGATGTTATACGCTGAGCATACTATTGAGTGTCTCAGACACATTTTTAGATTTAACCAGTGGCTTTAAGGTTTCAAGCTGTGCTTTCACTTCACTGCGTTGCGGTTCTGCCAAGGTATACCAGCGTGACAATACCTGTAGCAAACGTGAGCCTACAATCGGATTTTTCTCGTCCAGATATTTTGCCAGTCCAATAAAATGCTGCACGCCAAAGCTCCAGGTATTGACCGGATTAGCATTCAGCCCCCCGCTCACTGCACGGATACGGTTAGGCACAGCCAGATCATAATCCGGATGCTGGGTCAGATACGCAATCGTTGCATCCGTTGCTTTTGGATGTGCTGCCTGAACCATAAACCATTGGTCTAAAGACAAGGCTTCATCTTCAAAGCGGCTATAGAAATCTGCCAAAGCTTCTTCTGCTTGTGGTGCATCATTCCAGACCAAGACTTTCAGCGCACCCAAACGTTCAGACATATTGCCTGTGTGATATTGCTCATAGGCTAAATCAAAGGCAAATGCATCTCCCTGACGAGCCATCATCGTCAGCATAATATTTCTTAAAGCACGCACACCCATCGCTTGTGAGAATTCAGATTGCAGATCAGGATCCAGATTAAGATAAGTTTCTTTCGCTGTTTCTCCAAAAGCACGTGCCAAGGTATGCAGCAAAGCCTCACGCTTTTCCTGAATCATGACCGGATTATAATCCTGATCAATACGGCTACCTAAATAACCTTCCGACGGTACATCAAACAGACGTGATGCCAACAGCGGATCTTTCTCAATCACATCCGGCAAGGTATTGAGCATAGCCTCGATATAAATTTCTGCAGGCTGGTCATCCAGCAAGATACGCTCGAGTAAGGTCTGAGTTGCTTGCCACTGGTTAAAACCATTGGTCTCGTATTGCAACAGGAAAGCCAGTTCTTTTTCTGAATAGTCAAAGTCCAGATTCACCGGTGCAGAGAAATTACGCAGCAAGGACACCACCGGTTTTGCTGTCACACCGCTAAATTCGATCGTGGCTTCATCCTGATCAAACAGATACACGCCATCTTTGACGCCATTTCCAAAGAGTGCCTCAGAGTTCAGCGTTAGCTGCTCACCGCTTTCAGCATCAAACAATGCCAAAGCCACTGGAATTGGAACTGCTTTCAGATTCGGGTATTTGGCATGCGGTTTCAGGCTTTGCTTGAAGTGAAGACGATAGATTTGGGTCTCAACATCGTACTCAGCTTTTACTTGCAATTTAGGCGTACCTGGCTGGTTGTACCAGGTCAGGAAGTTTGAAAGATCCACACCTGAACCTGCTGTAAGCGCGGCCACCCAATCCTCAACTGTTACCGCCTGACCATCATGACGGCGGAAATATTCATCGGTTCCCTGACGGAATTTTTCCTTGCCAAGCAAGGTCGCCATCATGCGGTTAATTTCCGCACCTTTTTCATAAACAGTGGCAGTATAGAAGTTGTTAATTTCTACAAAATGATCCGGACGCGGTGGATGCGACAGCGGCCCTGAATCTTCCGGGAACTGATGCGCTTTGAGAACTGCTACATCATCAATACGTTGTACCGCAGCCGACTGTAAATCTTCCGAGAAAGACTGGTCACGGAATACAGTCAAGCCTTCTTTCAAACATAACTGGAACCAGTCACGACAGGTAATCCGGTTACCAGTCCAGTTATGGAAATATTCATGTGCAATGACTGACTGCACTCGCATGATTGCGGCATCAGTGGTGTACTCTTCATCGGCCAGCACGCATGAAGTATTGAAGATATTCAGACCTTTATTTTCCATGGCACCCATGTTGAATGCACTGGTCGCCACGATCATGTAGTTATCCAGATCATAAGGCAGACCATAATGCTCCTCATCCCAGCGCATGGAATGTTTGAGCGCTTCCATGGCGATTTTGCATTTTGGAATATCTTTTTCTTCTGCATAGATTTCCAGAGCTACATTGCGGCCTTCCGATGTGACATAAGAATCTTTCATCACTGCCAAATCACCAATGACACAGGCGAACAAATAGCTCGGTTTCTTGGTCGGATCCTGCCAGATGGCATAATGACGATTGGCATCGACTTCACCTGTTTCCAGCAGGTTACCATTTGCAAGCAAAACCGGATATTTCTTATCTGCTTCGACACGCGTCGTAAAGACCGACAACACATCTGGACGGTCTGGATAGAAAGTAATTTTACGGAACCCTTCTGGTTCATTTTGGGTCACAAACAGATCTGAACTGGCCTGATATAAACCTTCCAGCATCGTATTACTTTCAGGGTGGATTTTAACCACAATTTCAAGCAACACTTGATCAGGTGCATTGGCAATGACCAGCTGTTCAGCATCCAAGTGGTAGTCACTGGCATTCAGAGTTTGACCATTTAACTTAATCGATTGCAGCTCTAGATCGCGGCCAAGCAGAACCAGATCGCCAGCAGTTTGGCGCTGCATCTCCAGCTTGCTGCTGACCAGACTGTGGTCACTATAGACTTGAATATTCAGGTCGATGGAATCAACAATAAAGGAAGGTTTTTGATAGTCTTTTAAATAAATGGTTTGATCCGCTTCGATCACCGGGTTTGCCGCAATATTCATGTCCTGTCCTAATCTTTTATCGTGTTCGACATTGTTCATGTCAAAATCATACGCCAAGTTTTAAACGCTGTCTGTGCATTTGTATTGTTAGATCTAATATGGGCATTTCATGCACCACTTTCAATGCATTCTGCCTAATTGAGCAGCACTCGACTCTACATAAGAAATATCTGTGCCATAAAAATAGTCAGGATCATAATTTCTGACATTTTCATAAATAACTGATTTAAAAATATATAATTTTATTTGCTGAGTACCGAATAAATTCTGATTAATAAATGAGCACACTTCTTGCTACAGTTAAACTGTGTTTTTCCACACTTCCAATGAAAGAATAATGATAACGATGATGAGGTGAGCCATGTATTTAAAACAGCATGTTGTACGGATCGAAAATATCAAAACTTTGCAGACCCTAGATCAGGCCAATATTGACCATAAAGTGATTGCACTGTTGATGAGCTGTGAAGGCATTCCGCTTCAGGCCCATGAAGTGACTGCCATTCTTAACACCTACGATGCACTCGGTGCCAAAAAAGTGCCCTCTAAAAAGGTTCAGGCCTTAATTCATGCTAAACATCGCGGCGAGGAGGACGACACATTACCCTGCCCGGTTTAAAAAGCGTCATTTCATGTTTTAAAATCAGAGCTACTTCGGTAGCTCTTCTTCTGTTTGGATGACTATTTTTGATTTAGAAAAATTGCACCAGTCCACTACGTTTGCATCTCATCAGCCGTGTATAATCAAATGCCCGTCCATTCTAGAGTTGCCCGCGACCATGGTATTCAGTGTTCTGCAAAAACAGCTTGATGAAAGTACCCACTGCCCGCTGTGTAAGGCATCGATGTATTGGATTGAGGCAGAGCAATATGATCAGGAACTGAGCTATCATGAATGCAGCCATTGTCAGCATCAGCTTTACTCCGATCAAAAGCACAATTGTTATTGTGAACGATGTCTGGCGCAGCGTAAACGCATGCTCAAGGAAGTCCGTTTACAGGAAAACCGTCAATATCATAAAAAACAGGATCGACCGGTTCTTGAGCTCAATCAGCTCAGTTTTATCAATAAACTGTTTTTACTTGCGATTCTGGATGAGCAGGTTCAGGAATATAGCCAGCACCGCGAATATATTGACTGGCATCAAATTCGATATTATTCCATCAGTCCCAACTATCTGTTCCAACATGGTCTGGTAAAAAGCCTGATCCGGGATCAGGTTCTGATTCCCAAAGATCTCCAGCAGGAAAATCAGCATTATTATATTAATGTGCGACTGGATGGTTATTCTGAACCGACCCTGTTCAGTATCACCCAGCAGCTGCGCAACTGGTTTTATCAAAACCTGAGCCAAGGTGTGCCCTTTAAAAGTGCAGATGAAGTCAAAGATGCACTCTATTGCCTGCTATATGAAGAAATCATTCAGTTTGCCCAATTCTATTGCCGTAGCTGGAATGTGCAAATTGCCGGAAATCAGAGCTTTCAGACCTTTTGCTATCGTCTTTTGGATGTACTGGCTGTGGGTCAGATTTATTATCTGGTGCAGACCGGGCTGGAATATCTATATAAACAAAAAGCCCTCAAGCCCCGCAATGAAAACTTTATTAATACCAATCTGCTGAAAAAAACCTTGCAGCAGTACCGCGAACGTTCAGTTACAGAAAAATGGGAAACCTCTACCCTGCCGCGTCCACCGCAACTGGCATTCAGCAAGATGAGCGAAATCCTGTTTTATCGGTTTTTGGGCTATGATGAAAATATCTTCTTTCAGCCGGTGTGGCGTTCGTGGCACAAGATCGAACCTCGCCTGAAATTCTATTCCCAAAAACGTTGTATGCATTGCGGCTCACAGGAACTGTCGGTGGATTATGATGCCAGTGACTATGTCAGCCTGTTCTGTCGTAGCTGCAAGCATCAAGACCATTATTTTACCCGCTGACCGAATACAACGAATCTTTCTCTTATTCTAAATGACCATTATGACGACTTCTACGCAAGCACTACAGCAAACGCTTCTGGATCAGATCTGTGAGGCCTGGTTGAAACTTCAGCAACAGCAGCCCCTGGTGCATATCATGACCAATACGGTGGCCAGCAACTATGTCGCCAATATTGTACTGGCTGCGCATGCTTCTCCGGCCATGATCGACAATCCGTTTGAAGCTGAAAGTTTTGCCAAGACTGCTACAGCGATCAGTCTGAATCTGGGTACACCGACGACAGAGCAGGTTCAGGCGATGCAGATTGCTGCGAAAACTGCACATCAATTGCAAAAACCGTGGGTGCTTGATCCGGTCGGTTATGGAACAGTTCTGCGCTGGCGTTCTGGCGTCGTAGATCAGTTGATGCATTCCCAGCCTACGATTTTACGAGGCAATGCTTCTGAAATTGGTGCTTTGGCTGGCAAGCAGATCGAGTCCAAGGGTGTAGACAGCACAGTAGACAGTGCGGATGTTTATTTACAGGCGCGAAGTTTGCTGGATCATTGTGAATGTATCGCAATCTCCGGTGAATCTGATTACATTATTTCGAAAGACTATCCTGTGATACAGGTGTCAGGCGGTTCTGCTTTACAGCCCCGAATCACGGCGATGGGATGTGCACTCGGTGCACTGATCGCTGCCTATAGTGCAGTAACGTCTCCAGCCCTTGCTGCATTAACGGCACATGTACATTTTGCAATTGCCGGTCAATTGGCATTTGAACGCGCACAACAGTTAGGCAGTTTTAATGTCGCCTTTCTGGATGAAATCCACCAACTCAATACTGAAACAATCCGAAAATACGCCAACTTTAAAATTCTGCCAGAATCCATTTAGTTTACTGGTCGCTTCACAGGGTGTTTATTCTCTTGAATAGATAAACGCCCCTATTTAGATTGATCCTGCTCATTTGCTCTATTGACCTCATTAGAAATGTTTTGTCTAGCTCTTTCGGAGATCATTTTTGAGTCGTTTTATTCTGAACTGAGTAGGCTTCATGCAACTTATCTAGTGATTTCCACACAAACGGTTTCCATTTTACTTAAGATCTGTTTGCATCATGCAAATCTAGTTCATGTGAATTGTAGTTCAATTTTTTGTCAGTATTTAAATATGACTTTTAAGTTTTGATTAACAGGTTACATGAATCAATATTTGATGCTTGATCATGCTTATTTTCGATTGCTGACTTGACTTTTTCGGCTTCAAAATCTCACTGCAATATCCGGATATTCAGCTCAATCGGGAACATGACTAATAGTATGAATAAACTGATAAAAATCAGTTTAAACGAAGGCTCATATTATTTTAATGAGCCACATTCAACAGACATGCATTAAAAAAGCCAGCTGCCACTAAAGCAACTGACTTTTAGAATTTGAACAAATAACGTATTTAAAACACCTGTTTAAACTGCGTAATGAATGCTGACCGACTTGATACGATTGCTTTCAATTTCAGTGACTTTGAACTGTACACCCTGATAATTTAAC
The DNA here is from genome assembly GCF_029024105.1 of Acinetobacter lwoffii. Taxonomy (NCBI): domain Bacteria; kingdom Pseudomonadati; phylum Pseudomonadota; class Gammaproteobacteria; order Moraxellales; family Moraxellaceae; genus Acinetobacter; species Acinetobacter lwoffii. The sequence goes on along the minus strand of NZ_CP118963.1, from coordinate 1,200,803 downwards.
TCGGTGCCCACTTCAACCGTACTGTTGGTTTTATCCAGAATCAAACCCGCAACACTGATATAACCCGCATCTTCATCAATCAGATCAATCATGCCAAGTTCCAGCTCAAGCTGATACAGGTCTAACATGCCCGATGCGATCCAGTGTGTATCATCGATTTTAACTAGATCTAGCTGCTCATCAGCATCCGGGAATTCACCAGCAATTGCTTCAAACACATCTAGCGGTGAAATCAGACCCTGCACATTACCAAACTCATCACTGACCAAGACCAAAGAACCTTTAGAAGTACGCAAGGTATTGATTGCATCAATAACCTTCATCTTTTCAAAGATATAAATTGGACGATGACGTTTGATCAGTGCTTTTAATTCTTCCGGCTCTTCCAGTACATCCAGTAATTCTTTGGCACGTACTACGCTAATGACCTTATCCAGGCTACCGCGACATACAGGGAACAGACTGTGTGGAACAGACAGAATTTTTTCACGGATCTGTTCTGGGCTATCTTCCAGATCAACCCATGAAATCTGACTGCGCGGCGTCATGATCGAAGCGACTGAACGCTCTGCAAGGGTAAGCACCCCGCCAATCATATAGCGCTCTTCATCTGCAAAGGTTTCTTGTGCCTCATTATTTTGAGTATCAGTCGTCTCTAGCTTGCCACCCATCAATTTTAAAATCGAGTCGGCAGTACGATGACGCAAAGGAATCTTAGATTCATGTTTAGCAGCATTACGCTGACCGAACTGGTTAAATGCTTCGATTATGATCGCGACACCAATACCTGAATAGATATAGCC